>CALOCH010000015.1:0-55000 GCA_942491615.1 uncultured Gammaproteobacteria bacterium
TTGCGACAGAATGAGATTATTTAGTCATTAGCTCTATAACTAAAGACAATAACTTTTACCTTATAGAGATGGATCTGTTTGATGTTTATAAAAAAGAGCAGCTCAGGGGCTTGAAACTAACAGTAGAGAACTCAGCATTGCGCATGGCAGCACATCATTTGAGTGATGCCATTTACAAAACGATTACCGGGATAGACGGTGTTTTTACAACGCGCATCGCTTATATTACCAGTGAAGTGACAGGGAAAAATCAGACATCCTATGAATTAGTTGTTTCAGACTATGATGGTGCTAATAAAGTCTCTATTGCTCAGTCTAAAGAGCCGATTATGTCACCAGCCTGGTCACCAGATGGTAAACAGATCGCGTATGTTTCTTTTGAAAATAAAGTGTCTGAAATTTTTATTCAAACCTTAAAGTCAGGTGAGCGTAAAAGTGTTGCCAAATATGAAGGTATCAATGGTTCCCCTGCCTGGTCGCCTGATGGCAGACAACTGGCAATTACCTTATCAAAAGAAGGTAATTCGGATATTTATATTTTAGCGCTAGACACCTTGTCATTAAGACAATTAACCAAATCCTGGGCGATTGATACCGAGGCCGCCTGGTCGCCTGATGGCCGTAAAATTCTGTTTACCTCTGATCGTGGCAGATTACCGCAGTTGTATGCCATGCCGAGCAATGGTCAAGGTAGCGCAGAACGCATTACTTTTGATGGGGACTATAATGCGCGAGGTAGTTATTCTCCTGATGGTAAGTCGATAGTTATGGTACAAGGTCTGCATGGTAATTATCGGATAGCTGTTCTGGACTTGATGACTCGCAAAAATAAGCTAGTTAGCAATGGGCCGTTAGACGAATCACCTGGTTTTGCGCCCAATGGACAAATCATCATTTATGCACGACGTAAATTGAATAAGGATATTCTATCTATGGTGACGCGCGATGGTATGACCAGGCATGATATTGAGCATACTCAGGGAACCGTTAGGGGAGCCAGCATGGGCGCCAGGTAAATAACATAGACTATTGATAACAAGATAGAATATATTTGCTCAGGGAGAGAAGCAAGAACATTTATAAAAACAAAATTTGTTGACAAATTCTTTGCAATTAAGGCTTACCAATATGAAATTTAATATCACAGTCGTTACTCTCTTTTTTATAGCAACATTGATGTCAGGGTGTACCGCTGATCAAGAAAAAACCGATTTACTCGATGAAACAGCGGCAACAAATCCTTCTGATGGATATGCTTACAATGAAGATGGCACCCGGATAACAGAACAGAATTTAGCGAATAGACAGAATAATGTTGAGGCGTTAATGAACAGCCCTGAATTTTCTAACCCGGGCAGTCCTTTATCAAAGCGTACTATTTATTTTGAATATGATAGCAGCCAGGTGTTAAATGCTTTTTTCCCGGTAATTGAAGCACATGCGCATTATTTAATGAATCACCCCAATCAGCGTATTGTGCTTGAGGGACATTCAGATGAGCGTGGAACACGTGAGTATAATATTGCACTGGCCGAACAACGCGCTAGATCGATATTTAAAATGATGCAACTGATCGGTGTCATGAGCAATCAGGTCGATTTGGTCAGTTATGGTGAAGAAAAACCTGTGGCAATGGGACATAATGACGAATCTTTTGCGCTTAATCGTCGTGTAGAAATTGTGTATAAATAATGAAAAGAATAGTCTTCATAGCAGGCGTATGTATCCCGCATTTGGTTTATGCAGAAGCGCAGAGTTTACCGCCTATTATCAATCACTCTACTTATGCAAACGGCGTACCCTATTCTGGCGGGGCATCGAGTCAGTCTATGCTGGAGTTAGTCGCGCGTATCGACAGTTTACAGAGTGAAGTACAGCAATTGCGGGGCATGGTAGAGCAACAAGCGTATGACATTAATAACTTAAAAAATAGTCTAAACAGTGGTAATGTTGATATTTATCAAGCTCAGCAGCAAGCTGAGTCGTTCAGCGCGACTGATAATGCTGATGCCGAATATGAGGATGTGTCCATGCCTGCGACTGAAAGCACTGCAACGCCTGTTGTTCAATCCACAGCAACGCAGGCAGTGGCTTCAAAAGCGGATGAAAAGGCCGCATTTGACAGGGCGTTTAATAGTGTCAAAAATAGTCAATATCAGCAGTCTATTGTATTATTTAAGCAGTTTTTAAAGGATTATCCGACAGGCGATTACAGTGATAATGCAACCTTCTGGCTGGCGTCTGTTTATAAAGTCGTCGATGATTTACCTCAGGCAAAAGCAAGCTTTCAGGCAGTGTATACCCGGTTTCCTCAGAGTGAAAAAGCAGGTCTGGCAATGTTAAAGCTAGCTGATATTTATGCAGAAGAAGATAACCAGGCCAAGGCTATACAACTGTACACACAAGTCACTACACAGTATGCAAATACAACTGCAGCAGAGATGGCCGAGAAGAAATTACAAAATAGGGGACAGTAGCGTTGGTGAGAAATGATGATTTACGCATCAGTGAAATCTTTTATTCACTGCAAGGCGAATCGCGTAGCGTTGGCTTACCTACCGTCTTTATTCGTTTAACCGGCTGTCCTTTACGTTGTCAATATTGTGATACCAGTTATGCCTTTTCCGGTGGAGACATGCAAAGTATTGCTCGCATTCTTGAGCAAGTAGCGCAGTATAATACCCGCTATATTACCGTGACAGGCGGCGAGCCTTTGGCTCAACCAGCTTGTCTGACATTACTTGGGCAACTGGCGGATAAAGATTATCGTGTTTCTCTGGAGACCAGTGGTGCGCTGGATGTATCGAAGGTAGATACGCGTATTGTTAAGGTCATGGACCTAAAAACGCCTGCCTCAAAGGAAGAGCATCGCAATTTATACAGTAATATTGCCTCTCTGAGTGCACAAGACCAGATAAAATTCGTGATTTGTAATGCAGGCGATTATGCCTGGGCTAAAGACAAAATAGCGGAATACCAGTTAGACCGGCAATGCGATATTTTATTTTCACCTGCTATGGGTGAACAGGACCCTACTGAGTTAGCGGAGTGGATTCTGGCCGATCAATTGGCGGTGCGATTTCAATTGCAGTTACATAAGGTGCTTTGGGGAAATGTGGCAGGTAAGTAAATTTGCTGGCAGTTCGACTACACGCTTAGGAATATGTACGGAATAACTTAGATACGTTATGCCGTTAGGTAGGATGGGTAGAGCCTAAGCGAAACCCATCAATCGATGTACTATAGCGCATGCCCTCTTGATAGGTTTCGCTTCGTGTCCTTACGACTCCTACAGTTGCTTGATATATTCCATACACGTTCTTTAATGACAAGGTAGATAATATGACGATGGTGCGTTTTTTAAACTATTTTTTGTTTTTATGCTTAAGTATCATGGCTAAACATTCAGTTGCTGAAGAGGCAACGATTACAGGAAGCGCATTTTATCTGGAACGTATTGCTTTACCTGCTAATGCGTTGTTTGAAGCAAGCCTGGAAGATGTTTCGCTGATGGATGTGCCATCTATTCAACTTGGCAAGGTTGTTATTAATCCTGTGGGTAGTGTCCCGATCCATTTTAGCATTCACTATAATAGCGATGAGATTAAGCAAGGACATCGCTATAATGTGCGTGGAAAAATTATTGTTGATGGGCGTCTCATGTTCATCACAGATACAGCATACCCTGTTTTAATGGAAACACCGCAAGCTGAGCTAAAGTTAAAAATGAAACTGCTGCCGTCGTATTCAATAAAATAAGCCCATATCTTCCAATGAAGCGACAAGTGACGTTTTTTAACTTTAACTTGGTTTTGAACTCGCTATCAGTTCGTATGCTCATCTATATAAACTATTTATAATCAACTAAATTTACACCGTTATTGTTCAGAGGGTGTATTATCCCCATAATAATTTTCAGGTAAGTCAAATACCTGTCATTAAACTATTACTCCAACGCAGAAAATTCCAGTGAAAACTCAAGCCCCTGTTATTAATATTAAGCCCTATCTAAATAATAAAGAAGATACTGACGCTAACACTCAGCCTCAATCTCCCGAGGTGTCTAAAAGTGCAAATCCCATAGCGGGAGAGCGCATACAAAAAGTACTGGCACGGGGGGGGGTCGGTTCGCGCAGAGAAATTGAGCGCTGGATTACCGAGGGGCTAATCATACTGAATGGCAAGCCCGCTACTTTAGGTGACCGACTTAAAGCGGGTGATGATTTAATTTTGAAAGGGCGACCGCTAAAATGGGAAAAATTTAGCATACAGCCCACACGTGTGCTGATTTATCATAAACCGACGGGCGAGATAGTAACGCGCAACGATCCAGAAGACCGTCCCGTGGTTTTCAAAAAATTGCCTAAATTACTAACCGGACGCTGGATTGCCGTAGGACGTCTGGATATTAACACGCAAGGTTTGTTGTTATTCACTAATAATGGTGAACTGGCGAACCGCTTAATGCACCCTTCATCGGAAATTGATCGCGAATATGCAGTACGTATTTTAGGGGAGGTTAGTGATGAACATATTGCACAGCTTAAACAAGGTGTGCAACTGGAAGATGGTCTGGCAAAATTTGATGACATTCAGTTTAACGGCGGAGAAGGTGCTAATCGCTGGTATCATGTGACGGTAAAAGAAGGGCGTAATCGTCTGGTACGTCGCCTTTGGGAAGCCTTGGAATTTCAGGTGAGCCGTTTAATGCGTGTGCGATATGGGCCGATCTTCTTGCCCGATGGCTTAAGTGTCAGGCAGACGCATGAATTGACAGCGAAAGAACTGGATGATTTATTGACTTTTGTTGGATTGCCCACAGAAAAGTTTAACGATAATATTAAACCCAGGGTGCAAAGTAAAGCGAAGCCAAAAGCAAAAGTGTCTGCTCATAAGTCTGATGATGATCATTTTAAACGCCATGACAAGCGGAATAGCACAGACAAAAAGCCGTCTTATGACAAAAAAAAGCGCCCACGCCGATAATTCAGGTGATTTTTCACCATAGCCATACAACCTGGAAAGTTAACAGATAAGTAGCCACTCAAAATTATCCTAACATGTATTAATTTGTGAATTGAGGTAGGTTAGATAAAATGAAATGCCTGCTTTAACAAGTCGCAAAAAGCCGTTCTATTTATCCTTAGCTTGGGTTGGGTCCGGTTTTTATTGCAAAGCAATAAAAACGTAATCCAACATAGGTGCCTACGTACTGTTTGCAAATTATATTAGTATTAACAAGTCGATTTTATTGTTCCAAAATACAGTCTGTTTATTTGGTTGCTCGCCACAGCATCTACCCTCTTTAAACTTAGTTTCATATTGATATGCCAGCGCAACAACTGATAAAAAACATCGCTAAAAACCTATCCAAAACGCTTAATAAAGACCGTCAAGCGATCAAACGCCAACTTGACCGATTACGTAATGAATTAAGAAAAGGCAAAAACGTTGAAGATAAATTGCTTCAACTTGAACTCACACTAAAACAATCAATAGAAAAACGTAATGCGCGTCTGGAGAGTTTCCCGGTTCTGGAATACCCAGATTTACCGGTCACCGCCAAAAAAACAGAAATCGCCGAACTCATCGAGAAAAATCAGGTTGTTATTATCTGTGGAGAAACCGGCTCAGGAAAAACGACACAATTACCTAAAATCTGTTTATCTATTGGACGCGGCGCAGCAGGATTTATTGGTCATACCCAACCACGACGGATTGCCGCAAGAACTGTAGCCGACCGTATCGCCGAGGAACTTAAACAGACCATCGGTCAGGCAGTTGGTTATAAAGTCCGTTTTCATGATCAAACACGGGATAGTTCGCTGATAAAGTTAATGACTGACGGGATTTTATTAGCAGAATCACAAAATGATCCCTACCTGAATCAATACGACACGATTATTATTGATGAGGCCCATGAGCGCAGTTTAAACATAGACTTTCTGCTGGGCTACATGCGTTGGTTATTACCGCGCCGTCCTGAGTTGAAATTAATTATTACCTCTGCGACGATTGACCCGGAGCGATTTTCCGAACACTTTTTTAATGCCCCGATTATCAATGTGTCAGGGCGTACTTTTCCGGTGGAAATGCGCTACCGCCCGATAGAGCAAGACGAGGAAGAAGACGAAACGACCAATGACGTACAACAAGCGATCTTAGACGCAATTGATGAGTTGTACCGCGATATTAGTGGCGATATATTGATTTTTCTCAGCGGTGAGCGTGATATACGTGAAACCGATGAATCGATACGCAAGCATAATCATGGACGTTTTGAAGTATTGCCACTGTACTCCAAGCTCAGTGTGAGCGAACAAGAACGAGTATTTAAGCCCAAAGGGGGGAAAAGGCGCATCGTTTTGGCGACCAATGTCGCAGAAACTTCGCTAACTGTCCCAGGTATTCGCAGTGTGATTGATGTTGGTCATGCACGGATCAGCCGTTACAGCCATCGCAGTAAAATTCAGCGCCTGCCGATAGAAAAAGTGTCGCAAGCCAGTGCCAATCAAAGGGCAGGGCGATGTGGGCGGGTCGCTAATGGTATTTGTATACGCTTGTATTCGAAAGACGATTTTCTTAGCCGCCCTGCGTTTACTGAGCCTGAAATAAAACGCACCAGTTTATCTTCCGTCATTTTGCAAATGGCTTCGTTGAAACTAGGTGATATTCGCGATTTTCCTTTTGTTGAACCGCCAGAAGACAAAATGATACGCGATGGTTTAACTACCTTGCAAGAAGTCAATGCACTGGATAAGGAAGGCAAACTCACGCCAATAGGACAACAATTAGCCAAGCTGCCAGTAGATCCAAAATTAGCCAGAATGTTGATTGCCGCTGATGATATGTCCTGTTTAAATGAAGTTGCAATTATCGTCTCTGGCCTTAGTATTCAAGACCCCCGCGAAAAACCAGCCGATAAAATGCAGCAAGCAGATACTAAACATGCTGAATTTATCGGAGTAGACTCAGATTTTCTGAGTTTCATTAATATCTGGAATACTTTCGAAGAGCGTAAAAAACACCTGTCAAATAATCAACTGCGTAAATGGTGTAAGCAACATTTTCTTTCCTATATACGCCTGCGTGAATGGCAGGATGTACATACCCAGATATTACAGGTTATCAAGGGCGAATTAAAACTCAAACTTAATAGCACCGAAGCGTCCTATGAAGCGATACATCAGGCACTATTACCCGGCTTATTATCCAATATCGGCTTTAAACATGAACAGTACGAATACCTGGGCGCACGTAATTTAAAATTCTTTATCTTCCCGGGCTCAGGACAGCATAAGCTGCGCCCCAAATGGATTATGGCAGCAGAGCAGGTTGAGACCAGTAAGGTCTACGGGCGTTGTATCGCAAAAATAGAGCCGCAATGGATTGAGCGTTGCGCCGAACATCTTATCAAGAAAAATCATTTTGATCCGCACTGGGAGAAAAAAGCAGCGCGCAGTGCCATTTTTGAACGTAGCTTATTATTTGGCATAACGCTACAGAGCAGGCGTAAAATTCCATATGAACATATTGATGCCAAAGCCGCGCGGCAATTGTTTATTCGTCATGCCCTTGTCGAGCATGATTATCAAACCAATGCACCGTTTTTTAAAGCCAATCAAGCCTTATTACAAGAAGTCGGTTATATACAACATAAAGGCCGACGCGTTGATTTGATTGAAGATGAAGAATGGTTGTATGAGTTTTATGATAAAAAACTGCCTGAAACCGTCGTTAATGGCATTACCTTTGATCAATGGCGCAAAAAGACAGAACGTGAGCAACCTCGATTTTTATATTTAAGCAAAGAAGATTTAACCCGTCAGGAAGAGGGGCACATCAGCTCATGGGAATACCCGGATGAGAAAACCGTCGGGCGGTTAACGTTTGCGCTGCAATATCGCTTTGAAATCGGTCATGCAGAAGATGGTGTAACCGTGATTGTTCCGGTGCATCAATTAAATCAGCTGACTGAGCAAGCTTTTGAATGGCTGGTGCCGGGCTTGTTAAAAGAAAAACTTATTGCGCTGATCAAAGGGCTGCCTAAGCAACTACGTAAGCATTTTGTTCCTGTGCCTAATATGGTTGAACGCTGTCTGGAAGTTGAGCCGGATGGCAAAGGCTCCTTATATGAATGGCTGGCGATGCGATTACGTAAACTCACGGGTGAATCCATTCCCTTAACCGCATGGAATACCGATATATTAACAGATCATTTACGCATGAATTTCCGTGTGGTTGATGAGCAAGGCAAACAACTGGATAATAGTCGTGATTTAAAAGCCTTGCAGCGCAAATATAATGAAACAGCCGGAGATAGTTTTAATCAACTGGCAGAAGATGAATTAAATTATACAGGCTGTATTAAATGGGCATTTGATGAACTGCCAGACGTCTATCAGTTTACCCAAAATAACCAAAATTTTATCGGTTATCCCGCGATTATTGATGAAGGTGATGCGGTCGGAGTGCGCATTCTGGATACTCAGGAAAAAGCCGCGTTGCTGCATGAAAGAGGGCTGCAACGTTTATTCCAATTGCAACTCAAAAAAGAAGCTAAATATATTGTAAAAAATCTGCCTTTTTCACCCGAATCAGAATTAGTCTACAACCGTCTTGGCAAACATCCTGATTTAACAAAGGATATTATGACGCGTAATTACAAAGAGGATATGCTCGGTCTGATTATCAAATCCGTTTTTGTCTCTGGACAGACTATTCGTAACGAACAGCAATTTGAACAATCCCTGCAAACGCATAAGCCCGACTTAATTAGCATCGCGAATCAAATTGGTGACAATGCCGTACAGGCATTACAACAATATGCACAGATTAAACAGCAAGTAGACCACCTGCCTCAGCAAGAAAAAGCCGTACAAGATATACAGACGCAATTAGCCAGACTGTTTTATCAGGGTTTTTTAACCATGACAGCCAATGAGCATTTAAAACATTATCCGCGCTATTTAAAAGCCATCGCAACGCGTTTAGACACCATGTTACAACAGCCAGAGAAAGACCAGCAAAAAATGCAGCAAATGGCAAAATTCCAGCAATGGTTCTGGCAAAGCATAGAAAAACGCCAGAAAAATGAAATCGTCAATCCAGAACGTGAACCTTTTCGCTGGATGCTGGAAGAGTTTAGGGTTTCATTATTCGCCCAGCAATTAAAAACAGCTATTCCCGTCTCCACCAAGCGCTTAGAAAAAGCATGGAATAGTTAAATCCTGGCGAGCAAGCGTGTCGAGTTTTAGTAAAAACGTTGATTTGCTTATGAAAAAGCATTACCTTCAGGGCCGAGCTGTTTCCGGGCCTGAGTTTATAAAGCATAAAATAAAATGCATGGATCAATTAGTTGGAAACCGCCACCTCAAGTCGGAACGCAAGGCGTTATATGGTGTCATGACACAGTTTTTATTGAAATCTCTGCCTCTACCCTTAATTATTGTTAATTGGTCTCCGTTGACTGATGATCAAAGTCAACAACTCCTTCGAGCCTCGCTTCCTCTGGGAAGGCGCTGCATTACCCTATATGATGATTTATCCAGATAGTAAACTGGGTAACCGTGGTGTGCAGCATCAGTTTCAGCTCATTTACAAGAGTTACTGCCACAGCATGTCACACCTATCAGAGTGGCTGACTCAGGATTTCGTACCCCTTTTTTCCGAGAGGTTGAATGTCTGGGCTGGCATTGGATAGGGCGGATACGAAACCAAGATTTTGTAGCCCTTGATGATTCACCCGATGAATGGTTTGCGGCAAAATCATTGTATGCAAAAGCCACTCGCAAAGCTAAATTATTAGGTCCAAGCCAACTGGGTGCCTATTAACCCTCTTGCAGGGGAACTGGAACCGGTGACATTTTACCGCCCTGCTAAAGGTCGAAAACATTTAACAGTTCAAAAGAAGACAGCAAAATTCAAGCAGAGCCGTCAACAGGCTAAACGCGAAAAAGAGCCATGGCTTCTGGTCGTATCACCTTATCTAAAAGACTATTCATCCGTTCGTGTTGTGAATTATTATCGAGCGAGAATGCTTGTAAGGAAGGCTTTCGCGATACTAAAAGCGTTCATTATGGGTTGGATTTAGCATCTGAAAGCCGGATTGAAGCCGAGCGCAGGGTAAACCTTTTGCTGATCGCTGCCCTTATCATTTTTGCACTTTAGCTTGTAGGTCTCAGCATAAAAGGCTCTGCCACCGAATGGCAGATTAGAGTGAATAGCAGCTCAAAACATTCACCGTATTCGATTATATTGATAGGAAAAATCGCGTGCTGCTATGTATCATTTGAGATACCGGATGATTATCTAGAATTAGCGCAGACGTTATTAATCGGCTATTTTTTAAACTCTAGAAAAAGAATAATTTGTGTGGATACCACAGGTACTGACCCCTTTCCCGCTTTTCCCGACCTCTTTCCCTGATAGTCTGAAACCAAGTTGCAAAAATCAATTTTAGTGATAGGCTGAAGTTATGATGAAAAAATCAAATCATGTTCAACATTCATTTTTTGTAAAATAAACAAACACCAAGAAAAAATTATGAGAATCAATAAATTTATTGCATTAATATTTGCATCGTTATTAGTGACGGGCTGTGGTGATCAGGTCTGGTGTGGGGAGAATGGTTGTGGTGCTCAAAGAATGGTATCAAATCCTTCGTTTTCTGAGAACGCTGAGTTTGGTTCAATTATTGAGGACTTACTATGAAATTTAGCCAACGGTTACAGTTAACTGCTGTGTTCTTTTTAGCTCTAACTACGTTTGCCGTCTCTGCAGAACAATGCACAGACCTTCTTGATTTTAAGATGAAAAAATTAAGATCAGCGGAACTGGTTGATTTCTGTGCAACTTATAGAGACAAAGTTATCCTTGCTGTCAATACAGCAAGTAATTGTGGTTATACGCCACAATTTAAAGGGCTGGAACAGCTTTATCAAAAATATAAAGATCAGGGTCTGGTTATTTTGGGATTCCCGTCTGGAGATTTTAATCAGGAATTTGATGAAGCAGAGGCTACAGCTAAAGTCTGTTACATCAACTATGGCGTTACTTTTCCTATGTTTGAAAAAAGCAGTGTAAGCGGTGCAAGTCCTAATCCATTTTTTGGCAAACTCACACAACTGACGGGTACAGCTCCACAATGGAACTTTTTTAAGTATCTGATTAATCGAGATGGCTCTTCCGTGAATGCTTTTACCAGCTCAGTTACACCGGAAGCACTAGATGATAAAATTAAAAACCTGTTAGTCTCTAAATAGGTAAACAGGTGTCTAAACCTGGTGAAAACTATTTGGTTGTAGGTATTTAGCCTCCCCCCAAAAAATTAACACATTTTGTATGATGGGTAGAGGATCTTTTTGCGACGTGTTAAAGCACTTAGAGCCCTATCATCTGTGCGGGGTTGATGGGTTTGGCTACGCTCTCTAACGAGTCATTACGCGCCTATAAAGAAGGCGCTGCATTCTACCAATCTTAAGGAGGCAGGGTATCAGAATATTTACATTTGGTTTAGTAAGTCAAGATAAGACGAAACGCCATAAAGTTATTGCTAACTTGGCAAGATGGTTTTGATTTTACAAAGGAATACATTTACCTATGCAACATATCGGGCTTTACTGGTTTAACAATGATTTGCGTCTTCATGATAATTTAAGTTTGAAGATCGCGGCCTCAGAAGTAGGGCAACTTATCTGTGTCTATTGTATTGACCCTCTATGGCTGGCACCCAATCGCTATTCTATGACTGGACTCTCCCCTCAGCGTTGGCGATTTCTGCTGGAATCCCTTCAGGCATTAGATGATGGCTTACAAAAAGCGTGGCAGCACTTGCTGGTTTGTTTTGAAACCTATTATTGCGATCTCGGATCTGATTGGGCAATACGCTGTAACGGTAGTTTATCGCAGTCGACACCCAGGTTTTTATGAAAATCATATCTGGCAAACTTTACAGCAAACACACCCGTCCCTGTTCTTTGCTGAAACGGATACACATACTTTGTTTCAGCAAAACAAATTGCCATTCAGGGTCAGTGATTTGCCGGCTACTTTCACTAAATTTCGCACCGTAGTGGAAAATTTAGCGCTGGACAAACCGCTGCCAACACCTGACACTTTACCTGTCAACCCAGCACAAAAAGTAGCCTGGCAGGACGCGTTTATAGCAATTTCCAATAAGGGAAGACAATACATTCAAAGCAATCAAATGATAGGCGGCGAAAACCGCGCCTTACAACATTTGAATGATTATTTTCAGAGCGATCATCCAAGTCGTTATAAGGAACAGCGAAATGAATTAGACGGCTGGACAAATTCAACAAAATTCTCGCTTTGGCTAGCAAATGGAAGTCTTTCTGTGCGGCAAGTCTGTGCAAGTCTCAAAACTTATGAACATGATGTTGTGGCAAATGACTCAACCTACTGGATTTTCTTTGAGTTACTGTGGCGCGAATATTTTCAATGGTACGCTCATAGCCATGGTAAACGTTTATTTCATTTTCATGGCATTAAGCGGAAAAAAACCTTAACGTGTTTTTATGCGGAACGCTTTCAAAAATGGTGCAATGGAAATACCCCTTACCCGCTGGTAAATGCTTGTATGCACCAATTGTATACTACAGGGTATATGTCAAATCGCGGCCGACAGATTGTCGCCAGTTGCCTGGTCAATGAGTTACAGCTCGACTGGCGTTTTGGGGCGGCTTATTTTGAACAGCAATTGATTGATTATGATGTCGCGTCAAATTGGGGTAATTGGCAATATTTGGCAGGTGTCGGGGCTGATACAAGAGGTAAGCGGCATTTTGATTTGCTTAAACAAACTCGTCAATTTGATCCTGAAGGAAAATTCATTCAGCGTTGGTCTGGTTTATCAGACCATTCAACACTTGATTCAGTAGATGCTGCTGATTGGCCGATTGATCCAGTCCACTAGCCATTCTTAGCTTATTGATAGTGTCGATAGGGACGAAGAGTTAGGGCATATAAATGAATTTGATTTGGTCCTAAAATTTATTGATAGTCAAGCTGGTATTGAGTCAGCGCACAATGAAACAGAAGAGGGAATAAGACCATTTGATAGTAGTTGTAAAAAGATATAACTATCTGCAATCGAATAACCAGCCTGAAAGTTGATGTAAAAATCAAGCTGGCTAACTCCGTGGTGTATTTGTGCCAAGTAATGCAGTCGCTATGTTTTGATGAATATATGATGCAGATTTGATTTTTAAGTACAAAAATTTGTGATCTGATTAAGTATCTCCATTAAAATATTGTTCTACTCAAAAACTAAGAATTTGAAGGAAAAATAATGGAAATATTATTAGTAGGTGCTGTTGCTTGTATGAGTGCATTAATATTATCAGCATGGCTGATGACATTTGCTCGGTGGTTCCCGATTGAAGGTATTGATGAAAAATTCTTGGTTGATTATAAAACCATGATTAGAGCACATGTCGATTTTGCTCTTATGGCATTATTCAATCTTGGCTTTTATGGTGCAGGAGTCGAATTACCTGTTTTTGCATGTTGGTGTGTAGCTATAGGTGGGTTCAGTAACCCAAGTGTTTTTGTCGTTGCGTCCTTTGACCCTGATTTTTGGAATAAACAAATATGGAAAGTTTTAACCGCAATAAGTTTTGTTATCACAACAATTGGGTTTGTGGGTGTCGGTATAGCATTTATTCAACATGCACTACAAAGTTAGAGTGAAATTTTAGGTTATCCGTTTTAAATTCAAAAATAATAACTGGATCCAGATTACACTGTTTCAATTTATTCACCCCAGCCAAGTAAATAGCGAGATTACCCCGGGTGCGTCCTGTAGAATCACTTGACATATAATGCAACGTGTTAGCAACGGTCAGTGTTTTGCTAGGAACAAACGGGGATTCAGCGCATACACAGGGTCAAGTCCTTAAATTAGTTACAAGAATAAAGACCTGACCCCTGATTGGACCCCTGATATTGCAATTAATTGGGCTCTTTAAAGTCAAAGAAATCGGTGTCTATGCTTATGATATCACCGGCATCAATACTATCATCGAGAAAACCATCTCGCGTAGTAATAGCCGTAAAGAATTGATAGCGACCAATAGGTTCATTACCACCAAACGTATAATAAAAAATATCCGGATAATTCCCTTGCCTGCCGTTCCCTATCTTTAACTCGCTTATAAGTGCATTGTAGCTGCGAGGATTATTCAAAAAGCCTTGTTTCATAGTTAGCGGATCAAGACTGACGACGAAAGTCATGGTATTACCATCCGGGTGAATAGCCCCCATAAATAAACTCGCTTGTTTGCTTGCTCCATTGTGGCTGATAGTTGCACTCACGGAAAGCGTATGACCGGTTTGTAAGCTATTGCTGTTGATGGTTTGCGAAATATCGGTATCCGGCGGCGGAAGCAATTGGTCGATATACTCCTTCAGATCCTTGCCGCACATCGTGTACTGTCCTGCTGGATTTAGATAGCCTGGAACATTTGAGCTGCCGCTACTCCGCTCGGTGCAGTAATCGTATTCCTTGGTGACCAGATTCTGGATATTCAACTTTGGCCACCGGTATTGAAAAAACTTGTCTTTAGTGGCTTGAGACTTTAACCAGCCTGGTTTTGTACTCCAGCTACAACTTGCGGCGTTACCGCAGGCATAATGAAGATAGTAAAACCCACTCGCGTAGGTTTTTGTGTTTATTATCGAAGTAAGTTCTTTGGCCGCATAAGTGTCATATAGTTGACTGCCAGATTCTTCACAGCCTGGGCCGTTCTCGGTCGAGTAACAAACATGTGCGCTGTGATATTTATTATTGCAGTACGGCATGTTTTTAGTGAGTGAAGTGAACATATTACAGATTGCAGTCGAACCCCAGGCATGGTGTTTATCATCATGGGTGAGTATAATCTTGTCACCAGCATCGATAAACCCGATCGAGTTCATATAATCGGCAGCAGTACCCTTCACATTAATAATCGGATTACCATTCTGTTCGGGTGGTAAAACTTTATTTTTAATATAGTTATTATAGGGGTCAAAAAGCCCAGACCATAACTCATTATCATCTAATTGGCCGGTAGGAATATTATTCCACAGCTTTTGGTCACTCACTCCGCCATAATATGAATATTTGATGCCTGGGTCAAATTCACCGTTATATACACCAACAGTGTAGCCGCAAGGTGCATCTGAACTCAATGGCGTTGCACATGGGGTGGAGGTGATCTTAGTTTTGCCATCAGCGAAAGTGGCATAATTAGTGAAATCTTCAAGCGATGCGGGCATCAGGATAGGGATGGAGTTGCCCATTACAATGCCAAGTTTATAGTCCCATGAATAGGGTGCGCCTGCATAAGCCATTTGAGCCTTGACCCGTTCATACATGCCGTTATTGTATGTAGGGTTTTTCACCGCATACTTGGCATTGTTACAGTCTGTGGCCGTTGGAGTCTGTTCAACCGCCTGAGTACAAATATTGTAAGCCTGATCTGGTGGAACATCAGTCGAGATGGTAGAAAAATCACAATTTGATGAACCTGACTCCCGGCAAGCCCTCAGGTGATAAGCCTCAACCAAGAGAGTGGTTCCCTGGGTTTGGACGCCATAATAATAATTGATCAGATTCTGAATTGGACTATAATAAGCTCGGTCATTAAAAGGATTTACCGATGGGCCTGTAATGGTTCCTGTGTCATCAAAGTACTGTTCGGTTAAGGCGCCGATACATACGCCCAATATTTTGTTTTGATCAGCGTCAATAAGTGCAGTATTGATGGCTATAAGATCTGTTCCAACCCCGTTTAAAACGGATTGCAGCCAAATGTTAATATCGTCCACGTTAACAGGATTTCCGTCCGAACCTGTCTGAACAAAATTCAAATAATCATTATATAAGCTTTGGATATGTATGACGTTTGGATTAAGGTCGTTTTCTAGTTGGATACAGGTTTGAAAATCTATCGCAACTTTAATAGCCTCTAACTGTTGACTCATGACTGAGAGTTCGCTTTCGATTTTACCTAGTTGAGTTGAAATATTTTTAAGTTGGGTACTGTCATTCCCTGCCAGACCGATCGCAGAAAGCGCCCAACCGGCACCTGCTTGTCCAGTTTCCTTTGCAACACCTTGAGCCACGGACATCCACAGCTGAGTTACGTCATTTGTCGGTGCCGGGTCGGCATGAACAGTGGTAGGCACTGTTGATGCCATAATAATTGAAATGAAGCTCGTTAGGAGCCGGTTGACTGGGATTTTCATCAATTTATCCTCGTTCTATTAAGGCATAAGTGCCGTTCAGATCTCCTGGCAACAAAAGATCTGTCATGTACTCTGTTAAAAAAAGTTAATTTCTTCATTTGTAAATTCAACAATAATTGAATTACACATCTAACAAAGTAATACCTGGCTTGAAGTCTAACGAAGCCTGTTGCCGTTTTACATAGGCAGGCTAAAAAAAGCAAGAGCTAGGGCTATAGATCCTTCAAATAAGGTTCCAGTTTGTCATATCATGAATCAATAGTACTGAAACGCTTCAGTTTAGCAAAAACGTTATCAACAAGGTGATGGTATTAATAGATCTACTAATTTATATTCACCATTAGCCACTATAAATCACCTAAGGCTTTTTTTCTTGGGTGGGCTTAAACCGCCACTCTCCATGCCATATAACAGCGCTATTGGGTAAATCTCGTCATGAACTTCACACTATCAACTGATAACCACTTCTTTATTACATATATAGTTTTAAAAAGCAAATTTAACATTTATATTTTTTTGTGAAAGTCAATTTTAAATCTTTGATAACCCTACAAATACAGCGAGAGTAATCTTAAAGTTTCTATTTTATAATCTTAATTTATTTACTTTTAGGCAAAACAAATGCCGAGATTACCTCAAGTGTGCTCAATATGAGATTTAACGTAGTAGCAGATGATCATGCTTTGTATTTAGTGTTAGTTGGTGAACCACAAAAAGAGGCGGGCAAAAATTATTGTCAATCATTTGAATATCAAGCTGAGGTAAAATTAGTGCAAGATGTTAGAGTTGCGATAAGCCAAGTTATTGTGCTCGGTAATGAGCAGTTTATAGCGGAAATTGAAAGTATGCCAAGGTGGAGGGTGACAGCAAAAAAATGGCGAAGCCGTTTGGTAGGCGGAAAAAAGTCAACAAATAATTTAAGTTCCCCAGACCTTGGCTATCATATTCACAAAACCGTGAAGCAGGGTATAGTCAGCCAGCAGGTGACTGGCATTTAGCATCATTGTATATTATATTCAGTCACCTATAGCATTGCATGACGGTCAACCGGTTACTAGAATCATCGCAATCAATAAAAAAGAGGTATTTATGAATACAATTTGGGAGGTTTTTTGGCGATTTTTAGCACTCGGTTGCGTCAGTTTTGGAGGACCTGCCGCACATATTGGATATTTTCAAAAAACGTTCGTGCAAAAACTGAAATCGATTGATGAAGACTCTTATGCGAGACTGATCTCGCTAAGTCAGTTTTTGCCTGGTCCTGGATCAAGCCAAATTGGTTTTGCTCTTGGGTTTCGTCGTGCAGGACTTTTTGGTGCGATGGCCGCATTTTTTGGTTTTACCTTGCCATCATTTTTATTGCTCTATTTGCTTGCAACCACAAATACAGGACAGAATTCTAGTGTTTTATTCTCTGCTATTGTTCATGGGCTCAAGCTATTAGCTGTGGTGGTGGTTGCTGATGCTACACTCAGCATGTTTAAATCCTTTTGCAAGGAAAAGTTATCAATCAGTATCGCTGTGCTAACCTCGGCTACATTGTTGTGGCTGCCTAGCCTGTGGACGCAGATCAGTGTTTTGGTAATGGCTGCCCTAGTGGGTGCTTTTTTCGGTAAACACATTATGCATAAGGATGAGCGAAAAGAGCGCTTCAAGATATTTCCGCTATTGTTGTTCTTCGTTCTTTTCGTAGTTTCACCTGTACTTGCAGTCATGTCGCAGCCGGTTGAGATTTTTTCTAGGTTTTACCAGGCTGGAAGCTTGGTTTTTGGTGGCGGTCACGTTGTTTTGCCTTTATTACAACAAACTATTGGCGATGTTGTTGCCACTGACCGTTTTCTGCTAGGTTACGCTGCTGCTCAAGCAGTACCCGGTCCTATGTTTTCATTGGCTGCATTTTTAGGGGCAGAGTTGTCACCTGGGAATCAATTGTTAGGCGCGCTTATAGCAATAGCCGGTATATTTTTACCTGGTTTTCTGTTGGTTCTTAGTTTGCAAGGTGCCTGGGAGTCACTTGCTGCACAGCCAAAAGTGGCTGGAGCTGCCTGGGGCATCAATGCCGCAGTTGTTGGATTATTACTTTCGGCATTGTATCAACCTGTATTCATCAGTGCTGTTTCTATGCCTATCGAAATGGCTCTGGTAATACTAGGTTTCTTTGCATTGAGAATAATGCGTGTCCCAATAGGAATTTTAGTTTTAGGGTTTGCAGCAATAGGACTGGTTTTATATGTGTAATTTCAGTTAACGAATAAGATTGGCTTGTGACTACTAAAGGAGTGAAGACTCAATAAAACCCAAAACTAAGAGCCTATTTCTGTAGGCCGGATTAGCTTGGCGTAGATAATGTTATCCGGCATATGAGGCAACTGATACCCTGCCGGATAACGTTTTTTAATGCCGCGCAATAAAAAAAGCTAATCCGACCTACGGCTTTGCATTTTTGAATAATACTCATCATGTCTGATTTGCTATATTTTTTAATTCTTGTTAATAAGCGGCTCACAAACCTGGCTGTACAATAGCTAACCGTGCTTGAGTAATTGAAAAAAATCGCCTGTTTCGGTATCACTGAAGTTTATTATGCTGGATAGGCAGGCATGAGTTATTTTGAGTCTAAAGCTGCACTGAGTGTCCATGCCGAGTATATGCGCTAATATAATCCTTATGACGCCTGCATGGGTCACGATGAGTATGCGTTTGCCTTGGTGTTGTTGTAGCAATAGCTGCCATGCGTGTAATACGCGTTGTTGAAAATCAATAAAATGTTCGCCGTTCGGAGGGTAGAAGGTGGTTGGATTAGCATAGAACCGGGCTAACAGCTGCGGGTCAATCTGCGCCGCTGTTTTGCCTTCCCAGTCGCCAAAATTTATTTCTTGTAGCGCCTTATTAATCAACAGAGGGCATTGTAATTTCTTTGCCAGCAGTGAGGAAAATGTTTGGCAGCGCAACAACGGCGAACTGATAATAAGTTCCCAATCGGATGATGATGCAATTTTAGTGTGCATCTGTTGCCATCCCTTGGTACTAAGTGCATCATCTGTGTATCCCCGATAGCATAAGCCGCCTTCCGCTTCACCATGGCGTAATAAATCTATATAAGTTGATGTTACTGTCATGATAAATATAAGCTACAGACTTGTCGGCTTATGCTGTTGGTGTTGTTAGAGGCATTTTTCAGGATAAAGCTGTTCGCGCCTTGTGAATAGCGGCACGAACGGTGTCGGGGGCAGTGCCGCCTATATGTTTACGCGCAGCGACAGAGCCTTCCAGAGTTAATATATCAAATACATCTGCATCAATTATGTAAGAGAAGCTTTGTAATTCCACTAATGATAATTCCGATAAATCACGCCCAGATTCAATGCCTAGTTTAACCGCTAAACCAACCACTTCATGTGCGTCACGGAAAGCCATGCCTTTGCGTACCAGGTAGTCGGCAAGGTCAGTAGCTGTGGCAAAGCCTTTTTTGGCAGCATTAAACATGTTTTCACGTTTTGCTTCAATATGCGGCACCATATCGGCAAAAGCACGCAAGCAGTTAATTAGCGTGTCTGCTGTATCAAATAATGGCTCTTTATCTTCCTGATTATCTTTATTGTAGGCGAGGGGCTGGCTTTTCATCAGCATCAGTAATGAGACCAGGTGTCCCGTGACCCGTCCTGATTTTCCCCTGACTAATTCCGGCACATCCGGATTTTTCTTTTGCGGCATGATGGACGAGCCAGTGCAAAATGCATCAGGCAGGTCTATAAAAGCGAATTGGGCGCTAGTCCATAAGACCAGCTCTTCTGAGAAACGTGATAAATGCATCATGATAATGCTGGCTACAGCAGTGAATTCAATGGCAAAATCACGATCACTGACAGAATCTAATGAATTGGCTGAGGGACGTGAAAAGCCTAATAATTCGGCAGTCATTTCACGGTCAATAGGGTAGCTGGTGCCTGCTAATGCGGCAGATCCAAGAGGCATTATATTGACGCGTTTGAGACAATCTTCGAGGCGTTCTTTGTCGCGTACCAGCATTTCAAACCAGGCCATTAAGTGATGACCAAAAGTAATCGGTTGTGCTACCTGTAGGTGTGTAAAGCCGGGCATAATAGTGCCCGCTTCTTGTTCGGCTAAATTTAACAGTGCGCTTTGCAAGCGATTGATAAATAATAGTATATTTTTAATTTCAGCGCGCAGATATAAACGGATATCCGTTGCTACCTGATCATTTCGCGAGCGACCTGTGTGCAACTTTTTACCTGCTATGCCAATCAGGTCGGTCAACCGCGCTTCAATATTCATGTGAACATCTTCCTGTTGTACAGACCATTGGAATTCGCCGCGGACAATTTCTTCGCTGATTTGTTGTAAGCCCTGAAAGATACTATCGCGCTCTGGTTCAGTTAGAATGCCGATTTTGCATAGCATACTGGCATGAGCAAGTGAGCCTTCAATATCTTGTTGTGCCATGCGCTGGTCAAAATCCACCGAGGCAGTAAATACTTCAACAAAAGCATCAGTCGCCTCGGAGAAACGGGCGCTGGAAAGTTTGTCCTTATTAGCGGTAGACATAATATCAGGGGGATAGAAAAAATTTTCATTATAGCATTGTAGTGCTTCGTTCTTGGGCTAATGATTGCATAATATTGTTGGTAAAGATAAGTCGAGTGCAGTGCAGTAGAGGGCAGTCTTGCATAAATTAATGCTTTGACTATCGTACAGATTCATTAAAAATGGTATGCTTTTCGCGCTTAGAGGAGTATTTTTTATCAGGCAGGACAACGATGATTCAGGATTGTAAACGCAGTTAGGAATTTAATGATATGTATGCAAAGAAAAAGGTTGCCATAATCGGTGGAGGTCCAGCATCGAGCACGTTAGCAATACGCTTGTGCAGAGAAGGCTATCAGGTTGTTATTTTTGCAACGCCTGAGCGTGCACCTCTTTTGGTCGGTGAGTCTTTAGTGCCTATGATTGTGCCCATGTTACAGACGTTAGGTGTGGAACAGGAGATTGCTGCGTATAGCGTATATAAACCCGGCGCCTGCTTTAGCTATAATGCGGATGAGGTGTTTGAATTCAGATTTAGCGACACACCGAGTGATCTCCCTGACTACGCTTATAATGTGCCAAGGGATAAATTTAATGCAACTTTGCTGGCGGCTGCTTTGTGTGCAGGGGCTCGGCTGGTTGAGCGGCAGGTTGTACTAAGTCAGACAGGAAGTTCAGATCAGATTCAACTTGATGCTGCTGCTCTGCAAGAAACAGTAGAATATTGGCAGGGCGAGCAACCTGACTTAATTGTAGATGCGGCAGGGCGAGCTAATCTAATTGGACGTTTGCTAGCTATTCCTATGCAAAAGGGGCCACGAGAGGACGTTGCTTTATTTGCTCATGTGGATAAAACGGCGTTAGTCGATCCGGGTTATGTGCATAATGACAGGATTGATCAAGGCTGGTGCTGGCGTATTCCTTTGCCCGATAAAGTATCGCTAGGTTTGGTGATTCCCGCCAGTTATGCCATGGTAAATGGGGAAACGGCGGCAGAGCAGTATGATCGCCTATTAAAAACAGATGGCGTCTTACGTAAGTTAGCGCCGGATGCACAGCGTATCTCGCCGGCATTGCGCTTTGATAATTACCAGTCCATTTCGGAGCGTATCTGTGGTACTAATTGGGTGATGCTTGGTGATTCCGGAGGATTTGTTGATCCGGTTTTTTCCAGTGGGTTGTTGATTGCCATGGATAGCGCGAATAAACTGGCTGATACGCTTATTCAGGGAAAACCCTTGTCTGACTATGAGCGGGCGATACAGCAGCATCTTAATGCCTGGTTTGAAATAGTGGCTTATTACTACAATGGTCGCTTAATGAGTAGCATTAAAGTTGGTATGTCGATGCCTGATAATGTCATAAACCGCTTTATATATAAGTGGGTCAGTGGACATGTGAGCCGAATTTTTAGCGGTGCGGTGGCAAGTCATCCCTTTAGTCTGAAACTGTTACGGTTTTTAGTAAAATATGGCTTAAAAGATAATAATCCGGATATATACAAAATTAGCTAAGCACTGAGCTTTAGTCGGTGTTTACTCTTTATCGATTCAATATAAACGTTGTAGTGTGTGAGTGAGGCAAAGCCCTTAGGAATGAAGACTCAATAAAACCCGAAATCAAGAAAATCGTTTTTTGTAGGCCGGATTAGCTTATCTAGCATAGGCGTAGATAACGTTATCCCGCTTATCAGGTAACTGATGTCCTGCCGGATAACGTTTTTTAATGCTACGCAATAAAAAAAGCTAATCCGACCTACGGCTTTGCATTTTTGAATAAGACTCATCATGTCTGATTTCGGATATTATTAAATTTTCGTTCCTTTACCTTATTCACTTTGTAACGAAACTAATAACTAAACACTGACTTAGTGTGTTTCTGAAGGAATTTATAATGCCAGCAAATAAATACAGTGCTGAAGATATTGCCAATCATTTATGTGAGTTTTTACGTGAGCATGTGTTAGCGTCCTCTATTATTGTCAGTGCTGATACTGAATTAACGGATATTGGTGTTGATTCTTTTTCCTTGATGGAATTGGTTTTGTTTATTGAAAGAAAGTATGGTCTGGAGTTACCTGCTGAATCGCTAACGCCAGAAAATATTTCCAGTGTCGCTACCTTAAGCGCCTATTGTGTGACGCAATTAAATACTCTGCCTGGATGAAAACAACACCGGTTTTTCCTGATAGCCTATCGCTTAATGGTGCAGATTTTTTTTTATTGCAACTGGATCGCATCATGTGGCAGCAGAGTGGACAACGAAATATTTGCCGCTTTGTTGTAACATTGCAAGAGCGTCTAGAACATGAAGAGCTGGAACAGGCCTTAACAACTGATTCTGCCTATCAGTGGATATGCCGGTTACGCCTACAGAAAAGCTGGCCTTTTACTTTGGCTAAATGGGTCTTTAAAGCGGAGAGTGATTTACCTGAAATACAGCAGTATCAATC
Organism: uncultured Gammaproteobacteria bacterium; assembly: GCA_942491615.1. Taxonomy (GTDB): domain Bacteria; phylum Pseudomonadota; class Gammaproteobacteria; order Methylococcales; family Methylomonadaceae; genus Methyloprofundus. The sequence goes on from CALOCH010000015.1 coordinate 23,252, forward strand.
AGAGGGGCAAAACGACCTGTCTGCAGATATATTGAACATGCCGATGAATGTTGAGAGTCAATCGGCATTTAAAGTGAGTTTAGTGCAGATTTCCGGAGCCGGATCGCAGTTGGTTTTTAGCTGGCATCATGCCTTAATGGATGCACATGGGGGAGAAACATTTATCCGTGCTTTAGGCGGTGATTTTGATATTGGTGTAGCAGATTGGGTGTCTACTGAGCGTTTCGATATACTGCCATTACGTAAACGTGCCGATATTGCATTGCAGATGAAAACGTTTCTGTGTGATATATCGCAATTACCCTTTATTGGTTTTACTACAAAGAATCAGACAAAGCCAAATTTGCATTATCGAGTGCTCAGGTTTACCAGGCAGCAGAGTGATGCGATCAGTGTGCGAGCCAGGCAGCAAGGTGCTGGGTTTTTATTAAGTGCTTTTTATCTGGCAGTCACTGCTTGTGCGATTGCCAGTATACAGAAAAGCAAAGCCCCTTTGCTCGGTGATATGTTAATTCCTGTGCCTCTGGATCGGCGTAAGCGAGGAGTGCATCGTCCTGTTTTTGCTAATCAGGTCACTTTTCTTTTTTATCGCGTTCCGCAATCGGCTTTGGCAAATATTAATAGCTGTGTTGCTGAGTTAATTACGCAAATGAAAAATCTGATGCGTAGTGAAAACCCCGCTAATTATCTGATAATGATGGATTTTTTACGTCGCGTACCAGGCTGGCTGTATCGGATGCAGCTAAGATCGCCTACTAAAGGACAAATGGCTAGCTTCTATTATTCTGATACCGGCGACTCACTGGAGGTGTTTAAGGAATTATTCAGGAGACCGGTGTTGGCCGCCTTACATTATCCGCCGAATATGTATCCACCAGGTATAACCTTTGTCTTTAGTCGCTTTCAGGGTGAGCTACAGGTAACTCTGGGCTATATGGATTCAATACTTGATAATATTGAGGTGACACAATTATTACAACAGTTGCAGCTGGGATTGTTAGGTGAAACAGGCGAATAGTCGGCAGATGCAATGTGAGGTTGCCGTTATCGGAGCTGGTGCGGCAGGTATTGCCGCCGCCATTGCTGCGGCAGAAGCCGGCGCAAAAGTCGTATTAGTTGAGCGATATGGTTTTACCGGCGGACTGGCGACGTCGGCAATGGTTGGCACTGTCTGTGGTCTTTATTATCGTCATTTATCCAACCCGCGTTATGCAGTACGCGGTTTTGCGCGTCAATTTGCTGAGCAATTGGCAAAGCAAAGCAATACCGCCCCTGCGATGTTTGCAGGAGGGCTGCATTTTTTACCCTATCAGCCAAGTGCTTTTCACCAGTTGGCTGTGCAATTATTAAAACAAGCCGGGGTACAACTGCTGCTACATGCGCATCTAACCGATGTTGAGCTAGACGATGGGAGGATTGTTGCTTTAGCGCTTCAAGCTGCGGGGCAGTGTGTACAATTGAGCGCTGGTGCAGTTGTGGATTGCAGTGGGAGTGCTCAGGTGTCAATGGTGGCTAATCTGGCCAAAATAGAAGAAGCACATTATCAGGCAGGTGCTTTTGTATTTCAGCTTGCAGGCTTGCCGCAGATGGCACCTCGATTACTTGCCCTTAATATGCTGCGCTGGATAAAGCGTGGAATACAGCAAGGTGATTTAGCACCTCAATGCGCGCCTTTATCCTTCGTGCCCGGGACGATAAAGCAGGGCGTCGGTTTATTGAAATTAGGTATGACTGAACTGTTTGATGGCTCGATTGAGTGCCTTACACGCTATGAGTTAGCGGCGCGCACACTGTCTGTGGCGATAGTCGATTATTTGCGAGATGGTGAGCCACTATTAAAAAACATAATCATTAGCGCTATGGCAAACGAAGTCGGAGTGCGTACGATGTCACGCTCACAGGGCATGCAGTTGCTTAATGAGGCAGATATTTTAAATTGTCATAAACCCCGTGATGGTGTTGCTATCGGTGCCTGGCCGATTGAATTGTGGGGCGTAGAGTGTAAACCAGAAATGCTTTATTTTGCGCTGGATGAGTGTTACTGGATTCCTGTTGGTGCCTTGGTTTCCCCGCATGTCAATAATTTGTTTTTTGCCGGTCGGGCGCTTTCGGCGACCGAACGCGCTATTGCGTCGGCGCGAGTGATAGGCACCTGTTTAAGTACGGGATATGCGGCAGGTATGTTGGCAGCTGAGTCTGTTCATAATGGCGATTGGCAAAGTGCCATAGCAAAGATTCAAATGCAGCAGGTTTTTAGTGTAGAGAGCTAATGAAATCAGCTTATCAATTATTAGAATTTGCGGCGCGTTCATGGCCTGATAGCCCAGCCATTATAGAAGCAAGTGGGACTGTTAGCTACCGGGAGCTTTATACCCAAACTGAATTACTGAAAGCCGAGTTATTGCAGTTAGGCCTGGTAAAGGGACAGGGTTTAGGTGTTCTGGGGCGAAATGGGAGTGCTTTTGTTTCGATGATGTTCGCAGGATTAGGCTGCGGAGCGGTAGTTTTGCCTATGTCGCACCAGCTTAAAGCAGCTGAAGTTGCAGAGCTTATTCATGATACCGGGTTACATGCCGTACTGGATGACCAGTCAGGTGTGCAGGCAGTTGAAGATAATGCGGTGTCAATCTGCTGTGGACAACAGTTGTTGCGCTTTGCCTGGGTAATGCAAGCAGTCGATACGCAGATTGCACCGTTAGATGATGTTGCTTTTATCCGCTATACATCGGGGACAACAGGGCGTAGCAAAGGGGTGGTATTAACTCAGCAAAGTATTTTGCAACGTGTTGCAGCGGCACAAAACGCACTGCATTTAACACCAGAGGATGCGGTTTTGTGGGTGCTGCCAATGGCCTTTCATTTTTTAGTCACAATTCTGGTTTATATTTATGCCGGAACGCGAGTTATTGTCTGCAAGGATTTGCTGGCACGGACTATTATTCAGGATGCGAATCGTTATAACGCCACTTTGTTATATGCTTCGCCCCATGCATTTTCGTTTGCTAGCCGCTGATGTATCGGCAGAGCAAATGCCTACATTGAAGTATGCCATTTCTACCTCTGCTGGCTTGCCGGTTGGTATTGCTGATGCTTTTGCACAGCGGTTTAATTTGACGGTCACTCAAGCGTACGGAATTATTGAATTGGGCTTGCCATTGTTAGATAGGCTAGTAGGGAGTGACAAAAATACCCAAAGCATTGGTTTTCCGGCGGCAGGGTTTGCAGTTGAGCTATTGAACGAGGACAATCAGCCGGTAGGCGAAGGTGAAATCGGCCGTTTGGCGGTACGCGGACCCGGAATGTTTGATGCTTATCTTAAACCCTGGCAGCTAGCAGAGCAGAGCTTGCTCATGGGTTGGTTTATGACGGGAGATCTGGCACAACGACTGGAAGATGGTCGGATTATTATTTGCGGACGAGAGAAATCGATGATTAATGTCTCGGGTAACAAGGTATTTCCTGAAGAAATTGAAGCGGTATTAGATCAGCATAATGCAATTCACATGTCTCGCGTATATGGTCAGACGCATCCGTTGATGGGCGAGATTGTCTGTGCCGACGTGGTTTTAGTGAAAAACAAAGCATTAGATGTAGAAGATGTGTTACGTTTTTGTCGCGCACAACTCTCTACCTATAAAGTGCCTCAGAGGTTAAAGCAGGTGGATAATATTAAGCATACCCGGAGTGGCAAACTTAAGCGAGCTGACACGCCTTAGTTTTTTGGTGATTGGGCAAATGGCTGAGATACTTGTTCCTTGTTTCTATTTTAATGAAAGTCAGTTTATAATCAGGCTTTGATAATTTACATAATATTAGGATATGGAATGCAAAATAAATTAAAAGCAGTATGTTTAGCGGGTGCAGTGGTGGCGTTGACGGGTTGTGGTACGACTGTTCCAGTTGGCGTAATCATTACTGATGTGAATCTGCCTATTGTCGCCACGGCGGTGAACAGTGCTGGCGAAAAAAGAGGCGAAGCAAGTTGTATAAGCTATGTGAGTATGGTGGCTAAAGGCGATTGTAGCATTGAAGCGGCTAAAAAGAATGGCAGCATTACCACAGTCACCAGTGTCGATTGGCATTATGATACGATCCTAGGTATTATCAATAACTATAAAGTGATCGTACACGGTAAGTAATTTAGCTATAAAGCAGAATCAAGTTAAGCAGCTTGATTCTACTTTACTATGTTGTATTTACTTTGTATCTTATATCTTTTGTCTATTTAGATAGTTGTTTTTTTTCAGCTGTTTTCCCTAAAAGTACACCTTATTGATACTTAAAATGCCGTGTACAAAAAAACCAGATTTAACACTTATATTGGCAGTTATCCTATAAAACGCTTATCGCCCTATATATTTAATTTACTATTGGCGTTGATTACCTGGAGTATCTGGTTTTATTTCACGTCTCCTCTCAGTTGGGAACTTGTCGAGAAACATTGGCTGGTCTCTGTGACCATGATTTTTGGTTCATTTGTTGCCGGGGCAACAAGTGAAGGCGGCGGCGCTATCGCTTTTCCGATATTTACCAAAGTGTTACAGATCGCACCTGTTGACGCCAAGGTATTTTCTTTAGCCATACAAAGTATCGGCATGTCAGCAGCCTCTATTGCCATTTTAATGATGCGTATTAACGTTTTATGGCGTGTCATTGTCTGGAGCAGTTTAGGCGGTGTGTTAGGCTTACTGATCGGCATGTGTATACTATCCGCTGTGTTGCCGCCCACTATTATCAGATTATTGTTTACAGTGATGGCGGTAAGTTTGGGGCTTACCTTACTCTACTTAAATACTGGTTTTCGACCTGCCAATGTCGCGATGCCCGAAATGAGGCGAAAAGAGATCGCTATTTTTCTGATGGTCGGAATATTAGGTGGCATATTATCTGGATTAGTCGGCAGTGGTATTGATATGCTGTGTTTTACTGTGCTGGTTTTATTGTTTCGCATTAGTGAAAGTGTTGCGACACCCACCTCGGTTATCTTAATGGCAATACATTCTATTTTTGGGGTTGTACTGCAGTTTTTGCTATTAGAAGGTATAAATATGCAAGTGCAAAGCTATTGGCTAGCCGCTGTTCCTGTCGTTGTCGTTGGCGCGCCTTTGGGTGCTTTTTTTTGTAGTCGACTGCAAAATCAGCATATTCGCTATTTATTAATCGCTTTAATTGTTGTTGAGTTATGTAGTTCTTTATGGGTATTAACGTTCGACAGAGCATTAATAGGTTTTAGCGTGAGTTTATTGCTGATGTTTTCAAGCGTTATGTTCTGGATGAGTAAAAGCACCGTTTATGCGCAGCAAAATAATCAGGACGTGGTGTGATTAAATATTGCTGGGAGTGGTTTTTGTTGTTCTTAGGGTTGGCTTATTGGGCAGTGACCGCTATAGGTATTTCGCTTTCAGGCGTTGTATTGAGGTGGGTATTACCACAAGAACTGAGTTTACTCTGGAGTCGGTTTATTATTCAGAAAGATTTTCAGTTTTTTATTTACTTTTTGAAAATAACCGGGCTATTGATTCTGGAGGACGACGATTTAAAACAATTGGCAAAGCAGCGAGGTGCGATGATTGTTGCGCCTAACCATCTTGCTTTATGGGATGTTGTGTTTATTATTGCGCAAGTGCCGAACCTGATATGCATTATGAAAGGCAGTATTTTGAGAAATCCGTTTTTAGGCGGTGGCGCACGATTGGCTGGCTATATTCCTATTAACTCAATTACTCAGATGTTAAAATCAGCTGCTTTAAGTTTAAAAAAAAATGAACAATTGCTAATGTTTCCAGAAGGCACGCGAACAAAGACACATGCGCAGTGGCTAAACCCCTTAAAAGGAGGCATAGCAGTGCTGGCGAAGCAGGTCGATGTGCCGGTCATACCGGTTTTTATTCGTAGCAATACCCGCTTTTATGAAAAAGGCTGGCCGCTGTATCGTAAGCCCGAATTTCCTTTAAGAATTAGTATTCGTGTCGGAGAGCCAGTCAGGATAGGTACGGATGAGTCTGTGCAGGCTTTCGTCATACGTCTGGAGAAAATCTTTATTGATGAGTTATCAAGTCCGCACCCACTACGTAGAGTACCAAAAAATTAAGCACGAGTGATATGTGTCAGTTATCTAGCAGCCATTTGGTTTTAATTCCCAGCTATAATACCGGAAGCATATTAAACATCACAGTTACCGAGGCATTGCAACAGTGGTTGCCCGTCTGGGTGGTTATAGATGGCAGCGATGATGGCAGTGAAAAGCAGTTACAGTCATTGCAAAAAAAATACCCGGATACTTTGCAAATAATCATCTTTGCTGATAATAGAGGCAAAGGTGCAGCTATTTTGGACGGTGTTTTGCAGGCACGAAAAGCCGGCTTTAGTCATGTTTTGACTATGGATGCTGATTACCAGCATCCTGCCAGTTTTATCCAGACATTTATGCAGACATCTTGCGATCATCCGGAGGCAATGATTTTAGGGGAGCCGCAGTTTGATGATTCGGCGCCAATGATACGCGTTAAAGGGCGGCGTATTTCAAATTGGTGGGCAAATTTAGAAACCATGGGTTGGGGAATACATGATTCCTTATTTGGCATGCGCCTTTATCCTATTCAGGATTTAATCGCGGTCATGCAATCAACGCGCTGGGCGAGACGGTTTGATTTCGAGCCAGAAATAGCGGTGCGCATGGCCTGGCGTGGTGTACCTGTGATCAATATTGCAACGCCTGTACGCTATATCGCCAAAGAGGAAGGCGGTGTGAGTCAATTTAAGTATGGACGGGATAATGTCCTGCTTACGGGGATGCATATTCGATTGTTTTGTGGGTTTTTATGGCGATTACCTGGCTTTTTACTACGCCGGTGACAAGTAAAATATATGTCATTGTGTAACCGTTCACCTCTCCCTGCAAACCAAAGGTTTGCAAAGAGATTTTATAATAAAATCTCCCCTAACCCCTCATTGTTAAGGAGGGGGGCTGAGCGCTTACGTCATTATTGATTCGCGGCTGGCTAAAGCATGGGTCGGTTTAGGTTTTTATACTACGCAGTATAAACGCCACACCTCGACAAGCCCGTAGCCTTTTCGTTCACAGTCTTGAAAGGAAATAAGGTAAAATACCGCATTTTGATTAAGCTTAGTTTGGATTAGGACACTATGGCACAAGAATTGGTAGCAGAATTAAAAACATTATTCATTGAGGGCTTGCATCTGGAAGATGTGACGGCAGACGAAATTATTGCTGATGAACCTTTGTTCGGCGAAGGGCTTGGTCTGGATTCCATTGATGCATTGGAAATTGCGGTACTGTTAGATCGTACTTATGGGGTTAAAATTACGTCTGAGGATGAACGTAATCAGGAGATTTTTGCCTCACTTAATTCCTTGGCAGCATTTGTGGCAGAAAACAGGACACAATAATCATCTTATGCAAACGGTCTTTCGAGTGCTTATCAGTAGCCTGTTGTTTCTGGCTTACCCTTATCTTGTGTATAAGGGGGTGCAAGAAGGTTTAGTTTGGTTTGCACCTGCTGTGATTGCGAGTATTTATTTGTATCAGGCAATAAACGCACAAAAAACACAGCGACGAGTGCAAAAATTAGGGGTAGTCGTTTTTTTACTACTGGGTACTTTTTTTTATCAGGATGTCATAGCGAAGCTATTACCTATTTTTATACAGTTCAGTTTAATGCTATTCTTTGGTAAAACTTTGTTAAAAGACAAAGGGCCTTCATTGATCGAACGTTTTGCCAGTATTGATTTCCCCTATGTGCCTCCCGTACTGAGTCGTTATTGTCGTCAGTTAACCTTTATATGGACTGGCTTTTTTGCTTTTAACGTGGTTGCTTGTGCTCTATTGGCTTTATTTGCCTCTGTTGAGTGGTGGGCTATCTATACTGGTGTATTGATTTTTGTTTTGACAGCTATCTTAATGGTTGCGGAATATATCTGGCGTTTTTTTCTGTTTCGCAGGATAGACATCCCCGTAGAGCTTATTCCTGATGTCAAAGAGTCAGCAAAAAACATGATAATTAACAGCCGGAAAATCTGGTTAGATGTTCACGCGAGCTAAGCCCTTATGTTAAAAAAAATCTCAGTGCTTCTTTTACTTGGTTTTTTTGGTGATGGTTTTGCTCAGGAAACTCTGGAAAAAGTCATGGCACGCATGAAACCTGAGACTGCTGTGCAGATTCATTATCAGGAAACCCGCTATATGGGCTTGTTTGATGATGATTGGCATGGGCGTGGTTATCTGTATGCTGCGGTTCCCGATATTATGCTAAAACAGCAGTTGGCGCCAGAAGTTGAAATCATGGCGGCAGAGCATCGCTTACTGACGTATCATAAACCGGCAAGTCAGACTTTTCATCAATTACAATTAGATGAAAGCAACCCGATGATGGCGAGTCTTGTTGCATTTAAAGCAATGTTGACCGGAAATTTAGTTGCCTTGCAGCAACTTTATCATTTGAAGTTTAGCCCATTAGACGCGACATGGACGCTAGAAATGACGGCTAAAGACCATGAGCCTGATGAAGCACCACTTAAAATTATTATGCAGGGGCTGAATGAACAAGCCGCAAATAAGATGCAAGTGATTTTGCCCGATGGCGATCGCAGCCAGTATGATTTAAGTCAGCCCTTACAAGGAGCCGCAATTCAACAGCAATTAACTGAATTATTGCAGTCACTGAAAGAGCATTAGTTATGCGTCACTCTTTGCCGGCATGGCTTTTTTTTCTGTGTTTACCGCTACTTATTAGTGTAGCAGTGTTTACTACACAGTTTAAAACTGATATTTCCGCGTTTGTTATCGCGGGAGATAATGCAGAAGAAATATTATTGGCCAGTGAAATTCAGTCAGGCACCTTATCCCGACGCTATATTTTATCGCTGGATGCGGGAGAAAACCGTCAGATTTCGCCGGTCTTTATCCAGTCCTGGCTATCGCATATAAGCGCTATTCCTGGCGTCGCTGACATCTGGGCGGTTGATGAGAAAAAAGGCGCTTTAGCTGCCCTATCCAGTTTATATGCGCAACATGCAGCCCATTTATATAGCCGCAACCCAGCACAAACACTTCCTGAAGTATTGAATCAGCGAGCCTTGCGGCGGCGGGCAACTGTTTTAAAACAGGCGCTGCTTTCCCCTCAAGGACAATTGTTTAAGACAATAGCATTGCAAGACCCTTTACTGCTCTCGCTAAATGGATTCAAAGCTATTGCTTTGCAATTGCAAAATCAAACGACCTCCTCTACACAATTTGCTAATTTTATACTAGAAACGCAGATGTCTGGCATGGATGTGCCGGCGCAATTAAAGATTCAGCAACATATACAAAACACGTTTGCCACACTGACCAAACCTGGCGATAACTATCAGCTGGATATGACCGGCGTTCCTGTTTTTGCTGCCGCGACGCAAAGTTTGATCGAGAAGGATATAACATTTATTAGCATCTTTTCTGCAGTGGCATTGATGCTGTTGTTTTTACTTATTTTTCGCTCATTCCGTGTTTTATTCTGGGTTTTTACCTTGTTAATGACGGTGATTACGATTGCTGTTTTAGTGACCAATGCTATTTTTGGTTCAGTACATGGTATGACGATTGCGATTGGGTCTACCTTGATTGGTATCTGTATAGATTACCCCATACACGCAATAGTTCATGCGCAAGGGATGCCACTGGATCGGCGCTTAGCGGTGATCAAAAAGATTTTCCCCAGCCTGCTTATGGGGGCGATGACCACGCTTATTGGTTATATTGCGCTGGGTCTGTCAGGTTATCCTGGATTTCAGCAAGTCGCAGTGTATACCGGAACAGGTATTATCGTTTCTTTGTTGTTGACCCGTTATTTATTTCCGCATTTGATCAGTACTGCGGCGCAAGAAATAACACCGTTTCGTTTTATCCTTTTTTGGCCTGTCTTTTGTCAACGATACCGTATGTTGCTATTAGTCGGCATTGTCGGATTGACCATCGCGGGTATTATGCAATTAGACCGATTGCAATGGTTACAGGATTTACAGCAATTAACGCCGGAGCTGGATTACTTAAAAGTAAATGATCAGAAAATACGCCAGCGTATGATCAGTATAGAACCAGGACGTTTTGTACTGGTTAGTGGAGAGACTGTGGAGCAGACCTTGCAACGTGCCGAACGGGTCTATCAGCGCTTAGATGCCATAAAGCAAACGGCAGCGTTAGAGGATTATTTTGGACTTTATCCCTGGCTTTTATCGGAACAGCAGCAAAGCACTAACCAGCAATTATTGCTCGCTGCATTAAATGATACGCAGCGCCAGTTCTGGCGTAATGCCTTGCAGGCACAAGGTTTGTCGGTGAGTCGTCTGGGTGAACTTGAGTATAGCCAGGGCGAAATCCTGAATTTACAACAGCTATTACATTCCCCTGTGGCTCACTTAATTAGTAATCAAATTGTAGTGACAGAGCATAGTGTGTTATTAATGATCTGGCTAGGAGAGCATAAGCCTGATGCGCTACGCACAAGTTTGGCAGGTTTAGAGCATGTGCAATATTTTAGTCAGCGTGATATGCTCAATCGCATGGCGGTGGACTATCAGCAAAGAGCGCAAGTCACCTTATTATCCGGTTTGGCCTTGATTGCCTTTTTACTTTGGATGCGTTATAAAAGCATTGTTGTCACGTTGCGCACTTTGTCGCCTGCATTTTTATCGGCTTTATTGATTTTGGGCTTTTGGGCCTGGACGGGTGAGGTGATTAGCTTTTTGCATTTAGTCGGATTTTTATTAGCGGTGGCGGTATGCGTTGATTATGGTATTTTTTATCAGGAAAACCGCAGCGGTCATTTGAGCTTAACCTATCAAGCGATGGCGGCCTCGATGCTGACCACGGCACTGGTTTTTGGCTGTCTGATTTTTGCGCAAACATCGATGTTACAGACTTTGGCGAAAGTGGTCAGTTGTGGCGTGGTTTTAGGGTTTTTGCTGTGCCCTGTATTAATTAAGCCTGGAAATTCAGTAGGTAAATAAATAAGGTTTACTCGTTTTGTGGGATTGGATTTTTTTGCCGAGCTAAAAAATTTAATTCACTCTTGTTCCTTGATTTATATAAACGCGGTTTGTTTCGAATCAACGGGATGATCTTTAGCTTAGCTATTTCTTACGGAAAAAGATGGATAATAAACAAACTGCAATAGCCCCTGTCGCAATAACCGCTTTTTCTGCGTTAAATGCGTGTGGTTTGGGTAATGATGCTTTATATCAGGCATTAGCGCATAATCAATCTGAACTTTCGCTATTATCGCTTTTTAGCGTGCCGTTTACAGCTTATGTGGGCGAGATTAAACAGCCTTTACTGAGTATTCGTGATGAATTGGCGGAGTATAATTGTCGTAACGCTCGCGTTGCTTTAAGCGCATTGAATGATGAACAGGCTGGCGTTCGAGCGGCGGTTGATGTCGCAAAAGCTAAGTATGGCGCGCATCGTGTAGGCGTAATTATAGGCACTAGCACCTCGGGGCTGTATGAAACAGAAGCCGCTTACGATATGCTGTTGTCGAGCGGAAAGATGCCCGATGATTTTCATTTTGTGACTGAACATGCGTATCAGGCAACAGCACGATTTGTACAGCTGGAATTAGGCTTGACAAGTGTTTGTTATGCTATTTCAACAGCGTGTTCTTCAGGTGCAAAAGCGATTGCAACGGGGCAGCGACTCATTAATGCCGGTATCTGTGATGCGGTTCTGGTGGGCGGGGTGGATACCTTATGTCGCTTAACTTTACGTGGTTTTCGCAGTTTAGAACTGGTGGCAAATCAGCCATGCACACCGTTGGATAAAAATAGACAAGGCATTAGTATCGGTGAAGCGGCTGGACTCATATTGCTAGAGAAACGATGCTCAAATAATGATGATAAGGTGAAGGTTTTAGCGGTTGGTGAATCGTCGGATGCACATCATATGAGTAGCCCCCATCCCGAAGGAGAGGGCGCTGCTTTAGCGATGCTTCATGCATTGCAATTAGCCACCCTGAAAGCAGAGAATATCGATTATTTGAATCTGCATGCGACAGCAACAAGAATTAACGATAGCGTGGAAAGTCGCGCGGTATTTAATGTTTTTGCTGATAAAGTGCCGTGTAGTGGCACTAAAGGGATTACCGGGCATACCCTTGGCGCAGCGGGAGCATTAGAAACCATTATTGCTATTATTGCTTTGCAGCAGCAATTTATTCCTGGCACGCAAGGGCTGAAGACGCTTGATGAGGAATGTCAGTGCCAGATCGTAAAAAGTCCACAAACAGCTCAGAATATGCAAATTGCAATGAGTAATTCTTTTGGTTTTGGCGGAAATAATGCCAGTGTTATCGTGGCGCTATAATGAAACAGTTATTTATTAAATCTGCAGCGATTTGTTGCCCTGATGGTGAGGTGTTGGCTGCTTTTAATTTGCCTGGTCGCGATATAGATAAAAGTCTGATGCCTGCTGGTATACGCAGACGTACCAGTATGAACACTCAAATGGCCGTTACCGTAGCTCAGCAAGCGTGTGTTCAGGCAAATTCAGATACGCAAAATCTTGCTTCGGTTTTTGCATCATTAGGGGGCGAGATTCAGGTTACCGATGCGCTTTGCCGTTTATTACCAGATGATAGTGCCTTACTTTCACCGACTCAGTTTCACAACTCAGTGCATAACACGACAGCCGGTTATTGGGGAATTTTAAATAAATGTCAGGCGCCTTCGACTGCCATCGCAGCAGCCGATGATACTTTTGCTATGGGATTGGTTGAGGTCTGGTCGCAATTACAACAACAGGGCAGTGGCGAGCGATTACTGGTCTGTTATGATGAGTTATGGCCACAATATCTCGCACCGCCCATAGGAGAAACTGCATTAGCGTGTGCATTTGTTTTAAGCACTGAGGCAGAAGAGGCATTAGGCGCGATAACATTGCCTCAGGTTTTGCAAAATCCGCAAAAAATGAATGCGAGATGGGTTGCGCTAACCGAGCAAGCTCCGGCAGCTGCAGCGATTCCTTTATTGCTTGCTATACAAAATAAAGCCCCAGGCTGGGTGCCATTAAATATAAGCTCACCTATCTGGATGAGTCAATTTGAAATATGATTTTCTGTGCTTATGAGCTAAATTTTAAGTTTGCATTCCATGCGTTTATTGACGAGAAGTCAGTGAGAATATGCTCGGAGAGCAACTTAGAGCGAGAATATTGATTTTTTGAGAGATAGACAGTGGAAGAAAGAAAATATGATGTCATTATTGCAGGAGCAGGGCCTGCAGGCACAACGGCGGCCACTTTATTAGCACAATATGGACATCGTGTTTTATTAATTGAACGCGACCAGCATCCGCGTTTCCATATCGGCGAATCAATGTTGCCGATGATAGAGCCTATTATGGATCGCTTAGGTATAGATTGGAGCATAGGTAACTTAAGAAAAGGTGGAGCTGAATTTATTGACGAAATATCCGGTAAACGCACCTTTTTTTCTTTTTCAGGAATTTACCGTACTTTTCAAATAGAACGCTCAGTGTTTGATAAAAAAATGTTTGATAATGCTGTCAGGCACGGGGTTGAGGCGCACCAGCTAGAGCAAGTCAGCCAGGTTGATTGCACTGCAACAGCAGTGACAGTCGCGACCGATAAAGCACAGTATCAGGGACGTTATTTTATTGATGCAACCGGGCGCAATGCCTTGATGGGAAAAAAACTAAGCAGTATCCATAAAATTAATAATTTAGGTAAATTCGCGCTGTATAAGCATTATGAATTAATGTCGTCCGCTGTCAGTGAAGCGCTGTTTGCGCAAGGTAATGTACAGATTTTCTTGTCGGCAATTGGCTGGATCTGGTGTATTCCAATGGTGAACGGACGTTTGAGTGTTGGATTGGTGGTGCAGAAAGCCATTCCTGAAGATTTAAAAAAGGAAGCTTTATTTGAACGTTATATTCAGGAGTCCGTATACATGAGTGCATTGCTCGAAGGTGCAAATGTTGTATCAAATTTGCGCTTAGAGGCGGATTTCAGTTATCTGAATAAACTGCGCTATGGGCAGCGGTTTGCCTGCTGTGGTGATGCGGCCGGTTTTCTGGATCCGGTATTTTCATCCGGTTTTTTCTTTGCCGTTAAAACAGCTGAAATGGTGGCGGATAAGTTGCACCTGAGTTTGCTTAGTCAGACAGAGGGCGATGTTTTATTGCATCAGGACAGTGATGCGATATATCAAAAAGGTTTTAAGACTATGCATTTATTGATAGAGCGTTTTTATGGCTCGAATCTGGTGGAAAATCTTTTTTTTGAGCATGGGCGACATCCCGGTATTAAGCAAGATATTGCTGCCATTCTGGCTGGTGATTTATGGAAGCAGGAGAATAAATTTCAACAAGGATTGTTGGGTGGAAGAAGTAAAGCAGTCGGATAATGTCCTCTTGTTTGGCTTGAAAAATTCGTTAGTTAACGGGAATCATTATCTATTTATTTAAAGTGAATACGGAGTGAGTTATGCAACGTTTAATGCAAATTATTATGCTGTTTATGCTGGTTAGTATAACAGCGTGTCAAATGGTGTCGCCAAAGCCAGTCGCTTTACCAGCAGGTGTACAGCTCGGAGATAAATACTACACGCAGGTAACAATGCAGTATGAGAAGGGTAAATATCGTACTACAAATTATCGACGTGGTGCTTTATTAGCGGTGAATTCAGAAGCAGAATTACTGGAAATCACCCCTAAAGCAATTAAAGTAAGGTTAGCTAAGACCAATCAAGAATTATTGATTGAAAATGTGACTAAACACACTAATGATGATGTTTACCAGGCATTTGAAAAGCTTTTTTCCAAAAATAAACTAAATTTATCGAAATTTAATGCACTGGAGAAGAAAAATATCAATAAGGGTACCGTCGAGAAAGGCATGCGCAAATCAGCGGTAATAGTTGCGATAGGCTACCCACCTGCTACACGTACAGCGTCATTAGAATCGGATGCCTGGACGTACTGGAGTAACCGTTTTAACACGTTTATTGTGCATTTTGAGAATGATAAAGTGTCGAGGATTCAGAATTAAACTCTTTAACCTTGCCAGTTTCGATGAAGCTGGCATTTTTTTGAAAAATATTTACTCTTTAGGCAAAAATAAATGAAATTATTTAAGTTTTTTCCCTTGCTATTAATATTATTGGTAAGTGCCTGTGCAAACAACAGTTCAACCGAGAACCTTACAGCGAGCCAACAGTCTGTTAGTTATAGTGGTACAGGAACCTTAAAGGTTGCGCCAGTGGTTTATGCTAAGGGTTTAGAAGTAAGAGAGGCGGTGCGTAATGAATGTCAATTATTGACTAAACTGCCTGAATTTGTACAAAGTTACGCTCAGGATCAATATGCAGCTATTGACCTGGATGCTACGCGATCTACAGCGTCTGATTATTTAGAACTTGAGATTGTAGATCTTCCGCATTTTAAAAAGAATGCCTGGGCCGGACGTAGTGGTCAATGGGTTGGGGTTAAAGGATCTTTACTAAGAAAAGGCAAGAAAACAGTTTCATTTACTGGAAATCGTGCTTCTATGGGTGGATTTATGGGAGGCTATAAAGGTACCTGTTCCTTACTGGGACGTTGTACCAAGGCTTTAGGTAAGGATATTGCGGAATGGTTAAAAAACCCTGTTGACGGAGCGACTTTAGGCGATATGTAAGCGTTTTGTTGAGGAATAAACATTACTATGCAAACCATAATACCCAAAGAATGTAGCGTACTTGTTATCGGTGGCGGTCCTGCGGGAAGTAGTGCTGCGACACATCTGGCAAAAGCGGGGGTGGATGTCGTGCTACTTGAACGTGCCAGGTTTCCACGTAATCAGGTAGGTGAAAGTTTAATTCCTCATTTCTGGAAATTTACTGACCAGCTGGGCGTGTCAGAAAAAATTGCGCAGCAAGGTTTTATTAGTAAGGCGGGTGGTATTACTGTCTGGAATAATAAAATTCATCAGATCCTGTTTTCTGAGTACGGCTATACCCGTCCAGGTTTGCATATCGAGCGTGATGTTTTTGATGATCTGCTACTGAGCTTTTCCGTGCAGCAAGGCGCACAGGTTTTTAATCAACTGGTCGTTAAAAAAGTTAATTTATCTGGCTCAGTCACTGTGGTGCATTATACTGATACGCGCGGAAGCCCTAATCAGGACGGTGTGATAACGTGTCGCTTCGTTATCGATGCTAGCGGACATAGTTCGATATTGGCTCATCAGCTAAATACGCGACAAACGATTAGTTCGGCGATGAACTTTCTATCGCTATGGGGATATTTTAAAAATTCACGTTATGTCGGCGTGGACCGGCAAAGTCATGCGCATTCAGAACTGGGTGCAGTACCCCCAGTGACTTTTGTCATGTCGCATGATGATGGCTGGCTATGGCATATTATTTTGCGTGATAAAACCAGTGTGGGGCTGATTGTTCATAGCGATAAACTAACAGGGATGAATAAAGTCCAACGTGAAGCTTATTTTAAGCAAAGTTGTGCGCAACTGCCTTATCTCAAAGATTTATTACGTGATGCCGAGTTTATAGCAGACTCCCTGCAATATCGCCCTGATTATTCTTACTATGCAAGTCAGACCTGCCGTGATAATTATTATTGCATCGGCGATGCGGCCGGCTTTGTAGATCCAATTTTCTCGCATGGCGTACAAAATGCCTTTTATAACGCGGCGGTTGCTACTCTTGCCATTAAGGAGTCATTAAAAAATGGCGCAAAAAGTGCACGATTTGCTGCTTTATGTGAGAATCGTATGCAGCAATTTTATAGTTTTTCAAGAGCCTTGTCTTTAGGTGATTTTGGCTGTAATGGGG
This sequence comes from uncultured Gammaproteobacteria bacterium, assembly GCA_942491615.1. Lineage (GTDB taxonomy): Bacteria > Pseudomonadota > Gammaproteobacteria > Methylococcales > Methylomonadaceae > Methyloprofundus. The sequence continues at coordinate 40,093 of CALOCH010000015.1, forward strand.
TGCATCGGGATCTGGTGAAATCTTTAATGAAGTCATTGCCGCCTTTAGAATTAGAGTTGATGCTAGTCGCTTCGGAGATGACGAATCGCTCAGAAAACTTTAAACAACTCGCGCATGAAGCGGGTGTCTGGGCGCAATTTTCAGCGCAGTTTGAACAGCAAAATAAAGGGCTAATCGAAGAGTTGCTGTTTTGAGGAGTATCGCTCCTGTATTGATTTTACTACTTAACTCTGGTTGCAAGCGTCAGGCGCTAGGATTTAATCTTTGAGGTTGTTTGGTCTTATCGCCATGGTAAGTACTCACGTAAAATTATCTTAACACTTTTATTCTTAGGTTTCGTGTAGGATGGGTAGAGCGTCTTTTTGCGAAACCCATCATTCTACAGGAGTTGATGGGTTTCGCTACGCGTTCTTACGAGTCATTACGTGCCTATGAAGCAGGCGTTCCATTCTACCCATCCTGCATAAATGTTAAATTAATTTTGCATAGGTACTTAAGACGCAATTAGGGGAAGTATTATTAGGCTACCACAGTGAATAAAATGGGAACTTAGGTTGAAAATAAATAGCTGTGTAGTGCAGAAAGCAGGGTTGATATTAGGGCCAGTTTTTTTCTTTATTGTTTTACTCTGTTGTGATTTTGATCCAGCCAATCCTATTTTGACTCGTATGGTTGCTATAACCAGCCTGATGATCATCTGGTGGATTACAAATGCGATTCCATTGTTTGCTACTGCTTTGCTGCCCATGGTTCTTTATCCATTGCTAGGGATATTGAAAAGCAGCGCTACAGCACCTATCTATTTCAGTAGCACGATTTTTCTTTTCCTGGGCGGGTTTATGATTGCGCTGACAATGGAAAAATGGAACCTGCATAAACGCATAGCACTATTTATCATTAAATATGTAGGCAGTGGGCCACAACATATTATATTGGGTTTTATGCTTGCTGCCGCTTTTCTCTCCATGTGGATATCAAATACCGCGACGGCAATTATGATGGTTCCTATTGGTTTAGCCGTGGTATTAAAAATGGAGGAGCGTTTTGGCGTTGCTGAAACGACTCAATTTACCACCTCTTTGATGCTCGGTATTGCTTATGGATGCTCTATAGGTGGTATGGCAACGTTAGTTGGGACACCGCCAAATCTCTCTTTTGTACAGATTTTTCAAATCAGTTTTCCTGATGCAGAGCCCATTGACTTCGGCAACTGGATGATTATGGCTTTGCCTATATCTTGCGCTATGCTGCTATTCGTCTGGCTAATATTTACCAGATTGTTGTTTCGTATTCCACAAAACCTGGCAATGGATAAAGCCGTTATTGATAATGAATATCGAACGCTGGGGCGTATGAGTTTTGAAGAAAAAATGGTGCTTATTGTTTTTATATGTACGGCTGTTTTATGGGTATTTAGAAAAAATCTGAACCTGGGATTTGTATTGATACCCGGGTGGTCACAATTACTGCCTTACCCAGCACTGATTGATGACGCCACGGTTGCATTGACGATGGCTTTGTTCATGTTGATTATTCCTACGCGAAGCAAAGATGCCGAATCTGTTAGTCTGATGAGCGTTGATGTGCTTAATAAGCTACCTTGGCATATTGTTTTGTTGTTTGGTGGAGGCTTTGCTTTAGCCAAGGGGTTTCAGGTGACAGGGCTTTCTGCCTTTATAGGTAATCAATTTAGCAGTCTTGCTGGAACACCACCTATGCTATTGGTCATTTTGATTAGTTTTTGCATGACATTTTTAACCGAAGTAACATCAAATACGGCGACCACGGAAATGATTTTGCCTGTGTTGGCATCAGTGGCTGTAGCGATGAAAACCAACCCGCTTTTGTTGATGGTTCCTGCAACGCTTTCTGCCTCATGTGCCTTTATGTTTCCGGTTGCTACACCGCCCAATGCCATCGTATTTGGCAGTGGGCGAATTAAAATAGCGGCAATGGTGTGGACTGGATTTTTTATTAATATAGTGGGAGTTGTTACTATTTCACTTTTATTTTATCTGATTGGAACAGTGGTCTTTGTTATTGATCCTGCTGTTGTTCCTGATTGGGCTGTCATTCGGCTGCCATAAAATGCGTTACATGAGTGTTAATAGCTCAGCTAAAATTTTGCCGTTACTGGCTAAAATCTGTTTTGGAAATACACCTGCTTTACCCTTGAAATCAGTAATTGTGCCGCCTGCTTCAAGTACGATTAACGCACCTGCTGCAACATCATATAGGTTTAACTCTTGCTCCCAGAAGGCATCAACCTGCCCATCGGCAACCAGGCATAAATCCATGGCGGCTGAACCAAAACGCCTTTGTCCAGTGGTACGTTGCGCAATTCTGCCAAAACGTTCAAGATTATTTTCTTCCAGATAGGCGCGCAAGCAGGCGAAACCCGTTGCAATCATAGAGTTACCTAGGTCCGTTTCATTGGAAACACTGATTTTTGAGCCATTTTTAAAGGCCCCTTGACCTTTTTTGGCACAATAATAATCGTCTAATGCTGGGGCATAAACGGCACCAAAAATCAGCTCATTATCAATTTCTAACGCAACACTGATCGACCAGAAGTATTGTCCTTTTGCAAAAGAGTGAGTACCGTCAATAGGATCAACAATCCAGCGTTGTGTTTGATTTTCGCTTTGTCCGCTTTCTTCTCCCCAGAAGCCGTATTCAGGGTATTGCTCGGCAAGCGCTTGCTTTAAAAATTTTTCTACAGCGACATCAGCTGCGGTAACAAAGTCTCGCGGATTTTTTTGTGTGATTTGTAAACTCTGTAAGTCATTAAAATGGCTTAGGGCAATTTCGCCAGCCTTACCGATAATAGTCTCAAGTGTGTCTAGTGATACAGGCATGGATAATGGTGCTCGTATAGATAGTGATGATTGTTAACTGATTATTGTAACAATTTGTGTGGGTGGACGTTGGCTTTTAGCTTGACCCACACCCAATATACAAGCATCATGAGTAGCCTATAAGGTGGCTATTTTCTTATTTTGCTAATAAATAGCCGCCTCATCGCATGAACAATCGTGGTTAAGGAATTAATTTGTCGGAAAGTAGTTATAGCAAAAGCATTAATATAAGCGGGTGCTTGCTCATATTTTTGGCTCTAAATTTGTCAGGCTACGGAATAGACTCCAAGTACGCAGTGCAGGGCAAATGCATTAAAATAAAACACCTTATAAATCATATTATTACAACTAAAAAAGTTGTATAAAATTTATACGTATTTTTGTAAGTAATTGAATTTAATGTAAATAAAAAAGTCAAATTAGTTCGTCCTGTTATGCATTGCCATCAATGAGTATCTTCTCGCAGGGTTTGCTATCATAGGTGTATTTGCCCAGGTTAAATATGGGGGTTGAATTAATAGCGGGGCCGCTACGTGTGTTTTTTCAATTGAGGTTTATGCCATTTTACTCAGTCTCCTTGCCAGGATCCCATTATATATCAAGAAATCTTTCGGAAATAAAGTACTGCTTTAGTATTATGTTTTACATTGGTTGCTTGCCTAATTGATCTTTGCAGCTTTATTTCTATTACTGGTTGGTATTGTGCCTAGTCGGTATGATTATTTCAGCCCTACGTTATGTTTAACCCTTGACGTTCTTTTACCCGCGCTATTCTCCGCCTTTTATCAGCACTATAAAAAAGAAAAAATGTTTAATTACTTAAGAAACAACGAAAAGCGAATAACAGGTCTCGAATTACAAAACAAAGGGACTTTGCGGCTAGGTAAGGTAGTGTATCCCCGCGAGATGGAGTTCTGTTGTATTGCTCGCCAGCAGAGGGTTTGAAGGGCTGAGAAATAGCAATGTCTCCCAGGTATAGAGAGAATTGTAAATGAATAGTACGCTAAACGATTAGAAGAAAACCCGCAATAACGCGCTGACAGATTGTTTTACACTGACCGACAACAAAAAATCTATGGCTAATAAATAATAGGCTGCTTTATTCAAAATTTGGTTTTAAATTCAATAGACGAACCCTTTAATAATTTGGTATAGTCTTAAGGATTTCTGCGCTTAATATTTAAGCTGTAGATAGGTATTTTACATTTATCTCTAGGAGAAAAAATCAATGGCAATTAAAATTGCAATTAATGGTTATGGTCGTATCGGTCGTAATATTGTGCGTGCAGTGTATGAAACAAACCGTACGGGTGAGTTTAAAGTTGTTGCTATTAATGATTTGGGCGATGCAGAAACGAATGCGCATTTGACGCAATATGATACTGTGCATGGAAAATTTCCTTTTGAGGTGAGCGTTGACGGGGATTATATTGTTATTAATGGCGATAAAATCCGGGTATTGGCAGAAAGAGATCCTGCTAAACTACCATGGGCTGAATTAGGGGTTGAAGTCGTGCATGAATGCACCGGCTTTTTTGCCACTAAAGAAAAAGCTTCCGCGCATTTATCTGCAGGGGCTAAAAAAGTCATTATTTCAGCGCCAGGTGGCAATGATGTTGATGCAACGATTGTTTATGGTGTAAATCATGATGTTTTAAAAGCATCTGATACGGTTATTTCTAATGCCTCTTGTACAACAAACTGTCTTGCACCATTAGTTAAACCTTTGATTGATGGTATTGGGATTGAGAGTGGTTTGATGACAACTATTCATTCTTACACTAATGATCAAGTGTTAACGGACGTGTATCATAAAGATTTGCGTCGTGCGCGTTCAGCCACTCAATCAATGATTCCTACTAAAACAGGGGCTGCTGCAGCTGTTGGTTTAGTCTTGCCTGAAATGGCAGGAAAATTAGATGGCTTTGCAATGCGAGTGCCAACTATTAACGTCTCAGTTGTTGATTTAACCTTTGTTGCTTCAAGACCCACAACTAAAGAAGAGATTGATCAATTATTAGTGGCAGCTTCTGAGGGTCCATTAAAAGGTGTATTGAATATCAATACTAAGCCTCTTGTCTCAATGGATTTTAATCATGATCCCGCGTCATCAACTTATGAAGCTAGCTTGACTAAAGTCACTAATGGCACATTAGTTAAAGTGCTTGCCTGGTATGATAACGAATGGGGTTTTTCAAACCGTATGTTAGATACGACTCATGCCCTAATGAACGCAAAATAAGCTATCTTATTTGCTTATCGCAGAGGCAGGGCGGACTTAAACCGCCTTGTTTCTTCGTGACTACTGCTCGTTTAGCCTGATAAGTATCAACTTAAACACGCTAAAATCATTCAACTTCTGTGGTTGAATCTATGAATTGTATTGTTAACTTACTATCCCTCCTCAAATATGTCTGAAATTAGAAGAACGAAAATTGTAGCTACCCTTGGACCTGCGACAGATGCTCCTGGCGTATTAGAAAAACTGTTTTATGCCGGGATTGATGTTGTGCGTCTCAATTTTTCTCATGGTAGTGCCCAAGACCATATAGATAGAGCAAATGCTGTCCGAGCTTTATCAAAAAAGACAGGTCGTAGAGTCGGCATTTTGGCAGACTTGCAAGGACCAAAAATTCGTATCGCTCGTTTTGCCGATAAGAAAGTATGGCTAGATGAGGGTAAGCCCTTTGCCTTAGATATTAATCTAGGTGAAAACGAGGGTGATGTTACTCAGGTTGGTATTACTTACCAGACATTGGCGGATGAAGTAAGCGAGGGTAGTCGCTTGCTGCTTGATGATGGGCGCGTAGTTTTAGATGTTGTTAATGTCGTCAATGGGCGTATAAACTGCACTGTTGTTGTCGGTGGAGACTTATCCAATAATAAAGGAATTAATCTGTTAGGTGGCGGGTTATCAGCCGCCGCACTAACGGAAAAAGATAAAGAAGATATTATCACTATAGGCAAGATTAAAGCGGATTTTGTGGCTGTCTCATTTCCTCGATGTGCTGATGATTTGCATTTAGCACGTAAACTACTTGAAGATGTTGATTGTTATGCCGGTATTGTCGCTAAAGTTGAGCGAGCTGAAGCGATAGAGGCAATGGATGAAATTATTCTTGCCTCTGATGTCATTATGGTGGCGCGTGGCGATTTAGGTGTGGAAATTGGTGATGCGAATTTACCTGCTGTTCAAAAGCGATTAATTAAGCGTTCAAGACAATTAGACCGTGCGGTGATTACTGCAACACAAATGATGGAGTCCATGATTGATAATCCGATTCCAACCCGTGCCGAAGTTTTTGATGTCGCAAACGCCGTATTAGATGGTACCGACGCGATTATGCTCTCTGCGGAAACTGCGGCAGGTAAATTTCCTGTAAAAACGGTTGAAGCAATGGTGCGTATCTGTATGGAAACAGATCATCAGCGTGGCGCTAAAGTATCCAAACACCGAGTTAATCAGCGTTTTAATCGCGTAGACGAGGCGATCGCTATGGCAGCAATGTATTTGGCGAATCATACCGATATAAAGGGTTTGGTGGCACTGACTGAGTCAGGCTCAACGCCTTTATGGATGTCACGTATCAAGTCAGGTTTACCAATTTTTGCCTTTAGCGGGCATGAAGAAACTTTAGGTAAAGTTACTTTGTACCGTGGTGTTATACCTGTTTATTATGAATTAAAAGATCAGGATCATGTGCAGTTGAATCGCGAAATTGTTGAGTTACTAAAAAAATTCGATTATGCCGTAAAAGGCGATACCTTTATTATTACTAAAGGTGATCTGACAGGACAAAAAGGCGGTACAAATGCACTTAAAGTAGTGACTGTCGGAGAAGGGTTAATTCCTGAATAAAAACAGGTTTGTTCGGTACTGCGTTAGTGTTAGATAGAGGTCTAGGAACTAACGTGGTACAGTCCCATTGCAGAGTAATTGATATGACTGTAATTTTTTATAGCATTATTTGTTATAAGCTATTAATTTTAAAAATTATTTGATGCACCTTTGTGATATGATGGTCAGTATGCGTATCCTTTTATATTATGCATAAACACTACAATAATTACTTACATAAGGTGAAATTTACGATGGATTTATTAAAAAAATTAGTACTGGCTTTTTTCATGAGCTTTGCGATGCTTGTGATTGCTCCTACTGCAATGGCAGCGCCAGCAGGTAAGGTAGCTAATCAAACTCAGGCAGAAGTGGTTCAGTCATTAATAGACACAGTCAATGTATCTGAGGAAACGCTGGCTGCAATGAAAAGTGGTGCTGATAAAGATGCTGTAATGGCCTTATTAAAAAAGACTAAACAAACTGCAAAAAGAATTGAAAGTGCGGTTGTCTTAAGTGATCGTGATAGAGCGCTTGCAAGAGTTAATAAAGCACGTTCAGCGTACAAAAAAGGTGATACTGCAGAAGCTGAAGAGTTGATGGCAGAAGCAGTTGAGCGTTTCAAAGACGTAGAGAAAAAATTTCATAACTTCTAGTTATTATTGTCTATGGTAAATTGATTCTTTACCAGTTCAACATCAGGCCGATTGCATTGCTAATGCAATCGGCCTTTTTTGTATTTGCAGTCTATGACCACAGTCGATATTTTTTCAGCATGATGCTCAAAAGAATATAGCGCTGCAGCAATTTTGGTCTAACAAAATCGAATCCACTATCTGAAGGCTTGCTCAGGAAAGGGGCAGGGTAGTGCCGTCTGTCCAAAATGCTTAAAGGGAGATTAAAGGTTGGCTTGAATACTACATCTTAAAAATAATATCCTTACCCTGGTTTTAGTCGCAATTTATAAGTTATCACTCAAAATTATCTTAACATTTTTTATTTTGTGAACTCAGGATGGGTTAGAACGTCTTTTTGCGAATCCTAAGAGCGCGTGTAGCGAACCCCCATCAATTTTACTGTCCAAAAGTTAAGTATGCTACTTACCCATTGGGTCATTAACTTCTTGAGCGGGTATCCAGCCCTCGCCTGGGTCGTATACTGAAATTTTTTCAGCGATAATAGCACTGTCCGGCCCGAGGTCTTGCTGATAGACTATGCCGTCATGACTGACCATAAAGCTCATAATCCCACTTTCACCATATTCTTTAGGCCATGCTATTAGTGCAAATCCAGCGCGCATATGATTACCAATCATGTAACTGTATGCACCCTTTTTAGCATTGTCGCCTTGTGCTTTTAGTATCTGGTAATAATAACCATGATACCCACCGTCTGGTGAACGGTCAGCAAGCAAGGGCCCCAAGGGACTAGGAAGTTCACCAGGCTCTGTCTCCCAATATAGGCCATCATTTAATCCCGGTGTACTAATAAATTTCTGCGCATATTCCAGAATGTTATTATTATCACGATCCTGTTCAGCATACTCAATCTGAGCATCATAGTAAGCAAGTACGGCTTGCATGGTTGCCAGTTCATTTCTGCCTATGCGTCGGATACGCATGCGCTCTAGTCCTTCAGTGACATCAAAGTACCATCCCGTTTGGCCTTCAGTAATGGGAATGGGTAAAGTCCATTCTCCTTTTCCGATAGCAAGTAGTCTTTTTTTATCGCCTTGAGGCAATAAGGTATGGTGGTTTTCCCAGCCAGCGTTAAAGTTATTCAGGTCTTCTGGCGTGACATCATCCAGTGGCAGTATTTCTCGAAAATCTTCACCTAATAATTTATCGAATAACGCTTGGTTATTATCTTTAACCGCCAGTGCGAAGGTATTTGCTGCATCTTCGGGCGTTGCAAATACGGCTTGATGACGGTGTGGGTCAATCACGGGGTCTGCTAACAGTTGATTAGAATTTGAGCAGGATAAAATGCTTGAAATTGTCATGAATGCTAGCAATCCAAACAGGCCGTGCTTAACTTTATAATGCTTATTTATTAAAGTTATTTGAGTTTTTTTTGTGTAGTTCATATTGCTCTCCTGTTATCGTCCACGCCTACGTCCACCACCACTTTGATGTCCGCCGCCAAAATGACTCGCTCTGTTACGGTTGTTCATTGATTTGTAACTCGAATTACCTCGACTAATATTTTGGCGGGATTGACGAGATTTACCCGCATTTTGAAACGCATTGTTTTGTGAGCGGGCGGACTTATTAGAAAAGTCACGATTCTGCTGCGTATTTCTTGTTTGACCACTAGTGAGCTTTCCTTGAGATGTCCGACGACTGGTATTATTGATTGATGCGCGTGCCTTGTCGCCTCCTGAACCTTGTAGCTGTTTACGCCCAGCAGCCGGGTCAACTGCGCGCTTATTCAGAGTGGAGCGAGCTTTATCACGTTGCGCATCACGGCCACGATAATTCTGGCGTTGCTCAGCACCGCTACGTTTATTTCCATACTGTGCACGGCTTTTGCTATCCCGGTAAGGTACGCCACCACGATTATTGGCGTTATGTTGCCAGTTAGTTCTGTTTCCATTGACGTTAATTTTGTTTTTGTTAACATTAATATTGTTGTATTTATTCACGTTAATATTAACATTGCCATGTCCTCGACCCCACACACAGTTACCCCAGAGCGCATGGGTAATGCCAACGCCTACACCAAAACCAATGCCGCGCATTACAGCGCCTCCAAAACCATATCCATAATAGCCATAGCGGCCATAAGGTGGATAATAGTACCATGGCGTGTAATGCGGCCACCACCATGTGCCATAGACAACGGTTGGGTTGTAAACGGGAACATAGACGACTTTAGGGTCAGCAGGCTCTATTATGACAACAGTCTCAGTAGCTTGTTTTTCTATAATTACTTTTTGTTGCTCAGACGTTTCAAGGTTGCCTTCGTCTTTAGCTTTCTTGCGTAATTTTTGCACAGTATCCATAACCGTGTCCGGGTTGGCGAGGAATGCATCGCCTACATTTTGTACCCAATCGGGTTGCTTGCCCATCATTTCCAGTACTTGTGGAAATGCGACAAGGGACATTACGCTTGGGTCCCATGATTTGTCCTGTACTGCCTTTACCGCAGCATCTCCCTCCTGTTTAGGGTTGTCTTTTGACCATTTAACCGCTTCATTTATATCGGTCGGATAAGTAGATGCCATGAGTATCTGCGAGAGTAATGAGTCCGGATATAGCGCAACTGGAGCCAGCATCTGGTCTAGCTCGGCTTCGCTGAAAGCCTTATCTTCCGCTTGCACGACTTCCGGCAATAGACAAAGCAGGATGGCAAGCACTATATTGCCAGAAGTTGCTAACAGTTTTCTCATAAGTCATTCTCCTTGCGTCTGACTCGATATTATGAAGATTAAAGAGTGGCTTTAAAAAACAAAATGGTTTTGTTTAGCGAATATAGCCAGTTTTTAAGAATGCACAGCAATATATTATTATGCCGTATGTACATAAAATGAAGTGTTTATTTGAATACGTTATTTCCAAGGTAAGATGGGCACAGAGGACAGGCTATGTTTTGGAGAGCCTTCAATAACGCGGTCACTATAGACTAGGTAAACTAGCGTATTATGCTTCGCATCGTAAAAGCGGACGACCTGCATTGATTTAAAAACTAACGAGGTACGTTTTTCAAAAACTTTATCACCATCGTTTTTTCCATTTCTGATTTTTTCAGCAAGCGTAATAGGTCCAGTTTGACTACAGGAAAGCGAGGAGTCTGAAGAGTCTTCAGCTACTCCCATAGCACCACTGAATCCACCCGTTGTTGCTCTACTTAAAAAGCAAGTGACGCCAGGTACATTAGGGTCATCAAAAGATTCTACGATGATTTTATCATCAGGTCCTGTCCATTTGAATTTTGTATCTACATGGCCAATGCGTTCCGCCCATGCTGGCACAAGTGATAGTGTTAAAAGTAGAAAAAACAGATTTTTTATTACTTTGATACTCATAGCCCTGCCTCCAGTTATTTATTTATTTCGTTGATGCTATATTTTTTTTGATCATCCTGCAATCAATTAATCAATCAGATAGGGTTTGGCGAGGTTTTTAAATAGGCTATCTGGGCTTAGCAGATTAATTTTTTGGGTTTCTTCGGTTAAAATGTCTCAATTACTTATTTTATAGAGAGTTGGCAATGATTAGTGCGGGTATTGTTGGAGGAACAGGGTATACAGGGGTTGAGTTGTTACGTATTTTAGCATTGCACGATGAAGTGGATGTGAAGGTTGTAACTTCCAGGTCTGATGATGGAATGCGGGTGGATGCTTTGTATCCAAGTCTCCGTGGATGTATTGATTTGTGTTTCAGTAAGCCTGATGTGGAAACATTGTCCAGTTGTGATGTGGTTTTTTTTGCTACACCTAATGGTACGGCGATGTTAATGGCTGAACAGTTACTGGCTCGCAATGTTAAGGTCATTGATTTATCAGCCGACTTTCGAATTAAAGAGGTCTCTGAGTGGGAAAAGTGGTATGGCATGGAGCATGCATGCCCTGATTTAATAGCTGAGGCTGTTTATGGTCTGCCTGAAATCAATCGTAGCAACATAGTTAAGGCAAATTTGATTGCTTGCCCGGGGTGCTATCCGACAGCTGTTCAATTAGGCTTTATACCGCTTATCGAACAAGGGCTAGTGACAACTGATCACTTAATTGCAGATGTGAAATCAGGTGTTAGTGGGGCGGGACGCAAAGCTGAAATAACGACCTTAATGAGTGAAGCCGGTGAAAGTTTTAAGGCCTATGCGTCCTCAGGGCACCGGCATTTGCCCGAAATAACACAAGGCTTATCTATGCTGGCGCAGCAGACAGTTGGGTTGACTTTTGTGCCTCATCTGGTGCCGATGATCCGCGGCATACATGCTACTTTATATGCTCGTTTAACAGGCGATGTTGCTGGGCAGTTGCAGTCGCTTTATGAGGCGCGTTATGCGCATGAGTTATTTGTCGATGTGCTGCCCTCGGGAACACATCCAGATACGCGCAATGTCAAGGGGAGTAACAACTGCCAGATAGCGGTTGTTGTGCCACAGGCAAGTGATACTGTGGTCGTCTTGTCTGTGATAGATAATTTAGTTAAAGGAGCTGCAGGGCAGGCGATACAAAATATGAACCTGATATTTGGTTTCAAAGAAGACAAAGGAATACAGACGTTGGCGTTGTATCCATAATTCTTGACTAAAATACTAGGTATAGTCATAATTAAAAAGATTTTAATTGTTAAGTGGTTTAAGAATATGGCAGATCCAATTATATTTTCTGATAGTGCGGCGAAAAAAGTCGGTGATTTAATTGCTGAAGAGGGTAATGATAATTTGAAATTACGTGTTTATATTTCAGGTGGTGGCTGTTCAGGGTTTCAGTATGGCTTCACTTTTGATGAAGAAGTGGCAGAAGATGATACACGAGTAGAAAATGGTGGTGTTACTGTTTTGGTTGATGCAATGAGTATTCAATACTTGAATGGTGCGGAGATAGATTATAAGGAAGATTTGTCAGGTGCACAGTTCGTGATTCGTAACCCAAATGCGTCAACAACCTGTGGTTGCGGCTCTTCTTTTTCAGTGTAGTCTAATCTACTCCGGCTTGAGTAAGCATTTTTTAAAATATCAAGCATCATTAATTGATTCGATGGTGGTTAGGGTGGGTAGTATTACCCGCCATGACTTTTCTATGCCTGGTATATTGCCCCTAAAATAACGGCTTCTTTTGCGCCTGTTGTTTCAGGTAAGTTCCCGGTTAATCCTAGCAAAGTTTGTCTTGCAAGCCAGGCAAAGGCCATGGCTTCAACTTGGTCAGGCGGAACGCCTTCCGTTTCTGTCGAAGCCATCGAAATATCGATTAATTGCTTTAATGAGTTAAATAATGTTGAGTTATGAATGCCACCACCACAGATAAATAACTTGTCTGTTTTTGGGGCATATTTTAACAGAGCATCGGCAATAGTTTCTGCAGTAAATTGGCATAAAGTGCGCTGTACATCTTCAGGTGGATAGTCAGGTAGATGCTGTAGTTTTTTTGTCAGCCAGGAAGGTGAAAAGTATTCTGTACCTGTACTTTTTGGCGGGTTAATCGCAAAATAAGAGTCCTTTTTAAGCGTATTTAATAGCGCTGGTTGTATGTTTCCTGAGTTTGCCCAGTTTCCATCTTTATCAATTTTGGCATTACTATGTTTAGAAACCCAGTAATCCATGAGTGTGTTGCCAGGGCCGGTATCAAAACCAAGAATTTTTTCTTTTCTGTCTTTGGGTAAGATGGTTAAGTTTGCAATCCCACCTATATTTGCAATAACTCGGTTTTCTTTGCTGGAGTGAAACATTTTTTGATGAAATGTTGGGACTAAGGGGGCGCCTTGTCCACCAGCAGCAATATCACGGCGACGAAAGTCAGTAATAGTCGTTATGCCCGTTTGTTGACTAATAATGTTTGCATCACCAATCTGTAATGTGAAAGGAAACTTTGTGTTGGGAGAGTGGTAAAGCGTTTGTCCGTGGTTGCCTATTGCTTTTATGAGGCTTGCATTAATATTTGCCTGCTCTAATAAATTAAGACACGCTTCAGCATAAAGATGTCCGAGCTGAGTATCTAAAGTACCATAACCCAGTAATGAAATTGGCTGATGCAGATTGCAAATACTGTGGATTGTTTGTTTAATATCTGCTGGATAAGGTAGGTAATAAAAATCAACGACATGAGTCTGATTGTCAGAAAAGTCATAAAGGCCAGCGTCGATTCCATCGACACTGGTTCCAGACATTAATCCTATGTAATATTCTTTTGTCATTGTGTCTGTTGGGTGGTAGCAACGTGAACCGAACTAAGCTTTTCTAGTTGTTCAAAAAGAGGCTTTGATGCTTCCAGAAAGTCTGCTTTGTACTCTTCCTGTATAGGGCTTGCATTAGGTAAGGCGACTGTTAATGGGTCGCGATGTACGCCGTTAATACGAAATTCATAATGTAAATGGGGACCTGACGCTAACCCTGTTTTGCCTACATAGCCAATGATATCGCCTTGAGAAACGCGAGAGCCTGTGTGCTGTCCTTTTTTGAATTTTGACATATGAGCATAAAGCGTGCTGTATTTTTGTGCATGCTGAATGATGACGACATTGCCATATCCTCCTTTGCGACCTTGGAAAATAATTTTTCCATCTCCTGCTGCTTTAATTGGTGTTCCCGTGCTAGCAGCATAGTCGACGCCTTTATGTGCTCGAATGCGATTAAGTACCGGGTGTTTGCGTTTTAAATTAAAGCGCGAACTGACGCGCGCAAAGTCAATAGGGGTGCGTAAAAAAGCCTTGCGCATATTATTGCCTGTAGCGGTATAGTACCCATATTCTCCTTCCTCATTTTGATAGCGCACTGTTTTTAAAGATTTGCCACGACTAATGAATTCAGCGGCTAGAATATTGCCAGGTTCAATAAAGGTGTTGTCTAAATAAAGGTCTTCATAGATGACAGAAAACTTGTCTCCTTCTTGAAGGCTAAGAGCAACATCTATATCCCAGGCAAAAATATTCGCCAGTTGCATGATGACATTATCAGAAAGCCCGGCATCTTTCCCGTCGATAAAAAGCGATGTATGAATAACGCCTGATGCGGTGTTAATGCGTCGCTCTGGATCTCTTGTCGCTAGCTCTACACTAAATCTATCATCATTTATACGGGTTGCTTTAAGCTCGTCAAAAAGGCTTTTTCTGTAGATTAAGTGGCTAAGTTTTCCGGAAATATCACGACCGATAAATAGCGAGTTTCCAGGAAGTATTTCAGTAAATTGAAAGCTTATATCATTGGCGTGAATTATTTTGTAGAGATCTAGTTGGGTTAGGTTGTTTGCAGAAAAAATGGCAGACAGGTTTTCACCGGACTTGATTTTGTGCTCTTCCCATGTGGTTGATAAACTTTGTACACTTTGAGTTGAAGAATTTACTGTTGTGTCTGGAATCAACACTTCGGTCTCAAAAGGCTCGACTTGGCTTTTTGATTCTAAGTTCGTATTAATGGGCTCAGATGTCGTTGTCTCGGTATTTTGAATTATTGCAGTTATATCCGAGAGGGTGGACGTTATTTCTGGAGTGGTAGAATTAGGTATTTTTTTAGAAAAAAAAGCATAACTTGTAGTAATTAATGCCGCACA
>CALOCH010000015.1:60000-296166 GCA_942491615.1 uncultured Gammaproteobacteria bacterium
GGGTAATACCTACTGGAGGACCGAACCCACTTATGTTGAAAAATTAGCGGATGACCTGTGGATCGGAGTGAAAGGCTAATCAAGCCCGGAGATAGCTGGTTCTCCTCGAAATCTATTTAGGTAGAGCCTCGTGTATGACTGTTGGGGGTAGAGCACTGTTACGGCTAGGGGGTCATCCCGACTTACCAAACCGTTGCAAACTCCGAATACCAGCAAGTTTTAGCACGGGAGACACACGGCGGGTGCTAAGGTCCGTCGTGAAAAGGGAAACAGCCCAGACCGTCAGCTAAGGTCCCTAAGTCATGGCTCAGTGGTAAACGATGTGGGAAGGCATAGACAGCCAGGAGGTTGGCTTAGAAGCAGCCATCCTTTAAAGAAAGCGTAATAGCTCACTGGTCGAGTCGGCCTGCGCGGAAGATTTACCGGGGCTAAGCATAGTACCGAAGCTACGGATCTTACTTTGAGTAAGGTGGTAGAGGAGCGTTCTGTACGCCTGTGAAGGTGGCTCGTGAGGGCTGCTGGAGATATCAGAAGTGCGAATGCTGACATGAGTAACGATAAAGGGGGTGAAAAACCCCCCCGCCGAAAAACCAAGGTTTCCTGCGCAACGTTAATCGACGCAGGGTTAGTCGGGACCTAAGGCGAGGCCGAAAGGCGTAGTCGATGGAAAACAGGTTAATATTCCTGTACTTGTTATAACTGCGATGGGGTGACGGAGAAGGCTAGGTCAGCTTACTGTTGGATATGTCAGGTTTAAGCGTGTAGGGAGAGTGATTTAGGCAAATCCGGACGCTTAATTCTGAGACACGTGATGACGAGGAGTAACCTTTGTGGTGAAACGAAGTGATTGATGCCATGCTTCCAAGAAAAACCTCTAAGCTTCAGGTTATAACGAGCCGTACCCCAAACCGACACAGGTGGATGGGATGAGAATTCTAAGGCGCTTGAGAGAACTCGGGTGAAGGAACTAGGCAAAATGGAACCGTAACTTCGGGAGAAGGTACACCCCTTGTAGGTGAAGCGCCTTGCTCGGGTGGAGCCGAAGAGGGCAGCAATAAACTGGTGGCTGCGACTGTTTATCAAAAACACAGCACTCTGCAAACACGAAAGTGGACGTATAGGGTGTGACGCCTGCCCGGTGCTGGAAGGTTAATTGATGGGGTTATCTTCGGAGAAGCTCTTGATCGAAGCCCCAGTAAACGGCGGCCGTAACTATAACGGTCCTAAGGTAGCGAAATTCCTTGTCGGGTAAGTTCCGACCTGCACGAATGGCGTAACGATGGCCACACTGTCTCCAGCCGAGACTCAGTGAAATTGAAATTGCGGTGAAGATGCCGTATACCCGCGGCTAGACGGAAAGACCCCGTGCACCTTTACTATAGCTTTACACTGGTATTTGAGCCTACGTTGTGTAGGATAGGTGGGAGACTTTGAAGCGGAAACGCCAGTTTTCGTGGAGTCAACCTTGAAATACCAGCCTGGTATGTTTGAAGTTCTAACCTAGACCCGTTATCCGGGTTGGGGACAGTGTATGGTGGGTAGTTTGACTGGGGCGGTCTCCTCCCAAAGAGTAACGGAGGAGCACGAAGGTACCCTAAGCATGGTCGGAAATCGCTCGGTTAGTGTAATGGCATAAGGGTGCTTGACTGCGAGAGTGACAACTCGAGCAGGTACGAAAGTAGGTCATAGTGATCCGGTGGTTCTGAATGGAAGGGCCATCGCTCAACGGATAAAAGGTACGCCGGGGATAACAGGCTGATACCGCCCAAGAGTTCATATCGACGGCGGTGTTTGGCACCTCGATGTCGGCTCATCACATCCTGGGGCTGAAGCAGGTCCCAAGGGTATGGCTGTTCGCCATTTAAAGTGGTACGCGAGCTGGGTTCAGAACGTCGTGAGACAGTTCGGTCCCTATCTGCCGTGGGCGTTTGAGATTTGAGGGAAGCTGCTCCTAGTACGAGAGGACCGGAGTGGACGAACCACTGGTGTTCCGGTTGTCATGCCAATGGCATCGCCGGGTAGCTACGTTCGGACAGGATAACCGCTGAAAGCATCTAAGCGGGAAGCCTCCCCCAAGATGAGATCTCACTGGAACTTAAAGTTCCCTGAAGGGCCGTTGAAGACTACAACGTTGATAGGCAAGGTGTGGAAGCGCAGTAATGTGTGAAGCTAACTTGTACTAATTGCCCGTGAGGCTTGACCATATAACACCAAATAGGTTTTAAGACCGCCTGGTGGTAAGGTAAGCGACATAACGTTTTGACTGTAAGAGAACGAAAACGCTTAAACTCAGAAGCTAAAACAGATTTCCAGCGCTTTGACTGCAAAGTCAAGGAAGAGACGATTGAGGGAGCGAATACTTGCTGACGCAATGCCCAGGCAAAGTAAAGGCAACGTCCTCCTGTCAATCAACCCGAATTGCTTGGTGACCATAGCGAGCGTGAACCACCCGATCCCATCTCGAACTCGGAAGTGAAACCGCTTAGCGCCGATGATAGTGTGGATTTATCCATGTGAAAGTAGGAAATTGCCAAGCTCTTAATACTAAAACCCAGACCAGAAATGGCCTGGGTTTTTTTTTGCCCCGCTCTTTGCGGTACAATGGCATTTAAGGCGAGGCAGCCAGAGTCATTTAGGGTAAGGACAGACCGTACCACACTGCCCATAAACGGATTCATCGTCCGCGTGCGCAAAATATAAAGCCTTCCGTTTATTTCTATAATATTAATTCATGATACAGACAGCAGAGCAGGCGATTGTTCATAAGCTTTTTAGGTATTCGGGAAATAGACTTAGAGGGGAAGTGGAGGATTAATATACATGGTTGATTTATTTAAGTCTGCTTGGGGAAATATATACGCTATGATGGCAGGAATTTTATATACCTTAGCTTTTTCTCCTTTTGATTTTTCAATATTTGCTTTTATTGCACTAGCCCTATTTAGACTTTCAATTTTTCAATTGACTGTTAAAAAAGCGATCTTGAGAGGCTTTCTATTTGGTCTTGGTATTTTTGGTAGCGGTGTTTCCTGGGTATTTGTTAGTATGGTCGTTAATGAGCAGGTAAGTTTTGTTATGCCGATCTTAATGACTTTATTCTATTGTAGCTTTTGGGCAATCTTTCCGGCCATATCAGCTTATTTTTTTACCATATTACAGAATAACAACAAATTTGACTGGTTGATATTTTCTTGTGTGTGGATATTAGTGGAGTATATCCGTGGTGAATGGATATTAAATGGGTTTCCTTGGCTGCAAGTGGCCTATAGCCAGTTAGATACGCCTTTGTCGGGCTATGTGCCTATGTTGGGTGTTTATGGAACAGGGTTTGTTTGCGTCGTGATGGCTACTCTATTAGCTGAATTATGGCTAGGGAAACAACTCCGAGGTCAGTGTTTGGTGATTATTGTAGTACTGTTGGTCTCAGGGGTAATATTTAATAGCGTTCATTGGACGAATGTTTTTAGTGACACCATTAGGGTCACTTTAATTCAAGGAAATATTGCGCAAAAGGACAAATGGGCTATCGAGAATAGAAATATTACTTTAAAGCAATATTATGATGATAGTGCTGCACATTGGGATTCAGATGTTATTATTTGGCCGGAGACAGCTATTCCAGCCTATTATGCTGATGTAAAAGAAGACTATTTAATTCCTTTGGAACAGGAGGCAATCCAAAATAATACCGATATTATCACTAGCCTGCCTTATACAGATGAGGCAAGTAAATTATATAATTCGGTGTTAGTTTTAGGTGAGAAACCTGGCATGTACAAAAAAATTCATTTACTGCCTTTTGGTGAGTATTTGCCATGGCAACCTGTGTCAGGTTATGTTTTAGGTTTAATGGATATACGTCTGGGTAAGTTTAGCGCTGGTGCAATAAATCAGCCTTTACTTGAGGTTGCAGGGCATCATTTTATTACATCGATTTGCTATGAAGATGCATTTGGTGAGCAGAGTATTCGATATATAGAACAGGCGAGGTTTTTAGTTAATGTGACGAATGATAGTTGGTTTGATGGTTCGATAGAGCCTTATCAACATTTGCAGATTGCTAGAATGCGGGCTTTGGAATCCGGGCGTTATTTATTACGGGTAACTAATACCGGTGTTACCGCAGTGCTGTCCGAAAAAGGTAAGATTATCAAGCAAGCGCCATTACGGCAACGATATACGATAACGGCTGATATTCCACCGATGAGTGGATTGACGCCTTATTCGCGTATGGGCGACAAGCCAGTTATTTTATTTCTACTTTTGGTTATGATTGGATTTACTGTCTGGAAATACACTTTATCTAAGTAACAGTTTAATCAGTTCGCCTGTTTTGGTTACAAATTTATCATTTAGATTGGAGTGGTGTACGAGCCGCAAAATTTGTCGGTTGTATGTATTCTGTTAGGCTTCGTGGCTCACACATAACCTGCATCTTTTTAAAAAATTAATTTGCTAGTAAAGGAGTTAGTTGATTTTTTAAGTCTAAAGCCCTTAAATCATCAAAGCCACCAATATATCGTTCTCCTATATAGATCTGTGGCACAGTTCTGCGTTTTGTTTTGCGCATCATTTCTTCTCTTAAACCTCTGGTGGTATCAACATTAAGTTCTGTATAACTTGCACCTTTTGCAGTTAGCAGACGTTTTGCCATAGTGCAGTAGGGGCAAAGATTACTGGTGTAAATAATTATTTCTGGCATAGTAAATTCTTTAAAATCCTTGGTTATGGTAAATAATGGTTTAATTATACTGTAAATAGGGGCTAGGCGGGAGTGGATGATAAAAGTCCGTTGATGATAGGTAAATGTTAAAATAATGGTGTTGTCGTAACTGTTCTCCTTCCCCTGTGTTCACTTTGCCATGGCGAGAAACTGAGTAGTAACGTGCTGCTAGGTCAGATAATAGTGAGATTTTTTTGAAGCATAAGCGTGAGTATAAAAAAATATATGATGTATTCTTTAACCCGTCTAATTCTTATTGACTCTTATAAAGAAGGCGAATTACAGGAAGTTCGTTTAGACGGACATACTAATTTAAACGGGGTTAATGGTGCGGGTAAAACCACCTTACTGCGGTTAATTCCTCTTTTTTATGGTGAAAGGCCTGGGCGATTAGTGCCCAAAAGCCGGGTCACGGATAGCTTTGTTAAGCATTATTTGCCGCGTGAATCATCATATATTATTTTTGAATATCATCGAAATAAACAAATCTGTCTGGTCGCTATTTACGCATCGACCAATGATGAAGGATTGAATTATCGCTTTATAGACAAAGGCTTTGAGCCGGAAGACTTTATTGAACTGCGTGAGGATGGTGCGAAATATCCGGTTTCATGTCGGCAGTTAAAATCACATCTAGTGACTCGACAAGTGCAGCACAGTAATCAAGTAACGTCATGTAGTGATTACCGCACTATCATACAAAACTTACCACATAATAAAGGTCAGGAAATGCGCCAGTTGATTGCGCGTTATAGCTTTTGTCAGGGGAGTTCAGGTCAGCGTTTAAAAGATATAGAAAAAATTATTACCGGTATGTTTATGCGTTCGACTGATTTTGCTGATTTACGTGAAATGTTGGTCAATTGTATTGATGAGAACCGTGAATCCATCGCGCTGGAATTGCAAATGGAAACTCTGGACAATTGGTATAAAGAATATCGCGCTTATCAGCAGGTTGAACAGGAGCGTCCAAAAATAGATTTATTGAACCAAGTTGAAACAGTTTTATTGCAAACTGAGCAAGACTTGGGCGTTTTACAGTTACGTTTGGAAAAATTGTTGGCGCAAAGTGAGCAGGCAGAACGGGAGCAGCGCCAGGCCAGTGCCGCTTGTTATGAGAAATTAGAGCATGTGCAGAAGTGTTGGGAAGACGAAGAACTCACACTTAAATCTGCTTTAGCGACTAGC
This sequence comes from uncultured Gammaproteobacteria bacterium, assembly GCA_942491615.1. Classification (GTDB taxonomy): domain Bacteria; phylum Pseudomonadota; class Gammaproteobacteria; order Methylococcales; family Methylomonadaceae; genus Methyloprofundus. Next base: position 65,912 of record CALOCH010000015.1, read on the forward strand.
AGAGCGGAATTAGCACAATTGCAGCGTCAAAAAGTGCAACTAGAAAAAGAAAAGACAGCGTGGGAAAATCAGAATATCGCGGGTAAAAAACAGCTTTATTCTCGTTTAGAAATACTTAAAGCATCTTTAGATAGCGAACGCGATAACTTAAATCAGTTAATGTCTGACGTACAGGATATTGAAGCCGAATTTCGTCGTTTACAAGCAGAAAAAGAACAATATTTTGCTGAGCAGATTCATAGTTTTGAATTGCAAAAACAGCATATCCAGCAGACATTAGCGGAGCAAAAAGCACAAGCAACAGCAAACACAACTGAGCGTAAAGAGGTGTTGCGCGATACCAGCGAACAGCAGCAAGAACAAAACCGACAATCAACGCTGAATCTAAGTGAGCAACTGGGGGCTTTAAACAGCCAGATTAATCAGGTGCAGGCTGATCCAGTATTACAGTCAGATCGTGAAACCAAGCTGGATTTGCATGATCAGTATTGGCAGCAAAAGCAGGAGGCGGATGTAAACGAACAGCTGATTGATGAGGAAATTCGTTGCCATAAAGCAGAAGTTGAAGTCATCTTCCAACATAAACGCCAGCAAGCCGACGAACGGCAAATTCTGCTTGCAAAAATTGAAAATATCGAATCTCAGATTAATGCTGATGCAGCGACTTTGCTAGGTTTTTTACGCGAGTATAAGCCGAACTGGAACATGACGATTGCCAAGCTTATTCAGCCGGAATTATTGCTGCGTGATGATTTAGAACCAAGCTTAATTGAAGGGCAAGACAGTTTTTATGGCGTGTCTTTACAGCTGAATGATATCGTAGCAGATCAAACGGTTGATGAACAAAAGTTACGTGATATCTTGCATGCATTGCGGGAGCAAATGCAGCAAATACAACATGCGGAACATGTCGCAGAAGCGTCTTTGCAACAATTAAGTAAAGTCGATGCCAGTCTGCAAAAAAAGCACAAGCAAGCCATATTGTTAAAAGGACAAATTAACAGCCATTTGCAAACGCTTAAAGAAGAGTTAGATTCTTTAAAATTGCAAATTGTGCGCAGTAAAAAAGAGCGCGAGCAGCAATTAAAGCAGCAACGCAATCAGGTGAACGAACAGATTAAGCGCAATAATACGCAATTGGCCCAGGTTCAGCAGCAATTAAAAGACGATGTCCGTTTACTAACTCAAGCATTGCTTGAAAAAATAACTGAGTTTAGTCAGTCTGCAGCTCAGGAACACGTGATTGCAGATCAGGAAGTAAATCGTCTTAAGGAATTAAAGGCGAATGAACTGGCGGAATTAAAACAGCAGCGTTTGCAAAGTATGCGGGAGCGTAAAGTTGATACCGGAACTTTAACGGCTATAGAAAATAAAGTGCATGCGCTTAAGCAAGAACTTACACAAGCAGAGCAGGCCGAGAAAATAGTAAACCAATATCAGCGCTGGCTAGAGCGCGAATGGTCTGGGTATCAGGCTTTGCTATCTGAGTTGAATAACTATATCGTAACTGAGCAGCAGCAAGTTAAACAGTATGATGCGGCACATACTGCATATCAGCAGCAACGCAAAGCACTGGATGAACACTTAGTGGAGATAAAAAACAGCACTAAGAAGTATGAGAAAGAAGTGACTACACTGAAAAAAGTACTAGATGATTTAGCGCCATACCCTAAAAAATTACCAGAGTCGGTGTCATTTGACAGTTCACATCATCTAAATTTGTTACAAGGGCATTTCAAAATTTTGAGCGCTAAACATAAAACCCAGCGTAAGGAATTAACGGATTTAGTGCGCCATTTAAAACGGGTACTCGCAGCTATTCCGAATACACGTCCCTATAGTTATTACTCCGCAGTCAATACCGAATTAGGCATAGACAGCGATGAAATGCAGTGGTTACCAGCAATACAGGATTGGTTTGTTTCCAGTGCGGATGATACACGGCGCTGGCTGGTGATGCAAGCACAGACGTTTGGTAGCGCAATTCGGAATTATCAACAGGCATTACAACGCTTCGATCGCGGTATAGACTCTTTATCGCGACGTTTAGCGGCTAATATAGATAAAAATATCAGTTTTGAAAAAATCGAAAGCATACAGGGTCGTCTCACTTCTAAGGTTAAAACGTTAGGCTATTGGGAGCAGATTGATAAGTTTACGGATCAATACGATGAATGGGGGCGTCATATGGACGGGCAATTACCGACTGATGATTTTGCCGAAATTGTTCGCCGTGTTGCCGAGCAACTTCAGAGTAAGCAAAAGGTGGAAATGAAGCTGGTCAATCTGTTGGAATTGGAAATTATTGTTACTGAAAATGGGCGCAGTAAGCGGGCTACCCATGCGGAAGAGTTGCGCCAGATTTCCAGTCATGGGCTATCCTATTTGATTCTATGTGTGTTCTTTATTGCCTTAGTCAATATGATTCGCAAAGATCAGCCGGTACGTTTTATCTGGCCAATGGATGAGTTAAAAGAGCTGCATCAGTTGAATATAGAAATGTTGATTGAGCTATTAACTAAAAACAATATTACCTTGTTATCTGCCTTCCCTGATCCGGATCCGGAAATTTTAGGTTTTTTTAAAAATCGGTATCAGGTGTATGGTTTTCGTGAATTGATTGAGATGGATATGGATGCCAGTTATATGGCTACATTGGAACCATTAGCCTTTGACGTTGAATTGTCAGAAACAGCGGCAGGCAATGTCGTCGAGAATGCTGATGTTTGAATCTTTAATAAAGCGTTTAATTCAAGGCGAGTTTATCTGTGAGATCACCGACGAAGCAAGTTTTCAGTATTTGCAAAATCAGGAAAACCTGTTTTTAATCGAAGATTATTTACAGCGTATCAATTATCGTTTGGCGAGCACGCAAAACAAACTGGCTTTTTATGTTGCCTATATTGAAATAGATAATGCGGCACGTCAGGATATACGCAAAGTCTTTCAGCAATTTCGTCTGGAATTACAGCCCGTGGTTGAATGGCTGGATATGATGATGGCCTGTCTAAAACAAGATACAGCTTTATCGCCGGGCGATACTTTGTCACTGTCCAGTTTATTGCAGGTAATAGAAAATAACCAGGCGCTGGCAGATCGCTTACAAGCGTTTGCGAAATTTAAAGACTTTACCAGTAATGAAGATTCTATAAAAGGTCGATTGGAAAAATTATTAAGCACATTGCAAAAGTGGGGCTATTTGCAATTAGCTAATCGAGATACTCTTATTTATCAGGTCACCGGTAAGCTAGACTATTTTTATCAGTCTTTACAATTTATACAGGAGCATGAGGATATCCCGGTTGAACAGGGTGAAGACGATAATACGCAGGAGTCTATATTTTGAGTCGGGCGCAGGGCTTAGGTCGTTTATTTGAAGCACTGGCCAACCATAGCGAGTTGATTGCACAAGCTTATTATGACGGTGTAGTTTATAAAGATAGTAAAAATCATCGTGCGCTGAATCAGCTAAAGCAAATGAAAGTGCTCGTCAGTCATAGCGTCGATGGTTACCGTATTTCAGGCCGCTTAGGGCAGTTTGTTGATAGTGCATTAAGTAGTGATCGTTTGCGTCGTTTAGATACAGACCTGGCTAGCTGGGTAGATACTTTAGAACAGCAAATTTTATTGTATCAGGATGCCTGGGATGAAAACCGGGTTGGCGATGCAGAAAATTACAGCGCTGAAGTGGAGCGAGTGATTTTTGATCTTGCGGATAATCTGGAAGAAAACACCAGCTATTTGCTGATGCTCATTAATAGTCGCTTTGCTAATGTACGCACTCTAGCCGAGAAGAAAAAACAAAACGTATTTTATATCTCGCGCGTCGAATTATTAGTTCAAGCGATCAGTTCCTTGCGCCCTGAATATTTACTGGAAATGGTTGATGAACACCCTGCATTATATGCGCTATTGGAAGAGCAATTAATGCGTCTATTGCCGATTTATCATCAGCGTTTACAGGATATATTAGATAAGCTAAAAACCTTTTTGTTTGAATTGCGCAAAATTGAAGCACGGGCACAATTGGTACAAGGCTTTGCGTTTTATTTGCGTCAGAATCCTGGCTATGAGTTACAGGAGTGGACTGAGCTGGATGTTATTCCGGAACATTGGAACCAGATAAAACCATTACAATTATTGGTGTCGGCAAACACTCTGGACTATGCTGTCGAAAATGAACTGATCGGTATTGTGCAAAAATTACGTGTCGATAGTGAGTCCTTGCTGACAAAAAAACGCAAACAGAAGATTAATAAAGTCGAAGTCGTTGAACGCGAAATACAAGTAATTGAATTGCCGCTGTATCGTAAATGGTTACGCCGGTATTTTGTTTTATTAGAACAGCAAGCGGGGCAGGGTATTTCTGCACTCAGCTTTCAGCAAAAATATGTGCGGAATATCGATCCGGTTTTATGGCTAGGTTGTGTATTAAACGAATGGCTTAGACGGCAACAGCGGCATAGCAAAATTAAAATGAACTTTATTCAATTTGCGAGTCATGCGGCGTTTACTGGAAATAAAAAAGTGAAAGATATCGTTTTAGTCTGGGCAAATGATCCATAGCGATTGTAGAACTGTCTTGACAGGCGTTGTTGCTTTAACAGAACTGCGCGCTAATTATTTAAAAAGGCTATCTCTTTTATGCAAAGAGACACAGTTAGTGTTTAATTATTACATCTTGTTTTCCTTATAAAATGATGATGCAGGTCGGAGTGAAGTTCGAGGCCTCAATTTGAGGACTGTCCTTTATTTTGAGGTTCGTGCTTCACTGGCAACCTACGCTTATAAGTTAAATTGGCAACTGAACATTAAACACTTTCCTGGTTAATCGGTGTTTGATCTGTTGCTGTCTTCTGGCTAAACCACTCGGTGAATCTTTGCATCACAACATAGAACACAGGCGTAAAAATTAGTGACATACAGATAGCCGCAACCATACCGCCAACCACGGCAGTACCAATCGCTTGACGACTTGCCGCTCCTGCGCCGCTAGCGACCATTAGTGGCATAAAGCCTAAGACTGAGGAAAGAGCCGTCATTAAAATAGCACGGAAACGCAGTCTTGAGGCTTCAACTGCTGAGTCAAAAATACTGGTGCCTTTAGCACGTAGTTCTGAAGCTAATTCAACAATCAAAATCGCATTTTTACTGGCCATACCAATAATGAGTACGATTCCAATCTGAGTGTAAACATTGTTGTCGAATTCGCGCATCATTAAGGCGGCAACTGTGCCTAATAAGGCTAAAGGAACCACCAGTATTACTGCCATCGGTAAACTCCAGCTTTCATATTGAGCCGCTAACACCAAAAATACCAAAACAATAGCCAAAGCAAAAACCACGATTGCTTCAGAACCGACTTGTTTTTCCTGGTAAGACATACCTGTCCACTCAAAGCCCATGGAGTCAGGGAATTTCGTTTTGGCCATTTGCTCCATTAGATTTAGCGCTTCGCCTGAACTAAAACCTGGTGCAGCACTTCCGGTAATGGATGCAGCAGGGTAGAGGTTGTAACGTAAAATCGTTTGTGGGCCTAAAGTTTCATCTACTCTGATCAACGTACCTAAGGGAATCATATCGCCTTTTTTATTACGCACTTCTAATTGGCGTATATCTTCGGGTTTTAAACGAAATTGAGCATCCGCCTGGACTTTAACCTGCCAGGTTCGGCCAAACTGATTAAAGTCATTTACATAAGCCGAACCTAAATACGCTTGCAAGGTGTTGAACAGGTCATTTAAAGGAATCTCTAACGTTTTTGCTTTAGTGCGATCTACTTCGGCAAATAACTGCGGTACGCCCGATCTAAATGTTGAGTTTAAACGAGCCAATCCTGATTGACTGCGACTGTCCTCGATCATTTCAGTCGCCATGCGTTGTAGTTCATCTAAACCGACATTACCTTTATCCTGAATCTGCATTTGAAAGCCACCGGAAACCCCTAGACCTGGAATGGCTGGAGGTACAAAAGTAAAGACAATCGCTTCTTGAATTTGACTCAGCTTTTGATTTAAGTGTTGCAAAATAGCCGCTTGCGTTTCATTTTCAGCGGTGCGTTCTTCCCATGGCTTCATGACCACGAAAATAGTTGCTGCATTAGAAGCATTGGTTCCATCAATCATGGAAAACCCCCCTAATGATATCCAGTCTTGTAGACCTGGCGTTTCTTTTAAGATGTCATCAATTTTCCGTAGAACTTCATCCGTGCGTTCCTTAGAGGAGGCATCTGGTAATTGCACGGCAGTGATGACATAGCCTTGATCTTCGACCGGCAAAAAGGCGGAAGGAATTTGACCAAATTGCCAGCCACTTGCAACCGCGATACCTATGGCTAATAACATCATCAAAAAGCCACGGCGAACGACGACTTTTAAAAAGTTAGCATAGCCATTAGCGCTGATTTCAAAAAATTTATCGAAGCCGCGAAAAAAAGCATTTTTGTCTATTGGGGTAGGGCGTAATAATAAGGCGGCTAAGGCAGGGCTTAACGTCAAAGCATTGAGTGAACTAAACACTGTAGAGACAGCAATGGTTAAAGAAAACTGACTATACATCTGCCCGGTAATGCCGGGTAAAAAAGCGGTGGGTATAAAGACCGCTAATAATACCAGCGTAGTTGCAATAACAGGGCCTGATACATCGCTCATCGCTTGAATGGCAGCCTCTCTTGAGGACATGCCTTTTTCAATATAAGCGGTGGTTGCCTCGACTACGACAATGGAATCATCGACCACAATTCCAATGGCGAGCACTAGGCCAAATAAGGTTAGCATATTCAAGGAAAAGCCCATCATGGACATAACGATAAAGGTAGCAATTAAGGATACCGGGATAGTTATCGCTGGAATCAGCGTAGAACGCCAATCTTGCAAGAAAATAAATAAAACAATAAAAACTAACGCACCTGCTTGATATAAGGTAACGAAAACTTCATCAATAGAAGCGCTAACAAAAAGCGTGGTGTCATAAGGGATTTTGTATTCTAAGCCTTGAGGGAAATTTTTTTCCAATTCCTGCATTTTTGCGCGAACTTGATTGGCAACCTCTAAGGCATTCGCACCCGGTAATTGATAAATACTAATACTGGCGGATGGTGCGCCATTGACATTGGCGCTAATGTCATAAGTTTTGCCGCCTAAATCAATGCGGGCCACATCTTTTAAGCGTGTGATACTGCCATTTTCGCCCGTTTTAATAATAATATTTTCAAACTGAGCTATATCGGTTAAACGCCCTAAGACATTAATCGTGTATTGGAAATTAGTGCCGGCTGGCACGGGGGGTTGACCAATTTGTCCCGCTGCTACCTGAACGTTTTGCTCGCGCATTTCATTGAGTATGTCTTGCGTGGTAATGCCGCGTGATTTCATTTGATTGGGATTGAGCCACACGCGCATACTGTAATCGCTAGGGGGAAAGATCATAACATCCCCTACGCCTTTAATACGCGCTAATTGGTCGCGTATATTTAAAGTCGCGTAATTACTTAAATACAGCTCATCAAAGGTGCTATCTGGTGACGTTATCGCAATAAATAAAATAATATTGGCCGATTTCTTTTTGGTGCTAACGCCCTGGCGATTAACTTCTTCGGGTAAGTTGGGTGCGGCTAAAGCAACACGGTTTTGTACCATGACCTGAGCAATATCTAAATCCGTACCGACATCAAAAGTGACGGTTAAGGTATAGGAACCATCACCGGCGCTGGTGGAGGACATGTATAGCATATTTTCGACGCCGTTAACCTGCTGTTCAATCGGTGCGGCGACTGTCTCAGCAATAACCTGAGCATTTGCGCCAGGGTAAGTTGCTTTAACTTCAACAGTAGGGGGGGTAATCTCAGGGTATTGAGCGGTAGGTAGGGATAATAAGGAGACTGTCCCTGCAATTAACAGGACAATGGAAATAACCGCCGCAAAAATGGGGCGTTCTATGAAAAATTTAGAAAACATAGGCTTATCCTGTTATGGCTGACGCGGGTTTAGGATTCACGACGCTACCGGGGCTGGCTTTTTGTAAGCCATTAATGATTACTTTATCGTCCGCTTTGATGCCTTTACTAATAACCACCATACCGTCTATATGTTGACCTAAGGTGACAGGGCGCTTTTCAACTTTGTTTTCCAGATTGACGACTAAAAGATAGCGCCCGCTTTGGTCAGATCCTATGGCGCGTTCGTCAATAAGTAAGGCATCGGGTGTTTTTCCTATGGGTAAGCGTAAACGGGTAAATAAGCCAGGAATTAAACGCTCTGGAACCTCGGTATTGGCAAATACCCCGCGTAATTCGATGGTGCCGGTAGTCGTATTCAATGCAGACTCTGCAAAATCTAACGTCCCTTGGTGAGGGAAACCCTCTTCATCAGCTAAGCCTAAGAACAGAGGAATGTCGAATCCCTGATCAGATTTCTTGTCAAGATCGTGAGCCATTTTCTGACCTTTCTCGCTACGTAATTTCATGATGCGCAATAAATCCCGCTCATTCAAATGAAAATAGACATACATAGGTTGATATTGCGTTACAGTCGTTAATAAAGTGGCTTTTCCCTCACCCACTAAATTGCCAATATCGACGATATTGCGACTAACGCGTCCAGCAATAGGTGCGGTGACTTGGGTATAACTTAGTTGGATTTTTGCGCTTTCTACTCCAGCAGATCTTAACCCAATTGCCGCTTGCGCCACATCGCGCTCGGTTATACGTTGCAAATGTTCTGTTTTTGAAATGTAGTTTTTCTTGATTAATTCATCGGCACGGTTTAACTCTGCCTGAGTGCGCTTTAGCTGTGCTTTTGCACTGACTAATTCTGCCTGTGCTGCGGCTAACTTTGCCTGATAGGGTTCGGGATCAATAATAAATAATAAGTCGCCTTGCTTAACGTTTGTTCCCGGTTCAAAGTGCATGCTTTCTAAGATACCGGATGCCTGTGCTCTAACTTCGACAAAGCCGACTGATTGGGTGGTGCCGGTGAACTCCAGGTATTCAGTGACGCTTTGCTGTATAGGCTGGCTAATCGTTACTTCAGGTGGCGGAGGTGCGATATATTCATTTTTTGATTCACAGGCAGTTAATAATAAAGTAAGTAAACCAATAAACAATTGGTAAAAGAAACGGAGCAGAATAGGGTGCATAGTAAACTCAAAAAATGTGAATTATAGGGCGATAGCGTCTTATTAAATCACAAGTGTATAACAAGTAGAATCGTTAAATACTGCTCTCTGCTCTTTTAGGACTTATTTGAATGGAATCAATGTCTTTTTTAAGGTAAAGTGGAATTTTTAATTTATTGTTTGGAAAAATCATGAAAAAAATCTTATATCCTGTCATATTCTTTATCTTGGCTCTTCTTTTATCCGCCTGTTCTCCTAGCATGACAAAAGATATAGAAGTTGAAACAGCATCGGACCCTAAAGTGAATCTAAAAGCGTATACAAAATACGCATGGTTGGGCTCAGCTTCCGTTTTAAATGACCCAGAAGGTAAATGGCAACCAGCGAAATTTGATGTTTCTAGCGATATTAAATTTCTGATTGACAGCGAATTGCGTGAAAAAGGCTTGACAGAAGTTGCTGACAAAGATGCCGAAGTGGCAATTAGCTTCTTTACAGGCGTTGATATGGAAGCCCAAGATCTAAAGGCTGATCCTGCAAAAGATGTTGAAATCCCTGAAAATGTTCCTCAAGCAGCATTAATTGTTGTGGCTTTAGATGTACAGACGGGTTATGTTATTTGGATGGGCGTCGCTACAGGTAATATTAAAGAAGGGACAAGTGTTGAAGAGTCTAAAGCGCGTATAGCTTACGCTGTTAAAAAAATGTTTAACCCGCAATTTTATGATTCATGGTTTAAATAATTCCTAAGGCAAGTAGGGTGCTAAAAAGCGCCCTACGCATTATGCTGCAAATAATAATCAGAGGGTGCTAATAATTAGTTAGCAGATTATCCCTTGTATAAATAAATATGCCTGAAAAACGCACTTCTAACCTTTTGGGGTTGAGTTTTTGTCAGTGTTGGGAGGATGCTACTATGTATGCCATGTACCATGACTGCTAAAATCGTTTTAGCAAAAAATCCTGATACTCGCTGTATTTCAGTATTACTGGGTTCTGAGGATGATTTGCCTGAAATTGAAAACGAAGTCAGCTAACAAACGGCTATACTTAAGGTAGCTGTTAAACTTGCCTTTTTGATTAGTTGGGTTAGGAATTAGGAGGCATTTTCTAATAAAATATCCGCTAACCCCTGCTTAATTAAGCAGGGGGACTACACGGTTACTTCTTAGACTGTTAACAACGTTTGTTGAAAAGAATTCATTATGCTGGTTTAGCTTTTTTATTGCGGAGCAGCAAAGCGAGTCAACTGAATGATAAAAAATATATTTTGTAACACAGCAATATAAGAATATTAACTAAAGTTATGACAAACAAAATGCATGATGACTCAGCTTAGTCAGATAGCCTTTCCTTAATCAGTAACACTTTCAATGGCGTCATCGATTTTTTCACCCGCTTTTTCAGCAGGGCCTTTATCTAATAAGGCATCTTCAGCTTTTTCATATGATTCTTGCATACTTTTAGTTGCTTTATCGGCAGATTCTTTAACGCTTTCAGTCGCCTTATCCAGGTTTTTTCCCGCTTTTTCCATTGCACCTTCTTGTTCCTTTTCACAAGCAGAAATACCAAGTATAAGAATGCCTGTAAAAAATAACGCTATTGATCTTTTTAACATTTTATTTTTTCCTTTTAAGATATTATGAATTGTCAAGCAACCAGATCATATTTTAATAAATAATCTTGTTGCTCATTGATATTAATCGTTAAATCTTGAGAATGCAACTTATATTGAAGGTTAGAGCAAAATTTTGGATTAGATGGCTGTGAGGCATATCATAGGTCTATTATGGTTTCCTCAAACTATCTCTCCGAGTCGTTTCATCGTGCTTGCAGTTTGATGAAGCTATAAAATCTCTTTTATCCCCTGAGCCAGTAATTTATCCAGATGGATGCAAGCGCTGGTATGACTAATACTGTCGGTACTCCAGATTTGTTGTACGCCAGCTTGAATGATATGGGCTTCCGCATCAGCACAAAATAAAGGATGAGTTATAACGGCATAAACCCTTAATGCACCTGCTGCCAATAATAATCCTGTGGCTTTTGCCAGGGTTCTTCCGGTACTGGCCATATCATCAACGATGACGACAAGTTTGTTATGAAAATCAAATTCCGCTAAGCGCATGCTAACGTGTGTATCACCCTGACGTATTTTTTCTGCTACTGAATACTCAAAACCAATCTTTTGGGCAATCGCTGCTACCCATTGCTCAGATTCGCTATCAGGACCTAATAGCACTGCTCGTTTAAAATGTTGCTGAAGAAACAGTTTGATTTCATTTGTTGCTGTCAGGCTTATCGCATTAGCCAGGGGAATCGCTTGCTTTAAGGTGGATATACGGTGCAGGTGAGGATCAACAGTAATTACGTCATCAAACAGTTCCGCCAGCATTTGGCCAATAATGCGCTGGCTGACAGCTTCACCGGGCTGGTTGGCAATGTCCTGGCGCATATAGCATAAATACGGTGCGACCAGCGTGATGCGTTTAACGCCTTGTTGTCGCGCAGTTTTTGCGCATAAGAGAAGTTCGATCAATTTATCGTTAGGCTGATTAAGGCTACGACAAATAATGATATGTTCGGGCAGATCTAGCGGTAATCGCAATAAGCTCTCACCGTCAGGAAACTGGTGCAGATAGACTTCCTGCAATGGCGCACCCAGTGCCAAAGCAAATCTTTTGGCCTGAGGTTGATAGTCTGGAAAAGTGAGTATCAGCATTTTCATTCTCATTCTCTTAAAAGGCAATTAAGGGCTGTAAAACCTGTTCTTTTTCACCAATGCTATAACCACTGTTTTGTTGTGCCAGTTTTGAGGCAAAATTAAAATCAGCAGGGAATTCGGCATGAATCTGGAATAAAGGTTCGCCTTTAGTGACTTTATCGCCCAGTTTTTTAAACAAATCAACACCTGCTTTTTTGTCCATAGGCGCACCGGCAATACGTGCAATTTTTGCTGTTTGAAAGTTATCAATATGGGTGACGATACCATCTCTATCTGCGCATACCGGATAACACAGTTTTCCCGGCTGTAAATCTATTTCCTTTGCACCCTGAGCTTTGATAATATTATTCATTTTTGCACAAGCCCGCCCTGACTCCAGTATATCTCTGGCAATCGCATAACCTTGCCCGCCACGTACATCGGGGTCAAATTCAATAATTCTGCCGGCTAATTGTAGTGACTTCTGGCGTAAATCGGCCGGTGCCTTAGGATCATTGTTAAGTACCTGCATAATATCACGAGCTTCCAGCACAGGACCTATGCCCATACCTATCGGCTGTCGGCCATCAGTAATCATTACTTCCAGATGAATATTAAGCCGGTCGCCAACAAACTCAAATAGTTTGCGTAAGGCCAAGGCCTGGCGCATATGCCTGACTTTTGCCGTGGGGCCTACGGGTATATCAATGATCAAATGAGTTGAGCCAGCAGCAAGTTTTTTGGACAAAATAGACGCTACCATCTGACCTTGCGAATCGATGCCTAAAGGCCTTTCTACTGAAATCAATATATCATCAACAGGAGCCAGTCTAGCTGTCCCACCCCAGACTAGACACCCCCTTTCCTGACGCACAATATTCGACATTTGTTCAGGCGTGAGATTGACTTCGCAAAGTATTTCCATGGTATCAGCTGTGCCAGATGGGGAGGTAATCGCGCGACTGGACGTTTTTGGGATTAACATACCATGCGCAGCGACAATTGGCACCACGAGCATCGAAGTTCGGTTACCCGGAATCCCGCCGATACAATGTTTATCAGCAACCAGCGGCTCATGCCAGTTCATTTGCTCGCCAGAGTTCAACATGGCACGGGTTAAATAGAGTAGCTCGTCTCGATCAAGATTATTTTGCCCTGTGGCAACCAAAAAAGCAGCCATTTCCATTTTAGAATACCTGGTAGACACAATATCATTACTGATATCATCAAAATCAGCCTGATTAAGGCGCTCACCATTAATCTTTCGCCTGACGGCATCCATCGATTTGGGAGGCTCTGCATGATCGACTGTGACCAGTGTGCCTTCGCTGGCATTCAAATAATTAAATGCTTGCAGGGAAAGTCCTAGTTCACCCGGCTGAACAATCGCATTATCGTCAACTACATTTAGTACCGCAAGTAGTTGAGTACCATTAACACTAATTTGAATTTTAGATAAAGCCTGAAAGCCTTCGGCACGATAAATACTGCATTCGCGGTTCAGGTAAGCAACATTTTCATGATAGGTGTCTATTCCTATGTGGCGTATTTTTAAAGTATCGGTACTCATAGTATTTTTTAGTTTTATTCTTGATCATGCTGAAAAGGTGCTATCTTGTCAACTTTACTGAACCAGCAATTGCATTTGTGCTATGAATATTCCTACAGAATTAATAAAGTCGCTGCAAAATCCTGCTATCTATCCCCACTCAGTCGACTATTTCAGGCTGATTGAAACGCATATTTCATGGGTATTACTTACTGGAAAGTTTGCTTATAAAATAAAAAAACCGCTAAATCTTGGTTTTCTCGATTTTTCTAGTTTAGCTAAACGCCACCATTATTGTCTGGAAGAATTACGTTTAAATTCCCGACTGGCTGCCGATATTTATCTTGAAGTCGTGGCTATCACCGGAACTAAGCAACAGCCTTCGTTAATAGGAAAGGGTGTTGCTTTTGAATATGCGCTGAAAATGCGCCAGTTTGAGGCAGATAAAACCTTCGATCAACTCTTAATCAGGCATCAAATCAGCGACGTACTTATCAGACAAACTGCAAAAATCATCGCGGCTTTTCACGACAGCATAGCGAAAGCAACAAGTCATAGCGGATTTGGTGATCCCTCTGCGATCATGCAGTCAGTGCAGGAGAATTTTAGTCAGATTCTACAGTTGAAAGGCTGTGATCAATCAGGGGCGTTGAAACAATTGTCCATTTGGAGTAAACAGCAATATTGTGCCCTGCAAGATTTATTTATGCAACGGCAACAGACGGGGTTTGTCCGTGAGTGTCATGGTGATTTACATCTCGGCAATATTGCCTTGATTAACAGTCAGGTTGTGCCGTTTGATGGTATCGAATTTAATCCTTTTCTGTACTGGATAGATGTCATCAGCGATATTGCCTTTCTGATGATGGATTTGCAGGGTAAACAGCGCAATGATTTGGCTTTTCAGTTTCTTAATGAATACCTGCAATATACAGGTGATTATCACGGCTTAACATTATTGCGCTTTTATCTGGTTTACCGTGCCATGGTCAGAGCCAAAGTCTGCGTAATTCGTGCCAGCCAATGTGCGAGTGCAGCAGAGCAGCAATTGTCAAGCGCCAGTTATCATAGCTATTTGCAACTGGCAACACGCTATTCACAAACACAAAAGCCGTGGTTAATGATTATGCACGGAGTGTCCGGTTCAGGTAAAAGCGGTTTATCTGAAAAAATAATCAGTCGTTATCAAGTTATACGAATACGCTCTGATATAGAAAGAAAGCGAATGCATAAGCTTGCACCACAGCAGCAAAGTCATTCCGCTATTGATTGCGATTTGTATAGCCCAGCCAATAGCAATATGACCTATCAGCGTTTATTGCAACTTGCTTCAGAAATACTGAATGCTGGTTACAATGTGATTGTCGATGCGACTTTTTTGCAACAACAGCAACGTGAGTTGTTTTTCCATCTGGCAATACAGATTAAGATTCCATTTCTCATTGTAAGTACAAAGGCTAGCCGTCAGTCGCTGTTACAGCGTATATTAAAACGTGTTGAACGGCAGGATAATATTTCTGAGGCAGACCAGTCTGTATTAGATAGTCAGTTTAGAAAGCTGCAACCACTCAACGATGAAGAGTTAAAATACTGTTTTACAGTGGATACAGACAAAAGCAATGATTTACTGACATTATGGACGTTTATAGATGATCATACCTCCTCAAGCCAGCAGAAATGATTCCCCACGGTCTATAAAATTAGTCATTTATTTTATTTACCTGCTGCTATTAAGTGGCTTATTTTTTGCTGTGAATGCAAAAGCAGAAACGGCGACTGATACTAACGTACAGAGCGCAAATAAAAATGAAGTCGCTCTGCATTATTTTTGGTCTCGCTATTGTCCACATTGCCAAGCATCTAAACCATTACTTAAAAAGCTACAGAAAAATTACACCTGGTTAAATCTATATAGCTATGATTTAGTCGGCAGTGAAACTAATCAACAGTTGTATATGCAGATGGCGCAACAATTACAACAGCCCGCCAATTCAGTCCCTGCTTTTATCTTTTGTGGTCAAATAATGGTAGGTTACGATCGCGCAGAAACTACAGGCCAGGAGTTAGAACAAAGACTGCTTGCCTGCCATCAGCAACAAGGGAATCCACCAAGACAAGAAAATGTCACGGTTCCTGGTCTGGGTGAAATTCATTATCAGGATTTTTCTTTGCCCGTTTTTACGCTTATTATAGCGGCGCTGGATGCCTTCAACCCGTGCGCTTTTTTTATTCTATTTTTTTTGCTCAGTTTGATGGTGCAACACCGAAGCCGAACGCGTATGTTAGCGATTGGCTTTACCTTTGTGCTGTGTTCCGGTGTCATGTATTTTCTGTTTATGAGTGCCTGGCTCAATTTATTTCTTATGACTGAGGAGTTAGTTTTTATTACCGCTGTTGCGGGCTTGATAGCTGTCTGTTTTGGACTTATTAATATCAAGGATTATTTCTTTTTTAAACAAGGTGTGTCCTTGTCACTGTCTGATTCAGCAAGAACAAAATTATTTGCCAGAATAAGGACTCTCAGCCAGTCGCAAAACTGGATCGCGATGATTTCAGCCACGATTATTCTGGCTGTTGCCGCCAATAGCTATGAATTATTGTGCACTGCTGGCCTGCCGATGGTCTATACGCGGGTTTTAACGCTAAATCAATTGAGCAATATGAAGTATTACCTTTATCTCGCCTATTACAATGTTATTTATATGATTCCCTTATTGCTGATTGTCATATTATTCACTTTGACACTAGGTAGAAAAAAACTATCTGAAGTGGAAGGTCGCTTACTAAAATTATTATCCGGGAGCATGATGTTAGGCCTGGGCGTGATATTACTACTAAGACCTGAATGGCTTAGTAATATGCTGGTGTCAGTGGCGGTGATTTCAGGCGCTCTTGTGCTAACCACCGGCGTCACGTTGATGAATAAATTGAGATCCTGAATAGCTAATTTTTAAAGAAAAGGAGCAAAGCACTGGACTCTAATGAATCACGCGCGCTCGAATACTGCGCCCTTTAACTTTGCCACGGTTTAGATAGTCAAGTGCTTTGCGAAAAGCAGTGCGCTCAACGGCGACATAGCAGTTAATATCAAAAATATCGATTTTACCAATCTGAGTGTTTGTCAATCCCGCGTCTCCTGTTAATGCTCCCAGAAGATCGCCGGGGCGAATTTTATTTTTGCGACCTGCATCCAGTTGCAGAGTGACCATAGGTGATTGCAAGCTAAAACCAGCTTGACGATTTAAAGACTCAGGAAAATTACATTGACATGGTTTTTGTTGAAAGGCTTCTATTGCTTTAATGCGGGCTTGTTCTTGTTCGGTAAACAGGCTTAAGGCAATCCCTGTTTCGCCGGCCCGCCCAGTACGACCAATTCTGTGTATATAAATTTCAGGATCGCGCGGTAATTCAAAGTTGATGACTGCCTGCAAGGATTTTATATCCAGACCACGTGCTGCGACATCGGTAGCGACTAATACCGAACAGCTATGATTGGCAAAACGTACCAGCACCTGATCGCGCTCGCGTTGTTCCAGATCGCCATGTATGGCCAAAGCCTCAACCTGATGCCGTTGCAGAAACCGTGCGACTTCATCGCATTGTATTTTTGTATGACAAAACACCAGCGCTGTTTCGGGGGTATAGTGTTCAAACAAAGCGAGCAAGCTGTCTTCTCGTTGATGACTTTTAACCTGATAAAACGACTGTTCAATAACCTGACTGGTATGTTCAGACTCAACAGTGATAGTCACTGGATCATTAAGAATAGCATGGCACATCTTGTTAATTGCGGCAGGGTAGGTTGCAGAAAACAACAGAGTCTGACGGGTTTTTGGTGTCTGCGCAATAATTTCATTGATGACATCACTAAAACCCATATCCAGCATTCTGTCAGCTTCATCTAACACTAAGGTTTTTAAGCCGTCAAGAATCAAAGTACCTCTCGTCAAATGATCTTGAATGCGTCCCGGCGTACCTACAATAATATGTGCGCCATGCTCAAGAGAGTCTTTTTGTATTCTGAAGGGCTTGCCGCCACAGAGTAATACCAGTTTGATATTAGGCGTGGAGCGAGCTAGTTTGCGTAGTTCTTTGCCCACTTGATCAGCTAATTCTCTGGTGGGGCATAAAACAAGCGCTTGCGCGCCAAAAAAACGCGGATTAATCTGCTCTAATAAACCAATGCCAAAAGTGGCTGTTTTACCACTCCCTGTTTTTGCCTTGGCAATAATGTCCTTGCCATGTAATACATGTGGTAAGCCCTGAGCCTGAATAGCGGTCATTTTTTGATAGCCGAGCGTATCCAGATTGGCAATTTGCGCACTAGAGATAGGCAGAGAAGAAAAGCAGTCGTTGCTCATTAAGGATTCCATGATAAAAATCAAATGATTATATCAGAGCCGTCATTGCTCTGATGAATTGAATCAAGGCTACAGACTTAAACTTTCGCATTCTATAGAGTAAGTCACCTCTTAACGGTGCTGTCATATTAGAAAAACTTTCCGTAATCCTAATCAATACACGAGAAGAGGTCAAATCTTACGTCGTGCTGGATAGATGGAAGCCTTGTCTCTTTTGATATGGCATTTACTAATAAATTATTCTCATTTCTGAGGCTTATGTAGTATT
Source organism: uncultured Gammaproteobacteria bacterium (assembly GCA_942491615.1). GTDB lineage: Bacteria > Pseudomonadota > Gammaproteobacteria > Methylococcales > Methylomonadaceae > Methyloprofundus. The sequence goes on from CALOCH010000015.1 coordinate 83,908, forward strand.
CTTAAAGCTTAATTTCTATAGTTATCTCGAATATAAATAATCTTCAGTAATAAGGTATAAACATTGATCAGGCTGTATTTGATAGGCATTATTATCACTGCTTTTTTTTGGGTTAAATTCCTCTTACAAAAGCCACCTCAGGAACGACGGGCGTATATCAGACAAACCATCATATATGGGTTAGGTTCACTACTGTTGCTATTGGCTGTCATGGGGCGGTTAAACTGGATTTTAGCTGCGCTTGGCGTTATTGCTGCCTTTGTCGCGCGTTTTTTGCCAGTCGCTTTGCGCTATGCTCCCCAGTTACAGCGTTTGTGGTTTTTATTCCGTACGCGAGGTGATTTTGGTAAGCAAGCACCGGGGGCAAAAGGCGCTTCGACGAGTATGACGTTTGAAGAGGCCTATAAAATTTTAGGCGTGTCTGCTTCGGCAACACGTCAGGAAATCATTGATGCCCATCGCAAATTGATGTTAAAAAATCATCCCGACCGTGGTGGTTCCAGCTATCTTGCTGCACAAATTAACCGAGCCAAGGAAATCTTGTTGAAGCATTAGTCTTCTCTACGCAGTACACTTCTTGTTGAGGCTGGTTGCAATAAATTTCAGCATAATATTTCTTTCTTTTGTGCAGGCTAAAATTCATATTTATGTCCAGGTCATTAAGAAAACTTGTATACCTATTAATTGCTTTAATGGTGGCAGAGGGTTGCACAAGTTCGCAATCAAAAAAAAATGCATCACCTAAAAAACAAGATTTGTCGAGTAGTTCATATTACACGGTAAAAAAAGGTGATAACCTGTCAATCGTGGCCAGTAGGTCAGGACATAGATATAAGCAACTTGCGAAATGGAATAATATAGCCCCTCCTTATACAATTTATCCGGGGCAGAGACTCAAGTTATTTCCGGTACGCAAGTCAAAAAAAAGTTCGGTAAAGAAAAAAAATAGTAAACGTAGTGTTACTACTCCAAAAAGTAATAAGGCATTAAATTTACACTGGAAATGGCCAGTAAAAGGGCCAGTGGTAAGAAGCTTTTCTGCTACGGGCAACAAAGGCATTAATATTGCCGGTGTAGTAGGACAAAAAATTAAGGCCGCTGAATCCGGCGTTGTTGCCTATAGCGGTAATGGCCTGGCAGGGTATGGAAAACTCTTAATTATTAAGCATAATTACTTGTATTTAAGTGCTTATGCGCATAGTCGGCGTTTGTTGGTCAAAGAAGGCCAGCATGTCAAAGGTGGACAGGACATTGCAGAAATGGGGGTTGGAGCTAACGCGAAGCCTTCTTTGCATTTTGAGATCAGAAAAAATGGTGAGCCCGTAAATCCACTGAGTTATTTGCCAAGATAAAAGTGCCTGGCAAATTATGTTGAAAAAATCTGGGGTTAATTAAATAAAGGTGTAATGAATGAGTACTTTAGAAAATAACGTTTTTACCTCTGAAGAGTTTGACTTAGATGCTGTGGAAGAAATTGTTGTCGTTGAAGAAGACTTGAATGATTCAGCAGTCCTGACCTTGGATGATAAAAAAGATCACTCTTTCGATGCAACTAAGGTTTACCTTAAAGAGTTAAGCAAATCGACCTTATTAACATCTGAAGAAGAAAAGATACATGGTAAGAAAGCTTTAAACGGGGATCAAAACGCACGACAAATTATGATTGAGAGTAATTTACGTCTGGTGGTCAAAATAGCCCGTCGCTACTTAAATAGAGGGATGGCTTTACTGGATTTAATAGAGGAAGGAAACCTAGGTTTGATTAGAGCGGTAGAGAAGTTTGACCCTGATCTCGGTTTTCGTTTTTCTACCTATGCTACCTGGTGGATACGCCAAACAATTGAGCGTGCCATTATGAATCAGACGCGCACAATACGTTTACCCATTCATGTAGTAAAAGAGATGAATGTATATTTAAAAGCACAGCGTCATTTATCGCAAACACTTGAAGTTGAACCGCGCGCTGAAGATATTGCCACCTATCTGGAAAAACCCATTGAAGTCGTCGAGAAAATGCTTAAATTAAACGAACGAGTGACCTCTGTTGATGCGCCCAGTTCTTTTGATTCTGATAGGTCCTTAGCGGATTCAATTCCAGATGCAGGAGCAGATTCATTGCTAGATCAAATTCATGAAGAAGGGATAAAAAGCAATATTCAGTCATGGTTAATGAAATTATCTAAAAAGCAATCTGAAGTTATCTGTCGTCGTTATGGTTTATGTGGATATGATAATGCCACTTTAGAAGTTGTGGCGAGTGAGCTGGGTGTCACACGCGAGCGAGTGCGTCAAATCCAGATGGATGGCTTAAAACGACTGAAAGAAATTATAGAAATCGATGGTTATTCTTTAGAGGCTATATTACAGTAGTGGTTTGGTTTGATGGCTTGTGTAGAGCAGATTGTAGTCCGTAACTTATCATTAATAGTTGGTCTGATAAAAGGCTCTGTGACTGACGAAGTGGACGAGGCTCGAATTGTGAACAAGCTGGTAAAAATCCTCAATTCGAGACCTGAGTCTTTACTTTTACCTGGGTATGAAAACAAACTATATAGACAGAGTCTTGTTGTAAGAAAGTAAGAAAGTCCGTTTAAAAAATATTATCAATTATCAAAGTAAGTTCACAGAATAATTTGAATGGCAGGCAAATATGCATGAATTTCAAACCCATACCCCAGAGAAATCAGATCAAAAAGTTAGTATACTAATATTCTGTCAAATATACCTGATTAATCGGCGAGTATAGTTATTAGCAGGGCAACCTTGACTGCTAATACATGTTAGATTAATAATCGATAAATTTTAAGAAAAGGAATAGTATGTTAGGTAATTTGAATATAGATGTATGTTCGATTTCAAATATAGAAGATCTGATTGAGGTGATAGCCCCTTATTTTGCACTTGATAGTTTGTATTTCGATAGTGATGGGTGGCTTGTTGCGAAATCTCCTGTTGAGTGTCAAAGTTTGTATGAGAAAACTTTAATGGATGCTTCTGAAGTTGGAAGGCACTTAGCTATATTGGGCTCATGCTTTGGGGCATTGGCTAACCCTGTAAAATAACGACACTATTATTTAGCATACCAAGCAGAGATTAATACATATCAAAGTTACATATCCAATACCCGCCCAGATTACCTTTATGCAAGGGCTAAGGCAAAGTTTGTGAATAAGAGAGAGTTAGTTGCAGAGACTGAATTGCTAGATATGTCTGGCGATGTTTCTGCTCGTCTTGTCGTTAAATATCACGTCATGAAGGAAAAGTCGTTTAATAGAGTGTATAGCGATAGTATTGGTGAAGTTGTAGCTGGTATCGGTAACAAAAATCCATATAGTAAAAATGTTAATTTGGAGGTCCTACATATAGATAGTGAGTCTTTAGTGGCATCTATTGGTAAAGTGGTTCCCGAAATGTGCCTAGGCCACTTTGAAAAGGTAAAGACTCTCTCTGTAGCAATATTATCACAATGTTTCCTTAATTCTAGCTATATTTTTCTTACGAATATCTTAGGTGAGGATAACGCAAAATTTGTACTTAAATCATGTGATTTGCGAGCAGAAAAGCTGGCTATTTCTGGTCAGCACGTGAAAATTGACGTTCAAATTATTGAAAGAAAAAATGATTCATTTACAACTAATTGCGTTGCTACGAATCAGCTAGGTGAAATAGTTGGGGAAATGGATTGCTATATCTACAAGGTTTAATGATTTTTAGATATTTTTTAAGGTCAGCAAAAAATTAATCTAACAAAAGCAATCAACTCGGACGTTTTTTCTGCAGTGTTTAAGTTGAGCTAAAAGCCCGGTCGAGTCGCCCGAGGGAACTTCCCCCTCGGGCTCTCACAGAACCGTACTTGAAACTCTCGCTTCATACGGCTCTTCATGTCCCTTACAAATTACCAAGTTTGCATAAATCATTAGTTCCTCCCATTTGTGGTTGACCAATGTTCTATTTTGGACATGTCAGCCCCTTCGCTCTATTTCCATTACAGAAACTTCATCACTACTACGAGCTGATCCGCCCCCGTGCTCTGCATCGGTACTCAGACCCTTGTGGGGCTTCCACTTGGGTTTCTCCCTTAACATCAAAACGACAGGTTCCCAAGTTCCCTATTAAAGCCTATATTAAGTTCATGCCCCCTCTATACCGACTGCCGCTTTATCTGTTATGCCAGCTCACATCAAAACTCATCCCAAGCTAAGCCTAGAAGCTTGGTTTTGACAGTATCGTACTAACTTTCGATACCTCATCAGGGGTTCACTTTCGTTCATCTCCTTAATACCTACCTGACAGATCATTGCCTGCCTTTTCCCACATCGCTCACGACTAATGCTCTTTACAAAAGCCGCATGGGGTGGTTTGATTCCAGCTTCTGGTCGCCGAAACCGAGAGACCTACTCTCATCTTTAATACAGCATGGATAGTTTTCACCATCCTTCTTGGCACACTAGGCTCGGTTAGCGAACAAAATTTGCCGCATATCTTTTTTTAACAGCATTTGAATGATGCTCATCAAATGTCTTTCGAGATTGTTTATGACGGTAGTCGTGTTGACCTGAGTTACGTTTTAGCTCGCGACTAATCGTTGGCTGGCTTTAGTCCTATAGAATCGAAAATTTCTTGCTGAGAAATATTGCTTGTAATTAGTACATAAGTCTGTCATTGTTGTTTAGAGGTTAGTTGTTTGTTGGTAGTAATTGTTTTCTCTCTTATGGAGAATAAATAATACGACTGCTTGCTGATGACCGCCTGTTTATTCTATCTAATTCAAGTTATGCACTTGTTAGTTGAATCCAAAAAATATTATAAGGCCTAACAAAATGAAAAAAATTATATTAACAGCTGTATTTAGTTCTCTTCTATCTGCAGTAGCAGTTGCTGAAGAACCTAAAATGAAGAATGATAACCCGAACGCTTCAGTAATGGAGGGAAAGCATATGATGAATAATAATCCTAAAGCTTCAGCAATGGAAGGACAGCATATGATGAATGATAATCCGTATTCTTCACATCCTAAAGATGCTTCTGCAGCGGCAAACGCAAATAGTCAAGTTAAGAGATCATATTCAGTTATCAAGTACGAAAAATAACCTTGGTTCTAGGGTAACAAAAGATCACTTTAGTATTTTAAATAGGTGCTAATGCCATAGTATATGGATTTACCGAAACATTAGGTAAGCAAAAAAGAGAGAGTCACATATTTGCCGAGTGGCCCGTGTGGAACAATTGTGTAATACAGTAATTTCGTGTTCCACGTTGTTTTATACGAGCGACTTATCAGCCTGTCAAAATTAGTGTATTATCAACGCTCTATCCAAAGTATTTATAACTCAAAATCAACTGGATAAACCAGTTATTTTAATGTTATGTCCCCGAAATAACGAAATCCACTGCAACAATAACTTCAAATCGGTAATGTGAAAGATCACATATTTCTTAACCGAGCACTTCTCAATCTATGCCTCCAATTTGCTGCATTAGTGCGACAAAATCGTTGTTGTCTATATCAAATATTGGATATAGCTTCAAATCTCCTGTTATTTTCTAGCCTCAAAAAAGCGAATATCTCTATTCTGTCACTTAAATGACAGAACTTTTATGTTGCTTAAAGTATCTTATATACATCGATAAAAATCGACAGGTTGATAATCACTTTAAGTAAAGTAGGAGAAAAATCATGATATCGAATATGTTACGTTTCCCTTTTTCCATGTTAGATAATGAGGTGGATAGTTTGTTTTATCCGAATGTTTTTCGTCGCATCGAGAATTCATCGCGTACTTCTTATCCAGCTATTAATATCGGGACAACTGATAAAAGTGTCGATGTGTATTTGTTTGTACCCGGCATGAAAACCGATGATTTAAAAGTGGAAATTGAAAAAAATATGCTCAGCGTTGCTGGTAAACGCAAGTTGCCCGATGCTGTTGATGAAAAAAAATCCAGTTATCGTCAGGAGCGTTTTGAGGGGGATTTTCAGCGTGTGATAACCTTACCCGAAGCGGTTGATGCTGATAAGGCAGAAGCTGTTTATAAAGACGGTGTATTACATATCAGTATTGCTAAACGCATTGAATCTCAGTCGCGCCCCATTAAAATTTCCGTGCAATAAAGAGGATAGAAAAATGAATGAAATCAATAAAAATGAAGCCGCACAAACTACACAGGCAAAAGTGAGTGAGCAAAAAGCGAGCGTTTCTACATTAGCCCCACTAGCGGATATTTATGAGACTAAACAAGGGGCTACACTGTATGTTGATTTACCCGGTGTCAGTAAAGAGTCACTGGATATAGATATAGACCAGCATGTATTAACCATAAAAGGGGCTATTAATCTTGATATGCCAGAGAAATTAGAACCTACTTATATGGAGGTCCGTTCGCAACAGTTTGAACGTCGCTTTACTTTAGGTGAGGAGCTTGATAGTTCACGTATTGAGGCGAATTTAAATCAGGGTGAACTGAAATTATTTATACCGCGCTCTGAAAAACATAAACCGCGCAAAATTGAAGTAAAATCCGCTTAAGGAGGATAAAATGTCGAAAATCAATGCGTTAACGGATAGCTTGTCGCGCACCTGGGAGTCGGTGAGCCAGGGCTGGAATCACTTAATTAGTCGGGCTGAAAATGCCTTAACTCGCTTTTATTCCGATGATAAACAGGCGTATGATATTCCTGCGCAAAGCCCTAAGTGGGGGCTGATGAATGCGGATATGTTTGATGACGCTGATAAATTAGTTGTTAAGCTTGAGGCTCCAGGTCTCGAAACAGGTGATTTTGATATTACTGTGCAGGATAATATACTGACCATCAGTGGTGAAAAACGCTTTCAACATGAAGAAACTAAAGGTGAATATAGGGTGTTAGAATGTGCTTATGGTCGCTTCACCCGGTCTATTCCCCTTAGCTATGAAGTGGATGCTGATTCGGCAAAAGCGAGCTACGCTAAAGGGGTGTTAAAAATTGAATTACACAAAACGCCGCAGCAGCGTAGACGTAGAATTACTGTTAGTTAATAGCGCCGTTTTTTTTATCCAGACAGGCGGGCCGGTTATTACCGGTCTGCCTTTTGTTGTTTAAGCCAGCGTCTTATTAATAATCGAAGGAGTCAGAGTGGAATATAAAGACTATTATAAAATTATGGGGGTTACAAAAGAGGCCTCGCAAGATGAGATCAAGCGGGCTTATCGTAAATTGGCTCGGAAATATCATCCGGATGTTAGCAAGGAGGCAGATGCAGAAGCACATTTTAAAGAGGTGGGTGAAGCCTACGAAGTCTTAAAAGATCCGGAAAAGCGCGCAGCTTATGATAAATTAGGCGCTAACTGGAAAGCAGGGCAATCAGGCTTTCAGCCGCCGCCTGACTGGAATGCAGGGTTTGAATTTCATGGCGGCGGTTTTACCGATGAGGGTGCTGCCGGGTTCAGTGATTTCTTTGAAAGTCTGTTTGGCAAAGGCGGCGGTGGGTTTCGTCAGAGTGCAGGTAGCCAGCGTGCAAATTTTCGTGCGCGAGGTGAAGATAGTCATGCCAGGGTATTTATAGATCTTGAGGATGCCTATCATGGTGCGGCGCGGGGTATCAACCTGCATTCTACGGTTTTGGGCGAAAATGGCCGTCCACAAGTAAAAGAACGAACGCTGAATGTTAAAATCCCTAAAGGCGTCAAGGAGGGCCAGAATATCCGCTTGCATGGACAAGGCAGTCCGGGAGTTGGCGGTGGGCCAGCAGGTGATGTGTATCTGGAAATTGCCTTCAATCCTCACTCGATTTATAAAGTTAATGGTGCGGATGTGTCGCTGGAATTGCCAATTGCCCCGTGGGAAGCAGCTCTCGGTGGCAAAATAAAAGTACCTACGCCGCTTGGCGTTGTGGATCTTAAAATTCCCGCTTGCTGTTCCAGTGGTAAGCGCATGCGTTTAAAGGGGCGTGGTATTCCGGCGAAAATTCCGGGTGATTTTTATATTACCCTGGAAATCGTCTTGCCTGATAATTTGAGTGAACAGGAAATTGCTGCGTATCAATCTTTGCAAAAAGTCGCCGGCAATTTTAATCCACGGGCAAAACTGGGAGCATGAATATGCAAAATGAAGTTATTACATTATTATCCGGTAATATTATCGAGGAAGAGCAGACTTTTACACTCGCCGAATTATGTCGGTGTTGTGCTTTGTCAGCAGAGCAACTGCTTGTTATGATTGAAGATGGCGTGGTCGAGCCATTGCAACCGCGTGTCAATTATACCCGCTGGCAGTTTCCCGGAGATAGTATTTTAAGGATACAAGCAGCGTTACGCTTGCAACGTGATCTTAATGTTAATCTCGCAGGTGCTGTTCTGGCGCTGGAATTACTGGATGAGATCAAGAGTCTGCGCCAGTCCATTGCCTTCTTGCAACGCAATTAAAACTTAGGTGTTATTTGACTCAACGCTTGTGGAAAGAGGAGTGAGTCAATTTTGCTTCTTTGTTTAATGCCTCCAGATCATTAATAATGATCTGGTTGCGTTTTTTATCAATCATGCCCTGTGATTTCCAGTATTGTAACTGCTTGTTAATCACCTGACGCACCGAACCCGCCATACGCGCTAAAATTTCATCTGATAAGCCATTAATCAAGTGATCTTTGTGAGCCTGTTTGTGATCCCCCCTATAGTTTTGTATTTTATTCAGGTGTTGCAGAATAATACGGCTTAATCGAGTCGCAATATCATGCAATACAAAACTACTTGCGCGATTTTCCTGCTCACGCATTTTATGTGCAAGATACGGCAGAAATTGTTGGTTGAGTTCCGGGTAAGTCCATAACCACTTACGCATCATATCTATAGGGACAGAAATCAGTTGTAACTGCGTTAATGGGTACATTTCGCAGTCATGTGATTGTCCATCCAGCAAGGTAATAATATCAAAACTGTCTCCTGGATAAAGCATATCCAGCGTCACATCACGGCCAGTTTCCGGATTGCTGCGCTTCATTTCCAGTTGACCACTTTGTAAAAAATAAAAGCGGGTTAATACGCTTGCAGGATCAATAAAACCACCTTTTTCCCAGGTGTGCAATTGGAAGTGGGGCGCCATTTCAGTGAGCAACGCACTGGGCAAAGACGCGAATAAAGGCGATTGTTTAACCAGAGTGGAGCTTGCCGTTCTAGGCACATGAACCAGAGATGATGACATGATGCTTTAATCCTTAGTTAGCAAAATAAAGATTCATTGCTTGCGTTATTATTTGTTGTCTTTTTCGCTATCAGACCAATCCATGCGAATGGTGCGAAATTCTTTGCGCCAGGCTTCTGCATTACCGTAGTCAATAAATTTATGTGCGCGCTGGTGTGGATCCTTACTACGCTGCGCATGTTTGATAGGACACCAGTACTGTTCAGTTCGCGCAATTATCTCACGAGCATATTCAATAACACCATTACCATAGCCACAATAAACACAATTGAATGATTCGATAGCATTCAGATATGCCAAGCGATGACGGTCAATAATAATATGCTCAGCACGTTTTACACGAGGAATGCCATAGATACGAAAGCAGGTATGCTGATAAAAACTAATGGATATATCTAAAATAAATAGAGGTATAAACATACTATAGATAATCGGCGCTGATAAAATCGAACGTAGCGGTGCTTTTATCAGATAACGCCAGACATTAGTGCGTTGCTGCCTCTGCCAGCGATAGATATTCCGCTCAAAATAGACTTTACCAAGGCGCAGACTGTAATGAAACTGCGCCTGCTTCTGCTTTAACAGACGTTCAATTTCGGTTTCCAGTTCGAGTTGCGTAATGCGCAATCGCTCGATAATATCCTCTAATGCCGTTTTTTTCATTATTTGCTCCAATATTCTTTTGATGTAGCTGTTTTAGTTGAGGAAGCAGTTTGCAGGGCATGTTTAATGCAAGCGTTCGGTCTTCCTCCTATGCAAGGATGGGTTAGATGAACGGTTACAGTTTAATACATAAAAAATGCCAGCAGAGTATTATACCTTACTGACATTATGAATTTCCTGATACAGAATTTAAAGCAAGTTTTAGGCAAGGGAATATGATTATTGCAATTAACTTGAGGGTAATAGAGATTTATGCTTGCGGGTTTATTGAGCTAACATTACTTTAGAGTACACACCGCATACTTTTAACCTCGATATGCGGCGCAACTCCAAGTAATAATTGTCTCCCTTTATTAAGCGCTCACTGCCTCCATTAACGGTGTAAAAGTGAAGACGCCATTTTCTACATCGACATCAATGGTATCTCCCGGCATAAACCGGCCACTGAGGATTTCCTGTGCCAATGGGTTTTCGATATAGTGCTGTATTGCACGTTTTAATGGACGTGCACCATATACCGGGTCGAAGCCTGCTTCGCTCAATAAATCCAACGCTTTTTCGGAAACGTCCATTTTAATATCCCGATCCGCTAAGCGTTTGTATAAATATTGCAGTTGAATGGCGGCCACTTTATGTATTTGCTCAGCACCTAATGGTCTGAAAACGACTGAATCGTCAATCCGGTTAATAAATTCAGGACGGAAATGTGTGCCCACTATTTCCATTACGGCGGCTTTCATAGCATCATATTGCGCCTCACCAGCCATTTCCTGAATGACATGCGAACCTAGATTAGAGGTCATAATGATTACTACATTTCGAAAATCTACAGTACGTCCATGACCATCGGTTAAACGACCATCATCAAGGACTTGCAATAGAATGTTAAAGACATCTGCATGCGCCTTTTCCACCTCATCCAGTAAAATCACTGAATAAGGTTTACGCCGTACTGCTTCTGTTAAATAACCGCCTTCTTCATACCCTACATAGCCAGGAGGTGCGCCAATCAGACGTGCGACAGAATGTTTTTCCATAAACTCGGACATATCAATGCGCACCATGGCTTCTTCAGTATCGAACAGGAAGCTGGCTAATGCTTTGCATAACTCAGTTTTACCCACGCCGGTCGGACCAAGAAACAGAAACGATCCTATCGGACGGTTTGGGTCTGATAAGCCAGCGCGTGAGCGGCGAATGGCATTTGACACGGCAATGACCGCTTCTTGCTGACCAATGACGCGTTTATCCAGTTCTTGCTCCATACGCAATAATTTATCGCGTTCACCCTCCAGCATTTTAGACACCGGGATACCGGTCCAATTCGATACTACATCGGCGATTTCTTCTTCACTGACCTTATTGCGTAATAGCTGAAAATCACTGGTTTCAGCAGCGGTTGCTTGCGCAAGTTGTGCTTCCAGTTCAGGAATTCTGCCATATTGCAATTCGGACATGCGTCCTAGATCACCGGCACGACGGGCATTTTCCAGTTCTAAACGCACTTGCTCCAAAGCTTCCTTGATATGTGCCGAACCCTGGACAGCCGCTTTTTCTGATGTCCAGATGTCATCCAGATCTGCATATTCTTTTTCTAAATCTGTGATTTTATCTTGCAGATCTTCCAGGCGTTTAAGCGATGCGTCATCGGTTTCCTTATTTAAGGCTTCGCGCTCAATTTTAAGCTGGATCAGACGACGGTCTAACTTATCCAGTGCTTCGGGTTTGGAGTCTATTTCCATGCGGATACGCGATGCGGCCTCATCCATCAGATCAATAGCTTTATCAGGCAACTGGCGATCGGTAATATAGCGGTTGGATAAAGTCGCTGCCGCAATAATCGCCGGATCAGTAATTTCTATACCATGATGCACTTCGTAGCGTTCTTTTAAGCCACGCAAAATCCCTATCGTGTCTTCTACAGAAGGTTCGCCCACCAGTACCTTCTGAAAGCGACGCTCAAGCGCAGCATCTTTTTCGATATATTCACGATATTCATTCAGCGTGGTCGCGCCAATACAATGCAGTTCGCCGCGTGCTAATGCAGGCTTTAACATATTGCCAGCGTCCATAGCGCCCTCTGCTTTACCTGCACCGACCATGGTATGTAATTCATCAATAAAGAGAATGATGTTGCCACTGGCTTTAGAGACATCATTCAGCACGGCTTTTAAACGTTCTTCAAAGTCACCGCGAAATTTAGCACCCGCGAGTAAGGCCGCAAGATCCAATGAGAGCAAGCGTTTGTGCTTCATGCTTTCAGCAACTTCGCCATTCACGATACGTTGCGCCAAACCTTCTACTAACGCTGTTTTACCAACGCCCGGCTCACCAATTAGCACGGGGTTATTTTTGGTACGGCGTTGTAATATTTGCGCCATACGACGAATTTCATCATCGCGACCTATGATCGGATCAATCTTGCCTTGCTCTGCGCGTTCGGTCAGATCAATAGTATATTTTTTCAATGCTTCGCGCTGATCTTCAGCGTTAGGGTCATTCACTTCCTGGCCACCTCGTATTGCGTCAATCGCTTTTTCTATCACACTTTTAATTGCGCCAGCTTGTTGTAAGCGCTTACCCAATTCACCTTTATCTTCCAGTGCCGCAAGTACAAATAATTCCGTAGAAATATATTGATCATTGCGTTTTTGAGCGATTTTTTCAGTGATATTAAACAGTTTATTCAAATCATTGGAGATATGGATCTCACCAGCATCACCGCCCGAAACGGTCGGTAAACGATCCAGCGCTTCACCTAGGCTGGAACGTAACTGGTTCGCATTAATCCCGGCATTGGTAAGTAAACCACGCGTAGAACCACCTTCCTGATCCAGTAAGGCAGTCATTAAATGCACGGGTTCAATAATCTGATGATCACGCCCTAGGGCAAGTGATTGCGCATCTTGTAAAGCCAGTTGAAATTTACTGGTTAATTTATCAATTCTCATATTTGTTCTCCTGATGTTGTTTGTCAACAAGTGTAAAGACACTTCCTTCTTTTCTTAGAATTGCAAGAAGGGATACTGACGATAGGATACAGTGTATTGGATATTTTTCGACTGTTCTGTCATTAAAGTGACAGATTGCCCGTTATTTCTAAAAAATAAAAATGCCGTAACTGTCACTTGAGTGACATAAATTCAGTGCTGTTTTGTTTAAACTACTGTCCCATTGATACATGATGGTCATTGAATCATCTGTATGCAACGCATTTATAAAATTAGTATATTTGAGGTAACAAACGATGAGTAAAGTGATAGGTATAGATTTAGGTACTACAAATTCCTGTATTGCTATTATGGAGGCAGGGAAACAACAGGTGATAGACAATGCAGAAGGCAGTCGTACGACACCGTCTGTTGTTGCTTATGCTGATAATGAGGTATTGGTAGGGCAGTCGGCAAAACGTCAGTCCGTGACAAACCCACACAATACTTTGTTTGCAATTAAGCGTTTAATTGGTCGCCGTTTTGCAGAAGAGGCGGTACAAAAAGATATAAAATTAGTCCCTTACAAAATTATTAAAGCTGACAATGGGGATGCCTGGGTAGAGGCAAAAGGTAAAAAACTGTCGCCACAGGAAGTATCTGCGCAGGTTTTAATGAAGCTCAAAAAAGATGCTGAAGCCTATCTGGGCGAAACGATTACGCAGGCGGTGATTACGGTACCGGCTTATTTTAATGATGCACAGCGCCAAGCGACCAAAGATGCCGGACGTATCGCCGGATTGGAAGTGAAGCGTATTATCAACGAACCCACTGCCGCAGCTCTGGCTTATGGTATGGATAAAAGCAGCAAGAAAGATCAGAAAATTGCAGTTTTTGATTTAGGCGGTGGTACATTCGATATTTCCATTATCGAAATCTCTGACATCGATGGTGAAAAGCAATTTGAAGTCCTGTCTACCAATGGCGATACTTTCCTCGGAGGTGAGGATTTTGATATGCGACTGATTAATTTTCTGGCGGATGAGTTTAAAAAAGAAAGTGGTGTTGATTTACATAATGATCCTTTGGCTTTGCAGCGTCTGAAAGAAGCGGCAGAAAAGGCGAAAATTGAGCTTTCATCAGCTCAGCAAACGGATGTTAACTTGCCTTATGTCACGGCTGATGCGTCAGGGCCTAAGCATTTAAATATCAAAGTATCTCGCGCTAAACTGGAATCCTTGGTAGATGATTTGATTAAAAACACGCTTACACCTTGTGAGCAGGCGTTGAAAGATGCGGGTTTATCGGCTGGTGAAATTGATGAGGTTATTCTGGTCGGCGGGCAAACGCGTATGCCAAAAGTACAGCAGGCTGTTAAACAATTCTTTGCTAAAGAATCGCGTAAGGATGTTAATCCGGATGAAGCAGTAGCGATAGGCGCTGCTATTCAGGCAGGAGTCATGAGTGGTGATGTGAATGATGTCCTGTTACTGGATGTCACGCCACTGTCTTTAGGGATTGAAACCTTGGGTGGTGTAATGACTAAAGTGATCGAGAAAAATACCACGATTCCAACCAAGGCTACGGAAACTTTCTCCACGGCAGAGGATAATCAGTCTGAAGTGACTGTGCATGTGTTGCAGGGTGAAAGGGAAATGGCTGAAGACAATAAGTCCCTGGGTAAATTTAATCTTCAAGGGATTAACCCAGCACCACGCGGTACACCACAAATCGAGGTGACTTTTGATATTGATGCAAATGGTATCCTCAAAGTATCTGCTAAAGATCAGGCAACAGCTAAGGAGCAAATGATCGAGATTAAAGCATCCAGCGGTTTATCTGAAGATGAAATTCAACGTATGGTTAAAGATGCCGAAGTACATAAGCAGGATGATCAGCGTAAACGGGAATTGGTAGATGTACGTAATCAGGCGGATCAATTAATTCATCTGACAGAAACGTCTCTAAAAGAAGCCGGAGATAAAGCACCTGACGCTGAAAAGCAAAATGTAGTAACGCTGATTGAAGCTTTGAAAACCGCTATCAAGGGTGATGATAAAGCAGAAATCGAGCAACGTAAGCAAGCCTTACAAGAGGCAGCTACTACTTTGCAGCAGGTTTTGGCAGAGTCAGCGGCAAATCCTGGTGCAACTACTGATACTCATGCTGAGAGTGTTGACGATGTGCTGGATGCGGAATTTGAAGAGGTGGCGGATGAACAGCGTTAATCGCCTGAGGAATGATGACTCAATATAACCCGAAACCAGGAAAAGGGTATTTTTGTAGGCCGGATTAGCTTATCTAGCGGAGCGTAGATAACGTTTTTTAAAGCTACGCTATAAAAAAGCTAATCCGGCCTACGGCTTTGTATTTTTCAATAAAACGCCTCACGCCTGATTGCGGGTATTATTAACCTTCGTTCCTAAGGTTCTTATATTTGGGGAGGGCAGTTCAACCAGTAAAACAGTTGAGCTGCCCGTTTCGACAATGATTTCAGCAAGCCTGATTCGGCCTTATCCTGAAAAACAGCGCATATAATACCGGCACGGCAATTAAGGTTAGCAGTGTGGCAAAGGCCAGGCCGCCCATAATTGTGACCGCCATACTGGAAAAGAAAGCATCATTGAGTAAGGGTATCATCCCCAGAATGGTGGTTGCTGCGGCCAGGAATACTGGACGGATACGGCTTACACTGGCATGTAATATGGCGTCATAATGATCTTTATCCTCGGCAATCTGGGAGTCAATTTCATCAACCAACACAATGGCATTTTTCATTAACATCCCCGATAGACTTAATAAACCAAGCATCGCCATAAAGGTAAAAGGTTTTCCAAAAACTAATAAGCCGATCACGACACCACAAACTGACATCGGAACAACCAGCCAGATAATAAGCGGTTGACGGACTTTACCAAACAATAAAATACTGATAATCAACATGACTAGCATACTGACCGGTAATTTCGAATTCAGTGCGGTCTGTGCATCGCGTGAACTTTCATATTCGCCGCCCCATTCAAATTGGTAATTAGCGGGTAACGGGATGGCTTCAATTTTGGCTTTGATCTTTTTCAGAGCCTGATCGGCAGTTAATCCGGGTGCAGGATCTGCCTGTGCGGTTAACGTGCGCATACGGTTACGCCGCTGAATGAGCACCTCTTCGCTGGCTGTTTCAACATGGTCTATCACTTGCGTAATCGGCACAAAGGTTTGCGTCATTGCGCTGAAAACTAAACGGTCATTTAGACGGCTTGGATCGAGGCGTTCATTATCCGGCGGTCGTGCCACGATGGGAATCAGTTTGTCATGCTCGCGGTAGACACTTGCCTGCACACCGGTGGTTGCAAATTGCAGGCTTAAGGCGACTTCATTTAGACCAATTCCAGCCATTCGCGCACGCTCGGCATTAAAGACAGGGGCTAGCACAGGTTCCTGCTGTCTCCAGTCGGTACGCAAATCAATCAATGCGGGTTCATTCGCAAATATTGCTATTGCCTGATTGCCTAATTGCCTGAGTATTTCAGGATCTGAGCCGGAAAAACGAGCCTCTATTTTTGCGTTAGCGCCCGGACCAAAAACTAAACGCTCGGTACGAATTTCGGCATTTGGGTAGGCCGTAGTTAATTCCTCCTTTAATTCGGCTGCCAGCGCATCAATCATTGCAATATCCTCTACCCGAATGATAAATTGTCCGTATGAAGTGTTCGGTTGTTGAGGAGCATAGGTGAGCATATAACGGCTGGCACCGCGACCAACAAAACTGGCTACTGAGACTACGCCGGCTTTGTCGCGTATCTGCTGGTCAATTTCTGCCATATCCTCTGCAGTAGCACGGATATCATAACCTTCGGGAAGTTGATAATTAATATAAAACAGCGGCGTATTGGAATTAGGAAAAAATTCTTGTTTGACCTGTGCAAAGCCAGCAAAGCAGGCCATAGTGATCGCGAGTAAGGTTAAAATCGTCAGGATGCGAACATGTAGCACACCTTTTAGCAGACTTTGGTAGAGTTGATACACTTTGCCTGCATAAGGGTCGGTGTTGGCATCCGCTGTTTTGACTTTAAGAAACAGATAGCCAAATAAAGGCGTTACCGTAATGGCAAGTACCCAGCTTAATAATAAGGAAAAGCAGATAACCGCAAACAGTGAAAATAAAAACTCCCCGGTAACATCAGAGGACAGGCCTATGCCGGAAAAAGCCATAATGCCTATAATGGTAGCACCTAAGAGCGGAATCTGGGTGCGGTCGGTGGCCGTACATGCCGCTTCTTTGGCAGGCATGCCGCGTTGCATATTGATCAACATGCCTTCAGCGACGACGATGGCATTATCCACCATCATGCCCATTGCGATAATTAAAGCGCCAAGTGAAATGCGCTCCATATCGATGCTGAACAGGCTCATAAACAATAGCGTGCCAAGCACAATGAGCAGTAAAGTCGCGCCAACAATCAGGCCGATACGCCAGCCCATCATTAAACACAGCACCAGAATAACGATAAAGACCGACATAATCAGATTTTCGATAAAACCATTCATTGATTCATCAACGACCTTATGCTGTTCATAAATGGGCTGAATCTCAACGCCTAACGGAATGCGGGTTTTAAGTTCCTCCAGACGTGTTTCTACCGCTTGCCCGACAGTGACGATATTAGCATCGCTCACGCCGGAAACTGCTAAAGTAAACGCTTCCTGTCCATTAAAGCGTACCAGATGGTCTGGTATTTCAGTAGCTTCACGGCGTATATTGGCAATATCCAGCAGGCTTATTTGCTCGGTCGTACCCGGCTGACCAATGCGTAAGGCTTCAAGTTGCTCCAATGAATCAAATCCTTCGCCGGAGACAATGCGAATTCTACGACCATCAATTGTGACCGCGCCCGCATCGGATATTGTGTTTTCCGATTGGATGATGGCTAGCACTTGTTGAGTCGATAAGCCCAAGCGAGTAATGCGATCACTAGGAATTTCAATATAAATTGTTTCTTTGCGTTCTCCTGCGGTCTCTACTTTGGCAACGTTAGGCACAGTTAGTAATTTTTTGCGCAAGAAAGTAGAAATATCTAATATTTCCTTGTAAGAGAAATCCGGCGCAGTAATGGCGTAAAAAATACCGTATACATCACCGAAATCATCATTTACGATAGATGGACGCGTGCCGCCGGGTAAGTCCTTTTGGGCGTCATTAACCTTGCGTCGAAGTTCATCCCAGACCTGTGGCATTGTATGCCGATCATAAGTATCCTTCACTTCAACAGTGATTTCGGAAATACCGGGTTTGGATTTTGAGGTGATTCTTTTTAATTGCGGTAACTGTTGAATACGAGATTCCAGTAATTCAGTTACCTCTTGCTCCACTTCAACGGCTGAAGCACCGGGATAAGTAGTAATGACTAGTGCTTGTTTAATGGTAAAGGCCGGGTCTTCCAGGCGACCGACGCTATCCAGTCCCCAAAATCCCCCGATTAAGCATAATAAAATTAATAACCAGGTATTGACCGGTCGATCGATGGCACTGCGTGC
The DNA here is from genome assembly GCA_942491615.1 of uncultured Gammaproteobacteria bacterium. Lineage (GTDB taxonomy): Bacteria > Pseudomonadota > Gammaproteobacteria > Methylococcales > Methylomonadaceae > Methyloprofundus. The sequence goes on from CALOCH010000015.1 coordinate 102,208, forward strand.
AATAGAAAAACTCATTTCTCAGTCCTGTTAAAATGAAACGAAACGGCGCACTGTCATGCCTTCACGTAATAAATGCGCACCGGCAGTGACAATCAGATCATCTTGCTGCAAGCCGGATATGACCGGAACCGTCAGTTTTTTCATGGCACCTAGCGTTACGCTTCGCGCTGAAACAGTTTGCGTTGCTGGATCAAATACCCATACTCTGGGTGCGCCCTGTTCATCATAATTCAATGCGCCTACGGGAATGGAAAAGTGTGGGGCATGTTCGCCTTGATCTTTACTGATCGTCACGATGACAGTCATGCCTGGAAGTACATGTTCATTGTTTTCGCGCGATAAGCCAAAAATAATTTCATAGGTTTGCGCAATATTGCCGGCTTCGCTTCGATGTTCGCGGTAGATTAATGGAAAACTTTGGTCGGGACGGTCTTTGAAGGTTGCCAGTGCGGTAAATAGGGACGTATATTCCAGTAGCGGCACCATATTTTCCGGGATATTGATAGCAACACGTAATTCGGTTAAATCATGGATGCGCACTATCGGCTGATGCGCATTGACATTGGTGAAATTATCAATCAATCTATCACTCACCAGCGCATCAAACGGTGCAAAGATACGGGTATAGGATAAATTGCGTTGTGCTGTTGCTAAAGCAACCTGCGTTAATGTATATTGCGTCTCTGCCTGATCTAGCATCGCTTTCGGTAATGATCCAGATTTAAGTAAATTACGTTTGCGGTTGCGGTCTAGTTTAGCCAGATCGAACTGCGCCTGCGCCTGTTGTACTGCGAGACGAAAATCATTATTATCCAGCGCAGCAAGCAGCCCTCCTCTGGCGATAAAAGCGCCTTCCTGAGCTGGTAATTCCTGCAGATGGCCGGGAACCTGAAAGGATAAATCGATGGTGCTAACTGCCTCAATGCGTCCGGTAAAACGACGCTTCACCAGCGTGTTATTAGTCGAGACGGGGGCTACTCGTACCGTGCGTATGGGCTGTTCAGCTGGTTCGCTGTTATTATCGCAAGCAGTTAATAATGAAAGTAATAATAGTGTAAAGACCGCGCGTGTGAAACTGTCAGAGAAGAGCGGTATTAAGTGAGTTGATGGATAAAAGCTCATAGGGCATCCTTACAAAAAAAGTATGTGCGTCTAAAACGGTTCAAGCTTAAAAGCTTATTTGCATGTTGCTATAAAATCCCGAGGGCACGGCGCAGATTCAAATTAGCCATAGCCTCATCATAGCGAGCATTATAAAAATTATTGTAGCTGGTGAGGCGCAGTTGTTCAGCTTCCAATACTTCGGTATTTGATGCCAGTCCTTGCTGGTAGCGCTCGCTACTGACTTTCAGGTTTTCATCTGCCTGGGCAGTGGCTTTATGAGTCACTTGTATGCGCTTTTTTGTTTCCTGTAAATCCAGCCATGCCTGGCGTACCTGTAAACTTATAGCATTGACTAAATCATTGCGCTGCGCCGTTAATGCTATCGCCTGATGGGTTAAGGCATCACTACGGTGTGATGTCGAGCCATCATAAATTTTCCATTCCATATTTGCATTCGCCATCCACATGCCTTCATACACTTGATAGCGGTTTTGTTGATACTGATAGCCGCCGTTAACATTTACTTGAGGCCACAAGCTTGCTTTAGTGCTTGCCGCTTGAGACTCCGTTGCATGAATTTGCTCGCCCAGTGCCTTAAGTTCAGGGCGTTTTAATATCGCTTGCTCACTTAACGAAGCCAGGTCTCCAGCCGGAATGTCGGGGAATACTTCCTGCAAATCGACTTCGGTGTTTAAATCACGATTCAGTAACTGATTAAAACGCGCTTTGGCAATCGAGAGGCTATTTTCATACTGCAGCACATTTTGTTCGGCATTATTTAAGCTGACTTCTGATGCCAGCAGGTCGTTGCGTGCAACCATACCTTGATGATAGAGATTCTGCACATCGTTGGCGTGGGCGCGTAGGCTGATAACATGGCTTTGTGCTACTTCCAGGGCTTTTTGTAGACGAAAAATACTGATAAAGGCATCGCCAACCTGTATTTTAATATTCAGAGCTGTGGTATTTTCATTATATTCAGCAGCGAGTTTGCCTGCTGCCGCTGCATCTATGCTGTGGCTGATACGACCACTGGTAAAGATGGGTATGCTGACGATTGCCTCGGCATTAGCGCTGCCTGCCTGACTGACGGGAAATTGTGCGACCTGGTCCTGACCAGCCACCACCGTTTGTGCTGCCGGGGTTTCACTTAATTGCGTATAGCCACCGCGAACATTCAGTTGCGGCATACGCTGACCTTGTGCTGCAAGCAATTGTTGATCAGCGGCTTGCGTATTAGCCCTGGCGGCATATATCCGTTGATTTTGCTGTATGGCTTCTGCAAAAGCCTGTTCCAGTGTTTCTGCGGCTAACGCCTGCTCAGATGTCAGTAGCGCTATCAACAGCATTGATTTGCTTTTAATGATCATAGATAAGACCTTGTATCGTTACATTCACTACTTGATGAATAATAAGCTGTTTTTGTTCCGCCGTGGGTGGGAGCAGAATGCCCAGTAGACACTGGAAATGCCGGTCACCTTTTAACAGACTAAAAAAAGCATCAGCAGCAAAAGCAGTATCAGAAATGTGGATGTTTTGCTGATGATTGATTTTGCATAAATAATTCTCCAGTAAGGTGAGTACTGGCTTAGGACCACTGGCATAAACCAGTTTGCCTAACTCGGGGAATTGATAACATTCAGCGATGACCAGTCGATAAATAGCCAACGCTTCTTCAGCGAAAATTAAATCCATAAAGGTAACAGCAATTTTATTTAGATTAACGCGCAGATCATTAGCCTCAAGCGATAAACTGTCAAGGGTGTGCAGTAAATCAGTGCATAATTCGTTAATAACGGCCGCGAGCAAATCATGCTTACTGGTGAAATATTTATATAAAGTCGCTTTGGATACCGGTGCTGCCTGGGCGATTTTGTCCATACTGACCGCATTAAATCCCTGTTGCAGAAACAGTTTACTGGCGACCATAATAATGCTTTGTCGTTTGCTGTTAAGAGACGCTGAACTCATATTATATTTCTGGGTTAATAAGATAGATATGCAAAATATAAACTGAACTGTTTAGTTTAGCAATGTGTTTTTTATATAAAATATTAGTTATTTGGCTTTTTAAAAAGCAATGCGCTAGAATCCAAATTCTGAACATCATATCCTAAAGGTCTAGCTGCGGAGGTTGTTCACTTCTTACTGCGAACTGTCATCTTGTAGTTGATGCTGATTTTTCGTAACCGTTCAACTCCTTCCTTTTCAAGGAGGGGTGGGGAGGTTTTATTAGAAAAACTGTTCTTAATCCATGTTTTCTTGAGAGGGAGGTGAACTGTTACTTGTAATGCCGTGTTTAATATATGTTTATTCCTTAACTCAATGGCGGTGAAGATGTTATCTCATTGCTGGACTATTATTGTTATCAAAACTAATCAAGGGATATTATGCAAAAATCATCAAAAGATTATTTCGGTACATACTCGGGTGCTGTGCAGACTGAGTGGTTGAGTGACGGGCGTCAAATGAAATTGTTAAATGATTTTATTTTTGAAGATCCGAATGGATTAAAATGGAAAGCGCCAAAAGGTTCAATTGTTGATGGCGCGTCAATTCCGACATTTGCATGGTCGTTTATTGGCGCACCGTTTTCTGGAGAATACCGCGATGCTTCAGTGATCCACGATATAGCATGTCAACAGAAAAAAAGAACCTGGGAAGTGGTTCATTTGGCTTTTTATTATGCGATGAGAGCTTCTGATGTCAATGTTTTGCAGGCAAAAATTATGTATGCAGCAGTGTATCATTTTGGTCCGCGCTGGGCTATTAAGAAAAAAATGGTGACTCGGTTTTCCAATTCGCGGGCAATTAATAAAGTCCTTAAATTTCCCGGTTTAGAGTCAAGTGTTAATCTGCAACTTCCACAAACGCTTGGCACTGAACAGGCCGTTGAATTATCAGTTAAAATACCTGCGCCGCCCAAAGTCATGATGACTGCCACGTTTGATGAATTAGTCAATGCCTTGGAGGCTGCTGAAAAATCTGCTACCCCCTATTCATTAGAAGCAATACGGGACTTCACGTCAATATCTGAGTGATGCTGAGCAAATACCCGGCATTGTTAAGTCTATATCTACATTTATCCGTACAGGCTTTTATTGTGACGGTTAAAATGCTACTGGCAAACTTACCTATAATAATTCAACAGGAGTGAAAAACCATGATTTATGCCGCCCCTAATCAAACTGATAGTAAAGTCAGTTTCAAAAATCGGTATGCTAATTTTATTGGCGGAGATTGGATTCCACCAGTAAGAGGACAATATTTTCAAAATAAAAGCCCGGTAAACGGCTGGATTTTTTGTGAAATACCCAGATCGACAGCAGAAGATATAGAACTGGCTTTAGATGCTGCACATCAGGCGAAAGATGCCTGGGGTAAAACCTCGGTGACTGCCCGAGCGAATATTCTATTGCAGATTGCTGACCGTATTGAAGCCAATCTGGAACAACTTGCCGTCGCAGAAACCTGGGATAATGGCAAGGCAGTACGCGAAACACTGGCAGCAGATATTCCTTTGTGTGTGGATCATTTTCGATATTTTGCCGGTTGTATTCGTGCGCAGGAAGGATCGATTGGCGAAATTGATGAAAACACGGTTGCCTATCATTTCCACGAGCCATTAGGCGTGGTTGGTCAAATTATTCCGTGGAACTTTCCCTTATTAATGGCTTGCTGGAAATTAGCACCAGCACTGGCTGCGGGTAATTGCGTGGTGATGAAACCCGCAGAACAGACGCCTGCTTCTATTTTAGTATTAATGGAAGTGATCGGTGATTTGTTACCAGCGGGAGTGCTGAATATAGTCAATGGTTTTGGCGGTGAGGCAGGGCAGGCACTGGCAACCAGTAAACGCATCGCAAAAATTGCCTTTACCGGGTCCACACCGGTAGGTGCGCATATTTTGCAATGTGCAGCAGAAAATATCATTCCTTCTACGGTTGAACTGGGCGGCAAATCGCCGAATATCTTTTTTGCCGATGTTTTGGCTCAGGAAGATGCATTTGTCAGTAAAGCGGTGGAAGGTGCAGTTTTGGCCTTTTTTAATCAGGGTGAAGTCTGTACTTGTCCGTCGCGCTTGCTGATACAAGAGTCTATTTATGAGGCTTTTATGGAAAAAGTTATCGCTCGTGTACAACAGATTAAACGAGGTAACCCTTTGGATACTGAAACCATGGTCGGTGCGCAGGCATCAAAAGAACAGTTTGATAAAATCTTAAGTTATATCGAGATAGGCAAAGAGGAAGGCGCTGAATTGCTCATTGGTGGTGACGCTGAAGTTTTAGCAGGTGAATTTGGGGAGGGCTATTATATTCAGCCGACAATAATGCAGGGGCATAATAAAATGCGTATTTTTCAGGAAGAAATTTTCGGCCCCTTTGTCTCGGTTACGACGTTTAAAGATGAAGCAGATGCGTTGGAGATCGCTAATGATAGCGAATTTGGTTTAGGTGCCGGGCTATGGACCCGCGATATGAATCTTGCTTATCGTATGGGACGTGGTATTCAGGCCGGGCGTGTCTGGACCAATTGCTATCACCATTATCCTGCTCATGCCGCATTTGGCGGATATAAAAAATCGGGTGTAGGTCGAGAAAATCATAAAATGATGCTCGATCATTATCAGCAAACCAAGAACATGCTGGTGAGTTATGATATTAATCCATTGGGTTTTTTCTAGCTATATTTTCAACCTCTTGAATAGGATGGTACTTTAGCCCGATTTATTAATCTCAGTAAAGCGGACTAAAGCACCGCCCTGTTTTTTTAAACACATTTATATTTATGCGCTTATGTCTAATCATCATACCTACGAACATCAACTTTATCCTGTAAAACCCGATATTGCACAAAAGGCGCATATCAATAATGAGCAGTATCTCGCCTTATACCAGCAATCTATAGAGGATCCTGAAACCTTCTGGGCAGAACAGGCAAAACAGTTTGTTGATTGGCAACAACCCTGGGATAAGGTCATGCAATATGATTATCCCAAAGGTGAAATAAAATGGTTTCAGAACGGGAAGCTTAATGTTAGTGTCAATTGTCTGGATCGACATTTAGCGACGCGCGCTGATCAGGTCGCTATCATCTGGGAAGGCGATGATCCGACACAGGATAAGAAAATGACCTATCGTGAATTGCATCAGCAAGTGTGCCAATTTGCTAATGTCTTAAAAGCTCAAGGTGTGCAAAAGGGTGATCGGGTATGTATTTATCTACCAATGATTATTGAAGCGGCAACGGTAATTTTAGCCTGTACACGTATTGGTGCAGTGCATTCGATAGTGTTTGGCGGATTTTCTGCGGAAGCCTTAAAAGACAGGATTAATGACTCGGATTGTAAATTAGTGGTGTGCGCGGATGAGGGGTATCGCGGTGGAAAAATTATTCCTATAAAAGCCACAGTGGATAAGGCGCTTGCTTCATGCCCCAGTGTGCAAAGTGTGGTGGTTATTAAAAACACAGGCAATATCATCTCCTGGCGTGACGCGCGCGATGTCTGGTTTCATCAGGTAATGACAACGGTAGCAAACCATTGCGAACCTGAATGGATGGATGCGGAAGATCCATTATTTATTCTATATACATCAGGTTCGACTGGCCAACCGAAAGGCTTGTTGCATACCACAGGCGGCTATTTAGTGTATGCAGCGATTACGCATAAATATATTTTCGATTATCAGGAAGGTGAAATTTACTGGTGTACGGCTGATATAGGCTGGATTACCGGGCATACCTATATGATTTACGGGCCCTTATGCAATGGTGCGACAACTTTATTATTTGAAGGCGTTCCTACTTATCCCGATGCCAGCCGTTTTTGGCAGGTAGTCGATAAACATCAAGTGAATATTTTCTATACAGCACCGACCGCGCTTAGAGCATTAATGGCGGTAGGTGATCATTATTTAGACAACACAGAACGCAGCAGTTTACGTGTTTTGGGCTCGGTCGGTGAGCCGATCAATCCAGAAGCCTGGGAATGGTATTATGAATTAGTGGGCAAGGAAAACTGTCCTATTGTTGATACCTGGTGGCAGACTGAAACCGGTGGCATATTAATTACACCATTACCCGGGGCGACAGAATTACTTCCCAGTTCAGCAACGCGACCGTTTTTTGGCGTAAAGCCTGCTATTTTGAGCAACGAAGGCAAAGTTATTACTGATGATACCGAAGGTGTTTTAGTGATAGAGCGTTCCTGGCCAGGTCAGGCGCGTACTATTTATGGCGATCATCAGCGTTTTATTGACACCTATTTCAAAAATTATCCTGGCTATTACTTTACCGGTGATGGCGCACGGCGTGATAATCAAGGCTATTACTGGATTACCGGGCGCGTCGATGATGTGATTAATGTGTCGGGACATCGTATGGGGACGGCAGAAGTTGAATCCGCACTCGATGAACATAAACTGGTTGCCGAATCGGCTGTGGTTGGTTATCCGCATGATATAAAAGGGCAGGGGATTTATGCTTATGTGACCTTGCATGTTAGCATTGAAGGTACTGAAGCATTGCGCAGGGAACTCGTTGATTTGGTTCGCGCTGAGATAGGACCGATTGCCAGCCCGGATTTAATTCAGTGGGCTCCACAGCTGCCTAAAACCCGTTCGGGGAAAATCATGCGCCGGATTTTACGTAAGGTAGCTGCTAATGAAATAGATACATTAGGTGATACCTCGACTTTGGCAGACCCTGAAGTGGTCCAGGATATTATCGAAAATCGATTGAACAGATAAGACTAGCAATTTAAAGGGTTCTGTGGAATGTTTCAAAAGTATGAATTAAGCTATTCAACAGGCAAGACTATGTGGTTAAGGAGCAAGAATTAAATAATATAGGAAATTACAAGATGTGCTGAGGCAGGAAGCGCATTTTGTATGATTGACGTGCTTTTTACCTTAGCACATCCCGTAGATTTTAGCTTCGGGAATTAGAAATCCTAAAGCGTAAACTGCATTATTTTCTTGATCAAACGAAGGGTTTGTTTGATAAGGTAATAGCGGTGAATCATCGCAACCCTGCGATTTGGTTGCAGAAAAGCAACTAATCGTATGGCGCACCTTTTTGTTGAGTTGCACCAGCTTTTGCGCTTTTGTGGTTTTAATCGTGAAAAAGCCATTTCGTTTTCTTTGAATCAACTGCTTTTAAGTGATGCACTAGGACTCAGTCATAGCGACTCTCATCGGGTATTATAGAACTTACTCAATTTGGTTTTATTGAACGAACCTCAAGGGAAATCATCCTGACCAATCCACCCCAACTAGCAGTGCTAGCAGACTTTGATGGCTCTATTTAGAACTCGTCAGTCTGACATCGTTAGCACAGAATTTTTAGCTTATTTATCACACTGTAAAGTGTATTCGTTTATTTTTACGTTCATTATCAAATGATAAAGTGTATCTGTAATAAAATAGGGTATAGTGCATAATACTTATTTATAAATTACTTTTTAAATGGGTAAATCAATAAAACGCAAAACTAAACAAATGAGGCCTTAAAATGAGTAATAAAGATGTGTATGTACAAAAAATGCAATCCAAACTGGATGAGCTGGATGCCCAGATAAACCTGCTGAAAGCCAAAGCATCTGGCGCTAACGCGGATGCAAAAATTGAATTTAATGAACAAATAGAAAACCTGAAAGAATTTCAAAAAAAAGGCAAACAGAAGCTGGTAGAATTGAATGACGCTGGCGAAGACGCCTGGGAAGATATCCGCGAGGGTATGGATTCAGCTTGGAATAAGTTAAGCGCTGCATTCAATGATGCTAAAAATCGCTTTAGCTGATAGAAGAAATTTAATATAAAAAAGTAAATGTCTGCCTATCGCAGGGATTAACTCGGATTAAACCAGGCTGCCAAAACCACTAGAAGGGTATTTAGCTGCGACAATCGCGGTTTAACCCTTCGTCTAACAAGGCGGTCAATATTCGATGTGCGATGAGTAACTATAAATCATTTATCTTTTAGACATGGTTCTAATCCATTAACCACTATTAAAGAGGAAACCCCTATGGAACTTCAAACAGGAGGGTTGTTGGGCATCGTTATTTTAGTTCTGGATATTTTAGCGATTCTCAAAGTTATACAAAGCGGTATACCAACCCTGAATAAAGCGTTCTGGATAGCTATTATCTTAATATTACCCGTTATTGGTTTGATTTTATGGTATCTGATTTGGTTCAAAAGGATAGCGTGAAACTCTCTGGTTCAGGTCTTAGATTGTTTTTAATAGAATGTCGTAACCTGATTCATTAACAGAAAGTTAGGTACGTCTAAACTTAAAGCCTTTATGTTGCTCATTTACCCTCAGACAACGCCATCTTTAGTATGAAAATTTACTATTTCTTTTTAGCAGAAAAATGCAAACTAACAGAAATTTGGTCAACAAGGGGTAATGTTGACATTCCAATACCAATAAATCATCCGTCCAGTAGAATTAAAATTTTCCAGCCAAAAATCTTGAACAATAACTGGAGCAATTACAGATTGAGTAACAATCCACGTTTTAAGAATGTGGGTTGTTAATCTACCGGAAACAAAATCATTGAGAAAAAAAATGACATTTTGTCTGGGTATCAAAATAAAACAAGGCTTGGTCGCATTAGCAGATACGCAAATTGTGAAGGGCGGCGAACGTCTCAGCAAAGCCAAAATATCACTGGTTGATCATAATTCACAGTCACTTTTTATCATGACATCCGGTTTACGCTCTGTTCGCGATAAAACGGTGATCTATACCGAGCAACAACTCAAAGATAATGCCGAGTCATGTCAGCGTCTTTACCAGGTTGCTAACATTTTTGGTAGTCAATTGCGCCGGGTTAAAAACGAAGACGGTGCGGAACTGTCCCGTGGCAACCTGAGTTTCAATTTGCACGCGATTATTGGCGGCCAGCTATCAGATGATCCGGAGCCCACAATGTTTTATATATACCCGGAAGGAAACTGGATTGAGGCAACGGTTGATGCCCCGTATTTTGTAATCGGTCGCACGCCATATTGCAAGCCGATTCTCGACCGTTTGTTACAGGGCGATACGAACATACAAACTGCTGCCGGTTTAGGCTTTTTAGCTTTTGATGCAACCCGCACTAGTGTTACTGACGTCGATTATCCACTGGATATGATCGTGTATGAAGCCACTCAACAGAATTTACGTCAACATCGATATAGTGCGGAATCACTGAAAGGCCTGGGTCAATGGTGGCAAGAGCGTCTTAGCACATCAGTGCAGGAAATGCCCCAGGATTGGCTTGAACCTCTGTTTCAGAATTCTCCAACTCTACAATTACCAAAGGATGAAACTTCATCATGAGCCTCATAGAAGTCAAAAGTGAATTGATTTATAACGTTACAGCGCCAACCAGTTTCCTGTTCAACATTGCGCCGGTACAAAACGAGTATCAGTTTATTCGCCAGGAAGTCATCACTCTCAATCCGGCGTATACCTATGCCTTTAATGAAATCGGAACAGTAGGAAACCGTGTTATTCGCTTTTCAGCCATTCCAGGAAAATTACAGGTTTCCTATCAAGCGACGGTGGAATTAAATCAGGATCGCGATAACCCGCCGCAGATCGAAGAAAACGATTACAGTGATTTACCCGACGAGGTTCTACCTTATCTGAATCCCAGCCGTTATTGTGAGTCAGATAAACTTGGACGGTTTGCCATGCACGAATTTGGACAATTAGCGCCCGGTTTTTTGCGAGTCAGCGCTATTTGCGACTGGGTTCATCAGTCTCTGGAATACGTTCCCGGAACGACCGATGCGCGTACTGGTGCCTGTGACGTGCTCCTGCAAAAAACCGGCGTTTGTCGTGATTATGCTCATCTGGCGATCGCCCTATGTCGTGCCTTATGTATTCCGGCACGTTATGTTTCCGGCTATTCGGTAGGTCTTGAACCACCTGATTTTCATGGCTTTTTCGAGGCTTTTTTAGGCAGTCGCTGGTATTTGTTTGATGCAACTCGCATGGCGCCAACAAATGGAATGGTGCGTATTGGGACAGGTCGGGATGCAGCCGATACGTCGTTTGCAACCCTCATTGGTGCAGCTACCCTGGAACAGATGATGGTTTCGGCGCAGGAATTAACTGATGATATTTCGCTACAGTTAAATGGTGCAGACCAGGCGATTTCTACAGTTTAAATGTCACCAACAACTGATGTCTAATGTATATTAGACATCAAAATCAACAACTCAGAATTAGAAAATAATTAGGAGAAAGAAATGGCAAACGAAGGTTATCACGAACCGCTAAATGAACTTACTGATGAAACCAGAGACATGCATAAAGCGATTACTTCACTAATGGAGGAACTGGAGGCAGTAGACTGGTATAACCAAAGAGTTGATGCGTGCAAAGATAGTGAGTTAAAAGCAATCCTAGCTCACAATCGAGACGAAGAAAAAGAACATGCGGCAATGGTGCTTGAGTGGATTAGACGAAAGGACCCGGCGTTTGATAAAGAGCTGAAGGATTATCTCTTTACAGAAAAGTCAATAACTCATAAGTGAGTGATGCTTAATAAAGACAATTCACTCGGACAAAAAATTCCGCTTGATATCCCCCGTCGTTGGTTTTGTGACGTTATAAAAAATTAAATACTAAAAAATGAAAACCTGGTTACTGCATCTTTGGGAAAAACTAAGGAATAGCTTTTGGCTGTTACCAGCATTAATGTTACTGGCTGTCATTGTATTATCCTATGGTCTGTTAGCTATTGATGAACAAATTGACTTATCACGTTATCGAGGTTTGGCTTGGTTGGTTTTTTCTGAACCAGAAGGTGCAAGAGCTGTGTTATCGACCATTGCCTCTTCGACATTTGCAGCGGCTACATTAACTTTTTCAGTTACGATGGTGACGCTGAGTCTGACTAGTTCTCAGTTTGGCCCACGATTATTGCGCAATTTTTTGCGTGACCCTGTTAACCAGTTTACCTTTGGCGCGTTTATTGCCACCTTTATTTATTGCTTGTTGACTATGCGAGGATTGGGCATTAACGGTGTTCATATACCTAATATTTCAATAAACTTTTCAATTGTCCTGGTACTGTTTGATGCGGCTTTATTTATTGCTTTTATTCATCATTTAACTACATCAATACAAGTAGAAAAAATCACCGCAGATATTGGCAAAGAGCTTGTTGCGCATGTAAATAGAATTTTACCTGATGATTTCTCTAAAGAAAATTGCCAAGTTGATTTTGATACTGCAATACTTGATCAACAACCCAGTTTGATTCGTTCAGATAAAACAGGTTATGTGCAAGCGATAAATTATAAGGCACTTATTGATCTTGCAGAGAGTGAAGAAGTCACTATCAAATTACTTTTTAAGACCGGTAAATTTGTGCTTTTAGGGGCTCCGCTGGTAGAAATATGGCCACCTGTTCATTTGAAATCTCATATTATGCCACCTATTCAATCCTGTTTTCTTATGGGAGAAAGACCCAGCGGTGAACAAGATTTAGAATTCACAGTTAACCAATTGGTGCAAATTGCTGCCAGAGCCTTGTCCCCAGGCATTAATGATCCTTTTACGGCCATGTCCTGTATTGACTATTTGAGCTCAGGTCTGGCAATGATTGCAGAGAGAGATTTACCACAGGTTAATATTACTAATGATCAAGGTCGATTATTATTAATAAAGCATGAAATAACATTTCTAAGCTTTTGTGATGCTTGCTTTATTATTATTCGCCAAATGTGTAAAGATAATCCTCCTGTTGTTATTTATTTACTTGAATCACTGGCTCAGCTTGCTGCTATTGTTCAGCGTCAGGAAGATCGACTTGCGGTATTGCAAACAGCTGAAATAACGTATAAATCGGCAATCGATTTATGCAAAATGGATTATGATCGCCATGCTATTTCAGAACGCTTAGAAAGAGTAAAAGAATTACTGGATAAGAATGAAAAAGATTTACTTGACTGAAACAAGTTTTCAAAAAGCCATTGGCCAGTAACATTATAGAAATTAAATTCTACTAATAAGCAAAATTCAATCTGAAAGCTTAATCAATTCTGAGAAACAATGAAAAAATTATTTATTTATTTTACCTCGCTGATATACTTAATTGCGGCGATAAGCTTAATATTCTTATCGTTGTCCATCATGGCGTGGTCAATTTATGAATCGATATTATCTTTAAAGGAATTTTCACTCTCTATCACCAAAATCCTGCAGTCTGTTGGCACTATCATTATTTCCATAGCTGTCCTTGATGTTGCCAAATATTTGGTTGAAGAAGAGGTCATTAGAAGTAAAGAACTAAGGTCTCCGACAGAAGCCAGGAAGACGATTACTAAAATTTTTGTCATTATCTCTATTGCGGCAGGTATGGAAGGACTAGTTTATATATTTAAGGCAGGTACCAGTGACATGACGATGCTAATTTATCCGTCACTGCTAATTCTATTTTCTTCGCTTTCGATTGTCTGCCTTGGTATTTATCAAAAATTAAGTCTTGCTGTCGAACAAGTGATTCTAGATAACCTAAATAAATAAAATAGCCCTGAAACCGATAATTTTGTTTATTTCTTTGTCTTTTCTCGTTTTTGTTTGGTAGATAAAATAACCGACCTTTTGAACGAAAAGAAAGCTTCGGAAGCGTTATCTAACAACAAAGTTATTGCAGTAAAATACACGCAAAAAAATGACCGGGATATTGAAAAATGCTTGCAAAAGATATATTCGGAACTGGATGATCTAAAAACTTTAAAAGTAACAATTAGCAATGGGATTGCAACGCTTACTGTTGAAATTGGCTCAAGAACCTTTGAGCAACAAGCCTCGCAATTTCCAACACAAATTGAAGATGTCATTAAAGTTGAAAACAATATAGTAGTGAGTCATGATTTAAACAAACGCATGCAGAAGCTTGCTAAAAAGCTGATGCTACTAAGCGAAAAAGCATTAGCTAGCCTTCCTTTGTTGTTTCTAGCAATGTTTGTTTTTTGGCTATTCTGGGTAATGGCGCGATAGGCCTTTAACAAACAGGCTCTGTTTCCAAATACTACGGTTTACAAAGCAATTATCAGCAATTTCAGCCGTCACAGCCTGAATAAAGATTTGAATTTGACCTTGGAATAGCCACTGATCAAAACATTTCACAAGCCCAAGCTTTAGCATTAGAAACCTTGAAACTATCAACCAAAATATTTACTCACGAAAATTATCTGAACACTTTTATTTTAGGTTTCGTGTAGGATGGGTGGCGTCTTTGCGAACCCTCACAGAGATGGTTTCGCTACGCTTAACTCGTGCCAAGAAGTCAGGCGCTTCCATTCACAATCCTGCACCAAATGTTAATTTGCATCGGGACTATATTCATCAATTAGGTGATTCCAATGTTATTATGCAAATTTATGGCTGGGTTAATCAAAACATCCATAGCTTTCCAAAATCGCAGTCAAGCAATTAAAGTTGTCAAAGAAGCTTAAGAAATGCCCAAGTGGCACTACAAATTTAATGTTTCTGTGCAATACCTTAAATTTCGGTAAAAATTTCTTGCACTGCTTGATATTGAAAATAAGTTCTCTGAGAGTTCATGGTTTCAGGGTAAAAAATGACCAAGATGGGCTTAGGCATCAGCAGTGCTTATTTCCACCCCATTAACCAGTTAGACTCATCCTTGAGCACTTTCCAGTCAATTTGATAGCTCTGTTTACTCAGAATAGCCTCTAACTCACAGCCGATAACTATTTCTTCTTGATCACGAATGAGTTCAGTAACAAGAAAGTGGCGCTCTTTATTTTTCGGTTGAAGGGCAGTCCATTTGGATAATAAAAGTTTTTCTGGATTGATTCTATGCATAATTAATAGTGTTTGCGTAATTATTTTTATAAGCGTATCAAGCGCTATGATTAGACTGATAATCAGTATAAATTAAGCGTAGTTAAAAAACTACTGAGTAAAACTATTGGATACTATTTATCATAAAAAAACAGTTGAGCGAATTTCTGTTAACTAAAAATCTGCCTAAATTTGATAAGATGTAACACTTGTTGCCTCGCTTTCAGGTATTACTGGATAAACCTGTCATCACAATAAAAAGCGGTGAACAAGCTTAAGAACTAAAATTTAATAATATCGGCAATCAGGGATGATGTGGCTTATTTAAAAAAACAAAGCGCAAGCCAGATTAGCTTTTATATTACGCAGCATTAAAAAAACATATACGGTGGGCTATCCGGTGCGTCATATGTAGGATAACCTTATCTACGCTAGTTTGATAAGTTAATTTGACCTACAAAATACGGTTTTCTTGGTTTCGGGTTTTATTAAGTCTTCATCGTCCCTTAGTTACACATCGGTAAACATAATTTTAAAGGCTGGTCAGCAAAGGCGATAAAACCAAAACCTTGATAAAATCCAGAAACTGAAAGATTCAAAGCTTAAACAACAATAGCGTAGACGACTAACACTGTACTTGCTTGTTCTACTCGCTGTATAGCATCGGCTAATAATATACTATCGACACGTTGACTTTGATAGAATTTATCCACAGCTAAGCGGCCTAAAAAACCCGACTAATACGATTTTTTATATTCTGACTGGCATAACGCCATATATAAGTATTGAAACTCGACTCATCGCAACCAAAGGTTTTACGTTGTTGAACCGCATGAAAAGCAGGAATCGTTAATTGCATCATTAACGAACAACTGACTTTTTATGTAAGACTAGTGCTGCAGTCAGTTTCGCGTTTTTTTTCTGGTGGGTTTCCAGTGCATTTAAAAATAAATCCCAACCTGGTTGAGACAAAGTGATTTTCTCATACTTACTAATAATAGTTTTAGCCGCAGCCAAAGACTGAGAAAGTACTAACTCATTTAGCTTTTTATGGCTATAACGGGCCGCTTTTTCTAGTTTTTGTTTTGATTGCGCATCTAAGCAAATGTGCATACGTTCTTGTTTAAGGGTGTCTGTTGTTAGCATAAGAGTCTCCTGTTGCTTAAGTTTATTGAACGCCAATTTTACGGACTTGATAAATCATTTATGCGCGACCACAACCAGTAAGATTTATACTTCTAGTCTTTAATTATAATGATGTTTAGTCAAGCATGTTAAAAATGACGCGGTATAGAGCAATTGCTATTAAAATAGAGCCAATTATTAGAGGAATGACCTTAATGCTGGATGTACGGTTTGCAATTAGCATTAATAGCGAGGGCTTTTTATTGCATGACAGAACGGGACTGACAAAGCCTACAGAACGAGAATTGACGTTAAGCGGATTTCCTTCATTAGACGCACTGTGGACTCTATATTAACGATGGAAAAATATACACCAGCAAGACAAGCTTAAGCTCATTGAACAACCTTATTACACTGATGGCCCAAATAAAGAGCCGCGATACTACCAACGCGTTGCTATAAATCGTTCGCTTGAAGCAATCGCAAACAACCAACAACGTATTTTGTTAGCCATGGCGACGGGCTCTTGTAAAACCTACACTGCATTTTAGATTATCTGGCGCTTATGGAAGGTAAAAAAGAAAAAGCGCATTCTTTTTTTAGCCGATCGAAATATTCTGGTTGATCAGAGACTATGCAGCAAGACTTATCGCCCTTTGGTGAAGTTATGCATAAAATTACGAATCGCGAGGTCAAAAAGAATTACGAGGTTTACCTTGCGCTCTATCAAGCGGTTACAGGGCAAAATGAATGGAAGCAAATCTACCGACAATTTCCTGCTGATTTTTTTGATCTGGTTGTTATTGATGAATGTCATCATGGTAGTGCAGCGGAAGATTCTGCCTGGCGGGGAAGTGCTTGCTTATTTTACCAGTGCTACGCATATTGGCTTAACCGCAACACCTCGAGAAACCAAAGAGGTGAGTAATTTTATTTACTTTGGTGAACCGATTTATACCTACTCGCTTAAGCAAGGGGTTGAAGATGATTTTCTTGCCCCCTACAAAGTCATCCGCAGTGTGACTAGAGAACTTGCTACTGTGGGTTTGTTGTCGGATGATACGAGTGAAAATATAGATCAGTTATTGCTTGAATTATCAAAGTCAAAATCAGGCAAACGGGGTTGCACAAACTAAAACGCCCGAGTTTTCTATATAGTTGCTTCGTAGCTGGAAATGGGTTGTTCTTGAAGAATTACTTTCTGGATCTGATGCTGGTTGGAATCCTAAATGTCACTCTACTCCTAGAGAAAATAATTCATGCGGAGTGCTAAAGGTGATAGCAGTTGCCTGGGGTGAGTTTAAAACGAATGGCAATAAAGCTCTGCCTTTAGAACTTCTGCCAAAACAAGAATGTGAAGTTAAGCCAAATGATTATTTGTTATCAAGAGCTAATACGCCTGATTTGGGGGCAAAGAGTGGTATTATTGCCGCTAATGTGTCAGAAAAATTAATAATGAGCGATAAAATTGTATGTTTACATTTTCTGGATGAAGCACTAAAGCCATGGGTGAATTTGGTTAATAATTTTAAATTATCAAGAATGTATTATAAAAGTAATGCGACGGGTACTAGTGATTCGATGCGAAATGGTTCGAGAAAAGTTATTCATGAGCTGGCTATACCATTACCGCCAATATCTGAACAACAAAGCATTCAACGCAAAGTTGATAACTTATTTGCTTATTGTGATGCTTTAGAAAATCAATTGATACAAAAACAATCAATCGTTCAGAATTTTTCTCAAGCAGCAATCACTTCACTTATACAAGCCGATACTAAAATCACCGGGGTCGCATAATGCCAGTCTGCTGGATTATAGCTGGACCCAACGGCGCAAGAAAAACAACCTTTGCTTTGGAATACCTTCCTACCGTTGCGCATTGTAATAATTTTATTCAAGACGGGACAGGCATCACTCGAGTCTCGTTCGGCACTAATGTTGGGTTACGTTTTTATTGCTTGCAACAAAATCTAATCCAATCTATATGTAACGCATTCATTATAAATAATAAAACCTTAGCTTAATGGCATTGACGCAGAGTCTGGTAACAGAAGCCTGCAAGGTGTCCCGTAACCTCTCCTTGAAAAAGAGAGGGACAGAAGGGTTACAATAAAGATGCTTATGTATTCACTCAAATTATGTTCTTAACAAGTTTTTATTTACTGCACTAAGCTAAAATTTGATAACCCACTATATTTCGCATAGAACCCTAACCATTAACAACTGACAAGCAAACACACACTTTATGAAAACATCCGCTAAATTAGGGACTTTTGCAGGCGTTTTTACGCCTAGTATTCTTACTATTCTCGGTATCATTCTCTTTTTACGTTTGGGTTATATTGTCGGTACTGCCGGCGTGGCACTCACCCTGGTTATTTTAGTATTTGCTAACTCGATTTCTGTGCTCAGCAGCTTGTCACTTGCGGCCATTTCGACGAATTTACAGGTTAAAGTCGGTGGGATTTATTATCTTATTTCTCGCACATTAGGCCATGCTTTTGGCGGAGCAATCGGGATTGTTTTATTTATGGCGCAAGCCATTTCGATTGGTTTTTATTGTCTTGGTTTTGCCGAAATATTGATCACTTTGTTACCGGATACCTTAACTCTAGGTGTGCAGTCATTAGCGGCTCTAGCTATTTTGGTCCTTGGTTTTTTTGCCTGGCTGGGCGCTGAGTGGGCGAATCGAGTGCAATATGTCGTTATGAGTATCTTAGCGTTAGCGATTGCTTCATTTTTCTGGGGGGCAGCTCAGTCCTGGCATATTGAGATATTCACTGATAACTGGGTGGCCGTTGATGACAGTATGCAGTTTTGGGTGATGTTTGCGCTGTTTTTTCCGGCAGTGACTGGTTTTACACAGGGGGTAAATATGTCCGGTGATTTAAAAAATCCAACGTATAGCCTGCCGGTGGGGACTTTTAGTGCGGTTTTTTTATCGATTGTTGTTTATTTGCTGGCAGTGTTTTTTTATGCAGGGTCAATAGGTAAAACCGATTTGATTCATATTGCCAACCCAATGACCCAAGTTGCAGCGCTTGACTATACGATTGTTGCCGGTGTGTTTGCGGCAACACTTTCCTCGGCTCTGGCGTCTTTTTTAGGCGCACCGAGAGTATTGCAGTCTTTAGCCAGTGATCGCTTATGGCATTGTTTATTGCCTTTTGCGAAAGGTGATGGCGGAACAAATAACCCGCGTCGTGGTGTTTTATTATCCGCAGTAATTGCCCTGTTGACGGTCTTAATGGGGCAGTTAAATGTGATTGCGCCAGTGGTCAGTATGTTTTTCCTGATTTCTTATGGCTTAATCAATTTTGCTACCTACTTTGAGGCCTCATCTGAAAGTCCTTCATTTCGCCCAACATTTCGCTGGTTTAATAAAAATCTCAGTTTACTGGGTGGCGTGCTATGTTTGGCAGCGATGTTGGCGATTAATATTTTTGCGGGCATAGTTGCACTGGCGATTTTAATTGCCATTTATTATTATCTGCGCAATACCGGTATGCGTTCCCGCTGGGCTGATGGCTGGCGTTCTTTTCACTTGTTCCGGGTGCGTGAACATTTATTAGCGGCGTATAAATCCCCGGAACATCCGCGTGATTGGCGGCCTAATATTTTATTGTTTCCTATTCGTTATCCAGGCAGCAAAATGCTGTATCAATTTGCTGCTTTACTGCAACTACAAAGTGGTTTCACTTCGGTGGTTAAAATTGTCCAGGGATCGGGGGCTGAATTAATAAGGCGCAGACAGCAGGAAGAGGCGGCTTTACTGAAAGACTTGCAGCAGCAGGAGTTGCAAGCATTTCCTTTGGTGCTTGCTGCGCCATCGATTAGTACCGGGATTCATGCCTTGATTCAGGCGCATGGCATCGGGCCGCTCCGTGCTAATACAGTTCTATTGCCCTGGCAGATTAGGGGGGATAGTGCATATTTACGTCCCAGTGTGCAGCATTTAAAAGTTGCGCTGAAATTACAGTGTAATTTATTAATTCTGATCGAACCAACAGAAGAATTAGATATAAGTGTAGTCAGTGATAAAAATAAACGCATTGATGTTTGGTGGTCGGGGGGCGATAGTAGTCATCTGGCAGTGCTGTTAGCTTATCTTATGACGCGGAATGATGCATGGGAAGACAGTGAATTACGTCTGCTTTGCTTACCCCGTGATGGCCTGGCAATTAATACGGCTGACTTGCAACAACACCTGCTGGACATCAGAATTCCCGCTAGTTTTAAATTGGTGGATAGTATCTGTCGTGATACGCTGATCGCTGAATCGGAAGATGCTGATATGATTTTTTTACCATTTAAATTGCATCAGCAGCAATTTCTGACCATCAAGGGTGATGCTTTGGATGATGTATTATCGGAGCTTCCACCGCTTGTTTTAACCCTGGCAAATCATGATTTTGAGTTAGATACCGAGCCTGAAAGTGGAGCGGCCGCCGATAATGCTGAAATACTCGATTCTTTAGAGGATGCGCGTGACTTATGTAAGTTATTTCAACAAAAAGTAGAAACCTTACAGAAGGAAAAAGAGCAACTTTTAGCGAAAGTGAATAACGATTCGGCTGATGAGCTGGCTAAACTGGAGATTGAACTACAGAAAGTAGTCAGGCGTTACGGTAAAGCAAAAGCAAAATTAATCTATGCTGAGAAACAGGCGGAGAGCCTGCCGGATTAATTGTAAGCGCTCACTACGCTCTTTAGAAAATTTAGTGTCAAGTGTATTGAATGATCATTGTTTATAATCAATGTATTATGTGTATATTAGGTTGGTTTTTTTGTTGCAAAGCAATAAAAATCTAACCCAGCCTAGATGCTATAACACAATGTTTAATATATATTTATTCCTTGACTTAATGGCTCTGAAGCGAATCAGGCACTTGTGGGATAATCTAGCAAAACCATAATAAATAACAAATATGCACTATCACGGTATAACTAAAACTATAGTCGAACGACCGCGTTTGGCACGCGATATACGAATCACTGAGACAAACCCGATTCTGAAACGTATTTATTTAGCACGCGGTATTAAGTCTGATAAAGACTTGCAGCGTGGTCTGGCAGAGCTGCCTTCTCCCTGGTTATTAACCGGCATGGAAGAAATGGTGCTGTACCTGATTAAGGCTATAGAGGCGCAGAAAAAAATAGTGATTGTGGCTGATTTTGATGCGGATGGCGCTACCAGTTGTACTGTAGCCATGCTGGGCTTGCAATTGCTGGGCGCCCAGCATGTCGATTTTATTGTGCCTAACCGGTTTGAATATGGTTACGGCTTAACGCCTGAAATTGTTACATTGGTTATCGAAAAACAGGCAGATGTGCTGGTGACGGTGGATAATGGCATTTCCAGTCTGGAAGGGGTGAAGGCAGCAAAGCAAGCGGGTATGCAAGTGCTGATTACTGATCATCATTTGCCCGGCGAAGAGTTGCCTGTAGCGGATGCCATTGTGAATCCTAACTTGCCGGATGATGAATTTCCCAGTCGTGCGCTTGCCGGTGTCGGTGTGATGTTTTACGTATTGATGGCGATGCGGAGCCGGATGCGTGAGCGGGGCTGGTTTTTGACACGCAAGATAACCGAACCTAATCTGGGGCAATTGCTGGATCTGGTTGCCCTGGGGACAGTAGCGGATGTGGTGGCACTGGATCAGGTGAATCGTATTTTAGTACATCAGGGTTTATTGCGTATCAGATCAGGCAAAAGCCATCCGGGTATAAAAGCACTGGTGGAAATATCTGGACGCAACTTACACAGTTTGGCTGCGTCTGACTTGGGGTTTGCTATAGGACCCAGGCTAAATGCTGCAGGACGTATGGATGATATGAGCGTAGGGATTCAGTGTTTATTATCTACTGATGCAGCTTTTGCTAAACAGCGGGCATTAGAAATGGATGAGTTGAATAGCGATCGGCGCGAAGTCGAAGGGCAGATGAAGCAGG
Source organism: uncultured Gammaproteobacteria bacterium (assembly GCA_942491615.1). GTDB lineage: Bacteria > Pseudomonadota > Gammaproteobacteria > Methylococcales > Methylomonadaceae > Methyloprofundus. The sequence continues at coordinate 124,210 of CALOCH010000015.1, forward strand.
ATGCCATGAGCCTGTTAAAGGAGATGAAAGCGTTTGATGAACAGCATTTATCCGCTGGTATTTGTATTTATAATGCAGACTGGCATCAGGGTGTGATTGGTATTTTGGCATCTCGTATTAAAGATAGGTTAAATCGCCCGGTAATTGCTTTTGCGAATGCTGAGCAGGGTGAAATTAAAGGATCGGCCCGCTCTATTCCCGGCGTGCATATACGTGATGTCCTCAGTGATATTGCAGCTCTACATCCTAAAGTTTTGAAAAAATTTGGCGGCCATGCCATGGCTGCGGGTTTGAGTATACAGTTACATGATTATCCGCAGTTTATGCTGGCTTTTGATAAGGCGGTTAAGCAGCGTCTTGGTGATCTTGATTTAGATCCAAAAGTGTATACTGATGGTGAGCTTAGTGATAAAGAGTTAAACATCGGTTTTTGTGAGTTGTTAAAAAATGCCGGGCCATGGGGCCAGGAATTTCCAGAGCCTTTATTTCACGGGGTGTTTGATGTTGTACAGTCACGGATTGTGGGGCAACAGCATTTGAAACTGGTATTGCGCCAGGCCGAGAGTGAATTATTAATTGATGCGATTGCCTTTTTTGTTGAGCGCCCCGAGTATTGGTTAGGTCTGCGCCAGGTAAAAATTGCCTATAAGCTGGATATTAATGAATATAATGGTCAGCGGAATATTCAGTTTATTATCGATTATCTTGAAAAATTGGCTTAATTGCGCAGTCTTTTAGGAATGAAGACTCAATAATACCCGAAACCAGAAAAAGCGTATTCCTGTAGGCTGGATTAGCTTTTTTATTACGAAGCATTAAAAAAACGTTATCCGGCAGAGTATGCGATGCGTTATATGCCGGATAACGTTATCTACGCTCCGCTAGATAAGCTAATCCGGCCTACGGCTTGCATATTTGAATAAAACGCATCACGCTAGTTTCGGATGTTATTAACAATTGTTAGGTAGGTAATAGACTCATCTATGCGACTTATTATTCTTCCGCATGACGATAATGGAGCGCTGAAACCTGTTCGGAAAAGAAAGCCCATTAAGAAAGTAATAACCGAGGTATTCAGTAATAAGGCGCTCATATTGGTAAAGCGGTGTTCGGTTGTATAGGTATAGCCGTAATACCCCATGCCGATAAGAAACAGGGTGATACTGACTGGTAAAAAGAGACGCATGGGTGAAAACAAAGCGCCAATGCGCAGAATAATGATAAAAAAGCGTGTGCCGTCCCTAAATAAGCGGATATGACTTTTCCCTTTGCGTTGACCAGCGTGTATAGGTAAATAAGCGACCGGGAAGCCAGAACGAAAAAACGCCATCGTGCTGGTTGTCGGATAGGAAAACCCATTGGGTAATAAATACAGAAACTTTCTGAATTTAGTTGCTCTGACGGCGCGAAACCCGGAGGTTAAGTCGTCAATCTGGTGTCCGGTCATCATTGAAGCAAAGCGATTATAAAAGGCATTGCCGATACGTCTATAGATGGACGCTTGTGATTTTGGATTTCTTGCACCGACAACCATATCATAGCCTTCATCCAGTTTTTGCAAAAAATCAGGGATATCCATAGGGTCATGCTGACCATCGCTGTCCATAAAAATAATGATGTCGCCTAAGGCATTGCGCGCACCAGTTTTAATGGCTGCTCCATTACCTTGACTGTAAGGGTGTTTAATAACGCGAGCGCCTTGTTGCCGGGCTAATTCAGCGGTGTTATCACTGGAGCCATCATCGATAACCAGTATTTCAGCGTCAAGCTTTAGTGCCTGGATATTTTGCAGGACGGAAGTAATATTTTTCGCTTCATTTTTCGCAGGAAGAACAATCGTGGTTTTCATCGGTGATATTTAAGAAGCATTGTTAAGGCAGTGGTTTGGAAGTAGCGCTATCAGTCTCTAAAGGAGTTGCAATAGGGCGGTGAGGGTAGGGGGTTCTATAGCGGCGATTCCTAATGGTATCAGCTAACTTCGATGTTTCCGCAGCTTGTTGCCTGCTTGATCGGGCATTTTCATAACTGGCGTTAACGCTTTCCTCCTGCGCACGGAGTTGGCGCTCTTTATCCTCTGCTTGCTTTTGTAATCTTTTTTCTTCAGCACGCGCCTCTAAATCAGCTGTCAGTTTTTTTACAGCCTCTTCTTGTTGCTCAAGGCTAATGTCTCCCTGGAGTTTAAATTCAGTCCCTGACTGTTTGCATTGGGTCTGTTGGTAGCTGGTTTTTCCATTTTCTACACATTTATAGATTTCCGCATGAGCAGGGGATATAGCAAGTAAGAAGATGAGGGTGGCGATAATTTTCATGACTTGTTTTCTCTGGGGTACAAAACGATCAAGTTATTGATTAACGGTTATAATGCAAAGCTAATGGAACATTTTTTCTACTTATTATATGCAATTAATGCTGTTTAAAGAGCAGAAATATATCGCTTCTGTCTATCTTGACTGAAATAGGCAAAACAATCAAAAAAGATTATTAATGACTATTATAAATCAATTACCGTTAAATCATCGTGTCTGTGTTGCTCCCATGCTGGATTGGTCGGACAGGCATTGTCGCTATTTTCATCGTGTTATTTCCGAGTCTGCTGTGCTTTATACGGAGATGGTTACAACCGGTGCTTTGATAAAGGGTGATAGGTACCGGCATTTAAGTTTTCATCAACAGGAGCATCCTGTTGCTTTGCAGTTAGGCGGGAGTGATGAGGAGGACTTGATGCTCTGTAGCAAGATGGCTGAAGACTATGGCTATGATGAGATCAATTTGAATGTCGGCTGTCCGAGTGATCGCGTTCAAAATGGGCGCTTTGGCGCCTGTTTGATGGCCGAGCCAGAATTGGTCGCGGCGTGTGTCGCCGCGATGCAGAGTGCTGTAGCTATCCCAGTTACTGTGAAATCGCGTATAGGCATTGATGACCTGGATTCTTATGAGCATTTAAGACATTTTATCAGTACTGTAGCCGCAGGCGGTTGTCGTACATTCATTATTCATGCGCGTAAGGCCTGGCTATCAGGCCTTTCTCCTAAAGAAAATCGGGAAATTCCTCCTTTGCGTTATGATGTGGTTGAGCAGATTAAACAGGATTTTCCACATCTGGAAATTATTGTTAATGGCGGTATTAGTGGCTTAGAGCAGGCTATGGAATTATTGTCGTGGGTCGATGGTGTCATGATTGGACGCGAGGCCTATCACAATCCTTATATATTAGCCGGAGTAGATCGCATGATGTATTATCGGCCTGCTACTCCTAAAACGCGGCACCAGGTCGTGGCGGCAATGATACCTTATATACAGCAGCAATTAGCCTCAGGTGTGCGCTTGCATAGTATAACGCGGCATATGTTAGGCTTGTTTCATGGTTTGAAAGGAGCCAGAGCATGGCGGCGCTATTTGAGTGAGCAGGGAAACAAAGCAGAAGCTGATGAGCAGGTCGTTTTGCGGGCATTAGAATTAGTACAACTATGATGTAAATAGTCAGATAACCTTCTCACTTATGCTACAAAATGTATCAAATTATCGGGGGGTGTCTGAATACTTACACTATGATGTATACTATCACGCTATTAAATTTTAGAGGCAGATGATGGAAGAATATTTCAGCAAAATTATTGAATCAATTGGTGAAGATGTAACGCGAGAAGGCTTGGTGGATACCCCTGCGCGCGCAGCGAAAGCCTTTAAGTTTTTAAATAATGGCTATGAGAAAACTCTGGAAGAAGTGTTAAATGGTGCGATTTTTGAAGCCGATACCGAGGATATGGTCATTGTTAAGGATATAGAGTTGTATTCTTTGTGCGAACATCATTTATTGCCTTTCGTGGGTAAGTGCCATATCGCTTATATACCACAAGGGTATGTCTTAGGCTTGTCCAAATTAGCCAGAATTGTTGATATGTATGCCCGGCGTTTACAAATTCAGGAAAAATTGACCAAGCAAATTGCGGACGCGGTTGGTCTGTCGATAGGCGCTAAAGGGGTGGCTGTTGTGATTGAAGCAAAGCATATGTGTATGATGATGCGCGGTGTTGAAAAACAGAATTCAGTGATGACGACATCGGTAATGACCGGCATTTTTCGCAAGGAGATGAGTACTCGGGCTGAGTTTTTGAGCTTAATTAATCGCTAATCAGGAAGGAAGCGTGTGATGAATAAAAAAAAGGCAATCTTAATCGTTAATCTCGGCTCACCTGAACAGTTGACGGTAAAAGCTGTCAGGCGTTTTCTGCGTAAGTTTTTGGGTGACCCCAGGGTGGTCAATTTACCCCGCTCGCTTTGGTGGTTGATCTTGAATTTTTTCGTATTGCCTTTTAGACCGCGCAAATCAGCTAAAGCTTATGCGGAAATATGGACAGACAGAGGCTCACCTTTGGTTTTTTTGACTCAGGATTTAACCGATAAAGTGGCAGAGCACTTTCAACAAGATCCGCATGTTACAGTGGATATGGCGATGAGCTATAGTTCGCCTGCCATTGTTACGCAATTACGCAAATTTAAAAAAGCGCAATGCGAGCAAATCACCATTATTCCGCTGTATCCGCAATATTCTTCAACGACAACCGCGAGCGTGTTTGATACTGTAGTTTCTGAATTAATGCACTGGCGATATATACCAGAATTAAATTTCATTTCTGATTATCATCAGCATCCCTTGTATATTCGTGCGCTTGCAGATTCTGTGCGAAATGCATGGGCCGAGCAGGGGCAGGGGGAACTTTTGTTAATGTCGTTTCATGGCTTACCTGATATGTTGACGAAGCTGGGCGATCCTTATTATTATCAATGTCTTAAAACCGCCGAATTGATTGCTGATCAACTCAGTTTAAAAGATGGTAAATGGCGTGTCGTGTTTCAGTCGCGATTTGGTAAGGCAAAATGGCTGCAACCTTATTGTGTTGAGACTTTAATGGAATTACCTAAGGAAGGAATTGAAAATATTGATATTATTTGCCCTGGTTTTGCGATAGATTGTCTGGAAACCCTGGAAGAGATCAATATGACCAATAAAGATATTTTTATTGCAGCAGGGGGTACGCGATATCAATATATACCAGCATTAAATGATACTGATGCCAATGTTAAGTTGATGCTGGATTTGATTTCTGCTGGCTATGATCAGGCAAAGCCGAATTAGACAGTAGGTCAGTTCTAGTCTAACGATAAGCGATTATATACTGGGGTTCGCACATTATGTGTGTTGTGTTTATTTGAATAATAAGAAGAAGAACAAAATGACTTTATTAAATGCATGGCAAGAACAATGGCCTGATATTCGTATTAGCAAACCGCTAGAAATTGGAAAAGGTGTGCTGGATTTAGGTGCCTTTAAAAGTATAGAAGTAGATAGTCTGTTTAATGCGATTAATAATGCCCGGACAACTATTGGTCAGGCGATTTTATACCGCTCTTTGGCGCAGCCATTAGATAAGCTAAAAAGCATTGCGGATAAGCAGCAAGCTGTGCAGGAAATACAGGCTAATCCAGAGTTAATGCACGCTTTAGATAACTTGCTGGCCAATGCGCAAAAGGATGAAACGTATTTCTATCAATTGTTGTTTGCAAAATTTCTTGGTTCTACAGGAACAGCACGAGATGTAACTGAAATCGATGGCTATGGGTATAGCCAATATCGACGTGGAGTCCGTTTTATATTGAATTTTGTTGCAGGATTGCAACGCCTGGATAAGCCTAAAAGCAGCTATCTTGGCACGTTGTTCGATCAGTTTGAGGGGTTTAGTAAAACACGCGTGTATGCCTTAATGACAGGTCCAGCCTACATTACTGAAAAGGGCATACAAAGTACACTGGACCGGAAAAGACTAAGTCCTGCGATTATTTTTAAGCCGCATATTTTTAAACCCTTATTCATTGCCATGGTGCTTGCAGGGCTATTATTGCTTAATCTGTTTGTGCCCATCGGTTTTTTCAGCTTTTCACCCATTGTTGCGATTTTTTTAATACCTCTGACCCTGGTCTATTTTCCTGTTATTGGTGGGTTTGATAGAGATAGTTGTATTCAGCCTTTGCGTGATGAATATAGAAAATCAGTAGAGCTAGGTAAGGCATTAGATGCCATAGGGCAGCTAGATGAATTATTGTCTTTGGTGAAATATGCACAAGCTAATGCAGAGACCTTGGTTTTACCGACGTTAATTGATGCTGAGCATCATAAAATCAGCTTAAAGAATGCTAAAAATCCGGTACTAAGTAAAGTCGATCTGGCTTATGTCGGTAATGACTTTGTTTTGGATCAGGAAAAGCTGGTACTTATTACCGGGCCGAATAGTGGAGGTAAAACGGCATTTTGTAAAACGATAACTCAAATTCAGTTATTATCGCAGATTGGCAGTTATGTGCCTGCAGACTCGGCAACTTTAACGGTCGCCGATAAAATTTTCTACCAGGCACCTGAAATTAGTCAGCTAGATGACGGCGAGGGGCGTTTTGGGACGGAATTAAAACGTACCAAGGCTATTTTTCTAGCGACAACAGCAAAAAGCCTGATTGTGCTTGATGAGTTATCAGAGGGAACCACCTTCGAAGAGAAAATGGAAACCTCCGCTAATGTGCTGAATGGTTTTTATCAAAAAGGTAATAACACCATTTTAATTACCCATAACCACCAATTAGTAGATCATTTTTTGGCTGAAAATAAAGGCATTGCCTTGCAAGTTGAGTTTGTAGATGAAGAGCCTACGCATAAGTTAGTTCCAGGAATTTCTAGAGTCAGTCATGCACACCGTGTAGCCAAAAAGATTGGCTTTTCCAAAGAAGATATAGCGGGATATTTGGCTAATAATGAGTAAAAAGTGATGGAGTATAGGCTCTATCTGCGAATGATTTTATGCGGAATCAGCCTGCAAACTTAGGGCGATACACCTTGCAAGTTGTCGTTTCCAGGCTCCGCGTTACTACATTAAGTTAAAAATTTATTGATTTATAATCAATGTTACGTGCAGGTTGGGTTAGATTTTTGTTGTAAAGCAATAAAAACGTACCCCAGCCACACTGTAACACTTTGTTTAATTTGTGTTTACTACTTAACTTAATGGCGGCGATGCGCCGTGTCGGAAAGCACACGAGACTTGCATGATGTTTTCCTCGTATTAAGTGCATAGCCCGAAATCAAGTATCAATTTTTATTTCTGCATGCCTGACCGCAAAGTTGATAATAAAATTTGCAAGATATAAAAAGAGCATTATGCTTAAACTAGTTGATGTAAAGTTATTTTGGTTTATGCAAACTAAATGCGCGCCATGTTTCCGCTATTAATAATTGCTTGAATGGCCTAGGTAAGGACTTACTTTGCAGGTGTTCTGTAATCTGGCGGTTGCTGTAATACAAAATTGTGATTATTTAAAATTTGCTTATTTGATTTTATGCGATTAGAGAGTGCACTCATAATATGCTTCCTGACACTATTCGCGGGAAGCACTCCTGCCTGGTCAGATATTTATAAATATACTGCGCCTGATGGACAAGTGTATTACACTGACGAGCCCCGGCATAATAAATACAAGCGTATTATTCGCACCAAGCCAAAAATTCATAAAATAGCTTTTAAGAGTCTGAAAAAAAATAAAGAGAAATATACGCCTATTATTTTAGCGGCTTCAAACCAGCATGGTCTTGATCCTAAACTGGTACACGCTGTAATTCATGCCGAATCTGCATACGATGCGCAAGCGATTTCCAGTGCCGGAGCAGTCGGCCTGATGCAGTTAATGCCCGCGACTGCCAAGCAGTATGGCGCACAAAATCGCAAAGATCCCAAGCAAAATATTTATGCTGGAACTCGCTACTTAAAGTATTTACTAGAGCTCTTTAACGATAATCTTTCGCTTTCAATTGCTGCCTATAATGCCGGAGAAAATGCAGTTAAAAAATATAAAAATCAAATTCCCCCCTATCCGGAAACGCAAAAATACGTTAAACAGGTGTTAAGGCTTTACAGAGAAACGCAGGGATAGTTGATACAGCTTTTGTAGGGTCAGATAACTTTTTAATGCTGCGTACTGCATTTCTGAATAAGACTCATCATGCCTGATTTAGGGTATTATTAACAATCGTTCCTTGCGGGTCGGTTCTCTGTACTCTCAAGATAGGGCGGCTTTTCAGGCACATACCTCATTTTGTTATTAGGGGGCGCTTTTTATTTATTGTCATTGATTTAAACTATGGCAAGGATAATAAATTTTTTAGCCTCCAAGTCCACTTAATTATTGCTATAATAGCCAGTTATCAAAATTCAGGTTAATTTGGATTGAAAAGCCCAGGTTATTTAGAAAAATTACTAGCCGATAGATAAAATTATCAGCGAAACATAGATGGACTCATGTCAGAATTTGCCAAAGAAATTACCATAGTTAGTCTCGAAAACGAGATGCAGCAGTCTTATCTGGATTACGCAATGAGCGTGATTATTGGACGTGCGCTTCCTGATGTTCGAGATGGATTGAAGCCAGTTCATCGGCGTGTTTTATACGCAATGAATGTATTAGGTAATGACTGGAATAAGCCGTATAAAAAATCAGCGCGTGTCGTCGGGGATGTTATCGGTAAATATCACCCACATGGTGATACCGCTGTTTACGATACTATCGTGCGTATGGCGCAACCTTTCTCCTTGCGCTATATGATGATTGATGGTCAGGGTAACTTTGGTTCTGTGGATGGTGACTCCCCTGCGGCGATGCGTTATACCGAAGTGCGCATGGCTAAAATTGCGCATGAAATGCTGGCTGATCTGGACAAGGAAACCGTTGATTTTAATGCCAACTATGATGAATCTGAGTCCGAACCTGCTGTTTTACCTGCGCGAGTGCCTGCGTTATTAGTGAATGGTTCTTCAGGTATTGCTGTGGGTATGGCAACCAATATTCCACCGCACAACTTAGGTGAAGTGATTAGTGCCTGTCTGGCACATATGGATAATCCTGAGATTACAGTGCGTGAGTTAATGGAATATATTCCCGGCCCAGATTTTCCAACAGCCGGTATTATTAACGGTGTCTCAGGTATTTTTGATGCCTATAGCACTGGTCGTGGACGGGTTCATATACGTGCGCGTAGTCATGTAGAGGATTATAACCAAGGGTCTCGTCAGGCCATTATAGTGACCGAATTGCCTTACCAGGTTAATAAGGCGCGTTTATTGGAAAAAATTGCCGAGCTGGTTAAAGAATCTAAAATAGAAGGTATTTCAGGCTTGCGCGATGAATCCGATAAAGACGGTATGCGTATGGTGATTGAGATACGTCGCGGTGAAGTGCCTGAAGTCGTACTGAATAATCTGTATAAACAAACTCAAATGCGTACCGTATTTGGGATCAATATGGTGGCTATTTCCAATAATCGACCACAATGCATGAATTTAAAAGAAATTCTGCATGCCTTTATTAATCATCGTCGTGAAGTTGTTACCCGGCGTACCATTTACTTGTTACGTAAAGCGCGTGAACGTGCGCATGTATTGGAAGGTTTGGCTGTCGCCATGTCCAATATTGACGAAATGATCGCTTTAATCAAAGCAGCGGCTAATCCTGCCGAGGCTAAAACTGGTTTACTGGCTAAAACCTGGAATGCAGGTTTAGTTGCTTCGTTATTAGAGCGTGCTGATGCAGATCGCTCCAGACCTGATGACTTGGCATTGGAGTTTGGTATTCATGGGGCTGAATACCGTCTCTCTGAAGCACAGGCTTCGGCTATTCTGGATTTGCGTTTACATCGCTTAACAGGTCTGGAACAAGAGAAAATTGTTAGCGAATATAAACAATTACTGGAGTTGATTGATGGCTATCTTGAAATTCTGGCAAGTGCAGTACGATTAATGGAAGTCATTCGTGAAGAATTAGAGGCAATCAAGGAAGAATATGCTGATGAGCGGCGTACCGAAATTGTTATTGATCATCTCAGTTTAAGCGAAGAAGATTTTATTACCGAAGAAGATGTGGTCGTCACTATGTCACATGAAGGTTATGTTAAATCACAGCGTCTGGAAGACTATCAGGCGCAAAGGCGCGGTGGTCGTGGTAAATCGGCAACAGCGACTGAAGGAAGAAGATTTTGTTGATAAATTAATTGTCGCGAATACGCATGATACGATTTTATGTTTTTCTTCTGCCGGTAAAGTTTATTGGCTGAAAGTTTACCAGTTACCGATTGCCAGTCGTGCTTCGCGCGGTAAACCTTTTGTGAATCTCTTGCCTTTGGATAAGGACGAACAGATAAGCGCGATGTTGACAGTGCGTGAGTATAGTGAAACGCAATTTATTTTTATGGCAACTGAAGCGGGAACAGTCAAGAAAACACCGCTAACCGAATTTGAACGCCAACGTACAAATGGCAAGATTGCTATTGATTTACGCGAAGGCGATAAATTGGTCGGTGTTGCGGTCACTGATGGCGAACAAAATATTCTGTTATTTAGCAGCAACGGTAAAGCTAACTGCTTTAGCGAAACAGATGTCCGTTCTATGGGGCGGACTGCAACTGGCGTGCGTGGTATGCGTTTAGCCGAAGGGCAAAAAATAATTTCTATGATCACATCTTCTGAAGGGACGGTGCTGAATGTTACCGAAAACGGCTATGGTAAACGCACTCGCTTAGAAGAGTTTACCCGCCATAAGCGCGGTGGGCAGGGTATGATTGCCATGCAAACTTCGGAGCGTAATGGAGAAGTCGTGGGCGCTGTGCTGGTTTCCGATCATGACGAAATTATGCTGATTACCGATGGTGGTGTTTTGGTGCGTACCCGTGTGGATGAAATATCTGTGGTCGGTCGTAATACTCAGGGCGTTAAACTGATACGTCTGGATAGCAAAGAGAAACTGATTGGTGTGGATAAAATTGATGGTCTGGTTGAGGATGAGAGTGATGCTGTCCTTGGTGAGCAAACGAATGAAAAAATAGAAAATTTAGATCCTGATACAGGTGAGAGTGAATAATGTCGAGAGTATATAATTTTAGTGCCGGGCCTTCTATGTTGCCGGAAGCAGTATTAAAGCAAGCGCAAGCAGAAATGCTGGATTGGCAAGGTTCAGGTATGTCGGTGATGGAAATGAGTCATCGTGGCGCTGAGTTTATGGGGATTGCCGAGACGTTACATAATGATTTGCGTGAATTAATGGCCATTCCCGATAATTATAAAATCCTGTTTTTGCAGGGTGGCGCAACGGCACAGTTCTCTTTTATACCGGCTAATATCCTGGGTGATAGGCAGAAGGCCTGTTATATCAATACTGGTGCCTGGTCAGAAAAAGCCATTAAAGGTGCAGAGTCATATTGTGATGTGATTGTTTCCGCGAGTTCAGAGGCAAATAATTTTACTGCAATTCCTGATCGGGTAAGCTGGAATATTGATGCACAAGCAGCTTATTTACATTACACGCCTAATGAAACCATACATGGGGTTGAGTTTCAGTATACCCCGGATGTTGGTGATTTACCTTTAGTTGCAGATATGTCATCTAATATTTTGTCGCGTAGCGTAGATGTCAGTAAATTTGGCTTAATATATGCTGGAACGCAAAAAAATATGGGGCCTGCTGGTGCCGCGGTGGTTATCGTCAGGGATGATTTAATCGGTAAAGCGCAAAAAAACTTACCTGATATTTTTAATTATGAGAAACAGGTTAAGCAAGAATCCATGCTCAACACGCCCGCTACATATACTTGGTATTTGGTTGGGCTGGTGTTGCAATGGTTGAAAGCCCAAGGGGGTGTTTCGGCAATTGAGCAAGTGAATAAGCGTAAAGCTAAAAATCTTTATGCGGCTATAGATCAGTCCGTTCTGTATAGTAACCCTGTTGCCGTTGCAGATAGGTCGCGAATGAATGTGCCCTTTATTCTGGCAGATGAGGGTCTTGATAAAGCGTTTCTTAGTGCGGCGAAAGAGCAAGGTTTTTTATCATTAAAGGGACATCGTTCCGTCGGTGGTATGCGAGCCAGTATTTATAATGCTATGCCGGAATCAGGTGTTGACGCCTTAATTCAATTTATGGCTGAGTTTGAGCGTACTCATTAATTAAAGCGTACTATTGATATGACTGATGTAATTCCCCTTTCTGAGTTAAGAAATCAGATAGATGCAATCGATCAACACATATTGCAACTGATTAATCAGCGGGCTTCGCTAGCTGAAGAAGTGGCGCGAACAAAAATGGCTGAGGGTGAAAATAACTGTTTTTATCGTCCAGACCGGGAAGCATTAGTGTTAAGACGAATTAAAGAGTTAAATCCAGGCCCTTTAAGTGATGAGACTGCAGCACGGTTTTTTCGTGAACTCATGTCTGCTTGTCTGGCGCTTGAAAAACCCTTGCATGTTGCTTTTCTAGGGCCTGAAGGTACATTTACCCAACAAGCCGTATTTAAGCATTTTGGCCATGCGGTCTGTACAGAATCGGTGAGCACCATTGACGATATCTTTCAGGAGGTTGAGAATGGGCACTGTCAGTTTGGTGTTGTGCCGATTGAGAATTCAAGCGAAGGTGTAGTCACTCATACTCTGGATCGATTTGTGATTTCGCCGCTACACATTTGTGGTGAGGTTGAAATCCGTATACAGCATAATCTCATGGGCAATGTCACTGAACTAGCTGACATTAGTGAAATATTCGCGCATCGACAGGCCTTAGCCCAATGTCGTAAATGGCTGGATAGAAAACTGCCTGGTGTTCGTTGCACCGAGGCGAGTAGCAATGCCGAGGCAGCCAGAATAGCTGCTTCGCAGCAGGGTGCAGCAGCAATTGCCAGTGAAGTTGCTGCCGATATTTATCATGTCAGGATTCTGGAGCGCAGTATTGAAGATGAGCTGAATAATACCACTCGCTTTGTTATTATTGGGCATTTACAATCAACATCAACGGCGAATGATAAGACATCATTACTTATTTCTACTAAAAACCATGCCGGTGCTTTATACAGTATTTTAGCTCCCTTTGCTAAATATGATATCAGTATGAGCAAGATTGAGTCACGACCTTCCCGACAGGGCTTATGGGACTACCTTTTCTTTATCGATTTCAATGGGCATCAAACGGATAACAGCATTACACTGGCATTGAGCGAATTAAAGTCAAAGGTGACTTCAATAAAAGTTTTGGGCTCATATCCTAAAGCTATTTTATAATAAATAGCGATTGCGAAGGAGTCTGTTGCTTTGTTAATCGAACTCTGTCGCAATAATAATTTATAACCTGGCGCTTTTTAACGGCGGTGATCTTCAGTCAATCTTTGCTTTTCATTTGTTCTGAGTGGTCTATGCAAAATAATGTTCTGCCTTAATTAGATCATCGTCCCTCTTTTTTATTTTTGAGTCACTATGCAACAAAGCATTTTTCAACTCGCCACCACTGGCGTACAAACATTAGTTCCTTATATTCCTGGAAAGCCTATTTCTGAACTAGAGCGAGAATTGGGCCTGACTGATATTGTAAAGCTGGCCTCAAATGAAAATCCACTGGGCCCAAGTGAAAAAGTCATACGGGCGATACAGGCAAGTTTTGCCGATTTATCCCGCTACCCCGATGGTAATGGGTTTGCTTTGAAATCGGTATTATCCGAAAAGTGGGGTGTAAAGAGTTCGCAAATCACTTTAGGAAATGGTTCAAATGAAATTCTGGAATTATTGGCCAGGGCTTTTTTAAGCACGGAAACGGAAGTGATTTTTTCGCAGCATGCTTTTGCTGTCTATCCACTGGTGACTCAGGCGGTTGGCGCGATTGCTAAAATCATACCGGCACAAGATTTTGGGCATGATTTGACGGCAATGTTAGCCGCTATCAGCGATAAAACACGGATGATATTTATTGCTAACCCGAATAATCCCACAGGCACTTATTTAACTGCGCAAGTTTTAAGTGATTTTATAGCCCAAGTTCCCGAGCATGTTATCTGCGTAGTGGATGAGGCGTATTTTGAATATGTGACGCAGGAAGATTATCCGCATTCAGTCCACTGGTTAAGCGACTATCCAAATCTGGTGATTACACGCACCTTTTCTAAGGCCTATGGTTTGGCGGGTTTGCGTATCGGTTATAGTTTGTCCAGTGTTGAAATGGCGGATATCCTGAATCGTGTCAGACAGCCATTCAATAATAATGCACTGGCTCTAGCCGCAGCAGAAGTGGCAATCAATGATGCCGAGTATTTAGCCGCGACAGTTGAATTAAATAATGCGGGGATGGTGCAATTAACCGATGCGTTTGGTGAAATGGGGCTATCCTGGATCGATTCGGTCGCTAATTTTGTCACTGTGGATATGCAACGTGAAGCGGCAAGTATAAATAAGGCATTATTGCATAAAGGGGTTATTGTTCGTCCGGTTGCAAACTATGAAATGCCAAATCATTTACGTATCAGTATAGGTACCCGGTTGGAGAATGATTTTTTTATTGCAGCTCTAAAATCTGTATTAGCAAATGTTTAACAAACTATGCATTATCGGGGTAGGCATGATGGGCGGCTCTGTTGCCCGAGCTGCAAGAAAAAACAAGGTATGTACCACTATTTCAGCTTATGGGCGTGAGCTGGATTTACAGAATTTGCGTCGTGCGCAAGAATTAAACGTTATAGAGAGTTATAGTCTGGACTTAGCTGAAGCCGTCGCGGGTGCTGACTGTGTGCTTATTGCAACGCCAGTAGGTGCAATGCAGGAAATCATAGCGCAACTGGCACCCATCTGGTGTGAGCAAACACTGTATATGGATGTAGGGAGCACCAAGGGTAGCGTGATTGCAGCATTAACTCAGGTATTTGCACGCCTGCCCGCTAATTTTGTTCCCGCTCATCCCATTGCGGGAGCAGAAAATAGTGGTGTTGATGCAGCTCTGGAGAACCTTTTTCAGGACAAACGTTTAATTCTAACGCCTGAAATACAAACGCATAGCGAGTTTGTGCAATTGGCCACCCGTTTTTGGCAAGCGCTGGGAAGTGATGTTTCGCTGATGCCCGTGGAGCAGCATGATGCGGTTTTAGCAGCGACCAGTCATCTACCACATATTCTGGCCTTTGCTTTAGTCGATGTGTTGGGTAAAAAAGATGAGCAAGTGGATATTTTTAAATATGCTGCTGGTGGATTCAAGGATTTTACCCGTATCGCTTCGAGTGACCCAACGATGTGGAAGGATATCTGTCTGGCAAATAAACAGCATATTAGTCCTTTAATCGATGAGCTAAGCGCTGAATTAAGCAGGCTTAAACAGATGTTGCAGCATAATCAGTCTCAGCAACTACAAGATACTTTTACTTACGCTCGCAATGCTCGGCAGCGTTTTTTAGATCAATACAATAACATGACAAATAAATCGATAACTTTTACTATACAGCCAGGTGGTCACTTGCAAGGTCAGGTCCGTGTGCCAGGCGACAAATCAATTTCTCATCGTTCTATCATGCTGGGTTCTATCGCTGAAGGTGTGACCCATATCAGTGGCTTTTTAGAAGGTGATGACGCATTGGCTACTTTGCGCGCTTTTCAGGCTATGGGGGTGAAGATTGATGGCCCGGTTAATGGTGAAGTGACTATACACGGTGTCGGTATGAATGGATTACAAGCACCTAAAGAGCCTATTTATTTAGGCAACTCAGGTACATCCATGCGTCTCTTATGTGGATTACTGGCAGGCCAGAATTTTGATACCACATTGACAGGTGACAAGTCTTTATCGGGGCGGCCTATGCGGCGGGTTACAGATCCTTTGAGTCAAATGGGCGCGAAAATAGAAACGACGGCAAATGGCACAGCGCCATTGACCATCAGAGGACAAAAAAACACGTTACAAGGCATACATTACGATATGCCGATTGCGAGCGCTCAGGTCAAGTCGTGTCTATTACTCGCTGGCTTATATGCGCAAGGTGAAACGTCAGTCACTGAACCTGCGCCTACACGCGATCATACCGAACGGATGTTGTCTGGTTTTGCGCATCCGGTCAAGCAGGCAGATAATCAGGTCACTATTTCACGGCAGGGTGTATTAAAAGCGACGGACATTGAGGTGCCCGGTGATATTTCATCAGCCGCTTTTTTTCTGGTAGGCGCTTCTATTGCACCTGAATCAGATCTAACATTACAGCATGTGGGTATTAACCCGACACGTACGGGTGTGATTGATATTTTGCGCTTAATGGGCGCTAATATTGAATTATTGAATCAACGAACTGTGGGTGGAGAACCCGTTGCTGATATACGTGTACGCAGTGCTGAGTTGAAAGGGATAGCGATTCCTGAGGAATTAGTGGCCCTCGCTATTGATGAATTTCCTGTGTTATTTATAGCTGCGGCTTGTGCTGAGGGGCAAACTGTTTTAACTGGGGCTAAAGAATTACGCGTTAAGGAAAGTGATCGAATTCAGGTGATGGCAGATGGTCTCAAAATACTTGGAGTTGATGCGCAACCGACTGAAGATGGCATGGTGATTCAGGGTGGAGTAATGGGCGGAGGCGCAGTTATTTCACATGGTGATCATCGTATTGCGATGGCGTTTTCAATGGCGGCTTTACGGGCAAACGATACGGTTGTGATTCAGGATTGCGAAAATGTGAATACCTCATTTCCTGGTTTTGCAACACTCACTCAAACATTAGGGTTACATATCACAATCCAGGAGGTGTAATGAGTAGTCCTGTGTTGACTATTGATGGCCCCAGTGGTGCCGGTAAAGGCACTGTAAGTCGTGCTGTGGCGAAAAATCTTGGCTGGCATTATTTAGATAGTGGGGCCATTTATCGTTCTTTGGCCATTGCGGCTTTAGATAAACAGCTCGATTTAATGGATGAGTCAACTATTGCGCAACTGGCAAAAAATATGCATTTGGCTTTTTGAGTGTAAAGATGAACTAGTGGTTACGCTGGAAGGTGTTGATATCACGGCTAGATTACCTACTGAAGAAACGGGCGCAGTTGCATCAAAGCTGGCAGCCTTTCCTGCTGTTCGTGAGGCATTGTTACAAAAGCAAAAGAATTTTAGGCAGTCTCCAGGCTTAGTAGCAGATGGCCGAGATATGGGCACTGTGGTTTTTTCTGACGCCGATTTTAAGGTTTTTTTAACCGCCAGTGCTCAAAAAAGAGGTGAAAGAAGATTTAAACAGTTGAAAGAAAAAGGAATTGATGCTAACCTTGACAAGATTACCAGTGAGATCGAGTTGCGTGATCGTCGCGATAGTGAACGAAAAACAGCGCCACTTATTCCCGCAGAAGATGCTTTTTTTCTGGATTCATCTAATTTATCTGTTGATGAAGTCATAAATCAGGTCATTAATTTAATTGTCAGGTAATAACTTTGGTGGGTTGTGTGTTATATGCAGCTCTTTATATTTAACTACTTAGGAAAAGAGACTTGATGAGTTAAGCAAGTCTTGGGATAGAAAACAATGGGCGAAAGCTTTGCTGAATTATTTGAAGAAAGTTTAAATCAAACTGAAATGCGTACCGGTTCAATGCTGGTAGGTACCGTCGTAGACATTGATAACGATAAAGTGATTGTCAGTGCTGGATTAAAATCAGAAGGTGTCATTCCAAAATGGCAGTTTTTAAATGATGATGGTGATCTGGAAGTTAGTATAGGCGATGAAGTTGAGGTTGCTTTAGATTTAATCGAAGATGGCTTGGGTGCTACGTTACTTTCTCGTGATAAAGCGAAGAAACATAGAGCTTGGGGTGACTTGGAAACTGCGTTTGAAGCTAACGAAACTATTATTGGACGTATTAATGGAAAAGTTCGTGGTGGATTCACAGTAACAGTAGGTGCATTGCGCGCTTTCTTGCCTGGTTCATTAGTTGATGTCCGTCCTATTAGAGATACTACTTTCCTCGAAGGTCGTGATCTTGAATTTAAAGTTATTAAAATCGACCAAAAACGTAATAATGTCGTGTTATCGCGTCGTGCTGTTGTCGAAAAAGAATATAGTGCTGAAAGAGATGAACTGCTTAAAACACTAGAAGATGGTGTTGTCGTTAAGGGGATCGTTAAAAACTTAACAGATTACGGTGCATTTATTGACTTGGGTGGCATTGACGGCTTATTACATATTACAGATATGGCATGGCGTCGTGTGCGTCACCCTTCTGAATGTGTTGAAATCGGACAAGAAATAGAAGTTAAAGTACTTAAGTTTGACAAAGAAAAAACACGTGTTTCACTAGGCATGAAACAAATGGCTGAAGATCCATGGCACGATATTGCAAACCGTTATCCTGCCGGTACTCGTGTATCAGGTAGAGTGAATAACTTAACTGACTACGGTTGTTTTATTGAGATCGAAGAGGGTGTTGAAGGTCTGGTTCATGTTTCTGAAATGGATTGGACTAATAAAAATGTCAATCCTTCTAAGATTGTACAACTAGGTGATCCGGTTGAGGTGATGATTCTTGAAATCGACGAAGAAAGACGTCGTATTTCATTAGGTATGAAGCAATGTCGTACTAATCCTTGGGACGAATTTGCTGCTACGCATAACAAAGGCGATAAAATTTCAGGCAAGATTAAATCAATCACAGACTTTGGTATCTTTATTGGTCTTGATGGCAATATTGATGGTCTGGTACATATGTCTGATATTTCATGGTCAGATACACCTGAAGATTCAATCCGTGATTACCAGAAAGGCGATGAAGTAGAAACCGTTATTTTGGCTGTTGATGCTGAACGTGAGCGTATTTCATTAGGCATTAAACAACTACAACAAGATCCGTTCCAGAATTATATCGCTATTAATGAAAAAGGTAGCATGGTCAAAGGAACTGTAAAAGAAGTGGATGCAAAAGGTGCTGTGATCACCTTAGCTGATAATATTGAAGGATATCTAAGAGCGTCTGAAATTCAGCGTGATCGTGTTGAAGATGCGACTAAATTACTTAGTGTAGGTGATGAAATTGAAGCTAAGTTTATTGGCGTAGATAAGAAAAATAAAACTATTTCATTGTCAATTAAGGCTAAAGATTCGGATGAAGAAGCTTCTGTAATGAAAGAATATACAGAACAAGCAGCGGGTACACCGACTATGGGTGATTTATTCAAGAATCTGGATAAATAATAGCTGAAACAAAAAAAAGGGAGCTTAATTTTAGATTAAGTTCCCTTTTTTTATGTCAGAATTTAAATTATCATCAATAATTTCTGGAAAAAACGTGACTAAATCTGAATTAATTGAACAGTTATCGAAACAACAATCCCATTTGGCTGCTAATGATGTTGAACTTGCTGTCAAGTGTATTCTGGAGCAGATGAGTCAGTCATTAGCGACTAATGAGAGGATTGAAGTACGTGGTTTTGGTAGTTTCTCTTTGCATCATCGTAAGCCTAGAATAGGGCGCAACCCTAAAACTGGCGATGCGGTATCATTAACCGAAAAATATGTGCCTCATTTTAAGCCAGGTAAAGAATTACGTGACCGTGTGGATGGGGCCAGGCTTAAATCTGAAATTACAGATTGATTAAAAAATAGTGAGATAGCTTGTTATGATGCGAATTATCGTTATTTCTTTTTTTTCTTTTATTGCTCTTATTACACTTGTCTTTGCATTGCTTAATTTTCATTTGGTAGAGATTAATTTATATGTCACTACTTTTCAAATGCCTTTGGCTTTAGCATTAAGCATTGAATTATTGCTGGGTATAGTGATTGGCTTTTTAGCAGCCTTTATGCATATTATTAAACTTAAATCCCAATACAAGTCTTTGAACAAACAAGTTGCTCTGAAAGCAAAACAAGAGAAATTTGGGTAACGTTGGTTGTTATGATTTACGCTCAGTTGTTATACAGAAATCTTTCAGTCCCCTACTTAACAAGGAGGGGGTAGCGTGTTTTATTAGAAAATCTCTTTTCATGCACCTGGTTTTCAAATGGGGGGAGGTGAGCGGTTATGTTATAAACAACCGTTTTTTACCTCTCAGTATAAAGTTGTCCATTGTATAGCCTATGGCTAACCTTAATAATACGCTACTCAATTGCCAGTTCTTTTATTTTTCGGGTTAAGGTGTTTCGCCCATACCCGAGTAGATTGGCTGCTTCATTGCGATGTCCTCGCGTATATTCTAAGGCCGATTGTATGAGAATGGCTTCAGTTAGCGGGATGATTTGTTTGGCAATATCATGTTGTTGAAGCTTGATTTTTTCTTGAATCGCTTTTTTTAAGCTTAACTGCCAATTTTCAGCAATATCAGGGGAGCTTGCACTTTTCTCTGTATGACTGTATTCAGGCAATAGCTCCGGAGGAAGATCGGCAAGATGTATTTCTCTACCTGAAGCCATTACCGTTATCCAGCGACATATATTTTCTAATTGGCGTACATTCCCAGGCCATGGCAAAGTGCTTAAATAAGCCTCTGTTTTACTGCTTAATAGCTTAACTTCAGTATCGATTTCATGTGCGGCGCTTGTTAGAAAATGTTGCATCAGCAAAGGGATATCCTGACTACGTTCGCGTAGCGGTGGAATGTGTATGCGTATGACATTAAGTCGATGAAATAAATCTTCTCTAAAAAGTCCTTGCTCAACGAGTGCTTCAAGATTCTGATGGGTTGCAGCAATGATACGCACATTAACACGGGTTGGTGTGTGAGCACCCACAGAATAAAACTCATTGTCTGCTAAAACGCGTAATAATCGAGTTTGTAGTTCGGCTGGCATATCACCTATTTCGTCGAGAAATAAGGTACCATTATTTGCTTGTTCAAAGCGTCCTATGCGTCTGGTATTCGCGCCTGTAAACGCGCCTTTTTCATGACCGAATAGTTCTGATTCCATCAGGTCTTTGGGGATGGCAGCCATATTCAAGGCAATAAAAGGTTGTTTTGCTCTAGGACTGTGACGATGTAAAGCTTTAGCAACGAGTTCTTTGCCTGTGCCGGATTCGCCATTAATTAAAACGGTTATATGTGATCTCGCTAGGCGTCCGATGGCTCGAAAGACCTCTTGCATTGCAGGAGCAGCGCCAATAATTTCGGGCGTGACTTCCGTTTCGTTGTGCTGGCTTAAGGATTTTTGTCTGGTTTCCTGGTTGTGTATGCAGGCGCGTTCAACTACAGCAAGCATATCTTTTAGATCAAAAGGCTTGGGGAGGTATTCAAATGCACCGCCGTGAAAAGCTGAAACTGCGCTCTCCAGGTCAGAATGGGCCGTCATGATGATGACCGGTAAATTAGGGTGAGTATGCTGCAATTTTTCAAGTAATTGCAAGCCATCCATGCCGGGCATACGAATATCTGATAGTAAGGCATCCGGAGTATCTTGTTGTAATGCGTCAACAAGATCCTGAGCTGAGGCAAAGCTTTGCGTTTTGATATCACTCTTGTTTAATGCTTTTTCAATAACCCAGCGAATTGACTTGTCATCATCTGCAATCCATACATGGTAGTTGTTAGTCATGAGCGTTTCCTACGGGTAAGAATATTGAAAAAGTTGTATTTTGAGCATTGCTTACGCATTCAATAATGCCGTTATACTGATTAATTATAGATTGTGAAATGGGTAGTCCGAGTCCTGTGCCTTCTTCGCGACTGGTGATCATGGGATAAAAAATCTGATTAATGAGTTCGGGCTTAATTCCAATGCCATTGTCGATTATATCTATTCGAGCAGCGAGTTTATGGCGTTTTCCAGCAATCGTTATTTGTCTGTATATGCGCGTGCGTAATAGAATTTCACCTTTATCAGGAATAGCTTGCGCAGCATTGCGTACAATATTTAAAAAAGCCTGTATCAGTTGGTTTTTATCTGCCATTAATTCAGGAATACTCGGGTCATAGTCGCGTTTAATTTTAATCGAATCAATTGTTTCGGCCTGCACTAACTGGCGTACCCGCTCCAGGGCTTCATGAATATTTAAGGAAACTTTATTGGGTAGCTTATTTGGGCCTAGCATTTTATCCATCAATACTTTCATGCGGTCGGCTTCTTCAATAATAATCTGGGTATATTCTTTTAATTCATCGCTATGTAGTTCAAGTTCAAGCAGTTGGGCGGCTCCTCTTAATCCGCCAAGAGGGTTTTTTATTTCATGTGCAATGCCGCGCATTAACATACGCGAGATAATTTCCTGTTCTAGTAATTGCTCTTCTTTGGAAATCCGCAGATGCCTATCAACCTGCTGAAGTTCAATTAAAAGTTCAACGTTATGTTCATTTTCAAATATCGCTGTCGCGCTAAAGCTGATAGTGATATTTTTATGAGCGACTATCAGATTGAGTTCACGGTCAAAAAAGCTTTCATGATGTTTGATGCAGTGCTGTAAATCGCTAATAAGCTTCGGTTGCGAGGAAAAGAGTTGTTGCGCTGATTTGCCTAATAAGTGTCGAGCGCTGTCTTCAAATAATACTTCGCCCGCGGTGTTGATATAGCTCAAGTTCAGAGACTTATCAAAGAGTAATGTGGCGATATTTATATGATCCAGGATTTTTTTATGCACGGGTGTTAACAGTCGATGTATTGAATAAAAAGATTAGCAATATATGTACCAGTTGAGAATAGACATCCTTAAAAATTTACTGTTAAGCCTGCAATTAATATCAGTTTATCATTAGTGAGGGATGTGCCAAGCACTGTCTGATCATTGTTTCTTAAAATTAAGAGTCAAAAAACAAGTTGATTACACTTTTATGATTAATGGTTTAAGTGTCGGTCATGACTGGTTTTTATGGGTTTTATGCACAAAAAAGCTTTTTGCGTCAGGTGGTTATTTAAATTTCGCTAGGAGGGGCTTTAGCTCACTCTTACTGCTGTCGCTGTCTGAAGAAATTCTGCGTGTGCTGGTGGAATGTGTCTGACATTTGCTGTGCTGCACCAATTATAAGCAAAGTGGTATGCATTTGCACTAAAATAGTGCATGGAAGGGGTTTTAAGCAAAAAAAAGGGCAACTGATTATCAGTTGCCCTTTAGTTTATTGTCCTAACTCAAGAATAGTATAGGATAATGAATGTTGCCTACAGGCTGTAGTACATATCAAATTCTACAGGATGTGTACTCATACGTAAGCGCTGTACTTCTTCGCTTTTAAGCGCGATATAACCATCAATAGCATCATCAGTAAAAACACCGCCACGGGTCAGGAATTCACGGTCTGCATCTAAAGCTTTTAACGCTTCATCAAAAGAGAAGGCTACTTGCGGGATTGCTTTTTCTTCTTCTGGTGGTAGATCATATAGATCTTTATCCATTGCATCACCAGGGTGAATTTTGTTTTGGATGCCGTCAAGTCCTGCCATTAGCATTGCAGAGAAAGCAAGGTAAGGGTTTGCTGTTGAATCAGGGAAACGCACTTCAATCCGACGACCTTTTGGATTGTTAACAAAAGGAATACGAATAGACGCTGAACGGTTACGTGCAGAATACGCTAGCATAACAGGTGCTTCAAAATGGGGCACTAAGCGTTTGTAGCTGTTAGTTGATGCATTCGTTAATGCGTTCAGTGCTTTAGCGTGTTTAATGATACCGCCGATATAAAATAAAGCTGTTTCAGATAAACCGCCGTATAAATCGCCAGAGAATAGGTTAACGCCATCTTTAGCTAAAGATTGGTGTACGTGCATACCACTGCCGTTGTCACCAACAATAGGCTTAGGCATAAAAGTAGCTGTTTTTCCATAAGCGTGAGCAATATTGGCAATAACGTATTTAAGCTCTAATACTTCATCTGCTTTTTTGACGAGTGTATTGAATTTAACACCAAGCTCACATTGACCCGCTGTTGCGACTTCGTGATGATGAACCTCAGTTGTTTGTCCCATTTCTTCTAATACCAGGCACATTGCCGAGCGCATGTCTTGTAATGAATCAACAGGGGGGACCGGGAAGTAACCGCCTTTTACGCTTGGACGGTGACCGATGTTACCATCTTCATAAACTTTTGAAGAGTTCCAGCCTGCTTCCTCTGAATCTATTTGATAGCTACAGTTACCCATGTCGGTGTTCCAGCGTACATCATCAAAGACGAAAAATTCGTTCTCTGGGCCGAAAAATGCTGTGTCAGCAATGCCAGTTGACGCCATATAAGCTTCAGCACGTCTTGCAATTGAGCGTGGATCTCTTTCGTAACCTTGCATATTCTTAGGTTCAATGATATCGCAACGTAAAATAAGTGTATTGTCATCAAAAAAAGGATCAATTTTTGCTGTGCTTGGATCAGGCATCAAGATCATGTCCGACTCATTAATACCTTTCCAGCCTGCGACAGAAGAACCATCGAACATATTGCCTTCTTCAAACGTGTCTTCATCGATAGTATGAGCAGGGAAGGTGACGTGTTGCTCTTTTCCACGGGTATCACAAAAACGAAAATCAACAAATTTGATGTCGTTTTCTTGTATCATTTTTAATACGTTATCTACTGACATTTATGGCTTCTCCTAGATTATTATTAATTTATTATCTATGTCGTGTCGGACAATTCAAAATCGACATATTACTATATATAGAAAAAAAATACTTGTTTTTATTCCGCTGATGCATAAGAGTGTCGTTTATACTTAGCCGAGAAGAAATTGATTATTTAAGTTACTGTTGCAGAACTTATTATTTTTGTTATACATCATTTTACATATAGCATTCTTTTCTGTGTCAATAATTACCTTAAGATGTTGTAGACAAGGAGTCAGCTAATTTTGGTATCATTACCCTTTTCCAACTTTTTAATAATGAACATGAACCGATTATTAATTACTTTTATAGTGCTAACAATTTTAACTGCATGTCAGGTAAGAGGGCCTGATCCTAATCCGAAAGAATCACAATCACCTGGAGAGGTTGCTTTTGGAAATTTAGCCGGTATGGATAAAAAACAGTATTTATTTGAACAGCACGCTTTATTTCGTAGTCTTGTCCTAGATAAGGGCGTTGAGTCTGAAATAAAGGGAGACATGCTACAGTTAACGATACCTGGAAATATCACGTTTAGTATAAATTCTGCGCAGATGAACTGGAATGTGCATGAAATTTTAGACAAAATTTCACCAGTACTAAAGGAGTATGAACATACCTCGATACTGATACTGGGCCATGCTGATGCAAGAGGTGATAAGATTATTAATCAACGACTTTCTGAGCAAAGAGCTAGAGTGATACGGGATTATTTTATTCGTAGTGGTATTGACCCTGAACGGCTTACTTCTAGAGGAGTGGGCGTTGATGATCTTTTAATAACAGAAGATATAACCACGGTAGACAGGTCACTAAACAGAAGAATTACCTTGCAAATAACCGTTATTAATTTCGCAAGCGATGATGACGATGACGAGTGAAGAACGGTATGCCTGGAACTTGTAGTAAACTCAGTTTGATAGCGATATTTTTTTCGATGTCTGTGCAGGCAACGGATATAAA
Organism: uncultured Gammaproteobacteria bacterium; assembly: GCA_942491615.1. Classification (GTDB taxonomy): domain Bacteria; phylum Pseudomonadota; class Gammaproteobacteria; order Methylococcales; family Methylomonadaceae; genus Methyloprofundus. The sequence continues at coordinate 149,531 of CALOCH010000015.1, forward strand.
TACCGCTGTGGAAAATGCACTGATGTTTGGTCAGCAGGGTAAGTATGGGCAATTAACCTTTGATTTGCGCTATCGTTATGAAAATGTCCATATCGATAATGATTTGCCTATCAAAACAGCGAATGCCAATACTTTGCGCTTAAGAGCTGGCTATTTGAGCCCTGAACTCTTTAAGTTTCAAATTTTTGCAGAGTATGAGGGTAATTTAGCGATGCAGGAAGATTATAATAGTTTGCGTAATGGTCTTACCGATTATGAAACGGTAGCTGATCCACAAAAACAAGAGCTTAATCAGTTTTGGCTGAGCTATAAAGGTATTCCTGATACTTTGATAAAAGGCGGGCGGCAAAGTATTGTTTTAGATAATCAGCGATTTATTGGTAATGATGCATGGCGACAAATGGAGCAAACATTTGATTCTGTATTGTTTAGTAATCAATCGCTGGAAAATTTGACGCTTAACTTTATTTATATAGGACAGGTGCGGACGGTTATTGCCACTGATCGCCCGGTTGAAATGCCGATTTTAAATTTTAGCTACCAGTTTGGTCGCTTTAGCACCTTAACAGGCTATGGATACTGGTTGGCAGATTATGCCGAAGCGCTTAATTCGACCCAGACCTATGGTGTGCGTATCCATGGAGCGCCTAAATTAAAATATGATATTCAGTTATCCTATGATGTCGGCTACAGCAATCAGTCTGATTATAGGAATAATCCGGGTAATTTTGCATTAGATAGATATAACATCCTATTAGGGGCAACGTATGAAGGTGTGACTCTTAAATCCGGCATAGAGCAGTTAGATGGTAATGGCAATTATGCTTTTCAGACGCCGCTAGGGTCAACGCATCTTTTTCAGGGCTGGGCGGATAAATTTGTCGTAACTCCAAAAGCAGGTATCCGGGATATTCAGGCTTCTATTGATAAAAGTTTTTACGGTGTGCAACTCATGTTTGCTTACCATCATTTTACTGATTCCAACGGGCAGGGTAAATTTGGTAATGAGTATGATGTATTGCTCACTAAGCACTTTGGAGGGCATTATCAATTACTAGCCCAGTATGCTTTATATGATGCCTCTGATAGTTTTGCGGCAGAAACCGCCGGAGTAGGACAAAATACCCAGAAAATATGGGTACAAGGTAGTGTCAGGTTTTAATGAATATATTAGTCAAAATGCTTAGTGGTGCGGGCTTTTAGGCTGCACCACTAAACGCCTCTTTTTAATTGATCGCTTGCTTAATGCGTTGCAAGGCATTTTGTAAATTTTCCATACTGGTCGCAATGGAAATTCTGATATGTCCAGGGCAACCAAAAGCTGTACCAGGGACTAAAGCAACACCGGCTTTTTCAATAAAATATTCTGCTAACTGAAGATCATCATTAATGCCATCAAGCTGAGCATATACTTTTTCTACGTTCGGAAAAACATAAAACGTGCCATCTGATGCTAAGCATTCAATCCCGGGTATTTTATTTAATTCATCTACCACATAGTCATGACGTTTTTTGAATTCCACCAGCATAGTGTCTATGCAGCTCTGATCGCCTCTTAATGCCTCTTCGGCCGCCACTTGAGATATTGAGGTGGGGTTGGATGTACTTTGTGATTGCACTTTGCGCATACCTGCGATAATGGCCTCAGGCCCTGCCGCGTAGCCAATCCTCCAGCCAGTCATCGAATACGCTTTGGAAACACCGTTCAAGACCATCGTACGGTCATAAAGCTTTGGACACGCATTGAGGATGTTGACAAAGCTGCCTTTTTGCCAAAGTATATGCTCGTACATATCATCTGTTGCAATAATAATATCAGGGTAGTCTAATAAGACTTCAGCAAGTGCTTTTAATTCCTCTAAAGAGTAAGCGCTACCTGTCGGGTTAGACGGGCTGTTGATAACAAACAGGCGTGTTTTGTCGGTAATGGCAGCACGTAATTGTGCAGGCGTGATTTTAAAATTTTGAGACTGGGGTGCCTGGATAATAACCGGTGTCGCATCTGCTAAAAGCACCATATCGGGGTAAGAAACCCAGTAAGGCGCAGGGATGATGACTTCATCACCTTTATTTAATAAGGCTTGTGCTAAATTATAAAAGCTTTGTTTACCGCCACAAGAAACCAGAATTTGCTTGGCGTTGTACTTTAAGCCATTATCCTTATTAAACTTGTCAATCACAGCCTGTTTTAAACTGGGCGTACCATCAACTGCCGTATATTTAGTAAAACCTCTATTAATCGCCTCAATGCCCGCTGCTTTAATATGCTCAGGGGTATCAAAGTCTGGTTCTCCTGCCCCCAAACCAATAATATCCTTGCCAGCAGCGCGCATTTCTGCCGCTCTTGCAGTGATCGCTAGAGTAGGTGATGGTTTAACCGCACTAAGGCGGTCAGCAAGTTTGATACTCATTAAGTTCCTCGAATCAGGTAGTGTATAGGTGAAAATTGAATTATACCCTATGAATAATAGTAGCTAAAATATTAAGCAATCATGCATAGAAAAATTGTTATTTAAGAGGCGACCGTGGTAGCGAAGAGGCTAAGAGAAAAACATAAACTGGATATTTGCGTATATCCGCTTAGACAAATATAATGCCTGCTATGAATACAGAAACATTAGCTAATATTTTTAAGGCACTCTCCGAGCCTATTCGTGTGCGCATTCTTGTTTTATTGCTCAATAAAGGCGAGTTGTGCGTTTGTGATTTAGTGGACACTTTAAATCTATCGCAAAGTGTTACTTCCAGGCATTTGGCCTATTTACGCAATAATAATATTGTTAGTGCAAGACGTGAGGGCGTCTGGATGTACTACCAATTAACTGATTATGCGCAGTCTGAGTTATTGCCTGTGTTTCATTTTATGCTGGATAATCTAGCGGACAATAAAGTGATACAAACCGATCTGGCGACCTTGAGTCAGCCGAAGAGTTGTTAAACAAGACGCTATTTAGGTGCTGAGTGTTGCAGTAATGAATTAATAATCAGTTTTATGAGATATATATGCTTAAACGGATAAACATAAATAATTATGGCTATTAAAATAGGTATTAACGGCTTTGGTCGTATGGGCAGGTTGGCGCTCAGAGCCGCATGGGACTGGCCAGAATTTGAGATAGTGCATATCAATGATATGTCGGGTGTAGCATCTGCTGCAGCTCACTTACTCAATTTTGATTCAGTACACGGTCGTTGGCGGCATACCGCGGATAGCGACTGGCAAGGCTTACTGATCAATAATCAGCGCGTCAGCTACTCACAAAGCGCAGCAATTGAACAAATACCCTGGCGTGATCTGGGCGTTGATATAGTGGTTGAGTGTACCGGTAAGTTTAAGTCTAAAGAAGCTTTAGCGCCTTATTTTGATCAGGGTGTACAAAAAGTTGTTGTTTCAGCACCTGTAAAAGATGGCACGTTAAATATTGTCATGGGGGTTAATGATCATCTTTATAATCCTGAGGTACATCATATAGTGACAGCGGCTTCGTGCACCACAAACTGTATTGCACCTGTGGTAAAAGTCATTCATGAAAACTTTGGCATCAAGCATGGTTCAATCACTACGATTCACGACATAACCAATACACAAAGCATACTGGATGAATATCATGCCGATTTGCGCCGCGCAAGAGCCAGCGGCTTATCTTTAATACCGACTACAACAGGCTCGGCAACCGCGATTATTGAAATCTTTCCTGAATTAAAAGGCAAGCTGGATGGTATTGCAGTGCGCGTTCCATTAGCAAACGCGTCTATGACTGATTGCGTTTTTGAAATTGAACAGCGAGTGACAGTTGAAGTGGTTAATGCAGCACTGGAAACCGCCGCGCTAGGTGAATTAAAAGATATTTTAGGCTATGAGACCAGACCTCTGGTCTCGGTTGACTACACTAATGATACCCATTCGAGTACTGTTGATGCGTTGTTAACGAGAGTGATTGATGGTACGCACGTTAAGTTATTGCTCTGGTATGACAATGAAATAGGGTATGTGCAGCGCATGATGGAATTGACTAAAAAAGTAGCGCAATCCTTGTAAGGACACATTAATGCAAACACCTTTACAGCAGTATATATTGGTTACGCTCAATTATTGGGCTTTTACTTTGACTGACGGGGCGCTCCGAGTCCTGGTACTGCTATATTTTCATGAATTAGGCTATAGCCCACTAGAGCTTGCGAGTGTTTTTTTACTCTATGAGTTCTGTGGCGTTATCACCAACCTAATAGGAGGTTGGCTTGGAGCACGCCTGGGACTTAATACAACCATGCATTTTGGATTGGCGTTGCAAATCCTTGCATTACTCATGTTGTTTGTAGATCCCGCCTTGCTAAGTGTTATTTATGTGATGCTCACGCAAACCTTATCGGGTATCGCCAAAGACCTGAATAAGATGAGCGCTAAGAGCAGTATCAAATTATTAGTGCCAAAAGAAGCGCCAGGAAAGTTGTATCATTGGTTGTCTTTATTAACAGGTTCAAAAAATACGCATAAAGGGGTTGGGTTTTTTCTCGGCTCGATGTTGCTGGCAATTATTGGTTTTAGAGGCGCGGTAGGGCTAATGGCTGCCAGCTTGTTTGTGGTTTTAGTATTCAGTCTGTTATTCATGCAGAAAGATTTGGGGAAAACGCCTTATAAGCCTAAGTTTACAGATATCTTTTCTAAAAGCCCTGCGGTAAATCGCTTATCTGCAGCCCGGTTTTTTTTATTTGGCTCTCGTGATATTTGGTTTGTTATCGCATTACCTGTGTTTTTACAAGATCATTTGCGCTGGAGTTACACAGAAATCGGAACTTTACTGGCAATCTGGGTGATAGCTTATGGTTTTGTGCAGGCGGGCGCGCCATTAATTACTGGCATCCATAAGGGAAAACTTCCTGATGGTAAAAGTGTCATGCGTTGGGCAATATTATTAGCGGTTATGCCGTTAGGTATCGCGGGGCTTCTTTATCAGGGCTGGCCTGCGGGCAATGTATTGATAGTTGGGTTGCTTGGCTTTGGCGCTATATTTGCCATTAACTCAGCAGTGCATTCTTATCTAATTGTCGCTTATGCCAAGGAACAGGGAGCATCGCTGGATGTGGGCTTTTATTATATGGCTAATGCTTCGGGACGCTTGGTGGGTACCTTGTTATCCGGCTGGGTTTATCAAACAGCGGGGTTAAATGCCTGTCTTTTGTTTTCATCGGCCTTTATTATAGCTGCAAGTCTGATTTCAATCAGGTTGCCGAGGCATTAGACGCCGCTGCTGCAGCACTAAGCAAGATCAGTGCTTATCCAAAACCTGTTTTAAAAAAGGAATGGTCAGTTTGCGCTTGGCAACCAGCGTTGCTTGCTCCAGCTTAGGTAATAAATCCCATAAAGCATGTTGGTCGCGAGCATAATGCTTAAGCAGAAAATCACCTACTTTAGGTGAAATTTCAAAACCCAGATACTTGGCTTTGCAAATCAGTGCCATAATACTTTCAGCATCAGATAGTGCCTGTAGCTTTAGGGTCAAGCCCCAGCTCATGCGGGTCTTTAAGTCGGGCAACTGGAATGCCAGGTAGTTAGGCGGGCAGTGAGCTGAAATAACCAGGTGATGATTATTTTGCCGGTGAGCGTTGTAGAAATTAAATAAAGCTAATTCCCAGGCATTATTCCCGGCGCAGTATTCGATATTATCAATACAAACCAGATCAAATGCTTCTAAACCCTGCAGTATTTCAGGTGCAGGCAGTGAGTCAGGTGGTAAGGGAAGGTAAAAAGCTGATAGCGCAAGCTGGTGGGCATGCTGGCAGCAGGCTTGCAATAAATGCGATTTGCCAAGACCCTTATCGCCCCAAAGATATAATTGCTGATCCCCATTGCCACTTGCTGTGTCTGTTAGATGCTGAATGACTTCCTGATGGCTTGCAATATAAAAACTAGCGAATGATTGCTCGGCTTTAATATCAAATTGAATCGGGACTTGTTCTGCCATAATTACTTATTTCTTGCCGCATAGCGCACAAACAGAGTCGCCCCTAAAAATAGCATCAGGCTGAAAAGCACTTCCAGAGCGGGCAATAAGCGTTCTGTTCGTGCATAGGTTTCGATGCAGCCATGAATAAAGTAGGGCATACTTAAGTAAGCCATCCATGAGCAACTTTTTAAATTGCCACGTAAAAAGCCACGTAAAACGAATAATAAAGGACTGACTGTGATAATCAATGCCAATGCAGTGGGCAGTTTTTCAGGAGGTGAAATAACAGTATTCCATAACATAAGTAGCACAAATAAACCTAAATAGCCTGATAAGGCAAGGGCGAAAAAATGACGTGCGTTCATATTGTTTTCAATTTGATGGCGGTTTGAGCCAAGCGAGTGCCTAAGCTAAAGCAAAGTGCTTTTTCATCTTTACTGAGGGAAGATTGGTTATGAGCAACGTGGCTTGCGCCATAAGGCGTGCCGCCGGTTTGCGTTTCACGCAAGGCAGTTTCACTACTGGGAATGCCCAATAATATCATGCCGTGGTGGAGTAACGGTAACATCATCGACAGCAAGGTCGTTTCCTGTCCGCCATGCATACTGCCTGTCGAAGTAAATACTGCAGCAGGCTTATTTGTCAGTGCGCCACTGAACCAGACCTCGGTGGTATTATCTATAAAGTATTTCAGCGAAGCCGCCATGTTGCCAAAATGGGTGGGGCTACCTAATGCTAAACCATCACAGTTTTTCAGATCGTCCAAAGTCGCATATAGCGCACCAGACTCAGGAATTTCATCCGCTGTTTTTTCGCAGACGGCAGATATTTTAGGGACAGTGCGCAGTATGGCTTCGGCATCGGGAATAGACGCAATGCCGTGAGCGATATTTTGAGCCATAGACTTCGTCGTACCATCACGGCTGTAGTATAGAACCAGAATATTTACCATACTTATAAGGTTTTTCATAAAGGAGGAGAGAGGGGTTTATAAAATAGCTAAAACATTTTCTGGTGGACGTCCAAGCGCAGCCTTACCATTAGCTAATACAATAGGGCGTTCAATTAATTTTGGCGCGTTAACCATGCCAGCAATTAAAGCCTCTCTATCCAGGGCGGGATCATCCATGCCAGTTGCCTTGTATTCGGTCTCATTTTTACGCATCAAATCGCGTGGCTGCATATCCAGTAATTGCAAAATAGCCCCTAGTTCAGACACTGTCGGGGGCGTTTTTAAATATTCAATCACTTCAGCTTGTACGCCTTTTTCTTCCAGTAATTGTAGGGTTTGACGTGATTTACTGCATCTTGGGTTATGGTAAATTTTTACGCTCATGTGCTTAGGCTGGATTAAACTTTTAAAAGAACTATGATAGCACAGTATGCCATTGTGTAGGATGGCTAGAGTCTTAGCGAAACCGATCAAATGCTAATGTGCTGTAGCACAAATGCGTTCCTGATGGGTTTCACTACACAACTTTTCAAGTTGTTGCGGCTCTACCCATCCAACAGTTGCTTAAATTATTTCATGCACGTTCCTAAGTTCCTGAAAGATCCTGCAATTGAAAGTGGAAGTTCAATGAGTAGCGCTAAATGTTTGATTGTCTGTGTAAATAAATTTGGACTTACGACTTCAAGTATTGCTATGATTTTAACAAGGCTCAGATTCTACTAGGTATTGAGGTTTTTACACCCCGATATTCCAACTATATCTGGCTATTTTTAGTTCAATCTCAGTTGTTAATTAAGGAATTGGAATGCAGGAAATATTGATAGGCGCGAATAATAAAACGCAGATAATCATGGATGCCGCGATGGGGAATCGCCACGGTATGATTTCTGGTGCAACAGGCACAGGCAAGACAGTCACCTTACAGATTCTCGCCGAAGGCTATTCGCGTCTGGGTGTGCCTGTTTTTATGGCGGATATTAAAGGCGACCTGTCTGGTATAGCCAAAGCCGGACAGGCACATGAAAAAATTAGCCAGCGGGTGAAAAAAATCAGAGTTGATGATTTTCAGTTTCGTGCAAATCCAACGGTATTCTGGGATATATTTGCGCGTAACGGCCACCCGGTACGTACTACCATGTCCGATATGGGGCCTTTATTGCTCAGTCATTTACTGGAACTGAATGATACTCAGACCGGACTTTTATATAGTTGCTTTAAAATTGCTGATGATCAGGGCTTGTTATTACTCGACCTAAAGGATTTACGCGCAATGCTGAGCTGGATGGGGGAAAATGCCAGGGAAATAAAGTCAGAGTATGGCAATATTTCATCAGCCAGTTTAGGTGCTATACAAAGGCGTTTGTTAGTACTGGAAGAACAGGGGGCAGCGGATTTTTTTGGTGAACCAGCGGTTCAGTTAGAGGATTTTTGCCGTACTGATTTTTCCGGTAATGGGGTTATCAGCGTGCTGGATGCAACTGATTTATCTTCGAAATCACCTCGATTATATGCAGCTTTCTTATTATGGTTATTATCTGATTTATTTGAAACATTGCCTGAAGTGGGCGATGCAGATCGGCCAAAACTGGTATTGTTTTTTGATGAAGCGCATCTATTATTTGATCGCGCGCCTCGTGTATTGGTCGATAAAATTGAACAAATTGTGCGCCTGATTCGCTCTAAGGGGGTCGGCGTGTATTTTATTAGTCAAAGTCCGCTGGATATTCCTGAGGATGTTTTAGGCCAACTGGGTTTAAAAATTCAGCATGCTTTAAGAGCCTATACGCCAAAAGATCGCAAAGTTATACAGGCTGTTGCGGCAACATTTCGCAGTAATCCCGAGTTGGAAACAGAGCAGGTTATTAAAGAACTGAAAACTGGTGAAGCGCTGGTCTCTGTTCTAAATAAGGATGGTAGCCCTACACCGGTAGAAAGAATTCTGGTGCGACCACCTGAATCACAAATTGGTGCCTTAAATGATGCTGAACGTATGGAAATAATCACACGGTCCCCCTACAAGAGTCGCTACGACCAAGAGATTGACCGAGAATCTGCTTATGAGATGCTTAAACAAAAAGCCGAACAGATGGCCAAGCTGTCTGCACAGCAGGAGAAACCAAAAAGTGGACGTAGTCGGCAGTCGGCAGGTGAGGCGATGCTGAAAAGTGTCGCGCGTAGCGTTGGCAGTCAATTAGGCAGGCAGATAGTCAGAGGCATTATGGGCTCATTATTCGGAAGGCGTCGCTAAGTGTCTGAATATTAAACGTTCAGTCCTCCCACCTTGGTAAAGAGGGATGAGAGGATTTTTTATTAGCAAAGCTTTAGGCTCTTGCGCATCTGCCATGAAACCATACGAGAAGCATAGTCGATAGTACAGCAAAAATAATAACCTATTATTTATAATGTGTTTTATGAGCAATAGAAACTCAGAAACACCAGAATTTTACAAGATTTCACGGGAGATATTAGAGCCAAGATTTATGTCCTATAGTGGACGGTTAGATGGAATTACGACGGGAAAAATTTGATTTGGAACGTATGATGGGTTTAAAAATCATGAAGTTTGCGCTGATTCCGTGCGCCATTTTTTCCAGCACACTGTATGGAGAAGATCTTGAGCCTCGTGCCTACGCTAACACACCAGTAGGATTAAATTTTTTGATTTTGGGCTATGGCTATACTAATGGAGGTGTGGCGACTGATTCTGCATTGCCAATTCAAAATGCTCATGTTGAAGTGCATTCTGCCTTTTTGGCTTATGCCCGCTCTTTTGGTATATTCGGCAAGTCAGCTAAATTTGATGTTGTATTACCTTACGCCTGGGCTTCAGGCAACGCGACAGTAGTGGGCGATTTTCGCGAGCGTATTATTTCTGGTCTTGCAGATCCCAGATTTCGCTTTTCTGTCAACTTTTTGGGTGCCCCGGCGCTTACAATGGAAGAGTTTAAAGATTATCAGCAAGACACCATTGTTGGTTTCAAACTCGATGTAACAGTGCCTGGAGGACAATATGATGCAGACAAGCTGCTGAATATCGGTAGCAACCGCTGGTCGGTTAAACCAGAGATCGGTATTTCAAAAAGACTGGGGCAATGGACGCTTGAGTTGGCTGGAGGCATCCGTTTTTATACTGATAATGAAGACTTCCTGGGCAGCACAGTTCGAGAACAAAAACCTATTTATTCGTTACAAAGCCATTTAATTTATAGCTTTAGTCATGGCATTTGGGCTGCAGTGGACGGTACTTATTATTATGGTGGACGAACTACTGTTGATGGCATAGAAGGTAGTGATCTGCAAAACAATGTACGGTTGGGTGTAACCCTGGCATTACCTGTAAATCGCTACAATTCGCTCAAGTTCTATTATAGTGCCGGGGTTTTAACGCGCGCTGGCAGTAACTTCCATGCAGTTGGGATTGCCTGGCAATATCGCTTTGGAGAGTGACTTTAAAGTGTTCACAAAATCAGCTTAAGCTCTAAAAAATCTGCTGTATTTTTTGTTAATTTTAAATGCAAAGATTGCCGCTATCATTTGATAAAACCTAAAACCTAAAACCCTAAAACCCTAAAACCCTACCAGCCAGGGTATGGCTGGTAGGGTTGTTGTTGCGTGAAAAAAATCAGCCTTGTCTGGTAACGTAGCTTAATAACTTATAATTGCAGTATATAAGGCTTGTTCTATGTATTGCGGCTCATAATCACCCAATTTACCAACAAAAGCACGTAAATGGTTTTTAGAGCCCTCCAGTAAACTTGCATAAGTTGTTTGCAGGGATAAATTATCTGTTTCTTCAATGGCTATGTTGATATCCATAATATCCAGATCTTCTATAGTCGCCCCCACATACAAAGCATCAATATACGATTGCTCGCCCTCAGCAACAAGCTCGTCGTACATATCTTGTAACTCTGGATTATTGAAATTACCTATACCAGGGATAACGGGGTCAATCAGTCCAAATGCATCTATTTTTTTAAGTACAGCATCCATATGATTTTGCTCTGACCTAGCAATATTTTTAAATATTGAAGCGCCCCATTTTTTGTAGAGTGTCAGATAAACATCGCGTGCTAACTTTTCTTCCTCACGCATCCAAAGTAACGTTTCCTTTTCGGCGCTGGATAAAGTGCTTTGTTGCTGCGTATTGTTACCTCTGCCTTTTGCTGAAACCATCGCAGGAGCTAATAAAGATAATGCTAATATGACAGTAAACATTTTATTTGTTATAGACATAATAATGGCCTTCTATTGTTGTTTAAAATAATGACTCTATCTGAGTGTTTCATTGCAGATAAATGGGTTAAATTCCTATCTATGTTTTGATAACAATTAATTTAAGGTATAGTTTATATATAAGAAGTTTCTAACATATTTCTAATTCTCTATTTTTTGTAACAAAATGTAACGAAAGGATGAATTCACTTGGACAGAACAAATAAACCAATCATCTTAGTGGTTGATGATGATGCAGCTTTATGTGATTTACTGAGCCAATATCTGGAAAAACAGGGTTTTACTGTTGATAGCGTTGAAGAGGGAAAGGCTATGGATTTATATCTCGAAAACACCTCTCCGGACCTTATTATTCTGGATCTTATGCTGCCGGGGGAAGATGGTCTCAGTATTGCTAAACGACTAAATAGTCACGGACAAATTCCGTTGATAATGCTTTCGGCATGTGGGGAAGAAGTGGATAGAATTATTGGTCTTGAAGTAGGTGCTGATGACTATTTGGCTAAACCGTTTAGCCCTCGGGAACTACTTGCCCGTATTCGTTCGGTATTGCGCAGATATGATCGCGCCGAAAGTGTAGAGGCTAAAAATATAAAATCTGTATTTCATTTTGGCCCTTATTTATTGGATACAATGAGTCAAACACTAAAGCGAGGGGATGAAGACATTGCCGTTACCAGTGGGGATATTTCACTGCTGAAAATTTTTTTAAATAACCCTAATAAGGTACTGAACAGAGATACTTTGTTAGAAAAATTAAAAGGTTATGATTGTTCACCGTATGATCGTAGTATCGATGTGCGTATTATGCGGCTACGCCAAAAAATCGAACTTGATACATCATCTCCTCAGTTTATACAAACTGTATGGGGGGGAAGGCTATCGCTTTGTGGTAACTGGCTCAGAGGCATGAACTGGCTTAAACACTTAAATTCCCTGTCAGTTAAAACCAGTGTAACTTTAGGTTTCGGTTTGCTTATTTATACGGCCATATCCATTGCGCTGGTATTGTATTTTGTATTGATCCCTATGTCGGATCGAGCAGCTGATGATATGGCTGCGTTTATAGGTATGGCATCTGAGTCATGGGTTGCGATGAATGAGATAGAACGGCAGGCATTTGAAACACATCTACGCGATGAACATCAGCTTTTTATCAGTTCTGCGCCTGTTCCGGTTGTTGCAATTAAAAAGTATTACCCTTTTATTCCACGTCTGGAAAATGCGTTAATGCTCCACACAGGCCAGCCGGTTACTATTAAACAAAATTCTGCAGGCAGGTGTTGTTTCTGGCTTGAAATTTTGCAAAATAAACAACTGGTAAGAATAGGGTTCTACCATGACCGCATAGGTCCTAAGCCACCTATTGCACTAGCAGGTATTCTTGCCTCTGCTTGCATACTTATTCTGGTAACCACTATTTTACTGGTTCGTCGTATTACCAGTCCGGTGAGAAAACTGTCTATTGCAGCTAATCAATTCGGCAAGGGCGATTTCTCTATTCGGATACCAGAAACCGGACCGCAAGAGCTGGCATCTTTAGCGCACAGTTTTAACCTTATGGCAGAGCAACTGGCACAACTTATGTCGAACAGAACCATACTTTTCGGCGGTATTTCGCATGACTTGCGCACACCTATAACGCGTATGCAAATTGCGTTAGAATTACTTGACGATAGCGGCGATAGCAAATTGCTTGCTGGATTAAGAAATGATCTTAATGAAATGGAAAGATTGATCCAGCAAGCGCTAGAATTAGTCAAAGGACTGGATAAAAATAACCCCGTTGAAACGGATATGGGGCAGATAATAACTAAAATAGTCGCTGATTATCAGAGACAGCAACTACTGATTAACTGGCAGCAATGTAGTTGCGGTGTTTTTAAAATAGAAGTTGATGCTCTGCACCGAGTGTTAGCAAATTTACTTGATAATGCCTTTCGCTATGGGGAGGATCAACCCGTTGATTTATACTGTTTAAAAAAGGGTAAAAACATCATTATCCGTATCATTGATCAAGGGCCGGGGATTCCTAAAGAGCAGCTTGCTAGGGTCTTTCAGCCCTTTTTTCGTTTGGATAGTTCGCGCAGTAAAAAGACGGGGGGAAGTGGTTTGGGTTTAGCTATCGTACGTCAATTATGCGATGTACACGGCTGGAAAATTCAGTTGCTTGCCGCTAAAGTAAAGGGGCTGGAAGCCTGTTTGATTATTCCTGTCGAGCAGTGAAGTATTTTTTTATCAATGTATTACGCTCTAGGTTGGGTTAGATTTTTGTTGCAAAGCAATAAAAACGTAACCCAACACAGGGGTTAGACGAGGCACTAAAAAAGTCAGATTAATTAACGCGCACACCATAACTAGCCGCCAGCCCTGCAAACTCAGGGCTACTAATAAAGCGGTTAATCAGTTCTAGTCTGCTCATGCCTTTTGCCAGTTCCCCTAACCAATAGTTCATACCTGCCGACTCTGGAGTTCTGTCCAGGATTGTTTGATAAGCAATGTCAATGAAGCCAGTGTTACTATAAGCGTGATTGATAAACTCATCACTGAAAAAGAAACTTCTGGCAATATCACCGGCAGAATAGCTGCCACTGCTTAATTGTTCAACCCAATAATTATAACCAGCCACTTCCGCTTCACGGCTTAATACCAATTGATAAAATCTGACCACAAACAGTTTTCTTTGATATAACGCGTAATCACTTTGGCTAAAACCAGTGACAGAAAAGCGTTGCGCCAGATCGGCAAATTCCTGGCTTTGAAAAAAGCCATATAACACCATCTCTTTTAATGTGCCTTTTTGCAGTTCTGCTAACCAGTAATTTCTACCTGCGGTGTCGGCGTTCCTGTCATAAAGTGTCTGGTAAAGAATGTCCACATAAGCTTTATCATCAAGCTTTAAAGCCAAGAACTCCTGACTACTAAAAAAACCTAAGGCGACAAAGACGGCTGATTGGTTTTGCATAACATCAAGCCAGTAATTTAGCCCTGGAATGTCAGCCTGACGTCCAAGGATATTGGTATATAAGCGCTTTACAAAGTCTTCGACATCATTTTTCTCCACAGGCGGCAAGGGTGGCGTTATATCAACGGTATAATGCACTGATGCGGGGTAACAAAAGTCTTCCGGACTACATTCTGATATTTCAATAAGATAAGTGTCGTCCTCTAAATTCACTGTAAAGGTTTTGTCGGCTGAATGGATCAGTTGCTTACGTGAGTCGTACAGGTTAATAAAAAACCCCATATTAGAATATTCACGACTTGAGCCCTTAAAAGTGGTATTACCAAATAACCTGACTTCATAGCTATCTTCATCTACAGCAGTATTTAATCGTCCGGAAATGTTGGTTGCTGTGATAGTGTCGCCATTTTCAAGTGGGTGGGCAATATCAATCAAATCTGCATAATCAATAAAGACCTCATAACTATAATTTTGTATACTGCCATCCTGCATTGTTACGTTAGAGATTTGCACACTATACCAGGTATCATATTCCCAGTTTTGTGGTGACCAGGTAATAATATTAGGTACGCCAAAACCCTCACTATCAGTATATCTGTCGGTAATTTGCAGGCTTTCGCCGGTATCCGTATTGGTCACGCTAATAACTGCATTGCTAAAATAATCTGACCTGTTACCCCAGTTCGAGTTTTTATCTTCAATAACGCTAAAGCTCCAGGGCGTGCGCTTTCCCAGGGCAATATCCGAGAAAAATAAATAAGGGTACTTCTGGTAAGGAAAGGCAACATAATCAACATCGATAAGTTGCGTATTCAGAGGTTCCTGGTCAAAGCTGTTCACCTTTAACGCTGCAGGACCATTTGTCTGGCCATAGGTCGTATAGTTGAGAAAAGGGCTAATCATCCAGCGTCTGTGTCCTACTGCTGATAAGGTTGATATATTATTTGCATCGTCCAGCCAGCCAATAATATGTTGTGCCGGATCTGCATCAGTGTTACCACCGTATATATTGGATGAACTACTGCCGTCATAAGCTTGCTGGGTATAGCAGTCTGCTGTTTTGGGCGGGAAATGGGTCAGAAAATTATTAGCCTTTTGAACCAGAGCGGCCTGTTGCATTTGCGCATCATAGAGATAACTATAACTAACCGCTGGCAGTGCATGCAAAGCTCTGGCTTCATTCAGCGCCTCCAGCGCTCTAAGTTCTGCGGCTGCCGTCAACCAGCCTGCATCGCAGTTAGCAATATCTGGATTGGTGTGATACAGGAAAAGCGGCGAGCTATAGTGTTTATCAGAAAGTTCTGACGCTATTTGCCGCCAATAGTTTTGATTATAGTCAGCAACGGCGGATGTGCTGAATAAAAAAATCAATACAAATGCGACCAAATAATGTCTTAAGCGCTGCATAAAGTTCCCTTTGGTTAGGTGAATTTAATAATGTTCTTGTTGTTAAACAATAGGAAAATCATTGAGTTTGAGTTAATTCTAGTGACTTTACAATTTAAAACAAGCGAAGAGCCTGTTTGTTGCGGTTTTTGATCAAACAATGGCAGGTGCAAGTATGCAAACACCCCGAAAATTAAGTTATTTTCGTAGGGTGTTTAGCAACGAAAGTTGGATAATATCCGCCATCAGGGATGATATAACCGTTCAGTTCCTCTTCTTGACAATGAGGGGTTAGGAGAGGTTTTATTAGAAAATCTGGGCATCTTTCATTTTCCAGTTAACACTTTTGTTGTTTTTTATCTGGGAGCGCGCGGCTCGCCTGCATAGGATCAATAAAAGCGGGCAAGCTGCCCGCGCTCCCAGCGTTTTGAAAAAAAAGTGTAAACTACTTTAAAGGCAATATGAAAGACGTCAAAATCTGTTCTCAATCCCTGTTTTCCTGAGGAGGAGATCAGCTGTTACGGGATGATGAGTCTTATTCAGAAATACAAAGCCGTAGGCCGGATTAGCTTTAGTTTTACGACGCAAAAAAAAACGTTATCCGGCAAGCTATCAGTTACCTCATAAGCCGGATAACTTTATCTATGCTACGCGAGATAGACTAATCCGGCCGACAAAAATAGGGTTTTCCTGGCTTGCGCTTGCATTGAGCCCTCGCTCTTTAGATCACTTACTTGTTTGCCCGCAGTGCATCGGAGTCTATGGGCGCACAAGCAACTGAAACACGTTGCTTATGCGCTGTTTTTTGTGCTTCCAGTTCACTTGCGTTGTAATGATCAATAGTCCCTTTAGCCATTTCATATAAAACATCAAGAATCGCTGTATTACAAAGCCCGGCCTGTTTAAGGTATTTTTTTGCCTGGCAAGCGTTTAATATCTCTGCAACAGGGACACCGTCACTTATAGCCTGATCTGTTTGCTCTATGCATAGGCTCAGCGGTATTAAAAAACGATCACGATATTCACTCTCCATATAGTGGCGAAAGCGATAGTATTTTTCCTGCGGCAGAACTTGCCTGGCCGCCATTAAAGTTGGCGAACTCTGCATTTTCCAGCGTAGTTCGGTTTCTTGATACATTTTTTGCAACTCTTTGGCGCTTTCTAGCTTGCCTCTTTCCAGTGCGACGACAAGTTGTTCTGCTCTAGCCAGTCTTTCAGCGTTTAAAGTTGCCAGTGTTGCTATAGCGGCTTTATTAGTCGCAACCATTTCCTCGTGCTGTTTCTCCTGTTGTCGCTTTGACGAATAATAGTTGGTAATACCCGTACCGAGAACACTGGTTAACAAAAAACCAATAATCATGTTAGCGGTAGGATGTTTCAGCATGTCTGACCAGGATTGTGATTTTTCAGGATTGTTCATAGGTAGTTAAGGCCTTAAAATGGAGGAATTCAGTTAGAATGCAACTTATACTCTTTTGCTGCAGATAACAGCAAGAGAATACATGACAGGCTAACAAAAAAATCCAGAAAATTAAAGCAGCGTTTCCTTTTATCCAAGCATGCTATACCTATCTTTTGGACATTTAAAATAAACCACTAATTAAAAAAATGGCATGATACATGCTTTCTTTATTTGAGAGTTGTCAGTGTATTTGATAATTTACAAGATATTCTCGATTCAGGAGTATGTAATACTATGATTAGTGTATTTGATATTTTTAAAGTAGGTATTGGACCTTCCAGCTCGCATACTGTGGGACCAATGCGGGCAGCACTTACTTTTGCTAATATATTGCAACAACAGCGCTTAGTGGATAATCTTGAGTCTATTTCAATAGAGTTATTTGGTTCATTAGGAGCCACCGGTAAAGGGCACGGTAGTGATAAAGCCGTTATGTTAGGCCTGTTAGGTGAAACGCCGGAAAAAAT
Source organism: uncultured Gammaproteobacteria bacterium (assembly GCA_942491615.1). Classification (GTDB taxonomy): domain Bacteria; phylum Pseudomonadota; class Gammaproteobacteria; order Methylococcales; family Methylomonadaceae; genus Methyloprofundus. The sequence continues at coordinate 166,944 of CALOCH010000015.1, forward strand.
AGATCCAGATAGCGTTGCAGGCAAACTGGATCAAATAGCCCGCTCAGGTGAAATACAGCTATTGAAGCAATATACTATTAAGTTTAGCCAGGCTGAACATATTGTTTTCCAGCGTAAATCCTTGCCCTTTCATGCAAACGGTATGCGTTTTAGCGCGATAGATAAACAACAGCATAGATCACTGGTAAAAGAGTTTTACTCTGTTGGTGGAGGCTTTGTGGTTAGTGAACTGGATGGCAGTAGTGAGGCGGCAACAAATGATGGCTGCTTTCCCTACCCATTTAACACAGCCGATGAGCTGCTGAAGTTATGCATGCTGCACAAGTGCTCATTTAGCCATATCATGCTCAATAATGAAAAGGCCTGGTTAAGCGAAGCTGAAATAAAACATGACTTATTATCTATTTGGCGCGTCATGCAAGCCTGTGTGCAACGCGGATTATCTAGTGAAGGAACGCTGCCTGGCGGGATGAAAGTTAAGCGCAGAGCGGCTGGTTTATATAAACAACTTATACATGAACAGCAGGCGCAGATAGCTGATGTGCCTATGGGGACTCTGGATTGGGTGAATTTATACGCATTAGCGGTCAGTGAAGAAAATGCTGCCGGAGGGCGTGTGGTGACTGCGCCCACTAATGGTGCGGCGGGAATTATTCCAGCGGTACTGCATTATTACTGGAATTTTTGTAAAAATGCCGATGAGGAAGGCGTGATCAGATTTTTACTGACTGCGGGAGCAATTGGCTATTTATATAAAGAAAATGCCTCTATTTCCGGTGCCGAGGTCGGATGTCAGGGAGAGGTCGGTGTGGCTTGCTCAATGGCAGCAGGCGCTTTGGCTGAAGTGTTGGGCGGGACAGCGGAACAGGTTGAAAATGCGGCTGAAATTGGTATGGAGCATAATTTAGGCCTAACCTGTGATCCAGTCGGTGGTCTGGTGCAAGTACCTTGCATTGAACGCAATGCAATGGGTGCTGTTAAGGCAATTAATGCCGCGCGTATCGCCCTGCGCGGCGATGGAACGCACTTTGTCTCATTAGATAAAGTCATTAAAACCATGCGTCAAACAGGGGCTGATATGAAAACAAAATATAAAGAAACATCACGTGGAGGCTTGGCCGTTAATTTAATTGAATGTTAATGCAGCATAAATTAAACAGTGACAGCTAAACTAGGCAATTTTTGGCATCTTTCATTTTCCAGTTAACACTTTTGTTTTTTTATCTGGGAGCGCGGGCAGCTCGCCTGCATAGGGTCAATAAAAGCGGGCAAGCCGCCCGCGCTCCCAGCGTTTTGAAAAAAAAGTGTAAACTACTTTAAAGGCATAATATGAAAGACGTCCAATTTTTTATAGGTTTTCGCAAATATGTCCAGAACTTCTTTATCTGAAGGTAGTGAGTGATTTTTTATGTGAATTTAAATAAAGTCGTAGAACAAACTAAAAACGTATTATTTTTTTAATTAAAGGAGAGAAAATGGCAAATATTCATTTTGTTGGTGGGGAAAAAGGTGGCGTAGGAAAATCAGTTGTAGCAAGGGTACTTGCTCAATACATGATTGACCGTGAGATGCCATTTAGAGCATTTGATACTGACCGTTCGCACGGCGCTTTAATGCGTTTTTATACTGATTATTCAGTGCCCACTGAAGTGGAGGCCTATGAAAGTCTTGATGCAATTGTCGAGGCAGCCGTTGCGGATCCTGAACGGCATATTCTGGTTGATTTGGCTGCACAAACATTTCATCCGTTTGTTAAATGGTTTGAAGAAACAGGCGTGGCAGAATTGGCTGACGAATTAGGGATCACAGTGACATACTGGAATGTAATGGATTCAGGCAAGGACTCGGTTGATCTTTTAGGGCCTTTGTTTGAGCAACATGCGCCGAATATGAATTATGTATTAGTGCTTAATCAACTGCGTGGGGATGATTTTAATATCTTTGAAAACTCGCTAGAAAGGCAACGGGCGCTAGAGTTAAACACTAAAATCATGCCACTGAAACGCTTACATCCCCCGCTAATGCAAAAGATTGACGCGATGAGTGCAAGCTTTTGGGCGGCAAAAAACAGTATTCCTGATAGTCCGGTAAAATTAGGCTTATTAGAGCGTCACCGGGTAAAAATCTGGTTGCGCGAGGTCTATCACCGGATTGATTTGCTAGAAGTGTTATAGCAACAGTGAGGCATCAGTCATAAGCTAAAAAAATGCGCTATAACACACAAGCTTGGGGGGCATGAGTTATAGCGCGAGGGCCTAAACTAACAACAACATTTACGAGGAAAAAATACGCTATCTAAATCGTATATGATATATTTAGCATAAACAATGCCAACTTTATTTTATTATCCCAAGTGTATGAAATATAAAATAAAATTGACTTTTTGTCCAAATTTCACATATTTCGTTGTGTCATCTTTGCACCATTTTGGTGCTAAAACTGCACAAAACTGGGTTTTACTTGCCAGAATATTGCATTTAGACATTTGCGCAATCTTTGTTTGGCATCTTTTATTTTCCAGTTAACACTTTTGTTGTTTTTTATCTGGGAGCACGGGCGGCTCGCCTCGCCTGCATAGGGTCAATAAAAGCGGGCAAGCTGCCCGCGCTCCCAGCGTTTTGAAAAAAAGTGTAAACTACTTTAAAGGCAATATGAAAGACGTCCTTTGTTTCAGTCAATAATGCAAAAATTGCGTATAGAAAAATAACAACGATATAAACGTGAAAAGTTTGAACATTAAAGTGCTTGAGCGTAAGATTTGTCCCATGTGTTTAATGCTTCTGTGAGGTGGAAAAATGATCAAATATAGTGTAAATAGTCAGCTATCGTATCTGCGTAGGGTCGCTAGAATGAAGGGGCTACAGCTTAGTAAGCTGGCAAGCGCTCTATTTTTAACTGCATTCTTTTCAGGCGTTGCAACGGCAGCCCCTGATATAGCAGCCGGTAAAGAAAGCGCAGCAATGTGCTTTAGTTGTCACGGTCCGGAGGGGAATAGTCAAAATGCAAACTTTCCCATTCTAGCCGGCCAGAAACCTGGATATTTAGCAAATCAACTACGCGCATTTCGTGACGGGAAGCGAAAAAATGGCATGATGCAAAATATGGTGGCAAATTTAAGCGATGCCGACATGGATAATATAGCCGCTTATTTTGCGTCAGTGCAAAACAAAAGTGCCGGTGGTGATAGTGAACTGGCTAAAAAAGGCCAGTCAAAAGCAGCGATGTGTTTTGGCTGTCATGGAAATTTAGCGACAGGTATGGGCATGACGCCGCGACTTGCTGGACAGTATCCAGCCTATCTGCTACGCCAGCTACACGCTTTTAAAGACGGCTCCCGTGAAAATGGTCCAATGCGTGGCATCGCTAATATGCTATCTGAAGAAGATATGAGCGCTGTAACGGAATATATGGGCAGTTTGGACTAAAGATTCCGTGTTTGCGTAGGATGGGTAGAATAAAATGCCTGTGCTTTTTAGGCATTTTATGAAACCCATCAACCCGCTGCAGAATGATAGGCTAGGCAACGCCCCTCACGAGTTACTACATGCTTTAACAAGTGGCAAAAAGACGCTCTACCCACCCTAGGCGAAACATAAAATAAAAGTGTTAAGATATTTTTACCTGAGTACTTAGTCAAACCCATCAACCCAACGGTCCCTGCAACATTAACACAGCATTCCCCTGTTCAACATTGCAAAATAGATACAATTTTGAAAATCACAGCCACACCCTCTACAATACCGATATTCCTTCTTCAGTTCCGCAACATATTCTGCTTATAAATCATGTCCAATACACCAGCGAGTTCAGAGCGTAGCCTTGCTCTGATTATACTATTTGCCGGAACGCTTTTTGCCAGCGCTTCATTGATGTTTATTTTACAGCCCTTATTTGGCAAGCTGCTATTACCCTTACTCGGTGGATCACCCGCAGTCTGGAACACCTGTATGGTGTTTTACCAGATGCTATTATTTTTAGGTTATTTATACGCACATTATTTATCCACCCGCCTGACCCACTTGCGCCAGATTCAGGTACATGCTGCACTTATCATAATCAGTTTAATTGCCCTGCCAGTCGCCTTGCCAGATAATATGGCACCTCCTACTGACAGCAATCCCACCTTATGGCTGGTCTGGACTTTGTTTATCGCCATCGGCCTTCCTTTTTTTGTGGTATCCACCACTTCGCCACTGATTCAAAAATGGTTCTCGCATGTCGGCCACCATACCAGTCATGATCCTTATTACCTGTATGCCGCCAGCAATATAGGCAGCTTATTGGCGCTCTTGAGTTATCCGTTTGTGATTGAGCCTAATATAGGCCTGGCGATGCAAAAGTTTAGCTGGAGCGGAGGCTATATTGCTTTGCTTATGCTGATTGGCGCCTGTGGCTGGATTTTTATGCGTAATTATCAGCCAACTCCGATTACAACAGAAGAACAACAGGTTTTCACTCCAGCAGAGCCAACAAACCTCACCAAACTGCACTGGCTAGCCCTGGCCTTTGTGCCATCCAGTTTGCTACTCGGTTTAACTAATTTTGTTAGCACCGATATAGCCGCTGTCCCCTTATTATGGATCATTCCACTTACGCTGTATTTACTCTCTTTTGTACTGGTATTCTCACGCTGGGCCAGTATGATTCATCGCCTATCGCTGCAATTACAGCCCATTGTGTTACTGCCCTTTATCGCTTACTCGTTTATTAACCCGGCGATATTACCCTACTGGCTGGATTTAGCGTTACATCTGAGCGCTTTTTTCCTCGCCATTATGGTCTGTCATGGCGAATTAGCAAAAAACCGCCCGCACACTGCTTATTTAACCTTGTATTACCTGATTATGTCGTTTGCCGGCATGTTAGGCGGCATGTTTAACACCTTTGTCGCACCGTTTATTTTTCAGGGAATTTACGAATACCCGTTGATGATCGTTGCAGCCCTGTTATTGCGTCCGGTTGCCAAGACTGATAGCACCGAACAATGGCGCATCTGGGGAATGCAGGCAATTTTCCCGGTAGCACTCTTTATCTGCGGTTGGCTGATCTATTTTAGCGTCACTGATTTAGGCGGCTATATGGATAATATTGGTACAGCATTGATCATGTTCGCCGGTTTAACCTATGCATTCCGCAAACAGCCAGTAAGTTTGGCGCTACTCACCGGTGTCATTATTTTCTTTATCGTTGGCTTGCGGATCACAATGTCTAACACTATCTATAAGGAGCGTACTTTTTTTGGCGTATTATCGGTGCGTGATAACGTGCTACTTAATGAACAAGGAAGACCCGAAAAATATAAAGAACTTTTTCACGGAACCACCAAGCATGGTGCCCAGCGTTTAGCAAAAGGTTTAGCACAGGAGCCGTTAACCTATTACAGTCGTCCCGGCCCTATGGGGCAGCTATTTAAAGAATATGATTCAGTAGATGAGCAATGGCAGGTCGCGGTCGTCGGTCTTGGTGCTGGCGCCTTAGCCTGTTATGCCAAACCGCAACAGCACTGGACCTTCTACGAGATAGACCCGGTAGTTGTTGATATTGCACTGGATACTAATTACTTTAGCTATTTAGGCCGTTGCGCACCCAAAGCCACCATGGTAGTCGGTGACGCGCGATTGTCGCTACAGGCAGAGCCTGATCAGCGATTTGATTTGCTGGTGATAGATGCTTTCAGCTCCGACTCAGTACCCACGCATTTATTAACCCAGGAAGCGATACAACTGTATTTTAGTAAAATAAAAGCGGATGGCTTACTGGCTTTCCATATTACCAACCGCCACCTGGAATTGAAAAAAGTCCTCGCTAACCACGCCAGACAGCTAGACTACGCCGCACTGATTCAGGAATTTAAACCGAAACAGAATGTCCCGCTGGTGGTTGCAACAGATTGGTTTATACTGGCAAAAAATGAACAGGCACTTGCGCCACTGTATAAAAATGGCCTGGGACGCTTTCAGAAACCGGGCCTGTATTTTGGCATTAAACCCTGGACTGATGACTTTACCAATATTGTCAGTATCTGGAAATGAGACGCAATCCCGTGACAAAAATGAGTAAACAATGACAAACCAAACATCGACGTATAGCGCACTAAAAGACTCGCTACAAAAAATACTCCCCTTAGTTGATGATTTGGCGGATGGTCTGGGTATATTGCTACTTATATCCAGCGCGATAAGCACCTGGGTCTTTATATACTGCTTTCAATTACAGCATTTTTCCATGCTGATCAGCCTGATTATCAGCGGCTTAACCCTGATACCCACGCTGATTTTGTCGCGCATCTGGTATGCCCTGGAAAGCCTCAAAGACATACCCGTTGTGGCGCAGGACATAATGGATGATGTCAGTGAAGAGACAGCGCAAAGCTGGCACGCAGTAAAATCAGGTAAAAAAAGTGCCTTGAACGTTTTTGGTCAGGCAAAAAAGCTTTTTGAAATACGCTCCCTGCTCAATTCAGCCGATGATATTATTGGCCAGTATTTTAGTATAGGCCCCTTGATTAACCCCTTTTATTTGTTTCTCAGTGCGCTCTCTTTTTTCGGCCTGTTGCTGCTTTTTATGCTCGGCGTTATCCTCGCTGGATTAACGGTTTTCTAGTCAGCCTGAGTTAGATAAGTAGGATGGGTAGAGCTAAGCGCCTGTCTTTTTAGGCGCATAGCGAAACCCATCAAAAGCCTTTACTACACTCTGTGCTACGGAACGCAGAGCGTTCGCGTATGAATTCCCACGCAGAGCGTGGGAACTAGGTAACGCAGAGCGTGGGAACTAGATAAGATTAATCACACGCTGTATTTATATCTGACGTTGGAGTTGGTGCGTTAAGATATAAAACTCTATCATCTCCTGCTTTATTGCCTGCTATAGTGGTCTCTATATCTGCATTTCCAATCCCGGGTCCTGAGCCCGGGCCGGCAGAAACCAGTCTAAATCCATTCGGTGAATGCTGAATAACTATAGGTCGTCCCCAGCCATCCATAACAACATTATCCCCATCTTGTTACAAATGCGCGATGAACATAAGTTCCAGCAGCTGAAGTTAAATTTGTATCTAAGGCACTGTCTGACTCTAAGGTAGCGCCATTCATTAAATAAGGCCCCCGCCAGCCCACTTGCGAATCAGGATCAAAAGCTGGCCAGCCACCTGATGCAAACAGATAATGCAGGCTAAAATCTGTATTGCCGTTGCTGACTGGAAAATGCCCTAACGTATCCAGAAAATACCGATCCATAATCGCCCGCTTAATATTCGCCATACTCACATCGGTCGCATCACACAAAGCCTTACGATTTGTGCCACCGATATAAGGAACGGTTAGCCCCGCCAATGCAATCAGCACTAGCAAAACTACCGTAAGTTCGAGTAAAGTCATTCCCAGTTGTTTAAATTGTTTCATTATCTACCTTCCTAGTTCCCACGCTCCGCGTGCGAATTCATACCGGAACGCTCTGCGTTCCGTGTTACGTGACGCAGAGCATCTGCCCATGCATTCCCACGCAGAGCGTGGGAACGAGAGATGTGTTAAATTTTTTTGAGGGTGTCTGAATACTTACGAAAGGTTTGGCTTATGCGCCTCTAGCCACGAAATGAAATCAGGAAGACCTTGAAAACTTAACAGAGCTTCCGCCAATTCTTCCAGTGACTCAATTGAATAGACAGTTAATTGTTGTAATGCTTGCTCAATGTGCGGGTGAGCCCCCAGTTTATACCTGATCTGGCGTGTTATTAAGTCAATACACTCTTGCTGCCTACCTTCCTGCCTACCTTTCTGTCTACCTTCCAGCTGGCCTTCAGAAAAGACATCCTGATAAAAACGGGTTTGCTTTAATTCTACATTTAAAATATCGCTTAGCATTGTTTTAACCTCATCCCGCGACAAACGCGGTAATTTATAAACCAGTATTGTTTCCAGTAGCTCCAACCAATCGTTTTGGCTATTTTGTGGACTGGCGAGGATTGCACTTTTAATGTGCTTTAATTGTTCTGGCACAAGTGCATCATTAACCTCAATTAACCGGATTAATTGTACACCTAAACCCAGCGCCTTTTGTGGTAACTGATTAAGGTAAACCACTTGAATGCGTCCGCTATCAAAAAACTCCCGATAATGCATTGATATGCCCGGATCGCAGTTTGGATTTGGAAAAATAAGCACCGCCTGCCAATCCTGTACAGGGTCTTTTTGATACAGATATAAGCTTATCTCGCTGAATAAGCGCGCATAGATTTTCGAGTCCTTTTGATATTGAACTTCTGTAAAGATTAACGGGCATTCAGACTGGTCTTCAACAGGCATAAAAACACCATCCAGACGAAGCGCTGCTTGCTTAACCTCGACCGATTGAAAACGATAAACGACATGATTCGGTTTGGATATACCCGTTAATTCAAAAATCAACTCAGGTCGCTGTAAAAACAAGCGATAAAATAAGGTATCAGTTTTCAAGTTCTTTTTCCATGTAAATGCTAGTTCTCACGCTCTTTTCTCGTTCCTACGCTCCACGTGGGAACGAGGGTGCCTAACACAATGCGATTACCAAGCCCGATAAACCTCAATTAAACCTGGCTCATCGGCATAATTCCGCGCACTGGAATAGCGCCAATGCTCAGCAAGGTCCACATAGCCTCGCTTAACAGGATTCAAATGCATATAATCCAGCTTCTGGCGTAAAACCGCTGCATTCTGCATTAACTGCGGATGCGAGCCTTCTTCCCAAACCTGATAAGCACGGTCCTGCTTATGCGCTTTTTTGTAAAATGCCAGTTGCTCCAAAAGTTTGTGTTCGCCTGTTGCTGACAAATGATCAATCAAACTTCTCGCAGTAAAAGATTTGAACCGCTGTACGTCTTTATCTAACTGACTTGATTGTGCAATCCAATGTAAATGATTTTCCATAATCACATAGCCATACAGTTTAAGATCAGCTCTGCTGTAAAAAGCAAAACGAATCTAAAATAATATCCACCGCAGCAGGGCGGGTAAACAAAGGAATCCAGTTTAGAATCGTATTGGTTAAAAAATGCGGACGATTCTGCTCTGTTATTGTGTAGCGACTTCTACCCATAAATTTACCTCATTATCCTTTCTCTAATGCCTGAACTCCTTTATTCTAGCTCCCTGGTTTGTTTTTTCCTAGTTCCCACGCTCCGCGTGGGAATTCATACGGGAACGCTCTGCGTTGCGTATTTCGTGACGCAGAGCGTCTGTCACTGCATTCCCACGCAGAGCGTGGGAACGAGAGAGGGACTCCTGCGATGAGCTATTTCATTGCAAGCATCGTCAGAGCCTTAGCAAAACCCATCAGTCAATGCCAGTTCTCGCGCTCTTCCTAGTTCCCACGCTCCGCGTGGGAATTCATACGGGAATACGTTCAAGTGCGTTCTGTAATTTTCTCGTGACGCAGAGCGTCTGTCACTGCATTCCTACGCAGAGCGTGGGAACGAGAGGGAACTCTTCCGCGGCATGAGCTATTTCATTGCAAGCATCGTTAGAGCCTTAGCAAAACCCGTCAGTCAATGCCAGTTCTCGCGCTCTTCCTAGTTCCCACGCTCCGCGTGGGAATTCATACGGGAACGCTCTGCGTTCTGTATTTCGTGACGCAGAGCGTCTGTCACTGCATTCCCACGCAGAGCGTGGGAACGAGAGGGAACTCTTCCGCGCATGAGCTGTTTCATTGCAAGGATCGTCAGAGCCTTAGCAAAACCCATCAGTCAATTTACCTCATTATCCTTTCTCTCATGCCTGAACTCCTTTATTCTAGCTCCCTGGTTTGTTTTTTCCTAGTTCCCACGCTCCGCGTGGGAATTCATACGGGAACGCTCTGCGTTGCGTATTTCGTGACGCAGAGCGTCTGTCCATGCATTCCCACGCAGAGCGTGGGAACGAGGAAACGAGGGAAATCTCTACCAGTTGATTGTTATCTCTGGTTTTCCAGGTACAAATGGTAAAAATATTTCGTTCCTTGTCACTGTGCCACTCGCTCCTTCGCATTGAGCGACTGTAATATCATCACAGATACCATTGCTTAATAAGGCTCCTCCTGCATTAGTACAGTCTGTGCCACCAGATAGTCCAATGCATGACGGGGGTAAATATCATTCGTTCCACTTTTTGTGATTAATATTGATTGATCTCCCATAGGTACGGTATCAAATCCCGTTAATGAAATAATTTGATTTTGCCCATTTTCAGTTATTGTAGTGGTCACAGGTGAAGGTGTGCTTCCACCAGTGCCATCATTATAGGTAAGTGTAATATCAATTGCCTGGGTTTGGTATGAAGCAGGAGCGATATAGGTATCGCAAAATGACTTACTTGTGAGAAAAGCATTGTGAGGTAATACCATCCCAGCGCATCCAGTTTGCAGAACATAAAGCTGAGGAGTTTAGTGGAGGGCAAACGCCAGTAGGCATCCACGCTAAAGGCGAAGCGGCATTGCAATCGAGCATTGTGGTTTTGCTCTGGTCAATGCAAACCGAGAATGTGGCATTCCAGTCTAAAGGGTATGGTGGGCATGTTGCAAACTTGTCAGGGTCAGAGTTTTCACGCAATGCGAGGGTAACCAGAAGTTCGCGGCACTGCGTCACAAGCACATTGGGTGGCAATATCACGTCATATTACATTAGCGAAAATTTAGAGGTGTCATTGTATTTTTAGGCTAAGAGCTGGCGTAATCGTCCAGGTCGACGGTCATTAATTAAACCCGGGAGATTCGGGTAAACAGCGCCATAAGCGCCAGCACTCGCTGAGCCAGGACTTTTGAATTGTCATGCTTAATGCATTTGCAATGGTCGTGGTAGCAGTAGCTCCAGCAGCATCGCTATAATAGATAACACTCCAGCCATAATTACCACGCACTAGCATTTCCCCAGCCATCCGCCAGTGCTAAATTATCGTCAAAAGCTTTAGTCGAAGAAATATAAGGCCCATTCCAGTTAGGTGTTGTTGCCCATGTTCCACCACCCGAAGTGCAGTCTGAAGAAGTAAAAAAGCGTGTATCAGAACAGAAATTTCCATCAAGAAGCTCCTGTAACGCAAAAGGCAGCCGCCCAACATCCGCCACAAACCCCGAAATATCCGGCTGCCCATTAATCAATACATCCGGCCTACCGATAATCGCGCGGCGGATTTTCTCATAACGATCCTTGGTCACTTCAAATCTGTTTTGAAATGCCAGTTCCGAGGTGGTTTCGATGGTGACCGAGGCCATGGCGACCAGGAGCAGCATGACGACCAGTAACTCTACTAAAGTAAAACCGGTTTGTTTGGTGGGCATCATGTTCATAAAGTAAGAATCATTGTATCTGTTACCAGCTATTAATATATTAGTTTCCATGCCTGGCGTTCGTGACGCAGAGCATCGGAGTATGCATTCCCACGCAGAGCGTGGGAACGAGAAAATACAGGATGGCGGCAATGTAGCAACTCCAGGCATGGTGCAGAGAAACCCTTTAATACCCTCAGATAACACACCCTGATGGCTTTGGCTACGCCCTGTTACGAGTCACTGCGTGACTTTTCAAGTCACGCAGTGAACCCCGTCCTATCTTTAATACCTATACGTCGCGTGGGAGCGAGAAAGTCATACTAATGATGTCAGCAAAAATTAGACCATATTTAAAACAGGGCATATCACTGACAGGCAAGTGGCGGCGGGTTGCCGCTTAGGAGTGGCTGTTTTTAACTTATATATAACTATATCAATGCGTTATTGATTAAATAATCAGATTTGCGGGTTTTTAATACAGGGCGCTATGGCGTGTATTTTTTAGCTGCAGAGGCAGGCGAGATATAAAAAACAGGGGATATGGCTTAATTATGTGAGCCATATCACATATTTTTTAGTGAGATTTTAACTGCTCAGCAAAAGCCAGCAAGTCAAGCAGAGTAAGCGGTTAAAAAAAATAAGCATAGTATAAACAAGGGAGTAGAGTGATTAAAATGCTTATTTCTGGATAAAAAACAAAGCTGGCACGGAACTCGCTATAGGGATTTACGATCTAACGAAAAAGGATAGATTGTGAGGCAAAGCGAACCACAATCTTATCTGGTTGTTGGACAAGCCCGACGTCAAGGTTAACTCTTATATAAGAAAATACCTTTTTGTGCTTTAGCTTTTTTATCTTGCGCTACTTTTCTCAAGGCAAGCGGGTGCTTAATCGCTTTATAAAGCAAAAAAAATAGTCAGCGAACGGTCATAAAATAAGAGATTCTCCCGTTTAGATGAATGAAGGATTTAGTTAGCGCTTAATGATTACCCAGACATCATCGACTGTTGCCTAAATCCGCTTATTTGCATCGGCGCCTGACAATGCGGGCATTTGAAAACAGGTCTGGTTTTGGGCGATAGTATCTGAATAACCACGCGCAAGACCAGTTGCACCAGCACCAGAAGTTGTTTGGCATTACTGTGCAAAAAGCCATAATCTCTAACGCGACGAAAACCTTTGGGAAGGACATGTTGCAGGACTAGCCATAAAAAATCTTCCCCCGCCATGGTTCGAGTTATACGCTTGCCTGTGCCGCCTTCTGTGTACTGGAAGGTGACTTTGCCATGGGCATTGGCAATAATATTCTTTTCACTGATCACGCCGCGATATAAATAGCGTGATAAATATTTTAACGCGGGCTCGCCTTTGCCAACGCGCTGACAATTCACGACCCACTTTTTCGGCATAGCATAAGGAATCGATAGCTTTTCAGTGTTCAGGCCCGCCAGCATCCGGGCACGAAAGACCTTTGCCAGCGCAAACTCATTAAACAGGTATTTACCTTTGGTTTGATCCATTGTCTTTTTGGCCTTGTTAATGCCACCGCCAGGGATAATGACATGAATATGCGGGTGATAATCCAAGGCACGACTGTGCGTATGCAATACGGCCGTCATGCCTATTTCTGCCCCTAGGTTTTTGGGATTGAGTCCAAAATCTTTTAAGGTGCTGCTGACACAAAGAAACATCAACTGATAAATCACTTTTTGGTGCTGCCAAGTCAGGTCTCTTAGTTGATAAGGCAAGGTAAACGTAACCATAAAATAATCCACAGGCAGTTGTTTCTTTTGCTGACGCATCAGCCATTCTGAGGCTTCATGATTTTGACATTGCGGACAGCTGCGGTGCCCGCAAGAGCGCGGCCGCCATTCAGCATGCTCGCATTCCGTGCAGTGCACATAAAGCTCGCCGGATTCGGGGGTACGACACCGCTTTATTGCTGAGAGAGCCCTTAAATGACCGGGCAATAATTTTGCCGCGTATTTTTTGTGCAATGTACTTTCATACTCATTAAGAACCGAAGCTAGCGGGATCATGACGGACTCCTGAAGCCTGTTGAGAGTGTATCCGTCAATTGATTAATGACGTTTATCGTATCCTGCTCAGTCAGTTCGGTGATATGGGCATAACGGGCGGTTGTCGCAGGATTGGCGTGACCGAGTAAATGTTGAATATGACGCAAGCTGAGCCCTTGCTCAAGTAAATGGGTCGCTATGCTGTGGCGCAGTGTGTGAATCGAGGCTTTTTTTTAATGCCACATGCTTTCATGACGGCTTTCATAGCCGCTTGAACGCCGCCTCTATCCATCGGGGTGGTGGCCTGTTGAATGGTTTCCATGGAGCCATTGGCATTGGGAAATAACAACTCGGGATTGCGATGCTTGCACCATAAGCGACGCAGTGCAAAACAGGTTAAATCCGGCAAGGGGACAAAGCGATCTTTATGACCTTTACCTCGACGAATATGCACCTGCTTGCGCTCTGCATCAATATCCCCGACTTGCAATGAAAGGGTTTCACTCAAACGCAAACCCATGGAGTAAGTGGCTAAAATAAACACTTTGTAACGCAGTTTGACGGTGGCAGCGATGAGTTGCTCCACTTCATTGACAGTCAGAATATCGGGCAGTGTTTGTACGCGAGGCACTTTGATAATCTCGACCCATTGCCAATCCGCTTTCAGCACATATTTCCAGAAAAATTGCAGGCCATTACGATCAATCTTAACCGTACTCCAGGAATGAGATTCCACCAATTCAGCAAAATATCCTTCGAGTTGCTCGGTACTCAGTCTTTCAGGTGAGCAATCAAAATGGGTCGCCACTCTGCGTACCGCACGCGCATAGCTGTCGATAGTCGCATCGCTCATGCCGCGTAATTTAAGAGCGCGAAGATGACGATTATATAGCTCATCAAAATGGGCTTGTTCTGTCGGTTCCATGATAGACTCCAAATAACGTACTCGATGTTGAGTACTTTGCGATGGTACAGGCTAACAAGTTGTTCGTTCGCTTCAGGGAAGAAGATACCAGACGGTGTACAACGGGAATAATCGAACACGGGGGAAGGATTCCCCCCCACTGCCAGAAGCTCTAGACCAGCAAAGGGCAGTGACTCGTTAGTCTTCACTTAAACACTAACTAACGATATTGGGAGAAACCCTTCGTGAAATATTATAACTATAAAGCCCGCCAAGCGGGTATGACTTTAATCGAATTGACCGTTGTACTATTGGTGCTGATCGGTCTGGCTGGCCTTATTGATTCCTTATGTAGGTGGCTTTGTGGGCCGTACCCATGATTCAGTGCAGGTGCAGATAGCATTGCTGAAGTTAACTAAAGCTATTCTGCGCTATGATGCGCAGTATCAAGGGCACCGGATAACTTGATATGTTAATTGAATAATGCGGGCGGTGCTCAAGCAGCTATTGATGAATCTACATTGTTGCAACGCCAACTGCTGTAACTGCAAATGATTAACACTTAATCAGCTATTCAAGAGGTGGTAGCACATCTCTAAGAGGGTGTAGCGTATTGACAATGCATTAATGGAAATGGCGGCATTGTACTGATGCTACTTTGTAAGATAATACTCCAGGATTGGGCTAGTAATATGATGGGGATGTCGGTGTTGGTTTTGGTGCGGCGGTTGCTGCTCCTGCTGTGACTGGCTGTTGGTTGTTGATGCCAGTGGAATCTGGCTGCTGCAATGCTGGTGATGAGTTACCTGCTATAATTTGGCGGATGCGCGTGGTGGTTCAAAATTGATGCAGATGGTGATCCTGTTATGACTAACATTTAGGTTGTTTGGTGTTGGACATGAATCTGATATGACTGGTCGTACTCTTCAAAGCGCCTGTGCATTTTGCACAAATTGGCGATATGGCGCAAGAAAACAATCGTATATAACCGTTTTTATGCTGTTTTTAAAGGTTGATAAAGCAGATAACGATGCAGGTACCGTGATGGTTCTGCAGCTAATGCACCTGGTCAGGTGGTGCTACAGCTGGTGCATGGATGCCAATACTATGAAGCGTAGAGCCTGACTACGTTAGTGGGCAATGATCGTACTGAGAATGATGCCTAATCATTTATTTGGTTTAGAACATGAGTTAGAATCGTGCTTAGGGCAATGTTAACGAAGCTGCTTTAAGCAATTAAGTAGCGTAATGATCAAGGATTTTTTCTGATTCCCATGTTCTGCATGGGAATCTATATATTACTCATCGAAGCACAAAACAGGCCCCTTGTTTATCGTGCTTCGGTTTCGTTTTTAAGGATTGATATTAACGAAGCTGGAGTTTGTTGCTTACGGATGATTGCTAAAGAAGGTCAGGATGGCTTTCTTTAACCCTGGCAGTGTGCTTTTAAGAAGAGCATAGCGCCAGGGTTTTTTTGTGTTTAGGCTGTGGCGTAAAAGCGTTAGCAAAAAGCTTTTAAGCACAGAGGGCACAGAGAGCTCAGAGCAAAGGCAAAGAGAAAAATAAAGCGTGTTTTCTCTGTGTCCTCTGTGCTTAATATGTTGCCCTCGTTCCCACGCTCTGCGTGGGAATGCATGCTCAGACGCTCCGCGTCGTGTATGCCAATGAACTGAGGGAGGGTGGTCGTTTTATTCGCGGCGCAGAGCGTCGCTTAATGTGTTCCCACGCAGAGCATCGTAATGTGTTCCCACGCAGAGCATCGTAATGCGTTCCCACGCAGAGCATGGGAACGAGAATTTCCTGTATGGGTACGAGAAAGTTCCTGAATGGAACGAGGATAAATATGTTAAAGAAGTTTTCCTGGCCTTATCGGCTATTGGTGGTGCTGTTGGCGCTGGGTGTGTATGGTTTTATGCGTCAGCCGGCGGTTTTGCTGGATGAGTTAAAAACCACGCTGGATGATAAGGATGAGGCGCAATGGCAGACCTTAACGGACACTGCGCAGGTGCAGCCTTATAGCAAGGCGATGTTGCACGGCTTGCTGAAAATGAAATATGCGGCGGACTGGGAGCAGGGGCAGCGCGGCGATGCGATGAACAGTTATTATGCCGGAGAAAAACAACTGGATAGTATCAGCCGTCAATTGGCGGGCACTCAAGGTTTTCGGCATTTTATCTGTGGTGATCTGGCCGGCTTTCTGGAGCAGCCTGAGAAAAGCGCCGAGGGTTGCTGGCAACTGGATGGCGTGGTGCGCTGGGTGTCGCCTGTGCAAGTGCGGGTGTTTTTTGTTAATCCTGAGACGGGATGGCAGTCGTCGTTATTATTCCAGCGCGATGGCTTGTTTAGCTGGAAAGTGGCGGGAGTGGAGTTACCGGTTGAGAAGATATTGGCTGAATATCAGCAGCAGCTACAAGAATAAAAACGTTTCTGGCTTGCAGGTTCCCACGCGTAGCATTCTGGTTCCCACGCTCTGCGTGGGAATCCATACGGGAACGCTCCGCGTTGCGTGTAGGTGACGCAGAGCCTGCCCATGCGTTCCCACGCAGAGCGTCTGCCCATGCGTTCCCACGCAGAGCGTGGGAACGAGGGTAACCAGGATTATCTTTTTTCTTATCTTTTCCTCTGTGCTCTCTGTGGTTAAAGGCTTTCTTATCTTTTTCCCTGTGGTTAAAGGTTTGTAATACATAATAATTATAAAGAATTGATGAAGTTACCTTTTGCTAATGCGCGCCCTGCGCATTCTTTGCTGTATATCACCGAAGCGAAGACTTTTCGCATTGATACCGACAGGCGTGGTGTGATGCAAGGTGAAGTGGAGGTGATCGACTTTCGTTGTGATTCTTCGCGTAGTATGCCTGCTGTGGTTGAGCATGTTATCGAAAATTCCCCGCCACTCGGCAAAAAACTGTGGATCTTGTATGTACGCTTAGCGACCTATTTAATCAGCTTGCCTTCAGTGCAGGTTGCCGGGGTTGAGAATGAGGTGCTGGAGCAGGCCTTGTTATTTGAATATGAAAGTCTTAGCGGGCAGTCGGTGGCCAATAGTCAGTTAGCTCATCAGTTTGTCGCTGAAGCGGATGAGATGAGTGCCTACTGGATTATTCTGCTGGCGAAAGAGACCTTTACCAAAATTAATGAAGCATTACAGCCGGCGCGCTGTAAATTAGGCGGGATTGCGCATCCGGGCGGTCTGCCGTTTATGCTTTCGGGTAAGGATGTGCCCAGTTGGTTGCGCATTGAAACCTGGTCTAATAGCTGCTTTGCCCTGACTAAAAATCCGGATACTGGTTTTGCACTGGAAATTTTTCATCCGCAACAAAACCCGAACTGGCAGGATGAGCTGGATCACTGGATTGTTGATACCGGCCAGGTGGATAAGTCGGAAGCGATTTTTAATAATAAAATCGAGTATTTACCGGAGATTAATGAAAGTTATCATTTGACTCTGGATGGTGCGCTGATTTACTGGCTGGGCTTGTGGGCGGATTGCCTGATTAATAATCATGAGCCTTTAGTGCCGTTGCTGAATACGCAGCGTAAACTGAATCTGGATTTGCTGTTTATGCTCGGTGGCGGCGGTCTGGCGCTGGCTTTATGTGTCGGGCATTTTAGCTGGAATTTATATCAGCGTAATGATTATGAATTTCAGATCGCGCAGTTACAAGAGGCGGAGAAAAATATCAAGTCGGCGCGTGACGGGATTAATAAAACGCGTGATCAAGCGACCGGCATAGAGCAAAAAATCCAGCTATTGCGTAACAATGTGCAAGTGATTCCGGTGGCGATGGCGGCTTTGCAGCAGCGGCCGATGGCATTATTGCAGGCTTTGTCACGCCATGCGCCGGAGGATTTGTTGATAGAGTCGCTGAAGGTGGATGAGCAGCGGCAAATTGTGATTACCGGGGTGGCGTTGCAGCCGCAGTTGATTAATCAGTTGGCGAGCAATTTGAAAGATGATTTTGCGGCCCTGGGCTGGCGGGTGAAGACACCGCAAAAAACCGATTTGCTGGCTTTTGAGGATGGCGGGCCGTGGGAGTTTAATCTGGTATTGGCGGATGAGGGTTTGCAGGGGTTTGTTAAGCCGGAGTGATTATTGTTATTGTGTTGCGGGTGCTATTGGGTAGGATGGGTAGAGTGTAGTGACTTGTAAAGTCACGTAAGGAAACCCATCAACACAACGCCTGAAATCAAAAAACTCGATGGGTTTCACTACGTGCCTAAAAAACAGGCACTTCATTCTACCCATCCTACATAAATATTGTGGTTGTTATTGGTGCTATGGGATTATGACGGCTGAGGAAAAAAGAGAACAGATTTTAAAGCGTGCTTTGCCGGCGCTGTTTATTACCATTATTTATTTTTATTTTTGTCAGCAATATTATGGGTGATCAGGCGGCTAAGGCGCAGGAGGATTATACCCAGTTGATGCGTCGGGGGATTTCACCCGCTTCCTTGCCCGGCGTGTATAAGCAGCAGGAGCAGGTGCGGCAGCAGTTGAGTAAACTGCAGGCCGAGCAGGCGCAGTATCTGCAAGATATTAAAGGCATGGTGGGATATTTATCCGGCGAAACGGATACCACTGAGACAGCCACTACTTTGGCAAATATTCTGGCTAAACATGGCTTGCGTGTGGAGAAGGAATCGAGCGAGCCTTTTGAGAGTAAAAACCTGCCGCCTTCGCTGGCTGAGGTAAAAATCTTGTTACAAGAGTCGATTAAGGCCGGCGATACGTTTGATGTGCAGCATTTGTGGTTACGCGGTAGTTATCAGGCCATGTATGCGGCGTTTGCAGAAATGAATGAAGTGAAACTGGGTGTTATTCCGGTGGTTTTTAACATGTCGGTGCCGAATGACCGCGAAGAGGGTGAGCTGGAGTGGGAGTTAGTGTTGTGGATGTGATGGCTGGGTTTAAGTGGTGTTGATGGGTTTCTCTACGCAACTCTGGGGAGTTGCTACGTTCTACCCATCCTACGGTGAGGTTGTTGGGTAGGATGATGATATGGACCCTCCTGGCAGGTGCCTATAATGCACCTGATATAAGAAAAGAAAAAGGAGTCCGAAATGAATAATAGCGTAATAGGCTGAGACATGTAATGTCCCATGTACAGTTTAACCGCTGAGAATAAGTTTATAAAGAAACTGAAGCGGCGAAAGCAGCCTCTTGCACTACCAAACAAGCGATGGGGAAGAAGCTGGGGGGCGCATTAATGGGCAGAGAATTGACCGCATTAGGGCATGGGATATTGCTCAATGCGCGCTACGTTAAAAGCTTCATGTCGATAGCCAAAATGATTATAACGATGCACAAGCTATCTTGACGCGCAGTCGCAATCCCAATAAAGCGAGTGGCGCATCAAAACGGTGAACAACAAGATATCAGTTAATTCATAAGTCGCCGGGGCAGTAGACCGGCACTGCCTTAGTTAATCAAATACGCGGTTGTAAGTGAAAGTGGCGGTGATCGCAAGCATTAGAGTTAGAAAAGAATTACCGTATCTGGAAGATGCAGAAAATAAACTAACACCAATAGAAGTCATGGGGCCGAGCAATACGAAGAATTAGCCAAGCTAGATGAGAAAATTAAACAACAAGACCAGCGCATAACAAACGTATAACAATGAAACGGAAAACGCTTTAGATGTGCCAGGTGGGCCCATGACTGCGAGCGCGGTGCGGCGGATATGAGTGAAGGAAAAGCTACGCCAGCAGTCGTGATTATTTTGCCAGCTTAGGCGTAGTACCGAAGCAACGCCAAGTAGCGGAGACAAGCAAGGTGTTAAAGGTCGTGGCAGGTAACAGGTAACGGCATGGTGCCCGTACAGTATTGAAAAACGTGACAAAGCAGTTAAGCCTGTGGCTACAAGGGCTGATAGAGCGACGGGTAAAAAGTGTGATAGCGCGTGGGGTGGAGATACAAAGGATAGGTTATCATCCCGGGTGTGGTGTGTGTGGTGTTGAGAATTAAATGAGACAATAAGGGTTTTAACCCCGTAGATAGTCTTTAGAAGCCGATAGGATGGTTGAGGTGAAAGCGCGCGGATAGATCATCAGGAGTCTGAGGTAATAAAATGTTAGGCGGAAGGTGAGTTGGATGGATTAAAAAAGAAAAGATTGAATAAGGGGCATGGTAGAGTGGAGTGACTGGTAAAGTCACGGAATGAAACCCATCGGGGTTAGGATGATTGTTGGTGTTGTGTTGATGGGTTTCTCTACGCAACTCGGGGGAGTTGCTGCGTTCTACCCATCCTACGATGAGGTTGTTGGGTAGGATGGGTAGGAGTGGGAGTGACTGGTAAAGTCACGGAAAATGAAACCCATCGGGGTTAGGGATGATTGTTGGTGTCGTGTTGATGGGCTTCTCTACGCAACCCGGGAAGCGTAAAAGCTCCACCCAACCAGATGAGGTTGTTGGGATGATGGTAGAGAGTGGAGGACTCGGTAAAGTCACGGAATGAAACCCATCGGGGTTAGGATGATTGTTGGTGTCGTGTTGATCCTCTACGCAACTCTGCGGAGTTGCTGCGTTCTACCCATCCTACGATGAGAGTTGTTGGTAGAGTGGAGTGACTGGTAAAGTCACGGAATGAAACCCATTGGGGTTAGGATGATTGTTGGTGTTGTGTTGATGGGTTTCTCTACGCAACTCTGGGGAGTTGCTAGGTTCTACCCATCCTACGATGAGGTTGTTGGGTAGGATGGGTAGAGTGGAGTGACTGGTAAAGTCACGGAATGAAACCCATCGGGGTTAGGATGATTGTTGGTGTTGTGTTGATGGGTTTCTCTACGCAACTCTGGGGAGTTGCTGTGTTCTACCCATCCTACGATGAGGTTGTTGGGTAGGATGGGTAGAGTGGAGTGACTGGTAAAGTCACGGAATGAAACCCATCGGGGTTAGGATGATTGTTGGTGTTGTGTTGATGGGTTTCTCTACGCAACTCTGGGGAGTTGCTGCGTTCTACCCATCCTACGGTGATAGTTAGGTAAAACGAGAGGTAGGTCGTTTATGAGTGGCAATTCAAATTTTTCTTTAGCGAGCTGGAAAGCGCCATCCAGAGAAAATGAGCGGCGTGCAAGCGAGCGAACTGAGGTGATTGGCTGGAGTGCGACTTTGTTTAATGCGGCGGGCATCTCGGTGCCGGGTACGGTGGTGGATAGCGCTTTGAACGGGGTGGGTTTGGTCATTGCTCAGGGGGGAATGGATCTTGATGTCGATGTTGAATTGATCCTGAATTTTAATACCGGACAAAAAAAATTTACGCGTAAAGCGCAGGTGCGTTGGCTGGAGCGTAGTGGTGGTGAAGTGCGTTTTGGGGCGCAATTTTTAGATCATACTGGATTGACGCCGGAGACGCATCAGCTAAATATAAACGAGATTCGCATAGATCCGGCGTGTGCATTAAGAATTCCTGCCGGTATTGCTGTGCGGCGTAAGCTGCTGCCTTTTCTGGATATGCACGGCGTTATTCAGGTGGCGTGTGCGGATGTGAAAAATATCACAGTGCTGAATAGTGTGGGCAGGATGTTAAAAGCGCCTATTCGCACCTGGCCGGTGGATGCCAAGTCACTGGAAAGAGTGTTAAAGGAGGTTTACGGTAATGCTGTCAACCAGGCCGCGGTAAAACCGGTTGCCAAGCAAAAGGAAGATACCAGTAATGCGGCGATTGATCTGGCGGAGGATTTATTGTATTCGGCGTTTATACGGCAGGCGTCGGATATTCATGTAGATCCACATGTTAAAGGGGCAAGGATACGCTTTCGGGTGGATGGTCAGCTGGAACTTTTTGATGAGATCAAAACGGATATTTATCTGGAGCTGGCGAGTCGGCTTAAAGTTATTTCCGGGCTGGATATTGCCGAGAGACGTGCACCACAGGATGGGCGCTTTACGCATAAGTTTGTCGGCGGTAATCAGAAAGTGGATATTCGTGCGGCGACCTTGCCAACCAAATATGGTGAACGGATTACCATGCGTTTGCTGGCAACGCAGAATGATTCGTTAACCCTGGCGAACCTGGGTTTTATTGAATATCACCAGTTAATGATTGAGCAGTTTTTAAGCCGTATCCAGGGGATGATGGTACTCACCGGGCCTACCGGTAGTGGTAAAACCACGACTTTATATGCGGCGATGACCAAGCTGTTGCGTGAGCGTCAGGTGAATATCATGACGGTAGAAGATCCAATTGAGTATGAGATTCCCGGGGCGGCGCAGTGTGAGATTGATGCTAATTCAGATAAGGTCGGTTTTAATTCTGCATTGCGTAGTATTTTGCGGCATGACCCTGATGTGGTGATGGTGGGTGAGATTCGCGATAAGGAAACGGCGGATATTGCGATTAAAGCGGCGTTGACCGGGCATATGGTATTAAGCACTTTGCATACCAATTCGGCAATTGCGACGATTACGCGTTTGATTGATATGGGTGTGCCCGCCTATCTGGTGGCGGCGGCTTTGCGCGTGGTTATTGCGCAGCGTTTATTACGTCGTTTATGTCAGCATTGCAGTATTGCGCGGCCCTTATTGGCGGTTGAAGCGATTGCTATTGAGCGTAAGGGTTTGGAAGGGACATTGGTGTATGAACCCGTGGGCTGTGTGTATTGTGGTAATAAAGGTTATAAGGGGCGAATAGGGCTGTATGAGGTGGTGGAGTTGCGTACTGAATGGGCGCGTGTTATCGCCGATGGCGGCAGTGAGTCGGATTTGCATGCGATGATGCAGGCGGACGGGATTAATAGTTTGCTGGATGATGCGGTGGATAAGATGTTGCTGGGGAAAACGTCGTATTCAGAAGTGATGCAGGTGGCGTTGTCGTGGTAGATAAAATGTAGGATGGGTAGAGTGTAGCGCCCCTGAAGGACGTGTAGAGAAACCCATCAATCCTATGCAGTATGATGGGTTTCGCAAAAAGACGCTCTACCCATCCTACGATTATACTTAAAGGTTAGAAAAAAATGACGGATTATCGTCGGTATCGAGCGCAAGGCGGGTGTTATTTTTTTACTTTGACGCTTAATGATCGTCGGCAGCATTTGTTAGTAAAGCATATTGAGCAGTTGCGACATTCATTTAGAGAAGTTAAGCAAAAACATCCGTTTCATATCGATGCAATGGTTGTGTTACCGGAACACTTGCATTGTATTTTGACCTTGCCTGAGGGAGATGCAAATTTTTCTATGCGCTGGCGGCAAATAAAATCAGGTTTTTCGCGTCAATTACCTGCGTTTGATATCAGGTCTAAAAGTCGCGAGCGCAGGCAAGAGAGAGGGATTTGGCAGCGGCGATTTTGGGAACATGTGATTCGTGATCAGCAAGATTTTAATCATCATGTTGATTATATTTATTTTAATCCGGTTAAACACGGCTGGGTGAGTAAGGTAGCAGATTGGCAGTATTCAACATTTCATCGAGATGTGGCGCGAGGCATTTACCTGGTGGATTGGGGGAGTGGGTACGTTGAACAAATTGATAGTGCGGGTGAGTAATTTTGTAGGATGGGTAGAATGAAGTGCCTGTTTTTTAGGCACGTAGTGAAACCCATCGAGTTTGTTGATTTCAGACGTTGTGTTGATGGGTTTCGCTGCGCAACTCTGGCGAGTAGCTACGCTCTACCCATCCTACGGTGAGGTGAAGGTATGAGTAAAAATTATGACAATATTTAGCTATACCGCGCGGGATCGTAGCGGGCAGCAGATGAATGATGTGGTCGATAGTGCTTCACGTGATGCGGCGATTATGCAGTTGCGCGGTGAAGGGTTGCTGGTTTTACAGATTAATGAGCTGAAAAAAAATAAAGATGAGGCGGCTTATAGCTTAAATCCTCTGGATTATCGTTCAATCAGGTCGCTGGATATTGAGAATGCCTTTCATCAGATAGCGGTCATGTTACGCAGTGGTGTAAGTTTGCTGGAGGCGGTGGAATTGATCCGTAAACATACACGGATCGGTGCGCGCAAGGTGTGGACCAAGATTGCCGAGCGTATTCAGCAAGGAGGCGCGTTTACCGACGCTTTAAAAGAGCAGGGGGTGTTTTCTAATTTGACTATTCAGTTAGTTAGGGTGGGAGAACAAACCGGGCATTTGAGTACGGTAATGGATCAGGCAGCAAAAGAGATGGCATCAACCCGGCGTTTGAAAAAGCAGATTACTTCGGCCTTAAAGTACCCGATGTTTACCCTACTATTTGCCATTGGGCTGGTGGTGTTTATGTTGACCAGTATCGTGCCGGAGATTAAGAAGTTATTGTTGATTATGGGTAAACCCATGCCGCCCATTACCCAGGCATTAATAGATGTATCGGATTGGTTTGTGCAGAATGCACTGTTTATGGGGATTTTTGCGGTGGTGTTTGTGGTCACGTTTGTGCTGCTTTATCACTGGCCACCGTCGCGCTGGTGGATTGACCGGTTTGCTTTGCGCCTGCCGCTGATTGGCTATGTTTTACGCTTATCGGGGACGGTATTGTTTTGCCGTGCTATGGGTTTGTTGCTTAGTAGCGGGGTTTTAATTGTCGATGCTTTAAAGACCATGGAAGGTTTGCATAATAATAAATTTATGGCGAGCCATATTGCTTTTGCCCATAGTCGGGTATTGCAAGGCTCGTCTTTGGCTGAGCCTTTAGCATTGAGGGCGCGGTATACTGATTTGGTGTTGCAAATGGTGCGTGTGGGTGAGAATTCAGGAACGCTGGATGAAATATTGATAGAGATGACTGAATATCATGATGAGCTGTTGCAGCAATCTATTGCTAAATTGACGGGGATGATTGCGCCTATGATGACAGTATTTGTGGGAGGAATTATTGGCTTTGTCTATGCGGCCTTTTTGGTCGCTATGTTTTCGGCAGCTGGTGGGAGTCCTTCATGAAGGGAGTGGTTTTTTTGTTATTGGGATTTTGTTCACTGGTTTTTGCTGAGCAAGAGCCGCTGCAACAAGAAGCAGCGCCCGATAATATGGTTTACAGTAAAAGCAGTGGCTTGACAGTCGACAAACTAAATAAGGTGGTTGAGGTTTTACGCGACCCTTCGGTGATGAGTGATAATTTTAGACAGGCATTGCGTGGTTTGTCGGCTAATAATGAACCTGTACAGCAAAGTGGCGCCACTCCAGCGAGTCCGCAAGATTTTGGTTTGCCTGAGATTGAGATTGTCGGTCGGGTTTATAGCGAGAATAAGCCGGCGACTGTGGTTTTAAAAGCGAATGGTAAATATCACCATTTTGTAGAAGGTGATCGATTAACCCGGGTGATAAATAATCAATTGGTCACTTTTCATGTGCAGGAAATCAATGAGCATAGTGTGCGCTTATTGGTGATGCCTTTTAATAAAATTCTGATTTTTAATTAATCTATGTGGTTTATGTTCCGTTTGCGTTATGTGTTACTCATCTTGTGCCTGGCTGTTTCTGGTCCGGCATGGTCGGCTAAAAAAATAAGCAATAAGATTTCCGAGCTGGATTTTAAAGAGATTACCGTAGGTGATGCACTGCGTATTTTATCCAAGCAGTCTGATATGAATATTATTTCCTCCAGGGCAGCTGCTGAAATCCAGATGACCATGTATTTGCGTAATATAGAGCCGATGGCTGTGCTGGAAGCGATGGCGAAAACCTATAATTTATGGTACGAGGAAGATAAGAAATCCAAGGTTATTCGGGTTTATACCGTGAAAGAATTTCGTCTGGGTAATGTCGACTATCGTAACGAGCGTACCGAAGTGTTTACTTTCAAGCATCAACGTACTTCGCTGGATTTCGGTTATATGATTCAGGATTTATTTGGCTTTGAGCGGGTGATGTTAAGTCAGGGCGCAGATGAAAGCGAAGTGATTAATGATTTGTATGACCGCCTGGAGCGCTTCGATATTATTGCCAGTAATACCTATAACCAAACTGATAATGGTAATACCAATGGCTTTGGGATAAGTAGTTCTGGAGGCGGGAACAATAATAACCAGAATGGCAATAACAACAATAACAACAATAACAATAATAACCGGAATGGAAACAATAATAACCGGAACGGCAATAACAATAATCGGAACGGCAATAATAATAACCGCTTTGGTAATAACAATAGCCGCAATGGAATAGGGCAAAACAATAGCATGTTTTTAGGCCGCAATCAGGCCTTTGATGCCTTGCAGCAGTTGCCAAAAAATGAGACTGACGCGATGTTGACCGGTTCGCATATAGGTTCGACAAGGGCAATGAATGAGTTGATTGAGCATGTTTCGCCCATTTATGTCACCTTGATACGTCGCCAAAACCGGGTATTAGTGCGTACCCGTGATAAAGACGCCATGCACGAAATTCAGGGTTTATTCAAGAAATTGGATATTAATATGGCGACATTAATGCTGGAAGTGAAGGTGCTGGAGCTAATTTTAAATGATGGTTATGAGTCAAGTTTTGATTTTACGATTAATTCAGGTGACTTTCAGGTGACCAAGGCATCCAGCGAGAATTTTATTACAGCGGCGAGTGATGTTGCTGATCTGGTTCGCACCGGACTGGGTGACCCTTCTATGGTTGCGGCGGTGGTAAGTGACAATTTCAAGGCACGATTAAAACTGCTGGAAGAGGAAGGGCGGGTGACAGCCCTGGCGACGCCGATGATAACCACTTCCAATCAGGAAGTCAGCCGGATATTTATAGGTGAGGAACGACCCATTACCACGAGTCTCAGCGTGACTTGTCCAGCTATAGCAACGCAGCCTGGCGTGATTGGCGGCGGGTTTACGCAGAGTGCGTGTATTCAATCACCTGATACTGAGATTCGTCCTATAGGTAAAACCTTGTTATTAACGCCGAATATCAGTGCGGATGGCACGGTGGATATTCGCCTTCTGGTTGAGGACTCCAGAGTCTGTGATGGTTGTGGCAGTATCCCCAATGCTGATGGGCGAGGTTCGCTAATTAATTACAGGGTAGACACGGTGCTGGCGCAGACATTTTCAGGTGATATTGTTGCTGAAAATGCCCAGATGATTGCTGTCGGTGGTTTGATTAATGAACGTTCTGAAGATATAGAGAAAAAAGTCCCGGTATTGGGTGATATTCCTTATTTAGGTTTTTTCTTCAATGATATTCAGAGGGTACGTAGACGTACTGAAATGGTGATTTTGATTCGTCCTTATGTGATGAATAATAAGGAGGATGATATCGATGTTAACCAGGACTGGCTGGAAGCAAACAGCATTCATCCTAGTGCAGACAAGCTGAACCATCTGGATATTTATAAGAATAATCAGCATCTGGATAAAGGCTATGAGTTACAGCCGGATTATAAAGCGTATCCCTGGCAAGATAAATTTGACGGTTATCATGATAAAGGGGTTGGCGCCGAGGCACCTAAAGTGGCTGAACCTACGCAGGCGAGCAGTAAGCAGGCGACTTATATGCAATTAACCGAATATGCGGCTAGGGCGGTACGTTTGCCAGCTGCAGAGCGGGAGATGGTTGCCGGAATTCAAGGTGTGCCAGTGCCTGGTGCTGGACAACGTGCGGATGTGTTATATGACCTGCGCCTCACTGCCGCTCCTATTGCGAGTTGGCGTAAGGGCGGGGTGTATGTCACTGTGGTTGAAGTGCATAATTTGTCGAATGAAACGGTGACAGTTGATTATCGCCGCCTGAAAGGCAATTGGCTGGCTTCGACGATAGAAGAGGACAAAGTCGCCCCACAGAAAACTTTCGGTGATATGACGTATTTGTATCTGATTTCGTCTATGCCTTTTGAGCAGGCGTTGGAGTATTAGGGGAAACAGATTTTAGCCAGATAGGTTATTGACAGAAAAGAGATTTTAAACACAGCGGACACAGAGAGCACAGCGCAAAAGACAGGACGAAAAATGATGTTTTCGTTTCCAACTGAGCGTTGGAACGATTTGTATTTTTATGTTTTTCTCGGTGTCCTCTGTGGTTAATTGTTTTTACGTTTACACATAGGGTGTTGAAACGAGAATTATTTTATAGGCTTAATATGCGTTTAAGTACATTATTTTTATTGTTAATGAGTAGTGAGGTGTTGGCGGATGGCGCTGTGCCTACTATGAAAATGCATATTTTTGAGCCGGTGCAAACTGAAGTTTTGCCGGTTGAGCAGGTTGGACCTGTGCCGCTGGTGACTGCGCAACCGGGTATGAAAATGCACATGTTTGTTGATGAACCCCCTCAGCTTACAGAGCCGGGTCCAGCTGTGTCAGAGACCAGTGCGGATTCCGGTTTTGATATGGATGTGCAGGTGGGGACGGGGTATCAGCATGATACTCTAAGCTGGTCTGTTGCTGCACCCTCTGGTACGCCGGATACTTTGACCGCGACGCGATGGCAGCAAAACATGTGGGGGCTTAATGGTGAAGTGCTGTTGAGTTCTCCCTGGGATGTGGTCATAAAGGGAAGCGGTGGCTATGCCTGGACTTTCGATGGCTATGGCACCGAAACCAGTTATTTAAGTGACGGGAAGAATAATGCATTTTCTTCGGTACAGAGTAATGCAAATGGCAGCACTGCCTGGGAAGCCTCTGTGGCTTTGGGCTATGCGTTTAAGTTTGCCGAATCTGATCCAGTGGCTCAATTTAATTTGACACCTTTGGCGGGTTATATGTGGCAGGAGCAGTCTTTGCTTTTGCAGGATGGGGTACAGTCTATTCCTGTGTATAGCGCTATTGATTCTGCTTTGACTAATCGTTATGTTGCGCGCTGGGAAGGGCCTTGGGTGGGTTTTGATACCGATGTGCTGTTATTTGAACAGCATCAGATTTTTTCTGCTTTTTCCTATCATTGGGCAAATTATACTGCTGCGGGGGAGTGGCAGCAGAATAGTGCGTTGGCGCAGCCGACCAGCTTCACGCATCAGGCGAATGCGAATGGTTATTTAGCGTCCATTGGTTATCGTTATATTGCCAGTGATCTGTGGTCGGCGCATTTGGCTTTTGATTATCAAAACTGGGCAAGCGCCAAAGGAGAAGAGGATTTATATCTTAGTTCAGGTACTGTTATTCGTTCGCAGTTAAATAAGGTGCAGCGTGAATCTTTTGCGGTAAATGCGGGGGTTCGGGTTTCTTTTTAGGCTTAAAGAGGATTAACTTCAGAGGGCATGGATAGTATTTTCTCGTTCCCATGCTCCGCGCGGGAATATATTTCTCGTTCCCATCGCTCCGCGTGGGAACGTGGTGTGTGTCGCTCCGCGTGGGAACGTGGTGTATGACGCTCTGCGTCAAGGAACGCAGAGGATGGAACCAGGATTTTTTTGATTGGGGATTTGTTTTATGAGATATCGGTTTAATACTCGTTTTGTTTTTAATACTTTAACGGGCGCGGCTGTTTTATTTTTTTCTGCTTTTTCCGGCGCGGCTGAGCCTCACTTAAGTAGCCATCTGCAGCAGTTGCAACGTGATTTTTCGCGTTATCAGGGGACAGGTGCCTTTGTTTCTAATGATGCGACCTTGAATATTCTTAAATCAGAGCGTGTGATGTTGACGGTTACCTCGACGATGGAGGAAATTGCGGGGACGATCAAGGCAATGGAGAAACTGGGTATGACGCATATTTCTCAATATAAGCACTTGCTGTCTGGTGTTTTGCCTATTGCTCAGTTGCATAAGCTGGAGTCAGTTCGGGGCGTGCATTGGGTGAGTAGTCAGCGGGCTATCACCAGTTCCAGTGGTTTTGCGCATAATGCGGGTAACGCATCGATGTTTGCCGATGTGGTGAAAAAACAGCAGCGCGTTGATGGCTCAGGTATCACCATAGGCGTTATGTCTGACAGTTATGATTGTCTTGAGGGTGCTGAGCTGGATATTTTAAGCGGTGATTTGCCTGATGATGTGGAAGTGGTCAAGGAATATTCTTTCTGTGAATTTGGTGCTAGCGATGAAGGACGCGCAATGATGCAATTGATTCATGATATTGCACCGGGCGCAAAGTTAATGTTTCATACTGCTGCAGAAAGCCCGGTTGATTTTGCCAAAGGTATTCGTACGCTGGCGCATCTGGGAGCAGATATTATTGTCGATGATATAGGCTGGTTATTGATGCCTATGGTTCAGGAGGGACCGATTGCGCAGGCAGTGAATGAAGTTGAAAAACGTGGGGTGGTTTATTTTTCTGCAGCGGGAAATAATGCGCGTCTGTCTTATCAGCAGGTCTTTACCAAAACCAGGACGGTGAGTGGGGCTGTGGCGCATGATTTTGGTCAAGCTGCGGGTAAGGCTGCGGATGTGTATCAAAAAATTACTGTGCCCAAGGATGTTGAGGTCAGAATCGTTTTACAATGGGATGATCCTGCCAGTATTGCAGGCGGTAAAGGGGCGACTACGGATCTGGATCTGTTTATGTTTGATAGTTTGAAGAATCGGCTTATCAGCAGTAGTCAGGATAGCAATATCGGTCATGACCCTGTTGAAATCGTCTATATCCCTGCCAGTGAGGAAGATATATCTGAATACAACTTGTTTATCCGCAAAAGTGCCGGAGAAGATCCTTTTTATGTAAAGTATGTATTGTTTTCCAGTGGTGGTAGCACTGAGCTAGTTGATGATGCTGAGGTGATAATAGCGGATATATTGCACTTTAATGATGAAGGCGATCTGTTTACTGCGGATGGCAAGCCTATGCGCAGAGGCCTTGCTGTGGTTATTGTTACCGATTATGAAGGTGAATTTGCGCTGAATACCGGCCTGGTAAAAATTGGCACAGAAGGGGCGCAAGTAATTACTACTCAAAGCGGTGCACAGCGGGGTATAGTCCTGGATGATAGTTATTATTTGATTGATACAACAGCGCGACCGGTGTGGTTTGTTCCTGAGGGCTATAGCGCGCAAGTGAATGCTGATAATCAGGTTGTTTTGGTGGATGATTCTATTGTCGTGGCTGAGCAAACGGATGTGCGCATTGCACAGTATGCAACCCGGAGCAGTACTATTTATGGTCATGCGAATGCTGCAGGTGCGATTGCTGTCGGTGCTATGTCTTATCGACAGACGCCGTGGTTTAATGGCGGGAGTTTGATTGAAAAATTCTCTTCTGCCGGCGGGTTGCCGATCGTGTTTGATGCGCAAGGAGAGATTTTAAGGTCTATTGAATTTCGTCCCAAACCGGAAATTGTTGCGGTGGATAATATAGATACGACTTTTTTCCCTTTTGTCGCAGAGGAGACTGATACTGATTCTAATGGTTTGCCGAATTTTTCCGGGACTTCTGCTGCTGCGCCTAATGCGGCTGCGGTGGCGGCTTTATTATTACAGAAGTATAGTTATTTAAAACCTAAGGATGTGAAACAGCTTATGATGCAGGGTACTGTAGATTTAACTGATCCGGTGAATGTCCGAGGTGAATACATATTGCCGGATAATCCCTGTGCTACAGGTGTGGTATTTGATTGGGGAACCGGCTGTGGTTTGATTCAGGCGGATTTGATTTTTGATGCGGCAAAGCATTTTTCAATCCCTGCTGATTTGGGTGATTTTAATAAAGATGGTTGCGTTGATGCCAAAGATAGGGATATTTTGATTGCAATTTTGCGTTCTGGCAGTGAAGTACAGAGGCAATATGATTTAACCGGAGATGGCAAAATAACTGACCGGGATTTTGAAGCGTTAAGGGATTTGTATGGAAATGGCTGTGCTTAGCTTGTTAAGCAATCCTCGTTCCCACGCTCCGGGTGGGAATGCAGTTTGTGCCGCTCTGCGTCATGGAACGCGGAGCGTTCCGGTATGCATTCCCACGCAGAGCGTGGGAACGAGGGAAAGATAGGGATATTTTGATTGCAATTTTGCGTTCTGGCAGTGAAGTACAGAGGCAATATGATTTAACCGGAGATGGCAAAATAACTGACCGGGATTTTGAAGCGTTAAGGGATTTGTATGGAAATGGCTGTGCTTAGCTTGTTAAGCAATTCTCGTTCCCACGCTCCGCGTGGGAATGCAGTTTGTGACGCTCTGCGTCACGGAACGCGGAGCGTTCCGAGGATGCGTTCCCACGCAGAGCGTGGGAACGAGGGAAAGATAGGGATATTTTGATTGCAATTTTGCGTTCTGGCAGTGAAGTACAGAGGCAATATGATTTAACCGGGGATGGTAAAATAACTGACCGGGATTTTGAAGCGTTAAGGGATTTGTATGGAAATGGCTGTGCTTAGCTTGTTAAGCAATGTAGGTGGTGCGTTTGCGTCATGGAACGCGGAGCGTTCCGGCTTCCCACGCAGAGCGTGGGAACGAGAGAAAATAGGGATATTTTATTCAATTTTGTTCTGCAGTGAAGTACAGAGGCAATATGATTTAACCGGGGATGGTAAAATAACTGATGGGGATGCTCTGCGTCATGGAACGCGGAGCGTTCCGGTATGCATTCCCACGCAGAGCGTGGGAACGAGGGAAAATAACGGACCGGGATTTTGAAGAGTTAAGGGATTTGTATGGAAATAGCTGTGCTTAGTTTGTTAAGCAATCCTCGTTCCCACGCAGAGCCTTCCCTATACGTTCCCACGCGGAGCCTTATACGTTCCCACGCGGAGCCTCAACTTATACGTTCCCACGCGGAGCGTGGGAACGAGGGTGAATTAACCAAAACTGATTTTGGCTTCCAGGTCATTGCGTGAGTCGGCATTTTTGAGTGCTTCTTCGAGGCTGATGCGTTCAGCTTTATATAAGTCCAGTAAAGTATCATCGAAAGTCTTCATGCCTTTATTACCACTGGTTTTCATGGCTTCTTTAATGTCATTTAATTCGCCCTTTAAAATCAGGTTGGCGATATGTGGGGTATTGATCATCACTTCGATGGCTGCACAGCGTTTTCCTTGCAAATCTGGTATTAGCCGCTGCGATATAACCGCATTTAAGTTCGCTGACAAGTCCATAAACAATTGTTTATGCTGTACTTGCGGGAACATGTTGATAATACGCTCCATGGCTTGATTGGCATTGTTGGCGTGCAAGGTAGAGATGCATAAATGCCCGGTGTTGGCGAGTTCCAGCGCTGCTTCCATGGTTTCGCGGTCGCGTATTTCACCAATTAAGATAACATCGGGTGCTTCACGCAAGCTGGCTTTGAGTGCGCGTGCGTAGGAGGCGGTATCTACGCCGACTTCGCGCTGATTGACGATGGATTGTAAGTTGGGGTGTGAGAATTCGACAGGATCTTCGATGGTTAAAATATGACCTGCGCTATTGCTGTTGCGATGATTAACCATTGCAGCGAGAGAAGTCGATTTGCCTGATCCAGTGCCTCCGACCATCAATAATAATCCACGTTTGGCCATGATAAGTTCGGGCAGAACTTCGGGGAGATTAAGCTCTTCCGCTGTCGGGATCTGCATGGGAATCAAGCGTAATACCAAGCCTATAGTGCGGCGCTGGTAAAAGGCATTGACTCTGAATCGGGCGCTACCATCAGCTAAACTAATGGCAAAATCGAGGTCTTTATGTTTTTCAAACTCTTCGATCTGAGTTTCATTCATTATTGCGTAGGCTGCAGATTTTGTCAGCTCTGGAGTGAGCAGGAAGCTGTCAAGCTCGACTGCGCTACCGTGAATTTTAGTTTTTACCGGTGAGCCTGAAGTAATAAACAGGTCTGAGCCTTCCAGTTCTACAACTTTTGCCAGATAAGGCAATATATCCAATTGCTCTTCTGGCGCGCTGCCAAATACTTGTATTTGAACCGGAATCGTGGGGGCTGCGATGCGCCTGTCTCTGCTGATAAGAATAGTAGGTGTGCCTGCATGCTCAGTTATTTCAACGCAAAATTGTTTTTCACCCAGTAGTTGTGCGGAAAATGTCAGTGTCTTATCAGTGACAAACTGGACTTGTTGCGTATAACTTGTCATATTAGTGAAAAGTTTATTAAGTGTGTCGCTGCTGAGTATGTTATTGCCTATTGCTTTTTCTTTGTCCAGTAAACGTAAGCGGGGAGCTGAGTCAGCACAGAAATATAAGCTGTCAGCATTTTTATCGATTAAGAGTTTTATGTAAGGACTGATATCCATAGGGCTTTAGTTTTTTCTTGTTTATTCAGATTTGCGAATATTAGTTGGTAAGTACCCATGCAGAATTAATTTAACATTTTTGCAGGATGGGTAGAATGGAACGCTTGTTTTATAGGCGCGTAATCACTCGTGAGAGGGCGTAGCCTATCTCATCACTATCGTTTATGACTTTTCGTTATCATGATCTTCGGTCGATTCCAGTGATAGCTCATTGTTATTAGCACCTGCACCACCGGCAAGTTTGATTTGTAAACGCAGTTCATTAGCGGAATCTGCATTTTTAATGGCTTCATCATAGGCGATTTTGCCTTCCTGATAGAGCTTAAAAATAGCCTGGTCAAAGGTTTGCATGCCGAGTTCACGAGATTTTGCCATGATAGGCTTAATGCCTGGAACATCACCTTTGGCTATTAAGTCTGAGATAAGCGGTGTGTTAATAAGAATTTCAATGGCAGCACAGCGTCCGCCATCCACTGTTTTAATCAGGCGTTGCGAGATAATCGCGCGTAGATTTAATGATAAATCCTGCATTAGTTTAGCTTGCGTCTCTGTGGAAAAAAATCCCAGTATACGGTCGATTGCCTGATTGGCGTTGTTTGCGTGTAAGGTAGCCAGTGCCAGGTGTCCTGTTTGGGCAAATTCGATACCAAAATTCATGATTTCCTTGCTGCGAATTTCACCTAAGACAATGACGTCAGGAGCCTGGCGTAAGGTATTGTGCAATGCGATTTCCCAGTCATCTGTATCAACACCAACTTCGCGTTGCATAATGACGCAGTTTTTGTGTTTATGTACATATTCGATAGGGTCTTCAATGGTTATTATGTGGCCGTAGCTATTTTCATTACGGTGATCCAGCATTGAAGCCATTGAGGTCGATTTACCTGAACCTGTTCCACCTACCATGACAATGAGCCCGGTTTTTGCCATGATGAGGTTTTTTAAGATAGGCGGGAGTCCTAGCTGTTCAAAGCTGGGGATGACGGCGGCAATAGTACGGATAACCAAACCTTGCAAACCTTGCTGGACGTAAGCGTTTACCCGGAAGCGGCAAAGTCCTGCCGGTGAGATAGCAAAATTACATTCTTTTGTTTCTTCAAATTCTTTTAGTTGTTTATCGTTCATAATGCACTGGGTAAGTGCTTTGGAATCATTGGCTGATAATGGTTGCTTTGACACCGGGGTCATAATGCCTTTGATCTTCATGGCTGGTGGGAATCCAGCGGTAATAAACAGGTCAGAGCCATCCTTTTCTAGCATAAGTTTTAGTAACTTTAGAATAAAGGACATTGCTTCATTTCTTTCCATAGCTATCTCTTGAGTGTATGTATTCGTTAGAGTGGTTTCTCCTTAAGTCTGGTACATGCTTGGTGATTTTGCAAGGCGGTGTTAAATATTTTGTATTAGTATCCAGGGTTTTACGACGACCGCCCAGACTTGAATATTGTTATTTATCCAGTCAGTTGCTTGCTGGTCGCTGACCAGATGGACCTGTTTGTGATGCATCCATTGTGCTACTCGTGCTTTATCGTCTTTTGTAAAGGCATCGGCAACTTCAACCAGATCAAGTTCGCTGTTAATATAAACAGCGAGACCTTGAGCAAAAAAACGTTGCAGTTCAGACCAGGCAATTTTAGAGGTTTCCAGATTTACTTTTTGTTTAGTGAGGTCTTCTTGGGACATAGTAATCGGTCGTATTTGCTAATTAGAATTGGATGATATCTACTAGGAATATTGCATTACGCGGCAGAGTGCGTTTAAAGATGAATTTCCAGGCAGAGTGTGTGAGCCTGTAAGTTGTTTTAATTCAGGTCTGGCAATGAGTGCAATACACGCTGGTTCTCTGTGCTTGCTTGATTGCAGTTAAGGGCTGTTTGCAATTTTTGCAGGGTAATCCAGCTCGCCCATAGGCGCTTAGATCCTGCTTGAAATAACCTGGCTTGCCATCGCTGCCTACAAAATCGCGCAGGGTTGTTCCCCCTTGTGCAATTGCCTGATCAAGTGTCTGTTTTATTTGCGTAACCAGTGTTTGATAGCGTTTTAATGAAATATTACCTGCAGCACGGACGGGGCTAATGCCTGCATAGTAAAGTACCTCTGTACAATAGATATTGCCAATACCGGTAACAACTGCCTGGTTCATTAAAAATTGTTTGATGCTGACTTTTTTTTGTCTGGATTTTTCGTAAAGATAGTGAGCAGTAAATTGTTCACTTAGAGGTTCTGGTCCCAATTTGCTTAACAATGCGTGTTCGTTAGGTTGCGATCCCAGCCATAATACTGCGCCAAAGCGTCGTGGGTCGGTCAGGCGAATGCTAGTGTTGTTGGCAAAGACAAGCTCAAAAATGGTCATGTTTAGCAGGGGGGTGTTTCGAGGGAGCACCCTTATGCTTCCTGGTATGCCTAAGTGTATCAGTAGTGTGCCAGAGTCAAAGTGGAGTAACAGGTATTTTGCTCTGCGGCTAAGGCGGTTAAGCTTTTGCTGCTCTATAAGTTGCGCTAAGTCAGTCGGAATTGGCCAGCGTAATTTTGGCTGACGGATGATGACCTTGCTTACAATTTGATTTTCGATATGTGGACTGATGCCACGTAATGTGGTTTCAACTTCGGGTAATTCCGGCATGTTTAATAATGCAGTAACGAGTGTATTTCGTAGTTATCCAGTTTTTCTTTGCCCTGAAGAAAATCCAGTTCAATAACGAAGGCTAATGCAGCGACTGTTGCTCCGAGTTGCTCGATTAACTGGCAACTTGCTTTCGCCGTCCCACCGGTGGCGAGGATGTCATCTATTAACAAAACCCGATCATTTATATCCAGTGCATCGGTATGCACTTCCAGACTGGCAGAGCCATATTCCAGATCATAAGAGACGCTTTGCGCGTCATAAGGCAGTTTGCCTGGCTTTCTTAAGGGAATAAAGGGCAGGTTAAGCTCCCATGCGACGAGTGAACCAAAGATAAACCCTCTGGCTTCCATACCAGCAACTGCGGTAATATCACGACCGAGGAAGGGATGTATTAATTGGTGAATGGTCAGGCGCAAAGTTGCCGGGTCTTTGACCAGTGGGGTAATATCTTTAAATATAATGCCTGGCTGGGGAAAGTCAGGAATATCACGAATTTTGTCTTTTAGGCGTTGCATCAGAGCTGGGTGTTTTTCTTATAAAACGAGCTAAGTCGTAGTTCATTAACGGCAAGCGGTTTTATGATGCAAAAAGCATCCTTAATGATTAGGAAGATATTTGCTATGTTCAGTTTATTTTTTACAGACAGGTTGCTGATACAGAGTAAGGCAACACTGAAAAAATGCTTGATAAGCTGTGTAGGGTTTCTGTTTAGACCTGCTAATAAACTGATAGGTCCGCCTGACTTGTCTCCGCCTTTGCGCAAATATTCAAAGACACCTTGTTTTAGAAAGTCATTGGACATGACACCATACAAAGCATTGGCCATAATATTGACATTGGTATTGGCATGGTAGCGGTCTTCATAATACAATTCCAGCTTTTGATGTAACAGTTTGGCATTGTTAAAGTCGGGCATTGCCAGTAAATGTTTACTGAGCAGGTAGACGTCGTTAAATACCGCAGTTAATCCTCCGCCCGTTAATGGATGGCGCATATTCAGTGCATCACCTAACAAGACGGCCCCTTCTTTTAGCACTGGTTTTGCTGGCATGTAGTGATTAGGCATGACTTTAAAATCATTTTCAGCCATCGCATTTGCAAAGCATTCCTTGAATTCTGCTGGTAGAAAGGGGGCGACTTTGTTTAGGATATGATGTTGTATTTCGTCTTTTTTTGGTGCTCTATCTCCTGGGTAGTCGATTAGAAGGCGTGTTTCGGTACTGGAAATAGGGTAGCAAATAAACGGTGTTGGTGCAGACAAAAACACATGCCCATGATGTGGGTATGGTAATTGACAATCTTTTAATATCAGCCCGATAAAAAATGATGTTACGGTTTTTACATTGTTGCTCAGATCTTTGCGCAAGTTAGAAAAAAAACCATCGCTGGTAATGGTGAGTTTTGCATTGATATTTTTGAATTCCCGGGTATGTTTTTCTCTATATCTTACGCCGGTAACGACATTCTTTTTGTTTTCAATGAGCTCGCAAACCGTGCCATGAATTTGTGTTACTGTTTTATGGGTGAAAACCTCTTCGCGAATTTTTTGCAGAAAGCGGCCATTATGTAAACCAACGCCATGATATTGCGTGGAGTCATCGGCGTTATACGATATGGAAAACTGTTCACCATTATTAAATAAGGCATAGCCGTCTACCTGTTGTGCGTCGAAACCTTCAAGCAGGTGTTCCAGGTGCATTTTTTGCAACGTTTGTACTGCACCAGGTTGTAATAGCTCACCTACGATACGCCTTTTCTCTGTGTACTCTCTGTCGATAATTGCAATATTCACGCCTTTAGGCGCAAGATAGGCGGCAATAGTTGCCCCCGCCATGCCGGCACCAACAATGCAAATATCAAATAAATCATTATGTTCAGGTGGTGTATTCATCAGTTGTTTTCTTATTGGGCTTTAACCGAATAATTTTAATACGAATAGTTAGAGTTTAATAGCGTTATATTGATAAAACCGATTTAACGCCCAAATAGGGAAGATATTCCGATATGAGCTATAGGTAATCATGCAGTTGTAGTTAAAAACACCGGAGATGCTTTCCTGATCCCAATCGCCATTATCTAACTGTCGCTGTAAGAGCAGGTCTATGCCGTGTTGTATCGTATTTTTTGCTCGGCTGTCTGCGGCTTGTAAGGCAAGTAGCGCCCAGGCTGTATTGATTACCTGAGATTTAGCTGCTTGAGTATAGGTCATTTTTGCACAAGATTCATAGGTTTCCCCCCAGCCGCCATCGGTCATTTGTTTGCTGATCAGGAAATCACAGGCTTTGTTAATGCTGTTTTTCCTTGTGTCAGCATCAATATAAGCTTGGCCCTGAACCAGGGCTTCTACTCCAAACCAGGTGGCATAGGTAAAGCAGACTGCCCAGCCGCCATACCATGAGCCATCCTGCCTCTGTTGCTTGACAATAAAGTCAAGGCCTTTGCGCAGCGCAGCTTGTATTTGCTGATCTTTGTAGTCAGGGAAACGTTGTTTTATTTCTAGTAGGGCGATTACACAAGCCGCACTACACTCAGTCCATGAATAATCAATCATGATGTCTGCAAACACCTCGGAAGGGTTGAGTTTTTCTAGCCATTTTGGCGCGCGACTTAATTCATAAGTGGGCCATCCGCCGTCTTTATTTTGATAAGACAGGATGATGTCAACGGCGAGCTTAATGCGTTCATCACTAATGCGCTGACTGAACATGCCGGCTTTATCAATAGCAAGCGTTGCACTTAAGCCTTCCGCTGTGCAGTCAGCAACTGGCCAGCCTTGCTCAGCGGTAGAAAAGGGCCAGCTGCCAATCATCGGGTGGCGAAAAAAAGCTTGATGAGTCTCGTGCTCCTTCAGGATTTGCATATTATCAATAAATTGATAGCTTTTGCTGATGGTTTCGGGAAACAGTTTACCTAAATCGCTCTCCAGCATGGCGCGAGTAGTAAATGCGACATCCCATAATTGCGAACCGTTGTAGCCACTCATTTTCATGCCATCTTCGGCAACCCATAAATAATCATACCAACGTGCAACATGTTTTTTGAATTGTTCTGACTCTTTACCGTATGCATGCCAGATGCAGATGGAATTGATAGCTTTATTAACAGGTCCTATATCAAGATACTGCGTTTGCGCATCTTCAGCGTTGAGATAGTTTAAAAGGTAATCTATAGCTTTGTTGCGTAACCATTGTGGTCTGAGCTTTTCATAGCCATTGGTGAACAGGTTCAGCCATTTTAAGACAGGTGACTGGATGGTATAACAGTCTTTTGCGCATACCTTGTCTCTTTGTTTTGCCCAGTTAATCGAGTCAAAATCTTCCAGATAGATTTCCTTTCTTAAGGACAGAATTAATTCGTTTTCCGGCGTCTTTATGCGATGTGCGTAGCAGTAGGCCATGGGTAAATATACCATGCGACTGTGGCACCAATATCTTGATGGGTGTACAGGGAGCCATTTAGGCAATAACCACATTTCCGGAAATAAACTGTTAAACCCATTCCAATCATATAAATTAAGAATAGACAGGTAGAATTTTCCCCACGAAGGAATGCCGGTAGCACCACCGTTTTCTTTAATCCAGTTACTTGCTTTGACAAGCCTTGGATCTTCTTTGTCTGCACCTAATAATCGTAAGGATACGTATTGCATGACCGTACCAAACATGGTCGGTTCGCCTTCAATATGCATGCCCCAGCCACCATCAGCATGTTGATGGTTGAATAAATAGATTTTCATCATTTCTTGATGAGGTTTGGGGAAGGGCGTATCTGAAATATAGGCGGCAATAAGTAGACCGGGTAATAAAAATAGCGGGCCGCCATAATCTCCAGGCCAGTGTCCCTCTTCGCTCTGTAACTGACTAAAATAATGCATGCCTTTAATCAGGCTATCTATTAAAACCTGCTCTTCGGGCGTTTTCCCTTCCGGTCTTTCCCCGGTATAGCGACTGCTATTGGTAAGCAATGCCTGCTGTCTGAACACTTTATCGGCTGAAGTAGGATTTGACTTCCGGTCGAAAGTAAAATCTTTGCTAAAAGATTGAAGATCCTGTTCTGAATAATGGTCGGCATTTTTTAAATGCTCGTCAATATTTTTTGAGTCAGCTTTAAATGCCCATATTTGACGACCATTCTGGGTAAAAAGTTTCCAATAATTCCAGCTTGATTTTTTTTGTAGCATAGTCGCTTTTGTTTAGATAACCTGATTTAGGAAAGGGGGGGTGTTGCTAAAATATCAATCGTTGCAATTATACAACATGCGCAAAAGATGTGCTGGAAATAGTAATAAATAGTACTATAATAATTAGGGTATATTGAAATATATATAGTATTATCAGTAATTTATATTATTTTTAATGGGTTGGGTACTTGTGATTTTTTTGATTAAACTTGAATTGTCGGGTTTAGGAGACTATACTTTGCGCATGAAAAATTTAATTTTTGTTGTTTTTTTGCTACTTTTTGCTCAGGGCGCAATTGCTGAGTCTGACTTGATGCACGAACGCGTATCAAAAATAGAGGAAAGCTGGGTTGATACGACTTATGATGATTCAAATCTTGAGCGTAAAAACATCTTTTTAAGGTTAAGCGATGAGATAACTGACGTTGTTAAAGCTTTTCCTCGCCAGGCTGAGCCGCTGATACTGAAATCAGCCATTTTATTAACTATGGCTCAGGATGCGTCCAGTTTTGTGGCGCTTGGGTTAGTTAAGCAGGCTAAAGAGTTACTTGGCAAGGCGATAGATCTGGATCCCAAAGCAAGGGATGGCTCTGCTTTAGTGACGATGGGCATTTTGTATTATAAAGTGCCGCGCTGGCCGGTCGCTTTTGGTGATAATGATGCAGCTGAAGCTTATTTATTAAAAGCTTTAGAAGTAAGCCCTGAAGGCGTAAGCAGTAATTATTTTTATGCCGAGTTTTTATTAGAGCAAGGCAGAAAGCATCAAGCTATCAGTTATCTTAACAAAGCTATTAACGCCAAAATAGACACACAGCATGCTGCATCTAAAGTTAAACAAGACCATAAGGCGAGAGCAAAAGCAGCGTTGGCAAATTTATCGTAAAGTTTAATTCTGTTGTCTGAGTAGCGTCCCAAGTCTGGGCTTTTGCTACCACTATGCTGTACTTCCCCGGTAGAGTATAATTCCATTCCTGCCCCATCATATATCTAACAGCTCTAACATCATCCTGCGCTTGTTGATTTTTTTATTGAGCTGATCACTGGGTAACACGGCGTTTATTTATATTCAATCAATTTATGTAATTCATTTTTTATGACACATCATTCCGTTTCATTACTGGAAAAATTTATCTGCTGGTGGAGTGCTCGCATACTCCGTTTTTCGTGGCTGGTCATTTGCTTGTTTGTTATCACATGTGCCGCAAGTTTATACTACACAATCAATAATTTAGGTGTAAATACCGATACATCAAAATTATTATCTCAGGATCTCCCCTTTCAGCAAAATCGTAGTCGTTGGGAACAAGCTTTTCCACAGGATGCGGCAACTATTCAATTGGTGGTTGAAGCGCCTACCGCAGAACAAACTTCTGTGGCGGCCAGACTATTGGCGCAGCGGCTTAGTGAAAATAAACAATTATTTGAATATGTTTATATTCCGGATGATAACGCTTTTTTGCAGCAGCAAGGGCTTTTGTATCTTGATCAGGAAAAGCTGGAAAAATTATCTACCTCACTGACTGATGCGCAACCTTTTATAGGTTATCTGTCACAAAATTATCATCTGCAGGGGTTGCTGGATATATTAGCCAAGGCACTGGAAAACAAAGATCAGTCTTTGCCCACAGACTTGAATCCTTTGCTGGAGCAAATTGATCAGTCATTGCTTGCTGTACAGGCTAATCAAAAGCATTATTTATCCTGGCAGAAATTACTTGCTGTGGACGAGTCCAGTGAGCGCAATACATTACGCAGTGTCGTCAGCGCTAGGCCAATTGCTGATTTCAATAGTATGAAGCCAGTAGAGCGTGCAATGACCTTTGCCAGAGACATTGTTAGAGAGATTCAACTACAGGATCCGCAAGTCAGTATTCGTATTACTGGAAAAATCGCTTTAGAAGAAGATGAAATGCGAGTCCTTGCTGAAGACACAGTGTTCTCAGGTTTATTTGCCCTTGCATTAGTCATCATTGTGTTATTTGTAGCGTTGCGTTCTGTAAAACTGGTGCTGGCTACCTTGATCGTATTGATTATGGGACTGATATTAACTGCCGGATTTGCAACGCTTGCCGTCGGACACCTGAATGTATTGTCTGTGGCTTTTGCAATACTCTATATTGGACTCGGCGTCGATTTTGCCATACATATTTGTTTGTCTTTTCGTGAGTGTTGGGAACACCATATGAGTAGCGAAGAGGCGATAAGGAAGAGTGTAAAAATTTTGGCTCCTTCGTTATTCCTCTGTGCACTGACGACATCAATCGGTTTTTTTGCGTTTATTCCAACTGATTATGAAGGTGTTTCCGAGTTGGGCCTCATCTCTGGGGGCGGTATGTTTATTGGTTTGATTGTTTCATTAAGCCTATTGCCTGCAATACTGAAAGTTTTGGCAATAAAACAATTGCCGCACACACAAGTCACCCGGCTGCCTGAGTGGCTGTGTACCT
Organism: uncultured Gammaproteobacteria bacterium; assembly: GCA_942491615.1. Classification (GTDB taxonomy): domain Bacteria; phylum Pseudomonadota; class Gammaproteobacteria; order Methylococcales; family Methylomonadaceae; genus Methyloprofundus. The sequence continues at coordinate 210,370 of CALOCH010000015.1, forward strand.
TTCCATTTCGGTATGCAAAGTCAATTCGTTATATTTCGATTTTGTTAGCAATTGCAGCTGCATTTTCGCTTAAGTTTGTTTATCTTGATTCCAATCCAGTCAATCTTAGAGATCAGAGTAGTGAGTCAGTGGTGGCTTTCAAGGATTTATTGCGCTCGAAAGATAGATCACCTTTTGTGTTAATTGGATTAACCGATTCATTGGAAAATGCCGACATTTTAGCAGCTAAGGTAAAACAATTACCCTCCGTTAATAAGGCAGTGACCTTAAACAGTTTTGTTGCAAAAAATCAGCCAGAAAAACTCGAAATAGTGGATGATTTGAATCTTATTCTTGGGCCTGATTTATATGCTTTTGATCGTCCGCTGGAAAAAGCTGATTCACGTCAGGGCTTGCTTGATCTGCAAACTCGAATAAGAGCGGCATTGGCCAGTCCTGCGGAGAATGCTTCGCCTGCGTTGTTGCAGAAACTGGATCAAGACATCAGTGGTTTTATTAGTTTTGCTGATAGCGCAGCACTGCCTGATGTTGTTTATCAGCAACTTGATAACAGCATACTTGGGCTTTTTCCTTATACCATGCAGCAACTGAATATGAGTTTGAGTGCGTATGCCTTTAGCCTGGATGATATCCCTGTCTATATCAGACAAAATTGGGTGAGTGCTACAGGTCAATATAAGGTGATTATTGATCCTGAAAAAGATCTCAATAAAGCAGAGAACTTGTCCGAGTTTGCCAATGAGGTGAAAACTATTGATGACTCTGTCACCGGTTTACCCGTTTCTGATTTGGCCGCAGGAGAAGTGATTGCTAAGGTATTTATCCAGTCATTTTCAACCGCGTTTATTGTTATTTTACTTGTCATACTCATTATTATGAGAAGTTTGCGCAATACCTTGTTGGTTATTTGGCCATTATTATTTGCAGGACTGCTGACCGCGGCGGCCAATGTTGTACTGGATAATCCGTTTAATTTTGCCAATATCATTGCATTGCCTTTACTAATGGGCATGGGTGTTGATAGCGGCATTCATATTATGCACCGTCTGCATACTGGCCTGAGAACTGATGAGCATCTCTTACAGACCAGTACCGCAAGAGGCGTATTTTTTAGTTCATTGACCACATTGTTGAGTTTCACTAGTCTGGCATTTACCAATCATCAGGGGATAGCGAGCATGGGCTTGCTATTAGCGATTGGAATTTCATTTACTTTGATTTGTGCATTAATTATCTTGCCGGCCTTTAGCGGAAAACGGGTAATACTTTAGCGGGATATCTGGGTGATGAGTCTACTGCAATCATAAGGTCTCTGAATATTCCTTGTTTTTTAGTTATAGTTGGAGACCATTTTGAAAATCGTTTTTGTTGCAGATAATGTCGATGGAGAAAGGTCAGGAGGCGTTGTTTCTACACGGCGTTTTATTGATTATTTCAAAAAATCAGATGATTTAACCATTATTAGCACTGGTAAAGCAGAAGAGAATAAGCTTGTTTTGCCGGCATTTTATGTGCCGTTTGCTAAAAAGCAGATGCAAGAAATGGATTTTTTATTTGCCTGGCCGAATAAAAAGAAGCTGCATGCGCTTATTAAAGAGGCGGATTTAGTGCATGTTCAGTTTCCCTTCTTTTTAGGATATCAGGCTTTGAAAATTGCCCGTAAGCTGCAGAAACCAGTGGTTTTTGGTTTTCATGTGCAGCCTGAAAATCTAATGTGGAATATTGGTCTGGATAATGACAGCTTAAATGCGTTTCTCTATCGTTTCTTTATTCGTACTTTTTACAATAAAGCCGATCTGGTTATGTCACCGAGTGAGTTTGGCAAGAAAATGCTGGAAAAATTTGCTATTCAAGTGCCGGTAGTAATAATATCCAATGGTTTGCCGGAGCAGTTTAAACCTAAACAATGCGTCAAAGAACCAGAGTTTGTTGATAAGTTTGTTATTTTAATGGTGGGGCGTCTGGCAAGGGAGAAGCGCCATGACCTGGTGATGCAAGCCATTATGCAATCTAAATATAAAGATAAAATTCAGTTAGTTGTTACCGGGCAGGGCGCATTAAGAGCTGAGCTTATTGATTTAGGGAATGCCTTGCCTAATCCGGCATTTTTTGAATATGTGAGTCAGGAAAAGTTAATATCCTTATTTAATACAGCGGATCTTTTTATTCATGCTTCTGAAATTGAGCTGGAAGGAATGGCGGTCTTAGAAGCAATCGGTTGCGGTTTGACCGCTTTAATTAGTGATGCGGAACACAGTGCTTCGGCGCAGTTTGCATTAAATGATAATTTTTTATTTTCGGCAGGCAATATAGAAAGTCTAACGACTAAAATGGACTACTGGATCGAGCATGAAGCTGAGTTGAAAGCATCGAAGGCAGCCTATTTAGAAAAGGCTCAAGCGTATACTTTTGCGAAGAGTGCTGAACATGCACGTGAACTTTATAAATCACTAGTCGAGAAATATCATACTGCTTAACATCGGTTTATATGCTCTAGGTAAGTCTTATGTCTAAATTTTTACCCGGAATTATTTTTATTCAACTGGTCACCAGTGGCTTGATATTTACTGCGTTTAACTGGTCGCATGATTTTCAGCTTATTATTGTTATTCTGGTTATTGCACTGATAAGTGAATTCTTGGTCGCTTTCTGGTTTGCATCCATTGCGCGTAATATGTATATAGATGACCAGGCGACTTTGCTGGAGCGTCATGCGCAAGATAGGGAAAATATGATAAAGGCATCGGAGCGCGAAAAGGCGGATGTTATCAAGGAGAAATCCCGGCTACAGGAGCAACATGCGCGTGAACGGGAAAGAATCCTGATAGAGGCTGAGCGCGATAAAGCGAATACCATCGAAGAAAGTTATCAAAAAATTGCCCGGGAAAGTAAAAAAGCGCATGCCAGGGCTAATTTTTAAAGTAGGACTGGCCTTTAGTGCAGCGGCCATCGCCGGTGGCGTCATGATTTTCAGCCAGTTAGTTACTGTAGGGGTTATGGTATTAGTCGCCTCAGGAAGTGGTTTGAGTGGTTATATTTTGCGAGCCAGGCATGAACAAGTGTCGCGGCGCAAGCAATTGGCCTTAACGGGCCCGTCACAACGATCATTACTATTGCAGCGCTTGCGTAAAGATTAGTTTTAACAAGTGTCGCATTGACACCGTTATTGCGATTTTTTTTGCGATGTGAAGGGCTTGTCAGTGTTGTACTGATAAGTTGTTGCCTGATTAAAATTTGATGTTCTTGCTTTCTGGATGCGAGTGAGAGTGGAATGTGTTTTTGTGTATTCTGACGCTTTTAGAGTCCATGCAACACTTATTAACAAAACAAGGCATTTGCCAATAAAGATCGGCTGGATAATCCCCACAGCAACTACCTCTACTTCAAAGATAGCCTTATCTTATGTTTTCTATTGTCCCCAGGTTCTATTTATATGAGTAACAAAGCAATAAAATCAGACTTGCAACAGGCGTTATTGCTTTGTAAAGGTGCTTTTTTAACGGCTGCTGCATTTAGTTTAGTGATCAACTTACTGATGTTAACACCCACTATTTATATGCTGCAATTGTATGATCGAGTGCTCAGTAGTCGTAGTATTGAAACGCTGATTATGCTGACAATCATTGTGCTGGTGATTTTCATTACTCAAGGTGCCTTAGAGTGGGTGCGTTCGCAAATACTCGTACGGGTAAGCACTCGACTTGAAACCTTGCTTAATAAACGCTTATTTACTATCGCTTATAAAAAATCCTTGTATAGCGGTGGACAACAAGCGAGTGCGCAGCCTTTAGATGATTTAACCTCGTTGCGTCAATTTTTGACGGGTAACGGTTTATTTGCTTTTTTTGATGCGCCCTGGTTACCCCTTTATGTTGCACTGATGTTTTTATTTCATCCTTATTATGGCTGGGTAGCGGTTTTTGCGGCATGTGTTTTAATTGCCCTGGCGATTATTAATGAAAAAAGTACCCATCACATGCTGGCAGAAGCGAATGGATTGGCGGCCAGCGGTCGTGCACTGGTTAATAAGAACCTAAGGAACGCTGAAGTTATAGAGTCCATGGGGATGCTGGAAAATATTCATCAGCGCTGGTTAGAGGGCAGCGAGAAAGTTTTATTTTTACAGGCAATAGCCAGTTCCAGAGCCGGTTTATTTACGTCTATTTCCAAAACACTGCGGCTATTATTTCAGTCATTAATTTTAGGCTTAGGCGCGTATTTAGCCATTCAGCAAGAAATTTCACCGGGACTGATGATTGCAGGCTCTATTTTATTAGGTCGTGCATTAGCCCCTATTGATTTAATGATCGGTAGTTGGAAAGGCTTTGTGCTGGCTCGCGCTCAGTATGCCCGCTTGAATGAGTTATTAGTTAATATTCCCCAGGATAGCGCTAAAATGAGATTACCCGAGCCGGTCGGATCGATTCAAATTGAGCAAGCAGTAATTGCACCACCAGGATCAAAAACGCCTGTTATCAAGGGTATTTCATTGCAGATTGAGGCGGGTGATTCTGTTGGTATTATTGACCCAGTGGCGCGTGTAAGTCGACGTTAGTCAGAGCGATTTTGGGAGTCTGGCCCGCTGCAAATGGCAAAGTACGATTGGATGGGGCCGATGTGTTTACCTGGGATCGTATGGAACTAGGGCCTTATATTGGCTATTTACCCCAGGATATCGAATTGTTTGAAGGCACGATCAGTGAAAATATCGCGCGCTTTGGTGAAGTCGATGCAGAAAAGGTCGTTGCAGCGGCAAAGGCCAGTGATGTGCATGAACTGATTTTACGTTTGCCGGCAGGGTATGACACCTTGATAGGAGCGTCAGGTGGTAATTTGTCAGGTGGACAGCGACAGCGTATTGGCTTGGCCAGAGCTTTGTATGGTCAGCCAAAACTTATTGTGCTGGATGAGCCTAACTCTAACCTTGATGATCAGGGTGAACTGGCTTTAGCCAGAGCTATCTTAACGCTTAGGCAACATGCGACCGTAATCGTCGTTTCTCATAGAACCAATATACTGAATAGCCTGGATAAATTGCTGGTGCTGAATGATGGGCAATTAGTCGCTTATGGACCGCGTAACGCGGTCCTTGCGCAATTACAACAATCTGCTGCGCAGCAAAAACCAGCAGTGAAAACAGCGGTAACGACAGTGCCTGTTGCCTAGTATGTTTATTAATAAATGTATGCACAGAGAATACAGCCGTTTAATAGCAATAAAAAAGCTTAACTGTTGTAAGCTCGCTTACTTATCTTTTTTAAAACGCCATCTCATTTATATACATTAAAATGCCATTTACAGCAGAGCAACATGAAGTTCCCGTGGTACTTAAAACAGATGATACCTCGATACGTATTATTGGTTACAGCATTCTGTTTGTCATGATTGGTATTTTTGGTACCTGGAGTTTTATTGCTCCCATCAGTAGTTCTGCGCTTGCCCCTGGTACAGTTGCGGTCAAGTCGCATAGGAAAACAATTCAACATCTTGAAGGGGGGATCGTTAGTCAGATAATGGTGCGTGATGGGGATCTGGTTAATGTAGGCGATGCCCTGTTGGTCCTGGACGAGACGCAAGCGAAGGCGCAAATTAAAATTCTACGCGGGCAGTATATTGCCGCGACTGCGGTCTATGCACGTTTAACTGCAGAGAGAGCACAGGCAAAGCAGATCAATTTTCCATTAGAATTACAGCAACTGGGTGATGAAAGAGTGCAGGAAGCGATACAAGGTCAGACACAGATTTTCCGGGCACGGAGTAGTAGTCATCTTGGAGAATTAGAGGTGCTTCGCCAGCGCATCAAACAACTGGGCCTTAAAGTGAGAGGTTTGCAAACACAGCAGCAAAGCAAGCGTCAGTTGCTCCAGTCCTATGCAGAAGAAATCAAGGATTTAAAAGAGTTAGTGGTCGATGGATTTGCGGATAAACAACGACTTCGCGAGTTGCAGCGTAACCATACGCAGACATAAATAGCGAAATTGCCAGTTTGACAACAGATATAGCCAGTACACAAATGGAGCAAGGTGAGACTAAGTTACAAATCCTGCAATTAGAACGGAAGTTTCAGGAGGAAATTGCCACCCAATTAGAAGAAGTTAATGGCGATTTATTCAGTATTAATGAACAATTGGTTGTCGCTGAAGACAGGGTGCAACGCAGTATTATCTATGCGCCGGTAAAAGGGATTATTCTGGGCATGTCTGCACATACGGAAGGCGGTGTTGTGTTGGCGGGCAAACCTATTCTGGATATCGTACCTGAAGATGAAGAGTTGATTATTAATGCAAAAGTTTCTCCAATAGATATTGATCAGGTGCATATTGGTACGCCTGCGGAAATACGCTTTAGTGCCTTTAGCAGCAAAACCACGCCGGTGATGGAAGGCAGGGTTCAGACGCTGTCGGCTGATAGCTTATTAGATGAGGTAACAGGGTTGCAATATTATCTGGCGACAATTAGCTTAACCGAAGAAAGTCTTAAAAAACTAGGCGGGCTTGTACTCATTCCGGGTATGCCGGCAGAAGTATTGATTAATACCGGAGAACGCACTTTATTCGAATATCTGACACAGCCATTAACTAATGCCTTTGCGCGTTCATTTACGGAAGAGTAAGCATGATTAAACCGCTATTTATGCTCTGTTTATGCGCAATGGTAGCTGTTGCGCAAGCCGATGATCTGATGGACGTATATCAACAAGCACTATACGCCGATCCAAACTTAAGCGCCGCGCAATTACAAGTGGAAGTATCACAAGCTCAGCAGGCGCAGGCAGGCGGGGCATTATTGCCGCAAATATCAGCCAACGTCAATGTATCCTACAATGACCGTGATTTAAAGGATTTACCCCTAAACAGTGATCAGTATAAAGGCGAGCAGTATTCGGTTGGCCTGACTCAGCCCTTGCTCAACGTACATAAGGTTATGAACTGGATGCGGGCACAGATGCTTAGCGATAAATCGAATGAGGATTACGAACAAGCGCAGCAGATTTTAATGTACGATGTCGTTGAACGTTACTTTACGGTACTTGCCAGGCAAGATGATTTGCAACTTATCAATCAGGAAATTAGTACTACTGAGCGCCAATTACAACAATTACAGCGTCAGTATGAAAAACATATTGTAAAAATAACCGATGTCTATGAGCTGGAGGCCAAGCTTGATGCTTTAATGGCCGACAATATAGAAGGTGAAACGCTGGTCGATGTAGCCAAGCAAAGTTTAACCGAGTTGACGGGACAAGCTGTCCAGGGGCTTGCTACCTTGCGGAGTGATATAGCGTTTACGAAAATACCTGGCGATATACAGGAGTTAACTGCGCAGGCACAAGTCAATAGCCCGTTGATCAGGGCACAAAACAAAGAAATACAGGCCGCAGATTATGATGTTTCAGGGCAGCAGGCCGAACATCTCCCCGTCGTTGATTTGCAGTTGCAATACTATAATACTGATATTGGCTTTCAGAATAACCAGGCCCCGGTGAGTAGTACTAAGGTAGCTGCCATTAATATAAATATCCCTATTTTTTCCGGTGGAGCAACTTACCAGCGTGCGCAGGAGGCGACTAAGCAGTTGGCGATCAGCAAGCAGCAAAAAATAAGTTTGTTACGCGCAATAGAAAAAGATGTACGGGATGCATTTTTAAGCGCAAACGCAAGTGTCAGGCGAATTAAAGCAGCTAACAAGGCACTACAAACGGCGATAAAAGCGCGTGAAGCAATGGAAAAGGGCTTTATGTATGGTATGCAATCTATTGGCGATGTCTTAATTTCGCAGGCCCGGGAATTTTCTGCGAAAAGAGATTTGCTGGCTGCAAAGTACACGTACATTATCAATCGTATTCGCTTTCAGCTGGCTTCAGGTATGCTGAGTGCTGACGCATTACAGGAAATCAATCAATGGCTGGAATAAACACTAAAGGCAAACATAGACACGATGCAGAGTAAAAATATCAACTATATTTCCGAGTTAGATCATCTGCGTTTTCTTGCGGCGGTTTTGGTTTTTTCCTTCCATTTATTTCATTATTATTTTGGGCATTGGCAAGTTCACCCTGAACTCGCTGCGCTCGGAATTATTACCGAGGGTTACACGGGTATTTTCGCTGTTCTTTACGCCTTCTGGTTATATTTTTATGAGTATTGCGCTGCAAAAGAAAGCCATTAACTATGCTGGATTTATTTATAATCGGTTTTTAAGAATTGCCCCTTTATTTTTGGTGATTTTTTATATCGCTATCTCAATTGCGCGCGATAGTTTTTCTGCAGCCGATATGTTTTTTGTGCTTTTTTCTAATCTAGGCCATGCACCGACATCAAATAGCTTTATTACAGGCGCTGCCTGGACCATTTCAGTTGAATTTACTTTTTATTTTATTTTTCCTTTTTTAGCAAGATTTACCAAAGAGTACGGTGCTAACTATCTATTGAGACTGTTATTAATTTTATTAGTGGCTAAGTTGGCAGCATATAATGTGTCCGAAAGACCAACGCATATGCTGTATTCAACCTTATTAGGACGTCTGGACCAATTTATTATTGGTATGTTGGCAGCGTGGGTCTGTTTTCACCATAAGCAGCTATTGAACCGTTATGCCAGCATTATATTAGGGTTCAGTGCGTTAATGATTGTATTAGCGACTGCCTATCAGGCAAAAAACTTTAGTTATTTTATACCACATGAACAAAAACAGATTTACTGGGTTTTTTGGACCAGTGTTGAGGCTTTTATTTGGGCGGGTGTTATTACCGGATATTTGAGTGGTAAACAACGATTGCCTAAGTTTCTGGATACATTTTTTGCGTATGGGGGCACATTGAGTTATTCATTTTATCTCTGGCATGGTGTGTTTATCTATCTTGTCTATCAGTATGTCGGTGTGTTAGCGCCGTTTGAGATTAATGCGCTTAATTACCTGTTAAATTTCCTGATCGTTTTTACCTGTACCTGGCTTTTTGCCGGGCTGTCATTTAAAACAATTGAGGCTCCTTTTTTAACCTTGAGACAGCAGTATTGATTGAGTAATGCGCGCAATTGACAGAGGCATTAAGTTGCAGAGTTGTACTGCAAAAAATGCTTTTATTAGGTATTACAGTTAGAATACACGGTTTTTTGTGTGTCTTATTCCGAATGAAAATCTCCTTATTATTAAACTTTACTCGACAAGACTTGATCGAGCGCTACTCTGGATCGGTGCTAGGGGGATTGTGGTCATTTATCGTGCCACTGGTTAATATCCTGATGTTTTTTCTCGTCTTTTCGAAAATAATGGGCGCAAAACTGGGTATGTATGGCTTGGCGTCCACCGGGTATGGCTACAGTATCTATCTAGTGAGTGGAATTCTGTCCTGGAATGCCTTTGCTGCGATATTATTACGCACAACTAATATTTATAAAGACAAGGCGGGTATCATTGCAAAAGTGAATATTTCACTGCTGTCATTACCCGTCTATATTGTCCTGAGTGAAACCATCATATTTATCATTTCTATGATGTTTTATATGCTGTTTTTAATCTGGATTGGGTTGCCGATAACAGAGCATTGGCTCATATTGCCTTTTGTCTATCTTTTACAGGCATTGTTTGCCTATACTCTGGGTTTTGTCTGTGCAACATTGAGCGTGTTTATTAAAGATATTCGTGAGTTTATAGCCGTGATTATCCAGTTATGGTTTTGGGCGACACCTGTGGTCTATATTGCTGATATATTGCCAGAAGAAGTGCAGTATTGGTTTCAATTTAATCCTATGTATCAAATTCTCTCGGCATACCGGGTGATTATCATAGAGCATCAGTATCCACAATTTTCCGAATTGAGTGTCCTCTTGGGTTTTTCCTGTGCTTTATTGTTAATATCAATTTATATATTTAAGAAATTAGAAAAGGATTTAAGGGATTTTATTTAATAAACTGCGATTATCCTAAAAACTTTAGTTGACCACTATAAAGCACTATAAGTGACTGAATATAATATATTGACCGTACATGCTTGTCACCAGTTGAGTGACTATACCTCGTTTCACGGTTTTGTGAATAAATCTGAGTACGAAATACTGCGTTGCAGCGTTTGCCAAGGACTTGCGACCATTACCTGCGAGTTTTACCTTGTCTTTCGCACTCAAATTTTCGATCAAATTCGTGCTCAACTTCCGTTTCTAGGATTATGATAAAAGTTAATAATATTTATAAACATTTTAAGTTGTATGCTAAACCTTCTGATAGGTTAAAGGAGATTTTTTTCAGGCGCAGTTATCACCATTACCATGAAGCAATAAAAGGCGTGTCTTTTGCTGTAGCCGCTGGAGAAACTTTGGGGATATTAGGCAAAAATGGCGCTGGAAAGTCTACTTTGTTAAAAATTATTACCGGCATTGTTTTAGCTGATTCTGGCGAATGCCATGTAGATGGAAAAATTACCGGATTATTGGAGCTTGGGACTGGTTTTGATGAAAATTTAACGGGTATTCAGAATATTCAGGGAAATGGTTTATTAATTGGTATGAGCCAGAAAGAGATAGAAGAACAGAAACAGGCGATTATCGATTTTTCCGAATTAGGGGATTATATTCTGGAGCCACTTAGAACATATTCATCGGGAATGCGTATGCGTCTGGCGTTCGCCATTGCTATCCATGCGAAACCGGATTGTTTTATCATCGATGAAGCGTTGTCTGTAGGAGATGCCTATTTTCAGCAAAAATGTATGCGTAAAATTAGAGAATTTAGAGCCCAGGGCGGTTCAATGATTTTTGTATCGCATGACCTCAATGCAGTGAAAATGATTTGTGATAAAGTGATCGTCTTAGATCAGGGTGAGCTTGTAAGCCAAGGAACGCCTGAAGAGGCAGTGAACTATTATAATCGCATCATAGCGAGACTTGATGAGCAGGAAAGCAGTATACAAAATGCCAGGCAAGCGCAAAATTTCGGTAATAAAAAAGCAACAATTGAATCCGTTGAATTGCGGGGTGAAAGTTCGCTGAGTAGTGTGGTGAGTAGTGGTGAGTTAACAAACGTAATCGTTCAGATACAAGCACATGAGCAAATTGATGACTTAAGCATAGGATTCATGATCCGCGATCGATTTGCACAAGACATTTTTGGTACAAATAGTTTTTTGTTACAACAGACGTATCATTTAATTCCTGGAAAGCCCTACCAATATATATTTCAATTTCCTATGGATATTGCACCTGGAAAATATACATTAACTGTCGCACTGCATAGCCAGGAAAATCACATTGATGATTGTTACCACTGGATTGATAATATGCTAAGTTTTGAGGTTGCAGGCTATAAGGATAAACAATTTTCTGGCGTTTGTAATTTGCATCCTCAACTGCTAAATGAGTTTAATATTACCCCCGTTAGTGCTTAAGAGTTAACTTTATTAATGGCCTAGAATGAACCTGGGCTATGGTAAAATATTAAATTACTCACTTCGAGCTTATGCAAAGGCAGTGCTCTTTCAACCATCATCGTCCTTTTTTATAAACTTTGATTGCAGACACTCATCTGATATTAATTATTAAGCACCTGAAAAGCCATGAATGATACTTCGCAACCACCTTTATTAGATATAGATGAATTAGTGCAACAAATAAAGCTGCAAGCACTAGAGCGAGACAAGCAATTAGCGGGAGAGGCGTTTCAACCTGTTGATACAGAAAATTCGTTTCTAGCAGCAATTGCACCGCTAACAGAGCAGCAGGCAGAAGCGCGGTTACCAATGCCCACAGAGTTTAAGCATCGCGATGATTTTCTCGTATATGAAGGGCGCGAGTTTATCAGATACGCCTATCTGGGTATTTTATTACGTGAGCCTGACGCTACGGGAATGGATAATTATCTGAAATTCCTGCAGTCCGGTGGGAGCCGGGAGGCCGTGCTAGCTAAATTGATGCTTTCAGACGAAGGATTGGACAAAGGGGTTGCTATTCAAGGAATGCATCAATTGCTGGCGAGAACACGAAAGCTAAAGAAAAAATGGTGGATGAATAAAAAAGTATCAAAATTAGCGTATGAGCAAGATCTTTTTTTTCAACCCATACACACGCCAGTATTACGCATACAGAAAGAGCTAGAGCAGCAGGCCAGGATTCAACAGGACTTACACAGTCAAACAAAACAGATTGAGTTAGAAACTAAAGCGGTTATTGACTTAGTTGGTCAGCAATCTCAATCCCTACAGAGGCAATTAACAGAAATAAGTAATCAATTAAGCTCTCAGCAACAGCAACAGCAAGAACAATTTTCCAGTATCAATAGCTTATTGGTCATACAGCAACAGGAACAGCAAAGTCAAATCAAGCTGATTCAATCGGAGAACGCAAAAAAGATAGCGCAACTTGAACAACAGCTAGTGTTTACCCAGGATCAATTGGGAGAAGTTAGACGACAATTCAGTTATCAGCAGCGTAATCAGGATCTTTTTCTACAGCAACTGATAAAGGATAATCAGCAAAAATTAGCTGACCTGGCTGAATCTGAAAGTACAGCGGATAGTGAGCAAGAGCAGCAACAATTACTAAAATGGCAGCAATTGCTTGAGCAGCATAGTGTCGATAAGCTAGACGCCTACTATATTGCGTTTGAAGATGCCTGCCGGGGAACGCGCGAAGATATTAAAAATAATTTCAGAGAGTATTTACCCCTGTTAGAAAAGGCGATTACTGACGTTGGAACACAAAAGAGTCAAAATGAAAAGCAGTTAGATGTACTTGATCTAGGTTGTGGGCGGGGTGAGTGGTTGCAGTTGCTTAATGAAAATGGCTGGCTGACAGCGGGAGTAGATACGAATAAAATGATGGTGCAGGACTGCGTCAAACTGGGCTTAAATGTACAGGATGCCGATGTCAGCGCCTACTTAAAACGTCAGGCTTCAGATTCTATCAAGGTTATTAGTGCATTTCATCTGATTGAACATATACCTTTTGCAGAATTACTCTCCTTATTTGAAGAGGCAATAAGAGTACTCAAGCCGGGCGGCATGGTTGTCTTCGAGACGCCAAACCCGGAAAACCTATTGGTGGGAAGCCATACTTTTTATCACGATTCAACGCATAGAAATCCTTTGACACCGACGGCTATGGAGTTTCTTGCGCGTTATACGGGGTTTACCAAGATTCAAATTTTACGCTTGCATCCCTATCCTGATGCGGCAAAAGTGCCAGGTAATGATCCATTAACTGAGCGAGTAAATGGACATTTATGTGGTCCACAAGATTATGCGATTATTGCATATAAGCCAGCACACACATTGACTCGCCATAGCGCGGTTTCTAGCCCAGAATAATGAAAATAATTGTGAGTGCCAATAGTGTTCCTTTTATGAGTGGTGGCGCTGAATACCATATTAATGGGCTGGTAACGCAACTACAAAATCAAGGGCATAAGGTTGAACTAATACGTTTTCCTTTCCGTTTTCAGCCAGAAGCGGATATTGAGCATTTAATGGCATATTGCCAGGGGCTGGAGTTTAATGCGCCCAATGGTGTGCAAGTAGACAAATTAATTAGCCTGCAATTTCCAGCTTATGCAGTGCAGCATGATAATCATAGTGTCTGGGTAATGCATCAGCATCGCAGTGTTTATGAATTATTTAATCCTGAGGATGCATCAGAGGCGCAGCAGCGCTTTCGACAAAAAGTGATTGCATTTGATAATAAAGTGCTAGGTAGAATAACTAAGCGTTTTGCTAATTCAGCAAGAGTTGCTGAGCGTTTGCAGCATTATAATCAACTAGAATCGACACCGCTTTATCATCCCCCTTATGCCGCTGAGAAATTTTACTCGGCAGATGCGCAGGCATATATATTTTGTCCTAGCCGATTAGAGCGCCTCAAACGACAGGATTTATTAATCGAAGCTGCTCGCTATTTGCGGGGACCTATTAAAATTTTAATTGCAGGCGAAGGCGGGCAAAAGCAATACTATCAACAACTGATAGATAAGTATCAACTGAGTCAGCGAGTTCGTTTGGTGGGTTATATTAGCGAGGCTGAGAAACGCACCTATTATGCGCATGCTTTAGCTGTGTTTTTTGCTCCTTTTGATGAGGATTATGGTTATATAACGCTAGAAAGCATGCTCTCTGCCAAGCCGGTCATTAGCTGTGTAGATTCCGGAGGACCGTTAGAGTTTATTGAAGACGGTGAAAATGGTTATATTCTGCCAACGGATGCTCAGCAAATCGCTGCCATTATAGATGAAATGTATGTTCAGCGTAGAAAGTCCAGAGAAATGGGGCAATATGGACTGGAAAGCTATAAAAATAAACAGATTAGCTGGCAAAATGTGATTGATCAATTGATTCTGTAGAGATGTGTTTTTTTCTAACTTTAAACTTTAAATTAGTAGCACTATTATAATGAAAATAGCCATCATAGCTCCCAGCCCTGTCCCCTTTACTATTGGCGGAGCAGAGAAACTTTGGTGGGGCTTACTTGACGCCATCAATCAAGCTGGCGAACATCAGGCAGAACTGATAAAGATGCCTTCGCCTGAGCGAAATTTTAGTGAACTAATGACCAGCTACCAGCATTTTAGTGAGCTGGATTTAAGTCATTTTGATCGTGTTATTTCCACTAAGTATCCTGCATGGATGGTGCAACATCCGGATCATCATTGCTATTTGCAGCATAAACTTAGGGGTTTATATGATACCTATCATTTCACTGGAAAAAGTGTGGATTTGCCCTCTTTGCAAGCAGCAGACCCATTTGAAATCAAGCAACTATATACGTTATTGTCTAACAAGATTAAAACGAATAGTATGTTAGCAGAGTTCTGGTCGATTTGGCAAAGTGTGGAAAAGCTTTTACATCATGATTTGCAACTTAATGAGCGCTTTAGCTTTCCAGGGCCTTTAACGCGTTGCATTATTCATTTTCTGGATGATATTGCTTTGCAGCCTGGTAACATAAAGCGCTATAGCGCAATATCCGATAATATTACCCACAGAGCAGATTATTTCCCGGAGGGTGTGGCCGTGCATGTGATTCATCATCCGTCAGATTTAACCGGTTTTTATACCAGTACTGAGACTGAAACGCCTTATATTTTTACTATTAGTCGTCTGGATGGCCCGAAGCGGCTGGATTTATTGATTCAGGCGTTTATGAATACAAAAGCCGATATACAGTTTCGTATTGCCGGAGAAGGGCCGGAAAAGCAGAGGCTCAAGAGCTTGGCGCAAGCAGATTCAAGAATCCTATTTCTAGGACGTATTAATGACCAGCAGGTTATAAAGGAATATGCAGGTGCTTTATTCATTCCCTTTATTCCCTACGATGAAGATTATGGTTTAATTACCATTGAGGCAATGAAGTCACAAAAGCCGATTTTAACGACAACAGATGCCGGGGGCGTCAACGAATTTGTTGAGCAAGGCGTCAGTGGATATAGTGTTGCACCCGATATAAAAAGCTTGACTGCTGCAATGAATAAACTCATTAACAACCCTCAGAAATGTAGCGCCATGGGGCAACGGGCATTACTCAAAGTAGCGCATGTCGACTGGCATACGACCGTACAAAAACTGATTCAGCCCGGCGATGTGAATGCTACCATTAGTAAAGATACCAGGAAAATGAATCTCGTTGTCGCTTTGACTTTTTCATGCTGGCCACCACGTGGAGGCGGACAAATCCGAGTGTACAACTTATATAAACAATTAGCGCAGGAACACAATGTGACTTTACTGGCGCTCGTTAATCCTGATGTTCTGCAAACGCAAACGGATTATGGACTGCCAAACAACTGGCAAGATCGAATGATTGCGCCTAACTTGCGCGAAATACTCATTGCAAAGAGCCCAGAACAGATTAGCTATCAATCAGAACTTGAAGTATCGCTAAATGCCTCTATTGATGATATTGCCTGTATTCACGGGTATCGCCTCACTCCTCGCTATGGAGAAGTTTTGCAGGTGTTAGCTGAAAGTGCAGACGTTTTTGTTGCCTGCCATCCTTATCTTTACAATGCGATAAGAGAGCATTGGCAAGGAGAGTTGTGGTATGAAGCACAGGATGTGGAAATCGATCTTAAGCAAAGTATTTTAAGTGCTGCACCTAATTCAGCAAAGTGGTTGCAGGAAGTCCGGGATATAGAAGCCAGTTGTTGCCAGGCAAGTCAGCAAATCATGACCTGTAGCGAGACAGATGCGCAACGAGTTAGTAGCTTGTATGAACAAGCGCTGGATAAAATAAAAGTGGTAGCCAACGGTGTTGCTGTTGCTCCTGAAATAAAGGGGATACTTAACATTTTAGACGATAAGTCCTGGTCAGGGTTTATCTGTTTGTTTATGGGCAGTTGGCATGGGCCAAATATTGAAGCACTGGAACAAATTAAAAAAATAGCGAACAAAACACCCAAGATACACTATTTAATTTTAGGTAGTGTTTGTCAGCATAAGGTCTGCCAGCAACTGCCCGCAAATTGTTATCCTCTTGGAATGGTCAGCGAAAGTGAAAAAGACCTGTACCAACAAATAGCCGATATTGCCGTGAATCCTATGCTTAGTGGGTCGGGAACTAACTTGAAAATGTTAGACTACACCGCAAATAATTTACCCGTGCTATCTACAAAGTTTGGGCTAAGAGGTCTGGATTTCATTGAAGATCAGGAAGTGATAGTTGCGCCTGTCAGTGAATTTGCAGCTAAGTTGAATCAACTGTATTTTAATCGATACAGTGAAGAGCAACAACAAGCTTTAAAGCAAATGGCTAGTCAAGCGAAGCATAAAACACTGCAGCAATATCAGTGGAGTAGTATTGCAGAAGTTATGAAAAAGATGCTTGAACAACGTAAAAGCTTTATTGTTGAATAGCTTATTTGTGCAGCTAGTGCTTTTACTTGGATTGCATAAAAAAAGAAATTTATCACATAATTTAAATATTCTGCGTAACCAAAGTAGCCTAATTTTATAAGTGGGTTATACTTGGTTGTAAAGGCTCATTAACCAGGTTTTTGGTTCCCTGCTTATTTCTAGTCATGGGAGTTGAGCTATCTTTTTGGCGTAAATGGGTATGTATAACTATACGATTTTTATGGAAAATGATCTGCAGGCAGATTAAAATGCTGAAAATAGGTTGGGAAATAAGCCTATTTGTTACAATAACAACTTAAGGTAAGAGGCTATAAATTTTTTTCTATCATAAAATAAATAGCCTGTTCATCGAAACGATGCTTTAAGTGAGTGGTCCTTTTTTATAAATATTGAGTTAGTAATTTTAGGAGTTTGATATGGCGGCGTCAGAATCAGAAATAAGAGTGCAGGGGTTGTATGTTGCGTACTATGGCAGGCGTGGCGAACCGGCAGGAGTTGAATACTGGACAGGGGTTTTGGATGATGCAGGAGGCGATGTCAGTGCCATTGTGAATGCCTTTGGAAACTCTCAGGAATATCTTGATGGTATTGGTAGTGGCTCCACTGCAGAGCAAGTGACCGCACTTTACCAGCAAATGTTCGACCGTGATCCTGATCAGGCGGGCCTGGATTTCTGGGTGGGTGAAATAGATTCAGGTGTCAGAACGCTAGGTGAAGTTGCGTTAGCGATTGCTGAAGGTGCCCAAGGAGAGGATCAGGTTACCTATGAAGAGAAAGTCATGGTGGCAACATATTTTACTGTAGTTCAAGAAATGTATGTTGCTTATTACGGCCGTCCTGGTGATATTGCTGGTGTTGAGTTCTGGGCACTCAGGCTAGGCGAATCGGGCGGTGATATGAATGCTATTATTGATGCTTTTGGAAATTCACAGGAGTTTCTGGATGGTATTGGTACTGGTTCAACCACTGAACAGGTGACGACCCTTTACCAGCAAATGTTTAACCGAAACCCAGAACAGGCGGGCCTTGATTATTGGGTTGATCAGGTTGATTCTGGTGTGCGTTCCTTAAGTTCATCCGCTTTAGCGATTGCTGAAGGGGCGCAGAATAATGATATGCTTACTCTGGAAAATAAAATAGAGCCTTCAGCAAACTATTGGACAGATCGCTCAGGACAAATGCAGGTTCCTTATGAGGCTAAAGATATTGGAACAGCGCAAGCCAATACTGCTGCTGTAACTTATTATCCAGTGACAACTGTTTTCTCAAAATTTTCTACAGATGCATGGATTGCGCTGGACAGTTCGGGTGCAGATTTTCCTTTAACGGTAGGTGTAGATAATATTACAGGCACACTTGGGGATGATGTTATTAGTGGCGTCATGAGCTCTCAACAAGTCGATACTGTGAATTTTGGTGATTTTGTTGATGGCAAAGATGGTACGGATACATTAAAAATCGAGACAGATTTTCAAGACCTGTCATTAGCGGATACGGTGGCGGTTAAAAATGTTGAAAAGTTATGGGTCGTTAATAGTGCGAATGACTGGAATAGTATTGATATTGCAAGTCTGGATTTTGATCAGATAACGCTGGATGAAGGTGGAAAAAGATCTGCGGGACTGGAGATTAATAATGTCAATAGCGCTACAGTTGTTGAGTTAACTAAAGTTAGCGGTCGGGCTAATATACACACAGTTAATTTTAACTCTGATGCTACTAGCGCGGTAGGTAATACGACGGTTTTGTTAAATAATGTTAATCTGGCAAATGCCGATGAACAATTTAAAGTGTATGCAAGTTTTTCAGCGGCAAATGCTGTTTATACCACTGTGCGTATGCAAAATATAAATGATAGGGGTAACGATAATGCCGCTATTTACCAGCATTTCCTGCAAACAGGTGCAAGTAAAGGCGTGGCTGTTAATACAACATTTGATATTGAAACAGTTAATACTTCAGGATCTCAGTATGCCTCTTACGCTGGATTAGAAGTTTATCAGGCAGGCCAGTCGGTCAACAATATTATTGTCAATATGGTGAATAGTGATAATGTTTTTGTCGACTTAAAGCTTGATCCATTAGGCAATGGCACGAGTAAAGCCGATACTGTAACCCTTAACCTCGATAGTTTAAACAACTCCACTAATAGGTCTATTCTGCAAATGACTGATATTGAAAATCTATTGGTCAATGTTGTTTCTGATTCTGAGATCGGAGTGATCCGTAATCTCGGTAATGGAAATAGTAGCGTTATGGGCGTTAGTGCTGCTCACTTAAATGCAGTCGCTGATTTAACCGTTGATTCCTGGATTTTTAGTGGCAAATCAGGCGATAGCAGCACACTTAATATTACTGGTTCCGGAGATGTGACGGTTAATGAAGTGAGCAGTGGTAATAATGGCTTGCTTTCAATTGTGGCGGAAAGTGCGACGGGCGATATTTCCTTACGTAATATATCGAGTAAAGGCATTACATCAATTACAACAGGTGTAGGTGACGATTCGATTAAGTTTGTTGAAAATAATCCCTCAGACTTCAGTCCAGTTGTTCAAGCCAACGGAGGGGAGGACATTATCCAGGTAGCCAGTGTTGATGCAGTTGTGCGCTATGTCGCGGTAACTGACTCCCAGCTTAAATTCTCTGGCACTCAAATGAATGGTTTTGATGTGCTTGAGAATTTTTTTAGTAGTAGTGACATCATTGAGCTTTCTTCCTCTCTTGGACTTAATTCTTCTGGCTTGCAGCAAAAAGGCAGTATTGGCGGAACGACAGCGGCTAGTATGAAAGCATTCATCGGTGATGGTTTAGGCTTCTTTGCTAACCAGGCAACTGCATTTGCTCATGATGGCACAAATGGTTACTTATATGTGGATACCAACAATGATGGTAATTTTACTGAAGCCAGCGATATGATGATCCAGCTTGCTGGGGTGACAACATTTGTTGAAGCGGATATAAACTTTGCTTGATTTATAAGTTAAAGAAACGAAGACACGCTTGGATTGTCACAATTCAGACTGTGACAGTCTAAGCTTTTTTCTAGCTTTTGCTTGTAACATTAATTACGGCAATGATTCAACCGCACGAGAAACTCAGTGGAAACAGTTTTTTATATTAGCTAGGCGTTGATGCTTTTTTGACCTGTACAAGGGTAGTCAGCGATTGCTAGGAAGTTTTTAATTTTTTTATTAAGCTTAACTACAACAATTACAGAGGTTTTTATATGCCAGCTTCAAAAAGTTCCAAGTCGAAAATACAAGAATTGTACGTTGCATACTATGGCCGTCCTGGCGATCCAGCAGGTATAGATTATTGGGCAGAAGAATTAGAAGCCGCAGGCGGTGATCTGAGTGCCATGATTCAGGCATTTGGCAATTCGCAAGAATATCTGGAAGGTATCGGGGCTGATCCGACTGCTAATCAGGTCACGATACTTTATCAACAAATGTTTAGTCGTGATCCAGAGCAGGCAGGGCTGGATTACTGGGTTGCTGAAATAGACTCTGGACGGCGGACACTCAGCGAGGCAGCTTTAGCAATAGCTGAAGGCGCGCAAGGGGATGATAGAGTTACTCTAGATAATAAAATAATTGCCGCCAATTATTTTACTGAACAAGTTGCTGTTACAGGTGCACCTTATGTTGCTGAGGATATACCCGCTGCAAAACAAATTCTATCCGGTGTGACCGTAGATCCTGAAAGCATTGTTGAATCATTCGCTTTAACAGATGCCTGGATTGCAGATAGTATTGAAAATGGTGGTACTAGCTACGATTTAACGATCGCAGTAGATACAATTATTGGAACCTATGCTAATGATACAGTTAATGGACTGGATGAAAATAACCCACTTACCGACACACTGAATGATGGTGATTCCTTCGATGGTGCTGGCGGTATGGATACATTGAAAATTTTAAGTGATACGTCTGACTTGACATTGTCAAAAATACAACTTGTTGATGTTGAAAAACTAGAAGTTGTCAATGCTAAAGAAAGCTGGAAAAGTGTAGATATTGCCGGGCATGATTTCAATGAAATTTCTCTGGATGTCGGTGGAAAAATGTCCGGTGGTCTGGCAGTTTCTAATTTAAATGCTAGCACAGCAGTGACACTGGGTAATATTGAGGCTAATAATCTAATTAATGTCATTACATTCAATGCAGACAGCGTGAGTTCTGAAGGCAGCACAGCTGTTACTATCCATGATGTTGATTTTTCCGCAGGAGATGAGTTTTTTGCAGTCGAGGCTAGTTTTAATGCTGCAGATACAGTAAATACAACGGTGAATCTGTTGGGTTTTGATGACGATAATCAGGGTAATGGTGGTTTTTATGACCACTATTTGAATACTGGTGCGATTGAGGGTGTCGTTGTAAATGCAGTTTTCAATATTGAAAATCTGCTTACCGCTGATCTATTTGATGTAGGCTTTTTTGTCGATCAGGCAGGTGGCTCGGTCAACAATATTACAGTTAATTTGACCAATACAGATAATGTCGATGTTCTATTGGAATTCGATAATCTGGCACAGGGTACAAGTGCTACAGATGTCGTTAATGTCAATCTTGATAGCGTTGCCAATTCTAACGGCATGGCTTATTTTTCTACAACAGATGCTGAAACGCTGAATGTCAATGTAATGGGAGATTCTGAACTTCAGGAAATCAGCAACTACTACAATAATGACCTTAGTCCGATGGGGAATGTAGTGGTTAATTTAAATGCAGCCGCTAAACTACATGTTGATTTCTGGGACTTCAATGACGATTCTGGTATTACTGAAAACACCCAGTTTAATATTTCTGGCTCTGGTGATGTGTCTATAGCAACACTAGATGATGGCTCTAGTAATCTAACTGTTAAGGGGGCATCTGCAACGGGGGATATTTCTATTTACGAGATGGCCGAAGAAATCATTAAAGTTGAAACAGGTTCAGGTCGTGATTATATAGTCGTTGGTTCAAGTACTACGTCAGTCATAACAAATGATGGTGATGATTATGTTGATACCAATGGTAAGGATTTTAGTGTGATTGGTGCGGCTATACTTGGTGGGGGCAGAGGTTATGATACCATTGCTATTGATGATGCAAGCCATTTCGACTTAACGACAGCAAATATCAGATCTTTTGAAGCTCTGGATGTTTCTGGTGGTAGAGGTGTCTATGATATAAGTGTTGCTGCTTCTTTGAAGGATATTATCGCCTTCGAAGGCATTGATGAGTCGGTAACAATTGATCAAGCAGTATCACAGGCTACATTAACGTTAAATGCATTTGCCAGTGAAGGTAAATCTATTAACATGATGCAAAAAAATGGTGCTGGTTTAAACGATATTCTTAAGCTAAATCTAAATGCAATTGATATAACTGATAATCAGAATATTGATGGTGAGACAGATGCTATTGTTATTGCAGCAGAATATGAGACAGTTAAGCTAGCATCTGAAGCGAGCACTGTTGATACTTCTCTGATGCAAAGTGATTATACTAATTCCGTTGATCTTGATGCCGCTGAAATGACAACATTAACTGTGAGTGGTCAGGCAAAGCTCGAAATAATGCTTACTGATGCATCTGCTTTGGAAATTGTCGATGCATCCAACAATACGGGCGGAATAAATGTTGATCTTAGTAATGCAGGTAGCACAGGTATATCTTTTAAGGGATCGAGTGCATCTGATACAGTTACTGTTTCTGATAACGATATAAATTTAATTCAAGGTAACGGTGGTGCAGATGTTATTGGCTTAGGCGGTGGAACTGATGCCATACGCTATGTTTCTGCCAGTGATTCCAAGTTGATTTTGACAGAATCTGAAATGAGTGGTTTTGATATTATCAATGACTTTTCAAGCGCTAGCACTGATGTCATTCAACTTTTTGCTGCTCTTGGTCTGGGGTCTAATGAAGCACGTTTTGCAATGTTACAAAAAGGCGGTATTGGTGGAACGACACCAGCCGACATGCAAGATTTTATTGGTGATGGTTTAGATTTTTTTGCGGATACCCGCGTCGATCGTGCAACTGCATTTGCAAATGATGGAACCGATGGTTATCTTTTTGTCGACGGAAATAATGATGGTAACTTTACAGCGGTTGATGATGTGGTGATCCAGTTAGCCGGTGTAACGACACTGAGTATTAGTGATGTTCAGTTTGGTTAAAATACTTTGTATGGCAGGCATGCCTGAAAACCATATATGTGTTCCCGCGAAGTCTATGTATTGTGGCTAAAAAACCAAGTGTTTTGTTTACACATAAGGTAATTACTATCGACTCGTAGTTTAATGTACAGGTAATAAAAATTGTATAAGAAAACCTTGGTTTTAAAACAGACTGAGGTTTTTTTCTTTGAGTATGTTTTGTAGACTATAAATAATAAACTACATGACAAAGGCTATTTCAACGTAACCATTCAGCCCCACCCCTTTTCAATGAAGATTGCTTAGGGGGAAGATTGACTATAAACAATTTCCTCACTCCAAATATTCTAAATGGGGGTAGTGAGCGCTTTCAATTCAACTAACAACGAAAAAAATGACGGATACAGAAGCAAAAATTAATATAGATGGTGTTGAGCACTTATTAAGTGATTTATCGGATGAAGTAAAAGCACAAATTCAAAGCCTGCGCTTTGTTGAGGCAGAAATAGCCCGATTAAATGCACTCATTGCAGTTGCAAGTACTGCGAGAATAGCCTACCAGAACGCATTAAAGGAATTATTACCAAAGCAAGAGCATTAGTTAAGCGTGTTTGCGTTCACTTTAGTGAGTTATTACCCTGGACGTTAGGAGGGTAGTCATATAAGGCAGGAAAAGTTTTGTATTATAAGGAAACTCGGATAGAATCAGACAGGTAATACTTTTACTTTATTGTTAAATTAAAATGGAGAGTGATTTTTATGTTCACAAAAAAAAATAGTGAAGCATTTGTTAAAGCGACTATCTTAAGTGCTGCACTTGTCTCTTTGACAGCTTGCGGGATTGATGCGCCTAAAGCTGAAATAGCGTATGCAGAAGCTACGATTCAATCTGCACGTAATGTAGACGCTAATCGTTATGCTGGTGTTGAACTGGAAAGAGCGAAAGGTAAACTGCATGAAGCTAAGTCGGCAATGAAAGATGGAGAGAATGAAAAAGCATTGCGTTTGGCAAATGAAGCAACAGCGACAGCAAGTTTAGCGCAAGCAAAAGCTGAGGCTGGAAAAGCTCAAGCTGCTGAAAACCAAATGCAACAAAGTTTAAAGATGTTGGAATCACAACTAAAATAAACGGCTTTGACTTGAATTTATCTCTATTAATTGGACTTATTTATGAAAACATTGACCATAAAAAAATTAATTATCCCTGCTGTAATAGCTGCATTAGCTACCGGCTGTGCAGAATTACAAAAGCCACAGTCATTGCTTGATGCGGAAAAAGCTTATAGTGTGGCTGCTAATGATCCTGTAGTACAGAAATATGCTACAGATGAATTAGCTAAAGCCAATGCAACCTTGCTAAGTGCAAGTGTTGCAGAAACCGGAGAAGATATGGCTTCTTTGGCTTATATTGGTAATACTCAGGTACAGACGGCAGTTGACATTGCTGCTGCAGAACAAGCCAGGCAAAACAGTATCGATTTATTAACGCAGAAAGACCAACTGATCACTGCGTCTATTAATGACAAAAAGACAACTGCGCAAAATAAATTACTAGCAATGCAAGCTTTAGAGGCTGAACGGGAAATTATATTAGCTTTTGGGAAAATTGAATTTAATACCGGAACGGCTGATTTAGTCCCGGGAGCATCGCAAGGAATTGACTTGCTGGCCAATTATATGAATAAGTTCCCAAATAAAACAGTTACCCTTTCAGGGCATACTGATGCTACAGGCAGTGCTGAACGGAATAAAGCTTTATCACAACAACGTGCTGATTTTATTCGTGATGTGCTGATTAGTAAAGGCGTCTCACCTGAACGCATTACCGCAATCGGTTATGGGCAAAGTCAGCCTGTAGCTTCAAATAGTACAAGCTCTGGACGGCAGAAAAATCGTCGTATTGACATTACTTTTGACTAGTACAGATGCTGCAGCTCGCCTTTTTTGAAAAGCATTCCTTAAACTAAGGAACAAGAATCAAATAATATACGAAAGCATAGGATGTTCTCAGGCGCGAAGCGCGTCTTATGCGATTGTAGTTTCAGTGGTTATTAAATTCAGATTCCTAAGGGACGTTTTGGTAGATGAGATCTGCTTGTTTTTTGCCATCTTATTATGCGAAACCTTTATGTCACATAGTAAATAACTATGTGACATTGCTCGGCTTGTTTCTAAACTGATTCTTACTGAACTTTTTTCATCTATCCCACAAATATAGCATTCCATTGCGCACAAACATCTGCTCTCTAGACATCCCACAATAACGAGATTTGTGTTGCTTAATTAAGGTCTGGCTCTATATGTCATTCTGGGAAATATGTGTCTCAACTATGATGTAGGTCCGAGGCTGTCTTTTTGTTAAATTGAGTAGTCTTCCTTCACACGTATGCTGGCTTTGCCTGATTTTCTCGGTATAATCTTAACTTTTATACTCACAGAGAATACATTATGAAACAGAAGGTTTTAGGCCTAATTGTACTTGGCTCACTTTCATTAACCCCTTTTTCTACTGTAAGCGCAGAAGATTGTTCATTATCTTACACTATCAAGGGCTGGGCTGCTTTTTATAAAACCTATACCGGAACAGGCACGATTAGCTGTCCTAGTGGTAAGAGTGCTAAGGTAAATCTGAGTTTGAAAGGAGGCGGCTTTACATTTGGGGCTTATAACGTAACTGAGGGTAAAGGGGTTATTCGGGGTATAGAAAAAATTGAGGATGTTTACATGACTTCCTTTATGATGGATGGTGACGCTGGTTTTGGCAAATCCATTGAAGGGCGCTGGGCACCTAAAGGTGCACGGATGATGACATTTACTGGCAAAGGGACAGGCTATAATCTGGGCTGGGCTTTGGGGAGTGTTAGTATTACACAACCTTAAACATCTATAGCGCTCCTGGTTACTGTATTGAAAAATAATAGAAAAGTTGATGTTGTTGTCATCGGTAGTGGCATTGGCGGGCTCACTGCAGCGGCTTTGCTAGCTAAAACAGGACGTCGGGTACTGGTGTTAGAGCAACATGATCGTGCTGGTGGATACTCGCATGGCTTTAAACGAAAAAAATATCTATTTGATGCTGGGATACACCTGACGAGTGGCTGTAAATTACAGGGGTTTAAAGGGGGGCAGATTATTGCGAAAGTGTTACGTGCTGTAGACCAATATGACCAGTTAGAGTTTGTTGCCGTCAATCCATTTGCTTTTGTTGCGTTTAGCCATCTGACTATAGAATTACCGTCTACTATAAATGCTTTTGTTGATACATTAGGGGCGCTATTTCCTAATGAAAAGCAGGGGCTGGCTGATTTATTAATACTTTGTTTGCAGTTGGCTGAACAAGTCGCTCGGGCAGATGAAATCATGGCAAATCAGGAAGCTGACCTTATCTATACTGAGCTGGATTTATTATTTAAATATCGGCGCAGTTGTTTGGCAGATGTCTGGGATGATTATATACATGATCCTCAGTTGCAAGCTGTTTTTGCTGCATTATGGCCGTATCTAGGGTTGCCTCCAGAAAAAGTTTCCTTTATTTATTGGGCAAGCATGCTGATGGGCTATATTTCTGATGGTGCCTATTATTGCAAAGGAGGTTTTCAAGCTTTTGCAGACAGCTTGGTCGCTGGACTAATTCAGGCGGGTGGAGAGATTTACTATAAAAGCAAGGTAGACAGTATTGCCGTTTGTCATAACCAGGTACAAAGTGTGCTGTTATCTTCCGGGGAGTTGATTGAAACTGAGACGGTGATTTCTAATGCCGATATGTTACATACTGTAAGCACTTTGGTGGGGGAGCAATATTTTCCTCAGCGATATTTAGCCCGTTTGAAAAATATGCAAGTATCATCCTCAATATTTGTCGTGTATATAGCAACAGATCTTGATATTAAACAAGCCGGGGCGCATCATGAGGCGTTTTATTATGATGAAATCAGTCACGCGCTCAATTATGAAAATACTTTACAGGGTGAGGTTTCCTGGTTAAGTATTACTATCCCAACATTAATTGATGCAAGTCTTGCTCCTGAAGGAGAGCACTTGTTGATGCTAACCTCATTGGCAAATTTTGATCACGCTAATGACTGGAAAACAGCCAAAGCGGATTATATGGAAAAAATGCTCGACTTTGCTGCGTCAAAAATTCCTGGATTAAAATCACATATCTTGTATCTGGAAGCGGGCACGCCAGCAACCATGCAGCGTTACACACTTAATCATAAAGGTGCAGCGTATGGCTGGGCTGCAACGCCAGAACAGGTCGGCGTAAATCGCATAAGCAATCAATCACCCATTACCGGCCTGTATTTTGCCGGGCACTGGACTACCCCAGGTGGTGGGATTTATGGTGTGAGTTATTCGGGCGTACAAACGGCGCTAAAAGTTTTAGGATTAACCCGTCAAGACCAGCTTTGGGCCTTATGTGCGTCACCTGCATAAAATGAATATCAAACGTCGTTCCTTTAAGCCGGGCGCTATAAAATTGCCTGGTCAAATCCAGGCGAATACGGGAGTATTTTAATGCGCAAGGCATACGACGTTCTGATTATGGGTGGTGGGTTAGCTGGACTTACTTTAGCAATACAGTTGCAGCGAAGGTGCAAGGGTATTAGCATACTCATTGCTGAAAAAGCGGCTTATCCGCTACCAGAATCAGCGCATAAAGTAGGAGAGTCCTCGGTAGAAATAGCCAGTTACTATTTTGATGAAATATTAGGTTTGAAAGCTGAGCTGGAAAATGAACTGCCTAAGCTGGGGTTACGTTTTTTTTATAGTGATCAAAATAATCAGGATATTGCTAAACGCATTGAACTGGGGCCGAGTATTTTTCCGGCCTCAAAAAGCTACCAAATTGATAGAGGCCGATTTGAAAATGCATTGATTAAACGCTGTCTTGATTTAGGTATCGATTTTCAGCATAGCTGCAAAGTCAAGGAGATAAAGCCAGGAATCAATGACCATCACGTCATTTTATTAGTGAATAACCAAGAAACGACAGTACACAGCAAATGGCTGATAGACGCGAGTGGCCGCATGGGCTTGCTGAAGCGCAAGTTACAACTCGCCAAGCCTGCTTATCATGATGTGAATGCTTCCTGGTTTAGAATTAAGCATCAGATCAGGGTGGATGAGTGGACAGCGAATCCAGTGTGGCAAAGTCGTTTGAATGAGTCGAGGTGGTTGAGCACTAATCATTTAATGGGTAAAGGCTATTGGGTCTGGATTATTCCACTTGCATCGGGTGCCAGTAGCATAGGCATTGTAGCCGATGCGAAAATTCATCCCTATGCAGAATTCAATACCTTTGAGAAAGCACAGGGTTGGTTGCAAGCCCATGAACCGCAATTAGCAGCTGTCATTCACCAGCACCTAGATCAATTGCAAGATTTTCTTACTTTAAAACATTATTCACATAATTGTAAAAAACTGTTTTCAAAGGATGGTTGGGCGATCACAGGCGACGCTGGTGTTTTTGTCGATCCTTTTTATTCACCCGGCAGTGATTTTATTGCCATGAATAACAGTTTTATTACCGAGCTGGTTGTTAAGCAACTGGCAGGAGACGATATTGCTCTGCAAAGCGAACAATATGAGAAATTATTCCGTATACTGTTTTTAGCGTTTGGCCCAGTCTATGAAGATCAGTACTCAATTATGGGGAATGCCAAGGCGATGACTGTTAAGGTTATATGGGATTTTACACTCTACTGGGGGGGAATCGCTTTATTGTTTTTTAGGGGTAAATTGACTGACCTGACATTCATGCAATCTGCGGCTATCCTGCTACAGCAGATTTATCAGCTTAATTTGCAAATGCAGACTTTTTTTCGACATTGGGCTGAAATAGATTTATCGGCTGAAGGCAAGCGCGAGCTTTTTTTAAACTATAGTCATATTGGGTTTTTGCAGCAATTAAATAAAGATTTACATAAGCGGCAAAGTGATCATGAGTTGCAGCAACAACTGCTAACAAATATGTCTTTTATTCGTGAATTGGCAAATGAAATTGCAATACGCGCAACAGGACCGTTTCCCGACTTAAAAAAACATGCACCGTCATTACATGAATGCAGTTCTAGCCATGTAGCGGATATTTTTACTCAATTTGGATAAAAGCGTTAGTTTATTGCTTGAGCTGTTGTTTTTTAAATCTGTTAAACTCCCTGTTTTTCTTGAATTCGATCCCTTTATTTATGAAATAAAGCGCTTTAAACGCTAACAGCGGGAATTTGATATGCGCATTTGGGTATGCGTCTCCTGCTAAAACGGAGATGACTGCTGATTTTAATTTTTGTTTGACTGGATGCTGGTTTGCTTCATCCGATGACATTAGCAGTTTGTGTAAAGCAGGACTGTTAAAACGATAAATAAACCAGCAAAATGCCTTGATTTCTTCAGTAACTGAATTCTCAAACTGTTTAATTAGCTGCTTACTGTGCGTGCTTTCTCTGAGCAACTGATCAACTAAATCAGCGCCTTTGCTGGCGCTTTGCATGGCTAAATAAACACCGCTGGAAAAAACCGGATCAACAAAGGCATAAGCATCGCCAATGAGTAAAAAGCCATCCCCTGTCATAATCCGCGATTGGTAAGAATAGTTAGCAATTGCCTGTGCTTCCCCTGCCAGTCGCGCGTGTTGCATGCGTTTGCTGATTTCGGGTACCAGAGCTAAGCTTTGATGCAGAAAGTCAGCCAATGAGCTTTCGCGCGTTTTTAAATAGTCTGGCCAGCACACACAGCCGATACTCATCATGCCATCTTTTAGCGGGATCAGCCATATCCAGCCGTGCTGAAACCAGTATATGCTGATATTACCAGCATCAGTGCCTGGGCGCCGTTGCACATTGTAAAAGTGACCATAAATAGCCGCCATTTTATGCTTAGGGTTCTTCTGTTTGCTGTTGAGTTGTTGTGCCAATAGCGTGTCGCGTCCAGACGCATCAATCAGGTAGCGAGCAGTAAATTCGTATTCTTTACCTTGTTCGTCAGTGGCTAGTAGTTTTTTAATCGCATGCTTTAAGTCTGCTTTGAGCACCTTTATTCCTTCGTGTGCAGTGACGCCTTTTTGCTGACAATTTCTAAATAGAATATCATCAAATTCTGAGCGCCTCACTTCATAGGCAAAAGGGTGATTTTTATGGGTGGCTTTAGCAAAATAAAAAGTATCCTGAGCTAGTGCCGTTTCTAGTGAGTTGAATTCTGCGGCATACTTTTTAATGCCAATGGCATCTACTTGTTCAAGAACGCCGAGTTTTTCTAGAATAGGCAAATTCATAGGCAACAAAGATTCCCCGATATGAAAGCGAGGGTGATGTGCTTTTTCCAGCAAACAGACTGTGTGCCCTTTGACAGCCAGAAAACTGGCAATCGTTGTTCCAGCCGGTCCGCCACCAATGACCAAAACATCGTAGTGGGTTTTCATTTTATGCCATCGCACCGTTGATATTAATAATTTGACCAGAGATATAACTTGCGTCATCAGAACATAGAAATGCTGCCAGAGCAGCTACTTCTTCTGGTTTACCTGCGCGTTTCATAGGCACGATAGAATTGATCATTTGTTTATCAAAACTCCCTTCAGTCATATTTCCCTGAATAATCCCGGGAGCAATCGCATTTACAGTAATTTTTCTTGACGCAAGCTCTTGTGCAAGGGATTTGGTAGCTCCGTGTAAAGCGGCTTTAGCAGCTGAATAATTACACTGTCCGCGGTTGCCCATAACCCCGGCCACAGAGGACATGTTGATTATGCGTCCCCAGCGGCTTTGAATCATTGGCATTAATAAAGGCTGCGTAACATTGTAAAAGCCATGCAAAGAAACATCGATAACCTCCCTCCAGTTTTCCCGACTCATGCCGGCTAAAGGGGCATCACGATGGATACCGGCGTTATTGATAATAATTTGAATAAGTCCGCTAGTCGATAGTTGTATAACAGCCTGTTCAGTTGCCTGGGCATCACAGACATCAAAGGCAATCGCTTCGGCTGAGCCCCCTTGTTCCAGGATGCTGTCAGCAATGCTCTGGGCTTTTGTATAATGGTGATTGCTATGCACTATGACATGGATATTGTGCTTTGCGAGGCGATAGCAGAGAGCAGAACCTATGTCGCCACTGCCGCCTGTAATAAGTGCTTTTTTCATGGTTGAGTGTGAATAACAGTGGCTCTGGCGTCAAGCAATAAGGTGTTATGCTCATCAGTAACGCGAAAAAAATACACCGCACCGTTGTCAATTTTCAGTTCGGCGCTTGCCTCTATATGCAGTGCAGTGGTGATAGTATTTAACGTTTCGATATGGAAATGAGCACCTCTTATTGCGACCAGAAAACCTGGAGAAGCGTTGCCTGCTAGTAAACCGCCATGTATTGCCATCGATTGTGCGCCATATTCGATAAGGTGTATCGCGGAGAGACTGTTATTTAAGCGCAACGGATTGTCGCTAGCTAAATGAGAAAGGGTAGAGCATTTTATATGGTGCGTACTCCATGTGTCTACCTGATCAATTAATATCATTGAGCCAGCATGAGGGATGAGATGTGCAAATTGTGCTTTATCTAAGGGTTTATTCATCACTTTGCCAGAAATCATAAAAATTAAACCAGTTATAAGGTGTTTCCTGTATTTGTTTTTCCAGGATATCAACGTACTTCTGAGTGTAGTTTTGTATATCTTGCTGTCTTGTTTGACGGTTCAATTTGACTTCTTCAGTGAGTAATTCAAAGTTAATTTTGTAGCGATTACCTCCCAGATAAAGGCCAAAAAATACGATAATAGGTACTTTCAAGGCGGATGCCATGAGAATCGGTGCTGTTGACATTTTTACAGGCTCACCTAGTAAGGTGCATTGCACTGTTTTCTCATTAGCGCCAACCATAATTCGGTCGCCTAATAAGCCGACGGTAGTACCATTATCAATTGCTTCTTTTACTTTTAATAAGCAACTGGGAGAGCCGTCTAAGGAAATAAGCGTATCAGCAACATTAGCATTGAGTGCATTTAATGCTTGAACCATCATCGGTGCTTGCTGCTCATACATAAGAATTTTAATCGGTAGCGGATAATTGCTAACCGCGTAACTGCGTAATACTTCAAAGCTACCAATATGGCTACCTAATAGCAAACAGCCCACGCCATTTTTACTGTATTTCAACGGGATGTTTTCGGCAGGGAATTGAATCGCTAATTTATCGAACTGACCCGTCAGTAAATACACACGATCGAGGATTGTTGACGCAAAAGCATGGATATGTTTGGCGCTATCGAACCATGTCGCTCTACGTTTTAAAATTCGACTCAGGTATTGTAAAGAGGCCTTGCGCTGTGAATTTGCGAAGAGTAAAAAATAGCCTGTAATCGGATAAAGTAAACAGCGCGCCACAGGACGCCCCAGGTGCAGAGCAATCCAGCGTATGGTTAACAGGGTGAGAGGCGTACTACGTTCTTTACTTTCTTGCCAGTGCTTATTCATTGGAGATGTGTTGTTTCGCTTGGATAAGTAATGAGCCAGTGGCAAGCGTGTCTGCTTGACGTTTGCAGATAAATTTTACATTATGTGTCGAGGATTGCTTCAGGTAAATAGAGAATTCTTCATCAGGGAGCAGAGGGTGTAAGAATTTAGCTTGGGCTAAAGTCGTAATGTAGTCATCAGGACGCCAATTTAAAAGCTGCTGTTGTACATAATTTAAAATAATCACGCCAGGTACAATAGGGTTGTCCGGGAAATGTCCTGCAAAACAAGGGTGGGATGCAGGAATGCAGTAATACTGTTTATTTTCTAGCAAGTTGTTGTTTCCGTATTAATTGATCTATGTCTGCTTTAATCAGCTTACCCATATCATTACGTGGCAAAACTGGGACTAAATAAATAGCGCGTGGCATAAAGACTTCGTCGATACATAGTTTCAAGTGTTCAAGGATAGCCTGTTTGGGTAACTGACTAACGACTAAAGCGGATAGGCGCTCGTTTTTGCTAGCAAAAAAGATGGCATCCTCAATGCCTGTCATTTGCATGAGTAGTTGGTTTAATTCGGTGAGTGATGCTCGTTTTCCTGCAATCTTGATGGTATCGGTTGAACGGCCCATAAGTCTGAAAAATCCTTTTTCATCGATTTCGAAATGGTCATCTAATAAGTAGGGTTTTGCAATATGTCCACCCTGCACAAAAAACTGCCCATGCTCTTGCGTTAATAGTATGCCAGCATATGGTTGCCATTTTTTAGACAGAGTCGGGTGGCGTGTAGCAAAGGAAAGCGTCTCGGTACTACCAAATAATTCCAATAGCGGTGCCTGCAGGGTCTGCTCAATTTGCTCAGCTAATGATTTGTCGAGTGGCGCTGTTGAAGATAAGATGAATCGAATATTACTCCACAGGCCTTGTATTTGACAGCAACTTTTTAAATGTCTAGGGGTAGACACAAGTATAGTATCTGTGGGCAGGTTTTTCAGGGTGACGCGAATATCTTCAGGGTAGAATGGACGGCCATTATGTAATATTAATTGTGAAAAAAGCACCCAAAATAATGAGGTCTCCAGTCCATACATATGTTGCATGGGAACAGTAGATGTCAACGTTATTTTTTTATCTTGTAAATTAAATCGTTGTATTGCTAATTCAGCTGAGCTTTGAAACTCGTGCCAGGTTTTAGCAATGGCTTTCGGTTTTCCTGTACTCCCAGAGGTAAATGAGATGGATAAGGTGCGGTCAATATCTATCAGGGGGAAAGTTTGTGTGCTTATATTTAAATTATCATAGCTCATGACAAAATCAGCGTTTGCTTCGTATTCGCTGAGTAGATAACTATCCGGGTAGGCTTTTTTTAAGTCAAGCAGCGTTTTAGGTGTCTTGTTAGCAGGCAGTAAACTTATTTGTCCGCGTAGGAAAGCTGCTAGATAGGCGACGATAAAGAGATAGCGATCCTGGCATAGGTTGATAACATATTGTTTCTCAGGAAGTGTTTCACTTAACGCAAGCGCATGCGCAAGCAACTCGGCGCGACTGATGGCAACTGAAGAGCTGGTACAAAAAACGCTAGTAAGTGAGTTTTTTAACACCTCGCTTAGAGAAATAAAACGGGAAGTAGGTATCAGCACAGTTAGGCTAAGAGAATGGATAGGTTAAAGATAGACCGAGTATTTTATCCATTAGTGCTAGTGTCATTCAAGTCAATAGGCCAATTTTTTGTTACACGCAAGGTATATTAAGGAATTGCATTGAATAATGTCTTCAGCTTAGGAGCACAGGCATTGCCTCTGAAGCGCAGACGAGCCGTCCTGATTCTAATAAATAAGTTGTACACAGTTCCTGTGGATAAGTGTGTGGATTAAGCGTAGAAAAGTGCATCGAATAGCTGTGTTTGTTACGGCTTTGTTAAATCGTATGATATTTGTACATGCGATTAAATATCATAAATATCAGTGATATATAAAAGTCAATGTGTATTTATTGTGTTTGTTATTGTTTAAAATAGCGCTTTATAATTTTGGCCCTTCAATGTAGATAAGTTTGTTTTTATAGCTAAGTAAGTGCCTGCTTTTTAGCATAATATGATGTGTAAGAGCATGTGGCAAACCCCGTCAGTTTTAATAAGAGGGGTACCTGAAATAATGTTTTCATCAAACGAGCGCAGCCATTGTCTTTGACGCAGGCTGGCGTTACCCGTTCCTGATAAATAAGTTTAGGTGACAAACTTAAGCAGAATATTTGTAGGGCGGACTTAAGTCCGCCCTACTACAGATATTATGCGTCTCGTATTAATTGACTAGGCTAAGTTTTCTGAGTTAATTGATATATATCCCTTGGCAAATATAGTTGATATTTTTTGCGGGCTTAGTGGTTTAGTTGCGCAGAGTTATGCTATCAATTCTCTCCTGCAGTTTGAAAATTATGCCTCCGGCCCGTCTGAAGATGACGGCTTGTTTTTTTCTTGTCTGGACATGCCAAACATGACTATAAAAATGATGACAATAATAATCAATGGAATGAGAATCTTCATCGGAATCAGGCTTTCTTCAAGCTCTATGCCCACTGAGAAAGGTAGATGAGAGTCAATGGTTTCGCCTTCATTTACGATGGTGACATGTAGTAAATATTCGCCAGCACCATATTGTGTAAAATCCACCTTTGCATCTACTGAACCTTTTTTGATTTTTTCAGGCTTGTGATAATAAACCCGGGTGCCTTCCGGTTCTTTGGTCACTTCAAATTCAACCGTAGTCTCTCGTAGTTTTTTACCTTCATAATCAATCACCAAATCTGTTAAGCCTATTTCGGGAATAATTTGACAATAACTTGTGCCTCCCGTAAGGGTTGGTGTATAGGCTGAAAAGTGGATAACTTCTTTACCTACTGAAATGCGACAGGTATCAATCTCACCTTTCGCTCCTCTGTGAGCGCTGGCAGGGAAAGGTAAGGTCAAAGTGAAACATAAAACAGTAAGTAAACACAGCACTTTATAATAAATCAAGCAGGTACTTGTTTCTTCTCTGTTTGCATTTAGAATTATTTTTTCTTTCATGGTATATCCTCTAAAGATACGAGTTTCAGTCTGTTGAAAAAACAGCATGCTTTTAGCTCGCAATGAATTGAATACAAGTTCAATATTGAAATGGTTGCTTAACAAGCAAGGTGAGATCCTTTAACCGTTCTGTACTGGTTTATTAGACCTCTGCACACCGCCCTAATATTCCAGGAAAGGGATGACCGGTTAAGTCTCTCCTGACTTACTCGCAACTCTTTTTATACTGATGCGATTAATAAATAAACCTGAGCTAAGCTCAGGTTCTGCTGATAATAGGTTAGTTTTTAACCCACAGTCAAATACTTAAGAAATTTATCCCGCTTGATTATTACTTATGCTACCATGCAAAAGATTTACAAAAAGGTGTCGAAGAACACTATTCACGCTACTTAAGAAACTTTTTGCAAGCAGCGATTTATAAACAACTAATTGGGGCTAAATATGACTGAAATTATTTATTTGCTAACTATCCTATATGCTACGTATGCTATTGATGATGTTATCGGCGATATGCAAGTATTCGTATTAATGTTTTTTTTCATTCTGATTTACTTAGTTATTATGCAGGTATAGTGGCAAGGTAAGCGCATTCAATTATAAATAATAAAAAGCGTAGATACCTTCGCCCTGATAGATTTAAGTTTATGAAAACCTGCTGATTCGGGGTGTCAAGTTACAAAAAATAATAAAACAGATACTTTTTCCATTCATAGGGTTATGCTTAATATAGCGTGCTTGAAGTGGTAAGTTTTTTTTCAGCATGAATATAAGTCTCTATAAACTTAAAATATCAGTGGATAATATTGGAGTTTGCGAATTAGTTTGTATAGTCAGACAGCGCAAACTCTGCTCCATAACTTATTAAGTCAGTCACGTATAAGATATAGCAGATTTATGCTAGTTAAATCAAAATTTAAACCTGCATGGTGGTTAAATAACCCGCACCTACAAACCGTCTACCCGGCATTATTGCGAAAACCTTCTATCCTGATATTACGGCGTGAGCGATTTATCACTGAAGATAACGATTTTATTGATGTGGATTTCTGTGGACAAGGCAAGCAGCCTCTTGTTATTTTATTGCATGGACTAACGGGGAGTTCCCATTCTACTTATATACAAGGTTTGCAACTCGCCTTGTCAGAGCATGGGTTGCGGAGTGCTGCACTTAATTTCCGCGGGTGCAGCGGAGAATATAACCATTCTTCGCGTTGCTACCATTCCGGCGAAACTGGGGATATTGATTTTCTTTATCGTACCCTACGCGCCAGAGAACCGGAGACCCTCATTGCTGCGGTTGGTTTTTCTCTGGGAGGTAATGTCTTGCTGAAATGGTTAGGTGAGCAAGGGAATGATATCAATCTTTTTGCTGCAACTGCCGTTTCTGTGCCTTTGGTTTTGAGTGCTTGCGCTGATAAGCTGGATAATGGTTTTTCCAGAGTATATCGGACGAGTTTATTGCGCGAATTAAAGCAATATGTAAGTTTAAAGCAGCAATATCTGAAGTCTTTGGGGAAACATGAGGAAGCCGAAATACTCAGGCAGCTAGGTGATTTAGATAATATCAACTCCTTTTGGCAATATGATGATCGTGTTGTCGCTAAATTATATGGTTTTGCCAATGTAGATGACTATTACCAGCGTTCCAGTTCACGGCAATTTTTACAATCTATTCGCGTACCGACGCTATTGATTCAGGCGCAAGATGATCCCTTTATGACGCCAGGCGTTTTTCCCGAACTAAGTGAATTATCAGCTTCAGTCTCCCTGGAAATATGTGCGGGAGGCGGGCATGTCGGCTTTATTTCAGGGAAAAATCCATTTCAAGCGGAGTATTGGCTGGAGCAGCGTATTCCGGAATTTTTACAGCAACAGCTCGCGAGTGTATAAGCTTTGTTTTTTTGTTCCTGACACCCATTTGGAACAGGTGAAGGACGCCTTATTTAAACAAGGGGCTGGGAAAATAGGTGTGTATGATTGCTGTGCCTGGCAAGTTTTAGGGCAAGGGCAATTTAGACCATTGCAGGGGAGTTGGCCTCATATCGGGAAACAACAAAGGCTTAGCCAGTTGCCTGAATATAAAGTTGAGATGGTATGTGAAGATCGACTAATTAGGCATGCCATACGCGCATTATTACAAGCACATCCCTATGAACAGCCCGCGTATGAGGTATCCCGCATCTTGACAGCAGCTGATTTTGAGCTATGAAAGAGGTAAAAGGTATCCGGTTGCTGTAAGGGTTTTTTATAATTGAAACTCTATACAAGGAGAAAAAATGCAAACTTTAGACGCAATAAAAGCGCGCAGAGCGGTTAAGTATTTTGCTGCAGATCATTGCTTCAGTGATCAACAAATCAGTGATTTATTCTCACTGGCAATGCTTTCCCCTACAGCTTTTAATATACAGAACTGGCGTTTTGTAAATGTCACAGAACCTGAATTAAGGCAACAAATTAGAGCCGCTGCTTGGGATCAGGCGCAAGTAACGGATGCATCCCTCTTTATTGTGATTTGCGCTGATTTAAAGTCCTGGGAAAAGCAACCCGAGCGCTACTGGGCAAATGCCAGTCAGGATGTGCGGGATTTTATTGTGC
The DNA here is from genome assembly GCA_942491615.1 of uncultured Gammaproteobacteria bacterium. Taxonomy (GTDB): domain Bacteria; phylum Pseudomonadota; class Gammaproteobacteria; order Methylococcales; family Methylomonadaceae; genus Methyloprofundus. Next base: position 248,464 of record CALOCH010000015.1, read on the forward strand.
CAGCAATTGATCACTATTATCGTGGCAATGAACAGGTGCAACGAGATGAGGCTATGCGTTCCTGCGGTATTGCCGCTCAAACACTGATGCTTGCAGCTAAAGCGATGGGTTACGACTCGTGCCCTATGGATGGTTTTGACTTTGATAAAGTAGGGCAGTTAATTAATTTGCCAACTGATCATGTGATTGCACTTTGTCTGGCGGTAGGGAAGGGTGTGCGGCCTGCAAATCCACGGGGTGGTCAATTGGCTAAAGAGGAAGTAGTGGTTAAGAATCGGTTTTAAAATAAAAGCAAGTGTCAGAAAATTTTACATCTATACGCGCGCGATAAAGATAATCGAACGGCTTTAATTTTGGCTGCTGAGCGTGGTCATGCTCAGGTAGTCACTGAATTAATGGCTAAAGGCGCAATGATTGACGCAAAAGGTAATGATAATAGAACAGCATTGATTTGGTCAGCATTGCGCGGGCATACCGTCGTTATTAAGATATTGCTGGAAAAGGGCGCAACGATTGAAGCAAAGGATAAATGGAATTTAACACCGCTACTCTATTCGCTGGTTGAAGGGCAGAATGGTGCTGCTCAATTATTGATTAACCGTGGCGCAAATGTAAATCAACGCTTGCCTAAAAGTTTATTGACTACGCTGATGTTGGCTGCGCGAAATAGTGATATAGCGACTGTACAGTTATTAGTGGCGAAAAAAATGGATGTAAATGCAGTCAATAGCGGCAATGTTAGTGCGTTGATGATTGCATCAGGAAAAGAGAATATTGAGTTGCTTAAAGTGTTATTAAATGCCCAGGCCAAGCTCGATGTATACAGTAAAACAGGCTGGACTGCATTGCACTATGCTATTAATAGTAATCAACTGCCGAATGTAAAACTACTCTTAAGTCGTGGAGCAAATGCCAATCTGGATACCACGGGCATGCGTGCATTAACCTTGGCCGCTGCAAAGGGAAATATTGAAGCAGTGACATTATTACTAAATGCTGGTGCAAATATCAATGCCATGGACAGTCGCGGTAATACTGCTTTAATGAGCGCTGCAGCACTTGGTTATAAAGCTATAGTGCAGCTATTAATTGATCAGGGTGTCAATCTTGAACTCAAAGATAAACAGGGGCGTGACGCGTTAATGTGGGCAGAACAGAAGCAGCAATCGGAAATTGTCCAGTTAATTAAGAGTGCAGATAAAAAAGGTGCGCAACAGGTGAAGTAGCGCAATGTGTTTTCTAAACAGGAGACAGTACAATGAATAATATAATTAAAAAAGAACTATCGGTCGTCATATTTGTAAGTATGCTTTTTAGCTATACGTCGGTCTATGCAAATCCCGCTACAGGTGCTGATGGTGAAGGTACGGGTAATGGCGATCTTACAGGAGATGGTCTTGTTGTCAGTAATCTTCGTGCTGATCTTAGTGTTCCGCAGTTATACCCTTCATTTGAGGTTGAGACCCGTAATGATATTTTTGTTAATGCGGAAGTTTTTATGGAACATATTGAAGGTATACTATTTGAAGATAAAGATGCTGATGGCATTGTTGATGTTGCACAAAATAGTCCTGCTTTTGCCGCGTTGCAGATTGGGGCATTTATAGATACTAATCACGATTCAATTCATGATGTTTTTCAATCCTACAAATTTTATCAGGATTTTCAGATTGCCAATTTTATAGATGTTGACAGTGATGGTCTTTGTGATAATTATAAAGAACGGGGAGAAAACGAGAGCGGCAGGAACAAGGGGAGGGGGGACAAAAAGGAAGAGAGGAGGGGGGGGAAGAGGGGGGGAGGGAGAGAAAAAGAAGGAAAAAAGGAGAAATGAGAGGGAACCCTGGGCGGAGTAGGTTGTCAGATTAAAGCTGAATCTGGTAATTGAATTGCCCATTTGAAAAAGCCAGGTATGATTCCTGACCTGGCTTTTTTATTTTAGAAGAGAGATAAATTACATTGCGATGTCTAAATTTAAGAAATCACATGCATCAGAGCCGAGCTCAGGTATGTCATGCTTGTCTGAGCCAATGCAGGCTAGCGCTTGATAGTTTCCTGGAGGTAGAAAAATATTAGCAACAATGACATAGTCTTCAAAATGTATCAATGGGTATGTACCGATAGCCTGTATACCAGGTACAAATCCAGAAAAGGTCCAAGAGTAGATGACGTTATTGTATAAAACGAGCAACCAGTAATTCAATAATTGGTTTTGTTTGACAAATGCCTCATTCAAATTGTTACTGACTGAGATGGTAACGGGAAATCTTTGAGAGAATGAGGAGTGGTTCGTTTGCCCGTTTATCTTAAGCTCCATGCCTGAGGATACGAAGGAGCGTAGTGCTCTGTTATTACTTTGATCAGGGTCAAACAGTTCGGAAGAAACTTCGAGAGACAAAGCCTGTGTACCCCGTTTAATAGGGTATATGGAGTAATCTCTGTTTAAACTGTCGCCTGCTTTTAGTGCTCCTAAGCTTATCGTGTTGACAGGTGATTCTTTATAGTAATTGGTAAACACGGATTTGCCAAACCCAGTTGATCTATATGTAATAGTCAGATTTTTTATATCAAACGGCCCACCTCCAAGTGAGGAGCTATTATCTATTAACCCTCGAATATTGTACTTGACGCCTGTAATCAGTTTGTTTTCACGTGCGAGTGAGTTAATATCCAGCCATGTTTCTTTAGCATTAGCCAGCTGAACCTCTATTAGTCTAGCCGGGATTGAAACTTGAAGGTTCGATGCTGAAACTGGCAAATTGCTTAAAAAAGCGCAACAAAATAACAGCCATGCAGAGCGAAAATTAGAATAAAACCTTTTCATAAGCACCTCTTTATTTTAATTTATTTTCTTTTATCATTTATAGCTATATTTGTCAATTTATAACTGGTATTTTAATGGATTGATAGCTGCGATACAGTATTCTTTGAGGGTGTAAATTTTAATATTTACATTTGTTTTTGAACTTTGCCTCTCTAATATCGGGTATGGCTATAGTCACATCATGCAAGTAATGTCCGATCATGAGCAGAGCTATTTCGTCGGATAAGTAAATAGTTTAAGTCATTGCTATTGCTTCATTGAATAAGTATTTGCTTAGGCTTATTATAAGACTGTAGAACTTACTTTCTTTAGTTGTTTAGGTCTTAGATAAATATCAGGAGTTATATATGCAAGAAAAAAATTTTAATGGATCGGGAGCATCAATTTATTGGGGTATAGCGACGGTTGTCACTATTCTCTTTATTGGTTTGGCATGGTATTTTTTTAGTGATCGGGAGGAAGTAGCGACTGAAGTAAATACAGAGCAATTTTTAGTGATACCTGAAGAAAAAACAGATTCCCTGGATAGATTTCAGCCGGCAGAACTTGATGATAGCGAACGTTTAGCAGTTGATAGCGATACAGAAGGATTGTTAGAAAATGAAGCTGACGGTTTGCCAGAGTTAGAGCAAAGTGATGAGGATTTTACCAAGGATTTATTGGCTGTATCGCCACAAATACAGCCATTTTTATTTGCAGATGAACAAATAAAAAAATATGTTTTTTCGATCAATGATATGGCGCAAGGTTTTCGCCCACCGTTAAAGCGATTACGTGAAATAGCGTTTACTGAGCCTTTTTTGGTGACCGAAGAAGCCGGACGGATATATATGTCTCCGCAAGCCTATCATCGTTATGATCAACTTGCTTTGGCCATTGATTCAATAGATGTGCAAGTAGCGGCTACTGTATATAAAAGATATTTGCCACTGCTGCAATCAGTCTTTGCCGAGTTTTCCTATCCCAATAATTTTACAATCGGAGATAGTATTAAAGCGGCAACTGCTAAAGTTTTACAAGCACCTGTAATAACCGCGAAAATAGAGCTTATACGTCCTTCTGTACAATATAAATTTGCTGACCCTGCGTTAGAAAATTTAAGTCCTTTGGATAAGCAAATGTTGCGAATGGGCCCTGAAAATACCCGGATGATTCAAACTAAATTGCGCCAAATAATTGAGGCGATTATTGCCACTGAGCAAGAGTGATGGTGTGATATTAACAGTATGCCTGGGTACGTTAAGCTATTAGCGTACTCAGTCATATGAGTCACTTTAATGCTTTGCTGATTCTTATTCTCCTGCAACCGCCATTTCTTCAATTAAAATGGAGCCGGTGCGGATATTGCCGCGATAATCTATATCATTGCCTACTGCCTGTATGTGTAGCAACATATCTTTTAAGTTACCTGCAACGGTGATTTCATTTACCGGGTATTGAATAATCCCTTTTTCCACCCAAAAACCAGAGGCACCCCTTGAGTAATCGCCGGTAACAGGGTTAACGCCTTGCCCCATCAATTCAGTGACCAGCAAGCCGGTATCCATTTTCTGTAGTAATTGCTCCAGATCGTTGTCGCTTGTCGAGATACATAAATTACGTATGCCACCTGCATGGCCGGTTGTTTGCATACCTAATTTACGAGCCGAATAGCTGCTTAAAAGGTAAGTATTTAGTACACCATCGGTAACGATGTTATTAGCTTGCGTCGCGACTCCTTCAGCATCATACAGCGCACTACCCAGCGCACCTAATAAATGCGGCTGTTCGAAAATATGGATAAAGTCAGGAAAAATCTGTGTATCCAGACTATCTAGCAAGAAAGACGATTTGCGATACAAGCTCCCGCCGCTAATCGCCCCCAGAAAAGAACCAAGCAGACTTGTAGCGACTTCGGCAGAATATAAAACCGGGCATTTACGCGTGCTTAAATTACGTGCTCCTAAGCGTTGTAGGGTTCTGGTGGCTGCTTTTTCCCCGACTGTTTTAGCACTTTCCAGGTTCAGGTGATTGCGCGCAACGCTGTACCAATAATCACGTTCCATATTGCCATCTCTCTCACCTAATACTGAACAGCTGATAGAGTGCCGGGTTGATGAGTAACCATGTAAAAAGCCTAAGCTATTCGCATAGATGCGTATACCAGAATAACTATCAACTGACGCACCTTCGGAATTATGAATATCCGGATGGTGGCGTGCTGCATCTTCACATTCTAGTGCCAGGTTAATGGCATCATTCGCGCTGATTTCCCATGGGTGATATAAATCCAGGTCTGTAAAATCGGTGCATAGCTTGTCAGCGTCAGGCAATCCGGCATAGCTGTCTTCACTGGCATAGCGTGCAATGCTACAGGCCGCTGTCACTGTCTCCTTGATAGATTGTGCGGATAAGTCAGTACTGCTTGCAGAGCCTTTTTTCTGGCCGAAATAAACGCTAACCCCTAGACCTTGAGAGCAGTGATGCTCAATAGTTTCGACATCGCCGAGACGCACATTGACTGATAAGCCTTGGTCAATACTCAAGCCAGCATCAGCGGCGCTGGCACCCTGGTGTTTAGCTTCGTTAAGTAGGTCGTGAATAATCGCCTCTAGGCGCTTAATCTCTTGTTCAGTTTGCATAATAGAATAAATTTTGCGACGGTGTGCATAAGTGGACTAAAAGTTAGCGTGATAAGCTAGATATTTGTTCCGCCAACGGTTAGTGAATCGATTTTCAATGTTGGTTGACCGACACCGACCGGAACGCTTTGACCTTCCTTACCGCAGGTGCCAACACCACTGTCTAATTGTAAATCATTACCGACCATACTGACGCGGGTGAGTACATCTGGGCCATTGCCAATGAGCGTAGCTCCCTTCACAGGGTGGGTAATTTTGCCGTTTTCGATCAGATAGGCCTCACTAGCAGAAAAAACAAATTTTCCTGAGGTGATATCAACCTGCCCGCCACCGAAATTCTTGGCGTATAAGCCGTTTTTAACCGATTGTAAGATTTCTTCAGGATCACTCTGGCCTGGTAGCATATAGGTATTAGTCATGCGTGGCATAGGGGTATGGGCATAAGACTCACGGCGGCCGTTGCCTGTGGGCGTAACGCCCATGAGGCGCGCATTGAGTTTATCTTGCATATAGCCCTTCAAAATGCCGTTTTCAATTAAGGTCGTGCACTGTGTGGCAGTCCCTTCATCATCAATAGATAAGGAACCGCGGCGTTCTGCCAGGGTGCCGTCATCAACAATTGTGCATAAGGACGAGGCGACGCGTTCACCAACGCGACCACTAAAAGCGGAGGTGCCCTTACGATTAAAATCACCTTCAAGCCCGTGACCTATCGCTTCATGCAATAGAATGCCTGGCCAGCCAGAACCTAAGACAACTGTCATGCTACCTGCGGGTGCTGGAATGGCTTCTAAATTAATCAGTGCTTGTCTGACCGCTTCCTGAGCAAAAGAAAATGCTCTGTCCTGCTCCAGAAAATAGCGATAATCTGCACGCGTACCGCCCCCCATGCTGCCTTGCTCACGGCGACCCTGTTCTTCCACTATCACGCTGACGTTCATGCGTACCAATGGTCTTATATCAGCAACTAAAGAACCGCCGGGATTGGCAATCAGGATATGCTCCAATGTACCCACCAGACTGATAATCACCTGTTCTATGCGTGAATCCAACTGTCGGGTTTGGCTATCGATCTTGCGTAAAAAATCAACTTTTTCCTGATCTGTTAAAGAGGTCAGGGGGTTAACGGGCTTATATAACTGAGGATAGCTTGCTGATGAGGGCAGGGCAATCCGGGCATTTTGACCTTGGCGAGCAATGGCTTTTACATTTGCGGTGGCTGTTAATAGTTCAGCCAGATCAATTTTATCGCTATAGGCGAAACCTGTTTTTTCACCAGATAATGCCCGCACACCGGCGCCTTGTTCAATATTATGTGTGCCTTCTTTGATGATCCCATCTTCCAGAACCCAGGACTCATAATGGCTGGATTGAAAATATATATCACCATCATCAATAGCGCCACTAAGTAATTGATCCATAGTCCGGTGTATATCATGTTCTTGCAAACCTGTGGGTGTCAGAATGGCTTGCTTGACTAAGTGTAATGCTTGATTTTCCATAGGGTTATCCGCAGTGAATTTGACGGTGCTGAAGCACAGGAAATGACGCTCGGGTTTTGTGCAAACGGTTAAGATCTAGTTCGGCGCTTGCAAAGCCAGCATTGCTTTTTTTGCAGTCCAGGATGGTGCCCCAAGGGTCAATAATCATACTGTGTCCATAAGTTTGTCTGCCGTTGACATGAAACCCGCCCTGATTAGGTGCAATGACGTAGCATAGATTTTCGATGGCTCTGGCTCTAAGTAAGACTTCCCAATGTGCTGCACCGGTTTTTTGGGTGAAAGCCGAGGGAAGAATAAGCACTTCCATACCCTGCTCCTGCATTTGGCGAAACAGTTCTGGAAAGCGAAGATCATAGCAAATCGCAATACCTAATTTACCAAAAGGGCTGTCGATGACCAGCGGAGTAGTGCCTTTGCTTATGGTGTCGGATTCTCTATAAACTTCTTCTGAATCAGGTACCTGTACGTCAAAAAGGTGAATTTTGTCATAGCGAGCGACGCATTCGCCTAGCTCGTTGTAGATAAGGCAGGCAGCGACAACTTTATTAGGGTTGTTGGGGGCTGCGATAGGTAAAGTGCCTGCGACAATCCAGGTTGCATATTTAATTGCTGTATTAGACAAAAAGTCTTGAATAAGTCCTGAACCGTATTGTTCTTTAATATTGATTTTGTCAAACTCTCCTTGTCCCATTAATGCGAAATTTTCTGGCAAAGCAACTAATTTGGCTCCTGCCTCTATTGCTTCGGCAATTAAACGTTCAGCTTCAATTAAATTAGAACTGATGTTGGGACTGGATGCCATTTGAATGGCTGCGCATTTACTCATATTATTACTTCAATGTTATCGCTAGGTAGTTGAGGTCTTATTATTCTGGGTATTTTTGATTGTTTATTAATGCGGGACTGAATTGTCGATTGACAGAAAACTGCTCCCAGGTACCTTTTATTTCATAGAGCAAACTGAGCAATAAGCCACCTGCATACTGGTCACCAATAAAGGATTCTGTTACCGCATTTGCAACACTGCCGATAATTGTACCAGCAATAGGAAATTTAGGCAGGACTGTTGCTATTAAATTAACTTGTCGCGTTGCCAGGTTGCTGGAGCCAGTGATATTTATTTCTGCAGGCATGGCATTTATATAAAAGTTGCGCGTAGTAACTAAGCCCTGGTGCAGTGAAATATCGGCCGTGATGTCAGAAAAACTTAGACCTTCTTCAGTGATATCAGAAAAGTCTAGACGGAGTCGTTGCGCTAATTTCCATATATCTAAAGCACCTAATACCCTGCCTAGCCCTGGTTCTACACCTAAAATTCGTCCTTTAGTAAGTCGTGTGTTGACGTTGCCGGTGACAGTTTTTGTGGAAATATTTTGAGGCGAACCTGGCCAGTTGAGTGAGAATTGAAGAAATGCAGTTGCATCTACAATATTTTCTGAAAGTTTAAGTTGTTTCAGTAAGTGGCCAAAATCCTGGCTGATTAGCTGTCCACTGATTGATGTATTATGACTGAGTTTTTCTTGCTGCCAATGCCCGGTTAAATTCAGTTCATTTGTTGCGGAAGCAATTTGTAGCTGTTTTATTAATAACCCCTCTGTTGTGGGTTCTGTCTCCAGGCTGAGTTGACCTAAATTAGTTTTTTGCCAGAATGTAGACTGACTTTTAAGTTGCAGACGGGGCCAGTCTTTTATTGTAAAAGAGGACTGACTAGATGATAAATTGATATTTTTAAACGCAGACAGGTCGAGTTGCTGAAATAATAATTCAATGTCAGAGTTTTTATTGAATTCAATCGGGCTATTGAGCGTGCCATACGCAATCGCTGAATGAATGTACCCCTGCCAGCGGGAGGTTGTTTTATTTAGCTTGATATCCAGGTTATTATCAGAGGATGACAGGTTTTTAACATGAATGCTTAATGCTTCTATGCCAGATGAGTTAATATCCAGATCCAGAGAAAAAGGACTTGGGTGTTGGGGGGCTTTTGCAAAGGCTGGAAAGTTGATCTGGGTGCCCTTTAGGTCGCTAAATAACTGTAGCTTTGTCATTTCAGCTGGATCAATAGGGGTGTTGAGCTGGAGTTGGTAATCACTAGTGCCGCTTAGTTGCTTCCAGTACTCACTAGGAAATTGTTCGGCTAATCGTAAAATGGATGCTTGTCCGGAAAGTTGTATCGACGTGCTTTGCTTATCGCTGTTAATTTTCGCTTGTATAGGAAAACCTAGTGCTTGTCCGGTAAAATTATCGCAAAAAATACCTTCTTCTGTTATATGCAGTGCACCATTGATATCGGTAACCTGAACGTCAACAGGACTAATACGTAACTGAGCATCTTGTGGGTGGCTAATGATATTGATTTTGGTGGGCATTTTTCGTAAAGGAATTCCCAAATCGATATGAGCTGAAAATAAACCCTGCATATCAATTAGTTCATTTAATCTTGTTATTTTCTCTTGATAGGGCGTCTGTTGCAAAAAGCCGATAGCCTGGCCCAGATCCCCTTTAACGTCTCCAGAAATAGATATATATTCGCTGTTGCTAAAAGAGTCAATTTTGACTTGAGCTTGTTGTATTATGGTTTGGTTGGCAGTACCTTGATGTATATTAATCTCCATGCTTTTTGCAAAGAAGCGAATATCTGCGGACAAATCTTCTATAGGTTGCCAATCTTTGGCGTACTGCAAATCAACATTATTTGCATTAAACAATACTTCAAATACACCTTTGTTATGGGTGAAGGGATAATCTTTTAGTGCGCCACGAAAAATAAGGTGTCCTTGATTAACATCGCCTGCTAAAAAAGCGTTATCCAGCCAGTCAACTAACGGTGCGTTATTTATGATGCCAACTGGCAAATAGCGGGGAATTTGAGAGGCATCATGACCATCATAAAAATAGCTATGCAGGCTCAAGCTGACTGGCTGGTCATTTTTGGGCAGGGTAAATTGTGCTTTGTTTTGGGTTTTAATATTGGCTGTATGTAATGCCAGCATTGGACTACTGAAAACCCAGCTTTCTGATTGCTGTTGCCAATGAAGATTTCCCTGCACATGATTAAAATATAAGGGATCTCTAAATAGATGTGGAGAGTTAAACGTTAATTGTTGCGAATTTAATTGTATATCACCTTGTTGCTCGGTGCCTTTTATATGTGCGGAGAGGCCTGTTATTCCTGGAAGTTTGATGCTTGCTTGCGTCTGGATCTGATTTAGCTCGGCGCTTATAGTGAAGGTTTTTTCGAGTGGGTTTAGGATGAATAAAAGTTTCTCGATTTTACCTTGTAGGTCAATGGCTTGCCATTTTTCTGGCAGCGCGAAGATTCTACTATGGTTAAGAACTTTGTTTAAATGATTTAAATTTAACTGCGGGCAACTTATTGCGATATGGCTTAATTCAGCTTTGTGAATTTGTTCTAAGGCTATGCCGAGTTCAGTGATTTTCAGGTTGGTTTGATGGCTGCGAATATGGCTATCTTGAATGGCAACCTGCCATTGGGTCTGCTGCTTTTTTACTTTAAAGTGTAATTCAAGTTGGTCAATAGGAAATTCATGCTTTTGTGGGTTGGTTATTTTTGCCGCATGCATGAATAGTCTGCCACTTAGTTGCGACATTTTTGCGGCATTCCAGTCACTCCAGAGAGAAAAATCACCACGCCCTTTAGTAATCGATACATTAAAAGGTAAATCACCGCTGAAGATTTTAGCTAGGTTGATCTGCTTTCCCTCTACAAAAAGTTTTGCATTCACGCTGTCAGGGACAAACATATCGCCAGTAAACGACATGGCTAGATAGAGTGATTCTCCAAGTGTGTCAGCTAAGTTAGTAGTAATAAAGATATTATGCAATTGATCTTTATTAAAAATTGAGATATTGGCCTGTTTCAGTTCTATGGGAAGTGCATTGCGCTTTTCATCGTGCCAGGTAATATGACTATCTATAAGTCTGAATTGTTTGGCTTGCATTAGCCAACTGGGATTTTCACTATTTTCCATTCTGGGCAAGCCTCGTATGGCAATGCTGCCTGATTTTAAGCGTTTCACGCCTAGTCTGGCGCCAATGATACTAATGCGCAAGGACTCTAGCATTGAGTGTCGAAGTGTTGCTAGTAAATCCACGCCTAAATGAACTTCTTGTAGTTGTAGTGCCGCTTTTTGATTTTGGAGAGGGACTAATTTGATGTCATGCAAGGCAAGTTCTGGCTTGAAGCCATTTAGTACACCACTAATTTTTGCAATACTGACAGGCGTGCCGAGTTGTTCACTTATGCGTGATTCGATGCCTGCCTTGAAAAACTGTAGTTCTGATAAGGCAATTCGCAAACCACTGACACTTATTGCTAAGAGGAGTAATGTCCAAAAGATGAAACGGATTGAGCCATATTGTATGCGTTTTATCATTGTCGGAGGCGTTATTACAATAAGACGACATCGTATTGTTCCTGATTGTATTCAGTTTCAGATCTGAATTTTATGCGTATTTTTAAAAACGCTTCTAGTTCAGATAACACTTCGGCCTCTTCATCGAGTAATTTTTCAACGACAGTATGAGAAGCTAAAACCAGGATTTGTTGCACATTGAACTGTCTTACTTCGCGAATGATTTCACGGAATATTTCCAGGCAAATGGTTTCGGCTGTTTTCATCTGCCCTTTGCCGCCACAAACCGAGCAAGGTTCGCATAAAATATGGGATAGACTTTCACGGGTACGTTTACGCGTCATTTCCACCAATCCTAAAGCAGATACTTCAGTAATTTTGGTTTTTGCGTGACATTTTTCCAGTGTTTTTTCCAGCGCTTTCAGAACCAGGCTTTTATGCTCTTCATTCTGCATATCAATAAAATCAATAATGATAATGCCGCCCAGGTTGCGTAATCTTAACTGTCGAGAGATAGCCTGAGCTGCTTCAAGATTGGTTTTAAAAATGGTTTCTTCCAGGTTTTTACCGCCGACATACCCACCGGTATTCACATCGACCGTGGTCATTGCTTCGGTCTGGTCAAAAATAAGGTACCCACCCGATTTTAGCTTTACTTTTCGGTCCAGTGCATTTTCAATTTCATCTTCGATATTATAAATATCAAATAAAGGGCGATCTCGGGTGTAGTGTTCGATAATAGGCAAAATATCCGGGACAAATTCTTCAGCAAATTCTATCAGTCGTTGATAAGTCAGACGGGAATCTACTTTTACTTTTTCGATTGTATCGGTATACAAATCGCGTAGGGTACGAATACTAAGGGGTAAGTCATTGTGTATAAGTGACTTAGGGGCTGCCGAGGCTATTTTTTCCTGGATGGAATCCCATAATTGTAATAGAAATAGCATATCTGATTCTAGAATTGATTCATCAATGCACTCCGCAGCTGTTCTTGCAATAAAGGCACCTGATTGGTGTTGTTCTTGAAATGCGTCCTGAAAGGAGCGTAAGCGTTGTCTTTCAGGTTCGTGTTCAATGCGTTGCGAAACACCACCTTTTTGGGCATAGGGCATATACACCTGGTAACGTGAAGGAATAGATATTTCTGTGGTTAGTCGTGCACCTTTGCTGCCTATGGGGTCTTTTGTGACTTGCACAATAAGCTGCTGATTTTCGGTCAGAAAATGTTCGATGTTTTCTGAGTCTTTACTTGCGAGCAGATGGCTGGATAAATCCGAAAAGTGTAAAAAAGCGGTGCGTTCCAGACCTATATCAACAAACGCGGCCTGCATCCCGGGTAATACGCGACAAACAACGCCTTTATAGATATTGCCAACTAAGCCTAGTTGACGGGTACGCTCGATAATTATTTCCTGAATTACGCCATTTTCGACGATGGCTACGCGGGTTTCGGGCGGGGTGACATTAATTAGAATTTCTTCACTCATTGAAAATTTTTATTCCTTCATTGGCAAGCAGTTGTGCAGTTTCGAATAAGGGTAAGCCCATAATGCCTGAAAAACTACCTTGTATAGATTGTATGAATATACTGGCTATGCCTTGCACAGCATAAGCACCTGCTTTGTCGGCAGGTTCGCCCGTTGCCCAGTATTGTATAATTTCTTGCTCGGAAATGGTGCGAAAAGTGACTTCTGATACACATAGAGCCTGCTGTGTTTGCTGTCCTCGTATGGAAATCGCGCTAAAAACCTGATGTGTGTCAGCGGATAATAGGCTTAACATAGTGATAGCCTGTTGCAGATTTTCTGGCTTGCCCATGATAGTGTCGCCTAAAACGACTGCAGTATCCGCAGCCAAAACAATGGCGTTGTTGTCGCATTGCTGGTGTATGGCGTAGGATTTATCATGTGCAACACGCATGACATACTCGGCTGGTTTTTCCCCTGTCAACGGTGTTTCATCAATATCGGCTACCTGAATTGTATGAGGCAAGCCTATTTGATTAAGTAATTCACTGCGTCGCGGGGAGGCTGAAGCTAAAATAAGGTAAGGCGTCATTAGCGATGATAGGGGTGGTTATTGAGAATACTCCACGCACGGTAGATTTGTTCTGCAACTATAATGCGAACTAAAGGATGTGGGAAAGTTAACCGGGACAGACTCCATGACTGCCGTGCCAGTTGTTTAACGGAATCCGCTAAACCTTCGGGGCCGCCCACTAGCAAAGCAATATCCTGTCCGCTTTCCAACCAGCCTTGCATTGCGTCTGCAAGCATTGGTGTGCTCCAGGTTTTTCCAGGGACATCCAGAGTGACAATATGAACGTTTTTAGGTAAGGCAGCGAGCATTCTTTCGCCTTCATCGTAAATAATGCGTTTGACATCGCTATTTTTTCCTCGTTTACCTGCCGAAATCTCTTTAAGAATAAGTTCACAGTCGCGAGGCATGCGCTTGGCATATTCATCATAGCCTTGTTTGACCCAGGCAGGCATTTTTTGACCGATTGAAATTAAATAGATTTGCATGCTTAATGTGGATATTTATTAACAATTTGAGCGTAACTGCCATCGAGTTGCATTTCTTTAATCGCCTGATTAAAGTCATTGATAATGGTTTGCGCCGCTTTATTTTCTTTGCTAACTGCCAGATAAAGTTTTTTTATGGCTAGAGGGGGAGTAAGAAACTCAAACGATCCAGTATGTGTGGGTAAGTATTGTTGTAGTGTGTATTTGATAGTGCGTTCGTCGTCTAGTGTCAGGTCAATTGTTCCCTGATTAAGCTTTTGTAGATTTTGAATAAGGTGGTTGGCTGGTATCTTGATCAGTGCGCGTGACCGATTGAATTGTTCACTGTATGCATAATCTGGAATAATGCCAATAATATAGCCTGTTAAGTCATTAAGTTGAGAGTAATCAATACTTAGAGTTTTCTTTTTAATGAAGCTGATTTTATTGTCCAGATAGGCTTCACTAAAGAGTAGGTTCTGTTCGCGTTCGGCTGTTTTCCAGGTCGCGCAACTTGCATCAAATACACCCAGCTCTACCCCTTCTAGTGCGCGTCGCCAGTTATCTATGTGTAAGCTTGGTTGATAGCCTTTTTTTTGTAATGCTTTGAATACTAGTTCGACAGCTAGACCTTTTTCAGGTGCAGCATTATCGACATAAGGAGGCCACTGATTACTGGCTATTTTGATAGGTTGAGCAATCACCAGGGGCATGAAGCACATTAGTAATAGCGTAAAGAGTAGCGTTGGGCGATAATTCATAAGCTGAACCCTTAATGGTTTTATAGGTGATTAAAAATTTAGGTGCATGCTATTCTATAATAAGCTTGCCAATTTTTGTAATGCCTGAGCGCGGTGGCTGATCTGATTTTTTCTGGAGATAGGTAATTCCGCAGAACTGCAGTTTTCTGCTGGTACCCAGAATACCGGATCGTACCCAAAGCCATTATTGCCTTGTGCATGCGTCAGGATTTTTCCCTCCCAGCTTGCCTGAGTAATTAGCGGTGTAGGGTCTAAGGCGTGACGCATAAATACCATGACACATACAAAGTGAGCATTGCGTTGCGGCTCTGGAATGTCTTGCATGTCTGATAGTAATTTGTGCAGATTTTCTTGATCTGTCGCCTTGGGACCTGCGTAACGTGCTGAGATAACCCCTGGAGCTCCATTAAGTACCTCTACAACCAAACCGGAGTCGTCAGCAATTGCAGGTAGTTTGCTGTGAAAAGCTGCATTTCTGGCTTTTATAATAGCGTTTTCTACAAAAGTACTGCCTGTTTCTTCTGCTTCCTGAATATCAAGTTGCTGTTGGGTTACTATCGAAAAATGAGGCAGAATTGCTTGTATTTCTTTTATTTTTCCTGGGTTTCCGCTGGCTAGGATTATCTTGTTTGTAGTAAGAAAAGACATGGTACTAGGTGTTTTATAGGGGTTAATTTATGCGTCAGATGTTTTATACTTCACGCGGCTATCGGTTAAAATCAGCTCGGTATTTGTCTGCATTCGTGTTCGCGCGAAGTATATGTTCGGTTTGTCCAGCAAGTCACAGTATAGGGTTTGATGTATTTACTTTTGGTGAGCGTGATAATCGCACCTAAGGTTTATAAATTAGCTTAGCGTTGCTATAGCATCAGTCTGTTTACCCAATAACTCTGATATGCCTTGCTTGGCTAACGCTAGCATAGCCGTTAATTCCTCGTGCCGAAAAGCATGCCCTTCAGCAGTCCCTTGTACTTCGATATAGGCCGATGCGTCATTCATTACGACATTCATGTCGGTTTCAGCGTTACTGTCTTCTTTGTAGTCCAGATCTAAAATAGGTACGCCGTTATGGATACCAACTGAAATTGAGGCGACTTGGCCGTGCAGCGGATTTTTTTTGATCTTCTTTTGTTTGAGCATTTTTTCTATAGCGAGCGATAAGGCAACAAATCCGCCGGTAATTGAGGCTGTACGAGTGCCTCCATCGGCTTGAAGCACATCACAGTCTATTGTAATGGTATGTTCGCCCAAGGCTGATAAGTCAACTGCTGCGCGTAGAGAGCGGCCAATTAATCGTTGAATTTCCTGGGTACGTCCGCCTTGCTTGCCTTGGCTGGCTTCGCGATTCATTCGGGTGTGGGGGGGGGGGGGGGGGGGGGGGGGGGGGGGGGGGGGGGGGGGGGGGGGGGGGGGGGGGGGGGGGGGGGGGGGGGGGGGGGGGGGGGGGGGGGGGGGGGGGGGGGGGGGGGGGGGGGGGGGGGGGGGGGGGGGGGGGGGGGGGGGGGGGGGGGGGGGGGAGTAGATCGAGGTAGCATACCGTACTCTGCTGTTACCCAGCCTTCGCCTTTACCTTTTAAGAAGCGCGGCACTCTGTTTTCCACACTGGCTATGCAAAGTACCCGAGTTTCACCAAAACTCTACCAGAACTGAGCCCTCAGCATGTTTTGTATATCCGCAGGTAAATTTTACATCTCTAAGTTGATCAGGCGCGCGTCCGCTAGGTCTCATGTTTGTCCCTATTAAAATAAAAAAGAAAGTGAGTATACCTGATTGAAGGCTACGAGGTACGGAGAAGTGCTGAAAATTACAGTTGGAAAAAAATAATATTTTGTTAGGGCTAAGTAATAGTCAAGATAGAATATTGGTAATTGCATGATAAATAGACTATTTATGCATACTAATTGCGATCAGTGAGTGCTAATAATGAAATAAATATATTTATATTTGTATTTTTTAAAATAGATGATTATAATGCCCGTTCAAATTGAGTTTGCGAGCGAGCGTGGCGGAATTGGTAGACGCGCTGGTTTTAGGTACCAGTATCTTTGATGTGAGAGTTCGAGTCTCTCCGCTCGCACCACTTTATGATCAAATAGTTTAAATGACAATAATCATTGTCAACTCCTCCAAATAGATTAAGCTCCCATCACGGGATGCGCATTCACTAATACACAACACAAAATTTTTGAGGTAAATCAATGCAAGTGTCCGTCGAAAAGACATCGGAATTAAGCAGAAAAATGACTATTACAGTGCCTGAAGATGTTGTCCAGGATAAAGTTAATGAACGCTTAAAATCTGTCGCTCGTGAAGAAGTCCGGTTGACGGGTTTCGTCCTGAGAAAGGTTCCTCAAAAAGTTGTGCATAAGATGTATGGTGCTCGTATAAGTAACGAGATTACTGGGGATCTGATTCAAACTAATTATTTTCTGGCACTGCAGTGGAAAAATGATTTGCGACCTGCAAGGTATGCCATCAATTGAACCAGTGGCAACAGATGAAGGTTGTGCCTTTTACAGCGACTTTTGAAGTATATCCTGAATTTTCTATAGACGTAGTGTGAGTGCTATTTCTGTGAATAGACTCGTTCAGTGTTTCTGCTGATGATGTTGATAACATGATTGAAAAGCTTAGAGAGCAGCAAAGAAAAACCTGGTCAACTGTCCGAGCAGGGAGAAGCCAGCAAGGTGATAGGCTGACTATTAGTTTTTCTGGCGAATGTGAAGGTGAAAACTTTACTGAAGGGACTAAGGAAAACTTTCAGGTGGAAATAGGCGCAAAACGCATGATTCCAGGGTTTGAAGATGAGCTGGTAGGGCTTGCGCTAGGAGCTACTAAGAAATTTACAGTAACTTTTCCGGAAGATTATAACAATGAAAACTTAGCTGGTAAGCAAGCTGAATTTGATATTGAAGTGACAAAAATTGAATCGTCGGTTTTGCCTGAGATAGATGCAGAATTTATTAAAGCATACGGTGTTGAGAGTGGCTCTGCTGATGAGTTTCGTAGCGATGTAGAAAAAAATATGCAACGTGAGTTGGCTCAAGGAGTAAAAGCCAGGTTAAAAAATGCAGTGATGGAAGCATTATATGAGAATATTGCTGTAACTCTGCCGACCGTAATGATTGATCAGGAAATTGAAAGCCTGATGAAACCCTATCATGAAAGGGCGAAACAGCAAAATATAAATATAAAAGAGTTGCAATTACCGAGAGAAGGTTTTGAAGAACAAGCCAAGCGTCGAGTTGCTCTGGGCTTGATTCTTGCCGAAATTATTCAAACGCATGAAATTAAAGCAGAAGCTGACAAAGTTCGCGCTGTGATTGATGATATGGCACAAGGTTATGAAGAGCCGGAAGCGGTTGTTAGCTGGTATTATGGTGATGAAAAAAACCTGGCAGAGGTTCAGCAACTAGTATTAGAAGATGCGACAGTCGATTGGGTCTTAAGTCAGGTAAGCGTAACTGATGAAGTTGTTACATTTAGCGATATAATGGATCAAGTAACGCCACAATAAGGAATTTATATGAACAATAGTCACAATGGTATAGGGAATAATATCTCTCCTGAGGCAGCTGGTGGTTTAGTGCCAATGGTCGTGGAGCAAACCGCGCGTGGTGAGCGTGCTTACGATATTTACTCCAGATTATTAAAGGAGCGTGTTATTTTTCTGGTTGGTCAGGTCGAAGATTACATGGCGAACCTGGTTGTGGCACAATTGTTATTTTTAGAATCAGAAAATCCTGATAAAGACATACATTTGTATATTAATTCGCCCGGCGGTTCAGTTACTGCTGGTATGGCAATTTATGATACCATGCAGTTTATAAAGCCTGATGTAAGCACTATGTGTATAGGGCAAGCGGCTAGCATGGGGTCGTTGCTGTTAGCAGGTGGGGCGGCAGGAAAAAGATATTGTTTGCCAAACTCCAGAGTGATGATTCACCAGCCATTGGGTGGTTTTCAGGGACAGGCATCCGATTTTGATATTCATGCGCGTGAAATTTTAACCATACGGGAAAAGTTGAATAGAATTCTGGCGCATCATACTGGCAAAAGTATTGAAGAAATCCAGAAAGATACCGATCGGGATAATTTTCTTAGTGCAGTGGAGTCGGTGGAGTATGGTTTGGTAGATAAGGTGCTATCAAACAGAATTTCAGCCTGAAAAGGTCGTTAAAATTATTCAGATAAGGTTATCTAATGAGCAAAGACAGTGATGGCGATAAAATTTTATATTGTTCATTTTGCGGTAAAAGTCAAAGTGAAGTGTTGCTTTCGTTGCTGGTCCTTCAGTATATGTTTGTGATGAATGTGTTGATCTTTGCAACGATATTATTAAGGAAGAGCTTGCAAATGAGGATCAGAGTGGGGAAGGCGCCGTTGAGCATCGACTGCCAAAGCCAAAAGAAATAAATGCTGCATTAGATGAGTATGTTATAGGTCAGGAAAAAGCAAAAAAAATATTATCAGTAGCAGTCTATAATCATTACAAGCGTTTGCATAATCGTTCACTTAAGGGGAATGATATTGAATTGACAAAAAGCAATATTTTGTTGATTGGGCCGACGGGTTCAGGGAAAACATTATTGGCAGAAACTTTGGCAAAAGTGCTTGATGTCCCCTTTACCATTGCCGACGCTACAACTTTAACCGAAGCTGGATATGTTGGTGAAGACGTTGAAAATATTATTCAGAAAATTTTGGTAGAAATGCGATTGAACACATTATTCACTAAAACTTTTAATATGATGAAGAAAAAATGTACACATGTAATTATTGGTGTTTTGCTGTTTGCTTCTTTCACAGCAAGGGCACAGGATGGATTGTTTATTTCCGAAGTGGCGGATCCGGCAGATGAGTATACCGGACGGTTTATTGAATTATTTAACGCAGGTAGCGAGGCAGTGGATTTCGACAATACTCCCTTTTACCTTACCCGACAGAGCAATGGGGGAACCAGTTGGGGAGAGGTGCAACTTAGCGGATCGCTTGCAGCAGGATCAACCTACGTAATTGGAGGGTCTGCTTTTGAGTCTTCTCATGGCTTTGCTCCCGATTTGGTCACAGGCATCCTGACAGGGAACGGTGATGATCCCTATTCCCTGTATGAAGGTGGCGGTCATGAATCAGGTGTGCTGTATGATATTTTCGGAGAGACAGATATTGACGGGACAGGAGAGCCATGGGAGTATACCGATTCCAGGGCAGTTCGGGTGCCGGAGATTTCAGGTCCGGGAATTCTTTGGACTGCCTCAGAGTGGCTGATCACGCCGGCTGATATGGCCGATTGTGATCCGGGAACACACAATGGTTCCACGCCGGTGGATCCGGATCCTGAACCCGGAGAATTTACCCTCAGCGTAGTTAGTGATACCGTAGAAGCTGGTCAGCCGGCAGTTATTGCTATCGCTGTGAGTGAACTGAACAGCGCAGAGGATATCATCTCGTTTCAGTTCGATATTAGCTATGATCAATCTCTGCTGCAATACAGTTATTCTTCGGTGGAAGGAATACTTTCAGACGGGGGCACGCTTGCCGTCAATGAGGAAACGGCCGGGATGGTTTCTATAAGCTACATGAATACCGAAGCGCTTACAGGAGCAGGAGAAATTCTGGTTTTACATTTCAATTCTCTTGGAGTGGGAACGGCAGGGGTAAGTATATCCAATGCCTACCTCAATAATATTCCGGTAACCGACCTCGTGGCTGGTGACCTCCTTATTTCAGAAACTGCACCCCCTTCAGCTGAAGTCACGTATGATGATACAGAAATCCGGCTGGCAGATTTGTTGATGATCACTGCTACATTTTCCGAATCCATGGATGCAGATAATCCTGTTTGGTTGAGTCTTGATGGGGCAGTCGTCCTGACCAATGCGGTGATGACCCGAATGAGCGATACCACCTACACCTATCTCTATTCTGTTCCAAATTCGGGAGGACAGGTAAATGTTCGTCTGAGCCACGGAACAGATCTGTGGGGCAATGAAGTTGAGCCCGTGCCTACCGCGGGGGGAACATTTTCCATTGTTGCGCTCAGGCCAGGTGATGTAAATGATGATGCAGAGATACAGGCCTATGATGCGGCGCTTACCTTACAGCATTCTGTTGGATTGGATCCTTTGCCAGAAGCGGACCCGCTTCCCTGGGAGAACTGGAGAGACAGCACAGCGAACGTAGATGGTATAGGTAGCATCACAGCCTATGATGCCGGATTGATCCTGCAATACTCTGCAGGGGTCATTTCAGATTTTACCACCCAGGTGAAGAAGTCCGCTTCAATGGCAGAAGTCAGCCTGCTTGTTGAAGAAGATCATATTGTTTTTTATTCGGAAGGAGACTTGATTGGTTTGAATGTTGATGTTGAAGATGCAGACCATGTCCTTGGTGTTCCTACGGTTCTTCTCGAGAGTTATATGTCGGAGATACATTTGGGAGATTCAGCATACAGACTTGGGATGTGCACTGCTGAGCCAGCGGATGAAGGAAGCGTAATTTTGAAGATTCCCTATACCAAAAGCGGTTCGCTGGTTTTCAGGATGACGGTAAATGCCGTGGAGAGATTGGTAAACATGGATCTTTCGACAGGGATTGCTGCATCCGCATCAAAGCAGATACACCTGTTCCCCAACCCGGTGTCAGATAAACTCACCATAAGCGGAGTGGAAGGTTCTTCCCGCGTCTTGATATATAATGTGCAGGGTCAACTCATGTTTGTCCAGTATATTGAAGGAGACAAGGGAACGATTGATGTGTCGGAATTGCCTTCCGGTTTATATGTGATCAGGATGACGATGAACGAAATGACGGTACATAAGAAATTTTTGAAGAAGTAGGATTTCTTTATCAGTAGATGTTGGAAAGAGCTTGTTTCATAATATTGGGACAAGCTCTTGTTTTTGTTTTGTCAGTGGCAAATTGTTTTAAAAAACAATATGTATTTTTACCTCAAATTCACCCCTAATGAGAACAACTACTTTTTTAACCCTATTCCTTGGCTTTTTTCTGTTTGCATGCAGTGAGCAAGAAACAAACGTGGAAAAGCTTAGCTTTCTTCATACAGAAGGACAATATATCTTCAACGAAGAAAACGACACCATCTATTTGGAAGGTGTTGGATTGGGAAACTGGCTGTTGCCGGAAGGCTATATGTGGAAATTTGGAAATGAGGCAGACCGGCCAAGGAAAATTGAGAAATTGATTCTTGAGCTGATGACTTCGCTTACGCAGTGAGTTTCTGGAACACATTCAGAGAGGACTTTATCAATGAGTCTGATATCAAAAGAATCAGTGAACTTGGCTTCAACTCTGTTCGTCCTGCACTCAATGCGCGCTTGTTTTTAACAGAATGAGACTCCGCATATTTTATTGAAGAGAATTTTCTCTGCTCGACAACCTGGTTTCCTCAGGAAAAGTACCAGCTCTATATCATCCTTGATATGCATGGTGCTCCTGGCGGACAAACCGGACAAAACATAGATGACAGTCCGAATAACCTCCCCGAATTATTTATGGATGCAAAGTATGAAGAGAGACTGACCCGGCTTTGGCTCAAGCTTGTGGACCGCTATAAGGATAACCCTGTGATCGCCGCCTACGACTTGCTGAATGAGCCCCTGCCAAAGAGGACCGGAGCAGCAGAAAAATACAAGCATATGCTTGAGCCGATGTATGAACGACTGACAGAGGCCATTCGCGAGATTGATAAGAAGCACATGATCATTGTTGAGGGAGCAGACTGGTCGAACGATTGGTCGGTTTTTTCTGAACCTTTTGATGATAACCTGGTGTATCAATTTCATTATTATTGCTGGAATAACCCGGATAATTTGAATAACATTGATTACTTTCTTGATCTGAGGAAAAATTCAACGCCCCTGTTTGGGTGGGTGAGACAGGCGAAAGGAATCCGCAAATTTATTGGAGTACTTTTCAGAATTTTGAGAACAAAAATATTGGATGGTCATTCTGGACATGGAAGAAACTTGATAATCCACGTGGTATCTATTCAATTACTGCTCCTGATGGTTGGGATAAGATAGTTGAGTTCTCCAGGGGAGGAGAAGCCTTCTATTGAAGAATCTAAAATTATGCTTGATGTGTTTCTAATAATTGCGTCTTGAGAACGGTGGTTTTGAGAGGATGTTTTCAATCTGTTTTCAGGCAGATCTCGGGAAGGTATACGCTTCAAATTATGGTCATGAAGGTTTTATGAGATCTTATTTTGTTCATGACACCTCCTCAGATCTGAATTTTACAGAAAAGATGAACCTGTAAAAATTGAAATGATAGAGCATCAAAGGAGAAGCAGAACCTCCCGCAATAATGTGGTCCTTCAGCGAAGGGGAATGGCTTGTGTACGACATTTTCTGTCTTGAAGATAGTGCTTACACTTGCGAAGTACTTCTCAAGGGTATGTCAGATAGTTCAGAGATAAGCTTTGAATTGAATGGTAAGGCACTTGAAACGGAAAAAGCAAACCTTGAGCGGAGCACTTCCAATGTAAGCGATCTCCATTTTGTTGAGGGACAAAATACATTCAATGCATTGGTTAGCGCAGGGACAGTTGCTATTGAAAATTTCGAATTTTTGTATGGTTCAGAGTAGAAGACTCTGGTGCTCATATTTGGTCAATTTTAATCAAATTTTATGCTTTTAGAGAATTCCCTACAACGAAATACAAAATATTTATGCATTTTTACTCCAAATATTCATAGCTGCTCAGAATATTAATCTTTAAGATAAACAAGGAGGGAATAGAAGATACTACTCTGTGCATTGAAAAGATTCTCCATGGAATATTTCGATTATATAACTCCTTTTATTTACCTGTTGCTGGTAATTATCTGGTCTTACATTTTATATTTCTATATAAGAAAGATCTCTAAAAGAAGTCTAAACGACTGATTGTTAGTGACATTGCTGTTCGTTTTATCAATCGATGCTTTCAGAACTTTATTGGAGAGTTTGTTTTTTGGGGTTTGGTATACTTCACTGTCGGGACTGATTCCTATTAAAATATATGATTTCCTTGCGCAACCTCACATTGTTTTCTTTTCCGAAAATGATCAATCTGACGGTTTCTTTTCATTCTTTTCATTCTTATCAGAAGATGGATCCCAGCGGAGACTTCTCGACAGTCAGAACAACTCATAAGAATTAAGCAACATACCAATGAGTTACAACAAACCATTGATGATCTTAATATTACGAAGAATGATCTCACAGAACAAAAGCAATTATTTGAGATCATGTTCAATTCCATAAAGGATGGTATTGTTATGACAGATACACAGGGGAAAATTATACTGGCTAATAACGGCATGAAATCTACATTTGGTTTTGCCCCGGAAGAATTGGGGGGAAACCACTGAGATGCTATATGCTGATGTCAAAAATTTTATCGATACGGGGAAGGCTGTATTTAATGTAAATGCCAAAGGTGGTGACAAAATGTATCAGACCAAATACAAAACCAAAGACAATCAGGTATTTCCGGGCGAGACTTTTGGGACGAAATTATTTAATAGTGAAGGGGAATGGAAAGGAAACCATGGCATCATCAGGAATGTCTCAGAGCGAATGGATTTCATCGAGGAGATCAAGAATCAAAAGGAAAGGGCAGAGGAGGCTGATCGATTGAAAAGTGCATTTCTCTACAATATGAGTCATGAATTAAGAACCCCAATGAATGGCATAGTGGGATTCACCCACCTTATTCAGAAACCAGACCTTTCAGAAGACAAGAGACAGCAATACATTGGTATCATACATAAAAAAGTAGGGATCGAATGTTGAGCACCGTAAACAATATCATAGAGATTTCGAAAATCGAAACCGGTCAGTTAGACCTGCATTTGGGTGAGGTGAATCTCAGTGATGTGTTGGAGAATCAGTATCATTTTTTCAAGCCCGAAGTAGAGCGCAATAACATGCAATTGATCCTGAATAATGAGCTGTCAACTGCTGAAAATAGTATCATTACTGATGAATTGAAGCTTAATTCCATACTAACAAATCTTATAAAAAATGCGATAAAATATTCTCATGAAGGGAGTATTACTATTGAATGTAAGGCAAAAGACAAGAAAGTGTTCTTTTCAGTTAAAGACACCGGAATTGGTATTGAAGAGGATCGGAGGGAGGCTATTTTTGAACGTTTTGTGCAGGCAGATATTGAAGACAGGGCAGCCTATGAGGGATCGGGCCTGGGCTTAGCCATTGCCAAATCATACGCAGAGATTCTTGGAGGAGATATATGGCTTGAGTCTACCCCTGGTACAGGAAGTACTTTCTATTTCTCAATCCTCAGTCATCCTGCCAATGCAGACATTGCCATTATGGAAGAGGAAGTTGCGTTTGTACCAAAAGAAAATTCAAAAGCAATCAATGTTTTGGTTGCCGAAGATGACAGCGTGAGTTTTATGTTGGTTGAGATCATACTGGCTGACAAAAAGTACCAGGTCTTTCATGCGGAAAATGGCATTCAGGCCCTTGAAATATTTAGACAAAAACCAGAAATTGATGTCATCCTGATGGATCTCAAAATGTCGGGGATGAATGGATTTGAAGCTACGAAAAAGATCAGGGAACTGGATCAGAAGGTTCCCATAATAGCTCAGTCTGCCTACGCTTTTACAGGCGACAGAGACAAGGCCATGGCTTGCGGGTGTAGCGATTTTATTTCTAAACCCATCAATCACAGTGAGCTGATTGAGAAAATTGATTCTTGCTTTATTTCTTAGAAGGATCAAAATAGTATTTTAGAATATCCTCAACATCTTTTTGTGCAACAGGCTTGGAAAGATAATCGGAACAACCATTTGATATAAATTTTTCTCTGTCACCTGACAGGGCATAAGCAGTTAATGCAATTATCGGAACAGTATCATTTATTTTTCTTATTTCCTTCGTCGCTTCTACTCCATCCATCTTTGGCATTTTAATATCCATAAATATGAGGCCAATATCCGGGTTCTTCTTGTACAGTTCTACAGCCTCCACACCATTTTTTGCCCGTAAAATGGTCTGCACTTTTCCTTTAAGCAATTCATGAAGTAGCAAATAATTGATATTTTCATCCTCTGCAACAAGGATTTTACTGGACAAGGCAAAGGTCTCTGTATCGACGACCCCCACTTCATCAGATGGAGTGGACTTTTCTGTTTCGTAAAATATTCCTTCAGTTAAATGAAAGGAGAATTGACTTCCCACACCTACTTCTGATGTAATATTTACAGAGCCACCTAACAAATTTGCATAAGCTTTTACTATCGACAATCCTAATCCGGAGCCCTCATGAGCCCTGGTCAGCGCGGCATCAACCTGACCAAAGCGTTTAAATACTAAATCAACTTTGTTTTCAGGAATTCCTATGCCGGTATCTTCTACATAAAATGATATTTGTTTGTTATCGTAGGTACAAGCAAATTTAATGGATCCCTCATTCGTAAATTTTATTGCATTTTTATATAATTTATCAGTATGGACTCAAGTTTGTTTTTATCTGTTTCAATAAATAGATTCTCTAGATTTTTGGAGGTTTCAAGTGAGAAGTTAAGTTTCTTCTTTTCAGCTTCCGGCTTGAAAACACTTTGCAAATAATTCAGAATATCCAGCACCAAAATTCTTGAGGTATTTAATCGCATATTGCCTGATTCAATTCTTGATACTTCAATAATGTCATTAATAGTATCGAGTAAGCGATCACTGCTTTGCTTCACAATATCCAGATAAACCTCTTTCTTCTCTTGAGTGAGGTTGTTATTTATTTTAAGAATTTCAATAAACCCCATAATGCTGTTCATGGGAGTTCTGATCTCATGGCTCATATTGGCCAGGAAAGCCGATTTCAATCGATCACTTTCCTCTGCTTTCATTTTTGCCTCTTCGAGTTCAGTAATGTCATTAAGTCCTACAAGCACATAATTGTTGTTGCCTCCATTTATATATGAAGCAGAAAGTAAATACTGTTTTTGTTGAATATCCATGCCCCTTTTTACCTTTATAGTGGCCTTTATGTCTTTATACGACGCTTTTCTTGAAAAGCACTTCTCGATTGTATTGCAAATAATACATTCTTTGCACTTTTCAGTATTTCCACATCCTTCGGTATTGTTTAAATGATTAACGCAATTCAACATCTCACCGCTGTATTTGCCTAAAAGTTCCTTTTCCGTTTTTTATTGACGGCGGTGCCAGCATCATTTATTTTGGCTATTCTTTTGTCGGACCCAACAAGATACAGGATAACCGGTGTATTGTTAAAAACATTAAATAGTAAATTTTGATCTGTCCTTAATTGCTCTTCAAGTTTTTTCCGACTAATTGCATATTGTATCGAGTGGAGAAGCTGGGATTCATTAAATCTACCCTTCACAATAAAATCCTGTGCCCCTATCTCCAGGGCCGCAATGCCTGTATCGTTATCATTCAGTCCGGTTAAAACAATTATTGGAGTTTTGGGAGCGTCTGCGCACAGTGTCCTTACCGTTTTTAATCCTGAAGAATCGGGTAGGTTTAAATCTGTCAGAATGTTATCGAAATGGTTCTCTTTTATCAATAGACGACCTTCTTTTACTGATTTAACGTGGTTGATCACTAACTTTGGAGAAGGAATCATGTCAATTGATTCCTGAATCAGTTCAGCATCCTCCAGGTCATCTTCTACCAGAAGTGCAAAGTATTCATTTTGTTCATACATATTGAGCCCTGTTTCTGTTAATTTATCGGGGGAATCTTATTTTTCCGGAAATTTGACCACTGTAAACCAAAAATTATTTACAGCTTCAACTACCGTCTGAAACTCTTTTAGTCCCACTGGTTTGGTTACAAAACAACTCACACCGGCGGCATAAGAACTGGCAATATCTGCTTCGGATTTTGAGGTGGTTAGAATCACAACTGGAATTTTCTTAAAGGTATCATGTCCTTTAATAAACTCTAGCACTTCATGCCCGCTCATCCTTGGCATATTCAGGTCTAATAATATTAGGTCTGGTAAATTTCTCACATCTATTGCAGCCACTTTATTCAAATAGTCAACGGCTTCTACCCCGTCCTTTGCCACCTCAATATTTAGTTTCATTTTGGTCATTTCCATGACTTCGAGTGTCAGGTCCAGGTCTTCCTGGTCATCATCAACCAGAAGTACATGAATAAGTTTTGTCTCTTTTTTCATCATTGTTAATTATTTAGGTATTGTGAAATAGAAAGTTGATCCAATATTTGGAGTTGATTCTGCCCATATCTTCCCGTTGTGTCTTTCAACAATCTTTTTGCATTTTGCCAAGCCGATTCCAGTCCCGGAATATTTATCTCTGCCATGTAAGCGTTGAAAAATTACGAATATCTTTTCGGCGTATTTCATTTCGAAACCAATGCCGTTATCTTCAATTTTAAATTGCCACTCAGACCCTAGATCCTGCGAGCTGATGCTTATTTCCAGATCTAAGTCACCCTTGTATTTTATGGCGTTAGATATCAAGTTCTCAAACAGGGAAAGAAGTTGGTTTTTGTCCCCCAGTTATTTCGGGCAGATCGCTATAGGTAATTTGGAATTTAGTTTCAGGTATTTCCTTTTTAAGTTGTTTTTCTATATCCTCTTAGAATTCTTGCCGTATTTACGGTTGTAAATTCTACACCGCGAGAACTAACCCTTGAGATGCCCAGCAGATCATCAATTAGATTCTGCATGCGTTTCGTTCCTCTCGAAATGATGTCGAGGTATTTTCTGCCATCTTCGTCTAGTTGTTCACGGTTGCGAATCACTAGCAATTCACTGTAATTTTTAATTTTTCGCAGAGGCTCTTGCAAATCGTGCGAAGACACATAGGTAAATTGTTCTAGTTCTCTGTTAGTAAGTTCCAGATTGGCGTATGCATTCTTCAATTCATGTTCAGATGCCTTCATTTCGGAAATATCACGAACCGCTGAAAGTATGTGCGATTTTCCATTGAAAGTTACAATGGAACCAGAGACATCTGTATAAAAACTGCTTCCATCCTTTTTTAACATCAACCCTTTGACCTCTATAGAGTTCAGTAGTTGTAACATCGGTAATTGACCGATGAAATTCATCTTTGTAGTCAGGGTGAATAAAATCTAAAGGTGACATTTTGATGAATTCTTCCTTCGTATATCCATATTGTTGAATCGCTGTTTTGTTGACATCTATTATTCCTCTTCCAAAGTCAATGATAAATATTGAATTGGTAACGGAATCGAAGATTTCTCTGAATTTCTGCTCATTCAATTTGAGTTCCTCTTCAGCGTGCATCACTTTTGTCATGTCAACAAAGCCTTCCAAAAGAACCTCCTCATCATTTAAGGTAATATACTTAACGGTTTTTAGGGCGGGGAAGCTTGTTCCGTCTTTTTTGCCAATAAACACTTCCTTTGAATCTACTTCTTCTTTCAGATCAATGATCGGACAATTATTGCAATCTGCTTTACAAACTGAATCATAGCATAATTTCCCTTTGATTTCTTCCTCTGTGAAACCTGTGATTTCCTGGGCTGATTTATTGATTTGAATGATGTGTCTATCTCCTAAGTATCATTAATCCAAAAGGCATGGAATCCAGGATGGAGAATTGATTTTTATTTACTAGTTCCAGATCTTCCACCATTTTTGTGAACATCCTAAAAACCGAGTATAAAAGGATAATATCGCCACCAAATCGATAGATGTGCCAAAGCCACCATTCCAGATCCCAGATCTCAGAATATTGAAAAGTAATACTGGAGAGTCCCTGAATCAATGCAATGACGGCAATTAAAAATATTTCAATTTCGAAATGTCTTCTATAACGAAGGATAAGTATAATTGTCCCTGCCAAAAAGCCAATTCCTGCCATAGCATTCAGGAGAAATGCCAGGGTTGAGAAGGTTTCATCTTCATTTAACATTGGAAACATATTTGGCCAGCCAAATATTGTAACAATGAGTATCAGCCATACTACAGCGCAGGAAAAAGCAAATAAAGGAGTCTTTATTCTCTTCCTTATTTGTTGTGGAAGAAGAAGCAATGCAAACCAAAATCCACCATTGAGGAGCGACACCGTATGTGAAAAAACAAAAGCGTTTCCTGGCTGCAAGAAAGGAATGGATGAGGTCGAATATGCCCATCCCCAAAAAACCCCATAGCAACGAATGAATAGTGGGTTTCATCTTTTTCGTCATGAAAGCGGACAAACAGGAGAATGGCAATGATGATAGTCATAATTCCTCCGATGGCCTCAATAGATGAATGAAAAGGGATTTGAATGATCGTAAGATCTGTAGATAATCCAAAAGCGTGCAGAATCATGAATGCCAATAAGCTTATTGTTATGGCTATCAGGATAAGAATATAATTATTTTTCACAAGCTGGTTCTTCATCTCACTTTTGTCTCACACATTTTACTTTTGAAGCGTAAAGAAAAATCTGGCTCCTTTGCCAGGTTCCGATTCTGCCCATATTTTTCCTCCGTGTCGTTCTACAATTTTACTACAGATAGAAAGTCCAATACCAGACCCGCTATATTCCGCGCGGTTGTGGAGTTTTTTGAAGGCTACAAAAATCTGTTCTGCATACTGCATGTCGAAACCAATACCGTTGTCTTCTATTTTTATTAGCCAATGGTCGCCTTCATCCTGAGCAGTAATATCTACTACGGGATCTTTTGCGTTCCTGAATTTTAAGCTGTTTGAGATCAGGTTTTGAAACAATTGTTTCATCTGTCTGAAATCTACTGATACCACAGGCAATTTCCCATAGTTTATTTGAGCATTGTTTTCCTTGATTGGTAACTCAAGGATGTCGATTACTTCATCTGCAATACTATTCAGGTGTACTGACTCAAATTCTTTTGATTTTGTTGTTACTCTGGAATACGTGAGTAAATCATCAATCAATACCTGCATCCTTTCTGTTCCGGATTTTATTGTGTCTAAATATTTAATCCCCCTTTTCATCTATTATCTCCTTATATTTCAGCTCGAATAACTCTGAATAGCTTTTTATTTTCCTAAGGGGTTCCTGCAGGTCGTGAGAAGAGATATATGCAAATTGTTCAAGTTCCTTATTTGAGTTCTTGAGCTTTTCTTCCATTTCTTTTCGCTCTGTAACATCAATAAAAGAAGCAAGGAAACCGTCTTCCAAATTTGTACCGCCAATAATTACAATTCTTTTTAAGCCATTTTTGCAAGTCACAGTATACTCTTCTGATCTTATTTCAATATCTTGAGCTTTGGCGTTTTCTATTGCTTCTCCCCATGTTTTAAGCACCCATTCGCGGTATTCTTCGTCGGGATAGGCTTTATTCCACCAATCGTCCAGCGTTGGCACATCTTCAAGGGTGTAGCCAAAGGTTTTAGTAAACTGGTCATTTATCAGGATAATCCTGCCTTCGTTATCAACATTGCAGAGAGGAATTGTTGAAGTTTGAAAAAGCGTTTTAAACTTCTTCTCGCTTGCTTTTGTTTTGTTTTCCGCCTCAATCATTTCTGAAATATCAAATACTGAAGATTGATAGCCAATGGCATTTCCCTCTTCATCGTTTAAAGTACTGGCAATTGCCCGGGCCATGAATGTGGAACCATCCTTTCTGAGTGCAGTGTATGTTCCTGACCACTCTCCTTTTGTTGTGAGTCCATTGAGGATTTCAGTCGCCTCATTTTTAAATTTTATAAATTCTGAAATTGACCTTCCAAGGACCTCTTCAGGAGATTCATAACCCCAGATTTTTAAAAAAGAATTATTTACACTCCTTAATTCCCCATTTATATTGGACATGCTGTTTGCAGCTACAGAAGTATTATAGACAATATTTTTCAATTTCAACTCCTCGTTTTTCTTCTTCCGGTCAGTAATGTCAAGTATAGAAGTAATAAAAAATAGTGGCTTGTTGGTATTGTCTCTATATAGAGAGGTATTTACTTCGGTCCAGATATAGTGTCCTTCTTTATGCAAGTATCTTTTTTCAAAACGGGCTGTGTTTATTTCACCATCAATCATTTGTTTGACAAATCTTTCACTTGCTTCAATATCTTGAGGATGTGTATATTCTTTCCAATGTTTCTCTTGTAACTCCTCTTTAGAATACCCTAATATTTCTGAGAATGCTTTGTTCGTTTTCAGTGTTCCATCAATACCGGTCATTGATTTCCCCAATGGAGAGCGTTCAAAGACAGTTCGGAACTTATATTCACTTGCATCCAATTCAGCTTCCTTATGCAGAATATCTGAGATGTCAAGGTGAGATCCTGACATATAAATGGGTTTACCATTATCGCCAAGTGTTATAGCAGAGCGGTTCAAAATCCAAACATAATGACCCTTCTTGTGTTTCATTCTGAATGTCTGCTCAAAATGACCTACAGGATTGTTCAGGAAATCTTGCAATTTCTCTTGTAAATCATCCTTTTCGTCCGGATGTAGATTTTCTGTCCATGTATTAAAAGCATTCTCCAGTTCATCATCTGTATAGCCGAGGATTTCTTTCCATTTTGGGCTGTAATATACTTCGTCATTCGCTATATTCCATTCCCATATACCAGTGTTCGAGGCGGTAATAACTCTTTTAAGTTTTTCCTGTTGTTTGCTTAATTCAGCTTCAGTTTGTTTGTAATTGCTTACATTGATTGAGATTCCGACAACTTCTTTCAATTCGCCATTTTTTCCAAGTACCGGGGTGAAGGAGCTATCAAAGGCTAAATCTCCTACATAGACAGTTTTCCGAACGGGCTCTCCTTTAAGGGCGCTCTTACAATCTTCGATTACTGAAGGTTCATCTTTATAGACATCAAATACCGACATCCCAACTACCTGACCAGGTTTAAGTCCCAATAACTCGAGTCCTTTTCCTGCAGAGGATGTGAAGATTCCATCTTTATCAAATGAAAAAACGATGGCATTCAAATGATTGATAATTGATTCAGAATGGTTCATGGCTAAGGCTAATAATTTAATTCTTGGTCGATCAAAACTTAAAAAGTACGCTCCAGTCTTACACCTACAAATTAGACGATCTTCTGAGCTAAAATCGGGCATAATGCTCTTCCTCTATATATATTTGAAAAGTACGAATAGCTTATGATAATACTGTTTCTGAATGAGAAAGGCGTGTGTAGTTATTCCCTCATTTTTGTGTAAGCCATCCCTTTTGCGGATTGTCATCTTTTCTCTTTACGATGAGAAATGTGGCTTTGCTGCCTTATGTTTTAATTTGAATTCAGGGATGGTTGGCGCTGGTGTGTAGTCTTCAGACAAACAAAAAAGACCCTGCAATTTTGCGGGGTCTTTATATTGGTTATGGACGAACCCCTCCTTCGCCAAGGCTTCGGAGGACGAGGGTGGAGCATACCGGAGTCGAACCGGTGACCTCCTGACTGCCAGTCAGGCACTCTAGCCAACTGAGCTAATGCCCCATTTCCCAAAAAGGGACTCAAAAATATTACTTTTTTGGTGAAAATCGGGTGATTGGCAAATTTTTTGTGGATTTTTTACTAAAAATGCATCTTATGAGTGAAGACTACATACTAATTACCCTCTAAGATGAGTTTTATAACTAAGGGATTAGTTTAAAAACGTAAAAATTATTGGCGATCAGCATTCGTGTGCTTGATTTTCAATGAAAATAGTATTACTTTTAACGGCGCAAAAAACATAAACATGGAACTAAAAAAATCAAAAAAGGCTGATCTGGAGAATAAAAAAGGAATTTTTATTCAGGTAGGCCTTGTGGTTGCTCTTTCCGTTATTTTAATTGGTTTTGAGTGGACAACCAAGCCAGATGTGATTGATGATACGGAAATGGTTCAGGAAATTCAGTTTGAGGATGAGATGATCATCACTCGTCGTGAAGAGCCACCAAAGGAAGAACCAAAGCCTGAGGCACCAAAAGTTGCTGAAGTTTTGGATATCGTCGAAAATGACCAGGAAATTGATGATTTCGATTTTGATATGGAAGTAGACGAAGATACAGAATATGATTTCACCATGATGGCTGACGAGGAAGAGACCATTGAAGAAGAACAAATCTTCTACATCGTTGAAGATATGCCTACATTTAATGGTGGAGAACCTGCTCTCGAGTTCAGGAAGTACATTGCCAATAACCTGGAATATCCTGAAATTGCTGCGGAAAATGGAATTAGTGGACGTGTAATTGTGCAGTTTGCTGTGAACAGTGTGGGTAAAGTTGTTGATGCTGTAGTTGTTAGAAGTGTTGACCCTGCATTGGACAAGGAGGCTGTCAGGGTAGTAATGGCATCACCAAAAAATGGACTCCTAGTAGCAGAGAGGGTAAGCCGGTGAAAGTGCTTTTCACTTTCCCTATTAACTTTGTTTTACAATAGGAAGATGGATGATAATATATAAAGGCCGGGGAACCCCGGCCTTTTTTTTGTGCTTTAGTTTAGCGAGTGGTAAGCAAATAATTTTTATATTAGCCATGTACAAATACAAGCACATATGAAAAAAATTTTACCCATACTGATTTCAGTACTCGTTCTATCATCCTGCGCATCAAATACAAAATTGATGCAAAATGGCAACTATGATAGGGTCATTCAGAAGACTACCAAGAAACTTATGAAAAAGCCAAATGCTAAGTTAGCCGCGGAAATGGACCGTGCTTATCGTTTGGCGAATGAGCGTGACATGGAAAGAATTACTTTCCTGCAAAGAGAAGATAACCCTGATTTCTATGCGGAAGTCATGTCACGATACGGCACTATGAAAACCCGTCAAAGTCAGGTCAGAACTGTTACTCCTCTTACTGTTGAAGGGAAGACATACAGCTATGAATATGTTGACTATGATGCAAAGATCATTGAGTACAAAAATAAGGCAGCAGATGAGCATTTTCGCATTGGAAAAATGTTGCTTGAAAATCCAAAGAACAAAATGGATTTCAGGGAAGCTCATTACAACCTGCTTCGTGCGAGAGAATTGGGTGGGAATAAATTCCCCGATATTGAAACAATGATCCATGATGCCTATATGATGGGTATCAGCAGGGTCCTTGTTGTTCCAGTAGCAGATGAAAATGCTCCGGTAACACGTCTCGACCTTGAGTCATTGATTACGTTTGATCCCTCCGGACTAAAAGGGAATGAATGGATAGAGTATCATTTTATTAACCCGACCAACGGAGTAAATTATGATTATGATGTGGTGGTGAATATACACGCCATTGAAACATCTGAAGATAAAGAGTCTGAAGAGAGAACTGAGTTCAAGAAGAAGAGTACCATTGAATTTGATTACTATAAAGATGCCAATGGAAATGTGATGAAAGACACTGCCGGGAATGACATTAAGCTCTATAAAGATGCTGAAGCAACTATGATTAAGACCCACAAAGAGAAGACTGCCTCCATAAGGGGAGAAGTTGTGGTTATTGACCGCACAGGCGGAAATGAAATCACTTGTATGCCTGTACCATTCTCTTCAAGCCACATGTTCATGAATGATTCTTATGAAGTTATTGGAAAAATAGAAGCTGTTCCTGATGGCGCAAAGAGAAACCTGGAGAAAAAGGAATTGCCATTTCCAAGCGAGTCTGAGCTCATTAAGGTGTGTTTGGAGAAGGCCCAGCCAGTGGTTAGAGATGCGATCTATAAGTCGAGCCAGCAATATATTAAGTAATTAATTTTTTATAATAAGTATAAGGGGGAGTCTGATTCAGGCACCCCCTTTTCTTTTTAAGAATTTCACTACTTTTGTTCGCCTAAAGAGAATTGAATTCATGGGGGGATATTATTACGATCACAGGCCAGAAAAAGAATCGGCAGTACTTGTTGGTGTAATCGGAAGGAATCAGTCGGAAGAAGAGGTGAATGAATACCTTGAAGAACTGGCATTTCTTACCGAGACTGCCGGTGCTTCACCTTCTGGTTTTTTTACCCAGAAGGTTGAAACACCCAATGTGAGAACTTTCATTGGCAGTGGCAAGCTAATGGAGATAAAACAGTTTGTGAGGGAGAATGAGATTAGGCATGGTTGTTTTCGATGATGAGCTTTCTCCTACCCAGTTGAGGAATACTGAAAAGGAGCTGGAGGTAAGATCCTCGACCGAACAAATTTAATCCTGATATTTTTGCCAGCCGGGCAAAGACAGCCCATGCAGGTTCAGGTTGAATTGGCGCAGTATCAATACCTACTACCCAGGCTAACGCGCATGTGGACCCACCTGGAAAGGCAACGCGGTGGCATTGGACTCAGGGGACCGGGTGAAACTGAAATTGAGACTGACCGCAGGATCATCAGGGACAAGATCAGTCGATTGAAAGAGCAGTTGAAAAAGATTGACGGGCAGATGAGTAATCAGCGAAAGAACAGGGGGAAGATGGTGCAGGTAGCACTGGTGGGATATACCAATGTTGGCAAATCCACACTCATGAATCTTCTGAGTAAATCGGATGTTTTTGCAGAAAATAAACTCTTTGCCACGCTCGACACAACCGTTAGGAAAGTAGTCATAGAAAACCTTCCCTTCCTGATGTCAGATACCGTTGGCTTTATCAGAAAGCTGCCTACCCACCTGATTGAATCATTTAAGTCAACCCTTGACGAGGTGAGGGAGGCAGATATTCTTGTGCATGTGGTGGATGTATCTCATGCCAATTTTGAAGAGCAGATTGTTGTGGTTGAAGAAACACTTAAAGACTTAGGAGCCGTGTGAAAAGACCCAACTAATGGTCTTCAATAAGATCGATAATTTTAATTATGTACAAAAAGACGAAGATGATCTGACCCCTGCTGAAAGACAAAACCTTAGTCTGGATGATATAAAAATGGAATGGACCGGCGAGAATAAACATGCCATGTTTATCTCAGCCAAAGAAAAAGAAAACATTGATCAACTAAAAGATACCCTTTACCAGTTTGTGAAAACAGTTCACGCGGCACGATACCCGTTTAACGATTTTTTGTATTAAAAGCGATTGACCAAGTTCTCTGCCCTGGCATATTATTTTACTATTCCCATCGCCAAAAGCTTCTCTGCGATCTGAACAGCATTCAGAGCAGCTCCTTTTTTGATCTGGTCACCTACACACCAAAGTGCGATCCCCTTTGGATTTGTCAGGTCTTTCCTGATACGGCCAACGAATACATCATCTTCACCAGCTCCCCAAAGTGGCATCGGGTAAACCTGGTTTTCAGGATCATCCTGCAATGTGACCCCCGGTGCCTGATCCATCGCATTGCGAACTTGCTCAAGCGTCAATTCATCTTCGGTTTCAATCCACAAGGCCTCAGAATGATTCCGCATGACAGGAACACGAACACAGGTAGTGCTGACCTGAATGTCTGAATGCATTATTTTTCTCGACTCATTGTACATTTTCATTTCTTCACCGGTATAGAGGTTGTCCTTGAAGGTGTCTACCTGCGGAATCAGGTTTTGAGCCAGCTGATAGGCGAATTTCTCTACAACAACTTCCTCTCCATTGGCTATTTGCCTGATCTGGTTTTCCAGCTCTTGCATTGCAGCAGCACCTGCACCACTTGCAGCCTGATAAGTAGCTGCATGCACTTTTGTGATGTGTGATAGTTCTTCAATGGGTTGCAGGCAAACCACCATCTGTATGGTGGTACAGTTTGGATTTGCCACTATTTTCCTTGGCATATCCTTAAGATCGTCCGGATTTACTTCAGGAACCACCAGCGGAACATCTTCGTCCATGCGAAATGCACTTGAATTGTCGATCATAATGGCACCATGTTTTGTAATGGTGTCTGCAAACTTCTTCGACGTTCCTCCTCCTGCAGATGTCAATGCTATATCTATTCCTGCAAAATCATCATTTTCTTTTAATTCCTTTACTGTAAGTGTTTCTCCTTTAAAATTATATGTTCTTCCCGCACTTCTGGCAGATCCAAAAAGCACAAGTTCATCCAATGGAAAGTTTCTTTCCTCCAGCACTTTGATCAGCTCCTGACCTACAGCACCACTCACACCTACAATAGCAATTTTCATATTTTTCAAATATTTTTTCCGTTTTCTTACGATTTTTTATTTCCCCATTACATTAACTAACAGATTGAATGGAAATTTTAATCGCCACTTATAAATACCAAGTGGCAAAATTCGTAAAATTTATTGTATTGTGAAAACACTCAGATGGTTTATTTTGATGTTCCCTCGGATTTTATGTGCACAAAATTATTATGATTTTGAAGACGGGGAAATGAGTGAATGGGAACAGTCGCCTCCAAACAGGTGGGAGAGCTCTGCTGAATTGCCCTTAAACGGATTGTATTCATTGCATCATGTTTTTGATAATCCAGAGGCAGGGGAGGACTGGGTCTATGTCAATCTTGATTACCCACAACTTGATAGCTCTTTATCATTTTCTTTTCAAATACGCCATTCCTATCACCCAAGCAGTGGAAACAACTGGCAGATCGGTGTATTAAACAGTGCGCCAGATCAGATGCTGGATGGCTTTGTATTTGGGGTAAACTTTACTGCTTCGGATGATTTGATCAGGCTGTGGCAGGTAATCGTAGGAGAGACTTTTGTAGTTGTCGAAACCGAAGTAAATTATGAGAAGCAGATAGGGAGAAGTGGCTCCGGTTTTTATCCTTTCCAGGAATGCTTCCGGATGGTGGTCCGTTGACTATCAAATGGCAGGGGAGGCTGTTAGCCGGGAAAGTATTGGAGAGGGACAGGAGAGACAAAAGTCAGAAGGGAAATACCTGACGCTGAGGTACAGTTATTCATCTGCCCAGGATCGCAAGCTTTGGTTGGATGATGTTCATGTGACAGGATCCTTTTATAAAGATACAATCCCCCCTCTATTGATTCATTGAAAGTTATCGGACCAAATATCGTGGAACTCTGCTTCAGTGAAGATATAAGTGTTGATGAATTAACCGAGATCAGATGGGAGGATATGGACTGCGATTCTACCTTAATTAATGGAAAGCTTATGCGTTTGTTCTTTCAGGAGAAATTTCCAAACCGTAAGGATCAACACCTTTTTGTTTCGAAAATCCTGGATTCAGATGGAAATCTCTCATTGGATACCATTGTAACTTTTACCCAAAACCTGTTCGAATTCGGGGAGGTAGTTATCAACGAAATTATGTTTGATCCTGAGCCGGAGGTATATCTTCCGGCTTGCGAATACATCGAACTATTTAATAACAGCGATTATCGTGTGAGCCTTGAGAACTGGTTACTTTGCATACATACAAAAAGGTATATTTTTGAGAAGGGGGAATTGGCTCCCGGTGAATATCTGGTTCTGCTTCCGAAAGAAAATGAGTGCCAGTTCAAACAAAACAAGCTTGGGCTATTTACTTCCGCTTCTGTATTGACCAATACCGGGACAGACATATCCTTGTTTGATCAATACAACAGGTTGATACATTCGGCCTCATACAAGGAAATGTCATTTTATGATCCGATGAAAGAAGAAGGGGGGTGGTCGCTTGAGCAGAGAAACCCTGAGTTGAGTTGTGCAGGATCTGACAATTGGGGTGCATCGGTGGATCCCCGGGGTGGTACTCCGGGAACTGTGAATAGTATTTTTACTTCTGACAGAGATCACAAGCCTCCTGAAATAAGATTCATTGGGATCGCAGACACCAATAGTATTGCCGTGCATTTTTCTGAACCCGTAATTATTCCAGAAGGAGCATTATATACCTTCTCTGGAGAATACACTGCCACAGCGAGGCCGGTTTATACTACTCAACCCCTGGTGTCAGATGTGATTACCCTGGTTTTTGATGACTACATAAAGAATACAACTCTTTATTCAGTTAATATCAGTGAAGTTTCAGACTGTGAGGGCAATATGATGAATGATAAGGTCATTGACTTTTCTCTGCCCATCCATCCAGACAAGCAGTCAATAGTTATAAACGAGCTGATGTATGACCCGGTAATTGGCGGGGAGGAATACCTTGAGTTGTATAACGCCTCCGGGTCTTATTTGGATGTAATAGATTTGAAATACCTGGTGGGGTCGGATAGCTATTCGACAAATACTTATGAAGAAATGAGTATGGATTCTCATCTGCTGTCTCCGAAAGCCTATGTCGTTTTTGCTAAAAATGGCTTTGCCTTGAGAGATGAATGGTCCTTGCGTGAAGATGTAGACTTTGTCACTTTACCCGGGTGGAAATCTCTTCCCAATGAGACAGGATATATAGGCATTAGAAACAGGTCAGATCAACCCCTTGTGGATTTTAGCTACAACGATAGCATGCACAATCAGATGTTAATGGATCCTTCCGGAGTTTCACTGGAGAGGGTTTCTCTTGATCCCGGGAGTTGTGCCTGGACTTCTGCTGCGGCATCTTCAAATTATGGAACTCCGGGAAAAGTAAATTCTCAGTTTATTGAGGGGTCAGTAT
This sequence comes from uncultured Gammaproteobacteria bacterium, assembly GCA_942491615.1. Lineage (GTDB taxonomy): Bacteria > Pseudomonadota > Gammaproteobacteria > Methylococcales > Methylomonadaceae > Methyloprofundus. The sequence goes on from CALOCH010000015.1 coordinate 288,419, forward strand.
TTGCTGTCGTCGCAGAACTTGTCCCTTCTGTTTTTAGTCCGGATTTTGATGGCTATAATGACCTGATGGAAATCAGGATTCCTTCTTCCCCGGTGGGGTCTGTGATAAGTATTTCTATTACCGATTTGAATGGGCTCGAGGTGCTGCGATTAGTTGAGAATGGAATCTGCGCGACAAATGACAGGTATTTTTGGGATGGACATGACATGGATCATAAGCTGGTTTTTCCAGGGCTGTATGTGGTCCATATTCGATGGTCGAACGCAGAGAAGGAGAAGGTCATTCGCAGGACCTGTGCGGTAAGTTATCGCTGAGTTTGGATGCGAGAAGATCTGCAATTAAGAATATTTGACCTATTACTTTAAGAAGAACATCTTTACTCGAAGTGCTCATCTAAATACTGGAGTCGCTGACTGATCCATTCCTTGATAAATTCATGTTCTTCATCAAGATCGATGATGTACTCACCCCATCTTCCATTTTCACGATCAATGACTCCATTCTTCTTCAGGGAGTAATAGTATTCATCAATGGACTGGTGAAGGGCGGTTTCAGAGAAGATGTCAGTTCTCAGATCAAACCACCGGGCTTCCATTTTTTCATTAAAGTTACCGGCATTTGTTTCTTGCAGACGCATAAACAGATTGTTGCTTGTCAGATTCTTTGGTTCCACTTTTTTGTTCTGTCCCAAAATAAACCCCCACGAAGACTCTATGTCCCAGGGGATGTAGAAGAAGGTGGATTGATCTGAATACCTGGCCAAAAAGGTGTTTTTCCCGGAGTTGTCGGCAGCAAGCAGCAGGTTGATAAAGAGGTAATAGTCTACTGCATTATCGATGTCAAATAGCGATGGAATTTCATTTTTAAATTCTTCATCCTCACCAAGTACGATGAGTTGCCTCAGTTGATCCAATGGATCCCATGCATATATATCAGAGGGATAAATTTGCTCCCAGCCATCCCAATTGACGTCATCGGGAGGGGAGGTATTATAAGAATAGAATTTGGTGGCTCCATCACTCCAGTTATTGGCTTTATACAGAACTCCACCAATCATATCCTGGCTATCAGAATAGTGAAGCTTACTTTCATCAATCTTCTCCCCCAGGGAATATATTCCGAAGTATCTGTTATTGATGAATAGCTCTACATATTCGCAACGCATCCCTGGAATTACCTCCGGCTTGTGATCGGCCACAGGGACGTTGTTCAGTTTTTCCCATAATTCAAAAGACAATTTATTTCGCATGCGCAGATCATCAATATACATGGCATCAAGAATCCAATCTTCATTATCAGCCATCCCTAGTAAAGGGATCTTGTTGTTGTCACCAAGTTTATCCTCCCACAGTTCAATGCCAAATGATTTCTTGTCGTACACCTGGGAGGAAGCCCCTCTGATCTCAATCCCGGCATAACTATAAAATGTGTGGCTACTGGAAGGGTTTTCGACATCCTGGTTATATTGTAATGACAGCCACGCCAAAACTTTTGGCTCATCCCTGATCACTTCTTCAGTATGTATCTGTAACAATGGGATTCTGGTAAAATATAACTGAAAGCTGTCTATTACACCTTCTCTTTTAGCAATGATATCGTAGGGAAAGTTAATTCTTACATCACCCAATTGATTGGCTTGCTTGTTTTGCAATTCTTTACCATTGAATGAGATGGAAGTGTAATTTTCAAATTGAATATCAGGTGTAAAGCCAGCAATAATGTCTGCACCAATGGTATATAAGATTATGTTGTCGGTGAGATCGGTGAAGCCATATGAATCGTTTATTTTTAACACATGATAGCCAAATTTGTTAGGCTCATAATCAATAAGCTGTGCTTCTTTGTAGCAACTGTTGAGGAGCAAAATTGCTCCTAAAAGGACGACAGGCTTATTTAATATTTTACTTAATGGGATCACTAAAATTCGTATTTGTAATTCATCTTTAGTATGAAATAAGTATAGGGCAGGATTTCTGTCAGTTCGTGTTCTATGCCGTAGGATACATTGAATGTTCCAACATTCTTTGGAGACATCTTTACTCCTGCTGTCACCCTGAACTTTTCTTTGTTCAGAAATGCACCAGTTTCATGTATCTGAAAAAATTCTCCATGCAGATAGGGTTTTATTTTCTTCAAATCGGTATAGCTGATGGAAATTCTGTTCCTCAAATATCTGTCGCTTGTCTCATTCCATCCAAAGAATTGCAAATTGTCTGCCTCCTTCTGGTATCTGATGCGGTAGGAGACAGATATGTGTTTTAATCTTCCTTTGTAAGACAAATCTGCATTATATCTGCTTTGCTGATAAATTTCTTCATCAGCTTTTTTGTTGAGTATGTATCGGTATTTCCCGGCCAGGGAGAAATTCTTACTTAATTCATATTCGATTCCAAGTTGAGTGAATGTGGAATTAAATGCTGTAGCATTTTTCTCCAGTCGAACTTCCTGTTGAAGTGAAAGCGTCCAGCGATCAAAAACTGTCTTTTCAATTTCTACCCCGGTCCAAAGATTCAGGTCCCTGACCACTATTTCGTCTTGCGCATTCATCCCGCTTAGCCCAGCCATCAGCAACACCAAAGTGACCAAAGTTTTTCTTACAGAGATATGTTTGTTTGAGATACTCATCTATTTCCCACTTAACTGAGTCAGACTCTTTCTAGAATATAGCACGATACCAATGGCTCCAAAAGCCATGAGGTTGAAGACGATGAAACTTGTTTCAAACCCAAATTTATCTGTAAGAACGCCAACCATGGGTATGATCAGAGAGCTGATGAAGAAATTGATGAACATATAGATGGAGTTCACAAAGGTCTTTTTTGCTGTATCCAGATCCTGAACCACTGCGAGCATTACTGAGAATGGAGCAAAGAGAAAGAATCCAAGTGGAATTAGTACCGGAATGATCCATAGCCGTCAAGGTTCATAAAAAGAGCATGAGCAGCGGTGTAGCAATACTTATTATCAGCAGCGTTCGTGTTCTTCCAAGCTTGTCGCTAAGTGTTCCGGCGAAATATGCTCCTGCTGCTCCAGCTAACTGGAGAATGGTCAGTGATATATCAGCAAAAACAAGGGTATGACCTTGTGCATCTGTAAGATAGGTAGGAAGATAATAGGTTAGAGAGGCCTTCATTCCTGCCTGAAACAAAGTATAGCCACCTGTCAGAATAAAAGCTGGCAGGAACCTTTTTAAAATAGGCCAATAGCTGCCTTCACTTTTTGTTCGTTTGGCGTTTTTCAAATTGGCTCTTCTGAAATTGAAATGTAGTACGACTGGATGCGGCAATTCCGAGGGGCATCATCTTCCAGGTCCCTTCGAGTCCCCACAATTCAATAACACCGAGTATTATTAAGGGACCCGCAGTTCGGGCCAATTCTCCGCCCACCATATAGTAGCTCATTCCTTTTCCGGTGCGCTTGCCTGACAAACTTTTGACCAGCACTGGAGTTGGAATATGCCACATCGTTGAACTCAATCCAGATACAAATAGCAAAATGGCCAGAAAAATATATCCAGGAGCTACACCAATCAAACTCATGGAAATTGCGGTGATTGCGGGAGAGAGGATTACCATGTATTTCATGATCGGTCGTTCAGCGATAATGCCAACCAGTGGGTTTAAAAAGTGAAGATAATCGTTGAATGACTGCCAGTAGCCCGGCCAGTCCATAACTGATTCCGAGCTTCTCAATGATCAGAGGCAGGGCAGGAGAAAGAAATGAAGTATATACATCATGAATGAAGTGGAAGCCCGAAATGACAATAACTCTTCTCTCTCTGAAATCCTTCTCCTTGCTTCTTCATATCAATAAACTATAGAGATTTATCAGTTCATGTATTACTTTAACTAATTTTGGAGTTGCCTTTGAGGCTGCCTGTTGTACGATTTCATGTGATATTTTTTCTATTCTTCCTGGCACACCGAGATCGGTTACCACAGATACAGCGAATATTTTTATACCCATCTGGTGTGCTACAAGGGCTTCAGGAACGGTTGACATTCCAACAGTATCACCTCCGATGATTCTGAAATATTCATATTCTTTGTGGGTTTCAAGCGTAGGTCCTGTCACTCCCACATAACATCCTGTATGTGCTGGCAGATTATGTTTCTTTGCACTTTTCAGCGCCATTCTATCCAATCCTGCTCATATATTTCACTCATATCGGGGAACCGGTCTCCAAATTCCGGATGATGTTTTCCAAGCAGTGGATTTGGCATCAGGTTGATATGGTCGTTGATAAACATGACATCACCAATTTCAAAATCGGGATTCATACCGCCTGCAGCGTTTGAGATAAGCAGATTTTTTACGCCCAGGAATTTCAATACCCTGATAGGAAAGGTTACCTCTTGCATGGTGTACCCTTCATAGTAGTGGAACCTCCCTTTGAGGGCAAAGATTTCTTTTCCTGCATAGCTACCCACGATGAGTTTGCCTGCATGTCCCTCTACGGTGGAAACAGGAAAATTTGGAATGTTTTCGTAAGGAATGCTATGGTGGATGTCAATTTCATCTGCAATATCTCCCAGGCCTGTGCCCAGAATAATTGCTGTTTCCGGCATCTCTCTAACTTCCTGTTTGATGTAGGATATTGTCTCTCTTATTGCTTCTAACATAATCTAGTATTAGATGATTAAATTCTTCCTTGTCATCATTCAAAAAATCTACATGAATGGTGATGTAGTATAGAGCTTGTTTTATGTCCTCTTCGGGTTGAAGTCCCTGGAGACGCATAGCATCCTTTTCTGTTGTCAGGATCAGAGCATCTGGATTGTTCAATGACCTGTAAGCCCGTTTCGCTTATTTTCTGAAGGTCCTTATGTGTAAATTATGATGGTCCGGAAATGAGCATTCATGCATTTGTGTTGAAATGCTTCTTGCATATTTTCTTAGCGATCTTGGATTTGCGATACCAGTGACGATGAGTAACGGTGAGGTTTTTTCTCCTTGAACCAGGCTGCATTTCCCTGAGCATTTTCAATAGTATATACTGGAAGAAAATCTCCAAAATTCATTTTGGTAAAAAAGAGATGCTGGTGAAGCTCAAGCTTCATGTTTTTTGCAATGTTTCTCATCTCGATGGGTTTTATCCTTTCAGGAGACCTCGTTACCAGTATGATGTTCGGCGCGGTCTTTTCCCGAAACAGGTTCCCTTAGTCGCCTGAAGGAAGCATGAAATCATCGTGTATCATCCTGTTAAAGTCGATTAGTAGAATGGATTTCCAGGTTTTACATATCGGTGCTGAAAGGCATCATCGAGAAGTACAAGATCTGTTTGTCTGCCAGTTTGAGCAGTTGCTCAATTCCGTTGACTCTTTTCCGGTCAACAGCAACGTTAAATCTCCGGATATTTTTGTTTCAGTTGCCGTGGTTCATCTCCAATTTCAGCAACGGAACTGGTTGCATCTGCAATTTAAAATGTCTTGTTTTTCTTTTATATCCTCTGCTGAGTGTTGCAATCTTGAAATTCCTCCTTCAGTAACTCTATCAGGTATTCTACATGTGGTGTTTTTCCGGTTCCTCCCACAGTAATATTACCCACCGAGATAACTGGGAAGTCAAATTCTTCTGAAGGAAGCAGTTCCCAATCAAAGAATAGATTTCTGCTTCAATAATTGCCCTGATGATCAGGGTATCGGAGCAAGGATTGCAAGAGGAAATAGTAGGATGGTCCAAATGGTAATATGACGTTTTCCTGACATACTAGTTTTTAAGGTGCTGCAAATTTAAGAATTTGACTGGTTTCTACAGAGGAAAAATAAAACGCCTGACAAATAATAAATATTTGACCAGGCTGTTCCGAATTTGATATCAGACTGTTATTCAATGTAATGAGTTCAATGGTATAGGGCATCATTGCCTGAACGCCTTTCATCTCTTGGATTTCCTGACCTTTCTTGTACATCTCATATGTCTCTCCCAGCTCCTTCTTCATGATTTTTGTCTTTACTTCTCCAGAAAGTTGCTTCATAATGTGGTAAAAGGATCTTCCAGATCCGGACGTGAAGAGAATCCTGTAGTTTTCCAGACCAGCCATTTCAGCTGCTATCTCAATGGATTTTTCCAATCCGCCAAATACATCAACCAGTCCAATTTCAATTGCATCTTTTCCGGCCCATACTCTGCCGCCTCCTATGGCATCAACCTCTTCATAAGTCATGGCTCTTCCTTCAGCCACATGATTAACAAACTCAGTATATACGTCATCAACATAGCTTGAATGCAATGTTCTTTCATCCAGATCAAAGGTCTGGAATATGCCACCGATGTCAGCATATTTATTGGTTTTTACTCCACCGATTGTAATTCCTATTTTATCGTTCATCAGTTCCTTGAAGGTTTGGAAGCACACCAAACACTCCAATTGAACCGGTGATGGTTGTTTCACTGGCAACAATTGTGTCGGCAGGACAAACAATATAATATCCTCCAGATGCAGCCACATCACCAAGAGAGGCTACGAAAGGTTTTGCTTCTGCAGCTAGTTTTGCTTCCCTGTAGATCACTTCAGAAGCCAGGGCACTACCACCGCCTGAGTTAACACGGAAAACAATGGCCTTCACTTTGTCGTCAGTCCTTGCCTTACGAATGGCTTTTGCAATGCGATCGGAGCCTATCTGGCCTTCTTCAGCATTGCCCGTAACCACATTTCCCATTGCATAAATAACCGCGATCTTGTCCCGGTTATTTCTTTTTTTTCGCTTGAAGGAACGTCTGCATATTTTGCATAGAGAGATTCCTGGAATATCGTCATCTGCTTCGGTTCCTGTGCTCTCACGTAGCTCATTCATGATCTCATCATAATATTTTAATCCGTCAATCATTCCTTTTTCAAGCGCCTGATCGTCAAAGGCAACAGCCAGCTCATCAGCATATCGATTAAGTACCTCCTCACTTATTCCTCTTGCTTCAGAAATTTCAGTTACCATCTGGTTCCAGAATGGCAGAGACAAAACCTGTGGTTTGTTAACGGTTCTCTGGACTCATCTTCTCGGCCAAGAAGGGCTCAACGGCACTTTTAAAAGTACCGTGACGAATCACCTGCATATCAACACCATATTTTTCCATGGCGCGCTTATAAAACATTACCTGTCACGTCAAGGCCCCTAAAGATCCAAAATCACCGGTTGGGGTAAGGTAGATAGAATCTGAAACACTGGCTAGGTAATATGATTTATGGGTGTAAGTATCAGAATGAGAGACAATAAATTTCCGCTTTCCTTGAAATCAATGAAGGGCATCCCTGATCTCTTCCAGTGCAGCCATACCAATTGGAACAGTTGAAAGACGCATGAAAATACCTGTTATGTTTTCATCTGTTTTGGCCTTTTCAATATCTTCTAGAATCTGGTCCAATCCCATGGCTCCATCCATGTTAAAGCTGCCTGAGAGAAACTGACTCAATGGATTATCATCTGCCCGGTCCACTACCGGGAGTACATTGAAACTGGCGATCTAGAATAGAATTTTCTTCAACCTTAGGTGCGTCTCCACCTGCTGATGCAATGGATACAACTATCAGGAACATAGAAAACCCAATCACTTGCAGTGCTACATATACCTGCTATAGTTGCAAGCATATATTTCAGAAAGTTATTCATATATTTAATTTGTTTGGTTTGAAAATGTAAGACAGCCAAGTTACTAAAAATGCTCATGTTATGAAAACAGATTGCAGAGCCTATTGTTTTATGGATGTCAGCTTATTTTTATAAAGGGATTGTATCTTTACATTTTCTTAG
>CALOCH010000016.1:0-70000 GCA_942491615.1 uncultured Gammaproteobacteria bacterium
GCGGATGACGGATTTTCTGTTACCTAGCTTGAGAAGTATCATCAACGCTATGGAATTACTTAAGGCGCCTTCAACGGTGTTCTCCCTGATATTAAAGTCTTACATCCGGGTCAGTCAATCGGTGTAGAAGGTAGTTCAGATTTAATGGATGATCTGATTTAAGCAATTTCCCAACAGAAGTTACCAGTGGAATTGCAATTCGCATGGCTTTACTCTATTTAATCGGTAATCTGAAGATGAATAAGACTCAATCTTTGACTCAAGGAGTTTGAGAATTAGCTTTGCTCCCCTCTCCCTTGACGACGTTTATCAGTTAGCGGATGATGAAGCGAATGGGGCAATTGTGATGATGAGCGGTACAGTTCGCAACAAAACTGCTGGTAAAGCTGTTCTCTGCTTAGAATACCAGCTTATGAACCTAGTAGCGCAGGAAATTTTCCGCCAAATTGCTGCAGCGATTCGCCAAAATGGCCCGGCAACCAATCGCATTGTGATCCATCATGTCATTGGACAGTTAAATATTCCAGGAAATCAGTGTTTTGGTAACTTGATAGGGTGTCCCCATCGTGGAGAGGCTTTCGCTGCTTGTCGTTACGCTATTGATACCTTAAAGCATAATGCTCCCTTATGGAAAAAGGAATTTTGGGCTGATGGATCAAGTAAGTGGGTGAATCTTGGAGATTGTGAGGAAAGTGATTTGGAAGGTAAGATATAGATACATCAAATTCTTAATTCTCCATGGAAAGTACCACAATTTTTATCGCATCCCTTGCTGTCGCTATTATGGCGATTACCGGCTACGCTATTTATACGACTTTCGGTCGTCCGTCAGCGCAATTAAGCGATCCTTTTGATGATCATGGGGATTAAGGGTTATTATCAGGCTAGCAGATTATTTTCTGGGGCTTTATCTGGGACATTTTGCCTTAGTATTCCTCTAAAAGGTTAACTGTACCCGTTACGGTTCACCTAAACGTCACTGGATAACCCTAAGTCTGCTGGTCTCCCTGACACTCATAAGTCCGTAAAATTAACGATTGGAAGGGTCTTCTGTGGGTTAAAGGCCCATTAGGATTAAATTATCGGCTTTTAAGTTTAAGTAGACTCCCCTCCTTCAGGTAACTTTTGACTATTTTTGTCTTTATTATCCTCTAAGGCTCCCCGCTACAGTTAATGGATAATTTAACTCCTAGCCTCGATGAACGATTTTGGACTCCCTGCCAACTTTTATCATGGGGGTAGAGAGCGTAGGTAAACTGGTGATCGTCCCGCAGTCAGCTCTGGGGATGCGGCCTGAGGACTCCGTAGTAAACTTAAGCGCAGTTGACTGGGTTGGCTATCGTAGCCGTATCTGCAATCATTCAACAAACTTACCCCATAATCTCCTGAATTATCAATAAAATCTGCCCAATGAAGTACCGAAACTTCCCATTTTGCCTTATCTTGTGGGGTTTGAGGTTGGGTGGGGCGTTTAATTGCACCACAGGGAATTTCATAAGTAGCATAATCACTGGTTTTGATTAAGGGAAAAGCTGCTTTCACAAAAACGTGGGTTTCTTGCCAGTTAACTTGGGTTACAATCTTTAAAATGGGTGATTTTGCGTCTAAGATGTAATCTTGAACAAATTCTGATTGATTGAAGCGACGGGTCACTCGAATTTGGTCACGCAATGCGCCTGATTCTATCACCTCAATTGGGGATAGCACAGTTTTCGGTAAAGGGTGTTGGGCATAATCAGGGTCAATATTCCAAGCATCCCAATATTGTCCTTGATCTTGAAGAGCTTGAATTTGGTTGCCAACACCGCTTAAAATTTCTCGTTGGTGCTGTTTCTGGAAAAACACTGCTTAAGTCTCCAGGTTGCGGGTTAAGAGTCCCTCTCAGATAGTCATTTTCCAACACAAATTGATGATCTCTGGAGTTAGCACCTTCAGGAGAACTTGCTTGAGCAGGAGACAACCAAAACAGGCGATAACCAATAGAAGGGATATTTTCAGCGAGCAAGAGCAATTTATCAGCTTCAGAAGGTTGAGAAAGCGCTTTTTTTCCTTCGTGATCATAAATTTCCCAATTTCCAGCAGGAACAGACAGGGTAACAACTTCAGTGCGTTCCCAATTGAGAGAGTTAAAGACAATGAGAGGTTGAGCGTCAGGGTGAGGGGGATCAGGAAGATTAATCTCGCAGAAATCGCTTTTAAACTCTGATTGAAATAGATTTCTGCTGTTTTTGCGCTGCTTTCAGTGTTGATTCCCTTCAGTAAAGACTTCAGGGATAGAAGTTCCGGGTAAAATATCATGAAATTGATTAAAAAGTACCTTTTTCCAAGATGTTTCTAATTCATCATGGGGATAGGGATAATTAACACTCAAATTTGCTAAAGATGACCATAATTCAGCTTGATAGAGCAATTGTTCACAGCGTCGGTTAAATTTTTTCTGATCTCCGTGGCTTGTATAACAGCCCCGGTGAAATTCCAGATAGAGTTCATCCTTCCAGACAGGATAATCCTCTGGATTTGCTTCTTGTTGGCTAATTTTCTCTAAATAGTCTAAAGCAGTCGTAAATTTCAGTTGGGGGAAGAAGGGAGATTTTTGCCATTTCTGCTGTATTTCTAGCATATCACGGGTAGGCCCTCCCCCATGATCTCCCACCCCAGGCAACCACAAAGCCTCTTTTATTTTGCCCACAACTGCCTGAGAACTGGTTAAGTCGCCCATGTCATGCTTCGACTCCCGTGATACCAGAAATCTCACCTGAAAGCAGTTTGGGTAAGAGGGTGTCGCGGAGGTTTTGGTTGAGTGATTGGTTTTCCACAACATTATTCTCTATCCCCTGATAAACATCACTCACAACCTTACTGTAGGCTGTGACTATTTCATGCTTAGGAACAATCACTGGAATTACATTGAAATTCTTTTTGCTAATTTCGGCAAATGTCGTACCGCTCGCCCTTTGTTTAATCTCATGCATAACAGAATCACACCATTGAATAACATACTCTGGAGTGAGCACCTTTTCGCATTTCATAGCGATATATCCCTGATTAATTGCAATGGGAACTTTTGCTAAAGCAAGGTAGCCAACAGGGGCACGAGATGACATTAACACGGTATCTACGGGAAGGAGTCCTGAGCTAATTTTAGCCAACCCTGCATCAGTAATTTTTCTCTCTGTATCTGTAATAATTTTATCACTCAACCCAGACAAATCTTTCGGTGTTGTCCAATGATTCGTGCCATTTTCCCAGTATTCAGAGTCTTCGTTGATGGCGTTCCACCGCCTACGACAGTAACTTCTTTACCTATTTCACTTACCGCCCACCCCACAGGCACATCCCCCAACTCACTCTCCTGCATCGCATCAGGAAACAAATCAGCCGTTGCTTTTAAACTTTGGGTCAGGGGTTTGTGTGGCGAATGCCTCAAGCTGGGCGGTGGTTTTACCTGAAATAACCGACATCGCGGCAGCACATAGACTATGTGCATAGTCAGTGTAAACAGGGGAATCGGTAGCGGGTATTGCGCCGTGTAGATTGATCCATGCGTCTTTCGCGCTTATTTTCGCTTTGACAGGATCAAAATCAACAAACCAGCTTTTAAATAGGGCTTGCGCCATTTGTTCTAGGGTTTGGTTGATTTGGTGGTTTAGGGCGATTTTATTTTTAAGAGAATTTAATACTTTATTTATTCTTAATCTTTCTTTTTTTTCTGGTATCGGAATTTTTATATTATCTGCGTTTGCTTTATTAAGCTTTGGTTGAACAGCCCCTGTAATATAAGGGGTTAAATCAAGAATTGAAAAATAATATTCAAGATAATCTAAAATACCATCTTCTTTTTCGGCTAATATATGAGCATGATTGTTAACCCAGAACTGACCAGAAACCTTAAAAGCGATCGGAGTTTTTCTAGTTCTTAAATTTTCTCCATCTTCAGAAATTAATAAATAAGTTCCATCAAATATATAATTATCAATATAGTCTACAATTCCAGACTCTCCATAATACAGAGAAAATTCCTGATGTCTTTATCTCTATCGAGGCTTTTAATAGGAATTCGCTTACTATTTAAAAAATCAGTAATATCTGATAATTTTTTTAATTCCCATCCCCATGTTATTGGTTGATTTTTCAGTTGAATGGGTTGTCTTAGTGCCGTAGGTTGGGTTAACTGATTTATCGCGTAACCCAACATTTTCCGCTTCGGTGTGTCGGGTTACGCTAAACCAGCCTACGCTTACTGCTTCTGGGGACAAGGGCGGCTCGCCCTTGCTCATGGGCTGGCAGCCCATGCCCCCAGATAAGATGATCTTTTCTTTTTTTATATTATTATGAAACTGTTCAGGAATTTCATCCCAGCTAAATAAATCCACCCGAAACGGTAAATTACTTTCTTCAAACGCTTCTTTCAGATTATAAAAAGCTGTTTTCTGTTCAGCCGTTGTAAAAGCGACTAAATCAAGATCGGAATAAGTGTTTGCTGTTCCTTTAACCCGTGAACCATACGCCCATACTTCGGTATCCGGTAAATACTGATTTAATAATTGTTTAACCGTTGTTTTACTTTCTGGGCTTAAATCAAGCGTTGCAACAGCTTGTTGAGTTACTCCCATGTTTTTGTACTCATCGTTTGATATAAATCGATCGCATCATCAATAAAATACGCCATTAACGCCAAGGCTTGTAATGCTTTTTCACCGCTGTAATCATGTGCAGTGGCAATACGCGCATCGGCGTATTCTAGCCATTTTTCTATGGGTGAAACAAACAGCTGATTTTCTGCACTGATACGAAAAATAGGTTTAGGGCTGTTAGGAAGCTCTGGAAGCCCGAGTTCTTCCGATAAATAACGTTTTAACACTTTCCATAAACAATCGTAACAGGTTTCGAAACGTTGAATCACAGACTCTGCAATCGCTTCTTGGGTAATTTCAGGTAAATCACTGTCTAAATGGCTGTAATTTTCAAATTGCAACTCAAGATGTTTTAAGGCTTTTTGAAATTTATTATATTCAATCATGTTTAATCCTTATCCAAAGCTCAGTATCGTAGCTTGGCTTAGCAGCTTTATCGCGTAACCCAAGCTACCTTATTAGATGTCATAGTCCAGCCTTTCGTATTGTATTTTATTGAGATAAATGTTTACCTTTTAACACCGTTTGGCTTAGGGACAAGGGCGGCTCGACCTTTCACAGGGGCTGGCAGCCCCTGCTCCCAGCACTGCTAGCTAACCAATCACTTGCTGATTGACAGAGACCTGCTTTTACTGGGTTATTATGAATATAGTCAATCGTACTAAAAAAATGCTGATCATTACGAATAAATCGATCCCAGTAGTCAGCTTGCCAAATATGTTCTGGGGGAATGGGCGGCTCGCCCATTTTAAACATTACTTTTTTAATTTCTTTAGCTGTATACGATTTCCAGCCATGCACTACTTTTTGCAATGTCCATTCAGGGTAGGTTTTTATTAGTACATGAATATGATTCGGCATGACAACATAGGCAAGAAGTTCATACCTTTGTTTATCAAAAAAATGCCAATTGTCGATTATTATGTTGGCTATTTGAGTTTCTTTTAAAATACAAGAGCCATGACCTGCATCTAAATATTTTTCTATTTTTTGGCGGCGTTGGCTTTCTAGTTGTTTGCTGTTAGTTATGGGCGAGCTGCCCATTTCTCCTGAAATTTGCTTTATTTTATCTAGCTCTGTGGAAAACGCTTTAAGCACCTTACTGGGCAAGGAATCTGCTAAGCGGTAGGTAATGGATTGATATGCGCCTTCTATATCAAAATGTGGAATATATTTATATTCTGGGAACAAGGGCGGCTCGCCCTTGCTTATAGTCTTACAATTCATACCCCAATCCCGCTAAATTCCCTTTAATCTCAGCTTCCAAACGATTACTCTCAGCGAACTGCATTTTCAATTGCGCGGATAAGCGTGCCATTTTTTCATTAAATGGTTCACTGTCTTCTTCTTGCTCTACTGCGCCCACATAACGCCCTGGTGTCAGCACATAATCATGCTTTTTAATATCTTCCGATTGAGCAGAAAAACAAAAGCCTGCTTCATCCTGATAATCCTTGCCTTGTTGCCACTGATGCACAGTATCCGCGACGCGTTGAATATCGGCGGCGGTAAAATCACGCAATACACGGTCTTTCATAAAACCTAAATTCCGCGCATCAATAAACAGCGTTTCGCCGCGATGATCGCGCTTGGTTTTACTCGCGGATTTATCTTTGCTTAAAAACCAGATACAGGCAGGAATTTGCGTATTGGTGAATAATTGCCCAGGTAAGGCAATCATGGCTTCAATTAAATCCGCTTCAATCAGCGTTTTACGGATTTCACCTTCATTATTGGTATTGGAACTCATTGAGCCATTCGCCAGCAATAACGCCATCGAACCTGTGGGCGCAAGATGATGCAGCATATGTTGCAGCCATGCAAAGTTGGCATTACCTTGTGGCGGTGTGCCGTATTGCCAGCGCACATCCTCGGCTAATTTCTCATGCCACCACTCTTTCATATTAAAGGGCGGATTGGCCATGACGAAATCCGCGCGCAAATCAGCGTGTTGATCGTCTAAAAAAGTATCGGCATTCTTTTTACCAAAATTAAAATCAATACCGCGTATCGCCATATTCATGGCGGCGAGTTTCCAAGTGGTCGGGTTGGATTCTTGCCCGTATACAGAAATATGCTTTTTCTGTTCGGCGGGGTCGTAATGTTGGTCTTTGGCATGTTCTTCGATAAATTTTTCACTGGAAACGAAAAAACCACCCGAACCCATCGCAGGATCATAAACCCGCCCTTGATACGGTTGCAGTAACTCAACAATCAGCGTAACGATGCTTTTCGGCGTGTAATATTGCCCACCTTGTTTGCCTTCTGCGAGCGCGAATTGCCCCAGAAAGTATTCGTACACATGACCGAGTATGTCTTTACTGTGTAGACTGAGCTTTGCGCCTTTATATTCTGGATTACTAAAGCTGGTATCAGAAAAGGTATTAATCAGGCCAATCAGTTTTTCATTATCTAATTGATACTGGCTGATGCGGTTCAGAATACCTTTCAGTTTAGGATTGGATTTTTCGATTTCATCTAGGGCATAGTCGATCAACCAAGCAACCGAGCGCAATTTAACATCCTGTCCGCTCTCATCTTGCCATAAGACACTGCCCGCCGGCAGCGTGACTTTATCCTTTAAAATACTCCAACGCCCTGTTTTAGGCACCCAGAAGACATTTTTCTCCTGGTAATACTCTAACAGTTCCAGTTCTTCTGCTATCGCCGCTTGATAAGCTGCATCGTTATCATAATCCTCACGCGGCAGATAATAGATATTGTCATCACTGTCGGTTTGAAATAGCTCGATTAATTCATGCTGCCGTTCTTCAAAGGCATCAGAGACATATTTAAGAAAAATAAGCCCTAGCGCAACGTGTTTATAGTTAGCCGCATCCAGATTAGAGCGCAGTTTATCCGCTGATTTCCATAATTTAGCATCCAGCTCATTGAGAAACTGCTGTTCGAGATTGTCCATTGTGTTCCTTGTTTTTTATCGGTTGAAGTCTATAGCGTTAGGTTTTCTGTCAGAAAAAGCATTTTACCTCTAGTTTACTATCAAAAATTATAAATAATGGGAGTGTCAAGGTGAATGTTTCATCAGCATTATCAATCAAATCGAATAATTCAGCCTTTTTAACACCTAAGCCATCTGCTAATTTACAAATATTACCTAAACCCCGCAAGCCATTAATTTGGACATCTAGTAACCCTGTAATTTGTATGTTTACGAGGATTTCTACTGTCACTTTGCATGCCCTTTTCCGATCGACGAATCAAGACATCCAGAATCCAGTCATAAATAGGGGGAATCTTTAGTATTCTCTAATCTCAAGGCGATATGTATTCTGCCAATGCATCATGGCCTTTTAATCAAAATCGCTTAACTTCGATTTAACGCTAAGCTGGTAACCTTAGCTTAACCCAGTCATCCCATTCCTGAGGATAAAGCGGATCAGCAGGTGTTCTACCGCTTATCTGCCATACAGTAGTGACTTTTACCATTGATGTTGCGCCGCCTATCATGCCTACCAGGGTTAGTAGAACCGCGTCAGATAAGTAATAGTCTGCACTATCTGCCCTTAAGTGCATAACGCCTTGTTTTAGCGTTTTTTTTAGCCCGATCCGGTCTGAATATTTCACATATGGAATCAGTCCGGCCTGGCTGTTTAACTGTGTTGTGGATGATATTTTGACTGAGTGTGATCTATTTCGGACACGAGATGAGGGTTTTGATGTTTATTGCGTGTAATGTTTGCAGGATTTAGGTATCACTTGTTCAACCTACTCTCTTCTTGAAAGACGACTCAGGATCTCCCGAGTTGCCAATCTTTCCTACTATCCAACATGCCATGCTTTACAACCCCGAAGCAGCTCTATGATACTGGTCTCTCGTATCATACAATGGTGGTTTCCAGAAGGGGTACGCTGTCACCCTGCTTGCTTGAATCTTACGAGGCTAAATCACTTCAACTTACGCTTACGGCCTGCTGTCTTGCGTACATCGTACTTAACATTTGGGGTTACCTCCGCCTGCCCGATGCTTGCTATCTGGTGGTTGACCTACCTTGCCAGAGCGGGACTTTCACCCGCTGGAATTATCGACTTTACTCCACCGCACATGACTTGATCAATCGGTGCGTCTGAACGTTTATTGAGACCAACGCGATTTAAGAGCGTCCTCATACCCACATGCCGCCAAAGGCTTGCAAAGACGTTATCCATTAATAAACCGCTTTGCTGCGAAAAATCGTAGGTCAGGGCTAGCAGTTTGGCAGCTTTGTGGTAATATGCATAGGCGCTCTATAATGGTACTGATGGATTGTCAAGATTTCCAATACTATACCTAAATAGGGCACACTATTGCTTATTTTTCAATGTATTGGAGTTAATTTTTTAACTCCGAGACTTTAATTAAATGAAACTAAATTTCCTGGAGGCTCCCTCGATGCGATGTTTAATCCTGAATATTTCCCACGTTTTAAGTTTGTTGATGACGATATCCGTCCTATCCACTCCAGCTATCGCTGCTGACAAGCCCAATATCCTGTTTATCATGGGCGACGATATCGGTATCATGAACGTGGGTGCTTACCATCAAGGTCTCATGGTTGGAGAGACGCCCAACATCGACCGCCTCGCGAATGAAGGTTCGAGGTTTATGACCTATTATGCCGAGCAGAGCTGCACGGCTGGACGCACCGCCTTCTTAACCGGCATGCATCCGTTGCGGGCGGGCATGGTCATGCCGCAACTTCCGGGTGCCACCAGTTCGCTGTTGCCGGGCACACCTTCGCTGGCAAAATTCCTGCGGGACCTGGGCTACACCACTGGCGAATTCGGCAAGAACCATTTAGGTGATAAATCGGCATCGCTGCCAACGGCGCATGGCTTCCAGGAGTTCTGGGGCTACCTGTATCACCTAGACGCCATGCAGGGCGTGAGTTTCCCCGACATCAACAAGTCTTCGGTCGATCAGGTCGTTGTGCCACCCTGTGAGAATACCCCGGTTAAGGGCCTCAAAGAGGTCGCCGGCGCGGTCGACCCCAGAAAGGCACTCTGTATGACTCCGCCACGGCCGATGCTCGCGTGTACTTCTTCGGACGGCACCGAGAAAAACCAGTCCTGCAAGGACGAAGGGCCGCTGACACTGGAACGTTCCAAGACCGTGGATGAGGAAATCTCCGCCAAGGTCATTGACTTCCTCGACCGCAACGACCCCGACAAAACCGGCAAGCCGTTCTTCGTCTGGTATAACCCGGCGCGTATGCACGTCACCACCGTGCTCTCGGACAAGTACGCTGACATGCTTGGCGTCAAAGGCGGCAAGGACTGGGGGCCCAACGAAGCCGGCATGAAGCAGATGGACGACAACATCGGCTACGTGCTGAAAAAGCTCGAGGATATGGGTGAGCTCGACAACACCATCGTCGTCTTTACCACCGATAACGGCGCCGAAGCAATCACCTATCCTGATGGCGGAATCACGCCTTTCAGAGGCGGCAAGCTCACCACCTGGGAAGGCGGTATGCGGGCACCGATGCTCGTGCGCTGGCCGGGACACGTCAAGGCTGGCACAAACCCTGACCAGATATTCTCCTCTCTGGACTGGGTGCCAACGCTGGTCAATATTGCCGGCGGACCCAAGGGCGATGGCCTGAAGAAGCAGATTGAGGCTGGCAAGTACCCCGGCATCGTCAAGACGACGCTGGATGGTTTCGACCAGCGGGACTATCTTGAGGGCAAGGCAGATTCGGCCCGCGACACGTTCTTCTACTACACCGGTGCTCAGCCTTCGGCGGTACGGTACAAGAACTGGAAGTTCTACTACACGATGGTGTCTTCCGATGCGTCGGATATCTTTCTGGACGCAAAAACCTATCACTGGACCATGGTCAACAACCTCAAGCGCGATCCCTTCGAGCGGTCGGTGGCGTCGGTTGATGGTACCCTCATGGGCTATGGTGGCGCACTGGCTGCGCCGAGCACCGCGATGATCTATGACTGGAACCTGCTACCCATCGGGCAACTTCTGTGGCTGAAGGAACTCGAGACGTACCGGACCTTCCCGTCGCTGCAGACTCCGGCGAGTTACAACCTGGATAATATCATCAAGGCGATGCAGGATGCGAAACACATCACCCACCAGGGTCACTAGCCAAACCGTTTGGAGGTAGTGTTATAGCAGTAATACAGCGGGCTTGGCCTGAAAGGGCCGCCCGTTTTTGTGCAATTTGCTTAATGGAGAATTAATCTGAAAGCCATTACATCTTTTTCTACATTTTCTCGCCTATTTTATGCGTTGCTCTGCCTGCTCACCCTCGGCACGCAGGCGTTTGCCCAGACCGACCCGTTGCCTTCGTGGAATGACGGCAGTGCCAAACAGGCGATCGTCGATTTCGTGCAGGCGACCACCAGTCAGGGTAGCCCAGAGTTCGTAGCACCGGCCGAGCGCATCGCTACCTTCGACCAGGACGGTACGCTGTGGGTCGAGCACCCGATGTATTCGCAGGTGATGTACGTCCTTGAGAGCGTGCCGAGCCTGGTCAAGGCCAGGCCCGAGCTGGCCAAAGCCTCCCCCTACTCGACGGTACTGGAAATCCTCAAGGGCGACCGGGCGGCCATGGCTAAACTGAGCCTGCCGGACCTGGAAAAACTGGCCATGGCAACGCTAACCGGCATGTCGGTCGAAACCTTCAGTGCCCAGGCGAAGCAGTGGCTGGCAAAGGCAAAAGATCCGCGCTGGAAGAAGCCTTACACCGAGCTCACGTACCTGCCGATGCAGGAAGTGCTGCAGTATTTGCGCGCCAACGGCTACAAGACCTATATCGTCACCGGTGGCGGGCAGGACTTTGTGCGCCAGTATTCGGAACCGGTTTATGGCATTCCGCCTGAACAGGTTGTGGGCAGCGCGGTCGATACGAAGTACGGCTATGCCGAGGATGGCGAGCCGTTCCTCACCAAGGAACCGATGCTACTGCTCAACGACAACAATGCCGGCAAGCCGGAGGCCATCCACCTGATGATAGGGCCGTCAACATGCTCCATTTCGCGTTCGGCAACTCCACCGGTGATCAGCAGATGCTGGAGTACACGAAGGCCGGCAGCGGCGCGCGGCTCTCATTGCTCGTATTGCATGACGATGAGAAGCGTGAATATGCTTACGGACCGGCCCAGGGGTTGCCCGATACCCACGTCGGTACCCTCACTCAGACATTGTACGACGAGGCGCAGAAGCAGGGCTGGGTTATTATCAGCATGAAAAAGGACTGGAAGCGGATTTTCGCTTTCGAGCCGTGAGGCCCCGAGGTGTCTGCCTAACACCCCGAACAGGGTGATATTTAGCGGACAGCTCTCAACACATAGATACAGCGGTGTTTGCCGGAGCTATACATATAATTAAGTTATAAATTGAGTTAAAGGAGATAAACAATGCAACACAAAAAACTGGTGAGATATACCCGCACCCTGATGACGGCTTTTGTCGCCCTGATTTTTGCGACCGGCTCGGCGCTGGCGACGGAGAAGAAACCGAATATTCTCATCATCTGGGGTGACGATATCGGTGGATTTAACATCAGCGCCTACAACCAGGGCATGATGGGTTACAAAACACCCAACATCGACCGCATCGCGCATGAAGGCGCACTGTTCACCGACTGGTATGCCCAGCAGAGCTGTACCGCTGGTCGTGCTGCCTTCATCACTGGCCAGTCACCCATCCGTACCGGCCTGACCAAGGTCGGTCTACCGGGTGCACCGGAAGGTATGCAAAAAGAAGATCCAACTATCGCCGAACTGCTCAAAGCGCAAGGTTATGTCACCGGCCAGTTCGGTAAGAATCATTTGGGCGACCTCGACGATATGCTGCCCACTAATCACGGTTTCGACGAGTTTTACGGTAATCTCTATCACCTGAATGCCGAAGAGGAGCCGGAGTATGCCGACTACCCAAAGAAACCGGAGTTCAAGAAGAAATTCGGTCCGCGCGGCGTCATTCATAGTTACGCTGGCGGCAAGATTGAAGACACGGGGCCGCTGACCAAAAAGCGCATGGAGACGGTGGACGATGAAGTCACCAGGGCTGCGCTTGGTTTCATGGACAAGGCGCACAAGGACAACAAGCCCTTTTTCCTGTGGTGGAACTCTACCCGCATGCACATTTTCACCCACCTTAAGCCAGCGTCCGAGGGCAAGACCGGACTTGGCGTCTATGCCGACGGCATGGTCGAACATGATGGCCATGTCGGCCAGTTACTGGACAAGCTCAAGGAGCTGGGCATCGAAGACAATACCATAGTTATGTATTCCACTGACAACGGTGCCGAGGCATTCACCTGGCCCGACGGCGGCACGACGATGTTCCGCGGCGAGAAGAATACCAACTGGGAAGGCGGCTACCGAGTGCCCACGGTTATCCGATGGCCCGGCGTTATCAAGCCCGGTACGATCATTAACGATATCGGTGCGCATGAAGACATGCTCCCGACTCTGCTGGCCGCTGCGGGTGATACTAAGGTCAAGCAGGACCTGCTGAAGGGTAAGTTGGTTGGCGACAGAACCTTCAAGGTACATATCGACGGCTACAATCTACTGCCGGTGCTCAAGGGTGAGGAGCCATGGCCACGGCATGAGTTTATCTACTGGACCGATGACGGCAGCGTGGCGGCGCTACGTTATGACAACCTCAAGATTACTTTCCTGAAACAGAACGCCCACGGATTGCAGGTCTGGCTTCACCCCTTCGAGGAGCTGCGTGCACCGATGGTGACCAACCTGCGCATGGATCCATTTGAGCGCGCCGAGTATGAGGCCATGGGCTACGATCGCTGGTTCATCGAGCACATGTGGACCATCGCTCCGGCAGCAAGTTACGTTGGTAAGTGGCTGCAGAGCTTCCGCGACTTTCCACCGCGCCAGAAGCCCGGCAGCTTCAACCTCGATCGGGTGATGGAGGCGGTAACGACTGGTTCAACTGGCGCAGGCAAGTGAGGCGCCTACAGAAACGGAAGCAGTAAACAGAATGAAAAAAAACAGGGGTCGTTCCTCAAGACCACAAGGAATGATCCCCTGGGAAATGTCGCCATTACTAACTGTGAGTGTGTATAAAGATCAGGCTATCAAGCGGCCATTTCAGCTCTGGTGAGCGACTGCAGTTAAGTAGATAAGTCTGCTCCTGCTTTCTAAATTTACCGGTTTATATCAAGCTTATTCTATTAAGAAGTTCAAGAGGTCAACTTGAACAAAGGGCTGTATTTACAAAGTAAAATCTAAGGGATGTGCCAGCTTAATTTATGTAGAATAAACGCTTGGTCAGATTATCAAGAATGGTAGTTCCCAATCAGCTCTTGCATAGCATGAATCGGGGCAATAATATAAAGGGCATATTTGAGTCTGAAGAGGATATGATTCGAACAAAAGAAGACATCGAAGTAACTTTATTAAAATCAAATTGCGCTCTTTCATTCCTACGTCATAATGACAGAATAGCTGGGGCCAGAGTAAACTTAAAATTTAATAATAAAGAAGAACGCTAATGAAAGGTCTACAACGAAAATTGAGAGATTGACAGGGCGGAGGATCATAGCAAAAAAATGGGGCAACTTGTTAGTTGGCGGAAGAAAAAGGTAAATAAATAATTTAAGCTTATCCTGCTCCAGTTATATTGGCTAGAGATAAGTGAAAGGACCATACTGACGAATAGCCAATGATAAGCATGAGGTTATAGTCACCGATATTCAAAATACGCTTTAATACCTATGTATATTTAACCTTTATGAATGCCACTTTATGACTTACCCAATATTTAAGTACATTATAGTTCCGCTCCAGGATTGATAAGATTATAGAGAAAGGTAGCATTGTACTTTATTTTAGAATATTAGATATTTATAGGTGAGTAAGAGGGATAGGATAATGTTAATTGGCTTCTTTAGGTTAATGTTTTCTTGATTCATTACTTTTATGAGTGGATCATTATATATAGGACGGTTGGGATTTTTATTTCTTAGATTCATATCGCCACCAGACTGAGTATTAACCGTTCTGAGACAATGATAATTACAATCTTGTTAACAGCCAATACATTGAGCCGTTTACTTTTGAGCTAGGATTCGATTGTTTGATTGACAGTTGCCATCATAAGGACGCAAGGTTCAGTGTGACGATTATAAAGTAATATTGAGTGATTATTTATCTGTTTATTAGTTCTTTTTGTTTTCTTGCGCTAATAAAATCTTGATTTGCTTGTTCGCATGATTTTCTAACTGTTTAGACAAGGCCAGCTGTTTAAATAATTTTATCTATCAATACTGACTGTGATCCTAACTTTACTCAATAGCAAGAACTGATTTTAGATCGAGGCGATTTTTAATCTTTTTAAATATTGTTTTTTTGATTATCGGTTAGATACTTGGGCGTCCTCGACTCCGGAAGATATCAGCCCCATATTAATTCTTCCCATTTAGAACCACGTTGAACTGTCTGGGACATACATTATATGTCGAGCAATATCGGACTGAACCCCCCGGTGACTTATAAGATAGATGAGATGCCGCCTGCTTAATAACGCGGATGGTTTTTGGCATCTATTTAATGTGGTAATTTCTTCTGTCGTGAGTTATCTATGTAATCATCAAACTTGGGTATATATTAGCTTGAACATTAGTAATTCGGGTTATATCAATGGTCGTGCTAATGGTGAAACTGGCCATTGCTTCCATTCCTGCCCTGTTTATTTTATCGATATTCGGGATGCTGGCTTCTTGGTTTTTTATGATGTTTTTCGGTGCTATGGGTAGATTCTGAAATAATGCTAAACAAAGGAGACCAGGTTTATATTGCTAAGCGTCGCAAACTATCCACTTTCTGGTTAATTGCAGGGTGGCTTATGCTTTTACTGTTGATTGGCCTATCTGCCTGGTTATTTATCAAAACCCCTCACCTTATTAATCCATGGTTTGTTTTCGAAGCGTTTAGGGCTAATCAGGTTGATGTCGAGATTATGGAAATATCAACTTTAATCCTCCCTATTGTCACTTTGATACTATTGCTTGTTGTTGGCTGCATGATTGCACTCGGATTTGTGGTATTTCATAATGAGCAACGCTATTTGGCGATCATTGATAAATTAAATGATGAAACTTGATTTACCAGACTGTCATTGACTTGAAACCATTGCCGAGTCGTTTGATAGCAGGCTGTCGACATTCATAGGCTTTATTCATATTTCACTTTCTATTCGTGATGGTCAACATGCCCTGCTCTTAGGGTTTAGAGGGGTAGTAACTGTATTGAAAAATCTAATATTATCGTATAGTATCATATGCTATGAAAATGATAAAAATAGGGAAAGCAGCAGATCTTTTGAGCGTGTCTATTCAAACACTGCATAAGTGGGAAGAAACAGGTGAGTTACTGCCAGATAGAAAGTCTAAGGCAGGCACTCGCTATTATGATGCTGATCGATTATTGAACTTAAGCGATTATGACGCACCTACGATTGGCTATGCGCGTGTTTCAAATCATGATCAAAAAGAGGATTTGGTTCGCCAAGTCGAGCTGCTTGAGGGCTTTTTTGCGCAGCAAAAAGGCTGGCGCTACGAAATTATTTCCGACTTGGGTTCGGGAATGAATTATCATAAAAAAGGCTTAAAACAGCTATTAGAAATGATCCTAAAAAAGCAAATCAGGCGAGTTATTTTAACGCATAAAGATAGACTGTTACGCTTTGGCGCAGAATTAGTGTTTGGTTTGTGCGAAATACAAGGGATAGAGATTGTTATCATTAATAAAGGCGAACAACCTTCCTTTGAGGAAGAATTAGCGGAGGATGTTCTTGAGATTATTACTGTGTTTAGCGCAAGGCTTTACGGTAGCCGTAGTCACAAAAGCAAAAAAATGATTGAATCACTCAAAGAGGCGAATATTCAAAAATGAAAGGCACACGGATACTTCATAGTGTTAACTTAAACCCAGGCAAATACGCAGCGTTAAAAGAACAGGCGGATTTGTTGGGGCAAGGGCGCACGGAGGTTTGGCAGCGTTTCGGCTCGTTACAGGGTGTAGGAGTAAATCATCGTGAGATTCGCACCGATTGGGTGAAAAACAGAGATTTATCTCCTTGCCAGCGAAAGCGTGGAAAGAAACCTTACGCGATGCGTTAGATGATATTCGCCTGTATGAAGCGTCAGCCAAAGAAAAAGTCCGTAAGCAAATTGCCCGTCGCTTTAAAGATGCGGCGGAGCGAAAACTGTATTTTGGCTTACTGCGCAGCAATGCATGGGTCAATGATCCACTATTATCTCGCTGGATGAGAAAAGCCAAAAAGCACGGGCGTAATCACACAACCAAGCAAATTATCTTAGAAAATGGCGTTTACAGTCAGTTTCAAGGCAAGGACGGAAATACCTGGTTGAAAGTTCCGTCTTTAATCAAAGGTAAACGCATTGCGGTCCCCCTTAGTAGCAAGGTTAAGCTGCAAGGTATGCTACGTTTGATTTTAATCGACGGACAGGTGGAAGTGCATTATTTAGCCAATGGCAAACAACACACCCCTTGCGGAACCAAAGTAATAGGTGTAGATAAAGGCTATAGCGAAGTGTTTGCTGATTCAGAAGGGCGTTTTCATGGCGAGGGATTTAATCAGCTTATTAACGCCGATTTCGCAGGCACGCATGGAAAACAATCGTGCGAGAAATAAATTATTTCAAATCGCTGAAAAAGCTTCCGCCAAGAAAAAAGCCCGGATATATAAAAACAATTTGGGTACAAAAAAACGTGTTCAGCAAAACCGAACACACTGTTTTAAAGCGGCTCATTCCGTTGTGGATCAAGCCGCACAAGTGATCGCGGAAGACCTCACTTCACCCATTCCGAAGAAAAATCAATGGAAACAATTCAATCTGCTTATGAATAGCTGGATGAAAGGCGCAATCACTGAAGCGTTAGAAAAAGTAACAAAGCTCAGAGGTTCTGAGTTGCATTACGTTAACGCAGCATATACCTCACAAATAGACTCAAAAACTCACTCTCTGCAAGGAAACCGGGTTGGCGACAAATTTTACCATGTGAATGGGGAGGTATCGCAGGCTGACGTCAATGCTGCGTGTAATATCAAGCACAGGCACGCTGACAAGGCGATAACACGGTATATGCCGTATCGCCAGGTTAAGCGGATCTTGCTGGATAGACTTCACGTCTCGAAGGAGTTATCGGCTGTTATGTCTACGGATATAGCAGTGGAGACCGTCCCTTCAGGACTCTAGTTGCAACGTGGAATCGTTATCAACAGAGAGCGTAAACAACCTTGAATTAGGTACTATTTTCGATAGTATGCGATTTTGAGGAACGGATGAAAAGTACTTGCCTTGAAACGCTTTTCTATTTTAACTTCTGCCGGGTTAAACGCATCGTTCCATCCCATCTTAAGCTTTCGAGGCTCAATCACTTCAAATTTCAATCGGCCCATTGCCTTGTTCACCCTGTGCTTATCTTTGCGATTACCCGCGCCGACCCAGAGCTCTCTACCCAGCGGCTCGCCTACCTGCCTTACTGGAGCGGGATTTACACCCGCTGGAATACACGACCTTGCCTAGCTGCACTGACCCCAGTTATCTCAAAATGTGTTAAGTTCTTTGTTGCTTGTACTTCTAGTTCTAAATAAGTCAGGGCATAATAGTAATCAATAAGTATGCTAACTCACACGCCGTTCTGCATGGGAATAATAAAATGAATAAGCAAAAGTCAGTAGCTCACGACGCAACTGCTACATCAGTTAAAAAGGAGGAGTTGCCTCCTCTACCTTTTCAAAACAAGTCATTTCTTAGCTTTCTCGGCACCCAGGCTCTAGGGGCATTCAATGATAATGTTTTTAAACAATTAGTATTGTTACTAGGGGTTGGTTATACCTTGGCAGGAATAGAGTATCAAGCCGTGGTACAGTTCTTGTTTGCATTGCCTTTTTTGCTTTTTTCCGGGTTCGCGGGTGACTTGTCTGATCGCTTTGGTAAAGGGCGACTGATGGTGTTATGTAAAGTGGCTGAAGTTATCATAGCATTGCTTGGTGTGGGTGCTTTTTTGATGATTACTGTCGTTAACTCAGATGCCAAAGATGCTCCGCTTTACCTTTGCCTACTTGCAGGCGTTGCATTTCTTTTAGGCACACAAAGTGCTTTTTTTGGCCCGCCTAAATATGGTGGCCTCCCGGAACTGGTTCGTGCAAATGATCTTGCCTCGGCAACTGGATTGACACAAATGACTACCTTTCTGGCAATCATTTTTGGTGTGGCTATCGCCGGCTTACTTGCGGATTTACTGGTTGGCCGGATGTATCTTGCTGGTCTGGTTACGGTTGGAATTGCACTGTTAGGAACATTGATTTCATTAGGCATTACCCGCAATCCTCCTGCAGATAGAAAGCGTCATCTGTCGGCAAAGTCTTTTATCAGTATGTTACCGACGCTGAGTGGTATTTATCGTAGCGATCCATTAATGTTGCGTATTATGCTAGTGTATTCATGGTTCTGGTTTGTGGGTGGAGTCACCCTGACGTCGGTCAATGCATTTGGCCGTTTTCAATTGGGTTTGAGTAATTTTGAAACCAGTCTGATGGTTGCAGTTACATCTTTGGGAATAGCAATAGGTAGTGTTTTTGTTGGACGAATGTCACGAGGTAAAGTAAATATCGGGCTAGTTGTCCCTGCGTTAATAGTGCTGGTAATATGTTTATTGAGCTTATCACTGATTCCTGTTCACAGTCCTACTGCTGAGGATATTCTGGCGTTTAACCAACTCAAAAATTCTCCAGATTTACTAGCGGCAACAAATATTTTTCCAGTGGCGGCTATACCGATACGCGCAGTAGCTTTTTGCCTGTTCTTGTTGTTGGGTGCGGCGGCCGGTTTTTTTTCCGTGCCACTACTAACATTTATCCAGGCACGTCCATCCAGCAGTGAAAAAGGGCGTGTATTTGCAACAGTTAACTGGTTAAACTGGATTTTTATTCTCGCTTCGGCAATTGCTTATGGCGCGGGTATGAAGCTGTTTGCAAACCATGCCAATCTGCTGTTAGCCGCTCTAGGTGTTGCAACTTTGTTTGTGGGCTTGATTTTTATGCCCGGAATATTTCGCCTATTAAAGCATGACGGGGCGGATTTTATTTACTTAAAGCAGGAAAAATAACTTCTTAGATTCAACTAACAAGCAAATTGGCAGGTCTTTCCACAGTATGTGCAGTGCAGTGCAGTGCAGTGCAGTGCAGTACATTAAATATAAATTGGATAATGAAAATATTGTGGCATAGAAAGACCTTATCAATGATTTTGCTTGATTTTATCAGGGTTGCTTCACTTTGACAGTCAGTGGAATTATTAGGAATGACAAATCAAACAGCTGGTCCATTCTGTACATTCTGTGTGACCCAATTCTGTGTATCAACTGATGCTTATCTATATTTTTAAAAATAGAGAAAAAAATGAAAAATATAATCAATGGAGTATTTTTAGCGCTATTATTGTTAAATAATGCCTCGGCAAAAGAAGAAAATAAAACCAATGTGCAAGTCTTAATAAAATCCACTAAAAGCTGGGACGGTGTAAATTTGCCAAACTACGCAAATGGAAAACCGGAGATATCAATATTGAAAATCGTAATTCCCCCTGGCGCAGAATTGCCGTTACATAAACACCTAGTGATTAACGCGGGAGTTTTACTAACTGGTGAATTAACGGTAGAGGCGGAAGGCGGAGCTACGTTACACATGAAAGCAGGAGATACTATAATTGAACTTGTTAATAAATGGCATTATGGTAAGAACGAAGGCAATGTGCCCGCAGAAATTATAGTTTTCTATGCTGGCATACAAGGTGAACCATTAAGCATCGAAAAGTAAAGAGAAATATATTACAGGGCAGCGGTCTATACTCAGGGTAAAACAGGCTAACGAAAGCTAGAAACGAGGCAACAACGAATAGCACCTGCTTAAGATAACTCACTTAGAACGCAAAAACAAAAACCCACCTTTCCCTCTATCTCAAAGCTGAAAACTTAAGCAGACTTGCCATTTTACTTACAAGTTCGATATAAAAAATAACCACTACCTAAAAATATTTTTTTATTGCTGTAACATTTTCTCAAGATCACACGTATTAGGATTTTAAAACAAAAAAGGAGCGGCACCCATGATATTCAGATTACCCCTTGCACTTACACTACTTTTTGTTACAAACCTTGTATTTTCCGAGGATATGAAGCAATACGAAGTCTCGATCACCAATATTACCAAAGGACAAGGATTCACCCCTCAGTTGGTAGCAACACATCGT
Source organism: uncultured Gammaproteobacteria bacterium (assembly GCA_942491615.1). Lineage (GTDB taxonomy): Bacteria > Pseudomonadota > Gammaproteobacteria > Methylococcales > Methylomonadaceae > Methyloprofundus. The sequence goes on from CALOCH010000016.1 coordinate 20,900, forward strand.
GATACCGTCAGTTTATTTACCCTTGGACAACCTGCAAGAGAGTCCCTGGCTTTATTGGCGGAAGCCGGTAATACAGAGGCGTTAACAACTGAAATACTTAACTTCCCAAACGATATAGGACATGTGTTAACAGTGCCTGGACTTCTGGAGCCGGGAAAAACAGTGACATTTGAAATTAGCGGACATCCTAATCATTTTAAGTTAACTTTTGCAGCCATGTTGTTACCATCAAATGATACCTTTGTTGCGCTATCAGGTGTAGATCTACCAAAGAAAGGCTCAGTTGCCTATATGGCCAAAGCTTATGATGCGGGAACAGAGGCGAATGATCAGCTATGTGTGCATATTCCAGGCCCTCTTTGTGGTGGTGAAGCAATTTCGATAGCAAGTGATACAGACGAAGGGTTCGTGTATATCAGTAATGGAATTCATGATAGGGGGGATCTGGATCCTGCGACTTATGATTGGCATAACCCGGTTGCACGTATAACTATTACAGAAATTCATGAAAAGGAAATGCATAAGCATTAGACAATAACAATAAGCATCACACATTGTTTTGTCATAAACAGTGTGTGATACGTGTTTCATATGATAAATACATCCAGGGATGAACAGCGTTGGTCGGAGTTGATGTGCAATGCACAGCAAGGGGATGAGCAGAGTTATGCCATATTGCTGGAAGAATTGGGATATGTCATTGCAGCCTATTTAAAATCCCGCTTTGGTCCGATTGATCTAATTGAAGACTGCACACAGGAATGTCTAATCACCATACACTCAGCCCGCCATACCTACAATCCTGAACGGCTATTTCGGCCCTGGCTGTTTGCAATTGTTCGTAACCGCACCATTGATATACTACGTAGTCAGAAATCATATAAGACCGCATTGGAAAAAAACACATTAGAAAATAAAGAGGCTAGCTCACCTTCTATCGAAGACGAGGTAAATAAAAGCATGGTATTCTCCATGCTTGCACCTGCCTATCGAGAAATCTTGATATTGACCAAAGTGGCAGGATTCACTACCTCAGAAACGGCAGAAAAACTTGGAATTTCGGAAAGTACAGTGCGCGTGCGTGTACACCGAGGCATTAAGGAGACCCGCAAAATCCTACAAAATGAACAGGTAGATAGATGACGCGTACAGACCGAACCGATTTAATCAAACAGTTAAGCAACAATGTACCTCCGGTAAAACCCAGAAGCGCTATTCTGCTCCCGGCTATACTATGGTTTGTATGCAGCTGGCTCTATGTAATTGGCCTGAGTCTGTATTTAGGACCATTACGCCCGAATGCAGTTGCGGAATTATTTATCACTCCCCGGTTTGCTTTTGAGTCGACTATAGGATTTATTGCTGGCGCATTATTTTGTTTAATTGCATTTCAAGAATCGATTCCCGGCACCCAACGTAAGTGGCTTATCTATTTAACCTATGTCGTCACCGCCTTATGGATCAGTTGTTATCTGGTTGGTTTATCATTTCCGGCAATACAGCCTTCCATGCTGGGTAAACGGGCGCATTGCGTACTTGAAGCCTATCTATATAGCATTCCACCACTTAGCATTGCTTACTTGCTAATTTATCGCCGTTTCCCGCTAAACTCATTACGTGCAGGTATTTATATAGGCATAGGAGCAGGTATGTTACCAGCGTTGTTCATGCAATTTTCCTGTATGTATGACCCTAAGCATACGCTTACTCACCATTTAGGACCAATCGCTGTGGCTACCATTGCTGGAGCAATAATGGGCATAGTTTTCAAAAAACATAACAAGATTGCTTTTTAGCGTATTTTTAAACAATGCACGAAGGGGGCAAGCCTTTGATTTATAATTTTACCGCTTAAGGTTTTGATCCATAACAGCTTCGCAACGCAGCCCAGTACCAAAGGAGTTATCTTAATTATTCAAAGAAATACTCGAAACGAATCTATCATTTAAGCCTATGTAGGTGATGGCTATAGCATAAAAAGAGGGTGCGAATTTCTTTAATCTTCACTATTTGACAGGCAGTGGAATTATTAAAAATCACAAATCAAAGGTCTGCCCCCGTGCGATTCAAGAATACTAAGTAAATCAATATAAACTAATTTCATTGCCTCAAAACCCTAATCCGGCTGTACTTCCTGCCAATTTTGATAATTCGTGCCATAATCAGCATTCGGGTCGTAAAAAGCGTCATCACTTTGGATATACTCGCCATCAGTATTCATCCAAGTATGATTTGCACCTGAGTCTATTTGATAAGATTTTCCATCATACGGATTAGTTACAGTCTCTTCCTCGTTGATGGAGTTGATGATCTGGTGTTGATTTTTATCACGTTGATTTGAAGCTTCACGCAAGCCTTCCATATAGTTATCGAATCCAGCAGATTTTTCCTTGCGATTAGCTTGGTATGCATTCCAGTTTGATTGGTTTTGTTGACGACGATTTTGATATGCCTGGCGACCTTCAGGGGTAGATGCCTCCCATTGCCTTTGAGCCACCCATTGTTGCAGGGTAGGTGCGATCTGCTGATAGGGGCGATAATCTTGCTGGCTCGTGCGATAGCAATACTCCCAGTACTTGGTATTGTAATCCTGAGCATTCGCTGGGTCCCGTAACTGACCAGGATTCCTCGATAAACTTTCCAGATAATTGAAGAATTGCTGATGGTACTGAGCCTCGTGCTGGGACAACCGGTAACCTTCGGCATTGTTTGCCATTTGGTAAATACCCAGCATACTCTGGGTTGTGGCATTTTTCGTTCGAACCAGATCAGCCGCATTCCTGAGCATTTGCAAGATTTCTTGGTCACTTTGAGCTTGAGCTTGTGATGTTAGAAAAAGTAATAGGGCAAAAATAAGGGTTCGTTTCATATCCATGACATCCTCGTTTTTATTGAGTTGGCTAAGAGGGTTGGGCTACCGAATGCTACATATGTGCTGATGCGCAGCAAAATATAAGTCGAAAACTTAACACACTTTTGCGTTTTAAGGGGGAAAATTTATAGCTAAAACGGATAAAAATCTAACTCGAAAAGGATGGTGGAGTTAAATAACTTAGGTCAATTCGGCCAGGGCAAGGCCGTGTAAGTACCTATGCAGAATTAATTTAACATTTATGCAGGATGGGTAGAATGGAACGCCTGCTTCATAGGCACGTAATGACTCGTAAGAGCGCGTAGCGAAACCCATCGACTCCTGTAGAATGATGGGTTTCGCAAAAAGACGCTCTACCCATATATGGACTCCTCGTTTATTGCAAGTCAAGTTTTCAATTTTTTAATGCCATCAACAGAGATCAAGATTGCAGCCATATATCCGGTCTCTAACAGAGGTTTTATTACCTCAGGACTCCTGATGATCTATCCGCGCGCTTTCACCTCAACCATCCTATCGGCTTCTAAAGAGCCTATGCGCTGAACGGGGTTTAAAAGCACCGGTCTGACCTGTTGTTGTCATCACTAATTGTTAACTTGCCTCCGCAATCTGGTTACTCGGTTAATCGAGGGTTATCCACGCTTTGTCCACGGACGAGTGCTCATCTCACACGCAGTCGGTGGGAAAAGGGTGGATAACCCGGCTTGCGCTCCTTTATGCTTTGACTTCATAAGCCTTGCCAGTGACTGCCATAGACCACAGTATGCGGGCATTTTTATTGGCTAAAGCGACCGCAGCTTTGTTAAATCCACGTCGCTCTATCAGCCCTTGTAGCCACAGGCTTAAAGCATCTGTTTTGTTCGCACAGTTTTTCAATACTGCACGGGCACCATGAATCAATAAGGTTCGTATATAACGGTTACCTCGCTTACTGATCCCTAAATAAACTTGCTTGTCTCCGCTACTATGCTGCTTCGGTACCACGCCTAAGCTGGCTGCATAATCACGACTGCTGGCGTAGCTTTTTCCTTCACCTATATCCGCCGCAATCATGCTCGCAGTCATGGGACCAACACCTGGCACATCTAAAAAGCGTTTTGCCGTTTCATTGTTGGTACATAAGTTTGTTATGCGCTGGTCTTGTTGTTTAATTTTCTCATCTAGCTTGGTTAATTCTTCGTATTGCTCGGCAAACAATTCGCGACTTATTGGTGTTAGTTTATTTTCTGCATCTTCCAGAATAAACGGTAATTCTTTTCTAACCTGATTAATGCCTTGACGAATCACAACGCCACTTTCACTTAACAAACCGCGTATTTGATTAACTAAGGCAGTGCGTTTATCTACATAGCCCTGGCGAACTTTATGAATTAACTGAATATCTTGTTGTTCAACCGTTTTGATAGCGACCACTCGTTTATTGGGACGGGTGACCGCGTCAAAGATAGCTTGTGCATCGTTATAATCATTTTTATTACCGACAACGAAGCTTTTAACGTAGCGCGCATTGAGCAATATCACTTCATGCCCTAATGCGGTCAATTCTCTTGCCCAATAATGCGCACCACCACAAGCTTCTATCCCGATCAAGCTTGTTTGGTAAGTAGCAAAGAAGGCTAGCATTTCAGCACGCTTCAGTTTCTTTTTATAAACTTATTCTCAGCGGTTAAACTGTACATGTGAAAGATATTTTTTGCGATGTCTAGACCTATTACGCTATTATTCATTTCGGACTCCTCTTTTTTCTTTTCTTATATCAGGTGCATTATATGACACCGTCAAAAGGGAGAGGAGTCCATATCATCATCCTACACGAAACCTAAGAATAAAAGTGTTAAGATAATTTTACGTGAGTACTTATTCCAGCAGGTGCAAATCCCGCTCCAGTAAGGCAAGCAGGCGAGCCGCTGGGTAGAGAGCTCTGGGTCGGGGCGCGGGTAATCGCAAAGACAAGCACTGGATGAATAAGGCAATGGGTCGATTGAAAAGTTGAAGTGATTATGTCGGACAAGTGATAACAACGCGAGAAAGACAAAAGCCAGTAGGTAGGAGGAATTGGCGAAGTAGCAATGAAAACGGGTAATGCTGCTGGAAGAAAGGCTCTCACATTAGAAACAGCGTTAAAGAGAAATACATATCACACACAGTAACGAAGGCAATGTAGAAACGAAACTGCAACGCATAGCAGCAAAAGCTGTTAGCGAACAAAGGTATCAATTCACCTGTTTATTTCACCTGATGAATGTAGAGTTGCTAAGAGGATGCTTTGAACGGCTGACGAATAACGCTGCTTCAGGCATATATGGAGTCACCAAAGAACAGTACGCTGAACGATTCGAAGAAAACCTGCAACAACTGGTCGATGGATTACACGGGATGTTCTACATACCGCTGAGCAAGACTATATAGATGACTCGTATGGATTCATAACGGGACGAGGATGTCACACAATGCCCTGCGGGCGTTGAAAACCAACCGAAAAATCATATCGTCGAAGCCGATATAAAAAGGTTCTTCGATAACGTAGATCAAGATCAACTAATGGCGCTTCTGGAAAATCTTGCTGATACATAGCCAACTGTTCTGTCAGGTTAAAACGACAAGGATAATCTGCTGCCCTAGCTCCATCGACAGCATAACTACTCGCTTTAATACCAACATGTCTTAACGCTGTTCGCGTACTACCAGGCAAGCATTGACTGCGGGCAAACTGCTCTACCCAGGTAGCCCCCGTTGGTGACATGATGCCCTCTTTTTGCATAAGCACCATCAGAAATAAGGAGCTCATCTAATAGATCATAGGGCGGCACATTAGCCGGCGCTCCCAGCCTACACGGTTCATCAAAATCAAAACACAAAACGTCAGAAAGTAAAACAAATACGTTCCCGAAGTCGCTTAAACTGGCTCCAAACACTACCACGTTCTCAAACTGATTTTTTTAGCATGCGTAAGCACTGATAATAACAAGCATGTAGCTAACGCAGTCAACGCATAGCTTATGCTCTATAAATATTTTATTGGTTTCATATTAACCTCGTCGAATTTAATTATTTGTTTGCCATAATAAAGGTAAAAAACGAAATAGATTAAAGTTGATATAATTCTACTTGCCATACTAGAGCGGTGTATTTCTACATCTATTTGGCAGTAAGTTTAGCTTTTCGTTAACAGTAAGAAATGTGTTCTCTACCTTTTGTCATAATTTAATAAGGTATCGAGTCATCAGCCAGCAATGTATTTATTAGAATCAGATCTTGCCATCAAGAATTTTCAGCGAAGTTCTATTAGCCCGTCTTATCAAAGGGCTCAGGTATAAAAGTATCAAAAGGGAGAGAGAGGCATAACAAAACACTATACTCTAATTAACCAGCTTATTCCTAATATCAATCGAGTTTGATGCCTTGAAGAGTCCCGCTTTATAGTTTCTATCAACCTAACAGCAACAGGCCCAAGTAAAAAAAATTTTGATTTAACCCTATTGACTATAGGTTTTATTGCGCGTAAGCTCAAAATATGGCAAATGCCTTAGTCTGTGCGGTTATTGTAACTTCCAAAAAAAATATCACGGGTTTTTAAACTGCATATTATGGTCTAAAGTATAAGTGATTCAATACTTAGTTAAATGGTGAATAAAATGATGAATAAAATTAAGAGTAACTATGGCAACAAACTATTGATCTTGTTTTTTGCTTTTTTGATTACAGGGTGTGCAGAGAGTTTTGAAGCCCGCAACTCAAGTGCTTATTCAGTGCGGAGTGCTTTATTTGCTGCACGATTATTACAATCAACTGATTTATTGCCTTCCAGGCGGAGAGTTCCTGCTACCTCTGACAGTAAGGCATATGCGGCGCTTATTAATATTGAAGATGCCTCCATAGCGGCGGTATTTGATGTAAATCGCAATATGGTTGATGAAGGTTTTACCGGAGAACAAGAGATTATTGATGTAGTAACTTCTTTGCTTACACAATCATTAGGTGCAGAAGTCACTTATTTCAGTCCAGAAATACTAAGATCATTTGGTTTACGCGATGCAGAAGCGGTACATAAAGTTGTTATCAGTAACTTGCTCAGAACTGTAGATATGTACCTTAGATTTTATATTAATTTTGTTGATGGCCCGCAAGGAAAGCAGAATATCCGCGTAGATGCCTATATGTGGTTAGATGCAGATACAGAGGGACTGGATGATACAGCTGCTGATTTACTTACAACTCCAGGGCAATATGTTTTTGGTGTCGAAGTTGAAAGGGATGTAGTAACAAATTTATTGGCATCTGATATCAGTTTGTAGATAAGTGCTGTTCTTATCGCTGAGCTACCTAAAATATGTCGCTCAGAAACCTTAAAGGCAGGTGGCTTTAGTTTGCGAGCGTTTTCTCAGCAACTGCAGGTTAAAGCCATACTCTGAAAGTCATTTTTTAGTAGCGTGTCACCTTGGCACATTTGCTATACGCGCCAATTCGAAAGATAAAAATAAGCATTAAATGCTTATTTTTATCTAACTCATACCCGCATCTCTGTTAGTCAACTCACCGCACTTGGTATATTATTTTTTCAGGTTGCCATAGCGGGATGATTTGGCTGATAAATCATTTTCAACTCTTGCATTAAGTTTGTTATCATTAGCGCTGATTTCTCAGTTCTGGCACAACATCAACCATCCCTGTGAATTTAATCTTAGGCGCTCTGCAGCTATGCAGAGACGACTCTATAATATTTGGCAGGGATAGGCCTGATTTAATAACTACCTCAAGGCTTTAGAAGTCGCATTTAATACCCTCTAATGTTTAATAACATCGGATATGTAATAGTTTGCTGTTATTAGACCGGAGGTCTTTAAACCGGTACTCCTCATTACGTGCATTTATACTTTTGTATGCTGACTAAGCACACGGATTATCTATGCCTTTAGCCCATTTCAAAGTAGAGAACATTAAATCCCGCCCTGCTTCTGTAACTCTGTAAAAAATGACTTTACTATTTTTAATTATAATTTTCACTGCTTTAGGCGGTGTTTTAAGCGTTTTAGCCGCGTCTGTTTTTTTATTACTCAGCGAGAACACGCGTTCTAAAGTACTACCGCATGGCGTAAGTTTTGCAACCGGTGCTTTATTGGCAGTTGCCTTTTGGGGATTGATTCCCCATGCGTTTGAAGAAGTAGGCAGCGCTCAGGTACAAACCCTATCCGGTTCAATTATGCTAGGTTTATTATTATTTTTTATTTTAGAAAAGCTATTGATCTGGCGCCACTGTCATTCAGGAAGTTGCGAGGTACATGGCGATCTCGATGAGCATGAACACTCACATCGGCATTCTCATGACTCACATCATGCAGCGGGGGCAATGATTATTATAGGCGACAGTATTCATAACTTTGTTGATGGAGTGCTGATTGCAGCGGCATTTTTAACGGATGTACAACTGGGTATCGTCACCAGTTTGGCAGTCGTTGCACATGAAATCCCGCAAGAAGTCGGTGATTTTGCTATCTTGCTACACAGCGGATATTCAACTACAAAGGCCTTAGTTTATAATATCCTGGCTAGCTTAACGACGATTATCGGAGGTGTGCTGGCTTATTACAGCCTTGATGGCTTACATGATAGCTTGCCTTATTTTTTAGCGATGGCATCCTCTAGCTTTATTTATATTGCCGTTGCAGATCTGATTCCAACCTTACATAAAAAAACTGACATCAAGAGCTCATTGCAACAAATCGCTTTAATTTTTGCCGGCGTTATCCTCATTGTGTCATTACATGGCGTGGCTCATGAAATTAACATTGATGGCAACGTCAATAGCGTTCACAATTAAAAGCCGCCAAATCTTTGCATGGAGATCTCTTCACGCAGGTTTTTTAAAATGCTTTTTGCTGAAACCGCTTGTGCTGCACTTAAGTCTAGTGGTTGATGCTTAATTAATAATGCCCTTTTAAGCAATAATCGCTTTAACAACAACTTCTCATGATCAGTGAAATGCCATGTTTCAATGATTTCCGGATATCTGTCTAAATCAACTGGCTGAATTATGCTTGCTAATTGAGTAAGTTGTTGCGCATAGTCTGCAATCAGTGGTATGTGATCTTGTATATACTGACTGACTTGAGCTGAGTTAATCTGCTTACTGGAATGCTGTTTATTATCTGAAATAATCTTGATGCACTGAATCAATTCGCTGGAACTAAAGCGAGTTGCCGTTTCATAAAAGGAAGAGGCCTCCATTTCATAAAGCGTGTCGCTAAGGTAGTTAAGCTGCGCTTTGGCAACAGTGGTAATTGTGTATGCTGGACAAGGTGGGGCACTCACTAATTGTGGATAGTAATGGCACTCACTGTCATGATCAATAATTTTTTCCGCAGCAAAAATACTTCCTAATTTATGGCTACCATGCCCTGCAATACCGATATTTAATAGTACTGACGCAGTATCATTGGGAAATGCCGCTAAACTATAAGCAACGCCTGCAGCCATTGCTGATTTCCCCGGTCCTGTTACCGTCAGGGTGATATGTGCATTACGATAAATCGCAAATGCACTGATTGACATTTCTTTTTTTAATTTAAAATGTGCAATTAAAGGTTTTGCCTCGCAAGGCAAGGCAACAAAAAAATACCATAAAGGTGTAGGCATCAGGCTGTAGAACTCCTAGATAAAGCCATGCTTGGTAATCGCAACAGATAATATATACCCAAAACAGGCTAAAGCCAGCACAAAAGCTCCCCAGCGTTTCATACCCGTAGTACGCATAGCCATGACGCCAAAGCCGATATAAATCAGCAACATCAGAAATTTGGTCAGAATCCAGCCATATTCACCGGCGAACCAGTTCCCCTGAAAAACCAGAATCACGCCACTGAGTAATAAAATACTATCTATAACGTGGGGGGCAATTTTAGCGAGTTTAACTTGCAATAACGCGGGCTTGAATTCTGCGAGCATAATACGTGTGATAAAACTGCTCACAGAAAGCAAGATGAACAGCATGTGTATTGATTTAATCATTCAGTTTTCCTTTTTCAGTTATTTTCAGCTAATCGCCACGCACACATACACAGGTAAATGTGCGCAGCATACAGAAGTTTACCTCATTTTATTGTACAACCAGTTAAAAGCGTTTTTTATAATGGAAAATACTTTTGGAAAAAATTCTGACCTGATTTTTCTACCGATAAAAGCCAGGCTATTTAAACTAAAACCTGAAACGACTTTTAATGCTCGTTGACAAGGTGATCCCGGCTCACAAAACCAAGGGTTGTTGATGAACCACATTTCTTTAAGGGAAACGACCCACATAAAAGCAAACGAAGCCCCCATGCCCGCACCTGCAACCATAATCAGTGATGCAAACATCGGCGATAATTTAGTCAACCACCAAGATAAGATATCAATAATCAAAAACGCATAAGGCATGCCGATAGCAATACTTTTGTATTTAGATGAAGCCGTTGTAGAAAAACTAAAAATAAGCCCGACAAACATAAATATAAAGCTGATACCAAATAAATGAATATGCGAAACCCGGGTTAATGAAGAAAATGTAGCGCCTTCATCCTGTTTTGCCAATTCTTTGATATTTTCAAATTTAGTAAAATCAGGAATACCAGATGCGCTTTCGTTATGACACATTTGGCACTTCGCTTCGATGATTTTTTCAGGCTTTTGATTGGTATACTCTTTTTCCAGAGCACCATCTCTAACCCACTGAATCAAGATAAAATTTTCTTGTTCAGTTGCTTTGTCTTTCATCGAGCCTGTTAGATTCTTCTCTAACACGGTTCCTGAACGGTTGCCATAATAACTGTAAACAATATCGTCAATAGATAGCCCGAATTTACCGTCAGCCATGCCATGAGTAAACAGAATCTGGATCAGGGCAAACAGGTATCCGATTGCTACGGTGGTTAAATAGCCTGAAAATAATATTTTCAGGGGCGTATCAAGCTCACTTAAAGTAATTTTTGGATTAGTCATAAAAGTATAAAAAAGGAGGAATATTAGGAAAACATATTTTAGCTTATGTTTTAACTTATTAGCTAAAATTCATTGTCTTATCGGTGTTTATTTTCTATGATATTAACGAAAGTACATATCATGTACAGGCGATACTAACCAAAGACGATTATATAGGTATTACAAAAATGAAGACAATGGACGATAGAGACGGCAAAATCTGGCTGGATGGCAAATGGGTAGAATGGCGCGATGCCAAAGTCCATGTCCTGACCCACACTTTACATTATGGTGCCGGTGTATTTGAAGGATTAAGAGCCTATCATACCGATCAAGGGCCCGCTATTTTCAAATTAGCAGAACATACTGATCGTTTATATCGCTCCGCGCATATCTTAAATATGAAAATTCCTTTTTCTAAGGAAGAGATCAATCAAGCACATATTGATGCCATCAGTCTGAATAATCTGGATAGCGCTTATATTCGCTCCATGTGCTTTTATGGCTCTGAAGGTATGGGTTTACGTGCCGACAATCTGAAAGTCCATGTCATGGTAGCAGCGTGGGAGTGGGGAGCCTATTTAGGCGAGGAAAGCCGCGAAAAAGGCATCCGCATCAGAACCTCTTCCTATACGCGTAACCATGTCAATAGCACCATGTGTAAAGCGAAAGCTAATGGTAACTATATTAACTCCATTCTCGCCTTGCAAGAGGCGTTAAATACCGGCTACGATGAAGCTTTATTACTAGATCATGAGGGTTTTGTAGCCGAAGGCAGTGGAGAGAATTTATTTATTGTACGTAATGGTATACTTTATACCCCTGAAACAACGTCTGCCTTAGAAGGCATCACCCGCGAAACAATTCTGACGATAGCTAAAGAGCAAGGTTTAGATATCGTAGTAAAGCGCATTACACGTGATGAAGTCTACGTTGCAGATGAAGCATTTTTTACCGGTTCTGCGGCAGAAGTAACACCCATACGTGAGTATGATAATCGGCAAATAGGTACTGGAACACGCGGCCCTATTACTGAAAAAATACAAACCTTATATTTTGATTATGTGCATGGTCGTAAAGGCGATCATACTGAGTGGCTGGCTCATGTAAAATAACCACCTGACAGCCCTGTGTGCCTATTATTTCAAAATAGGCACATAATAATGAACGAAGCATAAAACCCACTTATTACGTTAATCTGCATTTTTAAAAGCCTGCCGCCCAAAGCACTTATAGTTAAAAATCAAGCATACATTGCAAATTGAATACTAATCCCCTATCCTGCACAAAGGGTTGAAGCCATTTAATTTTATATTGCAACAGCCCGCCCTAAAAACACTGCGCACTTCTTTATCCTGCATAGCGAAGTCGTCAACAAAATATAATGCTAGTAAATCATGCATATTTCAGCAGTGTTTTTTTCACAACAATAATAATATGGGGTGAGAAAAAATGATCATTGGTATACCTAAAGAAATTCATAACGGAGAACGGCGCGTAGCGACAACACCTGAAATTACTGAACAATTGCTAAAATTGGGATTTAAAGTCTGTATCGAAACTGGTGCTGGGGATGCAGCAAATTTTTCCGATCAAGCTTATCAAGAAGCGGGCGCAACGATTATTCAGGATGTCAAAAAACTTTGGTCACAAGCCGACCTTATTCTAAAAGTCCGCGCCCCGGAAAAGCATCCAGAGCTAGCTATTGAAGAAACTGAGCTTTTAACTGAGAACCAGCATCTCATCAGTTTCATCTGGCCCGCACAAAATGAAGACTTATTAAATCGCTTAGTGGCAAAAAAAGCCACCGTTCTGGCGATGGATTGCATTCCGCGCATTTCTCGAGCGCAAAAATGCGATGCATTAAGTTCCATGGCGAATATTGCCGGGTATCGCGCTATTGTCGAAGCAGCACAACATTTTGGGCGATTTTTTACCGGGCAGATGACTGCTGCCGGTAAAGTTCCACCGGCAAAAGTGCTAATCATTGGTGTCGGTGTTGCTGGCCTGGCAGCTATAGGCGCAGCTAAAAGCATGGGAGCGATAGTGCGCGCATTTGATACGCGTCCAGAAGTTAAAGAACAGGTTGAAAGTATGGATGCCGAGTTTTTGATGCTGGACTGCAAAGAAGACGGCTCAGGTACAGGTGGCTATGCCAAAACCATGAGCAAGGAATTTATTGCCGCTGAAATGGCATTATTTGCCCATCAGGCAATGCAGGTAGATATTATTATCACTACCGCCCTGATTCCCGGCAAACCCGCACCCAAATTAATTACTCAGGGTATGGTAGAAACCATGAAGCCCGGTAGCGTTATTGTCGATCTTGCGGCAGAGCAAGGAGGTAACTGCCAACTAACGGAAGCAGAAAAGGTAGTCGTTAAATATGGTGTCTGTATTATCGGCTATACCGATTTACCCAGCCGTATGGCTGCACAATCTAGCCAGCTTTACGGCACTAATCTACGCCATTTATTAACCGAACTTTGCCCCGACAAAAATGGCACACTTGATGTGAACATGCAGGACGAAATGATTCGTGGAGCCACTGTCATCAATCAGGGAAAAATCACCTGGCCACCACCAGCTCCAACCTTAACGCTAAGCCCCGCGCCACAAACAGAAAGGCCGGCGATCATAGTTGCTAAGGAAACAAAAAACACCGTACCCGAAGCGATTAAGCAAGCCATTATTCTGGGGTTGGTTGCCCTACTCCTTTATGCAGTTGGCGCAAATGCTCCCGCCTCATTCATGCCGCATTTTACTGTGTTTGTCTTGTCTTGTTTTATCGGTTATCAGGTCATCTGGAATGTATCGGCGTCGTTACACACGCCTTTAATGAGCGTAACTAACGCGATTAGCGGTATTATTGTAATTGGTGCGCTAATACAAATCTCTTCCCCCGGTTGGCTGATTACTTTACTGTCGGGACTTGCCATTCTCATTGCTGCAATCAATATCGTCGGTGGTTTTTTAGTCACTCGCCGGATGTTAGAAATGTTCAAAAAATAGGAGCTTAGATTATGTCTCAAAGTTTAGTTACTATGTGTTACATTGCCGCATCCATGCTATTTATTTTTAGCCTAAGTGGCTTAAGCCATCAGGAAAAAGCACGGAATGGAAATGCTTATGGCATGATCGGAATGAGTATAGCGATTGTTGCTACCGTGTTAAGCGATACAGTTTCATCTTACGCCATCATTATTATTGCCTTATTAACCGGTGGAATTATTGGTGCCAAAGCGGCGTTTAAAATACAAATGACACAAATGCCCGAACTCGTGGCAATCATGCACAGTCTGGTAGGCATGGCAGCTGTCCTTGTCGGCTATGCCAATTTTGTGGATCCAACATCACTATTAAGCGGAGCTGAAAAAAGCATACACGAAATTGAAATCTATATCGGTATTTTAATCGGCGCAGTGACCTTTTCCGGCTCCATTATCGCCTTTGGCAAGCTCAGTGGGCGGATCAACGGCAACCCCTTATTACTCCCTGCGCGCCACTGGCTTAATCTAAGCCTATTGCTGCTTTCCATCTGGCTCTGTATTCAATTTTTACAAAGCACTGAAGCTGGAGGAGGTGCCTGGGCACTATTACTCATGACCTTAATTGCTTTAGCTTTTGGCGTGCACATGGTGATGGCCATTGGCGGAGCTGATATGCCAGTGGTAGTCTCCATGCTTAACAGCTATTCCGGCTGGGCAGCAGCGGCAACAGGTTTCATGCTGGGCAATGACTTACTCATCGTCACCGGCGCATTAGTGGGCAGTAGTGGCGCTATTTTAAGTTATATCATGTGCAAAGCGATGAACCGCCGTTTTATCAGTGTTATTGCCGGCGGTTTTGGTACCACTTCAGGCGGTTCAACTCTGGCGGTTGAAGGAGAAGTTAAGGAAATTAATTCACATGAAACAGCAGAACTGCTCAAAGATGCAAAAAATATTATCATTATCCCCGGCTATGGTATGGCTGTTGCCCAAGCCCAACACACGGTCAATGATATATGCAAACTGTTATGTGAGCAGAGAAAAAATGTTCGTTTCGCTATCCATCCGGTTGCCGGGCGTATGCCTGGGCACATGAATGTATTACTGGCAGAAGCGAAAGTCCCTTATGATATCGTCTTTGAAATGGATGAAATCAATGCGGATTTCCCTGATATCGACGTCACTATCGTTATCGGTGCCAACGATATTGTTAATCCGTCAGCTTTGGATGACCCAAACAGCCCCATAGCAGGCATGCCGGTGCTGGAATGTTGGAAAGGTAAAAATACGATCGTCTTAAAACGCAGTATGGCATCTGGTTACGCAGGTGTTGATAATCCACTGTTTGTACATGAGCACACTCAAATGTTATTTGGTGATGCCAACGACAGTATGCAGGCTGTATTGAAAGAATTGCAGAGCTAGGCCAGGGAATTTCGGGTTATATATTTTGGGCCACCTATTATTGACCAGGGAGGTGAAGACTCACTAAAACCCGAAACCAAGGAAAGCGTATGTTTGTAGGCCGGATTAGCTTATCTAGTATAGCGTAGGTAAGCTAATCCGGCCTAGTGCTATGCCGAGGTCCTGTTTTACCTCGAATTTGCTTATGTCCTGAGGACTACAGAATTAGGCAGGTCTAATAAGAAGTGACTGCCTTAATTCCTCAGCCTATCAATTGTTTCCATTATTAAAACAAACTAACAACAATGCATCATATTGTATAAAGCTTATTCTACTGTATAGTTTCTATTAACTTTTAAATTAACTTCTTAAGTGATTAGAGGCAAAACGATGACTGATATACAAAAAGATATTTTAGTAGGCTTATTGTTTATTGTTGGTATTTTAAGCCTTATTTCAGGAGCATTCATTATCTCAGGCGCTGCTTTTATTGCGTCGGTTTTTTATAGCGATATACAACTATCCAGACAAACGCAAAGCTAAGCATGTTTTAGATTCATTTTTTCTCCTTGTTGTACCCTTAAACATAATACCTCCTCGTTATATTGTTTATACCTTTTAAACGTCTCCTGCTCGATGCATTTGACGTTTTTTTTTGCTTTTTTATCACTATTTCAAGATTAAATATCGCCTATCTTTTGCTAATGCAGGCTATTTTTACATACCAGTTATAGCTCAATATTAGCTATGATTTTTTGCGTCTACCTACATACAAAAACAAAGTAAATGCCAATAAGACAGGGATGAAGAAACGACTAAGTAACCATTTCCAGTTAGGCACCTGGGTGACAAAACCCCAAAAACGATTCTGGTTTTTGGTATCAAAATCATTAGGAAGAAAACACAGGCTATAGGTATAAAAAAGGCTATCAAAGACATAACACCTTGCCCTTTCCTTGATATAGCTTTCAGTATACGTCTGATTTATAGACGCATCTTTATATATAGATAACAGTACATCCCTGCCTGCGTCTATCTTGAGCAATTTTTCTTCAGGGCTTTTATCAAATTTAAAGGTGTAGTTTTCACCGGTCTGCTGTACTGTATATTGATAATCCTGGCCGCCATTATAAAAAGTGTAGTTTGCGTTTTTTGCACTTGCGCCAGAAGAACAAGCAAAAGCAAAGAGTAAAACACTCATAAAAGATCGCTGCATATCCCTTCCCGTTAAATAAAAAGTTAACACTATGTGAAACATTGGCTATTAGCAATGATACTGCGCAATCTTTTATAAAAAAGCCGTTAAATCCACTTCCTCAATCTGTTCCGGCTGCAGAAACTTTCGTCCGTAATCCCTGTAAACACCACTGTTTAAAAATAACTTGAATAAATCGGCATCTATATGCTGATCTTTAACCATACTATCCATAATCTGTAACGCTTCCTTCAGCGTTTTAGCTTTTTTATACGGCCGATCAGAAGCGGTTAGCGCTTCAAAAATATCGGCAATCGCCATTATTCTCGCAGTCAAAGGCATGTCTTTAGCGGTTAAACGTCTTGGGTAACCCGTACCGTCCATTCTTTCATGATGGCTTCCGGCTATTTTTGGCACTTCAGCCAGATGTTTAGGATAAGGCAGATTATCCAGCATAATAATAGTTTGTACTATATGATTATTGATTATGAAACGTTCTTCTTTTGTCAGTGTTCCACGCTCAACCGAAAGATTATAAATCTCCCCGCGGTTGTATTTGTATTGAGGTACATCAAGCTGGAAGCCCCAGGGGTTATTTTCAGCCATTTTCTCACCGGCATTCCACGCTATGATATGTTCTGTTTTATCTGCCAATAACTTTTCTGCAACAGCTATCGGCTGTACTGTTAGCCCTTGCTTACGCTGTTTTTCTTCCCATGAAATACCTAACCCGTCATCCAGTGTCCGCATCCACGTATAGTCGGCAATCTCACGCAGGCGTTGTTTTTTTTCAGCAGCCATAAATTCACCCCCTTCATTACATTCAGCAATAAAAGCGAAATCATCGTCCAATTGTGCTAATTTTGCGTCTAACTTAGCACCTAATGTGACTGCATCACTGCCTTTCGCTAGCTGTTTCCAGTAGTCGATTTCAGCATCTCTTTTGAGCACCTCGACACGCATCCTTATTTCATGAATGCGGTCATAAATGGTTTCTAATTTAGTCGATTTATCGACTACATATTCCGGCGTTGTGACTTTGCCACAATCATGCAACCAACTGGCAATATGTAGCGACTCCCATTGTTCTTGATTCAGATTAAAATCTTGAAAAGGCCCTTCATTACTAGCACACGCCGCCTGAGCGAGAAGTCGGGTTATTACCGGCACTCTTGCGCAATGCTCTCCGGTATAAGGGGATTTAGAATCAATGGCATCTGCAATAAGTTTGATAAATGAATCCAGCAAAGCTTTTTGCATCATCAATAATTGACGGCTTTCTATCGATACCGCAGCAAATCCGGAAAGTTCCTGTACAAAAGCGATCTGCTCGACACTCCGTTGCCTGGTCGCTTGTTGCTTATAAAGCAGACAAAGCAGCCCAATAGTCTCCTCTTGCCTATTGCGCAAAGGTAACGCAATGATTTTAACAGTATCAGTATCTAATTTTTTCAATAGGGCGTTCAAACCATTGGCCTGTTTAATATTCAGCTCAATGATACTGCTGGCTTTATGATGCAATGCATTCACTAGACCATTCGGGTTATCTAAAGGAAGCACAGGAATATCTTCAAGTTCTTTTATATCTTGCGTGTCGATATGCATAAACTTGGGTTCTAGGCTATTATTTTTTTCATTATATAAATAGGTTAATGCTGCATCTGCCTGGCTAATATTACTGGTTTGCTGAGTAATGCGCTGCAATAGGGCATCGAAATTCTGCTCACCCGCCAGAGAATGAATAAGCGCCAGAAACTGACTAATGGTACTTTTCATCATGCGCATGGCATCGGCTAGTTCATCGACCTCGGTAATAAGCGAACGTGTCTTAATAGTGGCGCCAAAATCAAAGCGACTGATTAATCCTGCCTCAATCGCTAAATGACGAATGGGATTTGATATTTGTCGTGCAAAAAACCAAATAATGGGAATCGTCAATACTAAAATTACCGCTGTCAATATAAGCGATTGCTCGCGAATTTTGTTTGCCGTACTGAGCAACTCGCTTTCAGGGGAAACCATTAACACAAAAAAATCATGGCCTTCTGAGATCTGCATTTTACGGATTGCCCCCAGCCAGGTTTCGCCATTAAATTGAAAATGCAATGATTGTGAGACCAGCTGTAAATCTTTACTTAAAAAACTTAAAACATCACTCCCCAATTGTGAAAGTTTAGCGATTTGAAAATCATCAACACTGTTTTTTATAACAAGTCGATTAATATCTTTATAGATTAATGCATCTCCTTGTTCTCCAAAAACAACAATTTCTGTTTTCGGTGTCGGCGCCATACGTATCAGAGTGTGTGAGAGCTGATTTAATGTCACATCAGCAGCGACCACAACATCAGCGAGTGGCGACTTCATTGTTAAGGTCAGTCCAACCTTGCGCAAAAAATAAAACAAATAAGGTGCTGTCGCCCTCACCTTGGCATTATTACCCACTGCCAGTTTATACCAAGGACGCCCACGCGGATCATAGTCACTTGGCGAAGCTAAGTCGCGCCCAATCTCTTGCAGATTTTCATCGTAGAAAAGCCTTAATAAAACGCGCTTACCCAGCTCTTGAGTAGCTATGTCATCAACCACAAACGCGGTATTATTCGGAGCGCTAAAGGTATCTATTTCATAGGAGGAGCGAATCGGACGGATAATAAAATAATCACCATTTGCATAAGCAATCTGTAAAGCAGACATATTTTCATCATTCACCAACGCCGTACTAAGCAGAAGTAATGATTGCAGGCGCTCAGCTAACGTATCAGCCTGTGCAATAGGTGATAATGCAATAAAGTGCACCGTTTGCTTAACTGACTTACGTAAACTGCTAAAATCTAACTTTAGTTCGCTATTAATCTGGTTGAATACCTGATCGCCAGAAGCGATAAGAATCTCGGATATTTTACGGTAATGTTGCCAGCTCAAAATGCCGCCAAACACTATAATTAAAAAAATAAATAATGTGCTAGTTGTGAAATGCAGTGAATAGGTGGTGTTTTTTGATTTCATTAGCCTCTTGTGTTCTAAACATCGTAAAGGTTGAAAAACAAGCGCTACATCACAAAGGTTTATTTATTGCACTTCACTATTAATTGCGCTGCAAATACTTGCAGTGCCTCAACACTCAACACCTTCCCCAAAGAGAGGAGGCAAGAGTAAAGGGATACATTATGCAAAATAATCTTTATCAAAAACGCTAGCTATTCGCGTTATTATCAATATAAGTCAACCACTGCTCCGCTGATTTCTTTGTTTTAGAATATTGTCTGGCTTTACTAAATGCCTTTTCTGCAGACTTTAGTTGCGCAATTTCATAATAACTCATACCCAGTAAAATATAGGCTTCGCCTGTTTGTTTTAGCTTACCCTTTGCGAGTGCTTTATTAAGCGCACTGATCGCCGTTCCCCACTCCTCCTGCTCGACATGTATGCGCCCTAGTTGCAGATACAACTCACCTTTTTCATTCAATACGGAGGCTTTTTCCAATGCAGCCGTTGCCTTTTTATACTCTCTGGCATTGGTCCAGGCATTTGCCAGCAATTCCCAGTGAGCTGAATTCTGTTTAACGGTATTCGAGTTCAATTCTTTATTCAATATTAAAGCAGCTTGATAGGGCTGCTTGTTGTAAAGAAATAAATTAACTAGCTCCAGAATCTGAGATTCTGAACTGATAAAACCTTTTTTATACGCTAAATTTTTTATCGTTAAAGCGTTGGAATACTGTTGGAGTTGTAGATAAACCGAAGCGAGTTGCTGCCAATAATCTTTTTTTTCAGGGTATTGCGCAATCAAACGACGCAAAATACCAGCTGCAGCGGAATAATTTTGTAATTCATAATATAAGGCCAAATTTAATTGCAACCAGCTTTCCTGCGGATTTTTGGCGTTTTTAATAACATCTTCGATATAAGGTAATGCTTTACGGTACTGCTTAAGTTGCGCATAGCCATTCGCCAATAGAATGCGAACCTGGACATCTGTGCTATTTGGGTGTTGTTTGAGCCAGGGGTCTAAGGTATCAACGGCTTTTTGATATTGCTCATTCGCCATATATAGCTGGCCTAAATTCAACATCGCTTCCTGCTGTTGCGTTTCCGTGAGTGCTTTTGTCGCGAGCGCTTGCTCTAAAAGTTGCGCTGATTTTTTATATTGATTTTGAAAAGCATAAATTGAAGCCAGACTACGCAGAATAATAGCCTGTTCATAGCTATCTTTCTTAACACCAGCTAATAATTTTTGTAATTTCTGCCGTGCTTCCGAGTATTCTTTTTTGCCAATTAATGTCTCTACCTTGCTGAGCTGTTTGTACAAACCAGGCGCAATGGAGGGCGGTTTATCTTCTGCATACAGCGGCGCGTTTAGCATTAACAGGCCAAGACTGATTAGCCCAACTTTTAGTCTATTCCTTATTAGTTTGTTCATTTCGAGAGTTTGAATTCCAGAGTTTGCACCGCTCGCTGCTCATAGGTTTCTCCGGCGATAATATGCGGCTTGAATTTCCAACGTTTTATCGCTTTTAGTGCGGCGCGATTAAAAATAGAACTAGGCTGGGAGGCGACCACTATAGCATCTGTGACCGACCCCTCTTTGGTAATGGTAAATTCTACTTTTACCCAGCCTTCTATACGCCGACTCGCGGCGCGCATCGGATAGGTAGGTGGAATTCTTACCAGCGGTATAACATTCGTACTAATTTCCCCGGGGCCTGCCTGCAATTGTATACCAGTTAAAACCGAACCACTGAAACTATTGGTTTGTAGCGGAATATCCAGATTTGGCATATCCATATCAGGTACGACTGTTTTTGCTACCTGAGCGGTTTGCATTTGCATTTTGGGTTGTTCAGGACGCTCTTTAGGTTTGGGCTTTTCCGGGATGGAGCGCTCTTTGCTTTGAATTTGAGAGTCGCGTTTTAAACGCACAAATTCAGTCATGCGCAGATTATCAGTTTTTTTAAAGCTTTGCTGATTATTAGTAATCATATATTGCATAGCCCAGAACAGACTCAGCGCAATAACGATTCCAGACAATAGCGAAAATGCAATGCGCATCACTGTGATTCCGACTCCGTGGCTATAGATGCATTCATAATGCCGGCAAGACGAATCTGATCCATAACCTGTACTAAGGCATACGTTTTGGTTTCCCGGTCGGCTGCAATAATCACCGAACCCAGCGGATTTTCTGCATGTAAACGCGAAACATTGGCACGTACTGCACGTATATCGACCAGACGCTTATCAATCCAGACATCACCATTAGCCTTTATACCGACAATAATATTGCCTTGCGCCTTGGTTTCGCCGGTTTTAGCGCTGGGACGATTCACATCAATACCCGACTCTTTAACGAATGAAGTGGTGACAATAAAAAAAATCAGCATGATAAACACGATATCCAGCATCGGTGTCATATCTATATCTGCATTTTGTTCTGTTGAAGAACGATTAGCTCTGCGGCGCATAGTTTTTTATCTCATAAATATATCAATCGTAGCCAGGGTTAGCTTATCTAAAAAACGCAGATAGCGACTTACAAAGGGTGAAGCCAAACCCGACAACTGACTTAAGGGTCAAGACGACTATGATATGTGTGTTTTTAAATTAACTCGTTGCAATATTCTGCATTGGACCTAGACCTATAGGAGTATCCCGTGTCAAGTGCGTAATCTTTATGTTTAATAACAGGAAATTAAAAAGCATTTTTCCTTAATGATATTTTAATAAATCTGCCAGGTGATGTGATTCATCACTGACCCGCTCTTCTATTAGTTTACTGAAATAGAGGCCTGCTATGGCAATGACCATTCCTGCCATCGTTGGGATAGTTGCCTGCGATACCCCCGTTGCCATAGCGCGAGCATTACCCGTACCTGTCATCGCCATCACATCAAAAACGTGAATCATGCCTGTGACCGTACCTAATAATCCAAGTAGGGGGCATAAAGCAATCAGCACTTTGATAATTGCAACGCCACGGTTCAACTGGATTAATACCTCAGAAATCAATTCCTGACGAATAAATAAAGCATAGGCAGATTTTTTGTCATCACGCTGATTCCAGTGCGCCAGGCACCTATCTCGCAACAGCGGATAATTTTGCTTAAAAAATAGCAGACGTTCAATAATCAAACACCATAAACAGATGGCAACCCCTAAAATAACCCATAAGACATCGCCCCCTGCATAGAGGAAGTTACGAATATCGTCTATAAATCCGAATTGCTCGACCATTACTTTCCTGCACGTCGGCTCATTAAGCCAGCGCTTTGTTCATCCAGAATTTGCACCAGTACTTTACTACGCGACGCGAGTAAATTGTGCAAAAACAATAAGGGAATCGCTACACACAGCCCTAACATGGTTGTCACTAGCGCCTGCGAGATACCATCTGCCATAAGCTTGGGATCGCCGGTACCAAATAAACTAATGGACTGAAAAGTCGCAATCATCCCGGTCACCGTACCTAGTAATCCTAAGAGAGGTGCAACGGCAGCAAACAATTTAATCATGGAAAGCCCTTTCTCCAGACTTGGGACTTCGCGGGTAATGGCGTCATCCAGTATCAGTTCCAGCGCACTCGCATCCTGAGACTGGCTTTGTTCGGTAGCAATTAAAACACGCCCTAAAGGATTATTATCCAACGCAGTCGCATTATTCATCTGTTGTTTCATTTTATGCCCTGTACTGGCCAAAATAATCAGGCGCAACATTGCATATAAAAAGCCTAGCGCACCAATCAATAAAATGACATAACCGACCACTCCGCCCTGCTGAATGCGCTCCTGAACATCAGGTGTCTGAATCAGCATACCTAACATAACACCGCGTGTTGGATCTATTCCCAGCGCTGCTTGTGGGTTTTTAGTGTCAGTATACTCTGCAATTAAATCAAGATATTTACCTTCGGGTTGACGCGCCAGACTAGTCAGTATCTTGGCATCGGCATCATAATTTAGGTAACCACCGTTGGCAAGTGCATTAAATGCACCGATACGCGTGATTTCCGCTTCTTGTCTTTCGCCGCCAGGCACTTGAATTTGCTGTTTAAAACGTACAATTTTACCTGATTCCGTCATTTCTTGTTGCAAGGTAAACCAGAGGTTCTCCAACTGATCTATCGTGGGCAAGGCCTTACTCTCAATCATCCCAGTTAATTGCTCAGACCGCTCAGGATATTGCGCGGAAATCATTGAGTTAAGTAGATCCGCTTTCAAATCACCTGCCGCTTGTCTGGCAACGCCAAATAACTCACCTAACTCACCACTACGCTCTTTTAATTGTGCTTCCAGTTTTGCAAGCAGATCCTCATTGCTTTCCAGCTCTGCGCTTAATTGAGCACTTAATTTTTCCTGTTTAGCTAACTCTGCTTTGGCTGTTTGTAATAATTGTTGCTGGTTTTGTTTTTCTGCCAGAAATTCTGCTTCTCTGGTTTTGTTAAGTCGGCGTTCTTGCGTCTGCCTTTGTTTAACATCACGTAATAATTGATCCAGATCCTGATTTCCGGCGTATGCGTTATGCGAGAGCATGAAGGCAACTATAAAACTAAGGACTAATCTCATTGCATGACCTCCACTGCAGTTGGTAGCGGTACAGTTAATAAATCCGGCGCTGCTTCTTTACGCGCTACCCGTAGACCTTGGCGTATAGGGTTACGATAGTCAGCGGAGAGTTTTTCCCATTTTTTTTCTGTATGATTCCACATACCGGTTTCGCTGCCGTCTAAACGCTGATAATAAAGAGCAATACGCCCAAGGCGCAAAAAGTCTACTGAACTAAGCTCGCCATCTAACTCAATATTGGCACGATAAGCCTCAATGGTATTGCCATAATCATTTTCAATTTGATAGGCTTCAATCAGGCGACGAAATTTTTCCGCATTACTGACATCAGCACGCGTCATCATTTCTTTTAGGCTATTAATCCGTTGCTGACGTTCTTGCGGTAAAAAGGGCAAATCCAGTTGCACAAACTCCGCTAAGCTTGCTTGCATATTTAAAATAAGCGGCACAATTTCTTGCTGGGTAGTTTCAATTTGCTCTAGCTGCTTTGCAAATGAAGCCTTTTCAATTTCCTGTGACTCCAGCAAGGCTTTTAAGTGATTATTATAAGTCAGCAAAGTCTTTGTTTGTCGTGTGGCTGAGCGATATTCTTCCAGCATTGCACGTGTACGATCATCTAAGCCGTCAATTGTCTTTTGCGACTGGATGGCACTTTTCTGGATAGCATTTTCAGTTTGTATGGTATTAGAAAGTACATCTGCAAAGGCGGGGATCGAAGCTAAGCTCAATACTGAGGATACAAGCAGCCGCGGATATTTACGAGATAAAAAAAACATATAAATAATGGTTTACATCTAATGAGGAGAGTTACAAAAACTTTACCACAGCCAAGACAAAAAACAAGTGTGTCATTTCACCTACTTTTATCCAGTCCCTGTGCAAAACGCGCCAGATACCTTGCCCACTATTTCTCACTACTCACCAGCAGGGTAAGGGGGTGAGCCACTTATTTTCATCGGCACTCTGCCCCGCTCTAGGTAATGAGAAGTAATCAAAATTACAAGGAATCACTGATACGATGTGGATAAAAAGGCCAGTTGTTAACATGTAAATATTTTCTGATCGGTGTTTTAATAACAGAGACGCATAATACAATGGAAAACAAACACCATACGGCAGCATACTCGTTTGGATCATTCGTTGTTATGTCTGAAATCCAGGGGCCGACAACATAATGAAAAGCAACAAAACGCCATGAGCCATAAATAGCAGGTAATACAAATGCCGCTAAAATATAGGCAAATACATGCAATCCCCATTCATAACTAGGAAACCAGGAAACCGGAGCAGACATTAGCCCGTTTAAAGGCATTTGCCAGGCGATATGCCACGCACCTGAAACAGAGCAGACTTGAGAGCCACAAAAACCTTCGGTACCTATATTACATAAGCCCGCCCACACAAAAGGGAACATTTTAATCAACATCGCTATCGCGGCTATGGTGCATAAAGTATAAACGGTTGTTCTAATTTTCAGCTTGACACTTTCAGGTATAAAGTACATCGCCACCATATTAACGAAAAACGGCTGAAAAGCAACGTGGAGATAGCCTAACAGCGTCAGCACCTGATTCATTGGTGAGCTACAGTCATCTATATATAGGTAGGTTGCAGCTTGTAATAGCTCCATTAACGCAAAATAAGTTAATGGAATCCACAATTCTTTTGACTCCCTTTTTGCTGCAATATACACAGCCGTTCCCAGCCCAACCGTCGCTAAAACTGCCGATGCTTCACCGCTCCAACACATACTAAACCCCTATGATAGATTTTCCCTGATTCATTAATTCAGGTGTTATTGTTATATAAAGATTGGAAATTATACCTTGTTTCATCAAATTAAAGCTTATTATGATTGTGCTTTTAACTCGCATTAGACATTACATTATAATGATCAGTGCATATTTATTTTCAGCAGACTATTTTATATTAGAATAGTCCTTTTATTTTTCAGATAGCACTAAGGATTAAGTACACGCTATGGCAGACAAAAGTACCAGCGAGAGCCTTACCGCAATAAAACACCTAAAAGCCTATATCAACGAGCAAATTATTGGTCAAGACGTTCTGGTCGAGCGCATGCTAATTGCCTTGCTTGCTGATGGACATATTTTAGTCGAAGGCGCACCCGGCCTGGCAAAAACACGCGCCATTAATGCGCTAAGCAAAGGCATACAGGCAGATTTTCATCGTGTGCAATTTACCCCTGATTTATTACCTGCCGACTTAACCGGTACAGAAATTTATCGTCCTCAGCAAGGCAGCTTTGAATTCCAAAAAGGGCCTTTGTTTCATAATCTGGTGTTAGCCGATGAAATTAATCGTTCACCAGCAAAAGTTCAGGCGGCTTTACTAGAAGCGATGGCTGAGCGTCAAATAACCGTGGGTGGACACACTTATCCCTTGCCTGCGCTGTTTTTAGTCATGGCAACGCAAAACCCGATTGAACAAGAAGGCACCTATCCTTTACCCGAGGCCCAGTTAGACCGCTTCCTGCTACATGTCAAAATTGACTACCCACAAGCTGAGCATGAAAAACTTATTTTGCATTTAGCCCGCAATGAAGCCATGCAGAATACCCTCTCAAAAAACCAAAGTGATCAGGCTATCAGCCAAAAAAGTCTGTTCAACGCACGTCAAGAAGTTTTGCATACTTATATGGCGGACCCACTGGAGGACTATTTATTACAAATTATTCTTGCGACGCGTAACCCTTCCGCTTATGGAGATGATTTAGCCAACTGGATACAGTATGGCGCCAGCCCACGCGCCAGCATTGCCTTGGATCGCTGTTCTCGTGCTAAAGCCTGGTTAAATGCTAAAGACTTCGTTGCCCCTGAAGATATTCAGGATATGGCCTTTGATGTATTGCGTCACCGGATCATTTTGTCTTACGAGGCAGAGGCTGAAGGCATTACCAGCGATGACGTTATACAGCAACTTATTGCGCGTATAGCAGTCCCCTAATGAGTGCTAATAATAGTGAACGGGTTAGCGCAAATTTAGATATGCTACTTAAGCTTGCGCGCCCTGCTGCAAGCTTAAATTCGTTTAAATCGCGTATTCGCGCAATACAAAGCGGTGGTTATTTATCACGGACTAAAGGGCGTGGCATGGAGTTTGATGAAGTCAGGCTTTACCAGCCAGGAGATGATATCCGCAGCATTGATTGGCGAGTGACGGCTCGCACAGGAAAAACACATACCAAATTATTTCGTGAAGAACGGGAGCGGCCGATTTTTATCTCGGTTGATTACCGTGCCTCGATGCAATTTGCGACGCGCGGTGTTTTTAAATCAGTACAAGCAGCCAAACTTGCCGGAATTCTTGCCTGGGTTGCACAGCGCCACGGGGATCGTATAGGCGGGCAGATTTTTACCGATAATAGTTGTCACGAATTAAAACCTCATCATGGCAAACAAGCGGTTTTGCATTTTTTTAATGCTCTGGTTAAGCCAGAAACAAAACAGATGCCTATAGACCTCGAACAGGTCATGGGGCGTTTAAGCCACCATGTCAAACCCGGTAGCCTAGTGTATATTATCAGTGATTTTCGTGGCATGAATCATCATATTGAGAATTACCTGGCTAAACTGGCGCGGCACTGTGATGTTACTCTGATTCTGGTATATGACCCTTTAGAAAGTCATTTGCCCGAGAAAGGCCGCTATCGTTTTACCGATACCACTAAAGATATTATTGTGGATACCGGTGATAAGCAGCGCGTCTTAAATTATCAGCAAAAATTTCAGCAGCATTGCACTGATTTGCAAACACTTAGCAATAAATTAAATATTCGCCTATTACGTTGTGCCAGTAACGAAGACCCTATACAGACTTTAAGATAGCTGAATAAAATATTCCTTTATACTACTTACGCACCAGGCACTAAAGAACTTATACAACATGAAACTGTCGCTTATCGTTGCCATGGCAGCAAACCGTACCATTGGCATTAATAACCAAATGCCCTGGCACTTATCTGCTGATCTTAAAAAATTTAAACACATTACGCTGGGTCATCCAATGATTATGGGTCGAAAAACCTTTGAGTCGATTGGTCGCCCTTTACCTGGCAGGCAAAATATTATTATTAGCCGAGATACTCATTATCAACAACCCGGGTGCTTTGTCTTTAGTAGCCTGGAGACTGCATTGCAACACTGTGCTGAATTTAATGAGGTGTTTGTTATTGGCGGTGCAACATTATACGCAGCGACATTAACGCAAGCAGATCGTTTATATATTACTCAAATTCAAAAATCCTTCGCGGGTGACACCTGGTTTCCGGAAATTAACCCTGAATATTGGCGAGAAGTTGATCGACAAGATATTAGTGATGATCACAGTGTGGATTTTAATTACAGCTTTATTGTTTATGACAGGCAGGTCTCTATCCTTTGATCGACAATACTTTATAAGTCAGGTTTTAGTCCTCCTGATAAGCAGACAATTTTATAATGACTCAATACGAGAGGTATACACATGACTTCAGAGACATCGCAAAAAGAGAAAATCTTTACCAATAGAGTAATAGAAGTCAGCATTCGGCTTGCCCTGATTTTTTTAATTGTTGCCCTGTGTTTCGGGATTATTAAGCCTTTTATCATTATTGTCGTATGGGGCAGCATTCTTGCGGTCGCCATTTTTCCACTCTATAACAAACTTAGCCACGCGCTTGGAGAGCGTAAGAACCTTGCGGCCACGCTGTATACTGTATTCACTTTAAGCTTGTTAATAGGGCCTACAATCATGCTGACAGGCTCACTGGTAGAAACTTCTACCCAGTTGGCTAAAAGTTTTAACGCAGGAACGCTAGTCATCCCTCCACCTAGCCAAAATGTCAGTGAATGGCCCTTGATCGGGGATAAAGTTTATGCCTTCTGGAGTCAGGCCTCTGCCAATCTTGAAACAACCTTACAACAATATATCACACAGGTTAAGCAATTAGGTGAAGTGCTTATTACCGGCATTGCTGGTATCAGCAGAAGTGTTCTTCAATTTATTTTATCTATCATTATCTCGGGTATCTTTTTAGCTAATACCGAGAGCGCTTATGCTGTCACGATAAAAATCGCTTCACGACTGACAGATAAAAATCAAGGTTTAGAATTTACCCATCTGACAACGGCAACCATTAGAAGCGTTGCGCTAGGAGTGCTTGGCGTTGCCGTCATTCAAGCTATGCTAGGAGGGACTGGGATGTATTTTATGCAGGTGCCAGGCTGGGGACTTTGGACGCTATTTATTCTTGTGCTTGCAGTAGCGCAATTACCTCCTCTTTTAGTATTGTTTCCTGCTGTCATTTATGTTTTCTCTATCGCTGACACAACACCTGCGATTATTTTTGCAATATGGAGTGCATTAGTCAGTATGAGTGATAGCGTATTAAAGCCGCTATTACTTGGTCGTGGTATGGACACCCCAATGCTGGTTATACTCATGGGTGCGATTGGCGGCATGATATGGTTTGGTATTCTAGGTTTATTTATTGGTGCTATTACATTGGCACTAGGCTATGAGCTATTTATTGACTGGCTTGATAAGGAAATTCAATAACAATTAAGTTAACGATGACTCCTCCATGTACCCCTCTTCAAAAAGGCAGCAACTACAATGAAACCATTATTATCCGCGCTCGCTCTATTCACTGTATTAGGTGGATGTGCAGAACCTTATACTAAAGATATTCACGTTAAAACCGAAGTCGGGCATCAGGCTAATATCAGCGATTATAAAAGTTATATCTGGTTAAATAATATCAGTGCATTAAATGACCCTAGTGGTAAATGGCAGCCACCAGGCCTTGATATAGCAGGACAAATTAAATTCTTTATAGACCGGGAGTTAAATAAGCATGACTTATACCTGAATCCGGTAGACCCTGAATTAGCGGTTACTTTCAAATTTGGTATCGATATGCAGGCATTGAAATTACAAATTGACCCAGACTCTAAACTTGCTGTTGTGAAAAATGTACCTGATGCTGCCTTAGTGGTTGTTTTAATTGATGCTGAAACGCAATCAATTATCTGGGTTGGTGAAGCGGAAGCAGAACTACAGCAGAATAATAGCCCCGAATTAGTGCGCAAACGTATAGAATATGCAATTACTGAAATGTTCAAAGGGCTAAAAAAATAAGTGTGACTTTAAATTATGAGACTCCATTTGTCATGATTCTCAGTTTATCGGCACTGTGCCACGGCGAGCTGATTCCAATTAGTCGTATAATGTTTCGATAAATACTCTACGGGGTCCTGCCAGCTATTACCAATACCTGCGGCACTGAGCGCAATGCCTTTGGGAAACCGTTGATTAATTTGATCGACCGTGATCATTAACTCATGGTTTTTGCGCTCATTATTAAGTCCCAAATCAAATAGATCCATTTGCATAGGCACCAACCTTGGCTTAATATTCCCCAGTTGCACTCCGCATTTCTGATAGCAATAGCCTATTTTAAATATGTCTTGCAGCATTTTCTTTGCACTACTGACTATTTGACGGGTATCACTGGTCGCTTGCTTAAGTTCAACATGAATAGATCGCTGGTACTGCGGCTCCAAATTATTATGCGGATTAGTTCTGATGAAGACAGTAATAGAGCCAGCAACTGAATTTTGTTTGCGTAATTTCTCTGCAGCGCGGCTACAAAAATTGCTCAGTGCATTTGCCAATTCCTGAAACTCAGTTAAACGTTGCTTAAAACTCCGTGAGCACATAATGTGTTGCTTATCGACACCTATATCATCCAGTGACAGGCACGCGATCCCCTTCAACTCCATAACGGTCCTGGCAATCACAACATTAAACTGGGACTGTATCGACTCAACCGGTTGCACTGCTAAATCATAGGCACTGTGAATACCCATTAACTGTAAACGCCTTGT
Source organism: uncultured Gammaproteobacteria bacterium (assembly GCA_942491615.1). GTDB lineage: Bacteria > Pseudomonadota > Gammaproteobacteria > Methylococcales > Methylomonadaceae > Methyloprofundus. The sequence goes on from CALOCH010000016.1 coordinate 51,766, forward strand.
CGTTTGTCGACCAACGCCCCACACCTCATTCACTGGAACCAGACGCATCAATTTATCACGACGCTCAGGGTCCGATAAATCTAGGACACCGCCTGTTTTTTGCCATTTCTTAGCGGCATAATTGGCCAGTTTTGCTAAAGTTTTAGTAGGCCCCATGCCCACACAAACAGGAATGCCGGTTATACGCTGCACGTTTTCTTTAATCTGCAAGCCATACGCTATAGAATTCTCCTGGCAGATTCCAGTCAACTGCAGAAAAGATTCATCAATTGAATACACTTCAAGCCTTGGCGTATAAGTATCTAAACACTGCATAACACGCCCCGACATATCCGCATATAAAGCATAATTGGATGAAAAAAGCTGAATGTTATGGCGCTTGATCAAGTGCTTTATCTGATAAACCGGCGTGGCCATTTTTATACCCAGGTCTTTCACTTCCTGACTACGTGCGACAATGCAACCATCGTTATTGCTCAGTACCGCAACAGGCTTATGCCATAGATCAGGGCGAAATACCCGCTCACAGCTGACATAAAAATTATTACAATCGACTAATGCAATCAGTTCCTGAGTTTGCATCATTTTCACAAGGAATGAATCACACTGGTCACCACGCCCCAGATGACCAGATCAATATATTCCTGCACAATAATATCCGGATAGGCGGGATTTTCAGCTCCGAGCACCACACCGTCAGCAATACTTTTTAAACGTTTGACGGTGAGTTCACCATTTAATGCGCAGATAACAATCTTACCCACTGTCGGCTCTAGTGAACGATCTACCACTAAAATATCATTGGGATGAATACCCGCACCGAGCATCGACTCGCCTTCTGCGCGCACAAAAAAAGTGGCTGCCGGTTTCTGAATTAACAGCTCATTCAAGTCCAGCGTCTTTTCAATATAATCATCGGCTGGAGAAGGAAAGCCCGCCGCAACCTTACCGTTAAATAAAGGAATACTCAAGCTGCCAGGCTTTCGCGCGGGATATAAAACGACTGCAATATTTGATCGTACATTATTGATAGAGCCTGATAAATGGATCTTACGCTGCTCAAGCAATCCGCGTACTTCAGGCAACATACTCTCAGGAACACGAATGGCACGAGTACTTTCACCATACACTGAAGAGCCTTTTTTTCGCCCCGCGCCAATGCGCGCACCGCCTCGTTTTGACTCAGATTTTTCGACCATAATAAAAGCTTAATGATTAATTTTAGAAAAGTGTACACTATTCTTAATAAAACAATCAAGCACTCCTTTACCCGGCTGTCGTTATACAACAGCTTTAACTTAATACTGTATAGTGATCACTAGCGCTATTTCTCAGCAACTATAAACGTTTGTTTGATAGTATTAAAGCTTAGTAGTTGTTGCTCCACCTTACCATTGAATGAATCGTCAGGAAAATTACCTGCTTGATCGTGAATACCCGGCTCCATATCGGTCAGATAGTGCAAAGCGTCATCAACTGTTTCAACAGTATAAATAGCAAACTGTCGCGCTTTAACGGCATGCACAATATCCTGGCGTAACATTAAATACTTGATATTGCTGGCAGGAATAATGACCCCTTGCGTCCCTGTTAAACCTTTTTGCTTACAGACATCAAAAAAACCTTCTATTTTTTCATTAACACCGCCAATCGGCTGAACCCGGCCTAACTGATTAACCGAACCGGTGATAGCCAGATCCTGACGCAAAGGCACTTCAGCAAGCGATGACAGAATGACGCACAACTCAGCTAAAGAGGCGCTATCGCCTTCAACCTGACCGTATGACTGTTCAAAAACCAGACTGGCACTCATCGAAAAAGGCGTTTTACGAGCATACCGAGCGGCAATAAAGCTGGATAAAATCAAGACACCTTTGGAGTGAATTGCTCCACCTAGCTCGGTTTCTTTTTCAATATCAACCACTTTTCCATTGCCTAGCCGCGTTGTAGCGGTAACGCGCGAGGGCTGACCAAACATGAATTCACCTAATTGTAAAACTGACAGGGCATTGATTTGACCAATTACTTTATTTTCGGTGTCGATTAAAACAGTGCCACGATAAATATTTTCATACATTTTTTCTCTGATTCTGTCCAGACGATAAACTTTATGTTCAATAGCTTGTTCGACATCACTATTGGCAATAATCTCATGCTCATGAAACCTGGCCCAGTAATCAGCTTCGGTTAATAAATCCTTAATGCTACGCAAATGGGTAGTAAGCTTTTCGGCATCGCCTGTTAACCTGGAGCTTTGTTCTATTACTCTAGCGACAGCTTGCGCACTTAATGGACGCAGTTGGTCGTGCCGTGCAATGGTGGCGAGTACTCGCGCATATTCCAGCTCATTAGTGTCGCGCTTTACGGTGTCATCAAAATCAGCAGCCACTTTAAACAAATCCTGAAATTCTGGGTCATACTGGTTCAGAATATAGTAAATCAATCTATCCCCATAGATGATCAACTTTAAATTCAACGGAATCGGCTCAGGCTCCAGAGACGCACTACTCGTCAAACTTAAGGTATGCTCCAGTGATTCAATACGAATTTCACCGGACTGCAAAACTCTTTTTAAACATTCCCAGGCATAAGGCTGCATTAATAGTTTACGTGCATCGAAGATTAAATAGCCACCATTCGCGCGATGTAAAGCACCGGGTTTGATCATAGTAAAATCTGTGACTAGAGTCCCCATAAACGCCAGATGGTCAAATCGCCCCAGCAAATTGACATAATTGGGGTGCTCTTCATGCACTACAGGCGCTGAGCTACTTTCACTATTCTCTATAATCAGATTAACTTGATAACGCTTGAATGGATTAGCATCCTGTGGAGCCCCCATAAATGGCGATATTTGCTCACGGTGTGGAATAAAATCGCGCACATGTTGCAGAATATCAGCATTAACGTCTTCCAGATAACTGAATACATCAGGCTGTTGAGCATATTTATCTTTCAGCTCTTCAATTGAATGACTTACTGCCAGTTCAGCAATGTCACGGTTCAGTTTTTGTAATTTACGTTTATTTTCTTTGCGCCAAAGAGGAAATTTTTTGAGTAGCTTTTGTAGATTTTGCTGCAATTCCAGAACGCTTTGCTTATATTTTTGTTGCTCTGCTTTATCCAGTTTGTTAAATTTTTCAGGACCAAAGATGTTGCCTTCCTCATCAACCGGAGTAAAGGCATAGCCGGTTGGTGTTTCTGTCAAAATAATATGAGAGTTAACAGCTTCTTCACGTAATTGTTCAATTTCTTTGGCTTCACGCTGCCGGTACTCATCTTCAATTTCTTCCATTTTAGAACGGTATTCATCGCCATCAAAGGCAGTTGGAATAGCAACACTGAGTTCATCAATCAGTTCTTCCATATCGTGTTGAAATTCTTTCCCTTTTCCAGAAGAGAATTTAATCGCTTGGGGCTTGGCTGATTCTTTGAAATTATTAACATAACACCAGTCTGCCGCTGCCGGATGCTTATGGGATTCACGCTCTACCAGTTGTAGTATTGTGGTTAGCTTCCCTGTCCCGGAAGGAGCTAATGCAAAGATATTGTAACCAGGCTGCTCGACTCGCATACCAAACTGAATAGAATCAATAGCACGGTCCTGGCCAAGAAAAATATCAATATCTTCAAGTTCAGAGGTATCTTTAAAATGAAAATGCTCAATATTACAGGATTTATAAAGGAGATCTGGAGCCAGCGCTTGTTTTTTCATTTGCATTCTTTAGTATTTACTCACTCTTATACAGAGCGACGGCGGTAAAGTATTAATGAGAACTTTCGTAAAAATAATATCATAAACAATAGGGTAGCGCAGAGAAGCAGAGTCAGAATAGGCTATTGGAATTCATCTCAGACCTTTTTTATTCATCAAATAGAGGCGCTACTGACACTTTCAAAACTTGTTACTGCGTGCTTGAGTCAGTCGCCAAGACTCTACAGCTGACAGCGACCAGTTGTTTTTTTTGTTCCTCACTCAGATGATTGACATTTTGACAATCGGTTTTGTGTATAGCGATTCCATTAGAATGTGTTATAAAACCAATCAACTCGTCGTCTTCGTGTGGATCACAGCATTGCGCAAAATGAGTCAAAATATTATCAGAACCGGCAACAGTAATCTCCAGTGTACTCTTATTTTTTGAGGAGACTTTTCTGACCTTTGTTTTTTTGTTTTTACCTTCAATTTCCTGTAAAGCATGGTTTAACTGGATATTATTAATACCATTTCGCCCAAGAGCAATCCATAATTTGCTGGCATCTGACATTTTAAAGTATTGTAACAATCGTGTTAAATACCCCTCTTTGGGCCTAATACGTTGCACCGCCTTCTCTAAAATCTGCTGACCTAGCTGGCTATGTTTGTGAGCGCCTTGCAAATTAAGCCATGCTTTTACTTTATTAATTGCTCGTGGCGTTTTTAAATAGCCTAATTTTGGCACGATCCAGTTTGGATTGGGCGCAATGGTATTAGCTGTCAAAATTTCAACTTGATCGCCGGTTTGCAGCACATACGTTAAAGTGACGATGCCACCATTCACTTTTGCACCTCGACAACGGTGACCAACATCTGTATGTATCGCATAAGCAAAATCAAGGGGAGTAGCACCTTTTACCAAATCAATTAATTGCCCTTTGGGAGTCAGCACATAGACCCTGTCAGCAAATAACTCCGTGTGAAAGCTCGCTAACAAAGAATTACCGTCTTTTTCCTCTAATAGCTGGCGCAATGAGGCAATACTTTTTTCTGTGGCAAGATCTTGTTTACTGCCTTCTTTATAACGCCAGTGTGCGGCGACACCAAGTTCTGCAAATTCATGCATTCCTCTGGTGCGTATTTGTACTTCTATGCGATTATTATTGGCATCTAAAATAACCGTGTGCAGGGATTGATAACCATTATTTTTGGGATTGGCAATATAATCATCAAATTCTTTAGGGATAGACGTCCAGTGCTGATGCACCTGCCCAAGCACTTCGTAGCACTGTGCCTGGTGCTGGACAATAACGCGTACCGCAAGTAAATCATATAGCTCTTCTATTGCCAGATTCTTGCGCTGCATTTTTTGCCAGATGCTATATATATGTTTCGGACGACCTTTAATTTCAGCGTTTATCCCTATCTCTTTTAATGAATGTTGCAGTTGTTGTATAAAACCAGCAATACAATCTTCTCTGTGTATACGCTTGTTTTCTAATGATTTTGCAATGGATAAATAGTCGGTAGGCTGTAAATAACGAAAAGCATAGTCTTCCAGTGCCCACTTTAGTTGACCAATACCGAGTCGATTAGCAATAGGTGAATAAACATCGAGCGTCTCTTGAGCAATAAAATAACGTATATCGGCCTCTTCCTGTGCCAGTTTTTTCAAGCGCGCCAAGCGATAAGCCAGCTTAATTAATAAAGCGCGTATGTCTTCAGTCGTCGCCAGCAACATACGCCGTAAAATTTCTATCTGGACAGTTTGTGTCGCTATATTTCTTGAATAAATTTTCAGTGCGTTTAACTGTTTGACATTATCTACCAAACTGGCAACGACGCAGCCAAATTCAGCCTCTATTGGATAATCCGGTAAGCGTGAATCACTTAAAATAGCGGCTAACAGCGTTTGTATATCAACATTAAGCGCTAATAAATTAAGTGCTACATCCAGTCCATGAGGTCGTGTAGGCTCAACATCCTCACAGCTGTCAACCAGCGCTATTGCCTGGCGAATCAGATCGCCTTCATCTGCTGAAAAGCGCTGATAAAGGTCTTGTGTAGTAGGAAGGTATGTGGGCATAAAAACAGGGGGTGAGTTATGAACAACTCACCCTTTATTTTGACTAAAGTGTCTGCAGTACACGTTCTGCTGCAGCAATCGTTGCAGCTATATCTGCGTCGCTATGTGCTGCTGAAACAAAGCCTGCCTCAAATGCTGATGGTGCTAAATAAACACCTTCATGCAACATGCCATGAAAAAACTGTTTAAACAACTCCTGATCACAGCGCATTACCTGTGCAAAACTACTAATATGATCTTCTTGCGTAAAGAATAAACCAAACATGCCGCCAACTACATTAATGGACATGCCTATATTGTATTCAATGGCTTTTGCCTGAATTCCTTCGGCTAAAGCTCGTGTTTTTGCCGCCAACTGTTGATGAAAATTGGAGGCACATATAAGCTCTAATGTTTTATAACCTGCCGCCATAGCGACCGGGTTGCCGGATAAGGTGCCTGCCTGATAGACCGGTCCGACGGGAGCTAGCGCGGACATGATTTTATGCGCACCACCAAAAGCACCGACAGGCATGCCTCCCCCTATCACTTTTCCGAGTGTCGTTAAATCAGGCTTAATATTATAAAGCCCTTGTGCACAATGCTTATCAACCCGGAAGCCAGTCATTACTTCATCAAAAATCAGCACGGATTCATATTGATCACAAACGTCACGTAAAGTTTGCAAAAAGCCATCAGCAGGAAGAATACAGTTCATATTACCCGCCACTGGTTCAACAATAATAGCGGCTATTCGCTCACCCATTTCAGCAAAAACCTGCTTAACTGACTCGCTATCATTATAAGTCAGAGTTATAGTATCTTCTGCAACCGCAGCAGGCACTCCGGGAGAGCTCGGCACACCAAGGGTTAATGCACCTGAACCCGCCTTAACGAGTAGCGAGTCAGAGTGACCATGATAACAACCTTCGAATTTTACTATCTTATCGCGTCCTGTATATCCTCGTGCAAGCCTGATAGCGCTCATAGTCGCTTCAGTGCCTGAACTTACCATACGGACTTGCTCTATTGACGGTACCAGCTTGCAGATTCTTCTGGCCATTAAGGTTTCCAGCTCGGTCGGCGCGCCAAAACTCAAGCCTTTCGCTGCTGTCTCATTGACAACATCCAGGACAGCCTGATGTGCATGTCCAACAATCATGGGGCCCCATGAACCAACATAGTCGATATATTGCTTGCCATCGGTGTCATATAGATAAGCGCCTTTAGCATGGTCTATATAAACCGGCGTTCCTCCAACGCCACTAAAAGATCGCACAGGAGAGTTAACGCCACCAGGAATAACCTCTTTGGCTTCAGAAAATAAAATAGCGGATTCTGTCATGTTTTATCTCACTTTATTAAGAATATATGTGTAGCTTTCTACTACAAATTTTATGGCGAGTGCTAGCTCACTTGTTTGGAAAATCAATCACTGTTTTATACAGGATTTAAGGTAAAATCTTCACCAGAATTATATCCTGCTCGTCTCATTTTGTTATTGGTTCCAGAAGATTATGAAATGATTCTAGTAGTATCATAATTTATTTTTTATGCTAGGCAATGCAGATGTATTTAGGCCCACACAACACCAGCCTTTTATATTGAAAGCAACTCAAAAGAGTATTTAATATGCAAATCAAACTTTTTCTCTGTTCAATTCTTATGCTAAGTCTAGCACAAGGCTGTACTTTTTCTAACAGTTCTGCAAGCTTTAACAGTATTTCAGGCACTTCTGAGGAAGATAAAGAAAAATATCAGCTTGAGGTGATAAATTACATCAATGCCAGTACCATGAGCACTGCGTTCAATCGCTATGCTTTTGTCAAAGGCATTTCGGAAATTGCCACCCAGAACGGTGTGTTAAACTGGGAAGAAGATGAAGCGACTTTAATTGCGATAGGACGCGGCTTAAAAAACGCCAACATAAGCGGTAATTTATATGAAACATATAAAAGTAGCTTAGCCGACGCTAACATAAATAGAATGCAGATGATTCAAACAGGTTATGACATGCAATAATTATTTCACCAACAGTTTACACTTATTTATTTTGTATCCCATTTGTATTAAAGTACTAAGCGTTATTTAGTCGTATAAACAACTCATTATAATAAAATCAAAGGATGCTCACATGCAAACTAAACCTTATCTATTCCCTGCACTTATTACTATAGTTTTAGCGCAAGGCTGTTCTTTTTCTGAGAGCTCTAAAAGCTCATCAAAAAGCTCAGCCAGTAGTTCAAAATCAAGTGCTTCCATTATCAGTAGTCCCTCCTCAGCCTCTTCAAAATCTTCATCGATGACTGAAGAAGAATATTATCAAGATGAAATAACAGACTACACCACAGCGTATTTAAAAAAAGAACAATTTGATCATGATTCATTTAACAGAGGTATCTCCGAAATCGCCGCAAAAAATGGCATTACCTCATGGGAACAGAGCGAAGCAACACTTATCGCCATTGGGCGTGGTTTAAAAGAAGCAAAGCTACCTGAGGGAGTCGCCCAAACGTATAAAAGCAGCATAGCGGGTGACAATCCACTTGCAATGGAAATCATTCAAAAAGGCTATGACGGTAAATAACTCTTCAGTGATGCATTAATACTCAAAAAACCGTGCTTAGTAGACGCCCTTTTTTCTTGCGTATCCTGCTAAGTGCGTTTTTTTGCCTATTGCTATCTCCCCCCGTTCCAGCAAAACCGCTTCATTATCTCTACATTAATGCTCGTGAAGGCAGTGCTAGCGGAGGACACACTGCAATCAGCTTTAATAACGAGACCTTTCATTTTCAACATTATGATGGCGGAACGATTCGTCTGGTCAAGCAAATAAGCGATGATTTTGATTTTCACTATCGTTATTTAGAAAATAGAACCATCAATCAAGCCACTATTGAACTAGACGATGCGCATTATGATCAACTACGCAAATTTTTTAATCTATCTTTAATACTACAAAAACAACAGGATGACTTACTCAAAGAAATCAACCTGAATTTATCTTTGCTAGCCCCTCCCTTATCTTCTTCGAAAATATACATAAGAGGAGCAGGTTTGTTAACACAAAACCCCGTGCCACTGAATGCAGAAGCGATTACCATCAACAACCTGCAACAGCACATAAAACAAAAATACGGCGACAATTTCTTAACCAAACAGATCCTGAGCCTACAAGAAAAAATTAACACCCTACAACCACGTCCATGGCCAACAGATTCACTGCACCTAAGCGACAATGCTTTTTTAGCTGTCCCTTATTCCTTTGCCAGTCAACATTTAGATGCTGTTAGCAAAATGTTATTTTTGCAAATGCTTCAACAAGGCGCGTCTTTAGATAAACAGCATTACTTTACCCCTGAGCAAGCAAACTTTAAACTATCTACACCTGAGTTAGAGAAACTCCGTCGATTTCAACACACATTAGAGAATAATTTACTTAACTTAATAAATTCGCAGCGAACTAACTGGGGAAATGTTGCCTTTATTCTATATGCTCGTATATTAAGTCTGTCCATTGCTATTGATTCCGGCACACTGGTATTTCTCAATAGTTACGCTCCAGATAGTTTCAGTATCCCCTACACAGAAGTCGAATCATATAAAGAAATGTTCCAAGCACAAAAAGCAAGAGCACTGACAAAAATTATTCAGGAAAAAAGGCTTTTATTTACTAGGCAACAAGCGATTTCAGAAAACCATTACAGTCTGCTTGAACAGTTAAGTAATTATTACCATGAGCGGGACCGCGGCTTAGCTAATAAGCTTAGCATCAGAATATACGGTGAACAATTATTACCAACAACGCCAGTTTCTTTACCTCTGCCTCTTTATCCCCAGTTAACATCACAAAAAACCGAGCAAGCTTTACAGCAACTTCATCAATATAAAAATCAAGTTACTCAGCAAATGCAATCAATTTATCATTATGATCTAATAACGCGTAATTGTGTGACCGAAATTTTTGATACTATCAGAAAATCTAATATAAGTGGCAAACCTATTAAAGAGCTAGGTAAACTGGCACAAAATAACTTCATCGCTTTTATTCCCTTTGGTTCGTTTCGAAGCCTCGCAAACGACTACTCCAAACAAACCAGGCCTTCTTTTCGCCAGCAACAACTAAATGAAATGTACCAGCAAGAAAATAACGCGCTAGTTTATTTAAGAGAATCGAATACGCTTAGTGCAAGGTACTATAAATTTAACGATCAGGATTCAATCTTTTTATTTTTTACTGATCATAATGTATTAAGCCGCCCTCTTCTGGGTGCATTCAACTTATTGACGGCTATGGCAATGAGTCTCTATGGTAGCTTTTCTTTACCCTTTGATGCGGGTTACAATTTACAAAAAGGCTCAATGGGTATTTTGATGAGTCTACCTGAATTAGCCTTTTTTAATATACGCAAGGGTAGTTATAAGCACCTTGTTCCACCGGTATCTAAATAAACACACACGCAAATGAAGGTACAGAATCATGAAATTAGAAACACTTGCTTTACATGCTGGCTATCATTCAGATCCTACAACTAAAGCGGCTGCAGTTCCCATCTACCAAACGACATCTTTTACTTTTGATAATACCCAGCACGGTGCAGATTTATTTGATTTAAAAGTCCCTGGCAATATTTATAGTCGCATCATGAATCCAACCAATGCCGTACTGGAAGAGCGCTTAGCTCTGATGGAAGGCGGACTCGCAGCACTAAGTGTCGCATCAGGTATGGCAGCTATTACCTATGCCATTCAGGCCATTACTCGTACAGGTAACAATATCGTCAGTACTAGCCAGCTATACGGGGGAACCTATAATTTTTTTGCTCATACTCTTCCGCAGCAAGGCATTGAAACTCGCTTTGCCTCGCATAATGATTATTCTACCCTTGAAAATTTAATTGATGACAAAACCTCAGCGCTTTTTTGTGAATCCATTGGCAATCCCGCAGGCAATATTGTTGATTTAGAAAAATTGGCTGAAATAGCTCATAAACATGGTATTCCCTTAATTGTAGACAATACAGTTGCAACCCCTTACCTATGTCGCCCTTTCGAATTTGGTGCTGATATAGTGGTTCATTCATTAACTAAATATATCGGTGGGCATGGTACAACAATTGGTGGTGCAATTATTGACTCTGGCAAGTTTGACTGGAAAGCAAATGCAGCACGTTTCCCTATGTTAAATGAACCCGACCCTTCCTATCATGGCATAATTTATACTGAAGCGTTAGGTGAGGCTGCCTATATTGGTCGTTGTCGTGTTGTTCCTTTACGTAACACAGGTGCAGCCTTATCGCCGCATAGTGCCTTTTTATTAATGCAAGGACTTGAAACCCTAGGTTTACGTATGGAGCGACATTGTGAGAATGCTCTCAAAGTAGCCCAAATGTTGCAACAACACCCGCAAATCAAATGGGTCAACTATGCGGGCTTGCAAGACAGTCCTTATCATACTTTATGCGATAAAATCACCCAAGGAAAAGCTGCCGGAATCTTAAGTTTTGGCATAGCAGGGGGAAAAGACGCGGGCGGTAAATTTATTGATGCTCTACAGATGATTTTGCGCCTGGTCAATATTGGTGATGCTAAATCGTTAGCCTGCCATCCGGCTTCAACTACTCACCGCCAATTAGCACCTGAAGAACTTGCTACAGCGGGCGTCAGTGAAGATATGGTAAGACTATCTATCGGTATTGAGCATATTGATGATATTTTAAGCGATATATTACAGGCACTTGAAGCTGCAAAATAATTAACATCCCGTTTTTTTCAAGTATAGTTTAAAGCAGCTTTGAGTAGTGATAGAATGCAGGTATGCAGGAATTAACAACCTTAAAATTGATTGAACGTATCAGCACATTGCTTAGAGCAGAGCAGCGCAAAAAATACTCTGCTCTAGGTTTACAACCTGTGCATGTACAGACACTAGACTATTTAGCAAGTTGCAATCGATTCAGTGATACACCTGCTGCGCTGACAGATTATCTCGGTTTAACCAAAGGAACTGTTTCCCAAACACTACAAGTTCTTGTGCGTAAAGGCTTAATTGAAAAAAAACAAGATAATGTTGATAAACGTATCGTGCATTTAAAAGTATTACCGGCTGGTTCTAAACTATTAAAGAGCATTACGCCCTTTGATGTTTTCATTAAAGCAGAAGAAGCTATCGCTAATAAACAATTTGACTCTATTGGTGCCGCACTCTATGAAGCGCTAGTTGCTTTGCAAAGCGTTAATGGCACAAGCAGCTTTGGCCAATGTAAAAACTGCATAACTTTCAGCGAAGAAAATGATCACTATTATTGCTTATTAATGCAGCAACCGTTAGATCAGGCAGATATAGAGAAAATTTGCCGAGAATATATCTCTGTTACCAATTCTGGCTTAGTATAATTGCCCACTAAGCTTCATTTACATACTTTTATTTAGGAATAATAATGTTTGACCCAAAATCAATTGATGATATAGCTACTCGCTTAAGTGATGCTATCCCTCCCGGCTTAAGTAATTTAAAAGAAGACATGGAGAAAAACTTTCGCGCTATTTTGCAAGGCGCTTTGGCTAAAATGGATTTAGTCACCCGTGAAGAGTTTGAAGTACAAAAAGGCGTACTGGCTAAAACACGCTCTAAATTAGAGGACCTGGAAAAGCGTGTTACCGAAATGGAGCTACAAATTTTAAAATAATCTTCTGAAAACAGCCTGAGCAATGTGTGATGTTCAGGCTGTTTTTCCAAACCTATCTGCTAATCCAGTTGTACGATCGATTTTACGCAGTACAGTTTCTATAAATACAGCTTTATTACTCAAGATTTTAACGGCTTTCTTAGCCCGTGTAATCCCCGTATAAATAAGCTCTTTACTCAATATTGGGTTAATGACTTCAGGTAATATCAGCAATACCTCATCAAACTCTGAACCTTGACTTTTATGTATGGTCATGGCAAAAACAGTCTGACACATCGGTAAGCGAGCCGGTAAATATTTTCTAATTGAACCATCAGCCAATAAGAAAAACACCATGAGCTGTCCATTATTTTCCTTATCTGCCATACATAACCCAATATCGCCATTAAATAGGTGCAAAGCAGCATCATTTTGAGTGATCAAAATGGGGCGTCCTGCATACCAAACGCCCGAACTTTGAATTAATTTTTTATCTTTTAATGTCTGAGTAACGCGATAATTAATATCCTCTACGCTATATAGCCCCTGTCTATTTGCACATAAGACCTGAAATTCATTAAAGGCTTTAAAAATTTGCATTACATCTGCATTTTTGGCTATTAACTGTAAATATCGCAGTTGCTTATTGACAATATAAGCGATTAATTCTTCTTGCAACAAACTCACTTCAGCATGGCTTGCAACTAACAACCCCCAGGCATCTAGAGCCTGTTGCTTATTAACTGTATCGGCAAATATTTTAATGTGCCCTGAAAACCGATAAGATTTTTTTAATTCCTGTGTATATTCTGGCAAGGCTTCAGTTAAATCGGCTAATACAGCTCCTGTCTCAACAGAGGCTAACTGGTCTTTATCCCCTAATAATATAAGTCTAGCATTCTGCCTTAATGCAGTAACTAACTTACTCATTAAAGGTAAATCAATCATCGAAACTTCATCGACTACAACAATATCGTAGGTTAATGGTGATTCAGCATTATATTTAAAGTACGATTGAAGGGGGCTTGTACCTAATAGACGATGAATGGTAATTTCCACTTGTTCCAGAATAAGTGCCTTGATGGACTCCGATAAGGATAAAGTACGTTTGCTTTGACCTATTTGATTCTTGCAACCTCATTGCTGCTTTGCCAGTCGGTGCGGCCAAAAGCAATATTTAAAGGCTTAGATGATAACTCCTGCAATAAAGCAAGAATTTTAATGACTGTTGTGGTTTTTCCAGTCCCTGGCCCACCCGTAATAATAGTAAAAGGAAATTGTATTGCCGCTTCAGCCGCTTGCTTTTGCCAATCAATTTCATTACTGGCAGAAAAATATTGCTTAATTTTCTCACTTGCAACAGGATTTAGATGCTTAGTAGAAATTACAGCATTTATCTTGCTCACAATTTGACATTCGTAACGCCAATAGCGCTGCAAATACAACTTTTTATTTTCCAGTACTAAAGGTTTACTACCGGAATCATCTGCCACACCTGAAGTTAATAGTATAGACTGCTCTTCATTATTGACAGAAATACAACTATTTCCCTGAGTTTGCGCATAAGATAACTTGAGTACAATAGATTCAAATTGTTTTCCGTGCTCCGTGCTCAGTGCACTGCACTGTACTAAAAATCGTGCAAAAGCATAATCTAAGCGACTATACTGTATTTCATCTAGCATTTAAAAATACTCAATTAGGTTTTTCAGTTAGTAGATGAATATTGTACCGCAAAGCGCGGGGTATTAAGAGCTTGGCAATTTCTACTTTCACAAAAAAAAACCCAGGCCATTTCTGGTCTGGGTTTTAGTATTAAGAGCTTGGCAATTTCCTACTTTCACATGGATAAATCCACACTATCATCGGCGCTAAGCGGTTTCACTGCCGAGTTCGGGATGGGATCGGGTGGTTCACGCTTGCTATGTTCACCAAGCAAACTGGTGTGGTTGGGATGTGCCAACCGTCCTGCACAGGCTAGAAGTGATTATCTTCTCGGTTTTCACCGTTGACCTGTTGTCATGGAAATCTGTAGTGAGTTCGTTCTCATGTTTATCAGCAACTGTCTGCTATTACCCAAACGCATTGGGTGTTATATGGTCAAGCCTCACGGGCAATTAGTACACGTTAGCTTCACACATTACTGCGCTTCCACACCGTGCCTATCAACGTCGTAGTCTCCAACGGCCCTTCAGGGGACTTAAAGTCCCAGTGAGATCTCATCTTGGGAGGGGCTTCCCGCTTAGATGCTTTCAGCGGTTATCCTGTCCGAACGTGGCTACCCGGCAATGCCATTGGCATGACAACCGGAACACCAGAGGTTCGTCCACTCCGGTCCTCTCGTACTAGGAGCAGCTTCCCTCAAATCTCAAACGCCCACGGCAGATAGGGACCGAACTGTCTCACGACGTTCTGAACCCAGCTCGCGTACCACTTTAAATGGCGAACAGCCATACCCTTGGGACCTGCTTCAGCCCCAGGATGTGATGAGCCGACATCGAGGTGCCAAACACCGCCGTCGATATGAACTCTTGGGCGGTATCAGCCTGTTATCCCCGGCGTACCTTTTATCCGTTGAGCGATGGCCCTTCCATTCAGAACCACCGGATCACTATGACCTACTTTCGTACCTGCTCGACTTGTCCGTCTCGCAGTCAAGCACCCTTATGCCATTGCACTCATTGCCTGATTTCCGACCAGGCTGAGGGTACCTTCGTGCTCCTCCGTTACTCTTTAGGAGGAGACCGCCCCAGTCAAACTACCCACCAGACACTGTCCCTAATCCAGATAATGGATCGAGGTTAGAACTCCAAACATACCAGGGTGGTATTTCAAGGTTGGCTCCACAAGAACTAGCGTTCCTGCTTCACAGCCTCCCACCTATCCTACACAAATAGGTTCAAAGTCCAGTGTCAAGCTATAGTAAAGGTGCACGGGGTCTTTCCGTCTAGCCGCGGGTACACTGCATCTTCACAGCAATTTCAATTTCACTGAGTCCCAGGTGGAGACAGTGTGGCCATCGTTACGCCATTCGTGCAGGTCGGAACTTACCCGACAAGGAATTTCGCTACCTTAGGACCGTTATAGTTACGGCCGCCGTTTACTGGGGCTTCGATCAAGAGCTTCTCCGAAGCTAACCCCATCAATTAACCTTCCAGCACCGGGCAGGCGTCACACCCTATACGTCCACTTTCGTGTTTGCAGAGTGCTATGTTTTTGCTAAACAGTCGCAGCCACCGATTTTTTGCAACCCCCTTCTGCTCCGAGGATGTAAGTCTCTTCACCTACCAAGGGCATACCTTCTCCCGAAGTTACGGTATCATTTTGCCTAGTTCCTTCACCTGGGTTCTCTCAAGCGCCTTAGAATTCTCATCCCACCCACCTGTGTCGGTTTAGGGTACGGCCACATGTAACCTGAAGCTTAGAGGTTTTTCTTGGAAGCAGGGCATCTATCACTTCGCTGTTCCGAAGAACCGCTCGTCATCACGTCTCAGCATAGAGACTCCCGGATTTGCCTAAGAGTCATGCCTACACGCTTAAACTGCCACTTCCAACCGACAGCTGATATAGCCTTCTCCGTCACCCCATCGCAGTTACATCTAGGTACAGGAATATTAACCTGTTTTCCATCGACTACGCCTTTCGGCCTCGCCTTAGGTGCCGACTAACCCTGCGTCGATTAACGTTGCGCAGGAAACCTTGGGTTTTCGGCGAGAGGGTTTTTCACCCTCTTTATCGTTACTTATGTCAGCATTCGCACTTCTGATACCTCCAGCACTTCTCAATGAACCTTCGCAGGCGTACAGAACGCTCCTCTACCACTCACGCTTACGCGTAAATCCGTAGCTTCGGTACTATGCTTAGCCCCGGTAAATCTTCCGCGCAGACCGACTCGACCAGTGAGCTATTACGCTTTCTTTAAAGGATGGCTGCTTCTAAGCCAACCTCCTGGCTGTCTGGGCCTTTCCACATCGTTTCCCACTGAGCATAGATTTGGGGACCTTAGCTGACGGTCTGGGCTGTTTCCCTTTTCACGACGGACCTTATCACCCGCCGTGTGTCTCCCGTGCTTGCACTTCTCGGTATTCGGAGTTTGCATCGGGTTGGTAAGTCGGGATGACCCCCTAGCCGAAACAGTGCTCTACCCCCGAGAGTGATACACGAGGCGCTACCTAAATAGCTTTCGAGGAGAACCAGCTATCTCCGAGCTTGATTAGCCTTTCACTCCGATCCACAACTCATCCCCGTATTTTTCAACAGACGTGGGTTCGGTCCTCCAGTGTGTGTTACCACACCTTCAACCTGGTCATGGATAGATCGCCCGGTTTCGGGTCTACACCTTGCGACTAAACGCCCTATTAAGACTCGGTTTCCCTACGCCTCCCCTACACGGTTAAGCTTGCCACAAAATGTAAGTCGCTGACCCATTATACAAAAGGTACGCAGTCACCCCACGAAGGGGCTCCCACTGCTTGTACGCATACGGTTTCAGGTTCTATTTCACTCCCCTCTCCGGGGTTCTTTTCGCCTTTCCCTCACGGTACTGGTTCACTATCGGTCAGTAAGGAGTATTTAGCCTTGGAGGATGGTCCCCCCATATTCAGTCAAAGTTTCACGTGCTCCGACCTACTCGATTTCACTTAAAACATCTTTTCGTGTACGGGGCTATCACCCTGTATCGCCGGACTTTCCAGACCGTTCCACTAACCTAAATCTAGCTTAAGGGCTAGTCCCCGTTCGCTCGCCACTACTTAGGGAATCTCGGTTGATTTCTTTTCCTCCGGGTACTTAGATGTTTCAGTTCTCCGGGTTCGCTTCCAGCAGCTATGTATTCACTGCAGGATGACAGTGCTTACAGACTGCCGGGTTTCCCCATTCGGACATCTCTGGATCACAGTTTGTTTGCAAACTCCCCAAAGCTTTTCGCATGCTACAACGTCCTTCATCGCCTCTTACTGCCTAGGCATCCACCGTATGCGCTTATTCACTTGACCATATAACCCGAATACGTTTGTATTGTAGGTTTATAGTCGCTGACATGTTCGCTGATTTTTGCTTGAGAACGATTTGCTGTTTACTTTTGACGTTTATCTTTCGATAATCGTCTGTCATAAACCGCATCTCGCTTCAATTTTGATCGTTACCGATCAAAACTTGGTTTACAGATTTCCACATTGTTAAAGAGCTATTGATACGAATATCAATGCTATACGGTCTATAGCTAAACCGTATAGCGTTGAGGTTCTTATCAAGAACAACTAAGACGTCCAACGATCCATTCATCAACAAATGATGGTGGAGCCAGGGAGGATCGAACTCCCGACCTCCTGCGTGCAAGGCAGGCGCTCTCCCAGCTGAGCTATGGCCCCGAATAGAGTAAGACCCTCGCCTTCTTTCGTTAGTTGGTGGGTCTGGGAGGATTTGAACCTCCGACCTCACCCTTATCAGGGGTGCGCTCTAACCAACTGAGCTACAGACCCAGGTGCGTCTTTTCAATCGAAATAATTTGTTGTGAGTACGTATCACGTCTGTTCTGTCTTTGTAAGGAGGTGATCCAGCCCCAGGTTCCCCTAGGGCTACCTTGTTACGACTTCACCCCAGTCATGAATCACAAAGTGGTAAGCGCCCTCCCGAAGGTTAGACTACCTACTTCTTTTGCAACCCACTCCCATGGTGTGACGGGCGGTGTGTACAAGGCCCGGGAACGTATTCACCGCGACATTCTGATTCGCGATTACTAGCGATTCCGACTTCATGCAGTCGAGTTGCAGACTGCAATCCGGACTACGATCGGCTTTCTGGGAT
>CALOCH010000017.1:0-105605 GCA_942491615.1 uncultured Gammaproteobacteria bacterium
GCTCAGGAAATGTGCACGCAATACTGAAGATTTGACTTATGAACGAATGAAGTCTCGGAGTTATGATGACCTGATCATTGAATAGGGTTAAATTGGCAGTAAAAAACCGATTAACCACGTGATTCATAATGTTAATAGATCGCCAATTATAAGCTTGCAGGATTTAGGTCTTATCTAAATGTTCCTTGGTTACAGGATAAGCGAACAAAGTACCACAGCTAGAACGCTGATTCAATCCCCAGTTTGCCTTGAAAGCTTGTGCGTCCAAACGCATTTTTCTAAATATAAAGGGTTGCCATTGCGAAAAATCTGCCATTTCAGCAGTGTTTCGCCACTCGCAAAGCCTTCGCCCGAAGCAGGCCTACCTAGCGCCAAAATTTCCCAAGCGATAAAGCGCGCCTCATCTTCTAATGTTATCTTGACCGTTGAGACAAGCCTTGCCCCTTGGTAAATATTGGTCTCCTGCGGCAGCCACTCCAATACTGCATCCTGCTCTATGTTTAAAGCGACCGTTTGTCAAGCTTGCTTACCCCCTCACTGATAAAATTTACCAGCCGCAGGCGTTGTAATTAAAGCTTCTGCGCCATTTGCTACCTGGACATCAATCAATAATTTGTCACCAGCAACCACGCCACTTGGTGGATGTAAAATATACACTTGACACAGACCGCCTTCGGTATAAAAAGGCCGTTGCACGGTTAATTGACCTCGATGGCGTCTATGTGCTACTAAAGTCTTGCTCTCTTTGCGCACGAAACCTAAGTGTAGCTCAGCGGCCCAGCCTTGTTGCCCAGTTTCTTTCTGGGCGATCAATTGACTGATTTCTGCAACATCCTGTGCAGCCGTCATAGCCTTAAATGCCAAACAATAACACGGCACCCACCACTGAACAGAGCATCCCGAAATGCCTGCTTAATGCTTGAGGTGTAAAAAATCCCGATAATTTAGCCGCCATACCCATAGCAAGCAAAGCCGTTGTGGTCGTTAAAAAGCCAAGCAAATAAGCAACCATACTTGCACCACTGCTTAATTCAGCCGCATGTACATAGCCATGTCCGACAGCAAATGCTGCAACCAAGCCTATCGCTATACGAGTTGGCATGCGTTTATTTATGGACAAAATTATACCTAAGGCCAGCACTGAAAAAGCTACCCAGATTTCCATTCCAGTTATCTCTAAACCTATAAACCCTAGCATGCCACCTGCCGCCATTGCGGTTAGAAAAACACTGGGTAACAACCATAAATACCGGCCACCTACGCTAGCAGCCCACAAACCTACCGCCAGCATCACCAGTAAATGATCAACCCCTGACACAGGATGTATCAAGCCATCACTAAAACCTTGACTCGCCTCAGTTCCGCTATGCGCAGACACTGAACATGAAACTCCTAAGAGCATCAAAAAATTAAAGTAGCTAGCGATTTTTTGTTTCTTCATAATTCACCTCACGTATTTACACAGTTAAATATTGTTTCACTAAATTATCACTTAATTCCGACATTGCTGGTAGTCCCTGCAAATCAATGCAGTTCATTTAAAATCAATGAATTACCCGAATAGGTGCCAAAAACAAAAGTCGCCATATTAATATTTCTTGAGTGATCCCGTTGCCATCGCGGGTGTCAGATGATTCCATTGTTTTTTGAACCGTAAAGACTTTTGACCTCCAACAGATAGCCGTAAACTTTTATGATAATGGCGGTAATTATAATCGAAGAGATTAATCCACAGAAGGTGGTTAAAATTTGATTTATGCTTACAATAACCTGACGATTTTCTTTGCAAATAAGACACTCGCTATCTTAAAGTCAAATTGAAGCGTTCAATATAAGATGTGTTCTATGATTTTTCCCGTAAAATCTGATTTTGCCCCTTTGACAACCTGTTTTTAAACCGTTATTAAGCGCATTTTAATTCACTGCTTCACAATTTGTAGGTGAATATATTTACTGTTACCCAACACCTATTTAATAGCACTTTTATAGGCTGTCAGTTTATCAGGCATAATTTTGAGTGGCTTTATCAGTAATGACAAATAAAATATCGTTTGATTTGTTTCACCAGTTTTGTCGCTGTATAGGTCTTTCGACTTCCTAGCTCAGAGTTAATCCATTTGCAGAAAGAACGTTGTTAAGATTATCGTTAAACAGGGGTTCTCATGAAGTACATTCGCTTTTTTGCTAATGGAATGTTGCCACGTAGCGACTGTTCTTGATCCTTTTCCCATTACAGTACATCGGCTATAACATCTGTTGAAACACCATAACAACTCAACTTTGCTGCTTGTTCATACTCCTTAAAGCTCCCATGTTTAATAAACAGCTTGCTGTATCCTGTTTCAGAAAATCGATGCTGAGCGCCGGCACAATCAAACATTTGCCGAGCAACATCATCGTGTTTGGTTGTATAGGGTGCCATCCTTCGTTATTTTATTATCGAGTGATTGGTAGAAAAAACAGGTTTTCCTTGGGCAGAAAAGTTGTAATTCAGTGCTGAGGTGTGAATGGTCGAGTTTCATGTCACATTTGTAAGTTTAGATTGCTAAACTATGACAAAAAATCTCTTTAAATGGCTACCTGCATTGCTGTGTAGCGACTACCAACTTTTTATTGCCAGTAAAAAAATTTTTAATAATTCACGACAGAACTAGAAGAGCCATAATTTCATAATAAGAATGCAGCTAGAGAACATAAAGTCTCCATTTACTCTAGAAAACCAGACGGCTTTACCAAAGTGATTGACTACACACCTCTTAGTGCTTGTCGCTTGAATGATAGGGTGAACAGTGTCCACCCTATATTGAATAGTTTATTTTTTTCCCAGCAACTCTTTTACATAATGAATCACCTGCTCTGCCAGATCAAGCACTTTCGACTCACTATCACCATGAGGTTCAATATCTCCAAAAGGCTCCCCTCCTTTCATGGTATACATATAAATAAAATAACCCAGTGGTGCAAATGCGCAGATAGCAACAACCCACATCCAAAAAACCAGTGTAATAAGATCACCTGTCATTAGCTTTCCTCCAAAATTTTTATTATTTTTTAGTTAACAGGAATTTCAATATAAACCTCTCAGGCTATTCTCACAAGTTTATTATGACTATTTATATAATTAACACTGTTGCCAAAGTAAAAACTTCATCGTATACTGAGAATTAGCTTTCTTGATCAAGCTAGCAACAACAATAAACTTTATAACTTCGGAGGATTACTTATGAAATGGGAAACACCAGCTTACACAGACCTACGTTTTGGTTTTGAAGTAACTATGTACATCTACAACCGTTAATCGTTCGGTTCTGGTTAGAAAGGGCTCGTAACGAGCCCTTTTTTTTGCCTTCTATTTCAAAATAGACTAAATAATCATGAAAATAAGAGTTCTCGGTTCAGGTGCTGGCGGAGGCTTTCCGCAATGGAACTGCAGTTGCCCAAATTGTAAAGCGGTAAGAGCTGGCACTATCAAAGCCAGCACGCGCAATCAATCCTCTATTGCCGTATCATCTGACGGTGAACACTGGGTATTATTTAATGCATCACCTGATGTGCGTGCGCAATTAGAAAATTTCCCGGAAATTCACCCTAAAAATAAAGTACGCGGCACTGGCATAGAAGCCATTGTCATGATTGATTCGCAAATTGATCATGCGACCGGCTTGCTCATTCTGCGCGAAGGCGATCCACTTAATATTTATTGCACAGAGATGGTCAAACAAGACCTGAGCACTGGTTTTCCCATATTTAATATTCTGGAACACTTTTGTGGCGTTAATGAGCATCCTATTCCGTTAAACGGAACAGCCTTTTCTATCCCTAATATTGATGACCTTGAATTTACAGCCCTAGCTCTTAAAAGCAAGGCACCGCCCTATTCACCGCATCGCAACGACCCGCACGAAGGTGATAATATCGGCATGATTATTCGTCAAATATCAACCGATAAAACAACCTTCTACGCCCCCGGCCTAGGCTTGATAGAGCCCCATGTTGAAAAAGCAATGGAGGAAGCTGATTGCGTCATGGTCGATGGTACATTCTGGACGGATGACGAACTTGCTTCAGTGGGGCGTCCATTACTTGCCAGAAAAATTGGCCATTTACCGCAGTCAGGCAAAGGCGGTATGATCGAATTTTTAGATACCCTGGAAAAACCGCGTAAAATTCTGATTCATATTAATAACACCAATCCGATTCTCAATGAAGATTCTGATGAACGCGCTATACTAAGCAAACACAGTATAGAGGTATCATTCGACAACATGCATATCGAGCTATAATTATGACAGAGCAAACACCCTGGACGCGCGCAGAATTTGAAGCAAAACTGCGCGGCATGGAAAAGTATTACCATATCCATCATCCCATGCATACCTTGATGAATGAGGGCAAACTCACCAAGAAACAATTACAAGGCTGGGTGGCCAATCGGTTTTATTACCAAATTATGATCCCGATTAAAGATGCCAATATTTTAGCCAACTGTCCTGACCGTGAGACACGTGCCTTGTGGACGCAACGTATTCTTGATCATGATGGTCATCCTGGTGACCCTGGTGGCATAGAAGCCTGGATACAACTGGGTATAGCGGTCGGTATGACGCGCGAGGAAGTAACCTCCTTAGAGCATGTCTTACCCGGCGTTAAATTTGCCGTTGAAGCTTATGTGAATTTCGCACGCAACTCAGAGTGGCATGAAGCGGCTAGCTCATCTTTAACTGAATTATTCGCCCCCAAAATTCATCAGCAACGCCTCAGTAATTGGCCGGAACTGTATCCTTGGGTGGAAGAAGAAGGCTATGTTTATTTCCGCAAACGCCTCACTGAAGCGCGCCGTGATGTTGAACATGGCCTGGAAATCACGCTGGACTACTACAAAACACGTCAACAACAAGAGCGTATGATGGACATTTTAAAGTTCAAACTCAATGTTTTATGGTGCATGGCTGATGCCATGTATATGGCCTATATTAATGATATGCCGCCGTATTTTAATGTTGAAGATTAATTAATTGTAGAGTGGTTCAGTCTGCCAATAGACATTTTTTAATAAATTGCAGACTACAGCCCGCCCTACTTTTCAATAAAAATACTAAAGCAAAATAACATGAGTCTGAATCCCGAACAAACTTTCAAATTCTCCCCTATGCACCGCTTACAGTGGGAAGAAGCACAGCAAAAAGATGTTATACTCTACCCCGAAGGCATGGTGGAATTGAACCAGAGTTCCGCAGAAATATTAAAACTCTGCGATGGCACACGTAACCTAGATCAACTTGTTGCCGACCTGGAAGAAAAATTCGCCACCACAGGTTTAAAAAACGATATTTCGGGCTTTTTAGAGGTAGCACTAGGCAATGGCTGGATCCAACAAAACTAACATCACTCCACCGCGCTGGTTATTAGCAGAGCTAACTTATAAGTGCCCGTTGCAATGTCCCTACTGTTCCAACCCGCTTGATTATGCAAAGCATAGCAACGAAATCAGCACCGAAGACTGGAAACGTGTACTTACCCAAGCGCGCAAAATGGGCGCGGTACAACTCGGCTTTTCTGGCGGAGAACCCCTAACTCGTCAGGACCTTCCCGAATTAGTCCAGCACGCACGCGAACTTGGCTATTACTCCAACCTGATCACCTCAGGCTACGGGCTAAGCGAAGAAAAAATCATTCAGCTCAAAGTAGCAGGCTTAGATCATATCCAGGTCAGTATCCAGGCCAGCACGCAAGACTTAAACGATCATATTGCGGGCACTGAATCTTTTCACAGCAAACAAGAAGTTGCGCGTTTAGTCAAAAAACATGGCTATCCGATGGTTTTATGCGTGGTTATTCATCGTGAAAACATTCACCAAATGGCGGATATTCTAGCGATGGCGGAAGAACTTGGAGCAGATTATCTGGAACTTGCCAATACCCAATATTATGGCTGGGCGCATGCCAATCGTGATTTACTCATGCCCACTAACGAACAATATCAAGAAGCGGAAATCATCGCCCAAGCCTTTAAAGAAAAAGTCGCAGGCAAAATGAAAATCTATTATGTCGTGCCTGATTTCCATGAAGACCGCCCCAAAGCCTGCATGAATGGCTGGGGAACGACCTTTTTAACTATCGCACCCGACGGTGTCGCGCTACCCTGTCATTCCGCGCGTGAATTACCTGGCTTAGATTGCCCAAATGTGAATGACCAAAGTATTTCAGATATCTGGCATGAATCCAAAGCGTTTAACTTTTTCCGTGGCACCGAATGGATGCAGGAGCCATGCAAAAGCTGTGATGAAAAAGACAAAGACTTCGGTGGCTGTCGCTGCCAAGCATATTTGCTCACTGGTGATATGTATAAAACCGACCCTGTGTGCAGCAAATCACCAGATAAGCACCTTATCACAGAAGCGATAGCATCGGCGCGGCAATCTGCTTTAAACGGTGATGAAAAGCCGTTAATTTTTCGTAATAGCAAAAACTCGAAAGCTTATTAAGCAGATGAGTCTGGATTTCTCTCCGCTTGGCAATGCCATCAATCAACTAGAAAAAACCCTGGACTACGCCAAGTTGCCATTGGCAAAAAGTGACCCAGGTCTGTTTGAACAATTAAGAAATTCGGTTATTCAGTGCTTTGAGTTTAGCTATGAACTGAGCCATAAAATGCTAAAACGTTTTCTCGCAGAAACGGCAGCAAGTAGCGAAGATATTGACACGCTCTCTTTTCAAGACATCATTCGTACCGGCAATGAAAAAAACCTGCTACATTCTGATTAGCTAATTTGGCGAACTTATCGCCAGGCGAGAAATAATAGTCACCATACCTATGATGAAGAGAAAGCAGAACAAGTGTACCAAATAGCCGCTGATTTTTTGCACGAAGCACAATACCTCTATCAGCAGCTAATAAGCAGCAACAAAGAATGACTGATAACAAGGCTTTAGCAAATCTTGATATAAAGCCACAGGAGTGGGAAGAGATAAGTCAGATTCTTAAAACCTATATACCTATGCATGAAGTATGGGCGTTTGGCTCTCGCATGAAAGGCAAGGCTAAGCGTTATTCCGACCTGGATTTAGCCATTATCAATTATCACGACACATCCGCTAAACTTAAATGAATACGCCATTTTAAAAGAAGCATTTGATGAATCGAGCTTCCCGTTTAAAACAGATCTAGTCGACTGGGCTATAACATCGGAAGTCTTCAAAAAAAATATTGCCGCCAACAGGATAGTGATACAACAGCCACGCAATCAGACTTAGGAACGCAAATTTAATAATATCCGGAACCAGGCATGATGATGAGTATTATTAAAAATGCAAACCCTTCTTCGAAAAGCAAAGGGAGTTTAACTGCTACCCTTAAAGAAACCGTTTATACTTTTTCCAAGTCTATTTTATCCGACTCTAAAATAGATTTTCTAATCATTTCGCTATCACTGCCGCTTTTCGGTGATATTGGTACAATGCCTCCTGATTTCTTTTCCTTGATTACATCAATAACTGTTTGCAAAGAAACTGATTTTTCATCTTCTGCAAAGGCAAAGACCAGAGCCAGATCACATATATTATTAATTAACCGGGGGACACCATTCGTAAAGTAATAAATAGCGGCACAGGCAGTTTTGCTAAACAATTCTGCTTTTCCCCCGGCAATTGCCAGGCGGTGATAAATATATTCTTCTGTTTGTTCATAGCTTAAAGGCGTTAAATGAAATGCGATAGAGACTCTCTGGGCAAATTGAATTAATTCCGGTTTTTTAAGTTTCTCTGCCAATTCTGACTGACCTACTAACACGATCTGTAAAATCACTTCGCGGCCATCATTAACATTAGACAGTAGCCGTAACTCTTCTAATGTTTCCAGGCTCATGTTTTGCGCTTCATCAATAATCAATACCGCACGACGCTGACTGGCCTGTAACTGATGTAAAAAATCGACCAATAATTGATTGCGCTGCGCTTTATTCTCTGCTTCGACATTGATGCCAAATGCAGCTAACACCCAGGTTAACAAATCGCCCAGATCTGTGTGTGTATTGCTAAGCAGGCCAACGCTAAACTCATTCTCCAGATTATTTAACAAGTGATGCACAAGTGTTGTTTTTCCTGAGCCTATTTCGCCAGTAATCACGGTAAAACCCGCCTGGCTCATCAGCCCATATTCCAGTATAGTCAGGGCTTTTTTATGACACGGACTTAGATATAAATAATCTGGATCAGGCGTGAGTGAGAATGGCTTTTTTGTCAGACCAAAATGGCTAGTATACATAACAACCCTGTGCTAATAGTGTTTATGGAATGATTAGTGTTTAGTTGCAGTCCACTACGATCAATCCCCGCCAAAATCTATACAGTATCACACTGAAACCTGGGGACGGGAATACGCATAGGCTGTTTTAATCACTAATAATAACCTAAATGATCTGGAATTTTTTCTGCTTTATTTAATACCGTGCCTAATAAGTTGGAGCTGGATAACATTTTTAAGGATTTCTTGATATCTTCAGGCTTATTTTCACCTTCGGCAACAACCAATAGGGTTGCATCAAAATAATCCATACTGACCAGGACATCATCACTTGCCAAAACCGGTGGTAAATCAAAAATAATAATGCGTGATTTATAGCGCTGCTTAATCTCCTGTACTAACTGACGCATCTTAGGGCCAGTCAATAGCTCTGATGACTCGACTGCCTGCCCTTTACCAGGAAGAATCACCAGCCTTTCAATACTCGGGTTAATTAAAATTTCGCTTAAGGAAGTATCCGAGTGTAAATAATCACTCAAACCTTTTTCAACTTTTATATCAAAATACCAGTCTACTTTCGGGCTTCTTAAATCCAGATCAACCAGTAATACAGTCTGATTAACTTCTTTTGCCATAGCGATAGCCAGATTAACTGCAACCATCGACTTTCCTGCGCCTTGCGTAGGGGCTGTAATGCCAAAGCTATTCCAATGATTATCTCTTAACTGTTTCAGAATTTTTGTGCGTAACAATCTGAAGGTTTCAGCTTCCACACCGTATTTTTCCAGTGCAACCACGCGGCGATTTTTCAGCATATCTTGATCAATGGCATGCACTTTGGTTTGCGTATAGTCAATTGATATTGAATCCTGAGATGTATGAACAAAGGATTGTACTGATTTTTTTCCAGGATATTTAGCTTTATTTAGTGCTTTTTCCAATCGGTCCATCTAAATTATCTCGTTTTGTAATACCGTGTTTATTTGCAGAAATAGCCCACTGCTATTAAGTTAAAGCAACAGTTATAGGATGTTGATGAGGTACGAAGCGCATCTTTTGCGACATGATGCGCCTCCTATCGTCTGCACATCCTATGTTTGTCATAACTTAATGGCAGTGACCCGCTTAGCATGGGTCTATGTTTTTCATAACCCGTGCCCGTATTAAGTGCGTAACCTAAAATGTAATGATCACTATAAACATTCACCTGGTTTCACATCTTACAACAGACTGATTCGATACCAGACCTTGAACCATAACAAATCTAAGGGTTTATATAAGAAATGTACCGCCAGGATAGAGCCAATAATTAAAACGACCGTAATAATAATAAAATTTCTTTTGTTTTTTCGGCTGCGTTGCAGATCTTGCTGGTTTTCTATATAGGGAATAACCACCAAAGGCTCAACGCCGGTTATGTGCTCTAAAGCGCGGTACCCTCTAATACTGCCATCCAGAATTTCCGCGCCAAATCCTGCGCCAAAACCTACGCCGACGGACAAGGCAAAGCCCATCATTAATATTTTTAGTCTATTGGGCTTTTCTGGTTTAGTCGGCACCCTGGCGGGTTCCAATAAGGAAAACTTCTCGGCCTTTTGTTCTTCTTCAAGCGTTTGTGATAATCTTGCTTCAAGCGCTTTAGACTTTAATTCCTGGTATTTCGCTCTATGGTTCTCCAGGTCCCGCATTAAATCATAATAACCCCGTTCTACCTGATGCGTCTGTGATACTCTGACCTCTAGTTGCTCTAAGACAGCTTGTAACTTCTCTCTTTGGCTAAGGATATTTTGTAGCTCGATTGCTGCAATATCCATTTCGCTCTTTAATTGCAGATATACCGGATTAGTGATATCTCCCATCTCAGCAACCGGACTTGAATCAGTCGATTTATCAAAATTATCGATTTTACGCTGAATCGCTATTATATCCGGATGCTTAGCTGAATATTTATTTAACAAAAATTGCAACTGTGCCTCTAATGCCGCCAATGTATCAGGTTCAGTAGATTGCGAACTATCAAAATTAAGTGCTGTCGGACTGGTAATGGCTAATTGCGTGCGCAAACTGATTCTGCGCTCATTTAACATTTTCTCCTGCAAGGATAATTGTTGTAATTCATTCTCAACGCGATTAATTGACGCGACATTGACGGATAACAATTCAGGCAAGCTATCACTGTATTTTTGTTTATATTCGGCAATCTGATTTTCAATTTTCTGAATTTCCAGTTTGAATTTCCCTGCCTCCTCATCTAAAAATACCGTCGTTTCCAGCGCTCTTGCGGTTCTATTTTTTATATTTTCATCCAGATACAAAGTCACAATTTCACTTGTCACTTTTTGCGCTATCTCCGGGCTTTTATGACTAAATGACACTTTAAACGCCAACGTCGCTTTTTGCCCTCTGCCACCACTAATAACATCCGCGCTCACTAAGGTAAGTTCACTGCTTGCCCTAAACTCTTCAGCTAACTCGGTGTCACTCAATTCCGCTCGCTGATCAGCATAGAGAGCATATTTTTCAATAATTTTGTTAACATTATTGATCGTCATGATCTTTTGCTCTATTTGCCTGATACGCTCCTCCGCAAGACTCACCACGGTGGACTGTACAAGATCAGTGGGAATATGCTGCTGTTCAATAAGTACCGTTGCTTCAGAGCGATAAACCGGCGGCAAAATTAATGCTACAACCACACTTAAAATTAACAACAATAATATGGGAATTATAATCAGATATTTTCGTCTGCGAACAATTTGCAAATAATCCGCTATAGACTTTACTTCCCCTTCTTCATCCATTTCCATCGTATTACCTAGATAAACTTAAACCCGGCCAATTATAACCGAGGGTTAACATAATTGTATTAGAGTCTGCCACATAACCAAGCTGTTTATTATCTTGCAAACGATAGCGATAATTCGCACTTATCGTCCAGTCAGCCGTTAACTGATAGTTAATTGATGGGGTCACTGTTATATTCTGACGTTCTTGGCCTAATATTTCTCTGACCCCGCCTATAGGTTTACTGTATAAATAACTCGCCTGCAAACCCGCAGATAATCGCTGGGTAAAGTCATAGCCAAAGGTCAAATTAACCCCGGACTGCTGATTCAACTGTCCTTGCCCGCTGGGCATCAGCGTCTGATACACGTTAACCGTCGCAGTCAAGACGCCACCGTTATAGATTAAGCTCGAATCGGTAATAAAACCATGCGAAGCTTGATCAAAGGGTTGATCAATAATATTCAGCGTATTTTTGGTATCCGTGTAACGATACCCCAGATTAAAAATGAGTTGCCAGTTTTGACTTATTGCATAACTACTGGCAAAGTTGACGCCATAGCTATCACTGACTATATTATTGCTTAGCTGCAACAAGGTTGGCTCAGATTCATAGTGATAATAAATAACACTCAGCCCAGCGGAAAAACGCTCACTCCATTGCCGGGTCCAGCCCAGATCGAGTAACGCATTTGTATTATCGGAAAACCCGCCTATATTACTGACAAACTGATCCGATGAATACAGCGTCTCTGCATAGCTGGCCTGCAGACTCAGTGTGTCTTTCGGTGATATACGATAGGAAATAACGGGATCCACAGACCAGGAGGTCTTATCGGCATTAGTGGCATTAATACCTGTATCCGTATCCGCGGTATTTCGCGCAGGGGCTTTGTTATAATTAGCCGATAAGGAATAAGTTGTTCTTTCGCTAAAATAATTGCCCGACAAAGTATAGTTTTGCGTATCACGATTAAACGTCGGTATTGCCTCATAAAGCTGGTAACCATAACTGGCTGAGGCTGCTATTTCAGAATTCAGAGTGCTATAACTGGCATTCAGCACTGGAATAATTTCATAGATAAACGAGCCCTGCTTATTTTCCAACATTCTGACATTATCATCATAAGAAAAATCCTGCTTAATACCACCATCGATTGCCCATTCAGCAGCATACACTGTATTAATTAAACCCATCCCGGTAAGCAGCGATAATAAATAAACCCTCATAGCCATGCTCCATCTATGAGCACTAAGGTACTACAACGACATCGCCACTTTTTAATAAATGGTTTTTATCCAGATCATCGCCGTCTTCCAGTTCGCCATATTCAAATTCAATCGCTTCCCGGCCTTTTTCATTGCGGCGCAAAATAATAATATCATTCGCCTTGGCAAATGTTGTCAGCCCCCCCGCCAGGCTCAGAATCTGCATGATGTCCATCGGTTGATACATAATAAACTGTCCAGGATTATTCACCTGGCCAATCACATAAACCACATTACCACTGACTTCTTTAATGGATATATTAACCACTGGATCAGCGATATAATCCGCCATTTTTTTTGCCAGTTCAGTTTGCACCGTCGTAATATCTTTACCGGCAATAAAAACAATTCCCGCCAGTGGAAAACTGATACTGCCATCTGGTAAAACACGTACTTCTCTTTGCAATTCTGCTTCTTTCCAGACAGATATTTGCAAAATATCGCCGGGGTTAATTTTATAGCTCCCTTGATCATCTGCAGCAGCCTGCAATTGAAACAGTAACGCAAAGCAAAAAAGTAGCCGTTTTAATAGATTAGGCATTCATTTATTCCAGATAACATAACAAACATAGATTAAGCATAGCAAAAAATGGCTTACCAACAAGTTTTCAGGCAAAAAAAAGGAGAGATTGCTCTCTCCTTTTTTCAAACGTCTGTGACAGTAACGCGATCAGGCAGCGACAGCTGTTGATTTACGACGTGAAACACCAACTAAACCCATTAGAGCAGAACCGAATAACCAGACTGCTGCGGGTAGAGGAACAGCACTTGCATCACTCACACCAACAACCATCTCTTCATGATTAATCCCCATCTCCACCATTAAGCAGATCCTCCCAAGCCAGAATATAATTTGAGCCCAAAAGACTACCAAACGCATGATCAGATACGTTATAAGATCCCTACCATGATCTTGCCATGAAAGTATCGTTAGCCGTGTCACTTCATAATGCGCTTTGACCACCGCACTCTGTGGTTGTTAATCACCAAAATCTGTATAAGATTGCTGATTATTCACCATATGCCGTAAATACAGCACTACCTAGTCGCAACATCTCAAAGTTGCAAGCAGGATTAAACCAGTAGATGCACCATTCAAAAACTTAAAAAAGTATTAGTAGCTGTATCGTAGATGCTCAAAGTGTTTGTATTTGCAAAACCAGCAAACTCAAAAAACAAGAAAACCGTCGCATCATCACTAACACCACTAGTATCAGTTAGTCTAAACACCTCATCTCCTGTCTCAGAATAGCTTTCCATACTGGCGCTATAATAAGGGGTACCAGTAAAAACATCCCCTAAGTCATCTAGAGGACTAGTAGCCGCATTCACCTGAGTAGCAAACAGCGCAAAAACCGAACTTAAAATTAATTTTTTCATTATAAATCTCCAATTGCAATTGATATATTTTAAAATATATTTTGCAGCCCAGCCGACTTTGCAAATTTTAAAAGACCTGTAACTTTCCGTCCCTACTTCACAATAGGTTTGGCCTGTTTTCCTTAACTTACAGAGAATCTCTGTAATTTACAATCCTTTCCAGACGAATAAGCTTTTAACCGGTATTTCCAATACTATTAAAGAACTTGTGGGATAGGGTAACAGGATTCAAACACTCTGTATATTGTCCTCAAGGACAGTATTGGCAATTTTTCAGAAATAAATAAACAACGGCCTGTTGACAGTCTTGATTTGTAGAGAGCTCTGTTAAATACAGAGCAATGTAAAAACACTAAGAAATGAAGTTTCAATAAAACCTGAAACCAGGAAAAACGTCTTTTGTAGGCCGGATTAGCTTATAAAGCGTAGCGTAGATAACGTTATCCGGCATAAGGCGCAACGGACAATCTGCCTAATAACGTTTTAATGCGGCTAATTGCCATACTCAATGCCATTAAGTTAAAATTTTATTGCTTTATAATCAATCTATTACATTGTAGGTTGGGTTAGTTTTTTGTTGCAAAGCAATAAAAACGTAACCCAACATAGACGCTAAGCAGCCCCCACCTTAATTAACAAATTTTTGGCATCTTTCATTTTCCAGTTAACACTTTTGTTGTTTATCTGGGGGCGCGGGCGGCTCGCCCGCATAGGCTTAATAAAAGCGGGCAAGCTGCCCGCGCTCCCAGCGTTTTGAAAAAAAAGTGGAAACTACTTTGAAGGCAATATGAAATAGGTCAGTTTTTTTACCCACCATAAAGACTGACCAAAGGTGGGCAGAAAAGATTGCCCACCCTACAACTTATATAGCTTGTCCCGTCTTAAGTGCATAACCCAGATTGGGATTCTATTTTAAAGCGGGACATCTCCGTAGGGTATACATTGCGCACCGCTGGGTGAACAAGGTATGCGAGCTACCCTAGCAATACAAGCACTACTTTGTAGCGTGTAATCCAGATTGCCTTAACCCATCTTCGCCACTTATACTGTCAATTCCCCATTATTTCAATGAGTTAAATTTTTCAATCGGTCTCAGTTGGCACTACAGATTTCATATCAACGGTTGTTTTATATCCTATCGGGTCAGGTTAATGTTCCAAAGCAGTGTATATTTGTTTTTGTCTAGCTTCTGCTTTACTTGTGGTTCTCAAATGATGATACGTGTCACTATCAGTAGGCAAAGTCCATGGTCAGGCGTTGCGGGGTCGACATACGGCGAGACCGGGGGGCCGGGGGGGGGGGGCGGGGCAAGGTGGTAAGCCAATAATGTGATGAACAAGTGACCGGTGACTCGATCTTCTTTTTGGTGGTAAACAGGTCGCAATCCCAATTCGGTTTTCAGACTTTTAAACGTTCGCTCCAATTTCGGTCACGCATTGTCCAGCGTCGTCCAGAGTTGCTCTCCGAGTCGGGGATTGCAGGAGTAGACACCAGAGGTTAGCGCGTGCCTGCGGGTGGCTTTACTTTTGCGTGTCCTCGCCACCACGTCTGGTATCTGCGGCAACGCGACTTGTTTTTCGCGTAGTCGGAAGGTTTTTCCAACCCGTGCTTTTTTCTCAGGCCTTTTGCCGTGCCAGAGCCTCTTCCAGGCGAACATGGAAACGTACGGGCCTTGTCTCTTTTTTTGATTTTAGGTCCGAATGACAATAGAGCCGGGTTTCTTTGGTTTCTGTATCCACTTCACGATAAACAACAACACGGTCTTGGGTCTCTCTGACCGTTATCGGGGATCCCTGTCTCTCTCGGGGCTCGCGCCGACAAGATCATGATAGTCGCTGATGAGCCAGGCAATAGCTTGGGGGGGGGGGGGGGGTTTGTCGCCGAACCGAACGGAATGGGGGGGGGGGAACCCATCGGGGGGGGATCAGGCCTGGCTAATGGACAATCCGTGCGCTTTTCTTTGCAGCGACCGAATTTTGCCTGTGGGTTTTGAGCGCATTGACCCTCAAAATAAGTATTGGTCAAATCATACAAAACGATCTTACGGTTTAAATCAAATAAGCTCTGCTCGCGCTCGGATAAAAATGCTTCAAGCGTATCCCGATGCTTGAGTCACTGTCACTGGCAGCATATAAACGTGTCAGGCTGGTGTTGCCATAATCATGATCCAGCCTCGCCCACCGTGGGGGCAGGCGGTCAGTGGCCGTCGCTGCCGGGGAACCGCACGACCTATACGCTTCGCAGCTGCGCGTATCCCGTTCTTGAGCCGAGGCAATGAGTTTTTCATCGAGCGGAATGCGCGGACGCCAACAGGTTTCTGCGCCTATGCTGCGAGCATTGATGGCTTCGAAGATGAATATCAATAGAATGATATTCTCCCGAGTTGTTTTTCTCCGAGTACTCTAGCCGCGTCTCAGACAATTTTGGCCGTTACCAGCGCTATCCACGCGTGAGCCTGCTGATTCCAAAAGTTGATTTACAGTCATCAGCCAAATTAAACAGTCGCCGAGAGGGGGGGAAGTGGTAAATGCTCGGCAGTCAGTCCGGGGGGGGGGGGGGGGAGGGGGGGAAGGGGGGGGGGGGGGGGAAGTGGGCCAATGCGCTTGCTGAAGAGGGGGGGGGGGGGGGGGGGAGAAAGGGGGGGGGGGGGAAAAAGGCATGAATCACATTATAAAAGCGCAGACAAAGTTGAA
The DNA here is from genome assembly GCA_942491615.1 of uncultured Gammaproteobacteria bacterium. Taxonomy (GTDB): domain Bacteria; phylum Pseudomonadota; class Gammaproteobacteria; order Methylococcales; family Methylomonadaceae; genus Methyloprofundus. Next base: position 16,369 of record CALOCH010000017.1, read on the forward strand.
AGCTGCTAAGATGGGTTAATACGCGCCTTTGCCGACAAAGCCTTTTACTATCGTTAATAAAATAATTTTCATATCCAGCCATAAGGACCAGCGAGTAATATAGTCCAGATCATATTTGATGCGTCCTTCCATTTTATCCAGCGTATCGGTTTCACCACGAAAGCCCTTGATCTGCGCCAAGCCTGTAATACCAGGCTTCACCTTATGGCGCAACATATAGCCATGTATCTGCCTTCTATATAACTCATTATGCGCCACAGCATGGGGTCTGGGGCCGACGATGGACATGCGCCCCTGTAGTACATTAAAAAACTGTGGTAATTCATCCAGTGAAGTACGTCTTAAAAATGCGCCTAGTTTTGTGACTCTGGGGTCACTTTTCTTAGCCTGCTGCACTTTGTCACCGTCTTCACTAACGGTCATGGAGCGAAATTTCCAGACGACAATTTTTTCGCCACGCAAACCATAGCGTCGCTGTTTAAATAAGACCTTGCCCGGTGATGAAATTTTGATGGCCAGCGCAATTATCAGCATAGGTAGCGCAATAATAGTTAAGATAATCAGGCTGAATACAATATCAAAAACCCGTTTAAAAACGCCATCCACCCCATAATAAGGGGTATCATGCACACTAACAACCGGAATCCCTTGTATATAGCCTAAATTTGATCTAAGTAAATCAAACACAAATAAGTCGGGTACATAATAAACCGATGCGGTAGTATCGGATAATCGCGTCAGAATGTCTTTGATTCTGTTTTCTGCCTTTAGCGCCAGTGTAATATAAACAATATCGACTTCCCCGGCTTTTGCCTGTTCAATCAGCTGTTCTATAGTCCCGTTAAGTTGTTGTTGTTGTTGTTGTTCTCTGGCTTTTTTCCGGTCATCAAAAAAACCGACAAAATTCAGTCCCATCCATTCTTCATTGCTAAAAATATCTGCCAGTTCATGACCTAAGCGTGTATCGCCAATAATAGCAACTCTGCGACTATTTCGTCCCATTTTTCTAATCAGACAAATAAACCAGTACAGGATGATATGCCAGGAAATCAGTTCTATGGGCACAGCAATCCCCCAACTAATAAAAGCCTGTAGACTCTCAGTCGGAATGATGAGGTTGAATTGATTTACAATAATTAAAATGCAGAGCACACACAACCAGGAAACCAGGATTTGTCGCCAAGCACCGCCAAGCGAAGCCCCTCTATTTTCTTTATATAAATCGTTAAATTCAGCAAAGACCTGAAAGCTAAAAATCGCAATAAGCAACCACCAGGTATACAGCGGCACCCAAGGCATAAAAGTAATATCCAGAATGGCCCATAAAGTGATCCCAATTACCAGAATATCAATGATTCGCCCGAGGACTATAAACTTTGAGTTGTGCTGCCGTATTAATCCGGTATTGCTAACTGTCACAATTTTTCCTTTTTTAAATCAAATCAGTCGTAATGTATTATTTTTTCACCTTAAGAACCCTAATAACTTACCCCCGTAGAACACAAACGAACCGCCCGAATCAGCAAAAAGCAGGATGGGTAGAACCTAGTAGTAACTGTCTTTTTAGCTGCGCAGTGAAACGCATCAACCCCAGGTAAAGCAATGGGTTTCGCAAGGCACGCTTATACAGCAAAAAGTCAGACTACCCATGCTACACGAAGAACCTTTAACTTAATAGCAATGAGATAAGTCACGCATACATATAATAAAGTGAAAAAATACATTTTTGTTTATAACTATAGTGAATTATTCACATATTTCTATTAAATAAAAACCATAGATAAAAAAGATTTAATTTAAGCAATCATGAGCGGAGAGGTTGTGAAAGCTAAAAAAAGGCCGAAACCAAGAAAAAAATGTATTTTGGCAGGTCAGATTAGCTTATCTAGCGTAGTGAAGATAACGTAAGCGTTCAGTCCCCCTAATTAGCAAAAGGGTTTAGGGGAGGTTGTTCTAGAAAAAACCTTTTTCAATCCATTGGTTTTCATAGGCACTAAGGCTGGGTTACGTTTTTGTTGCAAAGCAATAAAAACGTAACCCAGCCTATAGGTTGCATTGATTAATATATTCATAAAAGCTTAACTTAATGCAGTGACTCGGAGCGTGGAAACTTTAACCCGCAAGGCGTCCCGCCTTAAGTTTGTAGCCGGCAATCTTCCTGAAACAGTGCTAAAACGAATAGTCGAGCATTCTTTGTGTTAGATCATCCCATCTATCTAAGCGCTTAGAGTCGCCTACACGCTTACCCAGCCCTCTTACTTTTGCCAGCCATAAACCTGAGCCATTAAAACTATAAACGGGCAATAGGTCATTTCTTTCTGTAGCGGGCTTAATCTGTGCAATTAAGTTATCTAAAACCACTGGAATCTCGCGCGTCGAAGCATAATAAGTTAATACCATGTGCGCCTGATTTAGTTTCAATGCTTTAACATAGGTAATACGCATCTTATTTTCTGCGACCCCTAGTTCTTTAAGAGTGAAATATTTAGCAATTGAATAGTCTTCGCAGTCGCCGGCACCTCTAGCCAGGAACTCCACTGGCGTAGCCCAGTAATCTTTCTCATTCCATAAATAAATATCATCGACAAAATTCATGCGCTGATTAAAAAAATCATTCACTCGGGTTAATTTCTCTAGCTCAGGCAAATTTGTAGCCGTTTGCATTAGTGCTTGCCACTGCAATAAACGCTGCGAGGCTTTTTCACCATATTTATTTTCAATTTTTAATAAAATTTCTTCACTGATTTTAATTTGTGCGGAAACATTGCCGATAAAAAATAGCGTGATAATAAATAACGTACTTTTTATTAAACGCAGGACAGGCCTTTTGCTCCTTCTTAATATCATATTGTTGAGTATGTTATACACTTAATGAGCAAAATAAAGTTATCTGAGATAGGCTATTGGATTTCAACGCGGCGGGGTCAAGCAACACGGTGAGTTATTGCGGAAGTTGTTAAAGCGAGAACTCGAGAATATTAAAGCAAATTTCAAGCCAGGCTATCTTTGACAAAACATAAATCAATCCCTTCAGCTAAGTTTTGAAAACCGTTCACCTACTCCTATGAAAATCAATGGATTGTGAAAGGTTTTTTTCTAATACAACCTCCCCTAAACCCTCCTTGCTAAGAAGGGGAACTCAACGGTTGCAAGTTTGAACAAGTTATCGAGCGCAGCACAAATAACGCAACGCTGGTGAGTTGGGACTTGCATTTTATTGATTGCCTTCGCTAAAAAACCAGGAATGAAGGCAATATGGGATACGATGAATTTGATATAAGCACCAAAAAAGTCGCCACCGCCCGACTAACAACCCACCCTTTTGCGCAGCATTTAAGCATAAAACAGCCCCGCTCTCTGATAACCAATTCAAATAATTAACTTATTTAATTCAAGCAAGCATTAAAGCACAGCTGACTTAATTGTAACTATATAACGACAAATTCGGAAAGCGTAGACGGTCTGTATGCTGCAGGCAAGTAGCCTGTGCTCCTAAGATGGGCAATTATCTGATGTGCATTACTTAGACTAGTAGAATTGAATCCGCAAACCTATCGGCTTGCTCCGCTAATATCTATTGCTTTTAAAACATTAAAATCCTGATCAGCACTGACATTTTCGGCAAGAATCTCTATATCGAGCAACACCCCCATCTCATGCATAGTCGCAACAAATATCTGCTTGCTTTCATCATTGGCAATATCATCTCCAATATCCCTGGACAGACGAATGTAGTCCGGTTTAAGTTCTTTAGCCACACTTGTTGACATAGAGTGGTTTTCGTAGCGTTTAATCATTACCTTGGCATTTAACTTATGCACAAATTCAATAAATTCTTTAAACACCTGCACTTCTTTTGCCACCGCGTAAGCAGAAAAACTGAAAACTAATTGCTGTGTTATGGATTGATTTTGTTTAAGCAACTTCACCAGCCAGGCACGAAAATCACTGTTTTTGATTGTTCGGGTTGATAAACTAATCGCAACAGCATAGTGAATCGGTGTGTTTTTTATATAATGTATGACTTGTTCGGTAACGCCTTTATCCAGGTCAACAATTTTGGTGAATTTTTCCGCAATAGATATAAATGTTGCCGTAGAAATTAAACCACCATGAGTATCATAAACCTGAGTAAAAGCATCCTCCATCAACAGCTCTCCTGCCTGTAAAGTTTTGACTTGCCCTACATAAGACACTTTATATTGCTGCTCACTGACCACATCAAAAACCAGCGCTTTCCATTCGGCAATATCCTTGGCCTGATTTACTTGAGTACTTATAAAGTAACTGTTCGCACCTATCATTTGAGCTCGCTCGTACGCCTCATGTGCCGATGCGAGGATATCTTCAGTCGTGCTCACTGGATTAAAAGGTGCAACACCCATATGAGCAATATCTGACTGCTGATATTTTTTTCCCAACGGTGCAAATGAGACACTTAAGTCGTTAGCCATCTTTTCGGCAACAGTGAAGTCAGCATCCTTTAACAAAATCGCAAATTCAGACCCAAAGAAGCGATAACACTCTGTCTCACATTCCACGTAATTACGGGTTATTGACTTTAAGTTGTGTGCGAAATCCTTTAAAAAAGCATCAATTAAATCACTATCCTGCTCCTTGACTAAACTAGTAAGGCTATCAATTTTAATTATAAAGACATAAGCTTCTTTATCCAGCATAAACAGATGCTTCATTTCCGTATTAAAACTGCTTTTTTTATTAAGTCCAGTTAAATCATCTTGCTGTAACTTAGCGCCAATATTATCCAGCTTGGTATTTAGCCTCTGGATTGTGCCTTCTATTTTCCGTGCCATGATATTCATAGACGCGGTCACATTTCTAACTTCAGTAGTCCAGGGCAAGGGTTCAATCACTTTAAATCGGCCGCTTGCAATATCCAACGCCATACGCTCAATTCGCTTAAGTGATAATAAGGTAAAATGCAGCACAAAAAATAACAATATAATCGAAAACCCAAACGTTGCTAATGAATAATATAAAGCATGTTTTGCCTGCTCATATAGCTTCAGATAAGCATATCCGGGATTTATTGTGACTGAAAGCACACCGGCAATATTCCAGCTAGAACTCACTTCACTTTCTGCTGTTGCGGTTTTCATCGGTAAAAATTTAATAAACCAGTCCGGAACCTCTTCAAGTTTCGTTGTATGTATTAAAGTCACCAAAGGCTTACCGTCAACATTCACCAGCTTGATTTCCTTGTAATATCCCATATCAAAAATTGCGCTCATCATGGTTTTTATCACCGGATCAACTTCATCCTGCAAATAAGGGCTTAGTGATAGACCTAAGGAAGTAGCGGTATCCTGGGCATGAATCTCAGATTCGCCTTGTAAATAACTGCGAATATTATTGACGCTTATGAAAAAATTAACGCTAAAAATCATTAAAAATAATGCCGATATAATAATGAGTAGTTGTTTTGATAATGACATACAGTCTTCTTTTTATTGTTTTATTGAGGTTAACTAAAGTCAGCAAATAGTTAAAGATTAGGCGAGGTATTTTGAGATGAGATAGTTTATGCGTTTTTGCAGGCAATATTACGCTGTAAACTCATGAATGTCTACGCATAGGCATGCTTTAACCCGCAAAACAACTGGTGCTAACTCCTAAATCTCACGCCATCAGATAAAGATACACTGTAAAATCAAGTGAAACTTTATGGCACAAGATATGCCGTTATCATTCTTTATAATTAAGTGTACTTGTACTTTGGGGTATTATTAAATTCTGGCCGCTTATTGCATTAGTATAAGCAACAAATCCTATACTCACCTTATCCCTCGTCATCAACAGATACTAGGCGTTTCCGCATTACAACAATGATATTGTCACAAAACAGTCATATAAAATGATATAAAATGCATATGGTTAATATGAAATAAAATAAAATATGAGTCAATTTACAATTTTAGTTGTTGAAGATGAAGATGCCATCCGCAGTATGCTAGTGATAGTGTTGCAGCAGTATGATTTTAAAGTACTAGAGGCCTCTGATGTTGTACAGGCGCAATTAATACTTGACGACGTACACCCCGACCTGATTCTGTTAGACTGGATGCTCCCCAAGATCACCGGCGATGAATGGACACGCCGCTTAAAATCGAGTGATAATTTCCGTGATTTACCCATTATTTTATTAACCGCTAAAGGTGAAGAAGCGGATAAAATTCGTGGGCTGGACTTAGGTGCTGATGATTACGTCACTAAGCCATTCTCTCCAAAAGAACTTATTTCAAGAATCAAGGCCGTGTTACGTAGAAGCGGAAAAATTCATGATTTAACGCAAATAAAATTTCAGGATATTATTCTGGATACGGAGCAACACCGCGTGACTATTTCGGATAAAGAAGTTGATGTAAGCCCCACTGAATTTCGCCTTTTGAGTTTTTTTCTAACCCATCCTGATAAGGTTTATAACCGCACACAACTGTTAGATCAGGTTTGGGGGCGTAGTGTCTATATCGAAGAAAGAACAGTCGATGTACACATTCGTCGTTTAAGAAAAATTCTTGCTAAGTATCAGCGTGAAGAATGGCTACAAACTGTTCGCGGCTTTGGTTATCGATTTACTGAAAAAGTGAACTAATGCGTCTCTGGAATAGTGATTTATTTCGTCTTGTTCTAGCCGTTATCTTCGTTGCCTTCATCAGTGTTTTTACTGGCCATTTCTTATATTTTCTACTGTTTATCTGCATCGCTTTCATTTTGCGTCAGGCTATCCTTCTGAACCAGATTGAACAGTGGCTACGCTCAGGCGCAAAGCCAGGTCATCCATCTCATAGCGGTATATGGGACGAAATTTATTATCATATTTTTCATATAAAAAAAGCCAATAAAAAACAAAAAAAGCAACTCCGGATTATCATTGAACAGTTCCGTAGATCCACGGCTGCATTACCGGATGCTATTGTCGTATTAGGTGAGCAGGATGAAATAGCGTGGTTTAATAATGCAGCAAAAAGCATATTGGGGTTAAAGAAGCGTGATAAAGGCCAACGCATCCCCAACCTGATTCGTGCTCCTGCGTTTGTTGAATTTTTAAAAATCAAAGATCCAGAGGCTATTTTGAGCATAAGCTCCCCAGCTAATTCACACATCACCTTGCAAATTAAAATTGTCACTTATGATAAGAATGCGCATTTATTAGTGGCCCATGATGTTAGTGAACTCAAAAATATCGAACGTATGCGCAAGGACTTTGTCGATAATATTTCCCATGAATTACGCACTCCGCTAACAGTACTCAAAGGCTATCTGGAAACGCTTGAGGATATGGACTTTGAGCGTCCACCATTATTAGCCCACTCCTTACAACAAATGAATAATCAGACTCTGCGCATGCAATGCTTGGTGGATGATTTATTACTTTTAGCTAATCTTGAAACCAAAAAAATTCGCAATCAATGCGTTGAAATCAAGCCTTTGCTCACCCAAATTTGCCTCGAAAGCGGTGCTTTGGAGCAACTCAATAATCGCATCGAGCTGTTTGTTGACTCCCCTGTTAATCTGTTTGGCAACGAACAGGAACTGCGCAGTGCTTTTTCCAATTTAATTGTCAATGCGCTCAAATATTCCCCTGAAGAGTCTATAGTCACCGTACAATGGCGACAAAATGAGCAAACGGCTGTTCTGGACATCACCGACCTGGGTGAAGGTATTCCCGCATCAGAGATTCCAAAGATTACCGAACGTTTTTATCGTGTCGATGTACAGCGTAAACATGAAAAACGAGGCACTGGGCTTGGCCTGTCCATTGTTAAGCACGTACTCGTTCGACATGATGCGCAACTTAAAATTAGTAGTCGGCCAGGAAAAGGCAGTTGTTTTAGCTGTATTTTCCCCAATAGTCGCTTTTGTTAAACGGGCTTAGTATTTTGTTCCTGTAGAGATACACACTGCGCAGAATAAAGTTTTACTCCCTCTATAACGCCTACTTTCTTAGCCTTCGTTTTTTAAGTACCCAGTACCCGCACTTCTCCCAGGCATAGGAACACCGACATCAAGCTAAGCGTTTATTAATTTATAATCAATATTACACTGAAGATGGGTTAGATTTTTATTGTAAAGCAATAAAAATCTAACCCAACATAAGGACCAAACGAGGCATTGTTGGGTTTCGCTACGCGCTTTAACTAGTAGTTATCTACGCATCCTGAATAAGCCAACCCAAGCTACACTGTAACATTTTGTTTAGTATGATTTTATTCCTTAGCAATAAGCTGTCTCACAGGGTATACTTAAAGAAATTTTAATACACTTGGCAGGCAATTTAATGGCAGTTGATATTATAGCGACCTTACTACTTACAACCGTTATTCAATCACTTTTTGGTGTTGGCATTCTGTTATTTGGCACACCCTTATTGCTGTTACTCGGTTATGATTTTAGCTATACACTCTCGGTGCTTTTACCTGTTTCTATCGCCATCAATATGCTACAAGTGCTAAAGCATTACACTTTTATCGATGTAAAGCTGTACAAAAATGTTCTAATTTACAGCATTCCCTTTATCATTCTCTTCTTATTTATTATTACCAATATTCACTTGAATATTGTTTTGATCGTCGGGGTATTTTTACTTTTTGTAGCGGGGAAAAACATCTCACCACGAATAGAACAGACACTGACATCGATTATGCAATATGAAAAAATATACCTGATTCTAATGGGTATTGTGCATGGGATCACTAATCTAGGAGGTTCTTTATTAACTGCTTTAGTGCATGAACAAAAACAGCCGAAAGATATTGCTCGCGTCACCATTGCAATATGCTATGCAACCTTTGCACTGTTTCAGTTACTTACCTTATATTTTATTGGCTATGAGGGCGGTATGCCTTATGCCGATAATATGCTATTACTACAAATCTCGGTCGTCGTGTTTTTGCTCACTGAAGAATTTCTCTATAGCCAGATTGACAATCAAAAATATCAACAATTATTTACGGCCTTCCTGGCTATTTCTGGTATTTTATTAATCCTTAAATCCATTAATTCTTAATCAACAACAATAATAATAATAATAATAATAATAATAATAATAATAAACCGAGAAAATTATGAATGATTATTTAAAACGTATTGCCAATTACTTTCTAATTGGGGTGTTTGCCTTTATCCCTATCGTGGTCATTTTGCAGATTGTGTTATTTATGAAAGAGTTTATTGCCGGCTCTTTTCAGTTTGTTTATGGTTACTGGGATAATTATCTGATTACAATCTCTATTTTTGCCTTTAGTTTTTATTTTTTTGTGTATATTGGCTACCGGCTAAGAATTGCCGGTAGTTCCTGGTTAATTGGCCTGATCGATAATATTATTAATCGTATTCCGCTGTTAAACTCAATCTACCGCGTGACCAAAAAAGTCGTCAATATGTTTTCTGGTCATGAGCAAAAAGGCGCGCGCGCAGTGGTTTTTACCGAGTACCCTAAAGATAACGTCTGGGTTCCTGCCTATGTGACTAATAAGGTTGATGATATGTATATTCTGTTTATACCAACATCACCTAACCCCACCTCTGGTTTTACTGTGATTGTGCACGAATCTAAAATTGTTAAATCGAGAATGAATATTGAAGAAGCCACCAGCTTTATTATTAGTGTGGGTGTTGATTTCAATCATGTTGATGATCTACAAAAACTAAATGATAAATAATGTTTTAATATACAAACTTAAGTGTAACCTTTCATTTCCCCCTCAGGAAAACATGGGTTGAGAACAGTTGTTTTAATAAAACCTCGCCAACACCCTCCTTGTCAAGGAGGGAAACTAAACGATTACAGCTAAGTAACACGGCATTAAATTTAAACACTTGGACTCTGTGAATAATATTGCAAGCATAAGCCTCAGTAGCCTCGCCTTATCATTAGTCCCCGCGTTACTGGTCTTATTGATTATTTCACGCTGGTCACTGAATGTGAGTCATTCCATTTATGCATTAGTGCGTATGCTCACTCAATTAGCCTTGGTTGGCTATGCATTAACCTTTATCTTTGAGTCACAGGATGGTTACCTAATTTTACTCATCTTATGTGTGATGTGTGTTGCCTCTAGCTGGATCGCGTTGGACACTGTCTATGCGAACCGTTTAGCATTGTATAAGTATGCTTTTCTGGCAATTGTCTTAGGCGGAGGAGCGACTATGCTGTTAATTACTCAGGGAACCTTGTCAGTGAGCCCCTGGTACGCACCGCACACTATTATACCTATTGCAGGCATGATTTTTGCGAACGCCATGAATAGCGTCAGTCTGGCAGCAGAGCGTTTTCATACAGAGTTTCAGAGTAAAGATAATTACATTCTAGCGCGTAATACTGCGTTTCAAACTGCCATGATTCCGGTTATTAATTCATTATTCGCGGTAGGTCTGGTTTCATTACCAGGCATGATGACTGGGCAAATACTTTCGGGTATTTCGCCTTTTATTGCAGCTCGTTACCAGATTATGGTAATGGCGATGATTTTCGGTTCTTCGGGTTTATCTACAGCCTTGTATCTGAACTTTGTCAAAACATACTATAGCAAACTGCATACATGAGCTTTAAAAGTGCTTTTTCATTTTCTAACTTAAACGTAATCCAACTGAAGTTAGCGAAACATAAAGAAGTCCTTGCGATGATACTTTCTGCTAGTCCGGAGAAAATTCAGCCACACATCAAGGATTGCGTTATCAATGATAATAAATTATTGGTCTATGTCAGTTCTGCTGCCTGGGCATCTCAACTGCGTTTTTATAGTACACAGATAATCGAGGCTGTTAACAAGCAAGACACTGAGAAAAAAATCAATCAGTTGCGCATTAGAATACTCTCACCTATCCAGGATAACTCGCAGCATGAATCAACAAAAAAAATCCCCTCCACAGAGAGTATTGATTTAATTCGTAAAAATGCAGGAGCTTTTGTCGAAGGAAAATTAAAGACGGCTTTACTAAACTTGAGCAAGACTTTGAGTCAACAAGCCAATAAGAATTCGTAAGGTTTCATTGCTGAGAGGCAGGCAAAAATGCCCCGCCCTTGATTCCGCATATTGAGAATGGCTAAATAACGCTATTCCCCTGCTCTATTTTCAGCCGAGCGCATAAAGGGAATCGGTGCATCCTCATCATTTTCAAAGGTTACTTTTTCCCAGGCATCTGTATCCGCCATCAGTGCACGTAATAACTGATTATTTAAGCCATGTCCAGATTTATAGCCTTGATATTCGCCAATTAAGCTATGTCCTAATAAATATAAATCGCCAATGGCATCCAGCATTTTGTGTTTTACAAATTCATCAGCATAACGCAAGCCACCTTCATTCAGTATTTTATTGTCATCGATAACAATCGCATTATCCAGACTCCCCCCCAAAGCTAAATTATTTTCTCGGAGAAATTCAATATCTTTCATAAAACCAAAAGTACGTGCACGACTGACTTCTCTGACAAAAGTGGTCGATGAAAAATCCATTGTTGCGGTCTTAACATTTTCATTAAATGCCGGGTGTTCAAAGTCAATGGTAAATGTCACCTTAAAGCCATCCATAGGTAAAAAGGCGGCCCACTTATCACCATCATAGACTTTAACTTCATGTTTGATCTTGATATATTGTTTTGGCGCATCCTGTTCCTGTACTCCGGCAGATTGAATCAAAAACACAAACGGTCCAGCACTCCCATCCATTATAGGTACTTCAGCAGCAGTGACATCAATTAAGGCATTATCAATACCTAACCCCGCCATCGCAGACAATAAATGCTCTATGGTTGAAATCTTTACATCGCCATCTACCAGCGTTGTCGATAAGGTTGTCTCACCAACATTATGCGGAACGGCATCAATTGTAACCGGCTCAGCTAAGTCAACACGCCTGAATTTAATGCCTGAATTCACTGGCGCTGGATGTAAGGTCAAATAAATTTTATCTCCTGTATGCAACCCCACACCTGTCGCTCTAATCGTGTTTTTTAATGTTCTTTGTTTAATCATTCACCTAACCTGAAACCAGCACTCCCAACATGTGTGCCGGGAATAAAATTGACACAAAACAGTACAATCCCTCAGTCTATCAGTGATTTCAGTGATTACTGAGGGGAAAATGCACGCGCTCTGTTGCTCAAAGCATATACCTTATATTACACGCTTCAAGCGGAGAGTAATGGACAATGATACGCTAAATTTAATGATTATTGAATTTAATCAGCCTGACGTCTTAAAAAGGCGGGGATATCCAAATAATCCATATCCGCGTTGTTTTTTGGCTGCACACCAAAACGTGTCTCTTTAGTGTCCACATTTTTCCGCGATACCGCCGGCGTTTCCAGACCAGAATAGTCTGTTGCCGCTGCATTTGTTGCGGTCATTTTAATGGGTGCATTGGCTACTTTCTGCGCACTACCCATACCCGTCGCGACAACCGTCACTTTAATATCATCGCCCAGACTTTCATCTATAGCTGTACCGATTTTAATCAATGCTTCATCGGAAGCAAAAGCGTGAACGATATTACCGACTTCATCAAACTCTGCAATTCCCATATCAGCAGCACAAATATTCACTAAAATACCACGAGCGCCCTGTAAATTAATATCTTCCAACAAAGGACATAGCTATCGCTTTTTCAGCCGCTACACGCGCTCTATTTTCACCACTGGCAATGCCAGTCCCCATAATAGCAGCGCCCATACGCGACATGACCGTTTTCACATCAGCAAAATCTACGTTAATCATACCAGGGCTAGTAATTAGCTCTGTAATCCCTTGCACAGCATCTAACAATACGTCGTTTGCAGCACTGAATGCTTTTCTCATGGAAACATTCGCGCCTAAAACAGGCAGTAATTTCTGATTAGGAATGATAATTAATGAATCAACATACTTTTCTAATTCAGCAATCCCGGCTTCAGCAACTAACCTTTTTTGATTTCCTTCGAAATTAAACGGCTTAGTCACCACTGCAACCGTTAAAATATTCATCTCTTTTGCAATTTCAGCAATCACCGGAATTGCTCCGGTCCCTGTTCCGCCACCCATTCCCGCAGTTAAAAACAGCATGTTAGCGCCTTCCAGCACTTCACGAATTAAATCGGCATTTTCTTCAGCTGCCTCTTTACCTATCTCAGGATTGGTCCCGGCTCCCAGTCCTTTGGTTAACTCAGCACCTAATTGAATGATATTTTTTACATCCAGACGGTGTAATGCCTGAGCATCGGTATTGGCACAGATAAATTCAACCCCTTCAATATGACTATTGACCATATGATTGACTGCATTTCCACCACCACCACCAACACCAATAACTTTGATGACTGCATTTTCCATCCCTAAATCTATTAATTCATACTTCATAATTGCAACCCCTTTAATCCGATAAAAAATAAGTTAAAAATTATTTTGAAACCAGGCTTTCATTCTGGCTAAAAGCCCATCACCAGCGTCTGATAAATGCTCTCGACTCAAGACATGCTCTTTTCCATATAGTAACAGCCCGACCCCGGTTGAATGCGCCGGATTTTCTACAACATCCGTTAAACCTAATACATGCTGAGGTATACCTATCCGTACTGGCATATGAAAAATTTCTTCTGCCAGTTCAACCAAGCCCGACACTTTCGAACTGCCGCCGGTTAACACCATACCTGCCGCTATGAGTCCTTCATATCCACTGCGACGCAACTCTGCTTGCACTAGCAGCATGAGCTCTTCATAGCGTGGCTCTATGATTTCGGCCAGATTCTGCTGCGATATTTTCCTTGGTGGCCTATCTCCAATACTTGGTACATCAATTAGCTCTTCATCGGCATCAGCCAATTGCGTTAAAGCGCACGCATACTTACGTTTGATCGCCTCGGCACTTTTTGTCGGGGTTCTCAAGGCAACCGCAATATCATTTGTCACTTGATCGCCTGCAATAGGTATTACCGCAGTATGTTTAATTGCACCACGCGAAAAAATCGCAATATCTGTTGTACCCCCACCAATATCAATCAGATAAAACACCTAGATCTTTTTCATCCTCAGTTAGCACCGCAGTACAGGATGCCAACTGCTCCAGTACAATATCATCAACATCCAAGCCACAACGGCGTATACATTTACCATAATATTTGTGCAGCACTAACGCTACCAGTCACCATATGCACTTTAGCTTCCAAACGTATTCCTGACATACCGATAGGTTCTTTAATGCCTTCCTGCATATCAATGATGAATTCCTGCGGTAAAATATGCAGAATTTTCTGATCTGCCGGAATAGCAACGGCACGTGCCGAATCTATAACACGATCTATATCATATTGCGATACCTCTTTGTTTTTGATGGCGACAATACCATGCGAATTCAAACTCTTGATATGACTTCCCGCGATACCAGCATAAACTGAAGTGATTTCGCAACCCGCCATTAATTCAGCCTCTTCAATTGCTCGCTGAATCGAATTCACAGTGGACTCCAGGTTAATGACCACCCCTTTTTTTAAGCCACGAGAAGGAGTTGAGCCAATCCCTATAACTTCTACTTCACCATTATCATTAATTTCACCTACGATAGCGGCCACTTTAGATGTGCCGATATCCAGACCTACAATTAAACTACGCTCTATTTGTTTTGCCATTTGCTTGCCTTCTAAACGCTTCTTTTTTGACCGCGTTTCTTTACTGCAGACTTTATTTACTAATGTCTTACCAGATAATTTGTTCATCTTTCCGCCAGCGTACAGCATAACCATTCGGATAGCGCATATCTATATACGCCATTTTTTCCACAAGTTCAGTTCCAGAAACCATTAAAGTTTGCATTAATAACGTAAATTTTTGTAAAGGCTCGGAACGCCCCAATTGGATAATCAAACCATTCTCCATTACTAACAACCACGACTGCCGTTCACTCACTCTAAATTCAGCTAAATGTAAACCTTGATCCTTCAAGCCTAGCGCTAAGCCTTCCATGATTTGTAAAAACTGGTAGCGTTGATCCATAGGCGCATATAAAGTGGGCAAGGTCTGAAATTCATCCATATTCAGGGGCCTAAAAATATCGCCATGAAGATTGAGTAAGCCCTCTTCCTGCCAACGTACTACCGGCCTTTGCTCATAAATTTTTTAATTTAAGTATCCGGCCATACACTTTGTACCTGTACATTTCTAGTCCAAGGCAAGCTCATTACCGCTTGTGTTTTATCAGCCTGCAAATCGACGAAAAATACCTCGATTGAACCGGTGTATCTATTTTATTTTTTATGTCTTCCTTTTCTATATACTGAAATGCGCCTTCAACCTGAACATACCGTATAGGTATAGATTGCGTTAATATCGTTTCTAATGCTGGATTTATTTAACCAGCCATTAACAATAACCAAAACGATCACACTCAGTTGAGTCTCGAGTGCGCCTGGATCATTTTTACAAACTCGTTTCCAAAATACGCCATACCAATTCATCAAAACTCACACCCGCCTGTTTTGCCGCCATAGGCACTAAACTATGATCCGTCATACCTGGCACTGTATTTACTTCAATTAATTGCCTGCTTATGCTCATCAATAAATAAATCACACGTCCCCAGCCCGTTAACCTCAACACCTTACAAGCAGTTAATGCTAACTCGTCAATGCAAACTCCGCATCAGTATCTAACCCTGCACGGACAATGATACTGCGTCGTATTCGCCTGATATTTTGCATCAAAGTCATAAAAAGCATTGGGTGTCTCAAGTCGGATAATTGGCAATGCCTCGCCATTTAAAACACCAACGGTATATTCTTTCCCTTGAACCCATGCTTCAGCATAAACAGCACATTGATATTGTATTGCAGTTCGCCATGCAAGCTTTAATTCAGCCCGATTTTCAGCACGACTCATCCCCAGACTTGAACCTTCTTGCGCAGGCTTGACAATCACGGGAAAACCTAAAGAAATGCTTTGATCCAGGTCTCAGTTCATCTTCTGCAATAAAAAAACCATTCGGGAGTACTCAACCCAAGCCCCTTGCCAACATAATTTAGTGCGCAATTTATCCATGCTTAAAGCAGAAGCAAGCACACCACTGCCGGTATAAGGTAACTCAAGGCTATCCAATACCGCCTGTAACACACCATCTTCTCCGCCACGCCCATGTACTATGTTAAATACGCGATTGATATGCTGGTCTTTTAACGCGTCATACGCTGTACAGGTAAGATCAATTGACATAGCATCTACATGGTTGCGTAACAGTGCTTGATAGACTGCCTGACCACTAATCAGCGAAATCTTCCGTTCAGCAGCCATCCCACCCATTAAGACCCCAACGCGTCCAAACTTTTCTGCCTGCTTGATTGTCATCGGTTTCATATTAGTTTGTCTCCTATGATACAAACTTCTGTCTGTAACTCGATGCCCTGTTGCCTGACGACTTCATGTTGCACATAGTGGATAAGTTGTTCTATATCAAACGCACTTGCATCACCGGTATTGATAATAAAATTGGCATGTTTTTCAGAAACCTGAGCGCCACCGATACGGTGGCCCTTCAGTCCACTTAACTCAATCAAGCGCGCCGCAAAATCATTTGCCGGGTTTCTAAAAACAGAACCGCAACTAGGTAACTGAGTTGGCTGCGTTGCAGCTCGTCTTGCCAATAATTTTTTTATTTTTTCCTGTCCAGCCAGATTTTCATCCTCGCTAAGTTGTAATACGGTTGATAAAAAACAATGATTACCGACCCCTTGCACATGACGGTAACCTACTTCAAATTCATCTACATTCCGCTGGCAGGCCCTGCCACCAAGAGCGATCATTTCCACACTTGCAACCAGGCGCCATGTTTCTGCACCAAAAGCGCCTGCATTCATTTTTAGCGCCCCCCCCATGGTGCCTGGGATGCCTGCTAAAAACTCTGCACCAGACAGACCGTGCATCGAGCAAAACCGCGCCACATGAGCACTAGGCACACCACATTCAACATACACTCTGGCATCATCGAGTAAACGCATTTGCTTTACTTTGTTACGAATATTAATCACCGTGCCACGTATGCCACCGTCCCTAATTAATAAATTGCTCCCCATCCCCAGCCAAAATACCGGCTCATCTTCAGATAAACCGGATATAAACATTTGCAAATCCTCTTTATCAGCGGGGATATACATACGGTCAGCCAAACCACCAACACGCCAGCTGGTATACCTGGCAAGTTTTTCATCGACTAATAGCTGTCCTCGCAAGCCGGTGATAGTAGCTTTCATGTTACATTAACTCATGTAATTGCTGCGGCAACTGAGTTGCAATATGCCCCACATTCCCAGCCCCCATTGTTAGCAAGACATCTCCAGGGCGAATAATACCGATTAATATTTGCGCCAGATCCTCTATCTTTTCGACAAACACCGGGTCTACTTGCCCGCGTATCCTGATAGCCCGACTTAATGCACGGCCATCGGCGCCGGTAACAGGTTCTTCACCTGCTGCATAGACCTCTAATAAAATCAACACATCCACTGCTGACAAAGCATTAACAAAATCTTCAAACAAATCCCGCGTTCTGGAAAAACGATGCGGCTGAAAAACCACCACTTTGCGCCGCTCCGGCCAAGCCTGTTGCAATGCTTCAAAAGTTGCAGAAATTTCTCTAGGGTGATGTCCATAATCATCTACCAGAGTCACGCTCCCGTTTGCCAGATCTAATTCACCATTAAGCTGAAACCGACGCCCCACGCCTTTAAATTCAGCTAAGCTTTTAATAATAGCCGCATCATCAACTCCTAACTCAGTTGCTACAGTAATTGCAGCCAGCGCATTTAACATATTGTGCCACCCCGGCATATTCAGGGTGACCGTCAGGTCTTTATGTCCATCCCAGCGTTTTACCTTAAAAGTCGTACACATTCCCTGTTGCTTTATATCTATGGCTCTTACATCTGCGTCTTTTTCTGCACCATAGGTTCTAATCGGCTTCGATAATTGCGGAAATATGGCTCTTACACCTGGGTCATCGATACACAATACCGCCAAGCCATAAAAAGGAATATGATATAAAAAACTCGATAAAAGTATCTTTTAAACGGCCATAACTTCCCTCATAGGTTGCCATATGATCCTGATCTATATTGGTAACCACTGCCATAATGGGCTGTAAATGTAAAAACGAAGCATCACTTTCATCTGCCTCTGCGACCAGATACTGACCCTGCCCTAGCTGGGCATTTGTACCCGCACTGTTCAGACGCCCTCCGATAACAAACGTCGGATCTAAACCATCTTCAGCCAGAATACTGGCGATCAGGCTGGTCGTTGTGGTTTTACCATGCGTCCCGGCAACTGCAATACCAAAACGAAAGCGCATGAGCTCCGCAAGCATTTCTGCTCGCGGTATCACAGGAATGCGATTCTGATAAGCATATTTTATTTCTACATTAGTTTTGTTCACTGCCGTTGAAGCGACCACAACATCAACACCTGCAAGGTTTTTTTCATTATGCCCGATATGCACCTGAACACCTGCTTTTCTTAACCGCTCGGTTACCGAACTCTCTTTAATATCTGAGCCTGAGACCTGACTAACCCAGGTTGGATAATACTTCAGCTATACCACTCATGCCTGTGCCGCCAACGCCGACAAAATGAATATTTTGCATCTTTTTCAGACGCTGGCGAATAATTTGATTTATAGGTTCTTTCATAAGGCTTCTAACATACACTGTTCAGCAACATGCACTGTTGCATTCAATTTCGCAATTTGTTTAGCCGACAAGGCCATAACATCCAATGTTGCAAGGCACTTTTTAATCTGCTCCGTTAAGCAGGCAACCGTTAACTGCTGCTGAGGAATCATAATACTCGCCCCTGCATCCACTAAATACTGCGCATTAGCTGTTTGATGATCATCTATGGCATATGGGTAAGGCACTAGAATACTGGGGACACCGATTGCAGCAAGTTCACTGACTGTCATGGCACCAGCCCGACAAATAACCAGATCAGCCCACTGATAAGCGATAGCAACATCCTCAATAAATGCACTCACCGTTGCACTGACTGATCTTTGTTGATACATTTCGGTCACTGCTTGCAGCATAGCGGCACCTGTTTGATGCCGAACATCAATCCGATCAAACATAGCAAGCGCATCAGGCACAATTTCATTTAAACGTTGTGCGCCCAGACTCCCGCCCATCACTAAAATATGTAATACGTCCGACTTAGATGTTATTTGCAACCTTTCTTGCCGGGTAAATTCCTTACGTAGTGGATTACCCGTACAAATTGCATTTTGCACACCGGGAAAACTACCTGGAAAAGCGTGTAACACTTTATCCGCCCATCTTGCCAATAATCGATTAGTCGTTCCCGGAATTCTGTTTTGTTCATGAATCACTAATGGAATACCTAGCCATTTGGCCATTAACCCACCCGGACCAGCAACAAAACCGCCCATACCCAAAATTACATCAGGCGTCCTGTACTTTAAAATTGCTCTTGCCTCGCAACACGATTTAATGAGCATCCAGGGCATTTTAAACAATGCTAACAAGCCTTTGCCGCGCAGACCATTAACCGTTAAGCAGTCGATAGCAATATTATTTTCCGGTATAACTCTACTTTCCATACCTTTATGTGTCCCGATCCAGCTTACCTGCCATCCTTGCTCACGCAAATAATGAGCAACAGCCAGCCCCGGAAACACATGACCTCCGGTTCCCCCAGCCATAATAACGATACGTTTAGCCATGACGAGCATTCCCGGCTTTCTTTAGCGCCAGTACTTCACTATTCACTCTATAAAGCATTGCCATTGCACTACACATCACTATCATACTTCCACCGCCGTAACTCATAAACGGTAGTGTCAAACCCTTAGTAGGCAACAAACCCATATTAACGCCCATGTTGACAAAGGATTGAAAAGCAAACCAGATGCCTAATCCATACGCAATAAATGCGCAAAAATATTGCTTTAGCTGCTCTGCCATCAAAGCGATTGCAAAAGCTCGCCAGACAATCAGCGTAAATAACAAAATAACACTGGTGATACCGACAAAACCTAATTCTTCAGCAATCACTGAAAACAGAAAATCAGTATGCGCTTCAGGCAAATAGAACAGTTTTTGTACGCCACTGCCTAACCCGACGCCAAGCCATTCGCCACGACCAAAAGCAATTAGTGCCTGTACTAATTGAAAACTGTTGCCGAAGGGGTCATCCCAGGGATGGAGAAAACTCGTCACCCGGGTCATACGATAACCTGAAAAAAGCACCGCCAATACAACCGCCACAATAACAATCAGGGCTAATAACATAAACTGTTTTAGCTGTGCACCTGCCAGAAACAAGATAGCCATCGCAATAACTAAAATAACCACGGCCGACCCCATATCAGGCTCCAGTAGCAACAGAGCACAAGCGGCAGACAATAAACATAGTGGCTTCACTAAAGCATAGGCTGATTGCTTCACAAAATCGTGATGACGGGCAACAAACCCGGCCATGTAGATTACTACAAAAAATTTAACGACTTCTGATACCTGTATTCTTATGCCAGCCAATGATAACCAGCGCGTACTGCCATTAACCTTAACCCCCAAGCCAGGAATAAAGACGATCACTAACAGAAACAAACCGATAAAAAATAAAGTCTGCCCTGACTTTTCCCAAAAATTCATCGGAATCATGCATACTGCAACCCCCGCAAACAAACCTAAAACTATATGGATTAATTGTCTAAGTGGATAATAAAACAAATCCCCTGTTAGCTTCGCTCCCAAGTGTAAAGACGCAGAAGATACCATCAGGAAACCCAGCACAATTAATGCAATACTGGCTAAAACCAGAGGCTTATCCAAAGATAAATGCACCCATTTGTATTTTGCTAATAACGTCTCTATTTGCATTTTTCCAACTGCATAACTTGCTTGGCAAACATCTCACCTCTTTCTTTATAATCAGTAAACTGATCCAGGCTTGCACACGCCGGAGATAACAATACAGTATCTCCAGACTGGGCAATTTTGGCTGCTTTTTTTACTGCTTTTTTCAAGGTATTTACTTCAAATACAGCAACACAGTCATTCACGACGTGCTTAATAAGTATTCCATCCTTGCCAATTAACAATAGTGCCTTAACCTTTTGCTTGATCGCTGGCACAAGGTCACTCATATCAGCCCCCTTGGCATCGCCCCCCGCAATCAGAATAACACTGGCATTTTTAAATCCCTCTAATGCAGCGACACATGCACCTACATTGGTCGCTTTAGAATCATTAACCCAATTAACCCCGTCAACACTGGCAACTAACTCTACCCTGTGCTTTAAACCTTTATAATGTTGCAATGCCTCACACATAGCCGTCTCAGGCAAACTGATAATATGCCCTAAAGCCAGTGCGGCCAAAGCGTTTGCCTGGTTATGTATGCCTGCAACTTTTAGCTCACTCACGGGTAAAATGGCTCGGCCATGATATGCTAGACATTCCCCATCAGACGTTTCCAGGATGTGATAATCGGCCAGTTGATGCACGCCAAAAGTAACTCTCTCTCGACCATTTTCATACTTATCGATGGCATAAGGACAATCGGCATTCACCAGCATCACCCCGCTCCCCGCATACACATTATATTTTTGCGCTTGATAAGTCTGCATATCTGGATAACGATCCATATGATCAGCTGAAATATTCAGCACTGTTGCAGCTACAGCATTTAATTGGCTGGTACGCTCAAGCTGAAAACTGGATAGCTCCAGAATATAAAGTTCTACCTGCTCATTAAGCAAATCCAGCGCTGGTGTACCTAGGTTCCCGCCTACTGCGACGTTCTTTCCAGCGGTTTTCGCCATACTTCCGAGCATGGTTGTTACCGTACTTTTGCCATTTGATCCGGTAATTGCAACCACTGGCTCAGTAACCGAACAGGCAAACAGGTCTATATCACTGATCGACCTCGCGCCGTCTGCAATTGCTTGCTGAATCGCTGGGTCCTGCATCGCAATCCCTGGGCTCACAACAAGATGTGTCGCTACGCTAAATACCGCCTGATCGAATCCCCCGGTAAATACGGCTACATCTGGCATTTCCGCCAATAAAACATCGTTAAAAGGTGGATTCTTTCTGCTATCAACAATCGCAAAATTAAAGCCAAATCGCCGTAAATAATGTGCCACTGACAGACCTGTTTTGCCCAGTCCCACCACCACAACTTTAGCGCTCTCTTGATTTAATGACAGTTGCTTATCCAGCTTATTTAAAATCTCGACATTATTCATCAGTTATCTCAATTTTAAGGTTGCCAGACCCACCAGGACCAGAATAAATGTAATAATCCAGAATCTGACAATCACTCTAGGTTCTGGCCAACCTTTCAATTCAAAATGATGGTGGATCGGTGCCATTCTAAAGATTCGCTTTCCCGTAAGCTTATATGAGGAAACTTGTATAATGACAGAAACCGTCTCCATCACAAAGACACCGCCCATGATCACCAGAACAATCTCCTGTCTCACCAGAACTGCGACAACACCTAGTGCTGCACCCAAAGCCAGTGCGCCCACATCACCCATAAAGACCATAGCTGGATAGGCGTTAAACCATAGAAAACCTAATCCTGCGCCGACTAAGGCGGCGCAAAAAACGATCAATTCTCCCGCCTTAGGAATATAGGGAATCACCAAATAGTCGGCAAAATTTATATGCCCAGTCAAATAGGCAAAAATTGCAAGTGCGCCTGCGACCATCACCGTAGGTAAAATAGCCAAACCATCGAGACCATCTGTTAAATTAACGGCATTACTGGTACCGACTATAACAAAATAGGTCAACACAACATAAGTCCAACCCATATCAATCACTACTTCCTTAAAAAAAGGCACGATAAACTGGGTTTCTGCCGGCACTTCTGCTGTATTGAATAAAAATAACGCGGCCGTTAGCGCAATCACCGATTGCCAAAAATATTTTGCACGCGCTGACAAACCGTCGCTATTTCCCAGCATTACCTTTTTATAATCATCAACAAAACCTACGATGCCATAAGTCAGCGTCACTAATAGTGACGCCCAGACATAACTATTTTCAAGATTGGCCCAAAGCAGTGTACTAACGCCTATGCCCACTAAAATCAAAGTTCCCCCCATTGTAGGCGTCCCTGCTTTTTCATAATGGCTTTCAGGGCCATCTTCACGTACGCTTTGACCAATTTTTTTATTACTCAAGCGACGAATCATGCTAGGACCCACTAAAAAGGAAATCATTAAAGCAGTGAGGGCGCTTAAAATAGCGCGCAGAGTCAAATATTCAAAGACCCTGAAACCCGCATCAAACTCTGCTAAATAATCAAATAAATAAAGTAACATGCTTATTTTTTCGCCTTGCCCAATAGGGCATTAACCACTGTTTCCATTTTTTGGTTTCTCGAACCTTTTACCAGCAACACAACATCTGCGGTTATTTCCTGCTCAACAGCCTTGATTAAGTCTGCTTGTTGAGAATAAAAATGAGCACCTGCACCAAAGGCCTTGACGGTATTTTCTGCCATGACACCCAGCGCAAAAACACGGGTCACACCGGCCTTTTTAATAGCAGCCGCCATCTCGCCATGCATTGCTGCGCTCGTGGCACCCAACTCACCGAAAGCGCCTAAAGCAAGCCACAATTCACCTGAGCATTTTTGCAATACGTCCAGAGCAGCCTCTAGCGAAGCAGGATTGGCATTATATGTATCATCAATAATCTTCGCTCCCATCGCTGTTTGCAATAATTGTAAACGCCCCTTGACCGGTTTGACGTGCTGTAAACCCTGTTGAATTTGTGTCAGATCAACATTCAGAGCAAGACAAACAGCACTTGCAGCAAGCGCATTGAGCACATTATGAGTACCTGCCAAAGGCAGGTTAATGGGCATCCGCTGTTCATTCACCCGCAAATCAAATCGTGTATTACATCGCGTTCCATCAAACTGTATATCAATATTTTCTGCACTCACATCTGCATTATTTTGCAAGCCAAAACTAAGCATCTGCCGCTGCCCCGCAAGCACTTGCCAATCGGGGTAAAAAGCATCGTCGGCATTCAATACGGCAACGCCTGTCGCGGGTAACCCCTGAATAATTTCAGCTTTTGCGCGAGCCACACCTTCAATACCACCAAAGCCTTCGATGTGTGCTGGTCCAACATTATTAATAACCGCGACATCTGGCCGCGCATAACGGCATGAATAAGCAATCTCACCACGATGATTAGCCCCCATTTCTACCACAGCATATTGATGCTGCGTATTGAGCCGTAATAATGTCAGAGGCACACCAATATCATTATTTAAGTTACCGTGCGTAAACAAGACCTGATAATTGACTGCTAAAATAGCGGCAATCATCTCTTTAACGGTTGTTTTGCCATTGCTTCCGGTAATAGCACAGACCTTTATCCGCGCTTTATCTCTTACTGCGCCTGCTAATTCAGCCAACGCTATTCGAGTATCTGCAACGATGACCTGCGGTAAAACTGAATTGACTTTTTTTATGACCAATAATGCGCCAGCACCTGCGCCTTCAGCCTGAGCAATAAAGTTGTGTCCATCATACTGCACGCCGCTAATTGCAATATACAGATCACCCCGAAGCAAACTCCGGGTATCAATACTAACGCCTGAAATCTCGCTATCCGAGCCACTTAATCGGCCATTTACAGCACCTGCTATTTCACTCAATGTCATCGTTATCATGCTGCCAATATCTCCTGTACACAATCACGATCGCTAAAAGGATATTTAACCCCCTTCACATCTTGATAATCTTCATGTCCTTTACCGGCAATTACGACCACATCTTGCTTCGTACTGTTAATAATTGCATGCTCAATAGCCAGTTTTCTATCATTAATAACACTCACATGCCTGCTATTAAGGCCCTCGATAATGTCATTAATAATCTGCTGCCTGTCTTCATATCGTGGGTTATCATCGGTCACAACAATGCGATCAGCTAACTGCTCGGCGATCTTCCCCATCTCTGAGCGCTTGCCTTTATCTCTATCACCACCACAGCCAAATACGATCGTTAACAAACCGTGACAATGTTGTCTTAATGTTGTTAGCACCTTGCTCAGAGCATCAGGGGTATGAGCATAATCAACTACAACCAAAGGCCGGCCTGAGCTATTATAAAAACATTCCATACGCCCAATGACCGGTTTAACCGACTGTATCGTTTGCAAGCATTTTGTTAATGTCTGCCCCATAGCCAGCAAAACAGCTAACACCGCCAGAATATTCTGTAAATTGAAATCGCCCAACAACCCCACCTTCAGTCGACCTTGCTCAGTACGCCAATAAATATCACAGGCTATTCCGCTCATAGTGTATTCAATATTGTCAGCAACTAATCCAGATTGTCTTGCGTGTAACGTATTGCGTATACTAAAAGTCAAGCGGTTAACTCCTGTTGCTATCGCATCTAAAACCTGTTGGGCATAGTCATCATCTTTGTTTACCACGACAAATTTCACACCAGGCCACCTGATTAAGCGCAGCTTACTCTGAAAATAAGCATCCATACTGCCATGATAATCTAAATGATCGCGACTCAAATTAGTAAAAACCACACCTTCAAACTGTAATCCATTAACACGTCCTTGCGCTAAGCCATGAGATGAAACCTCCATGGCAACATGGTTAATACCCTGTACAACAAAATCTGCTAATATTTTTTGCAGCGCAAAGGCATCCGGTGTTGTATTGATGGTGTTCTGTAAATGAGGATACTGCCCCCAACCCAGCGTCCCAATAACACTGCAATTATCCATAAGCTGTGCTAAAAATTGGCTACAGGATGTTTTACCATTAGTCCCTGTGACACCGATGACCTTCAGCCGTGTCGCCGGGTTAATGTAAAATCGAGCAGCAATATCACCTAGTTTGTTAGCTAGATGGTCAATCACATACAGTGATATACCCGATACATTATCAGCTAAAATACTGCCCTGCCCTGCCGGATCATAAACTATCGCCACTGCGCCTTGTTGCCTGACCTGTTCAGCAAACTCTAATCCGTGATGCTGCGCACCGGCTAAGGCAAAAAAAACACCGCCGGCATTAATCTCCCGACTATCCAGAGCTATATGAGTCACCTCTGAATCATGCCCGTCAATAGTAATATCTGTTAGTAATTCGGATAACCTCATAGCACTATTTTGTTAATAACACTGACATGCTCTGTTCTTGATCAGGCGCGATCTTTAAAACCCGTAACGCGCCACCCATAACTTTGGAAAAAATCGGCGCAGCAACCAATCCACCATAATATCCACCCGCCTGGGGTGTATCGACCATAACGGCAATGATTAATTTTGGATCGCTTGCGGGAGCCATCCCTACAAATACCGACAAATAATCCTTGCTGTATCCTTGCTTACCCGCTTTTTTCACCGTTCCGGTTTTACCCGCGACTCGATAACCACTCACACCCGCCCGGGTTGCAGTTCCTCCCTTTTGCACAACTTGTTCGAGCATAGCGCGTACTTTTTTCGCAGTTTCTGCAGACAACTCCCTACTCGCATACTCATCCATTTCACGGTCACGTAAGCTCAGGCTATGCAATATGCCATCATCCGCCAACACAGTGTATGCTCTTGCCAGTTGCAAAACAGACATCGAAAGATGGTAGCCAAATGATAATGTCGCTTGCTCGAAATCGGTCCAGTCAAAAAATTCGGGTAAGAAACCTTCCGCTTCACCCGGAAAATCAATGCCTGAGGAACGACCAAAACCAACTGCATGATAAAAATGCCAGAAATAGTCTGGCGGCATAGATAATGCAATTTTACTGGCAGCAACATTGCTCGATTTTTTCAATACATGGGTTAAATCCAAAGGCCCATACTTATGTTCGTCCACAACCGATTGACCATTTATTCTAATAGATTCAGTTACAAACACCTGATCTTCTTTAATAAAATGACCTTCTAAAGCAGCAGCAACGACCAAAGGCTTCATTGTCGAGCCTGGCTCAAAAACATCCGTAATTGCTCTGTTACGATAGTTTGTTGCTTTTAAACCTCTTCGTGAATTTGGATTAAAAGAAGGCTGATTAACAATCGCTAACACGTTGCCACTCTCAGCCTCTAAAATGACTAATGATCCTGCTTTTGCCTTATGCTTTATTACACCGCTCTTAAGTTCCCTATAGGCCAAATATTGCAAACGCTCATCAATACTTAATTGTAAATCCTGCCCTGCTTCCGGTTCTTTAATGCTTTCGACATCATGCTCTTCAATTACGCGTCGCGCACCATCCCGAATAACACGTTTACTACCTGTGGTGCCATCAAGAATTGAGTTATACATTAACTCTATGCCTTCCTGCCCCTGGTCATCAACATCAGTAAAACCCAATAAATGCGCGGTAACTTCACCCGCTGGATAAAATCGCTTAAATTCTCTGATAAATCCAATACCTGGTAATTTGAGGGCTTCAATGCTTTTTGCTAAATCAGGATCAACACGCCTTTTTAAGTAAACAAACTGCTTTTGACTTTCTGGTGCAAAGGCTTTCTGCACTTTAGCCAACGATACTCCGAGTAAACGAGCGGCTTGCTCAAGCTTGGTACTATCCAGCTCTTGACACACCTGCCTGGCCTCTTTGCCTGCTGTCGTCTTGCAAAACTGCGGATTAACCCAAATTGTTTCCACCGGAGCACTCACCGCAAGACTCTTGCCATTTCGATCTAGAATCCGTCCCCTATACGCGGCTATTTTAAGCGTACCAACATGCCGACTTTGTGCCTGTTGTTGTAAAAATTGCGTATCTAAAACCTGTAATTGCACTGCTTTTGCTATCAATGCCAGCATGGCAATGAGCATAAAAAAAATCATCAACCTTCTACGCCAGGAAAAATCTTCCTCTTTTCTAAGCTGCGGTCTCTTTTCTGCTTTTAACATGTCTATAGTTTAATATATATAATGGCTCCTCTATCTAACTCAACCAGCCCCATCGCGTTACGCGCCTTTTTTTCCACCTGATTATGATCGGCAAGCATTCTTTCCTCAATTGTCAACCGTTCCCAACGTACTTCTAAACGATCAAGCTCTTGTTCGGCTTTTTGTATCTCAATAAACAATAATCTGGAATGGTATTTAGCATAAATGACAGCTAACCCCGAGCCGCTCAATACTAGCACCAGCCCAATCACAATCGATAGCGTCTTCATTTTCGTTCTGCAACACGCAAAACCGCGCTCCGAGCTCTTGGATTGCGTACTAATTCCTCAGCACTCGCCTTTATTGCTTTACCACATTTAGTAAGCCTAATAGCTGCCAACTCATCAGGCTGCATCGGCAGTTTAACCGGGTTATATTTACCTCTTGATTCATCTCTGATAAAGCGCTTAACAATCCGGTCTTCAAGGGAGTGAAACGATATAACAGTCATTCTCCCGCCACTCGCTAAAACGTTCACCGCTTGCTGCAACACTATTTTAATTTCATCTAATTCATTATTAACTGCAATCCGTATCGCTTGAAAACTACGTGTGGCCGGATGTTTATGTTTTTCTTTAAACGGTATCGCTTCAGTAACCAGGTCAGCAAACTGTTTAGTCGTTTGCAATGGTCTCTCTTGCCGCTGCGTCACAACAGCATGAGCGATCCTACGTGCAAAGCGCTCTTCGCCATAATCAAACAATACCTGCACTAAATCTTGCTCGGACACAGCCGCTAGCCAATCAGCTGCTGAAACGCCTGAACTGCAATCCATACGCATATCTAACGGACCATCTTGCATAAAACTAAAGCCCCGTTCCGCATTATCTAATTGTGGCGATGAAACACCAAAATCCATTAGCACACCATCGACCTTACCCAACCAACCTCGTCTTTCTACCAACGCCTGCAGCTGGGAGAAGCGACAATGCTCTAGTTGAAACCGGTTATCTTTCAATAAGCCTTGTGCATATTCGGACTGTATGGCATCAAAATCCCTGTCGAGTGCCAATAACTGTCCTCTGTCGCCTAACTGCTCAAGTATCCCGGCACTATGCCCGCCCCTGCCAAAGGTGCAATCTATATAGATTCCCCCTGGCTTTATGGATAATTCACGCAATACTTCATTAAATAATACCGGCAAATGCATGACTCAATCCTTTATTAAAATGATAAATGTCCAAGTTCTTCTAAGCCCTCATCATCATCTTCATTCATCCACTCACTTTCTTTGGCATTCCAGGCTTCTTCATCCCATATTTCAAATTTATTCAATTGACCAACCAGTATCAGCTTCTTTTGCACACCCGCAAACTTTCTTAACTTATCAGCAAGAAGTATACGTCCCTGTCCATCCATATAGGCCTCTGTCGCATGACCAATAAGAAAACGACGTAATTTGCCAGCCATTTTATTTAAAGTAGGTAATTTACTGATAGTCTGTTCAAGTTTCTCCCATTCAGAAAGTGGATAAAGCCATAAGCATCCCGGCTCACCGACACATTTTTCATTCACAGCAACGGTTACAACCAATTGGCAGTCACAACAATCATGTAATTCTTCTCTGTATCGAGTAGGAATTGCAAAACGGCCTTTGGCATCTAAAGTAATTGCTGTGACACCTCGAAACACATATTCTCCTTAATAATTCGTTAAAAACCACTTTTCACCACTTTTCACCACTTTTGAACAGACTATAGTTTTCTAACAGTCGTTAGTCAAGATAGATTTCAAATAATTTCCCTATTTTTGCCAATGACTTAGATAATGTTCTTTTACAGAAATTTCATACTTTTAATATAATGATAAAAAATATTATCTATCAAGCATTTAAAATTAATTCTTAATGCGCCCTCTCACTCTGAACAACATAAGAAACCTCTGATAAAGAAATACCCAACCTGACTTTTACTGCCAGAGATAAATTCAGTGAACGATGAGCAATAAAAAACCCATAAGATACTAAAATAATGAATGTACCTTATGGGTCTAAGTTAAGTGATGCCAGCTTTTAACACTGGCTTTGATTGTCTTTACTTCATATTACTACCGCATTTGCCTTCGCCGCACTTGCCTTCCATACCTTTCATATCACTTTTCATATCACTTTTTTTAGCATCCGGCATAGGCTTGTTTCCAGCACATTTGCCCTCGGTAGTTTTTTCCAAAGCCCCCTTTGGCATCATGCTGGCACCACATTTTCCTTCGCCGCAAGCACCATCCTGCATTTTCATCGCACCTTGATCTTTGGTATCAGCCTGGGCAACAAACATATATCCTTGACTAAGTTCAGTCATGGCAAATGGATTAGCCTGCAGACTAGCGCTGTCAGATGCTTGTGCAGCATTTATTGCTGCCCCAGACATTAATGTTGTACCGACGGCAACAGCTAAAGGTGATTTTTTTATACTCATGTGTGTTTCCTCAAAATATTATTTAATGGGCTTATGCCAATAAGAAAATTGTTGCCAAACCTAAAAAGGACATAAAACCGATGACATCAGTCACTGTTGTCAGTAACACGCCTCCCGCCAATGCAGGATCAATACCCCTTTTTTGTAAAAACAAGGGAATTAAAACCCCTGCTAAAGCAGCGCAACTTAAGTTAATAACCATCGCAGCGCCTAGCATAATCCCTAGTGGCATATTTGAAAACCAGGCTGCCGCAATCATTGCAACAACGATGGACCAAACAATACCATTAACTGCACCGACCGACAACTCCTTGAACAGAAAAGACATCGCATTAGACGAGGAAATCTGGTGCAACGCCAGTCCACGTATCACTAACGTCAATGTTTGACTACCCGCAATCCCACCCATACTGGCAACAACTGGCATAAGCACAGCCAATGCTACAATTTGATCTATAGTCGCCGAAAATAAACCGATAACCCACGACGCCAGAAAGGCAGTAAACAAGTTAACACCCAACCAGACTGCCCTACGTCGAGCACTTACCATTACAGGTGCAAAGAGATCATGCTCCTCATCCAGGCCAGCAGAACTTAACATGACATGATCAGCTTCTTCACGAACAACTTCAAGCACTTCTTCCAGTGTAATCCTGCCGACAACCACACCGTTTTCGTCGACCACAGCCGAAGATAAAAGCTCTCTATGCTCAAAAATAGCAGCAACTTCGGCAACCGGCATGTTTAAAGGTATAGCCTCAAGGGTTTCCATCAGTGTGGCGATCGTCGCATGTGGCTCACTGG
Source organism: uncultured Gammaproteobacteria bacterium (assembly GCA_942491615.1). Classification (GTDB taxonomy): domain Bacteria; phylum Pseudomonadota; class Gammaproteobacteria; order Methylococcales; family Methylomonadaceae; genus Methyloprofundus. The sequence continues at coordinate 47,536 of CALOCH010000017.1, forward strand.
TTAAAATTGTAGCTACAGCAATCATTCCTTGATAATGCTTCTTCTGGTCGACCACCACCAGACTATCCATGTTTGCCGAAATTTTCTCCTGCGCACGCAAAAAATTTAAAACACTATCAATCGTATCATCAGCACGCACAGTTAGGACATTCATGCTCATCAGGCCAGCAGCAGTGTGCCCATCATAGGAAAGCGCGGCTTCAAGGCGACTATTTCCCGATTGTTTAAGCACCTTCTCTCTAGTTTCTGCAGGAAAATCGGCCACCAGATCGGCCACGTCTCGTGGCTCTAACTGACTTACCGCAGTAACCAGGTTAGCTGATGAGGTATGCTCAATCAGACCAATCCTCACCTCACCCTGGAGTACAGCCAGAATCTGTCCCATAGCTTCAGGTGCCATAATCCCCCAGATTTTATATCTATAATCAATAGGCAAAGAGCGTAATAATAAAGCAATTTCGGCTGGGAACAGGCTATGTAAATGACTACGTGCATCATATAGCGCATCATTATCGAGGTCATTGACAATCTGTTGCAAATGTAAATCAGAATGATCTTGAGGTCTACTAAATGGCATATCTATCCCTTATATTTTCTGGTTATCGAAATAACGTGAAACAATTTGTTTGTCATTGCAGTTCTCGGTGCCTGACAATAACATTAAAAGCCTTACTCTGAAAATATCGTGCAAGGCTATCAATTAAAAACACTGAGCGATGCTGCCCACCGGTACAGCCAACAGCAATTGTTAAATAACTGCGATTCTCTTTTTCAAAACTGGGGATCCAGCGCTCTAAAAAAGTATACATATCTTGAAAAAAATCAGTCACTATCTGTTCTGACTGTAAAAATTCAACAACTGCCTGATCCTTCCCAGTCAAAGCTCTTAAAGCATGGTTCCAATAGGGGTTAGGCAGGCAACGTGCATCAAATACAAAATCCACATCTAGAGGCACGCCATTTTTAAAACCGAAGGACTGTGTCTGCAGCGAAATTTTATGTTGCGCATCCCCTTGCTGGACATAATCTCTAATTAATTCCCTTAATTGATGATAGTGAGTAAGACTGGTGTCAACTATCAAATCTGCACAGCTTGCAATCACTCTTAACATATCTTTCTCAATCCTGATCGCCTCTTTTAACGGCAAATTCAAGTCAGTTAAGGGATGCCTGCGTCTGGTTTCACTATACCGCTTAAGCAGCACACCTTCTTCAGCTTGCATATAAACAACCACACAATCAATACCTTGCTTACGTATACAAGCTAATTCATCAGCGAATGTATACAGGCTTTCGCCTTGATTTCTTGCATCTATACCAATGGCAGTCTTACGATAAGTTGATTGGTCTTGCAACATAACATTGCTGACAAAATTATCCAGCAAAGTAATCGGTAAATTATCTATACAATAAAAACCCGAGTCCTCCAAAGTATCCAAAGCAATACTCTTACCTGACCCCGATAACCCTGTCAAAATCAAAAGTTTCATTAGTTAAGCGTTACATATTAGAGCAAGAAAAAACGAAGAATATACACAGGATATTCTTCGTTACTTAACTCCTGATTATTAGCGGTGTGCCTGAACTTTTTCTTTGTGTTTGATAATTTGACGATCCAATTTGTCTACCATATTATCAATTGCCACATACATATCTTCTTGAACATCATCTGCAAACAACTTAGCTCCGCTAATTTGCACAGTTGCTTCGGCTTTTTGTTCTAGTTTTTCTACTGTCAAAATAACATGCACATCGGTCACATGATCAAAGTGACGTTTTAACTTACTGATTTTATCTTCTACATGCTGCTTCATAGCACCAGTTACTTCTACATGACGTCCAGTTACGCTAACTTGCATAAATTTAACTCCTAATTATGTTCAATTAAATGGTTTATTGTACTATCTTTATTATAAAAGCCGTTTTCTTTGGCTAGAGGGTGGAATAGATATTGCTTCACGATACTTAGCAATTGTGCGTCTGGCAACATTAATTCCTTTTTCTTTTAACAAATCGGTTATCTTACTATCACTTAACGGCTTTGCCGGATTCTCATTACTGACTAACTCCTTAATAAAAGCCCTAATCGCTGTCGCTGAACACTCGCCACCGGCATCAGTAGAAACATGACTGGAAAAAAAATACTTTAACTCAATCACTCCACCAGGCAAATGCATATATTTATGCGTTGTCACTCGAGAAATAGTCGATTCATGGAGACCAAGCTCCTCTGCAATATCTCTCAAAATCATCGGTTTCATAGCAATAGGCCCGTGCTCAAGAAATTCTGTTTGCTTGTCAATAATACTCCTCCCTACACGCAGCAAAGTGTCATTACGGCTATGCAAACTCTTGATAAACCAGCGCGCCTCCTGCAAATGCTCCTTCATATTAGTATTATCTTTGCTGTTATCTGCACGCTTAATCAGCGCAGAATAAAAAGGATTAACCCGTAACTTAGGCGCTATATCCGGATTTAATTCTACCTGCCATCTTTCTTCCACCTTAGAAACAAATAAGTCAGGTATGACATACTCTGAATCACTTTCTTCAATCGTTCTACCTGGCTTAGGATCCAGAGAACGAATCAAACTAATAATCTGCGTTAATTTATATTCCGAAACGTCCATCCGGCGCATTAACTTAACTTGATCCTGCGCAGCTAGTACATCCAGAAAGCGTGTAACCAAATCAATCGCCTCCGCTCTAAAAGGCGTCGATTCCGGCAACTGTAATAACTGCAAACGCAAACAGTCCTGCAAACCCTCTGCAGCTACTCCAGGAGGGTCAAATTGCTGTACTCTGTGTAGAGCAGCAACAAGCTCGTCCATTTCGACATCGTCCATCTGCTCCCTAAGTCCTCCATGAACTTCATCAAGACTTGAGCTTAAATAACCATCACCATCAATAGAGTCGATAATGGCCGTCACTATTGCGCGGTCTCTCTCAGTAAAGGGTGCCATTTCCATTTGCCAGAGTAGATGATCCTGCAAACTCATTGATTTGCTTCGCTGCACTTCAAAATCAGGCACTTCTGCAGGTGTAGCAGTAGTGTTCATTTGCATGGAGTCATAAACATCTTCCCATGAACTGTCTGTAGGCAACTCATCTGGCATATCAGTCTGTGAGCCTTCACTCCCCCTCTGGTCGCTGATATCTACTTTATTTTCGACGACCTTTTGCTCATTTAAAGTGGAACCGTCCTCATCTAAAACTTCAAGCATCATATTTGAATCTAATGCCTGTTGTATCTCTTGTTGCAAATCCAGTGTTGATAGCTGCAATAATTTGATTGCCTGCTGCAACTGGGGCGTCATAGACAAGTGCTGCCCCATACGGAGCTGAAGTGACTGCTTCATTTAGCGTAATCCATGATAATAAGTTGGTGAAAACATGCCCCATAGTTGTGAAGATAATGCACAAAAATCTATACAAACCGCAACGTATTGAACCATTTTAAAGTACATTTCCCCTCCGTTTACAGACTAAAGTTCTCGCCCAGATAGACACGCCTTACCTCTGGATTAGCGACAATATCAGCAGAAGGTCCTTCAGCTATCACCTTTCCCGCATTTAAAATATAGGCCCGATCACAAATGCCCAAAGTTTCTCGGACATTATGCTCAGTAATTAACACGCCGATATTTCTATCTTTTAAATGCGAAATAATTTTTTGAATCTCAATAACTGAAAGAGGGTCAACGCCTGCAAAAGGCTCATCAAGTAGAATAAATTGTGGATCCGTCGCCAGTGCTCTAGCTATTTCTACTCTACGTCGCTCTCCGCCAGACAACCCCATACCAATATTATTACGGATATGCGAAATACTAAACTCATCTAACAGCTCATCAATAATAAGCTCTATTTGCCCCTTATTAAGTTCTTTTCTTAATTCCAATACCGCACGTAGATTATCTGCGACACTGAGTTTTCTAAAAACAGATGCCTCCTGTGGCAAATAACCCACACCCATTCTAGCGCGTATATGCATCGGATACTGGGTTATATCTTTCTCATCATAACAAATATGTCCTGTATCAGCACGTATCAACCCCACCAGCATATAAAAGCTGGTTGTTTTTCCGGCACCATTCGGCCCCAGTAGACCGACAATCTCATTACTATTGACATGCAAAGAAACATCATGCACAACGGCTCTCTTAGCATAAGTTTTACCAATATTTTTTGCAGCAAGAACTGCCATAATTAATGACCAGCCTTCTCTTTTGGCTGCAAAATAACACGCACGCGTTTATTTGCCGACTGGCCATCTCCCGCTTTTAGCACTTCACTGATGCGGTCATATTCGATTCTCTCACTCGCTGTACTATTACCTCCCTGCCATATAACCGCTTCTTGCATCATAATTAATAACTCCTGCTCAGGATAGTATTCTGCCTCTAAAGAATGACCATGCACCTCTTCTTTGCCTTCTTCGGGTGTTTGCTTAAACTTTACCGGTGTACCGGTTGCCACCATTTTCTGAATCTCTCTATTTTCAAGGTATACAACCAACTTATCGGCTTCCAGTTGCATACTCCCCTGAATAATAACCACCTCACCTCGATAAATACTAACGCCTTTTTTATCATCATAAAACCCGGAATTAGATTCAATTGAAATAGGCTGTCGATTATCATCTTTCAATGCAAAAGCAACTGGCATTACTGCAAGGTTTACCCAAAAAAAGACCCATAATAAGTATTTATTTATAGACATGCTGACCTTTAACATTTGCTAACAATTCAATAGAAAGAGGATCCTGATAATATAACTTCATACCCACTCCCGAAATAGTATCTAAACCACTCACCAACTCTGCCCATGCCTCGGTTTGTGCATAGTTTCGTTTAGGCTCTATATGCAACTCACTGGTTTTAATATTGACTTCGCGCACACTTTCAGAACCAGTTCGATTAATATAAACTTTCCCAGCGAGAAATATTTTGTCTCCGCCAGCTTTAATAACCCCGGTCCTGGAGCGCATCACCCACGGCGGTGATTCACTTTTAAATAATGTTAGTACCGGACTTGTTAACTCTGTCTCATCATTATCAATATAATGCGCAGCAAATTCAGCTATCAGCTTGCTTGCAGGAAAACCCGACTCATCCATTTCAACTTTGTTATAAGCGACTACAAAATGATCTGCCACATGTTCCGCAAGCTGCGATTTTTCAGAAATATCCTGCTCCGGCGGATTATTGACTGCCCAAAGCGACCCCAAAAAAACCACTAGCAATAAAATAACACCTTTATATTGCTGTACAAACATTAGGCTATTTTGTATGCATCAAGCAGCTCAGTCATTTTACCTTGCACAAGCAAAAGGTAATCACAGACTTCTCGGACTGCGCCCTGCCCACCCGGCATACGGGTTTGCCAGTCTACATAAGGCAAAATTTGCTCATTAGCATCTTGTACAGCTATCGCCAGCCCAGCCCGAATCAATACCGGTAAATCAATTAAATCATCACCAATATATGCTGCCTGCTCTGATGTACAGCCTATCTTGGCAATAATATCTTCAAATGCGCGCCCTTTATCAGACTGTTCAAGACACACCAAATCAATACCCAACATCGCCATTCGCAAAGCAACAGGCTTTGACCCTCTTCCGGAAATGACAGCGACCCGAATACCGGCTTTTTGTAAAAGCTTGATCCCGAGACCATCGCGCACATTAAAGGACTTATACTCCTTGCCATGCTCATCAAAAAACAAGCGACCATCGGTCATCACCCCATCCACATCTAAAATTAATAACTTAATTTTTTTTGCCTTATCTGCTCGATTTTGCATACTATCCTATTCCCGCATGAATCAAGTCATGCATATTCAACGCACCAACGACCAACGTGTTTTGATCCACAACGATCAAGGCATTAATTTTTTTCTCTTCCATTATCTGCATCGCCTCAGCCGCTAAAATATCTTGCCTAATAAGCTGGCAATTAACCGTCATGACTTCACTTACAGGCGTGGTCTTGACATCAATGGAACGTTCAAGTAATCGCCGAACATCCCCATCGGTAAAAATACCACGTAAATAACCCTGTTTATCCACTACCGCAGTCATACCTAATTTCTTGGCGCTCATCTCCAGCAGTGCATTCATAATCGTCACATCATCCTTAACCATAGGCAATTGCTCACCTGTATGCATGATATCACTTACTAGAACTAATAAGCGCCGGCCGAGGCTTCCTCCTGGGTGAGATAAAGCAAAATCATCACGCGTAAATCCACGCATAGTCATCAGAGTAACAGCAAGCGCATCACCCATAACCAAAGCTGCAGTAGTACTCGCTGTAGGTGCCAACCCTAAAGAGCACGCTTCTTTCTCTACAGCATTACTAATATGTGCCGAAGAGAATCGCGCTAAACTCGAAGTTGCTCGTCCAGTCATGGCAACCATCGGAACAGCGAGGCGCTTAATAATCGGTAAAAGTGTCAGAATCTCATCTGTTTCGCCGGAATTCGACAGAGCCAGTAACACATCCTGCCGGGTAATCATGCCTAAATCACCATGACTTGCTTCCCCTGGATGCACATAAAAAGCTGGCGTTCCAGTACTCGCGAGCGTAGCAGCAATCTTTCCAGCGATATGTCCTGATTTCCCCATACCGGTTACCACCACCCGCCCCTGACAGGCCGCAATGATATGACAGGCACGTACAAAATTTTCATCAACTGTCGCCAATAACCCCTTTACTGCTTTAGCTTCCAGGTCAATAACATCAATTGCAGTATTGAGTATTTGAGTATCATTCACAAACTATATACCTAAACAGCACTTTGATAAATAACCCACTGATAATACAGATAGGCAGAAAACAACCCTGAAGCTTCCCAATGGTTAATCTTTCCCGTCTTAGAAAAGCCAAAATAAATAATGCCGCAATAAACGCCAGTAATACCGGAAAATCATGACTGATAAGCGTTGCTTCAACCTCACCCGATGCAATCAAGGCAAGCAAAGAATACACGGCTAAAAGAATATAAACATTGGAACCAATCACATTACCGACAGCCAAATCATCCTCTCCCTTTAAAGCGCTCCCCATCGAAGCTGCCAATTCTGGTAAACTAGTGCCCAAGGCAACAATAGTCAAGCCTACCATCAGATCACTAACCCCGATAGACTGAGCTATATTCAGCGCTGCCCAGACAAACACTTTAGAACTTATTAATAAACCTTTAAAAACAACACTAAAAAAATAACCAGGCTTTATTCATTGACATGGATTCAAGTATTTCGGCCTCAATTTCCTCTGCTAACATATCGTTTTTTCGCACGAAAACTGCCGGTATATCAGCCAATACAAAAAGCCCCCCAAGGCGAATAACATGAGCAAACCATTAATCATACTTAAACCATTTAAAGCCAGAATATAGCAACCTAACTAATAAGTATCAAAACGGGTAACTCTCGCTTTAACAAACCAGAATGGAGCGCTAGCGGCGTTATTAAGGCTGTTGCGCCTAATATCAACCCCATATTAGTAATATTAGAACCAATCACATTGCCAATTGCCAACCCCGGGTTACCCTGAAAAGAAGCAAGCGAAGAAATCAAAATTTTCGGCGCAGATGTAACCAGCCCGACGATGGTCAATCCAATCAATAAAGACGAAACACCTAAATTTCTCGCAACAGAAGAGGTCCCATCAACAAACCAGTCAGCGACAAAGACCAAAACGACTAAGCCTAATATCATGGCAAGCAAATCAATCAACATATGTTTAGCCGACTAAGTAAAAGTCGCATTGTCCCATAAAAATCATAATTCATGCCAAGAAACCTATCACCATACCAACGGATATTATAAAAAATCAAAATATAAGTGCTCGGCTCCAATATAAATATGCCGCGTTAATCAACACAGTATTAAAAATAGCTGTCAATCTCTGCTTGCATTATAATAGTGCGTTTGCTGCATGGCTTAACTTAATCACCTTATCATGATTTCCGTACGTAATTTAACTTTTTCCCGGGGTAGCAGAAAAATTTTTTCTGACATCTCGCTGGATATTATGCCGCACAAAATTACTGCGATTATGGGGCCTAGCGGCACGGGCAAAACCACCTTATTAAAACTTATCGCAGGTCAACTTAAACCTGATAGCGGTACAATATTCATTAATCAACAAAACGTACATCAACTATCGCGCAGCGATTTATACACATTACGCAAAAAAATGGGCATGCTGTTCCAAAGTGGTGCCTTATTAACTGACATGTCAGTATACGATAATATCGCCTTTCCTATCAGAGAGCACACTCAACTTTCGGAATCGATGATTCGCACTTTGGTATTACTGAAACTCAATGCCGTCGGACTCCGTGGTGCAAGAGACTTAATGCCTAGCGAGCTTTCTGGTGGCATGGCAAGACGCGTAGCAATGGCCAGAGCCTTGGCACTGGACCCAGATATGATTATGTATGATGAGCCTTTTACCGGACAAGACCCCATTTCGCTTGGTGTTCTCGTCAAGCTTATTCAAACCCTGAATCAAACTTTGCATTTAACCAGTATTGTTGTTTCTCATGACGTACAGGAAACCGCATCCATTGCCGATTATATTTATCTCATCTCGGAAGGTAAAATTGCGGGACAAGGCACACCTGCAGAACTTCAATCTTCAACATCTGCCTGGGTTAAACAATTTATGCAAGGAAAACCAGATGGTCCCGTCCCATTTCATTATCCAGCAAACGATTTCACTACGGACCTACTCGCCAATTAAGCTTGCACTATGAATTTATTTCAGTACATCGGTCATTCCAGCTTAAAATTTCTGGCAAAACTAGGTCGCAGCAGCCTTTTTTTTATCACTATTTTAAAAGGCCTGATCTATATCCTACTCCGCCCAGGCTTGCTGGTAAGGCAGATATATAGTCTCGGTGTGCTTACTTTTTGGCTGATCGCTATTTCCGGTCTGTTTGTCGGCATGGTGCTGGGCCTGCAAGGCGTTTATACCTTATCAACATTTGGTGCAGAGTCGTCGCTAGGCATTATGGTGGCAGCATCACTGGTGAGAGAACTGGGCCCTGTCGTCAGCGCCTTATTATTTGCAGGGCGGGCGGGTTCAGCCTTAACTGCGGAAATTGGCCTGATGAAAGCGACCGAGCAGCTGTCAGCAATGGAAATGATGGCCATTGATCCGCTCAAGTACATTATCGCTCCACGCTTTTTTGCTGGTTTTATTTGCCTCCCTTTACTGGCCTCTTTATTTAGTGCAGTAGGTGTGTTGGGTGGACATTTAGCAGGCGTAGATCTGCTAAACGTAGACTCAGGCTCATATTGGTCACAAATGCAAAGCAGTATTGATTTTCACGAAGACATTATTAATGGCGTCATAAAAAGCATTATTTTTGCCTGGCTGGTTTCCTGGATCGCCCTGTTTGAAGGTTATGACGCCATGCCCACTGCAGAAGGCATAAGTCGTGCAACAACGCGTACAGTGGTCAATTCTGCTTTTGTTATTTTGCTATTTGACTTTTTATTAACTGCCCTTATGTTTGGAGCCCCTTAATCATGCAGTGGAAATCCATAGAAATTTTAGTTGGCCTGTTTATTAGCACCTGTATCGCTGCGCTCTTCTTTCTTGCACTGCAAGTCAGCAATTACAGTGATTTGCAAGATGACGGCAGTTACACGGTGATTGCCCATTTTGAAAATGCAGGCGGCCTTAAAAGCAAAGCCGTGGTTTCTATGGCGGGCGTTCCCATTGGTCGTGTCGCCGAGATTAGTTTCGATCCAGAAAATTATGATGCTTTGGTTAAAATGCGTATTGACGCACGTTATAACACCTTGCCTAGTGACACATCGGCAAGCATTTTAACGTCAGGCTTACTTGGGGATAAATATATTGGCCTGACAGCCGGTGGTTTAGATGAATTTTTACAAGAAGGCGACAGTATAGAATTAACACAATCAGCATTGGTTCTGGAGCAACTCATTAGCAAGTTTTTATTTAATGCGGCGGACAAAGATGAATAAACCGACGCAAACAATAGAAATCCTCTCGCCAGCGAAAGATCATTACCTTATTAAGGGCGCTTTAACTTTCAGCACTATTGATAAAAAAACGCCACAAGCTTTAAATCTGATGCAAGCCGCTGCAATCATCACCATAGACTTAGTGCAACTTGATAGAATTGATAGCGCAGGGCTCGCTTTACTTATAGAATGGGTAAAAATTGCCCGCACCTCTCAAATAGAATTACGATTTAAAAATATCCCTGCACAGCTATCTGACCTGGCAAAGCTTAGCGATATTGCTGAAATCGAATTATTTAAACACAAATAATAACTAAAATACTATGGATAAATTACTCATTACTGGCGGCAAACGACTGGCTGGTACACTGACCGTATCGGGTGCTAAAAATGCTGCACTACCGATTTTAGCGGCCACTCTGCTAAGCGACACACCGGTTTTGATTGGTAATATCCCACATTTACATGATATAACCACCACCATGGAATTACTGGGCTGTATGGGGGTTCAATTATCAGTGGATGAAAAACTGAATATTGAAGTCAATAGTAACACGATTACCAAACTCGAAGCCCCTTATGAATTAGTACGGACTATGCGTTCCTCTATTCTTGTTTTAGGGCCATTGCTGACAAGATTTGGCCAAGCGGACGTCTCCTTGCCTGGAGGTTGCGCCATAGGCGCACGCCCTGTCGATATACACCTTAATGGCCTGAGAAAAATGGGGGCTGAAATCAAAGTTGAAAATGGTTATATCCACGCCAAGGCAAAACGATTAAAAGGCTGCCGCCTGGTTTTAGAGCAAGTGACCGTTACAGGGACTGAAAATCTTCTTATGGCAGCAACGCTAGCAGAAGGTACAACCATTATAGAAAATGCAGCGCGCGAACCTGAGGTCAATGATCTGGCTTATTTTCTTAATAAATTGGGCGCAAAAATTACCGGTATTGGCACCGATGTACTGCAAATTGAAGGTGTTAAGCGCTTGGGTTCTGAAGGACTGCACTACAATGTTCTACCTGACCGCATTGAAGCAGGTACTTATCTGGTTGCCGCTGCCATGACGCGCGGAAAAATCAGACTCAATAAAGTTCAGCCGGCATTATTGGATGCCGTACTTGACAAGCTTAGTGAAGCCGGCGCACAGATTACAACAGGCGAAAACTGGATTGAATTAGATATGCAGGGCAAACGTCCCAAGGCCGTTTCAATTCGCACCGCGCCTTTCCCTGCTTTTCCAACGGACATGCAAGCACAGTTTACCGCGATGAATGCGATTGCAGAAGGTGTCAGCACGATTACTGAAACGGTATTTGAAAACCGTTTTATGCACGTACAGGAAATGCAACGCATGGGCGCCAATATCAAACTTGAGTCCAATACCGCTATTTGCACTGGCGTAGAAAAATTAACTGCAGCACCTGTCATGGCAACAGATTTACGTGCTTCAGCCAGTCTGGTTCTAGCTGGGTTAGTTAGCGAAGGGGAAACGCTGGTTGATCGTATTTACCATATAGACCGCGGATATGATCATATAGAAGAAAAACTTTCCCAACTCGGCGCGACAATTCGTCGGCTTCCAAGATAATACAGGCTTTTATTCATGTTAACTATCGCAGTTTCAAAAGGCAGAATATATGATGAGGCGCTGCCTTTACTGGCGGATGCCAACATTGTTCCAATTGATGACCCTAAAACCAGTCGTAAACTGATTCTCAGAACGAATCACGCCGCAGTACAACTGGTTATCATCCGCGCCACCGATGTGCCAACTTTTGTTGAGTACGGCGCAGCGGATCTTGGCATTGCCGGCAAAGATGTTCTGATTGAGCATGGCTCTGACAATTTATACGAACCTATTGATTTAAAAATTGCCTGCTGTAAGCTCATGACAGCAGCACCGACTAATGCACCCGTTATTTCCGGGCGTGTTCGCGTCGCAACAAAATATGTCAAAACAGCTGAACGCTATTTTGCCAGCAAAGGCGTGCAGGCAGAAATCATCAAGCTTTACGGCGCAATGGAACTTGCTCCGATTGTTGGCCTGGCTGACTGTATAGTCGATGTCGTCGATACTGGGAATACATTGAGGGCGAATGGTCTGGAACCTCGCGAACTGATTATGCATATCAGCTCACGCCTAGTTGTCAATAAAGCTTCGATGAAAATGAAGCATCAGATTATTCAGCCTTTATTAGATCAATTTGAAAAAACACTTGCGGAAAGATAAATACCTATGACAGATACTATCACACGCCTTAATAGCACTGACCCAAATTTTCAGACACAGTTACAGCGCTTACTCGCTTTTGAAGAAAATTCAGATCACGAAATTCATCAACGTGTTTTAGATATTATTGCTCAGGTGCGCTTAAAAGGTGATCAAGCTGTAGTTACTTATACCAACCAGTTTGATCAGTGCAGTTTTACCAACGCTACCGAACTGGAACTCTCTCAAGCTCAATTAAAAACGGCTTGGGATAATCTGCCTAAAAACAAAGCTGAGGCACTGCAAACTGCGGCAAACCGGATTCGCGCCTACGCTGAAAAGCAGAAAATGGAATCGTGGCAATACACCGAAGCGGATGGCACAATACTCGGGCAAAAAGTGACACCTCTGGATCGCGCTGGCTTATATGTACCTGGCGGCAAGGCGGCCTACCCTTCTTCGGTATTAATGAATGCCATTCCTGCAAAAGTAGCTGGCGTGCGTGAATTAATTATGGTCGTCCCCACACCCCAAGGACATACAAATGAATTGGTTTTAGCTGCGGCTTATCTCGCTGGCGTGGACCGAGCTTTTGCCATTGGTGGCGCGCAAGCCATTGCAGCCTTAGCCTATGGCACAGAAACGATTCCTGCTGTTGAAAAAATTGTCGGCCCGGGAAATATCTATGTCGCCACCGCTAAAAAACTCGTTTTTGGTCAAGTAGGTATTGATATGATAGCGGGCCCCTCAGAGATACTGATTATTTGTGATGGTAAAACTAATCCTGACTGGATTGCCATGGACCTATTCTCTCAGGCAGAGCACGATGAAGATGCTCAGTCCATTTTATTGTCTGATGATGCAGATTTTCTCGATGCGGTTGTGCAAAGCATTGATAAACTATTACCGGAAATGGAACGCGCGGAGATTATTAAAGCATCCTTATCTGGACGCGGCGCACTGATAAAAGTCGCCTCTCTGGAAGAAGCTGCAGAAGTTACCAATACGATTGCCCCGGAACATCTTGAACTATCAGTGGCAGACCCTCAAGCACTTTGCACACACATACGTAATGCGGGTGCCATTTTTATGGGGCGTTATACAGCTGAGGCTCTAGGTGATTACTGTGCCGGCCCTAACCATGTATTACCTACGTCAGGGACAGCGCGGTTTTCTTCTCCTTTAGGTGTTTATGATTTTCAAAAACGCTCCAGCTTGATATTCTGCTCAGCAGAAGGCGCTGATACGTTAGGTAAAACAGCTTCGGTCCTGGCACGTGGCGAAAGCTTAACTGCGCATGCACGCTCTGCTGAATATCGTTTGAAATAAGTATTTTTTGGATTTTGACTTGGCTTATCCAAGCCTTTCCCCTTAGCGAAATAAGAGATTAACATGACAGAATTACCTGAAAAAACCTGTAGTATAGACCGCCTAGTCACACATCCTAAATTAGTAGAAGCAGCACTCAGCGGACTGAAAACGCAACAACGCCGTGATGGTGTATATGCCTATCCTAATGAAACCTTTGTCCTGGAAGGACAGTCGTTTATTGTTACTGATCTGACCAGAGAAACAATTGGCGACATGACTGACGCAGAAGCTCAGGCTGAAGGCTACCCAAATCTGGAAATGTATAAAAACCTGATTCTAAAAATGCACGCTGGTATGGATTGGAATGAATCTGCACCAGTATGGGTACATCATTTTAAGCGCGTTGATTGATTAGCTCATCGTTACCCATGACTGGACAAGACTTTAGCACTACTGTTATTCGCCCTGAAATTAGAGCATTAACTGCTTATAAAGTAGCGGATGCAACGGGGTATATTAAACTCGATGCAATGGAAAATCCTTATACCTGGCCTGAAGAGATTAAAAAGAAATGGCTGAAAGTTATTTATGATGCGGAAATTAATCGCTACCCTGACCCAGAAGCCAAATCACTTTGCCAAATTTTAAAGGAATACAATCAGATTCCTACTGACAGTGACATATTACTGGGTAATGGCTCGGATGAAATTATTCAGCTGTTATTAATGTCCTTATCTCCTGGCGCGACTGTTATGGCCCCCGAACCCAGTTTTGTCATGTACAAACAAATCGCTCAATGTCTAGGATTAAATTATCAAGGCTTGCCCTTATTAGCGGATAATTTTGAATTAGATCTGTCCGTGACTTTAGCAGGCATTAAACATCAGCAACCTGACATTATTTTTATTGCATATCCGAATAATCCGACAGGCAATTTATTCGACAGTGACGCGATTACACAGATTATCCAGCAGAGTAAAGGTCTGGTGATTCTTGACGAAGCTTATGCACCATTTACCGATTTCAGTTTTATCAAGCAACTGACTGAATATAAAAATCTTTTGGTAATGCGTACAGTTTCCAAGCTAGGGCTGGCAGGTTTGCGTCTTGGTTTTATCGCTGGAGATAGTGATATTATTGAACAACTCAACAAAGCAAGATTACCTTATAATATCAATACGCTCACCCAATGCAGTGTCGAGTTTGCCTTAACACATGCAGAGATGTTTACTCAACAAACGGATATTTTGTGTCATGAACGCGCGCGTTTATTTCTGCAGTTAAGCACCTTAAAAGGCATTCACCCCTACCCGAGTGCTGCGAATTTCATACTTTTCCGTACAGCTCCGAATAAGGCGACGGATATTTTTAACGCAATAAAAAAACAAGGTATCCTGATAAAAAATCTATCTCCCCAGAATGGCCTACTGAAGGATTGTTTAAGAGTAACCATAGGAAAACCAGAAGAAAATAATGCTTTTATCAAGGCATTAAAAAGTGCAATATAAATAACAATAAAAAAGATTATTAAAACAAGCTTCAAAACAAAGCAGCTCTGATGTAACATTGAGCCAATAAAAATCAAAAAAGTTGCAATACTACACAACGAGGAGCGTTATACATGAGCGAACAAGGCGTCGACAATTCAAAACGCCAATTTCTAACTACGGCTTTAACTGTCGTGGGTGCTGTGGGTACCGGCTATATAGCCGTCCCTTTCCTGGCGCAAATGCAGCCTAGTACCAAGGCAAAAGCGGCAGGAGCACCAGTAGAAATTGACATTAGCAAAATAGAGCCAGGCCAGTTAATCCGGGCCGCCTGGCGCGGAAAACCGGTTTGGGTTTTGAATCGCACGCCAGAGGTGCTAGACATTCTGGCAAGCGATACTGATAAACTTGCAGATCCAAATTCATTAGAGTCTAATCAACCTGAATCCAGCAAAAATCAATTTCGTTCTATTAAACCCGAAACATTTGTTGCGGTAGGGTTGTGTACGCACCTCGGTTGTTCACCCACTTTCCGTCCCGAAATTGCCCCTAATGACTTAGGACGTGACTGGAAAGGCGGTTTTTTCTGTCCTTGTCATGGCTCAGGATTTGATCTAGCGGGACGTGTTGTCAGAGGCGTTCCTGCCCCAACCAACTTAGATGTTCCGCCACACCGTTATATGACTGCCACACGCATTATCATAGGCGAAGATATTGGGGAGAAAAACGCATGAAATCAAAACACTTAGCAAATTGCGGCAGCTGGTTTCTTGAACGGTTTCCAATGTCTAAATTATGGAATGAACACATGGCGCAGTATTACGCGCCGAAAAATTTCAACTTCTGGTATTTTTTTGGTTCACTCGCATTACTGGTTTTAGTTAATCAACTAGTGACCGGCATTTTGTTGACCATGAACTACAAGCCTGATGCCGGACTGGCTTTCGACTCTGTCGAATATATTATGCGCGAGGTCCCGTGGGGCTGGCTAGTGCGCTATATGCATTCAACAGGTGCGTCGGCTTTTTTTATTGTGGTCTATCTGCACATGTTTCGCGGATTAATATACGGCTCATACAAACAACCCAGAGAGTTAATCTGGATATTCGGCATGCTCATTTTTCTTGCCTTAATGGCAGAAGCTTTTATGGGGTACTTGCTTCCATGGGGTCAAATGTCCTACTGGGGGGCTCAGGTTATTATTTCGCTATTCAGTGCGATTCCGATAATTGGTGACGATTTATCTTTATGGGTGCGTGGTGATTATGTTATCTCGGATGCGACCTTAAACCGTTTCTTTGCTTTCCATGTTATTGCCATCCCATTGATTTTAATTATGCTGATTTTCCTGCACATCATTGCATTGCATGAAGTCGGATCAAATAATCCTGATGGCATAGAAATAAAGGAATCTAAGGATCCTTGGGGACATCCGGTTGATGGCATTCCGTTTCATCCTTATTACACAGTGAAAGATATCGTAGGTGTTGCGGTATTTTTATTCTTCTTTGCAACGGTACTGTTCTATATGCCAGAAATGGGCGGTTATTTTCTGGAACATGCTAATTTTATACCAGCTGATCCATTAGCTACACCGGAGCACATTGCGCCCGTCTGGTACTTCACTCCGTTTTATGCGATTTTAAGAGCTATACCGGATAAATTCGCTGGTGTTATCGCGATGGGTGGTGCGATAGTTGTTTTATTTTTTCTGCCATGGCTAGACCGCAGTCCAGTGAAATCAATTCGCTATCGCGGTGGTATTTATAAAAAAGCAATTTTTCTATTCGTCATCAGTTTCATAGGTCTAGGCTATTTAGGTATGCAAGCACCTACTCCTGCAGCAACAAACATGGCACGAGTGTTCACCGCTATTTATTTTGGCTTCTTTCTGTTAATGCCAATTTATACGCGCTGGGAAAAAACCAAGCCAGTACCTAAACGAGTGAACCAAGTGCATAGCCTTGAAGAGCAAATTCCGGTTATCAGGCAAACGTTTGCAGAAATGACCAAAGATGTCGCTGAGCAAAAAAATGGGCAAACCATCGTTCATACACGCCCTGACCCATCTGGCATTGCCCATGTGCTGATAAATCTTGTTAAAAAATTTAAAGGGAGCCTCGATTAATATGAAGAAATTATTACAAAGCTGTCTATTACTCTTGCTGCCGCTCGGTGTGCTTGCCTCAGCAAGCATTGAACTGGACTCAGCCGATATAGATTTAACAGATAAGAACTCCCTGGAAAATGGCGCTCACCTCTACGTACAATATTGCCTGGGCTGTCATTCGATCAAGTATATACGTTATCTGAATCTGGCGGATGACTTCCATGTTGACCAACAAGAGATTTTATCTCAAGTTGCTCCAAAAGGTGCTGGCATTTATGACAAAATGCTCACCGCCATGAACGGACATGATGCTAAAAAATGGTTTGGCACTCAACCTCCCGATCTATCACTGATTGCCCGTTCAAGAGGAGCCGATTGGTTATATAGCTACCTGAAAAGCTTTTATGCAGATCCAAACAGGCCTCTAGGTGTTAATAATGCCGTCTTTCCTGACGTCGGTATGCCTAACCCGCTTTGGCAGTTGCAAGGCACTCAACTTGCGATATTTGAAGACGATGACGGGCAACAAGTGATTTCTGAACTGGTCCTCGAAGACAACGGCACAATGACAGCCAAAGAGTTTGATAAATCAGTCAATGATATAGTAAACTTTCTGGTTTATGCTGGCGAACCTGCACAATTAGAACGCCGCAGCATGGGGAAATATGTTTTATTCTTTATTTTTATGTTTGGTGTAATTGCCTACTTATTAAAGAAAGATTATTGGAAGGACGTACACTAGGAAATAAAATGAAAGCGGAGCAGTGCAAAATACTTCGCTTTCGTTAATTAAGTTCTATTACAGGCTATTTTCCAGGATATGCGCATTACAGGCATCCAAAAAGCGCTATTTCTTATGAACTAGCGCTTTTTTTTGCTTAACTCGATTACACCACCATAGACTATGAGAAAATATTTACTTTCTGGCTTACTCACTTGTTTGTTCATGACTCAACCCGCACAAGCAACAACTCACTCAGACACATCGGAATACAACCCTTATTTTGTCCCCTTTGACTTGTTATTATTTCGTCCCTTAGGATTAGCAACAACTATTGCAGGTAGCGCATTATTCGTCGCCATGTCACCGGTTACCGCTTTAACTGCCATTGCTCCACCACATGACGCATTTGAGCGCGTTGCCGATGTCTTTATCATCGTCCCCGGCACCTACACTTTCCTTCGTCCTATGGGTAAATTTCTATGTCCAGGAGACTGTCGCCCCGAGGACATAAAATAAATTCATACACGACACTCATTATTTAATCTATCAAGACTTCCATTTTATATTACAACCTATACTCGCTGTTTGCTGATCACTAATCGGCTCACCTGATAGCAATGCATCAAGCGCTTTGCGTAACTCTTCTCCTGTTACCGGAATGTTATTTTTAGGCGTTGCTGCATCTAGCCTGCCTCGATAGACACAAGCCCGATGCTTATCAAAAAGATAAATATCCGGCGTGCAGGCTGCTAAATAGGCTTTTGCCACTGTTTGTGTTGCGTCATAAAAATAAGCCGCAACAGGATTCCCCCATTCAGCCATCAATGCTTGCATCTTATCCGGCGCGTCCTGTGGATAATTTTCTATATCATTAGCACTAATCGCAATCACACTCACCCCTCTTTGTGTATACTCTCGGGCAATAGCGCATATTTGCTCCTTAATATGAATGACATAAGGACAATGATTGCAAATAAACATCACCACAGTCCCTTGCTCTCCCGCTAGGCTGGAAAGGCTTTTATTGGTACCTGAAATTGTGTCAAATAAAACAAAATCAGGTGCGATAGTACCTAAAGGCATCATGTTAGAAGCAGTTGCAGCCATAAAATTCCTCGTAAAATAATAATTCTTAATAATAACCCAGCTAATTACTCACTTATGTGACTTTGTCACTGACAAACATTTCACTATACTCTAATATTCTTTGCCAGTTGTTCAAACAACTGGCAGGCAATTTTACATTCTTTTCTTATAGGTGATTTATGATCGATTTTTTCCTGAATATTTTTTCTAGCATGTTTCAAATGAATATGAGAGACCACCACGATATTCCATTTGCAATGCCGTTAATGATGGCTTGTTTAATAGGAGGTCTGGTGGGTTTTATCATCGTTAGATTTGCAGTAAAAGAACAAAAACAGAGTATAGAGCAAACCAAACATAACTCAATTCGCTAGTTTATTAAATTTACCCGCTAAATTTAATAAAGCATCTGCATTTAAAATAGTCACAGTCCCTCTATTCAGCCTAACCCAGCCATACGCTTCAAAGCGCTTTAAATGCCTGGAGACTACTTCACGAGCTGAGCCTAGCTTTATAGCCAGCTCCTGATGAGTATAGCTGACCACATCTGATTCTTCAGCCAGCAAGGCCTTAGATAGACGGGTATCAATAGCGCTAAAGCTAACATCTTCCAAAAGTGCAATCACATCCGATAAACGCGTTGAAAACTTCTTAAAAACAAACTCGCGAAAAAATGCAGACACTTCAATACACCGGTAAAAAGCGTGGGATGAAATAGCAAAAGCAAGCACTTCACTCTCGGCAATTCCTTCGGCCGGGTAATGATCACCACTTAACAAACAAGACGTTGTCAATACGCAGGAGTCGCCCGAACGAACACGATAAAGCAACATCTCACGTCCGGTTTCAGAAATAATTTGCGCTTTAACACTTCCCTCCAATACCAATAGATACTTCTCACAAATAGCGCCTGGGTAAAAAACTTGCTGGCCAGCTGGCAATTTAACTACATTTGCTGAGGTCATCAGGCTGTTAATACCCGCCTCACCAGCCCTAAGAAACTCAGGAAAATTTTCTGCCCATAATTTTTGTGCATTCAATGTTCCCACAAACTAGCTCCACTTGCTTTATCCAGTATTTGCAGAATTTTCTGGTGCTCTAATAACTCATCATCAGAACATTGAATTACTTTTAATACTGCTCTATCACTACTAAGACGCTGGATAGTCGTCTCCTGTGCGTCTTCACCTAGATCATCATCTTCCAGTATTGACAGCTGACCACCGGTCATTAATAAATAAACATCAGACAATATTTCTGCATCTAGCAAAGCGCCATGCAAGTCTCTATGGCTGTTGTCTATACCATAACGCTTACACAAGGCATCCAGGCTATTCCTCTGTCCCGGATGCTTTTTTCGCGCATAGACCAGAGTATCAAATACGCGGCATAGGTCCGCAGTTAAATCAGCCGCCGCATTATGCAATTTAAATTCATGGTCCATAAAACCGATATCAAATGGTGCATTATGTATAACAAGTTCTGCACCCCGAATAAAATCGACAAAATCATCCACTACCTCTTTAAACAATGGCTTATCTTGCAAAAATTCGTTAGTAATCCCATGCACTTCCATCGCACCCTGATCAACCAACCGCTCAGGATTGATATACACATGAAAGCGTCGATCCGTTAAGCGTCTATTAACCAGTTCCACACAGCCTATTTCGATAATGCGATGCCCTTCTCTCGGGTTTAATCCGGTGGTTTCAGTATCTAAAACAACCTGGCGACCTTTTTTTCTCATGATTTAGTCCTATTAATATTCTCTAGAATACAATAACTTTAGTTATTGCAGCTTACTAAATGTGCTCTTATGCTGCTTATTTAAGGTCAAACTAAACTAATGATATGACTTAAAGACCAACATTTAAATACAAAGTTTTGTTATCAGCAAGCACAACATTTGGATAAAACTTTTTCCAGTCAGTCTCGGCTTAAGCTTATGAGAATAATTATTGAATCTGTTGCATCACGAACTGACGCTACCCTGAAAATTAAGCGCGCTAGATGGATTGTATAGACAAGTAAACGACAAGGATAATATTAAAAGCTTATCAGCGTATGAGTGAACATAGGCGCCATTGTTTTAATATAAGTTGCAAACCTTGTTTTTGCATTTGATGCTAATGATGCGCACTATTGATGATTTAAAAGACAGTGCGAATTTGATAATTTACTAAAGTTTTAGAAACTTGGCACTGCCATTTCTTCAAGAAACGGCAGTGCTTTCGATTAATATTAAATTCTGATTCCTAAACCTTACTTTAGGTGCAGAGCGCCTGATAAATATCAATAAAAAAATGACACATACCCAAAATTCCTTATTTGTTAAAAGTCGGTCTATAGACTTAGGTAATTAATCCCCTTCACAGTAGGCAAGTTCGTTCGCATTTTGTTTTTCCTGTACCGTAAAAAAGCGCTTAAAGTAAGGCATAAAACTAAGCGTGATAGGTATGGAATAAAAACAATACATCGCTGCCGCTTCACCTGTAGAAACACCAAACAACCACTGAGGTAGAAACAAAGTGAGCATTGCGCCCATAAAGTGATAGCTAGCTATCCTATAATTGTTTTTCCATAAAAAACCACTGACAGCCAGCGCAAATAAAGACCCATGCGTTACCAGTATGCCAAAAGCGCTGGGAATCTGATAGCCCACATGATATTCACCCATAAACAGACAGGCAACAAAGTCACCAATAAAATTCGGCGCAACATCAAATAATTGCCACTGCTTAGGTAGCATATTAAAAAACAGAAATGTACCACTGAACGCAACACCTAACATTGCTGCTTTTTTTAACGCTGCTTTATCAGTAGAGTAAGTTGCTAATGCTGGCATAATGGCCAATGCTTGTAAACTGATGTGGTACGTGGATAATTCGCTTAAAAACAGATTGGTCCCATACCCACATTGATCTACCACTGGATAAGCAAAATACTGAATAAACTCCATAATGGAAAAATGCAGGATAGCATAAGCTCTGGCTATTCTAACCCACAACACTTCGCTGGTATCAAGATAAGTAATACCTGAGGCAGCGAGCCCTACCAACCCCAGACCCAAGGACATATTCGCAGAAAAACACATAATTAACCCCAAATTTAAATGTTAAAAAAAAGAATTTTCGATTTAAAAACTCGCAGACTATTTATCCTTCCCTCATCATAACTTTGTAACAAAAACAGAACATAATAATTGAATACATTAGTCAGTACTTAGCAAATACAGGCAAAATTCGTTTTATTTTTACAGCTCATTCACTCTTAATTTGCAAAGCTTCAGCCAATTTTTTTTGCATTTTCTCTAAACCTAATGTCTTAGCAAGCTGAATATTTATTTCAGGGATCCTTTCGGGCTCAGTATAATTAGCTAGCGCCTGTTCTATGCTTTGCTCTCTGATCAAATGCAGCATAGGATAAGGAGAGCGATTGGTATAGTTTGCTGGATCATTCTCATCACTATCAGCAAAACAATAATCAGGATGAAAGCTGGCTAATTGATACACCCCTTCATAACCATGCAATAGCATCACATCATTGGCGATTTCAACTACATCCAGAAAATTATCAAAATCGTATAATGATTTTTCATAGATAAGTAACGTGGTTTCAATTTCGCATTGTTTATCCAGCCTTTCTGCTTCAACAATGAGATCTTCTAAACAATATTCTAATGATTGCGCATCACTTACCTGATAATGAATTTTACCTTGTTCAAAAACCGGCCTGGCAAAAGGGCAAAAATTAAGTCCGATAACAACATGCTTTAACCAGTATTGGGTCTGCGCGATAACCTGCTTACTTTGCTCTGTCATTGGCACGACTTATAGTTTAATTTCTAAATCATCATCTAACAAATCCAGATCTTCGTCGTCCTCATCAAATGAATCGGGCAGCAGTATATTATCCTCGCTATTATTACCTTCTGTAATCTGGTAATCCCGCCATTGCAAATAAGAAGCACGCATAAAGACATAGGGATCGACAGCTGCCTCATCAATAAACTGCAAGGATTGTTCGGCATTAGAGCGTGCATTCAAAAGATCTAATACTTGTATTGGCCAAATTAAATAACTAACAGGGCTGGAAGCGGCATCAACGATTTTTCCAGGTACATCTCTGTATGACGAAGGGCCTAATACAGGAATAACGACATACTCGCCTTGTGGCACACCCCAAACAGCGAGAGTTTGACCAAAATCTTCTTCATGATACTCAATTTCGGCATAGCTCGCGACATCAATCAATCCACCCAAGCCTAGTAATGAGTTAATAACAAAACGTTCAAAATCATCACCTGCAGGCTTCTGTTTCCCTTGCAGAGCATCATTAACAACCGTTCTGGGTTCTTTTAGATTAGTAAAAAAATTCGCCACCGACAGTCGTAATAAATCAGGCAAAACCCAGTCATAAACGGTGACTATAGGCGAGGTCACATAGGTATCAAGCCCTTTATTAAAACTATACACATTACGGTTAAAACCTTCATGCGGGTCATCAGGATTAATGCCCGCCCGCGTATCATTAGCAGCGCAAGCAATCAACACCAAAAACCCAGTAATAACAATAAGTCGAGAAAATAAAGACATAATCACCACTAATTATAGGCTTACTTAGAAAAGTTCTCGATTTTAACAGACATTTCAGCTAATAAAACATCAAAACCTGATTTTTGTAAAACCGCAACATATTCAGAACGCTTTAGCGCTAAATCACTGACACCATTGGTGATAATATTAATAATACGCCAGTCATCGCCAGTTTTTTTCAATAAATAATCCATACTGACATCTTTTTCTTCAGGCAGAATTAAAAAAGTATGGACGTAAATTTGTCCAGGCGATAACTGCTTCGCTGATTCCAGCTTAAAGCTTTCACCTGAAAAGCTTTTAAAATAATGGGCATAGGAAGCAATACTCAGCGTACTAAATTTATTAATTAACGCTTTTTTCTGCTCCGTTGTCAGCGCACCCCATTCTTTACTGACTACAATTCGCGTAATTTTAGTTAGATCATGGCTTTGCAATACCGCTGGCTTTAACACCTCAAAACGTTGCTCAAAATTAAGCTTATCGCCTTGCTGCATAACAGTGATTAATTCAGACTGAAAATCCTGTACCACTTTACTCGCACTTTCTATTTCGCTTGCATCAGCTAACACAACCGAAGCAAAACAAAACATCAGGAATAGCACTATGATTTTTTTTATTGGCATCATTATAATTTTAACCTTTTTGATAAATTCGACCTTTCCAGCGCGAACGTTCGCCTCGCCAATAGCGTATCGCTGAAGTCCAGGTCATTAATAAATACAACCCTGCAATGGCTGGCATACATAAAGCCCATGCACTATTGAGTGAATAATAACGTAACGTAGGCAGATAAAGCCCTAGCGTAATTAATGCAGCAAATACCGAATAAAACCATGCACTGCCAGTAAAAAAAATCATGCCATATACAGGCAATAGATACATGAGTAACATCAGCATGGTACAAACAAGCAGCAAGCTATTGGAATAGAACAATTGCGTAAAGGCGGTACGCGCTACCATATCCCATATTCCTGCCAAGGACGCATAAGGTCGCTGACTGATAACGCCATGAGTAACTCCTACCCATGTTTTATACCCAGCCTGCTTGATCTCCTTTGCCAAAGTACAGTCATCGATGACCGCGCCTTTTATCGCATTCATACCTCCTATGGTGCGCAAAGCATCAGCATCTACCAGAATACACCCGCCTGCTGCAGCTGCCACCTTGCTTGCCGGTTCATTAGACAAAGCAAACGGATAAAGCATTTTAAAAAAGTAAATAAAAGCTGGCATCAACATTTTTTCCCAAAAGCTATCGACTCTTAACATTGCCATTAATGAAACAAACTGCAGGTCGTCAACATCTCGCTTGGCTTTTAAATACCCTAGAATACCAGGATCTAGATGTATATCAGCATCCAGCAATAAAACCAACGCTGTGTTTACTTCCTGTAAGCCCTGTTCCTGAGCCCATAACTTTCCAGTCCAACCAGTTGGTAAATCGCTAGAGCGGATAATGAGTAAATTATCCAGACCTGCCGTTTGCGCAAACTCAGCTGTGCCATCAGTCGATTCATCATCCACCAAAATAATTGACAATCCTTGCCCTTGGAGTTTTAGAGCCCGCAAAGTATCCACAATTACATCTGCTTCATTACGCGCTGGAATAACGACTGTGATGTCACTTAAATCCCGTTGATTTTGCCCATCAGTTTCTAACACTTCTTTAATACGCCATGGCTGCCAGGGAAGCAAAGCGGTTATTAACCAGATAACTGCCGCCAGAGCACTTAATACTTCAGTCATTCCAAGTGCACACGTTAAACTTCTATTTTAACCGGAATATCCGCAAGCGAAGTCGGCTTATAACTGGGAACTTCAACAATAGAACCTTCCGTTTTTGGCCCACGCATGGCAACACCTAATGCTTTTAATGGATGAGCCAAGGTATCTGCAACAGCGGTTGCTTCGTATCCACAATGCGCCATACACCCCTCACATTTAGGGTTTTTACCAGCACCGTATTTATCCCAGGGCGTGCTTTCCATCATTTCCTGAAAGCTATCAACATACCCCTCATCAGATAACAAGTAACAAGGTTTTTGCCAACCAAAAACATTACGCGTTGGATTACCCCATGGCGTGCAGTCATATTTTTGGTTACCGGCTAAATAATCCAGATACAGTGAAGAGTGATTTAATTTCCATGATTTATTTTTCCCTATAGCAAAAATACCACGAAACAATTCTTTTGCTGCCTGACTAGACATAAATGAATCCTGATCAGGCGCATCCGCATAGCTAAAACCTGGGGCAATAGTAATACCTTCGACACCTAGCTCAGTTGCGTAATCTAGAAAATCAGCCACTTCCTGAGGAGTTTCACCCTGAAATAAGGTACAGTTGATCGTCACTCTAAACCCTTTATCCAAGGCCATTTTAATCGCTTCAACTGCAATATCAAAAACGCCTTCCTGGCATACAGACGCATCGTGCCGAGCCTGGTTACCATCAAGATGAACCGAAAAGGTCAAATACGGTGAAGGCGTATAGTCTTTGATTCTCTTCTTCAATAATAAGGCATTGGTACAAAGATAAATAAATTTCTTGCGCGCGATAATGCCCGCGACAATTTCTGGCATTTCTTTATGTATTAAAGGTTCACCACCAGGAATCGAAACCATGGGCGCGCCACATTCATCAACCGCTTGTAAACACTCTTCGACAGACAATCGTTTATTTAAAATATCATCCGGATATGCAATTTTACCGCAACCCGCACAAGCCAGATTACAACGAAACAAAGGCTCCAACATCAAGACTAAGGGATATTTTTTGACGCCCTTTAGTTTTTGCTTCATTAAATAAGTACCCACAGCGATTTGCTGTCGTATAGGAACACCCATGCTTTACTCCAAAACTTTAAACAAAATATAAATCCAGCGAAAAGTTGCAAAAAAGCAACAAACCTGAAAAATGCAAAAATGCCCCAGCAGAAACTCGAGCCCAACACATTACTATGCGCTAATAGTTAGTTAGCATACTATTTTTAAAAGACTAATACCAGCTTACGCAGCTATTAATTTATTAAAAACAGCTCAAACAAAACACTTATTCAGCGCCAATGACGATTTATTTTAGACAAAAATGCAACTATTTTGCAAAAAAACAACATATTTTGTAATTAAGCTACATTCGGTCTATAATCCATTGCTAAATTATTTTACTCTCCCCGCCTACTGACAATATGACTGACACTCAAATTTCAATTGAAAACCCAGAATCCTTGCTGGCAGCTTCTGTCAATGATTTTCAAGCCATATTACTAGAAGGTGTTTCGAGGACATTTGCATTAACTATTCCACAATTACCTAAGGGGCTGTATGAAGCAGTTGCCAATGCCTATTTGCTTTGTAGAATCGTTGATACAGTAGAGGACGAAGTCTCATTAAACCCGCAACAAAAGCTACACTTCTGTCAGCAGTTCATAGATGTTGTTAGCAGCGGAAAGGGAGCCAATAAATTTGCCTCAGAACTGGCTCCTTTATTATCAGCACAAACGATTCCAGCAGAACATGTACTGATCCAGCTAACCCCTCGGGTTATTGAAATCACCCACAGCTTTGCCCCCGAACAAATAGCAGCACTACTCGCGTGCGTTGAAACGATGGCAAAAGGAATGCCGGTCTATCAGAGCATGGATTTACACGGCGGCCTGGCCACACTAAAAGATATGGATGAGTATTGCTATTATGTTGCTGGCTGTGTCGGTGAAATGCTGGCTAAATTATTCTGTCATTATTCACCGGAAATCAATCAACACCGCGAACAGCTTTTAGCCCTTTCTGTCTCTTTTGGTCAAGGCTTACAAATGACTAATATCTTAAAAGACATCTGGGATGATGCAAAACGTGACGTCTGCTGGCTACCTCAAGATATTTTTACCGAAACCGGTTTTGATCTGAAAGAACTAAACACATCAACTAATAGCAAAGAATTTCAACTCGGCTTAGAGCACTTAATCAGCATCGCGCAGGGACATTTAAAAAATGCCTTGACCTATACTCAACTACTGCCCAGCCATGAAGTAGGTATACGCAACTTCTGCCTGTGGGCATTAGGTATGGCAGTGCTTACACTGAATGAAATTAAACAGCATTTAGATTTTAATGACTCAAATCAAGTCAAAATAACCCGAAAAAAAGTCAAGGCAACCATTCTTGCCTCACGCTTAACAGGAAGAAGCAACTGGCTACTCTCTCTCCTTTTTAACTTACAAAGCAAACACCTAGTCTGCAAAGACTGGCACTATACTGCTAAACAATAGGCTGAACTATGTTTACTGAGGACTACAATAATATGAGCAACATCCATACTTTGGACACTGCCATAAAAAACGCTCAAGACACGCTTTTGTCATTACAACACGAAGATGGCTATTGGTTATTTGAACTAGAAGCAGACTGCACCATTCCAGCGGAATACATCATGATGATGCATTATCTGGATGATATAGACGAAGCCTTACAAGCTAAAATTGCGACCTATTTACGTAGACATCAATCTCAGGATGGCAGCTACCCCTTGTTTCACGGCGGTGAGGGCGATATTAGCTGTAGCGTCAAAGCGTATTACGCACTAAAACTCGCTGGCGACCAGCCCGAACAAGCGCATATGGCTCGCTTGCGCAACTATATTCTTAGTCAGGGGGGCGCTGCTAAAGCGAACGTTTTTACCCGCATAGCCCTCGCTATTTTTGAGCAACTGCCTTGGCGCGGCGTGCCATTTATTCCAGTGGAAATTATGCTATTGCCTAAATGGTTTCCATTCCATATTGATAAAGTATCATACTGGTCGAGAACCGTTATGATACCTTTATTTATTCTTTGTACTCTGGAAGCAAAAGCAAAAAATCCGTTAAATATTGATGTACTTGAATTATTTATTGTCCACCCTGAACAGGAAAAACACTATTTTCCTGAGCGAGGTTTGCTAAACAAATTTTTCTTGTTTCTGGATGCTCTCGGTCGCAAGTCACGCATATTGGTCACTAAAAAAATGCACCAGATTGCCGTGACAAGAGCCAAAAACTGGTTTACAGAACGCTTAAATGGCGAGGATGGCTTAGGAGGCATTTTTCCTGCCATGGTGAATGCTTATCAAGCCATGCTTTTACTGGGTATGTCAGCTGATCATCCCCATGTTATCACTGCACGCAAGGCCATAGATAAGCTGTTAGTTATCAAAGAAGATGAAGCATATTGCCAGCCATGCCTGTCACCTGTGTGGGATACCGGCTTAACCCTGCTCGCTTTGCAGGAAGCTAACTTATCAGGCACCGAAGCACACAGAAAAAAAGCATATGCATGGCTAAAAACCAAACAGCTCTCTGATGAACCAGGTGACTGGCGTATCCAGCGACCCAATCTGGAAGGAGGGGGCTGGGCGTTTCAGTTTGAAAATCCGCACTATCCTGATGTTGATGATACGGCCGTTATAGCCTATGGCATGGCAACCGCAAACTTGTCGGACGACAATATGGATGAAGAAATTCATCGCGCAACGCGCTGGATAGTGGGCATGCAGGCTAGCAATGGCGGCTATGGTGCGTTTGATGTGGATAATACCTATTATTACCTCAATGAAATCCCTTTTGCCGATCATGGTGCTTTATTAGACCCGCCTACAGTCGATGTTAGCGCACGCTGCCTGATGCTAATGGCCAAAGTTGCACAACACCATGATGAATATCTCCCCGCATATCAACGCTGCCTGAATTATGTTCGCAAGGAGCAAGAAGCCGATGGAGCGTGGTTTGGTCGCTGGGGTACAAATTACATCTATGGCACCTGGTCGGTATTGATGGCCCTGGAACATACAGATATACCGAAAAATGACCCTATCTATACAAAAGCAGTGGTATGGCTAAAAAACACACAGCATGAAGACGGGGGCTGGGGCGAAGATAACCAAAGTTATCATGACGAACAGTTGCGCGGTCAATTTCATACCAGCACGGCATTTCAAACTGCTTGGGCAGTGCTGGCCTTAATGGCCGCGGGAGAGACTCAGTCGAAAGCACTCCAGGCGGGTATTGCCTATTTACTCAAAAACCAGGATCCACAGGGTCTTTGGACTGATCATTGCCATACGGCACCCGGTTTCCCACGCGTCTTTTATTTGCAATATCATGGTTATGATAAATTTTTCCCTTTGTGGGCACTGGCACGCTATCGTAATGAGAAAAATAAGCAGTGACTACTGGGATTGTCGTTGCTTTAGCTGAAGAACTACGCACCTTGACTCCAAGAAAAATTAATCAAGGGGAGTGGGTCGCTTTGACTGACGGCACGCTAATCACGCTATCTGGTTCAGGCATAGAAAATGCTGACAAGGCTGCGCGAAACTTATTAAAGCAAGGCGCAACCCAGCTAATAAGCTGGGGTTGCGCCGGTGCCTTAGCACCGCATTTGAAAGCGGGTGATCTGTTTATTCCTCATCACATCTTAACCAAACAGCAGAAGGCATTGGCAACCCAGGCATCCTTGTCTGAGCTAATAATTAATACTCTTGACTCACATATTAAATGTTATACTGGCATACTTTTTGAGAGCACATCAGTTATCACCCTTGCACAAGAAAAAGTAACGCGATACCAGCTAACCGGAGCACTTGCCGTAGATATGGAAAGTGGCGCAGTTGCTCGCGTTGCACTGATGGCTAGCATTCCCTTTGTCGCTATCCGCAGCATTGTTGACCCGGCAAATATGGATTTACCTGATGCGATAAGCTATGCGATGACACCTGCGGGCATTATTTCCCTGCCCAGGCTTATTTATTTTCTGTGTCAGCATCCGACTGAACTTCCGAGTTTAATAAGGCTAGGGATGCACTTTAGTGCTGCTCATAAAACATTGACGCATATAGCCCGTCACATCCCACAAATAACAAAAGTGCAGTGAGCTCCTGATGTCACTATCAAACAAACTACTTGAATGGCAAGGCTGCTTTGTCACTCGCTTCGCCTGGCTTATCGTTATTTCTGCACTTTTTTTAACAGGCAGTTGTCTTTATTACGCAAAAGACCATCTTGGGGTGAATAACAATTCATCTGAAATGCTGTCTCCTGACTTACCTTTTCAGAAAAATTTCAAGCGTCTTGAAACAGAATTCCCCCAGGACACTAATGCAATAATCTTTGTCGTTGACACTCAAACACCTGAACAAACTGCACTAGTTTCCAATCAACTACAGCAACAGTTAAATAATAATAGCGACTATTTTGAATCCAGTTATATTCCTGATGATAATGAATTCTTTCGTCAACAGGCCTTTCTTTATCTTTCTAATGAAGAACTGGATAAATTAGCCACTCATTTAACTGATGCTCAGCCCTTTATTGGCTATCTATCTCAACACTATAGTCTGAAGGGGTTATTCTACATTTTAACCGAAGCACTAGAAAACAAAGACAGCGTTATAAGTCAGAGTCTTCCACAAGTGCTTGTAGCTATTAGCACCGCTATTAGCAAAACCGCCACGGGTGAAAACTATCATATCTCCTGGCAAACTATTCTAAACCCCAATAGTCTAACCAATAAAACACGACGCATTGTCATTGCCAAACCCAAGTTATATTTTGACTCCATGATGCCTGTTGCCAGTGCCATTGAAAAAGCGCGCGAACTCGCGCAACAACTGAGTGCCGCAACACCCGGTTCAAATATTGGCATTACTGGCGATATAGCGCTACAGCATGAAGAACTGGAGGACATAGGCAACGGCGCTTTATTAAGTGGTATCGGTTCATTTTTGCTGGTGTTTTTTATTTTATTCAGATGCTTTCACTCTTTTAAGCTGTTATTAGCCACCCTTATTACGCTACTTATCGGGCTTTCCTTAACAGCTGGTTTTGCAGCTCTGGCAATTGGTCATCTCAATATCATTTCCGTGTCTTTCGCTGCCCTGTATATAGGTCTGGGCGTGGATTATGCGATCCATATGAATTTGCACTATCGCGAGCAAATTGCCTTGCAATACAATAACCAGCTTGCCGTTAAAAATGCACTGCACAGCGTCGGGTTTTCACTGTTTCTATGTGCAGCCACCACCTCAATTGGTTTTTTTGCGTTTGTACCCACTGATTATAAAGGCGTATCTGAGTTAGGTCTGATTTCCGGCGTCAGTATGTTTATTGGCCTGTCTATTTCACTTATAGTATTACCCGCATTATTAACGCTGTTTAAGCTCAAGCATGCCAAGCCTTTTTATCAACCAGCTAAGCCCTCTTTCATACAAACCCTACCGTTTCGCTATAAAAAAACCATACGCATTAGCACAGTCATCATCACACTGGGATGTCTTTTTGCCATTCCTTATATCTCTTTTGACTCCAATCCGGTCGATATGCGCAACCCTAACGCAAAATCTGTTATTGCATTTAAAGAGTTATTAAAGTCTAAAAACGACTCACCTTACGCGCTTTATGCGTTAAGCAACAATCCAGAAAAGGCACGACAAATAAGCGATAAACTGGAAAAACTGCCGACAGTTCATGGCACAATAATGCTGGAAAGTTTGATCGCAACAGACCAGGAAGAAAAACTCTACACTATTGAAGATCTGGCGATGATTTTAGGTCCACAACTGAGTCAGTTTGACACAGAATTAGAGCCATCAGATAGCATCACAGTGCTACGCAATTTTCAGCACAGTATGACTCGACTAATTGCAGACAATAGCAGCCCAATCGAACCAAGCATCTTATATCAACTGAATACCAGCATCGAGCAGTTTATAGTGGCTTCTTCGCAGTCAGAACAGCCCGACAAACTAGCACAAAAGCTTGATAATAGCATTCTAGGATTACTGCCTTACACTATTAGCACGCTTAACCAGGCACTTAGCGCCTCTCAATTCAGTCTGGCTGACTTACCTGATGATATACGCCTGCAATGGTTAAGCCCTGCAGGTATCTATCGCATTATGGTCATGCCGGAGCGGGATTTAAATATCCCGGGCAATCTCAGACAATTCGCCAAAGAAGTGCAAAGCATTGAGCCCACAGCTGTCGGTTTGCCTGTCGGTGACTTGGCATCAGGTGAGGCGGTTGTTGGTGCGTTTCAACAAGCTTTTAGTAGCGCACTGTTGATTATCACCGTACTTCTGTTATTGATACTAAGAAGCCTTAAAAAAACCTTGTTAGTAATCGGCCCTTTGTTACTGGCTGGGCTATTAACTTGCACGGTGAATATTTTTCTGGGCATTCCCTTTAATTTTGCTAATATTATCGCTCTACCCCTCCTCTTAGGCATGGGGGTCGATAGCGGCATTCATATTATGCACTGCTTATATGATAATCTTGCAGAAGACCAGCATTTATTACAGACCAGTACTGCACGCGGTGTTATGTTCAGCTCAATCACCACAATGAGTAGTTTTATCAGTTTAGCCTTAATTCCGCATTTTGGCATATCCAGTATGGGTATTACTTTAGCCGTTGGCATAAGTTTCACCCTTCTGTGCACTCTGTTTATATTGCCCGCATTTAGCAATAAAACCGTTCAACTTTAACCCTATCAATCTATAGATTAATTATGTCATTTAGCATCGCCGACCTTTTTACTCAACATAGCCAGGAAAAATTTGAGTTACATGAACACTACTTGAATAATCAAATGGTGCGTGTGCTACAAACGATAGGCTATGATCGGACCTATACAAAAGCACTGGGGCAATATTTATACGATCAGGATAATACCGAATACCTGGACTGCCTAAGTGGTTTTGGCGTCTTTGCCGTAGGACGCAATCACCCTACTATTATCAGTGCATTACAGGAAACACTGACACTGGAATTACCCAATCTGGTCCAGATGGACGTATCCTTGCTAAGTGGCTTACTGGCTAAAAAGATTCTGACCACGATGCCTGACAATCTGAATAAAATGTTTTTCTGCAATTCTGGTACAGAGTCTGTCGAAGCGGCCATTAAATTTGCTCGCTACACCACCAAACGTGAAAAAGTTGTTCATTGCGAACACTCTTATCATGGATTGACCATGGGATCACTCTCTTTAATTGGCGAAGACGTTTTCCGCGAAGGCTTTGGACCTTTTTTGCCGGGTTGTAGCTCAGTCCCTTTTAACGATCTAGCTGCACTGGAACTTGCCTTAAAAAATAAAGATGTTGCTGCCTTTATAGTGGAACCTATACAGGGTAAAGGCGTCAATATCCCCGATGACAATTATTTACCGGAAGTACAGCGTCTGTGTAAAAAATACGGCACGCTATTTGTCGCCGACGAGGTTCAGACAGGCATAGGACGTACTGGAAAATTCTGGGCTATAGATCACTGGAACGTACAACCCGATATGATTTGCATGGCTAAAGCTCTGTCTGGTGGCTTTGTCCCCGTTGGCGGTGTTGCCATGACCACTAAAATCATGGATACCGTATTCAATCGTATGGACAGAGCTGTTGTGCATGGATCAACTTTCTCTAAAAACAATATGGCTATGGCCGCTGGTCTGGCAACACTGCACGTCCTGGAAGATGAAAAACTGGTCGAGAATAGCGCAAAGGTTGGAGCAGACATCATCAGCAGTATCAATGCCATGAGCAGTAAATACGAATTTTTAAAAGAGGCGCGTGGCAAAGGTTTGATGATTGCCATTGAATTTCAGGCCCCTAAAAGTTTTAAACTAAAAGCAGCCTGGACAACTCTCGAAGCGGCTAATAAAGGTTTATTCTGCCAAATGGTTACTATTCCATTATTTAAAGAACATCACCTGCTTACACAAGTGGCCGGACATGGTATGAATGTTGTTAAATTACTACCGCCACTTAACCTGACACAAAAAGATCGTGACTGGATTGTTAACTCGTTCGATCATGCCATTGCCGACACTCACAAGGTCCCTGGCTCAATTTGGTCACTAGGTAAAAACCTGGCTAGCCATGCACTCAAATCAAAAAAAGGGTCATAAGGAACGCTAATGAAAATCGCTGAAAACTACCCACTATTACATACTATCGACTTTCCTGAAGATGTACGTAAATTACCCAGAAATAAACTTATACCTCTGTGTAAAGAGTTACGTGAATTCCTGACGCATTCCGTTAGTTTATCCGGTGGTCATTTTTCCGCCGGCCTGGGTACAGTTGAATTAACCGTTGCACTCCATTATGTCTACAACACACCTAAAGACCAATTAGTCTGGGATGTAGGCCATCAAGCCTATCCGCACAAAATTTTGACTGGGCGTAAAGAGCGCATGACGACCATCCGCACTAAAAATGGTGTGTCAGCCTTTCCAAAACGCAAAGAAAGTGACTATGACGCTTTTGGTGTCGGACATTCCAGTACCTCTATCAGCGCTGCATTAGGTATGGCGATTGCCGCCAACAATAAAGGTGATGACAGCCGTATGGTAGCCATTATTGGCGATGGCAGTATTACCGGCGGCATGGCTTTTGAAGCGATGAATCATGCTGGTGCTATTGATGCTAATTTACTGGTTATTCTTAATGATAACGACATGGCGATTTCACCTAATGTCGGGGCTATGAATAACTATTTCACAAAAATCATTTCCAGTAAGCTTTATTCCTCAGTCCGCGAAGAAAGTAAAAAAGTGCTCAGCGGATTACCTGCGGTATGGGAATTAGCAAAAAAAACCGAAGAACACGTTAAAGGTATGATCGTACCAGGCACTTTATTTGAGGAACTTGGCTTCAATTACATAGGTCCAGTTGATGGACATGATGTTGATATGCTGGTTGAAACACTGCAATCGTTAAAAGAATTTTCCGGGCCGGTATTTTTGCATATCGTAACTAAAAAAGGTAAAGGCTATGCGCCTGCAGAAAAAGACCCATTAGCCTATCATGGCGTCCCTGCTTTTGACCGTACCAAAGATTCACTACCTAAATCTGCCCCCTCACCACCCCAACTTATACTCAGGTATTTGGCCGCTGGTTATGTGATATGGCAGAAAAAGATACGCGCTTGCTCGGGATTACGCCTGCCATGCGTGAAGGCTCGGGCATGGTTGAATTTTCCGAACGCTTTCCAAAACGTTACTTTGATGTGGCTATCGCTGAACAACATGCCGTAACGCTGGCTGCTGGGCAAGCCTGTCAGGGAGCCAAACCCATTGTTGCAATCTATTCAACTTTTTTACAACGCGCATACGATCAATTAGTGCATGACGTAGCTATCCAAAACCTGGATGTACTATTTGCTATGAACCGTACTGGGCTTGTTGGTCCAGATAGCCCAACTCATGCGGGTAATTTTGATTATAGCTTTCTACGCTGCATCCCTAATATGTTAATTATGGCACCAGCGGATGAAAATGAATGTCGCCAAATGCTGACTACCGGTTATAACTACGTTGGTCCAGCATCGGTTCGCTACCCTCGCGGCAAAGGGCCTGGTGCTCTAGTCAATTCCGGTTTTAGCGAACTGGAGATAGGCAAAGCAGAAACTTGTTACCAAGGAGGGCGTATTGCTATTCTTGCCTGGGGTAGCATGGTTACACCGGGACTCGAAGCCGGAAAGCAACTGGGTGCGACGGTAATCAATATGCGTTTTATTAAGCCCCTTGATGAAGCCATTATTTTAGCA
This sequence comes from uncultured Gammaproteobacteria bacterium, assembly GCA_942491615.1. Lineage (GTDB taxonomy): Bacteria > Pseudomonadota > Gammaproteobacteria > Methylococcales > Methylomonadaceae > Methyloprofundus. The sequence continues at coordinate 83,639 of CALOCH010000017.1, forward strand.
ATGGCTAAAACACATGATGTGCTGGTGACTATTGAAGAAAATGTACTTGCTGGAGGCGCGGGAAGCGCTGTGAATGAATTCCTACAGGCACAGAAAATTTTAATGCCCGTCTTAAATATCGCTCTCCCAGATGAGTTTATTGAGCAAGGTACTCGCGAAGAACTATTAGCAGATTGCAGATTAGATACTCAAGGTATTTTATCCACAATAGAAACATTCTGCGCATAAACGCAGACCGGGTTATTTTTTGTTGTACAGCAATATAAAATAACCCCATTAAATGTTCCCGGAAGTGTGTCAAATAAAACCACCCCCGCGCCTCGCGACTCTATCGCGCCACCTTTAGACAGTCAACATTGTGTTATCCAGCAAAATCGCCATAGCCCTTAGCTTATACTTCCTGCCACTACTAAGCTATGCACACGGTAAAATCAACCCAAATCAATCTATCTGGTCGGCCTGGATATTTACACCCGATGTTGCTATCCCTATGCTATTGACGGTTGTCGTGTATTTTCGTGGTCGCGATAAACGACGCATATCGACCCGCCCTGTAAGCAACGCACAAACAACGACGTTTTTACTCGGCATGCTTTGCTTTGTAATAGCCTTGCAATCGCCGTTAGAACCATTATCAGAACATTTTCTGTTTTTTCATCAGATAGAACACTTACTAATGCGGGGTTTAGGACCTATATTGCTTATTTTAAGCATGCCGCTTGCCCCCTTACTGCAGGGACTGCCGAAGCGAATACGTCATTCGGTGCTAACACCCATTATCAGAAACAAAGGCGTACAGTGGGTATATTCATTTTTAGGCCATCCTGTCACTGCGTCATTGCTATTTATCGCTACCCTGTTAATCTGGCAAATTCCTAGCTTACATAACCGCGCCTTAGCAGACCAGACACTGCATAATTCCATGCATTTTACAATGATTATCAGTGGTTTCTTTTTTTGGTGGTTGATCTGTGATCCGCGCCAAAAAGCCTCACGTATTTCTTTTGGTATGCGTATTATTATTTTGTGGCTGGTCACTATTCCAAATACTATTATCGGGGCTATTATTACTTTAAAAAAAGACCCGATATATGCAGCTTATGACGTGCTAGACGGCCGTTTAGCCATTGAAATGATGCTAGATCAACAGCTTGGCGGGATTATGATCTGGGGTCCTGGTGGTATGATGGGATTAATTGGCACTGCCATAGTTTTTTTCTTGTGGACTAGAAAAGAACGAAGATTACGCTATAATTCATCATGATTTCCCGTCAATATAAATAAATCCAGACTTGGATTGGGACATTAAAATCGTGGCTAATGCTGACGCTTATATGCACACTGACTTAGAAACTATTCCCCCCGCTTCCGTACATACTTCATAGAGGCATCCGTAACTTAAATGTATAAAAGGCTCTTTGAGAGTATCACTTTAGCCCGCCCACGCAGAAAACAAATTAAACGCGGACTAGAAGTGACGCATAAAAAGAACTTTTAGCGAATGCTTCACGGCGGCGTGTGAACGTATCAGATTTTAATCCCGCCCTTTTAGCGTTGGTTAAAAATCTGTGGAGACTGAGCCGTCTGCTTTTCTTGCAAGCAATGATAGGCAGCATTTTCAAAACGAATTCTTAAAGACTGAGTATTCTTATTTTCTTTCAGGAACTTCTCTGCTTCAATCGCCGTTAAATCTTTCATCATATAGGTCGCGATACACATACATGGCTTCTCAAATCGTTGTCTGTCATTCTCTTTATTTATCGATTTACTGACTTCTCTGGCGACACACTGTTCAGCAAAATCATGCTCGAATACATGTTTTTGCACGTCAGTAACCACAGCATCGTGAGTATGGTCCCATGGATTATGAGCTTTTTGAGTTTGTTGTGTTGGCTGATCATCCGAACATGCATTAAAGAAGAGTGCCAAGCAGGCACTGACAATAATCGCTTTCAGTCGAAGTATGTTTTTATTATTCATAAAGATAAAATGTCTAAAATAAATTTATTGGTGGACAAATAGCAAGCTAAAAGTAACAGGAACAGCGCTATTGATACTTTGTAATTTTGCGATTTCACGCAATTGATTGACACCTTGAAGCAAATCAAAGTTTTTTAAATCAATGATGAGTGGATAACTGGTAAAAACAAGGCGCTGGTTTTTTTCCAGCGCAATCACTTGTACTTCAACTCTTAAATCTTGTGTTATATCTTGCAGTGTCACTTCAGCAATCAGTGATAATACTTTTCTTTCACCTGGTTTCATAGGCGCGATATCTGATTTATTTAAATCTAGCGTTACACTAGCTGTGGGAAACTGAACGACTTTAAAAAACAGCTCACGCAAGCGCTGATCGCGTATTTCTATGCCGGTATCAACGCTACTGAGGTCAACAGTTAAATCAACGTGAGTACCAGCTATTTTTGCTTGCATCTTTTTAAATGTCTGCACTTCTGTTTTGCTGGCATTCTTGGTAGTAATAAAATTCAGCGTTGATGCTTCATTATTTAATACCCATTGTCCCGGGTGGGTGGTTGTCGCAAAATTTAACTTTGCATAAGCGATATTTGATAGCAGTAATAAAGTTAGCAGGAGTATTTTTTTCATCAGATTTTCCCTAGTTAATTAATAGTTATAGTTTTTGAGCTGTAAAAATACCATATTCCACCAGTTTATTCTGGAATAAGTGATATTGTGCCAGACCAACTTTAAAATTAGCTGTCTGCGTTTTGCTACGCAGGCCTAACCATTGACTAATTTTTTGCACTGGCTGTAAGCGTTTAGCTACTTTATACATATATTCAGCAGAGGGCAAAGTCTGTTCAGTAATATCATGGTATTGAATACTGGTGAAACCTTGCTCACTCAATAGTTGCGTAAATTCATCACGCAGACATAAATTAGGAACTGCCCAACCATCAAGACAGTCAACCATTGCCGGCCAGTCTTCATCAGCTACTTCGCGTTGCAACAAAAACCCATCACAAACCACCAGGCGCCCCCCTTTTTTTAATACCCGGAAAGCTTCGCGTATAAAATCAGCTTTATTCAGCGCATGGCAAACACTTTCGAGGCCCCAGACGATATCAAATGTTTCATCGGCATAAGGTGTTCGGCAAAAATCAGATACTTCAAAATTAATCTGCCTTGCAACACCATGGCGTTTGGCATGTTGCTGCGCATAATAAGCTTGTTTTGCGCTAATAGTAATTGCTTTTAAATGATTCTGATGATGTTTTGCCATCCAGATTGAGCTGCCCCCTATGCCACATCCTGCATCCAAAATATAATCACTAGATTGTATATTGGCCGCTTCGTAGAGCTTTTGATTTTTGTTTATTAAAGATTGACTATGACCATGCGTATCCTTGTCCCAATATCCATAATGCAAGGCGAGATCATTACGACTACTCCAGGCAAACAAGTAATCCCAATAGCAGGCATCATAATGTTGAATTGCTGCTTCTCGCAGTGCATCCTCAGAAAGGTTTTCCTTACTACACGAACGATAATCCTGATTTGGCTGTATATAGTGCATATATTTATATTTTTTATGAATACGACTTAGATTACTTGTTACTCACGCTGACTAACTGCTTAAATTGCACCATGCCAGCAGTTATTTTTTGCAGCAACAGTAAGGCCGGTGCAGCACCCGCCATAGCCACAGCATCAACCAAGCAATACCATGCTGCGACACCACTAGGTGGATTACCCTGAGTTAGACCTGAAGCCGGGTCGACGGGTGCCCACGCCCAGGTTCCTGCGGTAGTACCGATAAGCTCCAGCCAGGTAGTAATAAAAAAAGCTCCCAGATAAACCATGGGGGATTTCCCTTTAAACAGGTAAATCAAATACACACAAAACAGAACCGCACCAATTTGGTCACTACGCTGAGCATAAGGACTAAGCCCCCATGCTGACCATAGACCACAAGTCACAATGGCAAAGAGCGCAATCGCACGGGCATGGCGTAAAAAGAAACCTGAACGACCCAGAACAACTGCAGTCAGGTATACCATGCCATGCCCCGCAGGCACATAAGGTGGGACACTACCAAAGCGGTATAGATAACCCTGCATATAAGGCGACGCAAAAATCTCACCCGCCGTTGCAAATAACAAAGCGACGACGACTTGCATTCGCAATAATTTAGATTCTTTTGCTAACAGCATCACTAAAAATGCGTAGCCAAAAAAAGCCAATAACCACTGCATTTCACGACTACCAGTGCCATCAATTGTCAAACAAATCGCAGTAACGACAAAAGTAAAGGCAGCAACTGCGTAATCACGCTTATGGTGTGCGTATGCCACACCTGTCTTTGGAAAATATCGCAACATTTTCATCAAAACTCCTGATAAACTTGCTGTATTTTATCACAGCAGAGAGCATTGCACTTACACAAACCAGTAAGCAATAAATAGATATCGAGATAATTTACCTATGCAAATCAATACGATTGAGATAAATAAGGGGAGTTTCAGCCAGCCGCCTGCAAAACAAAGTCCGTCGCCAACAATAGGCAACCATGAAAAAAGCAAACTCCAATACCCCCAGTGCTGAACCCAACGCAAGGCTTTTTGTTTTTGCTTATTTAAAAGCTGCTCTGCTGGATACTTTTTTGCTGCTAAAGAACCTAACCACCAAGTAGTCATTGCCCCTAAAACATTGCCTGCTGTAGCAACAGCGACAAGCATGATAGCTGACTGGCGCTGCTCCGCAAGCATATAGGCTAAAACAGCTTCGGAGCCACCAGGCGCGATCGTTGAGGATACAAAGGCACTGGTAAACAGTCCCCAGAAATCTAGCATGTGCTATCTCTGTTTATCAAATAGAAAACTCCCAATGTAACTTTCTGTCCCTTATCATTTTAGCAAAAACATATATTCCGCAGATCCAGAGCCATTTAATCTAGCATTAAAAAAACATTGTGGCCATAAAAAAGCCCCTGATGACTCATCACCAGAGGCCAGTAAAACATGCGAAAGAAGACAGCCCTCTATTTTTTTACCAGACTAATTAACCAGCTAATAAACTTAACAATAATATCAATTAGCTCTTTAATTAAACCAAAAACATAAGCGATAACCTCATCTGGACTCATGCCCTTAAATTTACGTGCTAGTAAAGGTGCAATCAGTAAACCAATTGCTAAGCCAATAACGGTAAGCCCTGAAAAGAAAGAATCATTACCGACCACCTTCTTTTTCATTTCGCTAATTCCTTCAACCACGGTATCTGCTATTGATGTCTCTGGAATACTATCCGAGTAGTCATCCTGTATAACATTCGCTGTAACGCCAGGAATACTTGGCAAGTCGCCATCACCTTTGCCGATTTTCAACTGCCCTTTCATGCCTTTTTCCATATGCTGTGCAATATCACAGTGCACTAGATAGGTTTTATTGCCGGGCGGAAAAATCAAGGTACCTGACACCTTACCTGGCCCGGTTACTTCTAAATGAAACATACCTTTAGGATAAAGATACTTAGGCAAACCATGCATCATCCACTGATGACGTACATTGTCATCATTAATAAAATTAACGGTTAGTTTAGTGCACGGCTCGAACTGATACTCCTGTACATCGAAAGCAAACATAGTTCCGGGAAATTTCTCCGCGTATTTATGCCCAGCGTGTACAGTAATTTCTTTAGTCGCCGCAATACGATCACAACCACCTGGCAAAACATCGGTATTCTGCCCCATCACCATACCACCCGTCATATCCATTAAGTGGCCATCACCATGATCCATCATGTTAGTATGATCTACAAATTCTTTTTCAGCAAAAACAGGAGCAGACAAGGCTAATGCCATCGCGACGATTGATAATTTTTTAATCATCAGTTTCCTCCTTTTAATGAAGAAATCAGCGCTATCACTTTAGCTCTGTTAACAATCAACTGGTAAGCTAATAGCCCCAAAATTAGACCAAAAACAAGATTTCTGAATGAATTATCTGACGGCATCTCAATATCGGCAGACCCTGGCGTGACATCAGCTGCGGCAGGAATACTTGGTGGCGGTGCAACATAACCGGTCGCATCCACTTCACCCAGGCTATTCCAGGCATCAATATTTTGCCAGACAGGCAATTTACGATCATGGAAAGCCTTAGTGAACAAGGGCTCTATACTTTCACCAATGGCCTTAGGCAAGCCCACTTCGTTCAGATATTTTTTATACACTACAGCACTCACATTACCACCAGGATTCATACCATTAGTAGTAATCCCTTTTTCACGGTGATCATGAAATATCCAGATACCTTCACCATAATTGTGAAAACCATCATCAGTCGTATTGAGTTTAATATCATTTCTTTGCGCTGGAGCTAAATCATAAACATCACGAGTGATCTGCGCTAGTGGATTATGCTCTACACCATCGTAGTGAGTAATTGTCCCTTTATGCCCATGCGTGTGCATTGCCAAAGTTTCTCCGGTACTATTAAACATACGTAGCTTAATATTTTTATCCGGCTCAGCGACCACTATAGACTCTCTTAAAGTATACGGAAAAGAACGACCATTCAAAGTATGATAATCTTCCGTTGAATCAGTCATATCATATTCACGATTCATTTTCTTCGCAATGAGGCGTGGATCATTGTACTTCTGAATAATACTGTGTAGTTCATTATCCATTGCATGATAATGCAAGTCATATTCACTATCATATTCCTCTAAAATGGCTTTTGATGGATGTCTGACTTGTCCAGCCCCCACATTGAAAGTTTGCACCCAATTATTTGGGCGATTTTCTTCAACAACAAACATCCCCACCAAGCCCATCGCTAAATGCACATGCGTCTGTACGTGGCAATGGTAAACAAAACTACCTGGTGACCGAGGACGTATTTCATAAGTTTTACTTTGCCCAGGCAAAACAAATTTATCGCTGGTTTGTGGTACACCATCATTTCCCTCACCCGAACTGTCTACCCAAGGGTGATCTACGCCGTGTAAATGAATCGTATGCGGGAAATAATGCGTGTTTTCCAATTGTATCCATATAATATCTCCCTGCTCTACCCGGATAACCGGAGAAGGCGCTCTCAATAAAGGATTAGCATCGAGGCCCACAAAACTGTTCGTGGCCATACCGCGAGATTTAGGCGCAAAAACCCACATACCAGGCTGTATACCCGGCGCTATATCAAATGTTGGAACAACACCTGCAAAATCAGGCGAATGTCCATTTAATTCAGCAACTTCAAGCTTAATAATAATTAAATCAGGATCGCCATCGCCATCCATATCATTCTTTTTAACAATCGCATCCATTGCATAATGAGTGTTCATCAATGCTTCCATTGATAAATTATTCGTTCCTTTTACTTCTGCAGCAATAGCATAAGGATTATCAGGACTACAACGTAGTGACTCCTGAATACTTACTCCTTCTATCGTTTGTGCCTTACGCCACTCCGGATTGTTTTCATTACAAATCGGCTCAACTACACCGCGGTCTACTTCAACTGTCTTAGGCAAGCCGACAACAGCTGATGCCGTAAACGGCATCAGCATGACAGCAGCACCCAATAGCATTCCTAAAGGATTTTTCTGCATTATTAACACCCTTGTTAGATTTGACTTACGCGCTTTTAATTTTAGCTAAAATCTCATCTACTTTAGCTTTAAAGCCTGCGTGCGATAAATATAAAACATATAAGCCAGCTAATGAAAGCAAGAAATACATAAACAAACTTGTTGAACTAGTTACTTGGCCTTTACCTGCAACAAAGCTCATATGCGCATCTAAATTTTCACCGCCTTCTTGTAACAAGGTAATATGAATTAAATATTTACCTGGTTCAGGTACCCCGTTAGGTAATTTTAATACCACTGTTCCGGATTTATGTTTTTTTGCTTCTTGAAAAAATACACGCGTCCCTTCTGGCTCTTTTGTTACTTCAAACTCAACAGCGCGATTACGGTATCTAACATCCTGATAATCAAAAACTAACTGCGTCAAAGTACCAGTATCTGGTATATTTCCACAAAAATCTTCAGCCGGATAGGCTAGCGGTTGATAGGCGGTGTAATGAATCCAATGCTCTGGCTCTAACTCAAATTTACATTGATCAGTATCCGTGCCTGCCGCACCACCATGCGCCCAAAGTGTTGCAGAAAATAGCATGCCTAACAGAGCAATAAAACTTTTTCTCATAATACTGTTTGTCATAATTCCTTCCCCTTAATTTTTTATAATTTTTAAAATGTTTTTTTCGCGCAATTAACTCAATTATGCGCTAAAAACAACCACAAACTTTATCATATAGATACCAACAAAGAAAGAATAACGCCATATTAAGTAAATAAAGCAGCTAGATTATATCACCATTTTCTTATATTGCTATTGCTATAAAGTTAATGTTTCCGTAAAATTTTCAAACATCTTAGTATTTACTCAATCATCTACGTACTTCAAGGCTCTATTTATGTCTAAACTAACTAACTTACCCGAATGGTTAGCGTTAAAAGAACATCAAAAACAAATTGATCAGCGACACATAAGAGACTTATTTGCTGCTGACCCGAATCGCTTTGAAAATTTTTCGCTGCAATTTGAGGATCTATTGTTTGATTATTCTAAAAACAGAATTACTGACGAGACACTTACCCTACTCCTAAATCTGGCAAAAGCTCGTCAATTGGATGTTAGTATTGAAGACATGTTTACCGGTAAGCGTATTAACAAAACAGAAAATCGAGCGGTTTTACATACTGCCCTACGTAATCGCAGCAATACCCCTGTTTACGTTGATGGCCAAGATGTCATGCCTGAAGTAAATCGAGCGCTGCAAAAAATGCGTGATTTTTGCGCATCTGTGCATTCCGGGGAATGGAAAGGCTACACTGGAAAAGCGATAACAGACATCGTTAATATTGGGATAGGTGGTTCTGACCTGGGCCCTAAGATGGTCACCAAAGCTCTCACTCCTTATGCCATTGAAGGCATGAGGGTACATTATGTTTCTAATATAGATCGTGCCGATTTACTTGAAACTTTAGATAAAGTGTCTCCTGAAACCACCTTGTTTTTAGTCGCGTCAAAAACGTTTAGCACGCAAGAAACCATGGTGAACTCTAAAGCCGCACGTGACTGGTTGCTAGATAAGGCTAAAGATAAAACAGCGATAGCAAAACATTTTGTCGCGCTATCGACTCATGTAAAAAATGTAACTGACTTTGGCATAGACCCAAACAATATGTTTGAATTCTGGGACTGGGTAGGTGGCCGTTATTCTCTTTGGTCATCAATTGGCCTGTCTATCGCTTTATATTTAGGCATGGACAATTTTGAGAAACTGTTGGAAGGCGCCCATGAAGCAGATAAACACTTTCGTAATGAGCCTTTTGAAAAAAATATTCCAGTGATCATGGCCTTATTAGGTGTCTGGCACAATAATTTCTATTATTCAGACTCTCATGCTTTATTACCGTATGACCATAATCTGGAGTATTTTGCCGCCTATTTTCAACAAGGCGATATGGAAAGCAATGGCAAAAGTGTTGATATGAATGGTGAGCCTACTGATTACAGTACCGGCCCTATTATCTGGGGACAGACCGGAACAAATGGACAACATGCTTTTTATCAGCTTATTCATCAGGGCACTAAGGTTATCCCTTGTGACTTTCTTGCCCCGGCACAAAGTCATGGCGAAAGGACTGAGTCTCATGACATATTAATTTCCAACTTTCTCGCTCAAACCGAAGCTTTAATGAAAGGGAAAACAGAAGCGGAAGTCAGAGCTGATTTAGGTGAGAACGCAGATGAACTGCTTATTGCTGCAAAAGTTTTCTCTGGAGACAAACCAACAAATTCATTTCTGTTCAAAAAGCTTTCACCTCATTTTTTGGGTGCATTAATCGCTTTTTATGAACATAAAATATTTATTCAAGGAAAAATATGGAATATTAATAGCTACGATCAAATGGGGGTTGAGCTGGGTAAAGTATTAGCTCAAGCCATTATTCCTGAGCTTAAGGATGATCAACCTGTAAATACACATGATGGCTCTACAAATGGCTTAATAAACTATTACAAAAAGCTACGTTAAACCTTGCATCCACTGCTATTATTTCTGCTACTTAGCGTCAGTTTTTTGAGCGCCTGTGACCTACAACAACAAGAATCCACTAAGTTACCAGAAAAAAAGTCCCTCTCTACTCTAAATAACAAGTTAAGTAACGTTGAAAGTTCCCAACTTAAACGAGTAAAAAAGTCAGGCATATTAACGGTATTAACACGTTATGACCCGACGACTTATTATGAGGGAGCAAACGGTTTTTCGGGTCTGGAATATGATTTAGTACAGCTATTTGCAAAGCATTTAGCTGTTAAAGCTAAATTTATCCTGCCGGCAAATTTCTCATCCATTTTACAAAAAGCAGCAGCAGGCGAAGCCGACTTCGCAGCAGCGGGTATTAGCATTACTAAGGAAAGGCAACAATACCTGATGTTCGCCCCGCCCTATCAGAAAATAAGCGAACAGCTTATCTACAGAACAGGCACTAAACGACCAAAAAAAACAGCTGACTTAACTAAAGGCATACTCGAAATTGTCAAAGGTACGAGTCACGAACAAACCCTGCACCAACTCAAAAAAAGCGCACCACAACTAAAATGGCTGAGTAATGAAACGCTGGATACTGAAAATTTGCTATACCTGGTTAATGAAAGGTTAATAGATTTTACCATTGCTGACTCTAACCAAATGGCTTTAATGCGACGCTTTTATCCCAAATTAAATGCTGCTTACGATATTAACCCTGATCGAAAATTAGCCTGGGCATTCAGAAAATCTGACGACTTGAGCCTGTATAGTGAAGCAGTCACTTTTTTTAAGCAAATAACAAAAAACAAAGTTTTAGCTCAATTGCTGGAGCGCCACTATGGGCATGCACACAATATTAAATACGTAGGCAACTGTACTTTTCGTCTACATTTGCAAAGTCGCCTACCAGAGTATAAACCGCTATTTATGCAAGCGGCAGAGAAAAATGAGCTGGACTGGCGCTTGTTGGCGGCCGTCAGTTATCAGGAATCACACTGGAACCAATATGCAGTTTCACCAACCGGGGTAAAAGGCCTGATGATGCTTACCCAGGCAACCGCAACGCAATTCGGGATAAAAAACAGAAGTAACCCGGCAGAAAGCATATTTGGCGGTGCCGCCTACCTAAAACAACGATTAAAAACAATCCCTACACGAATTCCTCAACCCGACCGCACCTGGTTTGCTCTGGCGTCCTATAATGTAGGCTACGGGCATGTAGAAGACGCACGCATTATTACCCAAAAATTAGGCAAAAATCCCGATAAATGGGCTGATGTTAAACAGACACTACCGTTACTTACGAAAAAAAAATGGTACTCTAAGACCAAACATGGCTATGCAAGAGGAAAAGAGCCTGTTATCTATGTCGATAATATTCGCAACTATCTGGACTTATTGCATTGGTACACTAAAAATAAAGCAGCCAATGAAGCAGCGACCATGCCCTCTATTTCAGCCTTATCATATTAGCCTCAAATCACCATCATAACTGAACGCCAGTAGCACAAATAAAACGCATGCAACGTTTAGAACAGCATGTTATATTACTTATTTCAGTTTTCCAATGAGATTTATTATCATGCTCCGCAAAATATTCACAACGCTGGCGATCGGTTCTACTTTAATCGGGTGCGCACATACATCAGGCGGTATCGCAGCATCAAACGTTCCTTTACAACCAGACAGTTATCGTACATTAGGCAAAGCAAAAGGCACTGATTGTCAATACAAGCTACTGGGCATCATACCTATATCAAGTGGTAACGAAACGCACACTGCTTTAGAAAGTGCCCTGACAGACATCCCTAATACAACAGCTCTAGTTCAAATAACATCGGATACTTATAGTGAATACTGGATATTATGGAGCAATCATTGCACCCAGGTACACGCAACCGCTGTAACAGCGAATTAAGTCTATAGCATCCATCGCTAAATAGCGGTAAAATGCCGTAATCAGAAAACAGTGCTTGAACAGATAGGCCGTAGTTCCTCGTTATCAGTTGTTATTCTGTTATCGCCATATATTTTTATTTTTTAAGGAGTTTCACAATGGCAACAGGTAAAGTAAAGTGGTTTAACAACACAAAAGGCTTTGGTTTTATTGAACAATCTGACGGTGGTGATGATGTATTCGTCCATCATTCTGTCATACAAGGAGAAGGTTTTAAAACACTAGAACCCAATCAAACGGTTACTTATGAAGTAGAAACTGGCGCAAAAGGATTATCTGCTATTAATGTCGTACCGCAATAACAGATAATAGCCCCACCCTAAAAAGACTCTTTAGACAGAGTCTTTTTTTTGCTTAAGAAAAAATCCTGGCATCTCTGCTCTAGCAGTGACATATTAATATATTGCCCAACTGTCGCCGCCATTAATTCGATCCCCTGCTCACATAACAATTTAAAATCAATCCCTTGCGCGCCATTTGCTCCCGCCCAATGCAATAATGCTGCCGAAGCATCAGGACTATCAAAAACACCATGCACATAAGTACCTAAAACCTGATTATCGATAGACATGGCACCCTCATATTTTCCATTATGCAATTTCATAACCGGATTCAATAAAGCCTCGCCTGAAGACACACCCGCGTGTATTTCATAGCCTCGCACCACTGCATCAGCCATAAATAAATGCGCTGCCACTTGCTTTAGTTGCTTTTCAGTTATTAAGGTGGTTTGCATATCCAGCAAAGCAAGTCCCCGACTAGAGCCGGAGACACCCTCAACTCCCTGCGGATCATGTATCTCTTTACCCAGCATTTGAAAACCGCCGCACAGCCCGATTACTTTTCCCCCGTAACGTAAATGCCTCAGGATAAAGGAGTCCCAGCCTGTTTGTTGTAACCACTGCAAATCATCACGTACTGACTTACTACCAGGCAAAATAATCAAATCTGCCGCACCAGCACGCTCCGGTTGCTGGCAAAACTGCAAATCCACCGCCTCATTCAAGCGCAATGCATCAAAATCGGTATGATTACTCATGCGGGGCAATCGGGGCACAATAATACGAAAAGCACTCTGCAGAACTTCTGTTTGTTCCACCGCCACACTGTCTTCAGACTCTAAATATAAATTATGCAAGTAGGGTAATACCCCAAATACCGGCTTACCCGTTGCTTGCTCTAACCAATCTATGCCGGGCTGCAAAATGTCAATATCACCTCTAAACCGGTTAATGACAAAACCTAGCACACGTTGCTGCTCAGACTCACTTAACAAAGCCAGCGTACCCATTAAATGCGCAAACACACCGCCTCTATCAATATCAGCGACTATAATAACCGGACAATCCACTGCTTCAGCAAAGCCCATATTAGCCACATCGCCCTCGCGTAGATTGATTTCTGCGGGACTGCCGGCCCCTTCAACAATAATGCGCTGATATTGTTTCTGCAGGCGCTGAAAAGAATCCAGAACAACCCGCATAGCCTGTTTTTTATAGGCGTGATAGGCTTTTGCATCTAGATTTTTGATTGCCTTACCCTGTAAAATCACCTGCGCGGTTTTATCTGAATTAGGCTTTAGCAATACCGGGTTCATATCCGTATGCGGAGCCAGCCCACAGGCTTTAGCCTGCACAGCCTGAGCACGCCCTATTTCCCCCCCCTCTAGCGTTACTGCACTATTTAATGCCATGTTTTGCGGTTTAAAAGGAACCACCGAATCACCCTGGTTTTTAAAATAACGACATAAACCAGTGACCAGCGCACTTTTTCCCGCATCTGAAGTCGTTCCCTGTACCATTAATGTTCTTGCTTGCATTTATGCTCCGTTAATGGCATTGTTGCTGCCCTTTTAAATTTAAAACCCGAGTAACTAATGACTGCTGCACTTGCCTTACTGATTGCTTTACTACTTGATGCGCTATTAGGCGAACCCCAAAAAGGCCATCCGCTAGTCTTATTTGGCAATTGGGCAACCGCTTTAGAAAAGCGACTTATTTTACCCAGGCAGCAATCGAATAGACATCAAAAACTGCAAGGCGCTCTTGCCTTACTACTGGCAATCGTGCCGATAACAAGTGTAATTTATCTAATTACTCGCTCCACGCTGGCAAATCAACTATTAAGCCCGCTTATCCTGTATCTATGTATCGCGCAGAAAAGCTTATTACAGCATACACTGGCAATCTACCATTCCTTACAAGCAGGTAATTTGCAAAAAGCCAGACATGCCACTGCAATGATAGTAAGTCGGGAAACACAACAGATGGATTTCCAGTCTATCCGCAAAGCAACCATAGAGAGCACCCTGGAAAATGGGGCTGATGCCATTTTCGCCCCGATCTTCTGGTTTATGCTTGCTGGTCCTGCAGGCTCTGTCTTTTATCGCCTGAGCAATACGCTCGACGCCATGTGGGGCTATAAAAACGAGCGCTACCTTCATTTTGGATATGCAGCGGCACGTTTAGATGATGTGCTTAACTTTATTCCTGCACGACTGACCGCCTTAAGCTATCTATTACTGGGAAATAGTCAGGCCGCCTGGAAGTGCTACCGCCAGCAAAGTCCATTCTGCGAAAGCCCGAATGCCGGTGTGGTTATGAGTACCGGTGCCGGTAGCTTAAATATTAATTTAGGTGGTGCTGCGATTTATCACGGCCAGGTTAAAATAAAAACCCAATTAGGCACAGAAAACCCGGCTAGAAATCAGGACATAAAACGCGCTAACTTATTAATCTTATGCACAACGCTACTCTGGTTAGCCATTATTGGCTTAGGAGGTGCACTTGCTTAGTCATGGCGGACGCTTACTGGAGGCAGCGCAGCATTACCACATTCCTGTCTCTGCATGGCTGGATCTATCGACAGGCATTAACCCTAATGGATACCCTATTCCAACAATTCCCGCATCAATATGGCAACGCCTGCCAGAAGAGCAGGATGAGCTTAACGCTGCAGCCGAACAGTATTATCAATGCTCATCACTACTGGCTGTTGCAGGATCTCAGGCCGCTATCCAAGGCCTGCCATTATTACGCTCCCCTGGTAAAACCGGGATAGTAACCCCCTCGTATGCAGAACATGCGCATGCCTGGCAGAAAGCCGGGCATACAATAAGTGCTCTTCACCCTGAAGAGATTGACCAGCATATCAAAAAGTTAGATACATTAATTTTGGTAAACCCCAATAACCCGACAGCACATACTTTCAGCCAGCAGCAATGCCTTTCCTGGCTGGACATATTACAGCAAAAGCAAGGCTGGCTAATCATTGATGAAGCGTTTATTGATTGCACACCTGAATTAAGTCTAAGCAAGCTAGTGCCTTTAAAGGGACTCATTATTCTACGCTCAGTTGGTAAATTTTTTGGGCTGGCAGGCATCCGAGCTGGATTTGTTTTGGCTGAAGCCGCTATTTTAAAAGCACTCAAGGAGCTACTAGGTCCCTGGCCATTAAGCAACCCCAGTCGATTTGTTTGTACTCATGCGCTGCAAAATAATATCTGGCAGCAAGAGACCTCTCAGCAATTACAGCAGCAAAGTCAACGCTTAAATGCATTACTGAATCAGCATCAACTTCAGCCTAGTGGTTGCACTAATCTTTTCCAATGGGTACAGACAGATCAGGCCTTACAGATTCATCAACACCTGGCTGAACGCGCTGTTTTTACTCGTTTTTTTAGCCAGCCTGCCAGTCTGCGTTTTGGATTGCCTGCCAATGAAGCTGCCTGGAAGCGTTTAGAGTCCGCGTTACGTCTTATGTCAACTGACTATTTTCAGTTAGCAATTACCAATGGTGGAGCGTCCAAGCTATAACTTATCAACTAAATACCGGCTTTAAATGACACTGCGCAAGTTACCAGGCCAGTTAGTAGGTCATACTAAAGTCAAACCCGATCAAATCCGACTCCTTGCCACCATTCACCAGGTTTGAATTGTATTCATAGTAGGTTGCCACTGTAAAATACTGATAAAATTCAACTCTTCCACCAAGCTGAACCCGGTTTTTTGTAAATCCGGCACCCGACAAAGTTTCCAAGGTAATTTCGTCTGCGAGAAAGGGGATGATTTTGCAGCTATCGTTGATGATAAAATCATATTCGAGCTGTGGCCTCAATTTAAGCAATACATCATAAGTATCTACGTTAGTGACCACTCCTTCGATTTTAAACCTGCTGGATAACTTAAGCCGATCGTTGAAAAACCGTGTGGAGGGCGTTACATAAAGATAGGGCATATACGCCATGGTTTTAAAGGTCGAATAATCTGCAAGCTGATCCTTTGCTAATCGCGCATAACGAAAAGCGAGACCAAAATCCCAATGTTCATCTGCAGTACGATAGGTAAGGCCGGCTTCATTGTAATAAAATCCATGCAAACCGTCTCCTGTATATTCCTCACGATGTTCATAATAAACAGTGGTTCGGGAAGTCCAGTCTGCATCTCCCCCAAGCGAACTCCATTTGATCGCAAAACGCCCAGTCCACTTAAATCCAGGATTATCAGACGGATTTGTTTGCAATGGGACCGTTGTGTCTGTCGGCGGTGGTAAGTTCGAATTTGCGCTGGACAATACTGGCCACATAACCAGCAGGAATAAAAATGTTATGTACTTCATACTGAAGCTGAATAAGCAAAAAAGCGGGCAATTATAAATGAAGATACGTTTAGAAAATATATTAAAAGTATTAATTTGATAAAAACTCAAGCGCCTGCCAATTTCAAGCTAATCTGCAGCATACTTTCCCAGCAGTCTCCCGCCTGTTGCCCCTTCATCTGTCGATCGGCTTGAGCGGCAACTAATAGCATCTGCATTAAATCTTGTCGATTCAACTTATTTAATGCGTAAGTCACTAGCTTTTGCCGCTTATCCCACACCTGATGTTGCATAAAAACACTATTGCGCGGCTGACCATCTGCTAATTTTTGCTGAATATGAATTAAATGCCGGATTTCTCTGCTTAACGCCCAGAGCACTATGGGGGCAGCAACGCCTTCATGTTGTAAACCTGAATGAATTTTAAGTACTCTATCTACACGTCCCGATAGGGCAGCATCCACCAGATTAAAGACATCGTAGCGCGAACCATCGGCAACAGCCTGCTCGATTTGCTGCTGAGATAAAGAGCCTTTGCCATACAGTACAAAGAGTTTTTCGATTTCCTGAGAAGCAGCCAATAAATTACCTTCAACACGCGTTGCAATCAGCCTTAACGAGGGCTGTTCTGCACTTAGCCCGCGTTGCTGCATACGTTGCTGAATCCACTGCAGCAGCTCTTTTCCTTCCAGCGGCCAAACCTGAACAGCAACACCTTGTTTTTCCAGCGTGGATACCCATTTAGAACTTTTAGCTGACTTCTCCAGCTTGCCTGCAGTAATGAGCAGTAAGGTGTCTTCAGGTAAACGCGCGCAATAATTAACGAAGGCCTTACTACCCTCTGCGCCGGGCTTACCAGAAGGAATACGTAAATCAATAATTTTTTTTTCCGAGAAAATCGACATTGAATCGGCGGCTTGCAAAAAATCGCCCCAGGCAAAATGTGCATCGACAGTTAATAGTTCACGGCTGTCGTAACCTGCTTTCTTTGCTGCCCGCCGGACCGCATCAGCCGCCTCACCTAATTGCAAAGGTTCGTCTCCGCTAAGAAAATAAACAGGCGCAAGCTGTTTCGCTAATGCGCCCACTAATTGTTCGGTTTTTAACCACATACTATGGTGCTAATTTCCTTAATTCAGCACGCGACCTTTCAATAATCGAACGTACCGCCTTACTATAAAGTTCCTTGCGTAATACTCTTTCTTCATTTTCTTTACCAAGCACGGTATTACTGCTTTGCTGGTTAAAATACGCCTGATTCACTTCTACTGTTTGAGCAGCAACCAGCACATTACCATTTTTATCAATTAAATCAAAAACTACGCGATACACAAGATCATATTCATTGGTGTAGCCTGTCCCACTGAGTGACACCGCTCTACGCTGGTAATTTTCATCAATCACATTCAATATCATACCTGCATCTGCCGGGTTGTTGACCAGTTCACCTTTAGTAGACCTAAAGACCTGGTCAATCGCTTCGGACAACTCTGACGAAGCACCACGCACATACATTTTCTGTAATGATTCGGGCAAATCAATTGCACCGCGCAAATGATAACCACAGGCTGTTAGCAACAAAATAAAGGATACCAAGGTGCTAAATTTATTGAACATGACGCTTTTTGCAAAAAAATTAAACAACAATACTCACCAGTTTTTTAGGAACGACAATAATTTTTTTCACCGTTGTATCTTGCAGAAAACGCTGCACATTGGGCTCTGCCAAAGCAAGCGCCTCAATAAAGCTGTTACTCGCATCTGCGGCAACGCTGATTTTACCGCGTAATTTGCCATTCACCTGAACAATCATCTGTAGCTCATCCTGAACTAATGCAGATTTATCTACGTTTGGCCAAAGATAATTCAAATCATCGCTTTTGCCTAAGCCCTGCCAGAGTGTCTGACAGATATGCGGCACAATCGGATATAGCATTAATACAATGGCCTCTAAAACTTCCTGACGTATAGCCTCCGCATTCACACCCTTTGATTTAAATTTGGACAGCGTATTCAACAGCTCCATATTCGTTGCTATCGCTGTATTAAAATGATGTCTGCGCCCAATATCATCAGTGACCTTCTCTATCGCCTGATGTAATTGTCTACGCACTTCCTTTTCTGTCACGCTTAAGCTTTGCTTAGATAATGACGCAACACTAGCCTCTGCCGCGACGTGTAAATGCACTTGCCGCCACAAACGTTTTAAAAACCTGAAACCACCTTCGACTCCGCTATCCGACCACTCTAGAGACTGTTCTGGTGGAGCCGCAAACATAATAAACAAACGCACAGTATCGGCACCATATTCAGCAATTAAGCTTTGTGGGTCAACCGTATTGCCTTTGGATTTAGACATTTTCGTCCCGTCCATTAGCACCATACCCTGAGTTAATAGATTTTTAAACGGCTCATCACAGAGCAACAACCCTTCATCACGCATTAATTTAGTAAAAAAGCGTGCATACAATAAATGCAAAATGGCATGCTCAATGCCACCTATATACTGATCTACTGGTAACCAATAGTTGGCGCTGGCATCCAGCATGGCATCCGCTTTGCTACTGGCATAGCGCGCAAAATACCAGGACGACTCCATAAAGGTATCAAAGGTATCCGTTTCACGTTTTGCTGGTCGGCCACATTTCGGGCAGTCGGTATGTAAAAAAGCCTCATGTGTTAGCAAAGGCGAATTTGAACCATCCAAAACCACATCTTTAGGCAGTTCGACAGGCAAATCGGCTTCTGCCACTGGAACAGTGCCACAATCATCGCAATAGACTATCGGAATCGGTGCTCCCCAGTAACGTTGCCTGGAAACGCCCCAATCATGCAAGCGGAAATTGGTTTTGCGCTGCCCTAGCCCTAAGGTTTCTAGTTTATCGGCAATAGCGTCCATCGCTTCTGCGGAACTTAAACCGTCAAACTCAGCCGAATTTTGTAAAACACCACGCTCAGTAAAGGCTTGCTCAGCGATACTATCGTTAGTCTCATACGCAGAAAAAATAACCTGCTTAATGGCAATACCATATTTTTTAGCAAATTCATAATCTCGCTGATCATGTGCCGGAACGGACATTACCGCTCCAGTGCCATAACTCATCAGTACAAAATTAGCAATCCACACAGGAACCTGCTCACCTGTGATGGGATGTTTCGCTTTTAAACCAGAATCAACCCCTTTCTTTTCCATAGTTTCTAAAGCTGCTTCTGACGTTTCCGTATGTCGGCATTCTTCAAGAAAAGTGGCAATCACATCACTCTGCTGCGCAGCCTGCAAAGCCAAAGGATGCTCCGCAGCAACAGCGAGATAAGTCACGCCCATTAAAGTATCCGGGCGCGTGGTATAAATATCGACACTGATCCAACTCCTCAACAGTAAATTCTCATTTGCACACCTTCAGAACGACCAATCCAGTTTGCCTGCATGGTTCTAACCTGCTCTGGCCATCCATGGCATTGTATCCAAAGCAGTTAATAACTCATCCGCATAAGCGGTAATTCTTAAAAACCACTGAGAAATATCTTTTTTCTCAACAGCCGTATCACAACGCCAGCAGCAGCCATCAATCACCTGCTCATTGGCCAATACTGTCTGGTCATGCGGACACCAGTTGACCGCTGAAGTTTTTTTATAAACTAGGTCTTTTTCCAGCAAGCGCGTAAAAAACCATTGTTCCCAGCGATAATAATCTGGATCACAGGTTGCAACTTCTCGATCCCAATCATAACCAAAACCCAACTGTTTTAATTGCTCACGCATATAATCAATATTTTCATAAGTCCATTTAGCAGGATGCACATTATGTTTCATTGCGGCATTTTCTGCAGGCAAACCAAAAGCATCCCAGCCCATAGGCTGCATAACATTCTTACCCTGCATACGCTGAAAACGACTAATCACATCGCCAATGGTATAGTTGCGTACATGCCCCATATGCAGTTGACCACTAGGATAGGAAACATAGACAAGCAATAATACTTCTCTTTATTCTCATCATCAGAAGCTTGAAATACGCCTGATTGCTCCCATTGCGCTTGAACTTCAGCTTCAATTTCCAGTGGTTTGTAATTTTCTTGCATTGTTACTCGTCTTTTGGCATTCAAAAGCGTTAGAATACCTTACAGTGAAGTAAATCTAAAGCCTTTTTAGGGAGCGAATCTTATGAGTGAAAATAAACTAACCAAAGCCTACAATGACTTTATGGCTTACATGTATGAAGCAACAGATGACACTCTGCATACTATTGCCGACAAACTTGATTCTGCTAAAGAAAAAATCAGTGAAGTGGGCGGCCTGTCACAAGAAGAAATTAGTCATATCTCCGATGATGTATCACGAGACGTGCATCATGCTGCGCACTCTCTGCCTGATAACAGTGATGATTCTTTGTCAGAGTGGCTTAAATTTGACATTGAATTATTGGAAGATTTTGCGCTGGATTCTTTTCTTGATGTCGCCGATAAAACCCGTGTAGAGCTAGCTGAACTAGCTCAAAAGGCTAAGCTATATAGCCATCCGTATAAATCTGGGGAACTGACTGCCCCTGGCTCATTAAGCTGTAACAAATGTGGCAAAATCATTGCCTTTAAAAGTGCTAGTGTGATTCCTGATTGCCCGGATTGCGGCGCAAAAACTTTTATACGGCTCTGATTTTACATATAATGCAACTTTAATCATTTAGATTTAGTGGGGAAAGAAATGCGCAGGGTGATCTTTAATCAAAAAGGCGGAGTTGGAAAATCGACCATTACATGCAACCTGGCTGCTATTAGTGCAATGGAAGGTAAACGCACCCTAGTTATCGACCTTGATATACAAGGAAATGCCACTCAATATTTATTAGGCAAAAAAGAAGCAGATTCTGATAAGACCATCGCGCATTTTTTTAAAGGCTGCCTAAGTCTCGGACTCTTCGGAAACCAGGGCACTGGCCTGGAAGCTGTGATTCATGAAACGCCTTTTCCTAACCTGTTTGTTCTCCCTTCGCACCCAGAACTTGAACCTTTACAAGGACGACTGGAATCACGCTACAAAATTTTCAAACTCAAAGAGGAATTGGACAAACTAAGTGATTTCGATGAAATTTATATTGACACCCCGCCGGTTCTTAATTTTTACAGTCAGTCGGCACTGATCGCAGCTAATAGATGTCTAATTCCCTTCGATTGCGACACTTTCGCGCGTGAAGCGTTATATACACTGATGCAAACCTTAAATGAAGTAAAGGCCGACCATAATCCAAATCTCGAAATCGAAGGGATTATCGTTAATCAATTTCAGGCACAAGCCCGCTTGCCCAGACAGTTAGTCGAAGAATTGATTGCCGAGGGCTTACCA
>CALOCH010000018.1:0-103042 GCA_942491615.1 uncultured Gammaproteobacteria bacterium
CGAACAATAAACACATAGCCGGTAATCCGCCCTACCACATTCAAAGTCACATTGGATGTTAACAACCCATCAAAGGCAACACCGTCTTTTCGCAGAAGCGGAGCCTCGAACCCGGTGACAAACCCGTCTCGAAATAATTTCTTCACCAAACACATCAAGGTCGTCATATTTTTGAAAAGCGCTGTTGCCGAATCCAAAGCCATCAATTCTTCCCGTTTTAAATACGAGGATACCACGCCGGCCTGATTCACATCCAGGATTCGACCTTTTGGATCCGTGAGCAACAATGGCGTCTCCGGACCGTTCAAAATCATCCGGTATTTCTCTTCCGATTGCCGCAAATGATTCATGCTCGATATGACCTGTTCAAGATTGCCGGCCAACCGCGACAGTGCTTTCAAGGGGTGGCGTGTTTTCGGTGATATCGACAGCCGTCTCCAGCACATAAACAATCCTGTCCTGAGCATCTTTCACGGGGGTCGTTCTGAGCAACAATTGGACTTTTCGGCCGTCTTTCATCACGACGGTCTTCTCATCTTGGTGGCTTTTCCCATCCTGAAATGTTTTTTCAACGATACAGTCCGCACACTTTGAATCACTATGTTTCCAAGCCTGAAAACAAGAGTCGTTAGGGATGTCACTCCGAACCGGATCCTTCCTTGAAAAGATCATTGGCCATGACGATCTCAAAGTTTCTGTTGATTGCAACGACATACTCCGTCATATTTTGCAGAAACCCCCGGTATTTTGTATCGGTCACTGCCTCAGGCTTGTCCACCCCGAACCTCACCTTGCGACCAACCATTATTTTTCCTTTCATTTTTTCACTATAACCTTACATCCCGCTTCCCCATGTTTTCGAAACGCTTCCAGGACAGCAACAGGGAGATAAACCGTAACCGTGGATTAAAGCATAATAGCACACTTCAATCAAGCTGGACTGTTACAATTGCTGAATACTAGTGACAACAATGCAACTTTTGAAGATAACTGGCGTAAAAAGAAGTTGGAATATGTCTAAATTAATGACCCTGATCAGGGGGATAAGGATTCACTCATGAATGTAGATCTTTCACACACCAGGATGCTTATTGAAAAATATAGCCAGAAAAAGGGTGCATTAATTCCGCTTTTACAGGACATTCAAACAAACTACGGTTATGTTCCTGATGAGGCTGTGCAACTCGTAGCAAAAGAATTATCGATTTTCCCAGTGGAAATTTATGGCGTCTTGACCTTTTACACGCAATTCTGTCTGACGCCGCGTGGTAAACACACAATCAGAGTTTGCCAGGAACTGCCTGCCATGTGATGGGCGCCAAGGGCTTGTTTGATTATCTTCTGGACAAGCTGGAAGTTGAAGAAGGCGAAACTACGGAAGATGGCTTTTTCACAGTGGAACGCGTGGCATGCCTCGGGTGCTGCGGAATGGCGCCCGCGGTTATGATCGATGACGACTTTTATGGACGCTGCAATATTCAAAACATTGAAGAAACATGGGATTAGTATCGATCGGAGAATGCGGGATCATGAAAAATAAAATACTGATATGCAATGGAACCAGTGGAATTTCGGCCGGTTCGAGAAAAGTCGGCCAGTTTTTTGAGGAGGGATTGGAACGTCTCAATTTACAGGATCGCTATGATGTCATTATGACTGGAGACCGCGGCTTATTCAGGGATGTACTGGTTGTCTTTGTCAGACCGAATGCTGAGAGAATCACCTACGAATACGTCAAACCTGAAGATGTACAGGCAATTCTGGAACAGCACTTGGTGAAAGGCGAACCGGTCCGAAAAACTGCTGGCCGGAGAGGATTATCGGCAATTTTTTGCCAGTCAAACCCGCATTGTGCTTGCCAATTGCGGCGAAATTGACCCGAAGAGCATCGATGAGTATCTGGCGCACAACGGCTATAACGCGTTACAGAAAGCGCTCAAAATGACCCCTGAGGTCGTAGTCGAGAAAATGAAAATATCCGGATTGCGCGGGCGGGGCGGCGCCGGATTTTCGACCGGAATGAAGTGGGATTTCTGCATGAACAGGCCAAAGGCGACCAAGTATATGGTTTGCAATGCGGATGAAGGTGATCCCGGCGCGTTTATGGACCGCAGCGTGCTGGAAGGTGATCCTCACTCTGTCGTTGAAGGAATGATTATTGCGGGCTATGCCATCGGCGCCACGGAAGGCTACGTCTACTGCCGGGCTGAATATCCCATTGCCATCAAACGCTTAACCAGAGCCATTGCCCAGGCGGAAGAGCGCGGCTATTTGGGGAAGGATATTCTGGGCAGCGATCATTCGTTTCATCTGTCCATCAAAAAGGGAGCGGGTGCCTTTGTCTGCGGCGAGGAAACGGCCCTGATCGCTTCCATTGAAGGCAAACGCGGAATGCCGACGGCAAGGCCACCCTTCCCGGCCAACAGGGTTATGGGAAAAAGCCAACCAATATCAACAATGTCGAAACGCTGGCCAATATCCTGATTATCCAAAAGGAGCTGAATGCGTATGCAGCAATACGGCACTGAGAAAATGCAAAGGCACCAAAGTCTTTGCCCTGGCAGGAAAGGTCAAAAGCACTCGGGACTCGTGGAAGTGGCCAATGGGCATCACGATTCGAGATCTGATATTTCAAACCCGGGCGGCGGAATTCTCCAGAATAAGAACAAGTTCAAAAAAGGCAGCAACTGGCGGACCTTCCGGAGGCTGCATCCTGGAATAGTTTGCTGGATACCCCCGTGGACTATGATTCATCAATCCCACCGGCGCAATTATGGGTTCAGAAAGGGATGGTGGTCATGGATGAAACGCACCCGCATGGTCGATGTAGCCCGATTTTTCCTCGATTTCACTGTGGCGGAATCCTGTGGGAAATGCGTTCCTGCCGCGTCGGCTTGAAACGCACCCTGGAAGTGCTCGATGAGATCACCGCGGGACATGAAGAACACCTGACGTTTCTTAAGGAGATGGGAAACACCATCAAAAACACAGCATTGTGTGGGCTTGGCAACACCGCGCCAAATCCGGTCTTAACCACATTGCGCTATTTTCCGGAAGAATATCAAGCACACATTCACGACCGTGAGTGTCCATCACATGTATGTACAGCATTGGTAAAATTTGAGTTTATTCAAGCAAACTGCACCAAGTGCGGACTCTGTTCTAAAGCCTGTCCGGTAGGCGCAATTTCATGGGAAAAGAAGCAATATCCAATCCTTGATAAGACCAAATGCATAAAATGTAAAACCTGCATTGATGCATGTAACTTTGAGGCGATACAATGATACAGATAACAATTGATGACCAACAATTACAGGTAGAAAACGGAAAAACAGTCCTTGAAGCGGCTCTTGATGCCGGAATCTATATCCCCAATTTATGTTACCATCCCGATTTACCCCCCCTGGGAGCATGTCGTTTATGCCTGGTCGAAATTGATGGAATGCGAGAAGTTGCCTCCGGCCTGTGCCACTAATGTATCTGAGGGGATGATGGTTCAGCACCAATACGGCGCAACTTCAAGAATTTCGAAAAAACATTATCTGGTTGGTAAGCGACCATCTAAAAGAACTGGCGGAAGCATCCCAGTTTAAAAAAGTGGTTGAATGGGTGGGGAGAAAAGATCTTTTGCCCGGCCATGTTCCCCAACACCGAAAACTACCGGCAATCCCACAGGATGAGCCTGTGTATATTCGCGATCTGGAGCGCTGCATCCTGTGCGAACCGTTGTATCAGGATGTGTCAGGAAGTCCGGGGCATTGGCGCGATCGGCTTGATTAACCGGGGAATCAAAACCTATGTGGGAACCCAGACGAATGTGCCAATCATGGATTCCGGGTGTAAATTCTGTAGAGCCTGCGTTGAAGTCTGTCCCACCGGGGCCTTAAGAGATAAGACATCCTTCACCCAAGAAGAACGCGAGACCCACATTCTGCCCTGCACAAACACCTGTCCAGCCGGCATCGACGTGGCACGCTATGTCCGCCTGATTGCCGAAGGCCGTTATCAGGATGCCATTGAAGTAATTCGCGAAACCGTGCCCCTGCCCTATACCCTGGGCTGTGTTTGTCCGCACCCATGCGAAGAGGCATGTCGTCGAGGCGAGGTCAACGAAGCCATCAGCATCCGTGCGTTAAAGAAATTTGCGGCGGAACGCGACACGGGGCGTTGGCGCGAAAAACTCAAAATTCTCCCCGATACCGGCAAAAAAGTCGCTATTATCGGCTCAGGGCCAGCCGGATTGACCGCCGCCTGGTTTATCAGAAAGAAAGGCCATGCGGTTACAATTTTTGAATCCTTATCCAAAGGCGGCGGAACCATGCGGATCGGAATCCCTGAATATCGCCTGCCCCGTCATGTTCTGGATCAGGAAATCAAAGACATTGAGGATATCGGGGTGGAGTTCCGTTACAATACAAGGGTTGAATCTCTCAACGATCTCTTTGACCAGGGATTTAACGCAATCTTTCTGGGGATGGGAGCGATTCAGGGAACCACCATGGGAATTCCGGGTGAAGAGGATCCGCGCGTATTGAACGGCCTGTCAGTGTTGCGGGAAATTAACATCGAGAGAAAATGCGAATTGAAAGGCCGGATAGCCGTGGTCGGCGGTGGAAACGTGGCCATTGACGTAGCACGTTGCGGCTTGCGTGTAGGCGCAGAACGGGTGACCATGCTGTACCGGCGCACGCGTCAGGAAATGCCTGCTTCACCGGAGGAAGTTGAAACCGCCTTGAATGAAGGGGTTAAAATCGACTTTCTGGTGGCCCCCATTCGCGTCATCGCCCGAGACGATTGTCTGCAAGTCGAATGTATCCGCATGGAATTGGGGGGAACTGATGCCGACGGTCGCCGTCATCCGGTTCCCATTGAAGGCAGCGAATTCATTTTAGAGGTCGATCGGTTTATCATGGCCATCGGGCAAAAATCGGTCATTCCCGACAACTTTGGCATCACGCTGGACAGGCGCGGATATATCCGGGCCGACAATACCAGAGCCGTTCCACGTAAAAGAGTGTTTACCGGCGGCGACGTGATGAGCGGCCCGGCAACGGTTATTGAGGCTGTTCAAGCCGGAAGGGAAGCCGCCTCGGAGATTGACAAACATCTGGGGGGCACGGGCGACGTACCGTTGCGCTTCATTCCCGAAGAACAAGAAATCCATTCCTCGGCCGAGATGAAGGGTTTGCCTATCAGCGAGCGGATGCATGAAGAGATGACGCCGGTAGAGGAGTGTCTGAAAGGCTTTGGCGGAGGTTGAACCTGTGTTCGATGAAAAAACGGCCCTGGCGGAAGCGAAACGCTGTTTGCACTGCCAACTGCGGTTGACGATTTCCAAAGTACCGATGCCCGCCTGAAGAATCGTTAAAATCGTTTTTCCCCTCAATTCAACGTGGTGCAAGCGATAAAAATATCGCTCCTTTTTTGATCAGATCTATTTTCCTCCCCCTTATATCGGAGTTTTTAGGCGTCTCTATAATTCATTGACACAATGGCAACAAATTCCGTATAGTCCACTTCCAAAAAATGAAAGTACCCTATCTTTTAAGTTGCCGTCAGAATGCTCCCCCCCGTGCTGGTGTACGAAAAAGAGAAAAGTCATGGGATCGTTTGGGAGGTAATCAAACGATCCGGTCAAAACATATTGGCCTGTTACCAATGCAGACGATGCGCTGCCGGCGTGTCCGGTAGGCGACGACGCCCCGGGCATGACGCCGGATCATTTGATTCGACTGATTATCATGGGAGATCAAAACGCTGCCTTACAAAGCCAATTGGTCTGGAAGTGTGTTTCCTGCTACACCTGCGGCACCCGATGTCCCAACGAAATCCACACCGCCAGGGTGACCGAAACCTTGAAAAAAATGGCCAAGAGAGCACATCTGGCGCCATTGTCCCCAAAGGTCAAGACGTTCCATGATGCTTTCTGCACCGCGGCAAGCATATGGGCAAGGGTCAATGAGATGGGATCTCACCAGGGGCTCGTATGAAATGCAGAACACACGCCATGAATTGTCAAAGGCAAATTTAAAGGGGCTTGTCTACGAATTGAAAAACCAAGAGCCAAAATGGGACTTGCCGATGACCCAAAAAAAGCGCATGCATTTTGGGTCACGTGGAAAAAGTCAAAAAGGACCGCTCGGAACTGAAACGTCTCTACAAAATTGCCAAAAATAAAAAAGCCGATCAGAAAGCATAAGCCTGAACGAAGAGGTTAAAATGGATATTGCTCTATTTTCCGGGATGCACCCTACACGCATCCAGCAAGCTCTATGATGAGCAATCAACAAGTGGTCCTCAGTAAACTGAATGTTCAATTGAAGGAACTGGACGATTGGAACTGCTGCGGCGCCACGTCGGCGAGCAAAAGCGTGATGACTTTCTGGCCGTTGCCATGCCCGCCGAGAAATTTGGGTATCGCGGATCATATGGGATTGAGTCATCTCGTTATCCCCTGTTCCGCCTGTTATAGCCCCCGAATGCGGGTTGCTAAAAAAGGCTTGAAGCGGACGAGAGCACCTAAAGAAGGAGATTAACCGGGAACTCCAAGAAAAAGTAACGGGAAAAACAGAAATTATCAGCATCCTGGAGCTGCTGAAACGGGCGGCTGGGCGGGGCGAAATAAAGTACGCGAAACCGCTAATTCAATCTGTGCTTTGGTATCATCTAAAAAGGCAAAATCTTTGTCTTTAGGCGGGGTTTGTTTAATGCTAATCGCAGATTTTTCGATCTCGTGTATTATGGACATAATACGCTTATTTTCCAGCCAGACCTGATCATCCAGATAACGGCGTAATTGCTCAACCAGACTGGAACTGGTGCGCTGCACTTTCTCGCCCGCCTCTAATAGATGATATTTCATTTTTGGTAATAATTCATCCGGCTCGCAACTTTGTACTTCTTCCAAAGCCAGCACTTTTTGAATCAGATCATTAAACTCTTCCTGCTTAGCGGGTGACATTAACAAACCCCAAAAAGCCTGAAAACTTTTACCTTGATCTGAATCACCAATATCATCCTGTTCACCAAAAATATCATCCAGCAATTCGCCTTTGTTTTTATTACTGGTGGCTATTTTTTCACGGGTACTGCGGTCAAGCTGGCGAAAATTTTCTTCTACCTGGCGGAAATCCATTAATAAACTACGCGCAGTTTCTTCCAGTTGATAAAAACGCTCTTTGACCTGACGCGGGTCATAGCTAATGACCTCACCTTGTTGCAAGCGTACAATTTCCGCCTCAATCTCGGCTTTTTGTGACTCTAATTCAGCGATGCGCTGTTGTGGATCAGTTTGCGTGGTTTGTAAAATCGTTTCCAGTAATTCAAATACCGTTAATAAACGCGACTCGGTACCAATAAATTGCTTTTGCTCCAGGCTACGCAACCATTCGATGGATTTTTCACTGGACGGGGTTAAATCAAATTCTGGTTCATCACTGTTTTCCGCATAATATTTACGCAAAAACGCATTTTCACCGCTGGCCCAGTCGGTTAAATATGCTTTCGCGGATTTCGGGTATTTATCTTTATGTATTTGACGCAGATGAAATAAACTGTCTTCCAGCTTTTCCGTTAATTCGCTTTGTTTTAATGAACGACAATTGGGCTGAATAAAGGCGCGGTAAAAAAAGCTGATAATCAAGGCTGAATTATCGGCACATAATAAGCGCCAGGTTGGGTGCTGGCGTAGCTTGAGTAAATAATCGTGTTCCATTAGTTTTATAAATGAAGGTTCAGGGAAGCAGGTGACTCGCCCATATCCCAATAAACTGATTTGATTTTGCACTCGGATTCGAGAATGCTAAAATCACTGAATCTTTTTACTGTAAATAATCATGCATGAGCAATAATACAGTACCTCCCGCTAAAATAACACTGCTCCGACTATCTGCGATAGGCGATGTATTGATGTTATTACCCGCCGTGCGCCTGCTGAAAAAACAGTTTCCCGAGACACACATAGACTGGTTAATTGATAAACCCCTCGCCAGTCTGTTAACAGAACTTAGCGAAGTGAATATAGTCCCTATCGATAAACCTAAAGCGATAGCTGATTATTGGCGACTCAAAAAACAGTGGCGTAGTAAAAATACCGGGCAATTATTAAGTTTCCAGACCAGTTTTGTCAGTAATATGCTGATGGCACTTTTGCCAGCCGAGCATAAAAGCGGATTTGGTGCGCCATATTCTCGTGAAGGGCATCATTTATTTACCGATACGTCTTATGATCTACCGAAAAACCTGCATCAGGTTGAGATTTTTTTTGCCTTAGCGCAAAAATTTGCCGGAATCACTGAACAGATCAGTATAACGACGGATGATCTAAGTTTGCCCATTAGCGACACTGACCTCAACTGGGCAGATAATAAATTAACCGCAGACCGCCAATGGATTGCGCTTAATCCAATGGCATCTACACCTCAAAAAACCTGGGCTGCAGAGCGTTATATTAGCCTGATCAATAATTTACACAGGCTTTATCCCGACAGGCCTATCGTATTAACCGGGGGGCCAGGCAGCAAAGAAGTGGCTTTTGGCCAGCATATTAGCCAACAAACGCAAGCCCCTTGTCTTAATTTAATAGGACAAACAACGTTGACCCAGTTGGCCGCCGTCCTAAAACGAGCTTCCCTGCTTATTTCTCCAGACACGGGTCCACTGCATCTTGCCAATGCGATGGCGACCCCGGCGATTGGTCTTTATGCAGTGACCCGGCCCGAATATATCGGGCCTTATAATCAGTTGGATAACTGTATCAATTTCTATGATCAAGCTGCCCGGAACTTTATGCACAAACCTGCATCTCAACTGCCGTGGCAAAAGAAAATACCCAGTCTGGAGGCAATGCAGTTAATTACTGTTGAGCAGCTTATCAGCAAAATACGCGATTTAAACTTATGAATATTCTGGTTTTTTCTCCCGCCTGGGTGGGGGATATGGTCATGGCGCAGACACTTTTCAAAGTGCTGCATCAGCAATACCCTGATGTCACCCTGGATGTGATTGCGCCTCCCTGGCCCTATGATTTATTACAGCGTATGCCGGAAGTCAATAATCATTACAAAATTGCAGTTCAACGGGGAGCGTTTAGCTGGCAAGCGCGCCGAGATATAGCAGATAATATCAAAGACAAGCAGTATGACTGGGCGATTACAATGCCGGTCACCTGGAAATCTGCCTTAAATGGCTATTGGAGCGGCGCGCTCAGACGTACCGGCTTTCTTGGAGAAATGCGTTTTGGTCTATTAAATGACTGGCGTCAATTAGACACTAAAAAACTGCCTTATATGGTGCAGCGTTATGTGTCATTAGGTTTAGATTCCTCCGCACCCATTCCCGAATTAAATGCTATTTCAAAGCCTCAACTAGCCGTTGATAAAAACAATATTACACACTGGTTGCAGCAATTAAATATAACCCAGCGTAAGCCTATTGTGGCACTGATGCCAGGCGCTGAATTTGGCCCGGCAAAGCGCTGGTCGACTGAAAACTATGCGCTGATTGCCAGACATCTGATTGAATCCGGGTGTCAGGTCTTAATCTTAGGTTCGCCTAAAGATTTTGCCACTGCGGAAGACATTGTGCTGAAAAGTGGCGTGCCGTTGCTTAATTTATGCGGCAAAACCAGCCTGCTCGATGCGGTAGACATATTGTCCTGCGTCAATCTGGCAATTAGTAATGACTCGGGCTTAATGCATATTGCCGCTGCCGTTAATATTCCACAAATCGCTATTTATCGCAGTTCCACGCCTGAATTTACCCCCCCTCTCAATAGTAAAGCGATTGTATTACAAGCAGAATTTAATCATTCCACGGTCAATAGAATTAAGTTAAAGTCGCTGGAAGGCATAGAAGGTTTTACGGATGTTTCTGTTGAGAGTGTGCTTGCCGCCATACAGCGAGCTTTATAAAACCATGAGAGCGCATCAAAAATTACGCATTGCTGTGTTAATTCGTCATTACACGCGCATAGGGGGCGCAGAACGTTACTGCGTCGAACTCACTGAACGTCTGGCTGTGCAGCATGAGGTACACTTATTTTGCCAGACAATTGAAACACAGCCACATGCGAATATTGTTGTGCATATTATTGCGCAAAAGCACGCAAAACGGCGCTATATTAACCAGCTGGAATTTTCCCGCTTTACTCGCCTTGCCACACAAGGTCAATTCGATATCGTCCATTCTCATGATAGGGTTACCCATGCAAATGTACAAACGTTGCACGTTGCGTGTGTGCGAAGTCGTTACAATGATATAGCCGGGATAAAAAAAATACTGCGTTACTTAAATACACTATTTAGTCCGCGCTTACTTGCCTATTTATGGCTGGAAAAAAAGCAACTATGTATTAAGAACCAGCGCCAGATTATTGCTGTTTCCGAGTTTCTGGCGAAAAATATTATCCGCAACTACCCTAACATTGTCGAGCATATTAATATAGCTTACCCTGGTATACAGATAACCGAAACTGAAAATACCCGGATAGCGCAACGTAAAACACAACGTGAGCGCTTAGGTATAGCAAAGGAAGATTTTGTCCTGCTTTTTGTTGCTAATGACTATCAGCGCAAAGGGTTGCTGGTTATTTTAGAGGCGATAAAAGCCTTAAATAACCGACAATTGCATTTAGTCGTTGCCGGGGATGATCGACCTGAAAAATTCACCACCCAGGTTGGTCTGGCAGACTTGAATAAGCAGGTGCACTTTATTGGCAGATGCGATGCAATACATGCTTTGTATCCTGTCGCCGATGCTTTAGTGCATCCTACGCTGGCAGATACTTATGCAATGGTGGTCCTGGAGGCAATGGCGCATGCTATTCCGGTGATTGTAAGTAATGCCCGGTACTGTGGTTTTTCTGAGCATTTAACGGCAGATGAAGCCTTATTAATTGATAAACCCAAAGACGCACAAGCATTGGCCCAGCATATTAACCGGCTATTGAATGATCCGATTTTGCGCCAACGGTTGGCTAATAATGGCAAGCTCAAAGCGCTGTCTATTACCTGGGAAAACACGCTAAAGCAAACGTTACTTGCTTATCAAAAAGCTTTGGCATAAAGCCTTTGCAATTGCGTATTCAAGGTCAGCCAATAAAGAGTGCCAAAGCCTTATGATAAAAAAAATGCTTATCAGCCTGCTATTGATCATTACACTGGTCTTGATCAGTTATTTTTCACTTGCTGCAAAATATAAATACAATGTCGCTCAGGATTATCAATATGCACTGCACAGTAGCGCAGCTAAAACAGAAGATGTCCAGTTAAAGCAGGGTGAATTTACTTTCCATAGTGCACAGGAGTGGGACACGAGGTTTATTGAATTAAAGATTACTGCGACCCTCAGCGGTTATTTTGCAGAGCCTTATGTTGAGATTATCAGCCAGCAACAACGCACTATTTTAAGCTTTGAACGTGGCGTACGTGGCTTACGTTATATCAATTTACCAGCAGACAACATGCATGGGTCTTCCACTATTCAGTTGATTGCTCATCATCTCATTATTGAAGATCAACAGGCCAGAGTTCTGTTATTCGCTAATCCTGTGGTAAAAAAACAGCCTCGCATTCTGCTTATTTCACCCCACCCTGATGATGCAGAAATTGCCGCTTTTGGTCTTTATAGTCAGCATAATAGCCTGATTCTCACCATTACAGCAGGTGAAGCAGGGCCACATACTTACGCTGAGATCTATCCAGATATAAAACAACATTATCAGGCAAAAGGTAAACTCAGAGTATGGGATAGTATTGCTGTCCCTATGTTAGGCGACATCAAACCTGAACAGGCCATTAATCTGGGCTACTTCGATAGCACCTTACAACAGATGGCGGAGAATAAAGACCATGCCGTGGATTCGATCTATGCCGGCATCGACAATGTTAATTTTTTTCGCCAACAAAATGTGTCCACCCTGACGCCGGAAACTGACGGCAAAGCAAGCTGGAGCGCATTGTTGAATGATTTAAAACAGCTGATACAAGCTTATAAACCGGATATTATCATAAGCCCTTATCCTGCTTTAGACTGGCATAGCGACCATAAATTTGCCACCATAGCGGTGATTAGCGCGGTAAAGCAATTAGGCTTGCAGCAAGGTCAACTATGGTTATATACCAATCATTTTACCGCTAATAATTATTATCCTTACGGCGCGCAAGGGGAACTGGTTAGTATTCCACCCGACTTTGAACAGTCGCTGTATTTTGACAGTATCTATTCCTTTCCTCTCACACAGCCACAAGCCAAGCTATTTGCACTGGAAGCGATGCATGATTTACGTCCTGATACCAGCT
Source organism: uncultured Gammaproteobacteria bacterium (assembly GCA_942491615.1). Lineage (GTDB taxonomy): Bacteria > Pseudomonadota > Gammaproteobacteria > Methylococcales > Methylomonadaceae > Methyloprofundus. The sequence continues at coordinate 12,300 of CALOCH010000018.1, forward strand.
ATTTGAACATAGCAGGCGCATTTAAACTCCTGGGTAAAGCGCTGTCTAATAAACTTCTATTGAAAGATCAGACTTATTATAGAAGAGCTGTTAGAGCAAACGAGTTATTCTTAGTAGTGAACTTTTCCAGTTTATATCATCCAGAAACGATAACCAGGTTAAAAGGAATGAAATAATGGTCGTCTTTTATATTGCCTTCAAAGTAATTTTCACTTTTTTTCAAAACGCAGACAGCTTGCCCGCTTTTATTAACCTTATGCGAGCGAGCTGCCCGCGCTCCCAGATAAAAAACAACAAAAGTGTTAACTGGAAAATGAAAGATGCGTATTTTTCAATTATCTAGTAAAAAATAGAGACTAGCGCATGGGTGTTTATTTCTTAAAATCACTGCTTTGTATTGCGCTTGTTTATGTAATGGCTTACGAATTTTCTGCGCATGAATTCTGGTTAGTGCCGTTAAGTGTTTTCACTCTAAGCGTACCTATTTGCTTAGCTGGACTATATGCGCTGACGATTCGAAAAACACAGCAGGCTGCATTATTTGTTCAGCAAGGCTGGTTATATCGTGTGTTTTTAGGACGTACATTTAAAACGGTTTTGTGGATTCTTTGGTCTTTGCTGAGTGCATTTTATATGCTTGTGCAATTTCAGTTTTATAAGACTGTAGACTGGCTACTGTTTTTCCGGTTATTCCTGCTTTTTATGCTCTGTATGTCGTGTTCAGGCGTATGTTTGCGCATGAAGTTAAAGCGTTTCTAGTCACCAGTATGGCGTTAGTCTGGGCAAGCTGGTGCACATCATTGCTGATGGTGTTTGTGTCTCTCGTTGTTCTCTTGAATTATAGCGATTTTCCTTTTTATTCTAGTCTCAGTGCTGCGATAATTGCGCAGAAATCAGCAGTGGCAGGTAATGCTAATAGTGCTTTGATTTGGCATACACTACAGTTCGTCGCTGATTTTGAGGCGATTAAAATTTATGCGCTTGGGCAGCTAAGCCTGATCAATAAGCCATGGGCATTATTGACTCTGGTATTGGCCAATTTAGTTATGTTTTATAATGCCTGCAAGATATTGTCTTGTCTATTGATACCAAAACAGGAGTATTTGCGTATTGTTGTGCCTTTAACGCATGCAGAGCAGCCTGTTATTGCAAAATCCAGTCTAGCGGTTGTATCCGCTGTGTTCTCTTTTCTGATCCTGTTTATATATTTACCCTTATTTGCTGCACTTGAAACTGTCGCTTTGCAATCGCCCGAATTACAGTCTTTCAGGGAAGATATAGAGCAAAAGATGGTGCGTATTGATAATGATGTGTATCGGCAAGATGTTTTACAGGCATTGCAACAAGCACGCTTACAAGCGTTGCATAAAGCCGAGGTTTCTCTGATTAGCCTGAATGCGGAAGTGGATCGCGCATTTGATCAGCTGATAGCTAATGTCGATGCATATCTGGATTGGTATTATAGTTTAGGGGCAGAATATGCGCGCATTGGGCATCTTATGCTAGGTGATTTTTCGCCCTATATGACAGAGCAATTACAGAACTCCTTGCAACAAGGCGATGTCTTTAAGGGCGTTCAGCAGGCTCTGGATGAGGCATTCGACACACACAAGCAAGCTGTTGCAGAATATCAGCTAGTCGCTAAACAGATATTGGCGCATAACCGCGTTGAACATAGTGTTTTGCAGACTCAGGTTGTTCAGGTCTTGGCAATGGATGATGTATTACGAATTCCTTTGCATAAGGATAAGATTCAGTTGCAATACCGGCTAAGTGGCTCTGGAGCAGCCGCAGCTGTTGGCGCGATTAGCGGTTTTGTTGTTAGCAAAGTTATTGCTAAAGTCGCAGGCAAGGCAACTTTTAAATTTGCAGTTAAAGGTGTAGGCAAGTTAGCGGTGAGTAAAGCCGCAGGCACAACTGGCGGAGCTACAGCGGGGGCTGCAACGGGCGCGGTAGTCGGTTCAATAATTCCTGGAGCAGGTACCGCAATAGGTGCTGTTGTCGGTGGGGTTATCGGTGGTATTGCTACGGGCTTAATTATTGATAAAGGTCTTATCGAATTAGAGTCCTACTTAAATCGAGAGTCGTTCAAGCAAGAGATTATTTTGGCGATTGATGAAGCCAGGGCGGAGTTTAAGACTAGTTTGCGGTAAAAGGAATAAATAGTAGGACATTACAAAACCAGGCAGTGCGACTTTAGCATGCTATGGTTTATATATTCGTTCGGGTTGCGCTGGTATAAGCGACTGTATTGAAACCTTGAATACCGAAAAAACCACGTCCGATTGACAACAGAAAATCAGCTGGTAGACCGGCGTTACTCCCAGAAAATTAATTAGGCAATACTGATATTATTCATTTATGTCATGCGCATTGCTTAGGAATATGCCCGGAATAACTTATGCAAGTTATTCTGTTATGTACGATGGGTAGAGCCTTAGCGAAACCCATCAAGCGATACTACACACTATAGCACTACGCTTTTGATGGGTTTCACTTCGTGCTATTACGAGCCGCTATACGACTTTTCAAGTCGCTAGGACCCTACCAAACCTAAAGTTGCTTAAGCGTGTCATACATGTTGCTTATCTCTTGCCTCTGGGAATTAGATGCACTAATTTTTTCATTTGCTCTTCTGTTATAAAGGCAAGAAAAAATAATTGAATCAAATTATCTGCTTCAATAAGATCCAGACCTATTTTTTTAGGAACAGTCTCTTTCCGTGTGCCAAATAACTGATCCCAAATAGACAGCACAATACCATAATTACTATCATGTTCACTGCGTAATGCCGAATGGTGGGTACGATGGAGTGATGGAGTAATAATAAACCGGGAAATAATACTTTCTTTTGAAAATGATAAATTAGAGTGATGAAAAAAGATAAAAGACATTTCAAGCAACTCAATTGCAAGGACTAAATAAGCATTGACACCTATCACTATGACAAAAATGCATTTTAAAATAATTTCCAGAAACAAATCAAATATATGGAAACGAAAACCGGTAGTGACATTAAACGCTTTGTCGCTGTGATGAATTTTATGTATGCGCCATAAAAATTCAGATTTATGGCTTGCAAAATGCCAAAGATAAATAGTCAGGTCATATAAGAGAAACGTCAGCAGCCATTTTATCGGTCCATTTTGCATGGTACTTAAAATACCGACATCAGCAAACTGCTGAGCGATGAAAAAAAGCGAGGAAGCTGTTAGCGCTGTTAAAATAAGATTATTAAATATAAAGGTGCTGGTGTTCGTAGCAATAGACTTTTTAGCCACTTTATGATCAAAGCGAAAGTATGGCTTAGCACCTTCCATTGCTAACAAAATAACAAAACTTATCAAGGCGATAATTAAAAAAATCTCATTAAATAAAAGCCCTTCGCTATCCTGTATATTCTGGTTAGCTGCTTGTAGTATCGATTCAGAGGTTTCCATGGCTGACCTTCAATTAAGGCTAAAAATAAGGAGGCCGAGTAATATCTCGAGTCATTGACTCAATTATTACCCTGCTTCTCCAGGCGTATATTAAGTGCATCAATTTCCTGCTCAGCTTTAACCTGATCACTGACATCATATTGGACGCCAAGAAAATAAATTATCTGTCCTTTACGATCAAACAATGGCGTTATCTTCAGCTTATTATAAAATAATTCGCCATTTTTTTTATAATTACGTAAGGTAACCACCTGCTCTTTTTTTTCTTTAATAGCTTCTGCTAGTTGATGCCTTGCGTCCTGTTGTCGGTCGTCGCCTTGCAAAAACCGGCAATTGCGACCAATCACCTCATCCTGACTGTATCCCGTCATGTGTTCAAATGCTTTATTTGCATAAACGATAGGCATATCTTCCTCATCAGGGTCTGCTAAGGTGATGCCATTAACGCATTCATCCAAAATAACAGATAGAATTTGAGGAATAAGCCCAGGATCTTTTTCAGCAATAAAAGTCATACTTAAAACTCCGATCAGTAAAAACGAAATGCGTTTTAGATTTGCATTAAATTATTCAATTGTTGTTGAAAATAGCATATAACTTACTGGCTTTCAGTTGCCACTTCAGCTTCAAGTAAGGTTTTAATGTTGGTCACACTATTATGAGCCCCTTCTTCAATAGCTGCACGTATCAATTTAATAAAGGGCCGCATATAGACTTCAAGTTGCATGATTTCTACAGAAAAAGTTAATAATGTAGCCTCATCATTATGAATAGACTCAAAATGATAGCTGTTTTTAAAATCTGAAGAAAGGCCGTTGATAACCAATAATTCATTGTGTTGCAATGTCTCAATCTCAAAGGTTGTTTCTACTTCCTGTCCTTGCTCAATTCGAGTTTGCCTTGCTAGTGAGCCTACCTGCATTGGATTGCTGTTTATAGCTTTGAACGCAACAACCTCTAATGCCCATTTTGGGTAATTTTCAAAAAAGTTAAGTGCAACATAATCGAAAACATGGTTAATAGGTTGTGCAATTTTAATGCTGGCCTCTCCGGTCACAGATTTTTTCAATTCAATCCGATACATATAACCAATACTCCAGAATAATCATTAAACAAATCAAGCGGGTATTCATAATTTATTCCAGTTAAATAGTAAATTCAATCATAACTCAACAGATAAAATAAGAGAAGTGATTTATTATTTTTCAGAAACTAATTGAAAGGATTGCGTGAAATTTGTTGTATAGTTAAAGTATCATTAACCGCGACTTTCATCCCGCAGAGGTAAAATAAATGAATAAGAATTTTATTGTATTATTAATCATATCTTGTTTTTCTGTGTCTACAGCACATGCTACTCAAACGACTGCACAGTCGAGTAAAGCGACTTTTGCAGGCGGTTGCTTCTGGTGCATGGAAGATGCTTTTGAATCAGTGCCGGGAGTTAATTCAGTTGTTTCTGGCTATACAGGAGGTGTGACAGAAAGTCCTAGCTATAAAGAAGTTTCAGCAGGAACAACGGGGCATTTTGAAGCAATCGAAATAAGCTACGATAGCAAAAAAATCAGTTATGAAAAATTACTTGGGATCTTCTGGAAGAACATTGATCCAACTAATGGTCAAGGCCAGTTTTGTGATATTGGTGATCAATATCGGTCCGCCATTTTTTATCATACTGATGAGCAAAAACAATCAGCAGAGCAGTCAATGGCGAAGCTGGAAAGCAATAAGCCTTTTGTCGGCTCTATCAAAACATTTATATTGCCTGCTGGAAAATTCTTTAGCGCAGAAGGTTATCATCAAAACTATGCGGAAAAAAATCCGATTAGATATCATTTTTATCGATATACCTGTAAGCGAGGAAGACGTCTGGATGAACTCTGGGGAGAAAACTAAGATATCCGAAAATACCTCATTGCCTGATACACTTCGTGCGAGTCTACGACAGGTAGACTCTTTACACGTCAGAAATAACCGAGTATCTGTTGGCCATTATTCGCTGCAGTTTATTTTGTGATTAAGCACTAAGACCCACTACGTAGCTGCCGGTTTACGATTATCATAATAAAAACCAAAGAAAATAATGGGCAACGCTATTAGGATGGTAGTGCCAAAAACACCTTCAAATTGCGTTGTTATACCGGCTGTTATAAACAGGAACAGTCCAATAAGATAAAACCGTAAGCCCGCTATTGTGCCCAATAAAAACATGGTATGAGCCACTATAATATGGATGGCAAGTGATGCAGACACTGCATTTAACGCGTCAGCGTGCCAGAGAAACATGACGAGTAACATCGACATCAATGCACTTAGCCAGTATAAAAAACTGGTGCGGATAAAATCCGCTATAGTGCGACCCGTTTTCAACTCTCTGGATTTTTCTTTAACCAGCGTGATAAGAAAAAAAACAGGCGCCATTAATAGCCAGTAAAAAATCGCGCCACGCCCTGAAATATCGCCTAGTAAATCCCCAATAAAGCAAAGCACGATCAATGTAATAAAAAGAATTTCGTTAATATGTGGGTAGCGAGTTAATATTTCTGTTCTTGAATCAAGCTCATTTTTTATAATTTTTATCATGATTGCATACTTTCTATGTGAATGAAGGAAACACTTAAATATGATTTAATATTGCCAACTCTTGCGGGTAAGGGCTCATATAATAGGATTGGTCAATAAAGGGATCTGGCTGTTTACGAAAATGATGGCGTAATAAGGTAATAGGCACTATCAGTGGCAGTTGACCTAAACGGTAACGTTCAATTGTTTCTATCAACTCAGCTTTATCATCAGCATCGAGTGTTTTTTTCAGATAACCTTGAATATGTTGCAGGGTATTGACATGATTGCCACGGGTCGCAGTGATTTTTAGGCAGCGCATTAACCAGAGTATATATTTTTGCGCAACTTCTTCTATATTGTGTTTATTGGCACTGGCTATCAGTTGTCCTAAACTTCTGACCATGTTCTGTTCATGGCTCATAGCAATGAGTTTATGCTGCGAGTGAAAGATCTGCAGCCTGTTTGGGGTTATTTTTTCCAGGCTGAATTGTTTCCAGCGATAATAGACATACACCCGTTGAATAAAATTTTCGCGTAGTTTGGCATCACCTAAGCGACCTTCTTCTTCTAGCGGCAATAACGGGTAGTGGTCTTTAAGATATTGTGCAAATATTCCTGTGCCACTACGATCCGGGTATTCATTACGATAAACCTTTACTCTCTCCATACCACAGCTAGGAGATTCTTTTTTTAGTAGATAACCACATAAGTCACTTAGCCAGTGGTCTTGTTCTTGATTGCAAGATTGCAATTGTTCAGTGACGTCCAGAGTATGATCTTTGACACCAACACAGCGAATTCCTTGCGGCGTATGTCTCAGTTGGATGGGCGGGCGGGGAACTCCCATGCCGCTCTCAAGTTCCGGGCAAAAAGGCTTGAATTCGAAATACTGACTCAAGGTTTTACGAATGTAGTCATTACTCTTATGCCCGCCGTCATAACGGACTTCATTACCTAGCAGGCAACTACTAATACCTACTTTTATTTTATGTGTATTCTCGGTCATTAGATTTATTTATCATCAATTATTATCAATTAGAGGGGGGAGGGCATATTATCCTGTTTAGTCGTATAACTGCGATTATTAACAGGATTATTTTAATTCTTTTTTGTCAATAAGCCAGTAAGTCACTCCCAAAGCCAAAACAACCAGTGAGGTTGCTGCGATATATTCAGGATCAAGCTTTTTAAAGTCAAAAACAATAACTTTTCGCGAAATAGCCATTAAAGCGGTTGCAACGACGAGTTTTACCGGTATCACATCACTGCGTATATAAAGCGTAATATTGATAAATATTTCAATTGCAATCAGCACGATCAGAAAGCCACCAAATGTGGCTAACAGATCATTGATCGTCAAGAATAGAAAAGGCGGCGAGATCACCTTTTCATAAATCATATGCATAACATCCAGAACCGAGATAATAATCACCCCGACCATCAGCAGAGCCAAAAATTTTACGGCGACTCGAATTGTGCGGTGCAATATGCTGATAAAAGGATCATCATGTTGTATAGGCAGTTCTTCATGTGACACTTCCTTAACCTGATCAATCAGCTTGCCTTTCATCATCTCTATCAAAGGCGAAATAATGGCTTTATGCGCTAAAAATCCAGCAGGGTTAAAATCATCTTCGGAGAATTCATCTATGCCTTCGAGGTTTTTAAAGTCTTCTTGATCGAGTTTTTGGTAGCCCATATTCCAATAAGGAAACTCTCTCTCGCTGATTGCCTTTTTTTCAATTAAGGTGACGTCTTTGTGTCGAGGATCTTGTTTAATTAGTTCAAATAACGCCATTAGCTTTTGTTCTTCACCTTCTAGCGCCTGAAAAAAAGTACGCTTGGAGTACAACAGAATACCGGTAATATCGTTAGCGCTATTATTTTTCCGGCAAGATTTTAAAATTTCCAGCAAATCTTCGGGTTTTAAGTCTTTTACTGCGGTACTGGTATAGACAATACGTATCATTTCAACTTCCTCATTAGGGGGTAACCCCGACTATTTATTTTTATAGTTATTATCGTGCCCCGTATTTATGACGAGGTGTTTTTTTGATAGGTCTCATTTATACGTGCGTTAACAAGTCAATTTAATTGCTTCGCAAAAAAAACTAACCCACCTTGTAACATTATGTTGTTTATTGTAAAAACTATCAACTTAATGGCGGTAACACAATAAGGAGTGTGCATGAAATAATTTGAGCAACTGTTGGATGGGTAGAACCGTAACAACTTGAAAAGTTGTGGAGTGAAGCTCATCAGGAACGCATTTGTGCTATAGCACATTAGCATTTGATGGGTTTCTCTAAGGCTCTACCCATCCTACACAATGGCATACCTTGACTAAGTTATTTTATGCACGGTCCTAAGGAACAAGAATTAAATAATATTAGAAAATATAGAATGTGCTGAGGCACGAAGCGCATCTTATGCAATTGAAGCTTCGGGGATTATAAAATTCTGACCCCCCTAAGAGAATTTGATTTGGGTGATTTATGTATTGTTGGCACGGGGGCTCGTCTGCGTTAAGCAGGCAAGTGGCTTACGTTCCTGTGATGAAGGCATTGGTTAATGTACATTCCTGAGTAGAGTGGGTTAGATTTTAAGGGAATGTATCAAACAGAAAAATGCACTATTTTTTCACTTCAATAACTAAAGCTTTCATCTTGTTGGATTTTAGCCGAGCCTGTATGGCATCGACCGATGCGAGTTGGTTATAAGGACCCATTTTTACACGATACCAGGTTGTTGAGCCTATCACTGCTTTTTCAATATTGGGGGAAAATCCCATCATTAATAATTTTGCCTTTAGACTATCAGCATCTTTGAACTTACGAAAAGCACCGGCTTGCACTGAATATTGTACGCCTGTCTTGGCTTTCCCCACGCGTTCTTCCCGTTTGCGGGTTTTTACTTCATGATCAGGAATAACAAATTCGGCTTCGGGTAAAACCGTATAAAAATCATACTGTATCTCTTGTTTTGCTTTAGCAACAGGCGCTTTTTTTGCTACGACTGTATTTTTTGCTTGTTTTACAGGTGTTTTTGCAAGCGATAATGGCTTTACTTCCTGGCTTCGTGGTTTGGCAATTGGGGTATTTGGTTTTTGTGGTTGTTGTGATGTCGCAAGGCTGTACAAAAAATAGGCAAATGCGGTGATAATTGTAAACACCAACGCCCATCGCCAACCAGCGACTGTCGGTTTGCTAGTCGCTGCATTCGTGGGTTTTTTAGCCGCCGACTTACGCTTTATCGCTTTGCGAGATTTTGCATTCGTGCGCGTTTGATGAGACGAGCCGACTCGGTGTTTATAGTCTCGTTGCATTACATGGATTCCGGCGTTGTAATCCTTAATAAGTTTAACCCATTAGCTAGGACCTGCTTGACTGCGCAAATCAAGTTTAAGCGGGCATTACGTAAACTGGCATCATCAACAATAAATTGGTGAGCATTATAATAGGTATGGAATTCTGCCGCTAATTCACGTAAATAACTGATGAGTAAATGTGGTTCGTATTGTATTGCCGCGCGTTCGAGAACTTCAGGATAGCGGGCTAAGGTACTGACTAAAGTGACTTCCTGACTTTCGATTAATGTCTCCAGCTTTTGTTCACCACACGAAATATCACGTTGTAAGCCTTTTTCTTCTAGTTGCCTTAAAACACTGCACACCCGAGCATGTGCATATTGCACATAAAATACCGGGTTTTCATTGGTTTTCGAGGTTGCTAGCTTTAAATCAAAATCCATGTGCTGTTCAGATTTACGCATGACATAGAAAAAACGTGCCGCATCTTGTCCAGTTTCATTGCGCAACTGGCGCAAGGTAACAAAGGAGCCTGAGCGGGTAGACATTTGCACCTGTTCACCGCCACGGTAAAGCACTGCAAACTGCACTAATAAGACTTTGAGTTTTTCTGTGTCTGCACCTAAAGCCTGCATGGCTGCTTTAACTCGCGGGATATAGCCATGGTGATCAGCACCCCAGATATTGATGATCTTGTCAAAACCACGATCCAGTTTATGCATATGATAGGCAATATCCGAAGCAAAATAGGTGCTTTGACCATTGTCTCGAACGACTACTCGGTCTTTTTCATCACCAAGCTGACTGGATGCAAACCAGGTAGCTCCGTCTTTTTCATACAAATAACCTGCGTCACTCAAGCGCTTTAAGGCCTTATCAATGGAGCCGTCATCCATTAATTGCCTTTCAGAAAACCATTGTTGGAATTGAACGCCAAATTCACCTAAATCCTGACGAATATCGTCTAAAATTTCATTCAGTCCCGTTTGAAACACATCACGGTACTGCTTATCGCCAAGCAACGTTTTTGCCCGTGCAATTAAGGCATCAATATGTAATTCTTTATCGCCACCATGTGGCTCATCAGCTGGTATATCTTCAAATACCAGCGCAACAGGATGCCGATATTCATTGTTAGATTCACGATGTAAATTAGCCGCAATTTCGCGTACATAGTCGCCACGATAACCATTGCTAGGAAAGGTTATAAGCTCACCACATTCTTCGAGATAGCGTAACCAAACGCTGGTGGCTAATATGTCCATTTGCCGGCCGGCGTCATTCACATAATATTCACGTTGCACATCAAAACCAACCGCAGCTAGTAAATCGGCGACCACTGAGCCATAAGCAGCGCCTCGACCATGCCCGACATGCAAAGGTCCGGTGGGGTTTGCAGAGACAAATTCTACCTGCACTTTTTTCCCGGCACCTAGTTGACTTAAGCCAAACTGAGGCCCTTGCTCATGAATACGAGTGATAATCTGATATTGTGCCTTTGGGTCAATGAAAAAATTAATAAATCCAGGACCCGCAATTTCAACCTTAGTGATAGCGTCATCCACAGGTAATGCTGCGACAATTTTTTCTGCTAACTGGCGCGGATTCATTTTTGCTGGTTTTGCTAGCATCATTGCCAAATTACTGGCAAAGTCTCCATGTTGCTGATCGCGTGCATGTTCTATATTGATAACAGGATTGAGCTCTCGCTCTATAACAGCGTCTGCTTTTAAAGCGTCAACGGCGTGTAATAAAAGAGATTCTAACTTTTGTTTCATGCGTCTACGGAATTAAAGGTGAGTATACAAAACCCTTCATTATCCCTGAAAAGCAGAGGGGGTGAAAGTATAAAAATTTTTTTGCGTTAGCATTTACCTTGTTACTACGATAGCTATTCAGGGCAATAGCGATGATTTGCGGTGACATATTTAAGGCGGGACATGTACTAACAGAGTATACATTAGATATCTTGAAAGCCAGGTCTTATTCTATATCCGCGCATGATATAGAATTCAGATGATATAATTTTTTTAGCAAGGCAAGGGGCTTTTCAATAAAAACTTGGGCAAGCGCTTGGCTTCTACTCTATATTTAACACAGAGACAATCAATGCTAAAAACTACTTTTTCGTTTAGATCACGACTAACAATCGCAATACATGATACCTTCATGGTCGTACTTGCATGGTTGCTTGCTTTCTGGTTTCGCTTTGACTTAAACCAGATCCCGGATCAATTTTTGAGTAGTGCCTTGTTTTATCTGCCTTTTATTCTTGTTAGTCAGGCGATAATATTCTGGTATTTTGGTTTATATAAAGGTGTATGGCGTTTTTCTTCTTTGCCTGACCTGATTAGAATTTTTAAAGCGGTTTTTTTTGGTGTGTTTTTTATTGCGGGTAGTTTGTTTGTGTATAACCGCCTGGCGTATATACCGCGTTCTGTTTTACCACTGTATTGCAGTTTTTTGTTGTTATTTTTAAGCATTCCACGCCTATTTTATCGCTACTATAAAGATTGGGTAAGGCATGAAAGTGAAGCACAACGCGCGCTTATCATTGGTGCAGGCGCGGCTGGTGAAATGCTGGCAAGGGACTTATTGCAGGATGAGGTCTCCCTACTGCCTATTGCCTTTGTTGATGATGATAAACGAAAAATAGGGCGTTCAATACGGGGTGTTCAGGTACTTTACGATACGCATTTAGTTGCTGACTACGTTACCAGATTTAATATAGATATTATTCTAATTGCTATTCCTTCGGCTTCTGATATGCAGATGCGCCAGATTGTTGAAGCGTGTGAAAAAACGAATATTCCGTTTAAAACACTGCCTTCTGTTAAAGAACTATTATCTAACACCGTTTCTAAAAGGAATTTGAGAGATGTGGCTATTGAAGATATCTTGGGCAGAGATCCTGTTAATCTGGATTGGAACAAGATTCAGAACAGCTTGTCAGGCAAGCGTATTTTAATTACCGGCGGAGGGGGCTCAATAGGTTCGGAACTGTGTCGACAAATAGCGCGAGTTGCCCCAGAATCGTTGATTGTTTATGATCGCTCTGAGTATAACCTGTATCAAATCCATTCAACCTTGCAGCGCGAATTTGCTGATTTAAAGCTCAAACCTGTTTTAGGTGATATTGTTGATAAGAAAGCCTTGCAGGAAATTGTTCAGGCAGAAAAACCGAATGTTATTTTTCATGCAGCCGCTTATAAGCACGTTCCTTTATTGGAAGACCAAATACTTGCTGCCGTTATTAATAATTTGGTCGGCACCAAAAATGTTGCTGAAGTTGCCCTGGCTGAAAAAATAGAGCGCTTTGTTTTAATTTCCACCGATAAGGCGGTGAACCCTACAAATGTAATGGGCGCTACCAAGCGCGCTGCCGAGATATTATGCCAAAACTTGCATACTGTCTCTGAATATACGTCTTTTATTACTGTGCGTTTTGGAAATGTTCTCGATTCTGCCGGTAGCGTGGTGCCTTTATTTAGAGCGCAAATTAAGAAAGGTGGTCCAGTTACTGTCACACATGCAGATGTTACGCGCTATTTTATGACCATTCCTGAAGCCTGCAGGCTGATTATGCAAGCTGAGGCGGTAGGAACTAGCGGTGAAATTTATGTGCTGGATATGGGAAAGCCCATTAAAATCAGGTATTTGGCTGAGCAAATGATTCAGCTCAGTGGTTTGAATATAGATTCGGATATAAAAATAGACTATATCGGCCTGCGTGCGGGAGAAAAGTTGCATGAAGAATTGTTTCATGAGCAAGAGCAAATCTTAGGTACCGGGTTTGAAAAACTTTTTTTAGCGAAAGCCAGACGATATGAACAGGACATCTGGGAGAAGCAAATGAACAACTTGCTTACCGCTTGCGAAACCCGCAATCCACAGGCCATACTACAGCAATTAAGACAATTAGTACCTGAATTTAAAACGGCCATTGAATAAGCTTGTGTTTTCTAATCATTGCTCGCCACGTAGTGCCAGTCTTTGAGAGAGCAGAAAGTGGGGTAAAGAACAATACTTTCATAGTCTCGGAGCATTGGAAGGAGATTGAATGCTGCTTGTCCGGTGTTAAATCCGTAGCCACAAAATGATATTCAATAGTGTAGACTGTATGATGGTCATATCGATAATGCATTTTGTTATTTAATATTTGAGATAAACCCTGCCGGTCGGAGAGGCGAAGGGTTTAAGCTTCCGAATGATGAAAATAAAAAATCTGTAGTGCTACCCTCTACCTGTAATCTATATCGGTTGTTTTTAATTAACGTATTGTTACCAAAATTGAAAGATGGCTTGGGTCTGAAGCCAGTACTCATAGTTCTTGCATAATAAGACAAACATGGTTTTGTAAAACTACTTGACAATATAAAGCCCAGAATACATGCTGTTAGACAGCAGGATGATTTAAAATAACTTGATTATTAAGGGCTTGCATCACTGCTAAGGCAATAAAAATAACTGTTTATCAATGGTATTGAACACCAAAAAACAGGAAAGAAATCATGTTAATAAAAAAAATAAACGCGAAATTTTTTTGCTTACAGCGATGTTTTTGGCTATTGGCATCAGATTCAAGCTGCAATAAGGTGGTTGAAAACAAACCCGCGGACCAGAGTGGGAGGGGGGTGAAAGGGGGGGGAAGGGCAGTCTTGATTGCGCTACCCTGAACATTTGAATGGGTTATATACTTCTTATATCTGATAATGTTTCTTGTACATACAATTATTGTGAGCCAAATGAGTTTGCTAGCTGGTCAGTGGGCAATTTAGCAGGGGGAAGTAGTAAAACAGTTACTTTGCCCCCTCGTGTTTCCTTAGCTACCCCGGATGGAACTCAAATAGATTTTGATATAGAGGTCTTTGAAAGTGGCGCACAGGTGGCAATGTTAAACCACAGCGTAGCTGTTAAATCAGACCGACAGTTTGATATTGCTGTTGACGAAAGCCTAAATCCGGTTGCGCCAGGTCAGGAGTTAAGCTATACGATTACGTATGCAAATCGTGGTTCTATCAGTACGACAAACACCCGTTTAAGCTTTCCACTACCAAATGATGTAAGCTTTGTTTCGGCTAGTGGCGGTGGGGTTTTCAGCGGTAATGTTGTTGAATGGGACTTGCATACCTTCTCGGCAAAAAAAGGAGGAAAGCAAACAGTTATTGTTGATGTTAAGCCTAATGTAGCATATGGCACTCAATTGGAAGTGGATGCTACAGAAATAACCGGTGACGCGAATTTACGAAATCACAGTGTCAAGGCGATGGCTGTGACAACTATCAAAAATACGCCCGCATTGGCATTGAAGCTGGAATTAAATCCGGATCCAGTACAGCCAGGAGAGCGACTACAAAGTGAATTAATTGTATCGAATACCAGCGCAGAAATAAAGCGTAAGCGTTTTATTATGGATTCGTCATTCTACGCATTTGAATGGGTTATCGACTTCCTATATATCTTATAATGTTTCTTGTACATACAATTATTGTGAGCCAAATGAGTTTGCTAGCTGGTCACTGGGTGATCTGACACCTCGAGATAGTATTACCGTTACTTTGCCTCCTTCTGTTAGAGCTAGTACGCCAGAGGGTTCGATAATTACTTTTAATGCGGTAGTTAGTGAGGATAGTGATTCAGTTACCAGAGCCAGTCGCTCTGTTATTATGCAATCAGCGTCTGTGTTTGATATTGCTGTCGACGAAAACCATTATCCAGCGTCGCCAGGCCAACACCTGGTTTATTCTGTCACTTACACTAACCGTAGTTCAGTCAGTACCACCAATACCCATTTACAATTCCCGTTGCCGGAAGGCGTCAGTTTTGTTTCGGCCAGTGGTGGTGGAGCACTTAATGGCAATGTGGTTGAATGGGATTTGCATACCTTTCCAGCTCGAACGGGCAGAAGACAGACGGTTACCGTGAATGTTGATCCCGGCGCTACACTTGGGTCATTGCTGGAAGTTGATGCAGCAAGCATAAGTGGCCATGCTAACTTTCTTGATCATAGTGCCCAGGCACTGGCGATAACGCCAGTGGAAATAACACCTGCGCTGGATTTTAAACTGGAATTAAATACAGATCCTGTACAAACTGGGAAACTCTTCAAACAACCATAACAGTAAGTCATCTCAGTGGGCAACCCATATTTGGAGCACGACTTTGGATGCGCTATTCCAAGCATTTGAATGGGTTATCGACTTCCTATATATCTGATAATGTTTCTTGTACATACAATTATTGTGAGCCAAATGAGTTTGCTAGCTGGTCATTGGGTAATTTGGCGCCGGGTGCCAGCATTAGTGTGACGCTTCCACTCTCAGTTATATCTGATACACCTGATGGTACGCTGATTTCATTTCAAGCAGGGGTGACTGAGGATAATGGCAGTATAAGCAGATTAAGCCGTTCGATGATTGTACAATCGTCGCCAGTATTTGATATTGCGGTTGATGAAGATCACAACCCGGTAGAACCAGGTGATTCATTGACGTATTCCATTTTTTATTCAAACCGAAGTTCTGCTAGTACGACGAATACGCATTTAAGTTTTCCATTGCCTGAAGGGGTAACTTTTGCTGCGGCCAGTAGCGGAGGATACCCGAACGGGAATACGAGTTGAATGGGACTTGCAGACTTTTCCTGCGCAGAGAGGTGGGCGGGAAACAGTCATGGTAGATGTAAACCCGGGTGTTGCAACAGGGACCTTATTAGAAGTGGATGCTGCAACAATAATAGGGCAGGCGAACTTTCTTGATCATTTTGCACGGGCATTGGTAACAACTCGGGTGGAGGAAAATATGCCGCTGGCTTTATCGACCGATATTAGTCCTAATCCGGTGTCTGCGGGTGAGACCCCGGATGATCGCATAACTGTGGATAATATTAGCGGGGAAACCCCTTTTGGGGTGACACTGCAGCTGCGCTATCCTAAGCATTTGAATGGGTTATCGACTTCCTATATATCTGATAATGTTTCTTGTACATACAATTATTGTGAGCCAAATAAGTTTGCTACCTGGTCACTTGGCACGATGACCCCGGGAGCCAGTATCACCGTTGATTTACCCCCTGTTGTTAACGCCAGTACAGCTAAGGGTACGCTGATTTCATCGCATGCCACTGTAAAAGAGGATAATGGACGGCGTGTCGAATCAAATCAGACTCTACTGGTAAGTGACCAGGGATTTTATGAGCCACCTGTGCAAAATATAGCAACGCCTGATTTAGCGGGCCTGACTCAGGCAACAGCAGACGATGCAATAATAAATGCGGGTCTAACAGCAGGCGCGGTGAATACAGCCAATAGCGATAATGTAGACAGCAGGGAAGGTTATCAGCCAGAGTCCAGTAGCGGGGCGAATATTCCGGTAGGTAGCGCCGTAAATCTGGTCATTTCTACCGGGAGTGGTACGCTGCAACTACAAACCTCTTTATTGAGCGTTTATATCAAAATATTCTTGGCCGTCTAGCAGATAGCGGCGGGCTTGTTTACTGGATCAATCAAATCCAGTCATCTTCAGCTACGCAAGTTGCTTTTGGTTTTTTCAATAGCGATGAGTTTAGGTCACTGGGGTTAAGCAATAGTGCGTTTGTTAATACTATTTATAACACGGTTTTAGACAGAGATGCGGATGCAGCAGGCCTGGCCTATTGGGTTGGGCAGCTTGAAAGCGGTGTATTGCGTGAGTTTGTCCTGTATGGTTTTTTTCAGAGTCCTGAGTTTGACGCTTTAACTAAGCAATACGCGGTGACCGGTTATAGCGCCAGTGACCATAGCTTGTTTTTAATTAAAGACTTTGTCAGACGCTTCTATGAAATTGTCCTTGCAAGGCAATCAGAGCAAGCCGGGCAAGCCTATTGGACTGGCGTACTGTTAGATAACATAGTAAGTGCTTCCGATATTGCGCTTGGCTTTTTCTTTAGTGATGAATTCGTCAATCATAATCATGATAATGGGACATTCGTTGAAATAGCCTATCTGACTTTACTTAATCGTAGCGCTGAATCCGCAGGCAAAGATTATTGGTCCAGCAATTGACGAACGGTCTAAGCCGCAAGAATTTTGACCTAATCCCGACGGTTGGCGGTAGATAGTCCTGAGTTTAGAGCATTACCAGCCACTAGTGGTATTCGTGTAATTTACTTCTGTCATATCTGATGGTCATAGGGCGGGCGCTGTGTCCGCCGCTTTTTTATCAATACCTGAAATTCAAAAGCCAGATTACGTTTCATTGTAAAAAAACGTAACCCAAGTAACTGTTTAGTTTTTCTCCCTGGCAAGGCAGTTTTGGTAGAAAAACTTTCCTCAAACCTAATATCCCAGAGAGAGGGAGATCTCAACGGGTTAGCAAGCAAATGATCGAGTTTTTGATTGCAATATAAAGAAAAAGTGGGCATCGTGCATTTTCCAGTTAACACTTTTGTTTTTTTTTATCTGGGAGCGCGGGCGGCTCGCCCGCATAGGGTTAATAAAAGCGGGCAAGCTGCCCGCGATCCCAGCGTTTTGAAAATGAAAAAAGTGTAAACTACTTTGAAGGCAATATGAAAGACGTCTGCGCAACCCTATAAAAAGCTTTGTTAAAACAATTGCTTTTGATAATGGAAAAGAGTTTTCTTTGCATGAAAAAATAGCAAGAGGTATTGGGTTATGAACTTAAGACTTGAATTCAGGAGATAATAAAGTCAATATTTTACAAGTTAGTTTTTATGGTATTTAATTACTCCATGACTTTGATGTGCAGAGCAAATTTTTAACGGAGAAGAGGGCAATATGAGTTGAATGAATACCTGGTAAATTTACGTGTACTCAATGAATGTAGTTGCTAGCAATTAATTAGTAGTGTTTTTAAAGGAAAATAGTATGGAACATTTTCGACTTTCTTTTGTCGTTACCGCAATAAGCATGGTGCTTGCTTTTTTATGGGCAGGTCCTTTTGGGGTTTTTATTGCGTTGGTTTTGGGTGTTTTAGAAGTGAGCTTGTCGTTTGATAATGCCGTGGTTAATGCCTCGGTATTAAAGAAAATGGATGAGCGCTGGCAATGGTATTTCCTTACCTGGGGGATTTTAATCGCGGTTTTTGGTATGCGGTTATTATTTCCGATTGTAATTGTTTCAGCGGCAACCGGTATCGGTTTCATGGGGGTCACTGATATGGCTTTAAATGATACAGCCGCCTATGCCCAGCATTTAGCCGACTCGCATATTCAAATTGCTGCGTTTGGTGGGATGTTTTTGTTAATGGTGTTCTTTTCGTTTATGTTTGATGAAGAAAAAGAAATACATTGGCGAGATATAGAGGAAAAACTTGCCGCATGGGGAAAGCTGGAAGCGATTGAAATTATTCTGGCTTTAAGTATTTTATTGCTATTGCAAAATTGGCTGCCAGAAGAGCAGCGCTTAGAAGCAATGGTCGCTGGCGTTTTTGGTGTGATTCTTTATGTTACCGTAGATAGTATGGCGGCTTTATTTGAGAATGAAGAACAAGGTAAAGCAGTAAGTAATGGTGTCAAAAAAGCCGGGCTGATGAGCTTTTTATATCTTGAAGTGTTAGATGCCTCATTTTCATTTGATGGCGTAATTGGAGCATTTGCGATTACTCAGGATGTGGTAATCATTATGTTGGGTTTAGCCATTGGTGCGATGTTTGTGCGGAGTTTAACGGTGTATTTAGTGCGCAAAGGGACTTTGGATGAATATATCTTTTTAGAACATGGCGCGCATTATGCTATTGGTATATTAGCCTTCATTATGTTGATAAGTATGCGTATTCATGTACCTGAGGTAATCACAGGTTTATCTGGGGCTGCATTGATTGCATTTTCTGTTTATTCATCTATTCAGCATAAGAAGTCGGAAGGCAAGTAATGCGGCCTGCGCTGTTATTAACTTAATAGCAAAAGAGATAGAAATAACAATTACAATTTGAAATAAAAAAAAATTACTGACGAGAGGAATATTTAACATGGCAATTTCATTACAAAAAGGACAGCGCATTAACCTGGAAAAAGCCGGCGGTGGTGCTTTAGAACGTTTATGTCTAGGTGCCAACTGGGGCGCAATTGAGAAAAAAGGCTTGTTAGGCACAAAGAAGGTTGCTGTTGATTTAGATGCATCGGTTGCCTTATATGATGCGAATAAGCAACTAATTGATTTGGTTTATTTTGGTCAGTTGGCGGCGAAAAAAGGCGGTATTAAGCATTCTGGAGATGATACTGTCGGCGATATGGATGGCGATGATGGCTTGGATAATGAAGTGATTACTATCGATTTATCAGCGGTAGATAGCAACGCGGAACAAATAGTCTTTATTCTCAATTCATTTCGTGGGCAAGATTTTAAAGACATTCCTTTTGCCAGTATTCGTATTTATGAAGGTACACCAAGCCGCGTTGATAATGTTTTCGCTACTTTTGATATTGCCAATGATGAGAAATTTGCTGGTGCGGTTTCTATGGTTATGGGTAAATTGTATAAACATAATGGCAGCTGGAAATTTAGTGCTCTAGGTGATACAACGACGGATAAAAAACTGGAGCAAATTGTTACCACTATTCAGCAGAAATATCTTTAATTATTGCTGGTAACGGCAAAAAAGGCGTTTAATGAAAGACTTGATCGCGGGACAAAAAGTTAAGCTAAATGATTTAACGCAAGCCGGACAAATAACGGTGGGATTAAGAATCGATTTTAGTCCATCGGTAGATGTCGATTTTTCATGTTTTGGTGTCGATGAAAACGGACAATTATCCGATGATCGATATATGGTTTTCTTTAATCAAAAACAATCGCCAGGTCAGTCTATTCAAATAGTCGCAAAAGAAAGCCTGGATTCTGAGACTTTCCGTATTAATTTGGCAAGCTTACCTAACACAATTAAAAAACTGGTTTTTACAGCAACTATTGATGCTAATACCTCTATGGGTAAAATGAATTCGGGTTATTTACGTCTGTCTGATGGTGCCGATGATGTCGCCAGATTCGAATTCAATGGTCAGCATTTTAATCAGGAAAAAGCGATTATTATTGGTGAGATTTATATTAAAGATATCTGGCGTTTTGGTGCTGTGGGGCAGGGCTTTAATGGTGGTTTAAGTGCATTATTAGCGCATTTTGGTGGCGAAGAAATATCAGAGCCTGAGGTGAATCCTGAGCCACCGAAGGTAAGGTTGAGTAAAGTCACGCTAGAAAAAAGAGGCGATAAGCAATCCATTTCTCTGGAAAAAACCAATACGATACAGGCGATTCATATCAACCTTAACTGGGATGCTGGTGAGCCACAAAAAGGTTTTTTTGGTATGGCCAAAAATGCTCCAGATCTGGATTTGGGGTGTTTCTATCGAATGACCGATGGTACTATGGGGGTGATTCAGCCGGTAGGCAAGAATTTTGGCAATAAATCGCAGTCACCTTATATTTTACTGGATAAGGATGACCGCACCGGAACCGCTAATGACGGTGAAAATTTAACCATTTATCGCCCTGATCTGGTTGAATTTATGATTGTCTTTGCAATGATTTACCAAGGTGCAGCTGATTTTTCCACGGTGAATGGTCGAGTAAGCATAAAAGATCCCAGAGGGAATGAAATCTTTATACAATTGAATGCGCCTGACCCTAAGTCACGGTTTTGTGTGGCGGTTTCCTTTAAGAAAAACGGTGCTCATTTTGATTTAGTGAAAGAAGAAAAATACTTTGCAAAAGGTCATAAGCAAGCCGATGAGTATTATGGCTTTGGTTTTACCTGGACAACGGGCAGTAAGTAGTGGCATTAAGAATAATAGTGTATAAAAACGTTGATAATAACGAAAAACGGCTCAATATTAATAAGACCTGCATGATATTAGAAGAATATCTGTGATTAATGAGTTTTATAAAATATTCATAATAATTGTTTATAACGGATGAACTGTTATAAGGTAACTTAACACTCTACGAGGTAATAACAATGGCTGTATCATTAAGTAAAGGCGGTAATGTTAATTTAAGCAAAGAAGCACCAGGTTTAGTAAAAGTAGCATTAGGTTTAGGCTGGGACTCAAGAGCAACTGATGGCGCTGAGTTTGATTTAGATGCGGTTGCATTTTTAGTGGGTGCAGATGGTAAGGTCTCAAGCGATAGCGATTTTATTTTTTATAATAACTTAAAGTCAGTGTGTGGCGCGGTTGAGCATAAAGGCGACAATAGAGATGGTGCTGGTGATGGTGATGATGAGGTCATTGAAATTACCTTGGCAAATGTGGCTGCAAATGTTCAGCGCGTGATCGTCGCTGTCACGATTCATGAAGCAGAAGCACGTAAGCAGAATTTCGGTCAAGTAAGCAATGCGTTTATTCGTGTAGTGGATACAGCGAATAGCAATGAAGTCGCTCGTTATGATTTATCAGAAGATGCGAGCATTGAGACAGCGATGATTTTTGGTGAATTGTACCGTCATAATAATGACTGGAAGTTTAAAGCAGTAGGACAAGGCTTTGCCGGTGGTTTAGGTCCTTTAGCGTCAAGCTTTGGTGTCAGTGTTTAGTATTTAAGTCTGGATTAAACGGCGTTCACAGCAGGGCGAGCATGACTCACCCTGCTATTTGAAAACTTCATTAATATGTCTATCCACACTGTTTCATTGCCTACGGGCGAGCTAAATCTAAGTTTAGCGGCAAGTGATTTTGCGATAGATGACTTAACCGATTATGCCGCAAGACAAAACCCGAAGCGGGGCTTTTTATTTGTTAGCAAACTTTTAGCCAAATATTGGCCATCCAGCCCTGCTGCAATGGCTCAGATGCATCATTATTTAGCGCAAGCCCTGGCCAGTTCTGTGCAGGATACTAGTGTCTTTATTGGTATGGCGGAAGCCGCAGCAGGTTTAGGGCAGGGCGTTTATGAGGCTTATGCCAGGCAACCCTCTAGCGCTGAGCATTTATTTATCCACACCTCACGCTATTTATTGGCGGATATTCAACGCCTGGATTTTCAAGAACAGCATAGCCACGCGACTCAGTTCTATTTATATGTGCCTACTGAGCCTTTTTTGCAAACAATATTTCTTAATGCGCAAAGCCTGGTTTTGATTGATGATGAATTAACTACAGGCACTACCTTTGTCAATCTTATTAATGCCTATCGGCATGTTAACCCAAAGATTGAGCGTGTTGTTATTGTCAGTATTCTCAACTTTGTGGACAGCAAACGGCAACAACAGATCCGGCAACAACTGGAACTCGATGTATATTTTATTAGCGCGTTAGCTGCCGACGTTAATTTTATGCCGAATCCTGATTACTGTTATACCCGGATACCGAATGTACGTAGTAAACCGGATTGTAAGCGCCAGCATTTATCCTTAAGTGCAGGGCGTTTAGGGATACAAGGCGAATTAGTGATTGATATGATGCCTGTAAAACAATTAATCCGGGGCTGGAAAAAAGCGCAGCGTGTATTAGTTTTAGGCACGGGCGAATTTGTTCATGTTGCTTTTTTGATGGCACGCTATTTAGAGCAGCAAGGCTGGAATGTTAGAGTGCAATCGACGGCGCGTTCGCCGTTGTTAAAGGGAGATGCAATTAAGGAAAAAATGGAATTTATCGATAATTATGCCGATAACATCCCCAATTTTTTATATAACGTGGCAGAAGGTCAATATGACCAGGTCATTATTTGTCATGAAACGCCAATGTGCCAAGCTCTGCAGCAACTGGTCAAACAACTTGACGCGTACTCATTTTATTATACTGATGGAAAAATTTCTCTTTCTTGATCTGGATGACACGGTGTTTCAAACGCGCCGTAAATGTGACACTCTTGAACAGGCCACGCCTGCTGCGTATAACCTATCGGGTGAACCCAGCTCTTATTATCTGCCCAAGCAAAAAACACTGTTAGCCCTGTTACATGAGCAATGGCGGATTATTCCAACCACGGCACGAACACAGGCGGCCTATGCACGTGTTGACTTAGGTGTGCCGTGCAATGATGGTGTAATCTTAAATCATGGTGCGACTATTTTAGAGGCAAATGGTCAGGAAGATACGCAATGGCGTGCGCTTTTAGAACCGCAATTAGACGCGGTGCAAGTTCTCTTTAGTGAGTTAAAGCAGGCGATTGAGCAATATGCAGGGCGACATAAGATTGAACTGTTGGTGCGCGTTATTCATGAGGGCGGTCTGGATTTCTATGTTGAAGTACTGCACCAGCAAGCCTTATATGCTGAATTGCAGGCTGTTTTAGTGCATTGTGTGCAGCCTTTATTGCAAGAGTTTACGGCTTTTCAGGCTTATTTAAATAGTAACTCAATGACTATTTTACCGCGTAGTATCAATAAGTCTCATGCCGTTAATTATCGGCTAGATGCATTAAAACAGCAATATGGTGAGATACTGACGATGGGTATGGGCGATAGTCTTAGTGATGCGCCCTTTATCGCGCAATGTGATTATGCGATGATTCCGCATGG
Source organism: uncultured Gammaproteobacteria bacterium (assembly GCA_942491615.1). GTDB lineage: Bacteria > Pseudomonadota > Gammaproteobacteria > Methylococcales > Methylomonadaceae > Methyloprofundus. The sequence continues at coordinate 36,062 of CALOCH010000018.1, forward strand.
TGCACAGCTACACCAACAGTTAGTTGAGTGCTGAGATGAGTGCAGCGTTTAGCGGTAGTTATGGCTCTGATGATGTACAGTTTTTACTAAAACCCATTGATGTACCCGATACGCCAGTGGCTGAAAAAGAGCGGCGTATTCAAGTCGAAAAACGTCATTATAGTGAAATGCTCAGTCGCGAGAGTTTACCCTCAGTCGATTATATGGCGATTTTTCATCAGGCGATGCAGCAAAATCAGCAGCAGATGGCGATTGATTGTATTCGCCTTGCTGGGCAAATTGCTGCAAGTCGTAGTGCTGATATAGTCCTGGTTTCACTGGCGCGAGCAGGGACGCCAGTGGGGGTGATTTTGAAGCATACGCTAGCTGAACAGTATCAGCGTCAGGTCTGGCATTATTCCATTTCCATTATTCGTGATCGAGGTATTGATGAAAATGCCCTGCAGTATATTTTGGCCAGACATGCTGATAGCAGCCTGGTCTTTGTCGATGGCTGGACTGGAAAAGGGGTGATTACCAGAGAATTACATAAAAGTATTAAAGACTTTAATCAACGTTATCAGCTGGCGATAGATTCAGGTTTATATGTCCTGGTTGATTTGGCGGGGGTTGCAGCAACAGCGGCCAGTAGCGATGATTATCTGATTCCTTCGGCTATTTTAAATGCAACTATTTCAGGCTTGATTAGCCGTTCTATCCTCAATAGTGATTATATTGGGCGCGAGGATTTTCATGGCTGTGTGTTTTATGAAAATTTTCAAGATGCTGATTTGTCGTCGTGGTTTGTTAGCGAAATATGCGCAGATATTCGCATGTTATGGGATGATACGTTTGCCTGCAGTGTGCAGCCTATAGATCAAAAAACATTACAACAACGCTCACAACAATTTTTGGTCGATGTTAAACAGCGCTATGGTGTGACAGATAAAAACCGGGTAAAACCGGGTGTAGGCGAGGCAACTCGAGTATTATTGAGACGCGTGCCTGATCTATTGTTACTACGTGATGAGCAAGATTTAGCGGTGGCACATTTAAAAGTATTAGCGCAGGAAAAACAGGTGCCGATTATTTATGAAAAAAATCTACCCTATCGCGCTGTTTCTTTAATTAAAGAAGTCACAGCGTAATTTATTTTTACAGCAATTAAAGAGGACTAAGCGTATGAGTTTAAGAGATTTAATGGATGGCTTAAAAGAAAAAGCAAATGAATTAAAAACGGAAGCTTTAAAGTTCAAAAATAAGGATTTTTTGCAGGCAGCAATGGCGGGTTCTGCGTTATTAGCATTAGCGGATGGTGAAATTTCTCCGGAAGAAAAACGTAAAATGGTTAAATTTATTGAAAACTATGAGCCACTCTCGGTTTTTAAAACAACCGATATCATTGGCGCATTTGGTGAATTTGTTAATCAATTAGAGTTCGACAATGACTTAGGCGAAGCCAAAGCCTTTGAAGCGATTGGTAAAATGAAAAACAATAGCCAGGCAGCTCGCTTAATCATGCGTCTGGTGATTGCAATCGGTGCTGCTGATGGTGATTTTGATGAGCATGAAAAAACCATGGCGCGCCGGATTGCGATTGAGTTAGGTCTGACTGCGGCTGAATTTGAATTATAGCCGCCAGATAGTGTCGTTGAGTTTTTTGTAATTCAAGCAATAGGGTGCCATCAATTTTAGGAGAAAAATAATGAACGAATGGTTTTTTTCTGAAAATAATAAGCTCACTGGACCGCATTCTTTAGACTATGCAAAAGACTTTGTCAGAGAGCATCCAGGTGTCTATTGCTGGAAAACGGGCTGGCCTGACTGGCAGGCAGCGTATCAAACGCCTGAAATCTGGCGGTTAAAAAAAGACGGAGTTACGCCTTTTCCCCCACCACCTGCACATTTAATGTCAGCGAAACCTGATCAACTGCCTGTCAGCAATGTCATACCACCAGCCACTATTGAGACGGCGTTAGAAAAACAAGCCTCCTCTGGGTTTGGTAGTCAAGATTATACAGAAGGTCTGGATTACCAAATTCATGGGGCAGAAATGCAATTTGTAGAAATTGAATTAGACCCAGGGGAAAGTGCCATCGCTGAAGCCGGGGCAATGATGTATAAAACAGCTGGTATTAGTATGGAAACGGTTTTTGGTGATGGATCAAATACCGGGAAGGCCAGTATTATGGATCATTTACTGGGGGCAGGCAGGCGATTACTCACCAATGAAAGTTTATTTACCACGGTTTTTACACAACAACAAGGCGCTAAAGGTCGGATTGCGTTTGCCGCTCCGTTTCCAGGCAAAATTTTAGCGCTTAATTTAGCGGAGTATAATGGCAAGCTAGTGTGTCAGAAAGATAGTTTTCTTGCCGCAGCAAAAGGCGTACAAATTGGTATTGAATTGCAGAAAAAAATATTAACCGGTTTATTCGGTGGTGAAGGCTTTATTATGCAAAAGCTTGAAGGGAATGGCTGGGTTTTTGTGCATATGGGCGGAACTTTGCGTAAAATTGAGCTTTCAGCAGGTGAGACACTGCATGTCGATACCGGTTGTTTAGCGGCGATGACTTCAGATATTGATTACGATATTCAAAAAGCCGGCGGTGTCAAAAGCATGTTATTTGCGGGAGAAGGATTATTTCTTGCCCGTTTAACCGGCCCAGGCACTGTCTGGTTACAAAGCCTGCCTTTTTCGCGCCTTGCCGGAAGGATGTTATCGGCAGCACCACAAGGCGGCGGACATCAGCAAGGTGAAGGGTCTATTTTGGGCGGTTTAGGTAATTTATTAGAAGGAAATTAAGCTTCATTAAAGTCAACCTACTCGTTTAATTAAAGTTTGTAAACTTTAGGTCGCAAGCCGATGGCTTATATTTAGACTTGCCGACTTGGGTGCATGGATTAAATAATATACGATTGTAGTTTTGGAGATTATTAAATTCTGAGTACTTAATGTGAATTCAGGACTTAAACGATATAGCTTATGCATTTATTAAACGAACGCAGACAGTGCTTATGAATAAAAAACTAGGGTTAGTTGCTATCGTTATCCTTATGGGCATTGCTGGCTATTATTTAACCAGGGGTCCTGAACGTATTAGTGTTACCCAATACCAAGTGACAAAAGGTGAAGTTAAATCAAGTGTCGCCAATACTCGTGTCGGTACAGTGAAGGCTTGCCGCCGTGCTTATCTCGCGCCTGCAATAGGCGGTAATGTTGCCAAGCTTTTTGTCAGTGAAGGCGATATTGTCAAGCAGGGACAGTTATTATTACAAGTCTGGAATGATGATTTATTAGCCCAGCTTACATTACACCAGGCACAAATCAAAACGAATAAGGCATCAGCCAACCAGGCCTGTGAAGTGGCAGCAGGTAGTGAGAGAGATGCAAAACGCCTGGAGCGTTTAAAAAAATATGATCGCATTATCTCAGAGGAACAGCTGGACAGGGCAACAACCAAGGCAAGAGCTGACAGAGCGCAATGTGCCGCGGCTCGTGCTGCGATAGAAGTCGCACAGGCAAACTTGGCAATGGTGAATACAGCCATCGAGCGCACTTTAATTCGCGCGCCTTTTGATGGCACCGTTGCTGAAATTAATGCTGAGCTTGGTGAGTATGTGACGCCTTCACCGCCGGGAATACCGACTCTGCCACCTATTGATCTTTTAGATATTAGTTGTTTATATGTGTCTGCGCCGATTGATGAAGTCGATGCGCCGCAAATAAAAGAGGGAATGACCGCTTGTGTTAGCCTGGATGCCTTTGAGGAAAAACGCTGTTCGGGGATAGTAACCCGTATCGCACCTTATGTTCTGGAAAAAGAGAAGCAGGCGCGTACTGTGGAAGTTGAAGTCAAGCTCAGTGAGAAAAAGGATTTAGAGGAATTATTGCCCGGATATAGTGCGGATATTGAAGTTCTCATAGCTAGCAAGGACAGCGCTTTGAGGGTGCCAACTGAAGCGGTATTAGAAGGTAATCGAGTCTTGCTGATTGGCGAGGGTGGCTTAGTGAAAGAGCAGAGTTTTGAACCTGGCCTGGCTAATTGGAACTTTATAGAAGTGCTATCCGGCCTGTCAGCAAATGATAGGATTGTGCTTTCGGTAGGACGTGATGGTGTCGAGCCAGGCGCTTATGTTCTGGTAGAGAAATGATTCGCTTAGAAAGTATACACCGTTATTTTCAGGTGGGTGAACAACGTATTCATGCGCTGGATAATATCAATCTAGAGATTAAAACAGGCGAGTATGTCTCGATTATGGGGCCATCCGGCTCAGGAAAGTCTACGTTATTAAATGTGATCGCCTTACTGGATCAACCTTCTTCAGGTAAATATATACTTAATGACCAGGATGTCACGCAACTAAATGATGAACAATTAGCGCGTGTGCGGCGTGAAAATATCGGTTTTGTATTTCAGTTTTTTCATTTAATTCCACGTTTGTCTGCGGCAGAAAATATAGAAATCCCTATGGTGTTGGCGGGGATTGCACCTAAAGAACGTAAACAGCGAGTGGATCAGGCATTGCATGAAGTGAGCCTGCAGCGATGGGCTGAGCACCGACCCGACCAGCTTTCCGGTGGGCAACGGCAGCGAGTGGCGATTGCGCGTGCGATGATTATGCGCCCGCAGATTCTGCTGGCGGATGAACCGACGGGGAATCTGGATAGTCAAACAGGGCAGGAAATTATTGCCTTATTGGAAGCTTTAAATGTCCAACAAGTAACATTAATAATGATTACCCATGACCAGAGTATTGGTGACCGTGCGCAGCGCACGGTGCGCATTATTGATGGAAAAATTACTGATATATGACGCTTAGCGATACTGTCAATCAAGCCTATAAAGCGATTAAAACTCAACCCGTCAGGGTGTTACTTATTGTTTTGGCTATGAGTATAGGCATTACTTCGGTAACCGTTTTAACTGCGCTAGGCGAAAGTGCGCGACTTTATATTGTGAATGAGTTTCAGTCCTTAGGCTCGCATTTAGTTATCGTTTTACCTGGACGCGCTGAAACAACTGGAGGGCATCCGCCCATTTTTGGTGAAACACCGAGAGATTTAACGTTGGATGATGCCGAGGCTTTGCGGAGGAGTGCTTATATTGCTGAGATTGCTCCGATTAATATTGGCTCAGTACCTGTTTCCACGCAAGGACTGGAAAGGGAAACAACGGTTATCGGATCAACAGCGGCATTCCGTGAGGTGCGGCATTTAAGTATGGCACAAGGTCATTTTTTGCCAGAAGCTGATGTAGATGACGCATTGTCGGTCTGTGTTATCGGCCAGACGATTAAAGAGCAGTTATTTGCCCAGCGTTCCGTTTTAGGTCAATGGCTACGCATCAGTGACCGTCGTTATCGTGTTATCGGCGTACTCTCATCTGAAGGGCAGTCTGTCGGGGTCGATTTTGATGATGTGGTCATTGTTCCGGTCGCTTCGGCACAAGCCTTGTTAAATACTCATTCATTATTCCGGATCATGGTTGAAGCTAAATCCAAACAAGCTATGTATAAAGCGGTAGATGATATTAGGGACATCATTAAGCAGCGGCATGATGGTGAGGATGATATAACCATCATCACTCAGGACAGTGTAGTAAGTACCTTTGATGATATTTTGGTTGCCCTGACGTTAACCGTCGCCAGTATCGCCAGTATTAGCCTTGCCGTTGCCGGTATCTTAATTATGAACGTCATGTGGGTAAGTGTTGCACAAAGAACAACTGAAATAGGCTTATTAAAAGCATTAGGCGCGACTAAGTGGCAGTTAATCAGTTTGTTTTTAATGGAAGCGGCGATGCTGTCGGTTGCCGGTGCGATAGTGGGTGTGTTATTGGGAAAATTGGTTTTACTGGTTTTGCAGCAGATGTACCCTAATTTTCCGCTCTCTCTACCGGATTGGGCTTTATGGGCCGCCCTCGCTGTTTCATTGCTCACGGCTTTAATATTCGGAGTGGTGCCTGCCAGGAAAGCCGCAGTCATGGATCCAGTATCTGCATTAAATAAGAGATAGTGATGCTGATTACTGATTTAATCCGCCTTTCTTTGCGTACTTTAGTAAGCCATAAATTACGCTCCGGTTTGACCGCTTTAGGTTTGATCATCGGTATAGCGTCAGTCATTATTTTAACCTCAATCGGGCGCGGTATTCATACCTATGTTTTGGCACAATTTACTCAGTTTGGTACCAATATAGTAGCCGTATTTCCCGGAAAAACCACAACCTTGGGCTTGTCGGGCGCAACTATCAGTACCGTCCGGCCTTTAACGCTAGCAGATGCATTAAGTATCAGCAAGCTGGATAATATTATTGCTGCATTGCCCGTTGTGCAAGGGAATGCGCGTATAGAAGGCGGAAAAAAACAACGCCGATCTACGGTGCTGGGTGTTGGCGCAGCCGTACCTGCCGTCTGGAAAATAAACGTGGCTCGCGGTCAGTTCTTGCCAGACTATGAGCAGGCAAATCCGCGTGCTTTTGCCGTACTTGGCCATAAGCTTGCCAGTGAATTATTTGCTGATAGTAATCCATTGGGGCAACGTATTCGCATAGGGAGTGACCGGTTTCGTGTGCTGGGGGTGATGGAGAAAAAAGGTCAGATGCTGGGCTTTGATATGGATGATACGATTTATATTCCCACTGCAAAGGCTTTGGCCTTATTCGACCGTGAAAGCGTTATGGAAATAGATGTGCTGTATAACGAAAATGTCACCGCCAAAAGTGTAGAAAATGCAATTAAACGCTTATTGATACTGCGCCATGGGCGTGAAGATTTTAGCCTGATTACTCAGGATCAAATGCTTAAAAGTCTGGATTCTATTTTAGATATACTCACGCTGGCCATAGGTGCGCTTGGTAGTGTGTCTTTACTCGTCGGGGCAGTAGGAATTTTAACCATCATGACGATTGCGGTTTCAGAGCGTATTTCTGAGATTGGATTATTGCGCGCGATTGGCGCAGAGCAGGGGACGATATTTAATCTGTTTCTTTGCGAAGCTCTGTTGTTAAGTCTGGTTGGTGGTGCTACTGGCGTTTTATTCGGTATTTTGAGCGTGTGGTTTATTGCCTTGGTGTTGCCGGGATTGCCCGTGCAACTGGCCTGGGTTTATATTCTGGCCGCCTTTGCTCTTTCGTTTCTGATTGGTCTTGCTGCAGGCGTTATTCCTGCAATGAAAGCCGCCCGCTTACAGCCTCTGGAAGCGTTGCGCACTGAATAAGATTTTGTTGCTGCAATAAATTGCGTGTTTATGAGTCATGAGCGCTTAATTTCTGATCCTTTTCAAACAACAAGCGGTGTCAACTGTCTAATTCGCGAGCAGTGACCAGAGCTTATACGGATAGTGGGTTTATCAATATGAAAAGGCAGGCCATGTGATTTGATTGAAAACTGGTGCATTGATTTGACGTTTCGCAACGAATAAGTCTAGTCGGAGGAGCCGTGTCGGGCTCGTACACAGGGTTCTGTGGCAGGCGGAGGCTGTGCGGGCCTCCCTTATGGTCCGATAAATCATAAATCAAAGACTTGAAACCGTGCGTGGGTAATTTAATCATTGAATATTATCTGGATTTGTATCTGTAAAATGTATGTTATCTAGATTAGATATTAAGGCCTTTAATAATATTTTTGCTAATCTATATGGGATCGGTTATAAAGATATACAGGTCGGGTGAGTAACTTGTTCTCAGAGACAAGTTATGGATTATAAAATAGAAAAAATTGATAGAGCTAAAAAATACGTTATAGAGTGTAGCGAAGTTTACACGCAGATAACGGAGAGTTAAGCTGTATGTAAACTTCGCTACACAATGAAAAGAGACTTTTCATCTCCGTCAATTTTACCGCAAGAAATCCATAACTAGCTTTAGAACTAGTAGTTTTCGACACAGGTGCACGAAAAGACGTGCACTGGTCAATTACGTTGATTAGATCGGCAAAAAAATGAAAACTATAACTATAATTGAAGCAGATTCTTCATACGTTGAATATCTTTCTGATTTTGGGAGCAGGTCTTTTATTTACTCATATCAATGTACTTTGCCATTGGATGAGCTGAAAAAATACACGAACGTTGCATTCGCTAAATCTAATATTCTTGAAGAGATCAATAGTTCATTTGTCACATATTTTGTATGCCAAGATTCTAATCTAAATCTATGTGGATACGCAAAATTAGTTCAATCTAATCCACCCAAATCTATGAATTCAAATAACTGTATCGAACTTCAACGTCTTTATGTTGACAGTGAATACAGAGGTCACGGTATTGGTAAACTTTTAGAATTGCATTCTGAGTCAACTGCTAAACATCGAGGTATAAGCGATATTTGGCTTCGGGTTTGGGAAGGCAATATTGTCGCCCAAGATATTTATATAAGATGGAAGTTCAAAATTGTCGGGAAAGAACTGTATCAGGTAGGCCAAGATCAAAGAACTGTACTATTGATGCGCAAATATTTACATTAGCATGATAATTAAAAAACAGTTCTAACAAATCGTTACACCTGAAATTTTTCGGACTGCGCCCAAAAAATTCCGGTGAATTGAAATGTTAGAAAGTACTAGGAAGTATATGCAAATAAATAATGATGCGGTCTTAAAAACAAGTAAAGAAATTGAGATTTATGCGCCAATATCAGCTGTGTGGAAAATACATGCTGATATAAATGCATGGGAAAATTGGCATCCTGATATATCCTTTGCCTTACTTAAAGGAAGCCTAGAGGCTGGTTCATCTTTTGAATGGAAATTTAATGGATATAAACTTAAGTCTACAATTATGGAAGTTAATGAAAATAAAATTCTAGGATGGAAAGGTTTTGGTTTTGGAGTCTTTGCCATTCATGTATGGGAGTTCACAACTTTGGATAATGGAAATACTTTAGTAAGTACAACAGAATCAATGGATGGCTGGTTAGTCAAACTGTTTAAGGGTATGATGAATAGAAAACTGAATAATTCGCTAGACGATGGTTAACTGCTTAACCCATCTTCGCAGCTTTCACTAATATAAGTCATTGATTTATTATTCTGCCTTATTTTTACCAAAAAAACTTCTTTAAAATCAAGGGCGTTTTTTGCGGTCGCTTTGTAGTGCCATTTAATGCGGAGTATGATCGGAGGAGAGCGGTATGTATATTCGAGAACAAACAAAAAACCTGGAAGACGGAGGTGCTTATTATACGTATCGTATTGTCGATCAGTCCGCATAGGAAATCAGGTTAAGCAGCGCACGTTACTTAATATCGGTGCGGACTTTAGTATTCAGCAAGAGCATTGGCCCATACTGACTGCCAGGATAGAGCAATTACAACAAGCAGCTCGGCCCCTCATCAGGCAGACTGCTTATTTGGCTGATGACTTAAATCAACTTTGGAATCAGCAGCTCACGCTATAGCGCGCTGATAACGGCAAAATTGTCTGACTGCTAAACTCGAAAAAAACAACTCGAGATATCATTCTATTGATATTCTCATGCGAAGCCATCAATGCTCGAGATAGGGAGAAACCTTGGTGTTGCACGCTGCACAGCAATTGCAACTTGATGAAAACTCATTGCACTCGGCTTTATAACGGGATATGCTGCAGCATTGGGAGCATTATAGGCGTGCGGTTTCACCCGGCAGTGATTGTGTCATTACGACTGGCTGCAAATCGGACAGGATTGGGCGAGTTGCTGGATCATGATTATGGCACACCAGCCTGACACGTATGTTGCCAGTGACAAGTTACTCACATCGGGATACGCTTGAGCATTTTTATCCGAGCGCGAGCAGAGCTTATTTGATTTAAACCGTAAGATCGTTTTGTATGATTTGACCAATACTTATTTTGAGGGTCATGCGCTCAACCCCAGGCAAAATTCGGTCGCTCCAAAGAAAGCGCACGGATTGTCCATTAGTGACCTTAGGCCTGATTCTGGATGGAGACGGTTTTCCATTGAGAGCCAGGTCTTTTCCGCATGCAAGCGACCTGCTACTTTTGGAGTTGATGCTGGACGAGCTGCGAGACAAAGATCCATTCATCAAATAAACCCGTGGTCATCTGGATGCCGGTATTGCCGCGTTGGGTGGGTCATCAAGCAAGATATCATTACTGGAGGAGAGAAGTCAAAGACCGAGAGAACAAGAATCCCGATAACGGCAGAGAGACCCAAGACAGTCGTGTGTGTTACGGAGTGGATAAGAAACCAAAGAAACCCGGTCTATTGTATGGACTAAAATCAAAAAAAGAAAAGGATCCGTAATCGTTTCCATGTTCGCCTGGAAGAGGCTCTGACAAAGCTGCACGAAGGCTTGAGCAAAAAAGGCACTATTAAGAAATACAGGCACATTAAACGTATGGCGACTACGCGAAACATAGTCGCGTTGCCGCAGATACATCATTGACGTGGTGGCTGATGACACAAAAAGTAAAGCCACCCACAGATGGAACGTAAAGCAGAAAGCGATCAAAAAGATAAGCACTCTGGTGTCTACTGCCTAAGACAAATATCCTGACTGGTCGGAAGAGAACTCTGGACGACCTATACAATGCTGACTGAAATTGAGCAACGTTTAAAGTCTGAAACCGATTGGGATTGCGACCGTTACCACCAAAAAGAGATCGAGTCACCGGTCACTTGTTCATCACATTAGGTACACCGGAACACGGCCATCAACTCAGGCTGCAGGGAATTCACTTAAGCTGGGATAGCATTCGCAACTTATGTCGACCCAGCCGCCTGAATAATTCGCCTACCGTAGACGCATGGTTAACTGCATTAAAATCTAATTCTGAATCTACAAGTAAAGCAGAAGCTAGACAAAAACAAATATACACTGCTTTGAACTTAACCCTGACCCGATAGGAAATTAAAACAACCGTTGAAAGTAATCTGGTAGTGCCTGCTACTCGATGTTGAACAAGTTTTTACCATTGAAATAATGGGGATTGACAGTTAGTGGCGAGATGGGTTTCTGTCTGATCTGATTTCACCTGGAAAAACGATAAAAAAGCAGATAAGCTAAATAACAGTTAAAATCTGTCGTATTTCAGCAAGATGTTGATTCAGGCACCCGCAGATTTTATAAAAACCTTTGTAACCGATTTGAACAGCGCCTTAGGAGAACTCAAACCTAATGCCAAGCTAACGTCGTTGCAACAGCATTGGTTAGGATTTTGTTTGACGGCTATCTTGTTAACCAACACGGTTTGTTGGGCAAAGTTTGAGCGCGCAAGCTTAGGAAAACATAAAGTTGCCGCGCTATCATGGATATTTCGCTGTGCAAAAATTGATTGGCATTGGCTGTTATTAGCCAGCGTAACGCTTATATTAAAGCGTCATGGCATCACAGAGGGAACACTGGTGCTGGATGAATCTGATCGTGCGCGATCAAAACGCACAACGCGCATTCATAAGGTACATAAGCAAAAACATAAGGCCTCAGGGGGATATGTTAACGGGCAAACGGTGGTTTTACTGCTCTTAGTAACACGCACGATCACGTTTCCTGTGGGCTTTGCTTTTTATATGCCAGATCCAGCCTTAACTGCCTGGACTAAAAATGATAAGCGATTAAAAAAGGAAGGCGTCGCTAAAAAAGACCGTCCTGAAAAGCCAGAGCGTAGTGAGGAATACCCCACTAAAACGCAGCTAGCCTTGCAGCTGCTACAAGCGTTTAAAAACACGCAAAATGACTTTAAAGTGAAAGCCGTTTTAGCGGATGCCTTGTATGGTGAAGCGCGATTTATGGATAAAGCCTCGCAGATATTCGATAGCACGCAAACAATTAGTCAATTGAAAGAAAATCAATTGATTGACTATCGAGGCAAAAAGCGTAATTTAAAGGACTATTTCAACACCATTAACCCAGGTGTTGTGATGAATTTACGTGTGCGAGGCGGCAAAGAGATTAACGCAACCGTCAGCAGTGCAAGACTCAAAGTCACTGCACATGGTAAAAAGCGCTTTGTGATTGCCCTGAAATATGAAGGGGAAAGTGATTATCGCTATTTGGTGGCTAGCCAAATGGCATGGCGTACACAAGATATTATTCAGGCCTACACCTTGAGATGGCTTGTGGAGGTTTTCTTTGAGGACTGGAAGCTTTATGAAGGATGGGGACGGGAAGCCAAACAATTGGATGAAGACGGATCAAGCCGAGGCCTGATCTTGAGTCTGTTGTTTGACCATTGCCTCATCCTTCACCCAGAGCAATCCGCCCGCATAGAAAACAAACTGCCTGCGTATACCGTCGGCAGCCTGCAAAGAAAGTCTCAAATGGATGTTTTACTTGAATTTATCAAAGCTATGCTGGAGCAGCACAATCCAGCGGATAAATTAAAAGAGTTAGCGGAATTGATGGATGAAGTTTTTCAATTATTGCCGTCTGGGAAGCATATGCTTGGGAGAGAGCTGGGTGCTTTAGAGCCGACGGCTTCTTTACAGTACCGATCTGAAGGCTGATTTTTTAGGCATCAGTGCGCCTAAAATTAAAAAACTTGAACATCGAGTTCTAAGAAAAAAATTCCAGTTAACGAATACAGTTAACGAATACAGTTAACCAATAACTGAATAACTGGGGTCAGATACACATTAAATGTGATACTGATTTTCAAATAACTTTTAATCAGTATCATATTCAGAACACCTGAATCCAGTCTAATAAAATCAAAAGCTTACTGACTTTTCAAAATAATAAGGTGAGACTTAAATGCGTAGGTTGGTGCTGAGCTTGCGAAGCCCAACAGGATATTTCGCCGAATTTGTTGGGCTTCCTGCCTCAGCGCCAACCTACATTAGACTTGCAGGGTATCAAGTCATTTTCCCGTGAGATCAGGTTGTCTGATATTATGGCACGTCTCCCAGGAATATCAGCCGCTGGAGTTCTGGTTCACTTAATTCAGTGAGGTAATAATAGGCATACCTGTTTTGCTGCAATGGAAGATTATAGTGCTTACGTAAGTTGGCTAAAGGAGTATTCAATAAAGTATGCAGGGGGGGGGGGGGGGGGGGGGGGGTGGATATTCACGCCTGGGTTTTGGATGACAAATCAGAATAACTGGGGTCAGCATACACAGAGGGGGGGGGGGGGGGGGGGGGGGGGGGGGGGGGGGGGGGAGAGGTGGGAGGGTTTGTGTTAAATGTGATACTGATTTTCAAATAACTTTTTAATCAGTATCATATTCAGAACACCTAGGAGGGGGACGGGGGCGGAGGGGAATCCAGTCTGCAATAAAATCAAAAGCTTACTGACTATTTCAATAATAATAAGGTGAGACTTAAATGCGTAGGTTGGTGCTGAGCTTGCGGGGGGAGGGGGGGGGAGGGGGGGGGGGGGGGGGGGGAGGGGAGGGGGGGGGGAGCGGGGGGGGGGGGGGGGGGGGGGGGAGGGGGGGGAGGGGAAGAGGAGGAACCCGCATTTGAAAAGGATATTTCGCCGAATTTGTTGGGCTTCGTGCCTCAGCGCCAACCTACATTAGACTTGCAGGGTATCAAGTCATTTTCCGTGAGATCAGGTTGTCTGATATTATGGCACGTCTCCCAGGAATATCAGCAGCTGGAGTTCTGGTTCACTTAATTCAGTGAGGTAATAATAGGCATACCTGTTTTGCTGCAATGGAAGATTATAGTGCTTACATAAGTTGGCTAAAAGAGTATTCAATAAAGTATGCAGTGGATATTCACGCCTGGGTATTGATGACAAATCATGTCCACCTGCTTTGTACGCCACAACATGATGCGGCGGTGAGTTCAATGATCAGTATCAGCGAAGCAGTACACTCTGCGAAGGGCGCTATAAATCCCGTTTGGTTCAGGCAGAGAAGCACTTGATAGAGGTCTACCGATATATCGAAATGAATCCGGTAAGGGAAAAGATGGCGGAAGATCCAAGTGAGTATGTTTGGTCTAGCTACCAGATTAACTCACTGGGTAAGGAATCCGAATTATGTACGCCTCACCCTGAATATTTAGGGTTAGGGAATACAAAGAGTGAACGCATAGAAAATTACCGTGCTTTATTTGTTCATCAGGTGGAAGGCAATTTATTGGATGATATCAGGCTGGGCCTCAACAAGGGCATGGCCATTGGGCATAATCGTTTCAAGGAGGAGATTGAAACATTAACGGGAAGAAGATTGAAACCCAAAAAAGTAGGCCGACCTGTTAGGTGGCGTAAAAAAACACAGGGCGTTTAATTTGCATCTGCCTCTAGCTATCCCTTAGTTATCCCAAACAACATCTTTAATTTAGTTGCGCTCACAGCGCAGACAAAATCGCTGCCATACATAACTTAAGGTCGATTCGTACTATACACTAGCGTTTTCTATCATCCTCCGTCATCAAGCGTGCCGCTAACTTATGGTCAGAAAAAGTCTCCAAGGCACGCCCTACTTCCAAACAATGACCTCCTTGATCTGTGTATTGTTCGCTAAAGTCATGGATAAAATCCATCACGGTATGATCGATCAGGTAACCAGAAGTAAAATTGAAAACAACCGTCTTACCAGGTTCTAACTCATTCACAGCAGTTTTCAATGACTGAAAATTAGAAAACAAGGCCGAGCCGATAATTTTAACCACAATTGTTTTATCATTAGGCCGGCTAATGTTGAAGTGTATACGGAACATATTTTCCAGCCACACCCCGCGTGCCAGGTGAATACCTAACTTGACCACAATCCCTAGCGCAACGCCAATCAGCAAATCGGTCGCTAACACGCCGATGATCGTGATCACGAACAAGGCCAGCTGTTCGGCACCGATATCCAGCACCTTTCTGAACGATTGTGGCGAAGCTAGACGAAAACCGGTATAAACCAATAATACCGCGAGTGTTGCTAAGGGTATGTTGTTAATCACATGCGGAAACAATACAACGAACAGTAATAATATCAAACCATGAAAGAAATTGGCCCAACCGGTTTTAGCACCGTTATTAACATTGGCGGAACTGCGCACAATTTCCGCGATCATTGGTAGCCCGCCGACCATGCCGGCAATGACGTTGCCGATACCAACCGCAGTCAAATCTTTATCCAAATCGCTGCTACGTTTATAAGGGTCCAACTTATCCACTGCCGTAGTACTCAACATGCTTTCTAGACTTCCGACCAGACACAGGCTAATCACCACCATCCAAAACTCCAATGTAAAAGACTTGGAAAAATCTGGAAAGGTAAAACTGCTTAGAAAATTATCCGGCAGGTCGACTAAAAATTCCCTTCCGATCAAGTGCTCATGTCCGACTGCTTCCGAAATTAAATGTAAATGTTCGCGTTGTATCCCAAATAACTGCCCCAGCAGCATACCGATAATCAACACCACTAATGGCGCCGGAATCATTTGCAGGCGCTGTGATTTAATATATGGCCAAACGATTAATACGACCAAACCGCTAAAGCCGATAAAGGCAATTTGCGGCATCAGATTCATCAAACTATGTGGAATCTGGGCGATGGTTGAAAACAGACTACCCGGTTCCGGCGTCACACCTAACATGACATGACTTTGCTTGGCAATAATGATGATACCAATGGCTGCCAACATACCATGTACCACAGCAGCCGGGAAGTAAGCGCTAAAACGGCCCGCCTTAAATAAGCCTAACGCTATTTGTAGAACGCTGGCGACGACAATAGCAGCCAAGGTATAGCGGTAACCGGCCATCGCATCACCTTGCCCCAGGTTCTGCACCGCCGAATACACGACGACAATCAAACCGGCCGCCGGGCCATTAATAGTGACAAAGGAGCCATTGATACGCGATACCAGCAGACCGCCAATTACCGCCGAGATAATACCGGAAGCCGGTGGAAACCCAGATGCTAAGGCGATTCCCAGGCATAAAGGCAAAGCCATCAAGAACACCAGAAAGCCGGACAACAAATCGCTACGCCAATTTTCCTCAAGCCCTTCCAGGCCCTTTTTTGGCAGCGTTCTCCCCGTTTGTGAATGATTTGTCATAACAATTCCATTAATAATAATTGTTCGTTATACGATTTTAGCAATAACCAATATAACTAGGGTTAGAGTAAACCAGGGCAAACGCATTAAATAAAACACGCTATAAATCAGTTTATTACAGCTTAAAAATATGTATAAAATTTAAACGTATTTTTGTAAGTACTTGAATTTATGATAAATAAAAAAGTCAAATTAGTTCGCCCTGCAGAGTAAACTTAAATTACTGTGTAACATTTAATTTATATCTGACCCCAGTAATATGCCTAATATGCCTAATATGCCAGTAATAAATATCCTTCAAGTACAAATTCCTAAACAAGTTTGGTTGTAACCACTCCTTTTCGTCTCTTATAACTGACGGTTTATTGAAAGAGATGGATGGCCTAGGCTGATAAGAAGACCAGGGTTCGTAAAAAGCTTTACCACAGGCCGACAATAATGCCGCAAAGAAAAAAATCGAGATTGAGGGTCTCATACGCGTTCCTTTACATTACGTCTCCTCAGACATGTATTGCATCTAGACTTGGTATAGCGAGGCTGATAAATTAACAGCCAGTATTTGATAATAGACTTAGTGAATATAAACAGCATCAATTACTGTCCGAGTTGCGATTGAATTTAAGTCTACCATCGCCCGGACCTAGATGCATAAATCCTGCGTCCGCTTTAACTATGCGCAGAACCCGCATAGTTAAGGATTCCATAAATGGTTAGAGGCAGCATCCGGGATAAATTTTTTGCCTCTCTCGCGTGCTATTGCACACTTCGGATTGGCAACAAACACCCTGCACCTTATGGAGACTATCAATCCATCCGGGATTGACAACGTTTGAACGGTCGGTAGTCAACCAACCAACCTATACCAGCCTGTCGATGAATCATTATTTATACGGAATAAAAATGAATAAACAAGAATATTTTACATCAGAAACTTGGCAGGCGACCTACTTATTTTCTCCATAAAAGACTAAGCATAAAAAGAGCTGGGCTGGTAGAATGCAAAGCTATAAAGGCTTAGAATGGTCATATTCTTCCTTCTTCCTTCAGAAATTAATTTGTACCTGACCCCAGTTATTCAACTCAGCACGCTCTTTTTCTGATAGTTTTAAAATGTATTTTTTAACCAAGACTCACTACCTTCCAATCTAATTTGAAAAATAATTATATAGGGCTATTAATCGACATATCAAGGCTGATTGAGTACTAGTTATCTTATCATCAATCAATGGAGTTTAAATTCATTGATTCCGGATGATCAAATAGCAAGCTGGCTGGACCTTTGATTGTGTGAATGTAGGGTGTGAAGCATTAAAGGAACCTGGAAAAGTGATGAAATACAGTTGTAGATGTGAATTGATGAGAGTAGTTTGAAAAATCAGAGCCTACAAATTACATCGCTAAAAGTTTAACGTCTTCTAATTTTTATTTAAACTTGATTTTAATAACGGATAAACAAGCTTCCAGAAATCAGGTGATTCATGAGATCATCCTGACTTTCGCGAGAGATGAATTGATTAAGGTATCCTAGTTCAAAGCGATAGTGTTTTTTTTGAGTCAATGAATACTCCGAAGCCTGCAAATAGTCGATTTTGTCCGAATCCACTGTTAGCGCCCCAGTCGGTGTCATTAAAATTAACGAAGACCTCATCCCATAATGAAAGATAAACGCGTTCAGTGAACAAGGGATGGGTATATTTTAAAAGTTGTCTGAACCGCCAACCAGTATCATCACCGGTATTCAGGAACCGCTGTTCCAAACGGGTTCGTGTGGCAAGACTTCCCCAGGCGTATGGCTTATCCCAGCTTAATTGTTGCCAAATTCGGTGTTCATCTGTGTGGTCTTTGTTTTCCGGTTGCGTTCTTATCCAGGCATACCCTAACCATACGCTGACTTGATCAGATAATTTGTAACCCACACCGGGGCGAATAATGCTCTGTCCAAGTTGATTTACATTATCAAACCAGCGCGCCTGGCCTTCCATCCACCATTGCCATTTGCTCGACTCTGCATCAGTATGAGTGAAACTACCCTGGCCTTGAATTGCTCCCCAAATGCCGAAGTCATCAACAGTTTCAGCCATGGCATTTGCAAAAGGATGCATTGCTAATACCCAAATTAACGGGATCATCAGTTTAACAGGATAATTATTCATACTTTTGGTTATTTGATACTGGCATATTTGGATATGTCAGCGTTGAAGACGTAATTGATATGCAATCATTTTAAACGAATCTTGACATAAAAGGGCAGGATAATGACCTTTACTCTAAAGTTGAAATCTTTAAGAGCCTTTAGTTGATGAAAAATGAATAATTCATCAGATAATTATAGTAACCTGAACAATTATTACATCGTTTGTATCATAGCAAAGCATCAATAATACAAACTAGCTGAAATTTTAAAAATAAATATTACAACCTAAGTATTTTGATTGTTAATAATTATAATAAGCTAACGCATATATAATGCATTAAGAGGTGAAATATGTCCGCTGTTAAAGAGAGAATGACTGAAGTAATTTTGGAGCAACCTGAAGACTCTGGGTATGAGGAAATTCTTAGAGAGTTAGCTTTTGAGCAGATGATTGAGCAAGGTCTCAAAGATTCTAGAGAAGGTAAAGTTATTTCAAGTGAAGAAATGTCGAGTAGGATAAAGGCATGGCAGAAATAAAATGGACAGATAAAACCACTGAATGGCTGAAAGATATATTTAAGTATATTGCATAGGAAAGCCCGTTAGCCGAACAGTGAGTTGTAGAAGGAATATATGATAAAACTCAAATTTTAAAATTATTTCCAGAAATTGCTTACAAATATAGAAAAGAACCAGAAGGTGAAATTAGAGTACTCACTGATGGTCATTATAGAATTGCTTACTTTGTTAAAGATAATTTGACAGGCAGTGGAGTTATTAAGAATCATAAATCAAAGTCCTAACCCTAAAGACTTCTTCTTTGCCGCAATAAATAACGTACGTATGGTTTATGCGCGCTTAATTAATTTAAGTAGCAGATCTGTTTCACTTTGGTTAATGACACAGAAAGCCCTTAAGTTGAATAAAAACAGCAGGCATACACTGAGCGATGCTTGATAAACTGGTAAATAAACATTAAGCAAATAAAAGCAAACTAGCCCTACCGCGAGTGCTAGAAAGGGATTAAGAATATGCTCAATAAATTGAATGTCTTTTTTTATTAGTAGCGCAAACAAATAGATGATAGCCGGTACGCTGTAAGCACATATTATCGCACTGATTGCGCCTATGAAATGATAGTTTGCCGCTAGATAATACAAGGCAACTATCAGGGTAATGACGCCCGATAGATCGGCGATTAAAATAGTTTTGTGCATTTTTGAAGAAATCAAAGAACTTCGCAGTAAGTTTTTACAAATTGCTGGAATTAAGGCAAACAATAAAAGCCCCGTATACTGAGTTGCGTCTTCAAATCCACTGGGAAATAAAAACAAAATGAGATCATCGACAACAATCATAGCCAAGATAGCGGTATAAAAGCCTATGATTACGGAAATTTTAATACTGTAAATGATAAATTGTGGTCGACGCTGATCATCTCTTTCCACAGCTCTGCTAAGCACAGGAAGCGCTGCAAAACCTATAGCAGAAAACAAGGAATTAAAAACCATAAAACCTTGCAAAGAAAGCGATAAATTACCTACTATTGATAAGGGGTAACCAAAGTTTTTCAATAGCATAACCGGCCCTGTGATAAGAAAAAGATTTAAGGGGGTCGCAATGCCTAAAGGAAGTACCTGCCAAATCATTATTATTATGTTGCTTAAATCCCAGTTTGCTTTAGTTTTCCCTAATCGGTTTTGCACTAAATAAAAACTACAGGCACCCTGGAGACAAATAAAAACAGTGTGATTAATTGCAACAAACGTGATATTTCGCGTATAAAACGCTATTAATAAACTGACAATTAATTCAGCAGGCCTGAAATACTTTTCAATAGCTAAAATATAGCGGCTTTTTTCATGGGCTCGGAACATGTTTTCTGCCCACATTGTTGCCCCCTTACCAATTAAAGCAACAGAAAATAGACAAAGCACCGTCAATATTTGTTGATTCGGCTCATAAAAAAAGGCCAGCAGAAAACTAACACAGGCCAAAAAGCAGACCGTTATAATTCGGGCGGCTAAAACCAATTCCGCCGTTACTTTGCCCTGTGTCCTGTTTTTAGCGATATCAACGGCTAATAAAGCACCTAAACCAAGATTACTTATTGGCAACAAAGATAAATACCATGATTGCCCATAGGCAAGCAGCCCATATAAATCAGGCCCAAGGATGCGTGCCAAAAAATAAACATAAACAAGACGCAAAACTACATTTAGCATTGTTGCTAAATAAGAATATAAAGAGTTCTCCAGAATTGATTTAATTCCAGGTGTCAGCGTTAGCATATATGATTTTAATTAAGGAATATTCAGTAAAGTACTGTCAGTCTTCGTACTTCAGCTATCTGTGAAGGCTTTTTCAATCAACATAACGTTTTTATCAACCGCCTGCAGCAGAGCAGGTAATCGCGACTTTATCTGCCTGGATATATCTTGCTTTTCAGCAAGTAACTGTTTTGCTTTAACAACAATATCAGCAGCGTTCACCTGATTAATGTCAAGAAACCAGTCTTGTAAACCACAGAGGGTCATAAAACCACGTACTTTGGCAAAATTATGGATTGTCAACGTGGGAATTGCTTCCGAGACGGCAAAAATAGCTGGATGTAAGCGGGTGGCGATAAAGATGTCCATCGCAGCTATAATGGCTTTTATGGTTTCGGGACTATAATCATCTTCAAGCACTAATAAGCGATTTTGTTGAGCCTCTGGCAAGTCATCACGGATACTTTTAGCAAACGCCAGATCATCCGTTTTTTTACTGCGTGTCATGGAAACAACAACGATGTCATGATCCGTTTGTGAGAGTAGTAAGCTAATCATTTCCAGCATAAGTTCACTATAGCCCGTCTGTTTTCGAGTCTGACCTTCTGGACCTAAAGCACCTATATCACGGAGGTTGATGCCAATATAACCTTTGTCAATCGGAGTAAAATTTTCCTTGTTTAACAGCAAAGCAATTTCATTTGCTGCAGTAGTGGGTAACGATAACGCCCAGTCGGCAGTAAGTTCTGTGGGAGAGCATACACCCATTAAGCCTGCCCTATCTATCGATAAGGGGTCTCTGAGCAAAATTAAATCAGCCTGATTAAGTACGCTACGCATTATTATTTTGTGTAGACTGCCAGAGATAGGCTCTATTCCTATGCCGGCAAATATAACTTTGATGCCTTGTTGTTTGGCAAGTAATATTGGCATTAAAGCATGTAGTATAAGATTGTTAAGCCCGTAGCCACCGGGTGAGCCTCCGCCACAAAAAACCAGTGCTTTAGCTGTAGAGCAGGCCTTAACAAAATCCTGTCCTGCAGTATCCAGGCAAGGGATTCCGCTAGTACGCCAGAGTAGGTAGCGTAAAAGGCGTAAGCCAACATTCATTAGTGAAGGGCGTGTGGCTTGTTTGGCAAATAACTCTCCTGCGACAGTGCCGTATTTTTCGAAAATAGCTTGATCTTGATGTGGATCACGACATAATAAAGTCAATTCCCATTCCGGACGCAAATCTTTTAAGCGGGTTAACATGGCAATGGCTATCGCCAAATCGCCTTTATGAACGGACGGGAGTATTTTGGTTACTATAATCTGTGGCATTGACTAATGTGCTGTTGGATAAATGAAGGAATGTGTATGACACACAAACAACTGAAAGATGGGTAGAGTCGTAACGACTTAAAAATTCGTGTAGCGACTCGTAAGAGCACGAAGTGAAACCCACCAAGAGTACAATACTATAACGTATTGCTGATTGGTGGGTTTCTTCGCTAAGGCTCTACCCATCTTACACAACGGAATAACTTGCCTAAGTTATTCCTTGTATATTCCTAAGAAATGGACAAGGAAAACTCAGCAAGGCCCAGCCTGAAAAGTAATTTAATTGGCTTTATTTGTTTCCAAGATACACTGAGCAAACCCTAAGGTCCAGGCCAATGTTGTTAATGCAATGCCAGGCAGATGAAAAAATAAAGTGCTTCTTTTTCTTTTTCCCCAGCGCACTACACGATACATTAATAAGGTAAGTCTGATCGGAATTAATAAAGGAATTGTAATAGGGTGATGCACGAAAAAATCACCTTTTAGTTTTGTTAACCTTCTGACTCTTGCACTCCCCTGTCCCAAGCTATATGCATGTGTTATACAATGCCGATAACCCGAAATATTTCGATGACCAACAATCACTGTTGATTGAAAATAAGTTTTCGCACCTTGTTGACGGCAACGCGCCATAAATTCGACATCCACGCAACGAGTCACTTGTTCCGGGAAACCGTTTGATCTTACAAATAACTCACGGAACATAAACATATTCGCAGACGCACCGCCTTGTAACGATCGGCTGGGCATATAGCTATGCACACTGCCGAACTCAAGAAACCACAGGCATGCCCCCCAATATCCACCGGTCACATCACAATCAATACTGCCAACAAAACAGGTATTTCTAACGTCATCAGCTAAAGTGTGATGCAGTCTGTCAGACCAGTTTTTTGCAGGAATGACATCATCATCAATAAATGCCAGAAATTTTCCCGTTGCAATAGTTGCACCGCGATTACGCGCAGAACCAGAATTTAATGGTTGATCATGATATAGAAAATGGATTGGGATAGTGCTAATAGGCGTATATTTTTGGGGACGTATAGTGCCACTATGAGAAACGATAATTTCCTTAACTGCAGGTTGTTGACTTTCTAAAACTTGCAATATATCAGCTAAATGCCCGCGGTCGCCAAAAGAAGGAATTACGATGGACAGATCAATTTTGTTGCAAGATGATTGACTAGCAGCGATGTCTGGCTTATTTTTCTTGGCGGTCATCTGCTTTCAATTCGCATTTTGTCGTTAGTGCGGCTGATTTATTTAAGTATTCTGTTATCGTTGGGTAATGAATACCCTCAATTGCTGCAAAATGGCCGATAAAACTTTCCGGTTTAAATCGGGCAACCATTTGACCCGTATGAATAAGCGCGCGTGCAAGCATAATGATAGGTAATGCAATAGGCAGCCAGATCCATTGGCCAGGATGGTATTTTATTGCACGTCCAAATCGGCGGCTTAGAAAACTCTTCATGCCACGTTGTTCAGATTTAACTCTGGGCGCATTATCACCCAGGCCTAATGCTTCACGCACCGCAAGATCACGACCAAACAGTAGAAACCGCCAAAAAAAGTGCGATAAGCCTTCCGGAGCCGCGTGTTGTGCTTGACTCCGAGGCTGCATCCAAATTGTTTCGCCTTGTAAGCGCAGTGTTACACAATGACGATAGCAGCCGCTACGAAATAAGGGTAGTTCAGTTTGTATGGGTGTCTTAAGTATTAAACTGCGACGAAAAGCGACATTATTAGCATAATAAAAGTTGACTGGGTAAATGTCTGTTTTGCCTGAAAAGCCGTCAAAGGTATGTGCTATTGATAATGCCAGAACATAAGGCCCTGTTCCCGCAAAGCCGGTTTCTCCGGCGACGATATTCACCTGCGGGTCAGCAAAAGGCTCAAGCAACCCAGCAAGCCAGTCTTCATTGTAAAGGCAGTCTGAGTCAACAAAGATCACAAGATCAGACTTTACCAAATTCACTCCGCGCATTTTTACCTGATAATAGGATTCATTGGCTGGGACAGTGATGGGCTTTATCCATGGATAACGATGCATTAATTCGGCATTCATGGCAACGGAGAGGTCGCCGCTATTCAGCAGTATTGACTGCTCTGCTGAGTGGGTCTTAGATAGTGCCTGCTGTACCGACTCTAGGCAGCCCCATAGTCTGTCCTGATCGGCAATGCCAAGGTTTTCTGTTTCTATAATCAGTGAAAAACTGAGCATTATCGGTTCCGCAGAAATGATAGTGAAAAAAACATTATAACTGTATTCCCAGTCTTTTCTGTATTCCAGCAGGTACCCATTGGATAAACGCACAAAGGCTTAAAGTTATCGCTCTTATATTTTTTGGATTCCGTTTCAGACTTTCGCTACCCCAGCGCCTTGCCTTTTGCCATTTTTTATTCCGAAGGGCCTCTCTACAGGCATTATAATAATTCCTCGCTTCGCGCAAGCGGCGTAATTTAGTGAGTTGTTTAGTGGCAAATCTTGCCACAATACCAGGATGTTCAAAAACGGCCTTATTAGCCAGATTGTAGCGCTCTGGCAGCAGATTTCTGCTCATCGCCCGGCTATGAATGCGATAGTCTATAATCGATGGCTCACCAATAAACACAAAGTCACCTTCCAGCGCTAATCGGCACCATAGATCCCAGTCCTGTGAGGCGGGTAAACCAACAGTAAAGCCATGTATTTTTTTTACTACTTCTGAATGTATCAGTGCGGCACCTGGTGTCGGGATAAAGCAACGAGCAAGCATTTGTTCAAGCACATTGCCAGCAGGATAACGTGTCAGGATAGTAGATTTTGCAGCGCAAAAATACTGTCCTGAGGCATCTATTAATGATTCACAGCCATAGGCTACAATTGCAGTCGGCGTAGCGGATAGTGTATCAAGTAAGCGCTGAAGGGCATTCGGTTTAAGACGATCATCAGCATCCAGAAACATCACATAAGGGCTGCGCACAGAACGTAAGCCGAGATTACGAGCACCTGGCGCGCCTATGCCAGATGTCGTTAATAACTGGATGCGAGGATCATTTAGCGACTGTAGTTGTAGAAGTGTATTATCCGAGGAGCCATCATCAATAATAATTGCATGCCAATTGTCTACTGTCTGATTCAGCAGTGAATCTATGGTTTCGGAAATATACAGACCTGCATTGCGAGCGGGAATAATAATATCAACAGAGGATGGTTTCATAAGCTTTTTTTGGGTAGATATTATCTGACCTATGCGGCAAATAATGTAGATAGCTTGTTTAATGGGTATAAAAAGAGTCGGTAGTGTGTCGCAGACGAGCTGCCTGTGTTCTTAGGAATGAAGATTCAATAAAGTCCGAAACCAGGAAAAGCGTCTTTCTGTAGGCCAGATTAGCTTATCTAGCGTAGCGTAGATAACTTTATCCGGCATATAACGCAACGGATGCTCTGCCGGATAACGTTTTTTAATGCCGCACATTAAAAAAGCTAATCCGGCCTACGACTTTGCTTACTCCTTAGTGTATATTCTCTGAAAAAAAACGACGTCTTTCATATTGCCTTTAAAGTAGTTTACACTTTTTTTTCAAAACGCTGGGAGCGCGGGCAGCTTGCCCGCTTTTATTGACCCTATGCAGGCGAGCCGCCCGCGCTCCCAGATAAAAACAACAAAAGTGTTAACTGGAAAATGAAAGATGCCAAAAAAACACGTTTATTTTCACAGCTTAAGACACAGCGTCAGCGCGTTTTTACGGTATTATGCATTATAAGTGTCTAAAAAATAAAAATATATTTGAACTAATGGAAAATAAAAATAATGCAAGTTTATTAGATGTGCTGGTGGTCTTTGTGCTTGCGGTGAGTATTGTTTCAGTAGTGTCTTTAGTCTTGAATTTATTTAGGCCCAATATTGCGCTTATGGCGAGCTTAATTATTACAGTGTCAATATTTTGTATGCAAAGACATACCTGGAAAATAGTATTAAATATAAAAAGTATACATGCTAGTACTATTATTTTGTTGCTCCTGATAGGACTGTTTTTTAGAAGTGAGCCGTATCATTATATAGCCGGAGGCCAGGATCAGGGGGTGTATGTCAATATGTCCCAATATTATGCGCAATATGGAAAAATATTTGTCATTGATGAACTGCGGGAGAGCTTGCCCGAGGCGTTAAAAACGACCTACGATGCCGAAAACTTAAGCATAAGCGTCCGTGTAGAAGATCAAAATGAAGGGTTTTACTTGCCAGGTGTTTATGTAAAAGATCAGCAAAAGTCTGTCTACGTGTTTCAGTTTTATCCTTTGCATCCTTTATGGATGTCGCTTTTCGGGGAATTATTTGGTGATACTTATCGGGTTTACTCTCTGGTCTTTTTTTCACTTTTATCACTACTTGCATTTTATCTACTGGCATTTGAATTAAGTAAAAGCAGAACGCTTGCATTTTGTGCCGGGTTTTTGCTTGCTATAAATCCACTACACGCTTTTTTTTCGAAATTTCCTGTGACAGAAGTCGTTGCATTAACATTTACACTATTATCATTTTATTACCTACTAAAATATTACCATTTAGCGAAAGCACAGCACTTTTTTCCCGTTTATCTGTTCTTATCCGCACTGCTGATGTTGTCCATGTTTTTTACGCGCATTAGTGGATTTATGTATCTGCCATTTTTTTATCTAATTTTAATAGTTGTCGATATTTTTTGCGAAAATAAATTAATGGCGAAGCAGCTTAAATATTATCTTTGTGCCGTTTTTATATTTTATGCACTGTCTGTTGTATATGGTTTAGTCTTTTCATACCCATATTCCAGTGATATTTACCGGCTTTCATTTCAGCGTTTATTAGGTAATAACTGGCAAGCAGGGCTGATAGTGTTAGTTGCTATTTTTGTGTTTATTTATATTATTATTTTAGCTATTGTAAATTCAATTTATAGCGATAAATTGAAGTATTTTGTATTCAATTCAAGGCGCCTTATTCCTTATGTCTTTTTGACTGTGTTTTGTTTAGGTGTTTACAAAGTTTATCAACTGGGTTTTACTGAAACTTATATAGAAAACGAATGGTATAACATTCGATGGCATGCAGCACAAAGTGGCTGGATGGCATTCATATACTGGAGTGATTTTGTTATCACAGAATATTTGTCGCCTTTTATTGTTCTGGTCTTTAGTTATCTTGTGTTTACTCAGGTGAAAAATAATAATTTGCCTAGAACATTATTGTTGTTATTTATATTACTTTTTTTTGTGCATATTAGTTTGTTGCAATGGTTTATACCATATCAGTATTATTATGCGAGATATTTATTAAGTGAGGCTTTACCTTTTATCTTATTATTTACTATTACGGGATTGGCAGGAATAAAAAAATATAAAAAAGTTGCTTATAGCTTCGTCGGATTAAGCGCAATCTATATGTTCATATTTACTAGCTTTCAGCTTAGAGCGAGAGAAATGGAGGGGCTACATGCGTCTTTGTTAACGTTAAAAAAACATATAGGGAATGACGATATTTTAATGCTTGAGCAGCGTTTTCTACACTTTAATGGGGAACTTAAAACGACGCTAAGATTTTATTACGATCTCAATGTGCTCAGTGTAAACAACGAGCAAAGCAGGCCATTTATCAACTTTTTTGTGATCAAAATAAGCGTGTGTTTTTTTTGAGTACATCTGCACAAACAGAGCACAGAAAACTTTTAAGTATTATTGAGGTTAAGCTAAAGGTGTATAAGCATATCAATTATATTCCAATGGGTGCCGTACAACTTACGCAACACTATTATTTATCCGAGATTTCGTGCAGTGATTTTAAAGCAGCAAAAGGCCTGTAAATGCTTGACTGTGCTGTCAAAGTAACGAGCCTCAGGAAGGGGAGGGTTAGCTTCATTTATGTTAAAGTGGGTAACAAATAACCTGTAGCCATTCACCTACCTACCCTATGAAAACCAAGCAATTGTAAAAGGTTTTTCTAATAAAATCTCACCTAATCCCTCTTGCTAAGAAGGGGGATTGAACGGTTACAATAACCTAGATAACTTATTTATTGGGAACGCGGAGCGCGTCACTATTTCCCAAGTAAGTTACGTTCGCCGCTAAGATGAAGACATTATTTCAGGCGCATTACTAAGGAACTCGCTCAATGAAGCTAATTATTCAAATCCCCTGTTATAACGAAGCTGAAACACTGGCTATTACTCTAGCTGCCTTGCCACGTCAAGTTGAGGGTTTTGATAAGGTAGAGTGGCTGATTATTGATGATGGTAGCTCTGATGATACGGTTAAAGTAGCCAAAGCATCTGGCGTTGACCATATTATCAGTTTTAAACATAACCAGGGGCTGGCAAAAGGCTTTATGGCGGGTATTAAAGAATGCTTGAAGCAAGGCGCAGATGTTGTCGTTAATACCGATGCCGATAATCAATATGAAGCACAGGATATTCCCCAATTACTCAAACCGATACTTGAACATCAGGCAGATTATGTTATAGGTGCCAGGCCTATTAGCCAGACAGCACATTTCTCGGTAGTAAAGAAAATTTTGCAGAAACTGGGCTCATGGGTTGTCAGAAAGGCGAGTAATACCGACATACCTGATGCACCTAGCGGTTTTCGTGCCATGAGCAGGGAATGTATGCTGCAATTAAATGTCTATAGCGATTACACTTATACTCTGGAAACCATTATTCAGGCAGGGCAGAAGAATATGGCGATTACCTCAGTGCCGATTCGGACTAACCCGGATTTACGTCCCTCACGGTTATTAGCGAGTACCTCTGATTACGTTAAGCGGTCTGTTTTTACTATCATTCGTATTTTTGTCGTCTATAAACCTTTTCGATTTTTTATGACAATTGCTGTATTCCTGTTTAGTCTCGGGTTTTTACTTGGGTTAAGATTCCTTTATTTTTATTTTACAGCTGATGGCAGTGGCCATACGCAGTCCATTATATTGGCAGGTGTCTTAATGGGAATGGGTTTTCAGACGGGTTTGATTGCCTTTGTCGCTGATTTATTAGGTGTGAACCGCAGGCTTTTGGAAGACCTAAAGCTTGATATGCAGAAACAAAACCACTCATGAGTAAAAGAAAGATTTGTATCATTGGACCTTTTCCGCCTATCAAAGGAGGGATTCCCCAATATAATCAGTTTTTAGCAAAAGAATTACAGCAACAGTCAGAGGTTTATCTGTTTAGCTATAAAAGACAATATCCAGGGTTTTTAAGAAAAAACAGGGAACAAATTGATCCTGGCTATAAAGATACGCATGACTTAAAGCATATAAACTTCTTAATCGACTCTGTCAATCCATTCACCTGGCTGACTACCTTTACAGCGCTACGAAAAATTAACCCGGATGTGGTCATTTTGCCCTGGTGGGTGATTTACTGGGTACCTATGGATCTGTTTTTTTTAATAGGTTTTAAAGCATGTGGGATCAAGAGTCTTTTTATATGCCATAACATTTATGAGCATGAAGATAATTTCATTAAACAGGCATTGTCTCGGTTGACATTAAAAATGGCAGATTTATTTATTGTTCACTCTGATAGTGAACAGAAAAAACTGTCCTCTATCGTCAAGGCGAAACAGATTATTCAACATTTATTGCCTTTATTTACCTTTGGAAATGTCAATCACTATGGTAATCAACCTAAGCAAACTGAAAATAACAATACGCTAAATTTATTATTTTTTGGCTTTGTGCGTGAATATAAAGGGCTGGATTTATTACTCCAGGCATTATCTTTGCTGAATAATACAGCGATACATTTAACGATTGTGGGTGAGTTTTGGGATAAACAAGAACGTTATACTCAATTTGTTGAGTTACATAATATCCCCAATATAAGCTTTGTCGCGCACTATGTTGCTGATCATGAAATCCATCACTATTTTAATGCCGCTGATGTCGTTGTTTTGCCCTATAGGCACGCGACGGGTTCAGCTGTAATTCCTCTTGCTTATAGTTACAATAAGCCCGTTTTGATAACTAATGTAGGAGGGTTGCCTGATGCGGTTGTACATAAAAAAACCGGGTATATCGTTGTGCCAGATGCCAAAGGCATAGCGCAAGGGATAACGTGGTTTTTTGAGCATAAAAAGCAGAACTTTGCTAAAGAGATTGCCTGTTTTGTACAAGCGTCAATGTCTTGGTCAGGCATTGTTGAAAAAATTTATGCCGTGCTAGACTAATCAGGGGTGGCGTTTTTCTACTCACTATTTTTCAATACAACGCAATTATCAATCAAATTAACGCTAGTTTAATAGTAACCGTTCAACCCAGCCTCTCCTTTTCAAGCAGAGGTTGTGGGGGAATTTGATTATACAAACGTCCCTCAACCCAAATATCCTAAAGGGAATAGTGAGCGCTTACGTTTAATAAAGTCCATAAAAAAAGGGGGAGGCGATAAAATCGCCTCCCCCTGTCTGTTGATGCCTGATTATATAAACTCAGGCGGTTGTGAAAATAAACCAGTTAGCTGTTATTTATCCGCAATAACAAAATAGCCTGGTTCCGTTGTTTTAAAAATCACATACCCTTCGCCTTCATTATCAGCCGCTTGCATCATTAACAAATCAGATGCAGGAACGGTTTTGATGGAGGTTAGTGCCCAGTTAGCCATAATGACATTGACCTGACGCAGATCGGTTTTATTGCCTTTATATGCGACTTTAATAAACATGGATGCATCATTAAAGCTGTTTACATGCTTTCTACCGCTATCACGCACGTCAAAGAAAAATACATCAGAACGTAATTTTCCATAGCCTCTGGAATTCAGAATTCCTTGCGTTGCATCTTCAATACCTGGAATAAGACCTAAAGCGCCTCGATAACTAGGAAATAAAAGGTCATTAATTGTATTGCCGTCTATAGCAGCCGCCATACTTCTTAAGCTAATGTCACCTTTATTGGCAAAGAAGAGATAAGTATTATCGCTGGGCAGATCAGGTGACATAAGTCCACTCAGTTCTGGTCCGACGATTTTTAAAAGGCTCGAGGTAGGCGTTTTTCTGAACTGGCCGATTACTTCACTCGCACTGGAATTTTTCAGCAAGGTCATGTAAGGATCTATTTTGGTTTCATATAAAATATCCTCAACATTCTCCGTGATATCGCCATTAGCCTGAAGTTGCATATATGGCAAGTCAAGTGTAATAACCCCTTCACTAACCAGACGATTGTCAGGAATTGTGGTTATTTTTTGAACATTTGCCGCTCCCATAATGCCTTTGGGCGAGACCAAAGAGCTGAATGCACCGCTTTGCTTGCGCTCGTGACACTGTTCGCATTGCACGGATTCGGGTGATGGGCGGGTATTATGAGACATTAAATACTCGTTAGACTCTGTCCAGACCAAAGTTGTATCCGGGTTGATATGGCCTTTTTTGCGTAATAAGCCATCATACGCTGCTTTTAGACCAACAAATCCTTCATAGGTTTCGGGATCATTAAAGCTAAAGCCATGTATTCCTGTTGTGCCGCCGACACGCCCGGCTTCCTCGCCGGTAAGCGGGTTGATAATAGCGCCATAAACATTGCCATCGGCATCTTCGCCTTTTTCAAATACGCTGTTGCGCTCAGCTTTAGAAAATACTCGGCCACTGACCTTGTCTTTCCAGTAATAGCGTACTCTTGGTGAGTAAGGTGTCATTTTTGATTTGCCATCTTCGCCTTCCCTATAACGATATAAAATCTGTAAAGGCGTACCTCGACTTGCTTTATTGGTAATATGACATGCCTGGCAGGAAACAACATCAAAATGCGTTTGCGTAATCTGTGTCAGGCTCTCTTTGCTATAGCCTGCCATATCGCCATTACCTTTCCACAGCTCACGATGCGCTTCCAGTAATGTTTTATGACCGGATGGAATAATAGGGCTTTTAGTGTTCATATGACATAACTCACAGGATTTGGCATTCGGCGCAAAATCCAGATCATTACGTACATCCATATCCGAGTTGCCTTTCATAAAGTCATGATTGGCATCCAGGTCAATGCTTGCCAGATTTGATTTGAAATATTGCTTGGAGTGACAGGAGTTGCAATTTTCAATCGCGCGTGACTGGCCATTGTCATCAATAAAAACTTTGCCTTTATGCACATCGTCCTGATAATCATCTTCCAGCACGCCGTCTGCGGCATCTTCACCAACACTTGTGATGGTTGCTTCAGCTGATTCGCCAAAGCCGTAAAAACCACGGCGTGAATTACTGGTTAAATGGCATTGCATACAGTTTTCATTGGCAGGGAAGCGTAACATGGGAATCACTGCGCGACCGTTAGCGTCGAAAGCATCGGTGTGCCAATTAAATTTAGGCATACCGTTGGCATCAAGCACGAATTGCATTGATTCGCCTACGCCTGGCTGTCCATGCATGCCGGGATTGGGTTGCATGGCGCGCTCTACAGTCATTAGATTTTTGCCATCACTATTAACCATCATTTCCAGTAATCCAGACGCTGCCTGGCGGAAAAAACCTTGGGATATGAATTGCGTACGTGTGCCTGTTGGCGATAATACTGCCTCCAGGCCACTATTTTCAGGAACTTTCATAGAGGGGATGTCAACATGACAAACCATACAATCTGCTTCAACCACGCCACTTTTTTTCCAGTCCCAGAGCATTAAATGGGATTCACCATTCATTACATGTGGCTCATAATAATCGCCATCATAAAGTTTTATGTCTGCGACATTTTTCTGGTCATAACGAATGCCATCGCGATCATACTCGCCATAACCTCCACCGGTATGACATGTAGTGCAACCTTTTATAAATCCGGCTGCGCCATAGTCGGCGAATTCTTCGGGGCTGGCATTATTTTTTTTAGCGAGAATGGTAGGGTTGCTACCCCCCATACAGTTATAGCCACCGAAATAACCTGGTGATACTAAATGCGGTAAGCCGCGCTTGGCACCATAGTTATCATCCGCTTCATCACGCCCCATTTCAAAGTGATGTGCTTTGGTGATGGTGTCATAATCATGACAGCCACTGCCTGCGCAACTTTTTTCGGGCTATATGGGTTAGTGGTTCCCAGTACATTGTTGCCCTGCTCATCCAGTAAAGGAATAGGCGGGTGGTTGACCGGCTTGTCAAACGCGTTCAACGCTGCATAGCTATTAGTAAACATGAAAAACAAAAATAAACTACTCAGATAAATGAATAGTTTATGCTTTCCATGGGCTTGAATATTATTCATATTGTTCCCCTTCAGTTAAAAAAATGATTGATAGATTTTGTTGTTAGGAATATCGATATATCTGATTTTTTTAATAAAACACATAGTCCAACACTCTTTTCAAGCAAAAAACGAGCCATTTTTTTATTGTATCGACTGTATTGATGGGCAAAAAAATTATTTATTACATATCTTGCGCTTCATGGGATGAAGGACCTAGGTGATTGAGGTTTAGAACTTATTTGAAGTTGCGTTAGGTAAGTTTTTGGAATATTAATTTAACCTGCTACGGTTTTTGTCCAGAAGATTACCGGAAGATTGAGTAGAATGAGTTGTTTTAAAAGGGCGCGCGTAAGTCTGACGTGTTAAATGGCATGATAGAGATAAGCTATATAACAATGATTAATTAATCGAGTGTATATTAGCAATTGGCTGTTTGCAGGATTATTGTCTTCCAAGCGAAAAGCATCAGTTGAGCGCTATTTAGTCATCTAGGCTAGAAATATGGATGATATAACTTAGGTTACTATACCCAATGGGTAAGGTGGATTTCTCTACAAGTACTTACTGAGTCGCAAAAAAAAACTGCTCTCCTCCATTCTAATCATGCCTAATTTAATTCGTGCATGCTTCTTACAAGTGGAAAACTATTCTTTGTGTGCCAGTCTTTGTCTTTCACGCCTGGATTTTACGCAAAATCCTAGTTTAACTGATTTAAAGTCACATACGTTTGGATGCTAATGCAAAGTGTCCAGAATATGTTGATAATGCAATAAAGATTGTTCCGCGAGCGAGGTATCTTTTTCGGCCACAGCTACGGCAAATTGCTGTAATGCTAAACCTGCTTGTGGCGCTGTTTGCCAGTTGTCAGATTGTAAAGATAAATGCTGGTTTGTTGATATTGGGGGCTGGCTCTGCAACTGCTTCACCAGGTTGAGTAAAGGTCGACCGTTGAGTGAGGTAAGTTGTTTTGCCATGCGCTGACGTTGCAGTTTCGGCGCTAAAAATTCTATTACTGGATGATTATCAGTATTCAGCGGATAGTGTGCAAACTCCTTGCGGTAAGCACTAAGCTCAAGCATATAATGGGCTAACAGTGGCACTCGATCGCCACCTAGTTCTGATCTTGCCAGCCATATTTCCGCAAGTTCAGTACGTAACGGCCGGCATTGTTGTTCAGCGAGCAATCCGACAGCGGATAAGCTGGTGACAAAATCGTTCCGCCACAATGATACACATGGAAACACCTCAAGCATAGTGCGTACAATAATGCCGAATTCATATTCACTGAGTTGGTAACTCGGCAACCACTGCATAAACAAACCACCTGGATTAAGCCTGGCTTTAACCAGAGAAAAATGTTCGCGACTATATAAAGAACCGGCTCCAGCACTCCAGGGAACAAATAAATCAGCAATAATAACGTCATAGCTGTGAGTGGTTCCTGATAGGTAATTCCGGCCATCCTCTGCGACAATTTTGACGCGTGAATCAGTAAATAAACCATAGCTATAATCAGTAAAATACTGTTGTGCAGCAGTCACTACTTCGTTTAATAATTCACTCACCAATAGTTGATCAATATCAAATTGCAACGTTGCGCCTGCGGTTACTCCGGTACCCATTCCCAGTGTAAAGACGGTTTTTGGTGACGGGTGCAGTAGTAGCGGTAACATGCCCTGAATCGTATCAAACTGGTTCATTGCGGTTCCACCCAGTATATAGTGATTATTTACTATCAAAGAGCGTTGTTCGCCATTAGTCAGCACCGCTACACTTGCTGCACTGCCTTCGGTATATGATAAAACCCGTTGCTTGTCCGGCCATTTGTGCATGGTCGGTAATGGACTAAAGAACAAACCGAATAAGGTCGTTAGGCTTAGCACTAAAGTGCCCCAGCTTTTTACGTCAGGTTTATTGAGCTTTTTGAGTTGCAGATAAAGCGCTGCACACCAAAGCAATATACAGATCAATAATAAGCTATAAGATAAACCAATTGATTCAAGTAATATAAACCCTGTTACAAATGACCCTATAATGGCACCTAAGGTATTCAACGCCATGAGTTTCCCCACTAAATTTCCAGATGTTGAGCCATTATGTTCGGCCAGTTTAATTAATAAAGGAAAAACACCGCCAAGTAATAATAGAGGTGGAAATATTACGATGAGAAGCAAGCCAGACACTTGAAGTTGGTAAAATAGCCAGCCAGCATTGCCGCCAAAGTAATCCAGGCCATTGCTGCACCAGATAAATAACAAACTGCTGACAGGCAGTAGCAATGCTCCTCCTGCAACCGCTAGAAACAGAAGTGATATGGGCTGCCAGTATGAGCGCGCTAACAAGCGATTAACCAGGCCAGCGGAAATGGCCAGAGTTAGTAAAAATATCAGTAATATCAGCGCGAAAGTTTGCGCTGAATTTTGCAAAATCTGAGCAAACATACGAACCCAAAGCACTTGTAAGGCCAATGTAAGCACACCAGAAAGCAAGGTAAATATGTATAACATATTCTCGGGAATAGCTGCTACGCCAGTTTGATTGCGTATATGTATAGATTTATCCGTAGTGATATTTACTGCTTTATGATGATCTGTTAAATCAAGGCGCCATGCCGAAATAGCCACTATCACATTGACTAGCATCGCTAGTATATAACAGCCCTGATAGCCGATCCATGGAGGGAGCAAAAAACCGACCAATATGACGCCTAGTACACCGCCTAGAGTATTTGCCGAATATAACCCGGCTACCTGGCGACCCAAGGTCTCACGATTATGCACAATATGCTGAGTTAACATGGGTAAAGTGCCGCCCATACAAAACGTGGGAGGTAGCAAAATTAACCATGTGAGGCCAAACTTTACAGCTATACGCAGAGCATGTGGAGAGTCTGCAAGAGCAAGCTGTGGATAGAGCTGCTGATAGATATTAAATATACCCCAAAAGCCCAGAACGCTGATTGCAATAGCGACTTCTATGCCGGCGAATACTCTTAGTGGTCTACTGATTTGTTTTGCTAAGCGCCCCCAAAACCAGCTTCCAAGAGCTATACCGCTAAAAAAAGCACTTAGTGTTGCAGCAGCAGCCTGTGCGGTATTGCCAAATAATAATCCTAAATCATGCATCCACAATACTTCATAGAGCAATGCGGATGCCCCGGAGAAAAATAACAGCATAAAATAAAGTGCAGTTTTATTATTATCAGCTTTCGCCATTGTATTGATATTCCGTTATTGTTTGCGCTGAATAATGATAGTAAGGTATCAGTTTAAAATAGAATAAGCGCTCTGTTGGAGAAGATATGAATGCAAATTGTATGCCGTGAATATTTATAAGTCGCAGTTTATTTATTACCTGGTGTTATGCGCTCTGGGAATTGCTAATTAAGTAAAGCAAACGATTTACTGTTTGCTTGGCCAAGCTGTTAATAGCAACTGATTAATTTTCTTAGTCTATCAAGTAAATTTTCAAGTTCATCGGCTGTGTAGCTAATAGCATTAAACATTCCCCACACTGGCGCTGGCCAGGCTTTATCAGTTGTATACCTGACCACATGATGAACATGCAGTTGCGGAACCCTATTACCTATAGCCGCGATATTGATTTTATCGGCAGAGTATAACGCTGCGAGTTTTCTGGCGATATAACTGGATTCACGCATCAATTGCTGTTGATCATCGCCAGAAAGTTGGTGTATCTCGGTGATATTTTTTCGCTCTGGTACCAGTATCAACCAGGGGAATTGGCTATCATTCATCAGCAACACGCGGCAGAGGGGCAGGCTGCCAATTTCGATACAATCTTTTTTCAGTGTGGGGTGTAAGCTAAAAGTCATAAAAGTATGGGTGAGACTTGAATTATAAGGATAAAACAGTGTAACGTTAGCAGTAGTCAATAACAATAATAATAAACATTTCTATGACGACATCCTCTGCCGTTTTTGCTCAAGGCAAAGCACCGCTTGCCGTTTCTTTTAAACTCTTGCTCTCCTTGTATGCCATTATCCCGTTGTGCCTGATTCTGCAGTTGACGGATATTTATCTGTTTCAGGGTACTTTGCTACAACATTTGCCCAGCAGTCCAGGGCATTTTTTGCTATTCCAGTTATTATTTGGTACACCGCATATTCTGGCCAGTAATGTACTATTGGTGACAAATAAAGAGTATTTTGCTGTGTATCAGAAAAAGATCATCATGATGACTTTGGCGATTGTGCTGTTTTTTGCTTTAGCGAGTCAATTAGTTTCCTATTATGTGCTATATGTTATGGTTGCCTCATGGACTGTGTACCATGTACTAAAACAGCAGCATGGGGTAGGTCGAGGTATTTATCAGTTACCTGACTGGGCATTTTATTTGTTGTTATGGCTTAGTATCGGCGCTGGAATCAGCGTGTATATGGGAATTTTTCTCAAAAATACCTTAAGCATACAGCAAGCAGAATGGATTCGGCAGTTGGCTGCAGGTCTGGTAACCTGCCTGGTTTTTAGTACATTCTGGTGTCAGCGTTATGTAAAGACGCGCTTCGGTCGCCTTTTTATGTGGTCAAATTCACTGTTAATTGTTGCGAGCTTTTATTTTTATCTACAGCAATATTATTTTCTGGCGATTTTAATTCCACGCCTGGTGCATGATGCAACCGCGTATATTTTTTATGTGACGCATGATGTGAATAAACATGCCGGACATCCGCAGAATTTCCTGTACCGTTGGGCGGCGAAAATTAAACTTAATGTTTTTGTTGTGCTGCCTTTGCTTTCTTTTGCCTTAACCTATGTTTTGCAGCAATATGGTGATCAATGGGTCGATGCGCTGACGCAGATTTTATTTGGTATGCAAGTCAGGCAGGCGGTTACTGTTGGCTTAATCGGTTATTTTTCTTTAATGCATTATTATACTGAAGCATTCACCTGGAAACATGGCTCGCCCTATCGCAAATATATACGTTTTAAGCCCTAGTGGTTTAGCGAGTTTACTGATCACTTAGGAACGAAGGTTAATACTATCCGAATCAGATGTGATGAATTTTATTTAAAATGCAAAGCGGTAGGCCGGATAACGTTATCTACGTTCCGCTAGATAAGCTCATCCGGCCTACGGAAATACGTTTTTCTTGGTTTCGGGTTTTATTGAATCTTCATGCCTTAATACGCGTGTATCTTGTTTTGCCTGCTCTAACAATGTTAAATTTTTTGCAATGACAGGGTGCAACGCCTGCGCGCTTTTATTTAACATGCGTCCGATTGCATTGGAAGTAATCGTAGAGCCTGAAATTGCATCAATCTCCCAGGCCTTTTGTTTAGTGCCGTAACGTACCGTTTTAATGCTATGTTCAAGTCCTGATTGCATTGCATTCACTTGCGCATCTAAGCATTTGAAATTGGCTAAAAAGCCAGCGTCAGAGGTGATTTTGCTGCCAAATCCCGGTGTTTCTGTGCTTTT
This sequence comes from uncultured Gammaproteobacteria bacterium, assembly GCA_942491615.1. GTDB lineage: Bacteria > Pseudomonadota > Gammaproteobacteria > Methylococcales > Methylomonadaceae > Methyloprofundus. Next base: position 74,350 of record CALOCH010000018.1, read on the forward strand.
TAAGACATCAAATCCTGTGATACAGCCATTATCCGGATGATAACCATAGAGTATTCTGACGGTATCCTGATAGCCTTGTGCGGCAGCATTAATGGCAATGCCAACTAACTGGTTATTTTGGTCGTAGCCTGCATAAATAAGCTCACCCAGCGTTTTATCATCCGCGAGAATCAGTTTATCTTGCTCAACAACAAAGGTTAGGCGACTTTTTGCTGTAGGTAAAACCTTAAAAATAGCACGTTCAGTTGCCAGGCGTTGATTCTTGGCGATAATGGGTTTGGTAAATTCATATACGAGTACGACTAACAAGCCGGAGATCATGGCGACCGTTGCCAGGGTGCTAATCAGTTTGGTGCTTGAGGGAAGTTCAGGAATCTGGTTTTGCGGTGTACTCATGATTTGTCCTGTTTTTTCTTACGTGCGCCATAAATACGCGGCTGGGTATAGGTTTCGATAATAGGGGTTGCTGCATTGCCGAATAAGATGGCGTACATGACGGCTTCGGTCAAGCCGCCAAATAGGCGAATAATAACGGTTAGCGCCCCCACCAGACAGCCAAAGACAAAGATTCCCAACGGTGTAACAGGCGACGCGACCATATCACTCGCCATAAAGACGGCGGCAAACATTAATCCCCCCGACAGTAGCATAAAGGCAGGCGAAGGGTATTTGGCAGGATCGATAAAATAAAATAACTCGGCTGATAGTGTTGTTCCAAAAATAACCGCTGCTGGAATGCGCCAGTCGAGCATTTTTTTATACACTAAATATGCGCCGCAGATTAAAATTAATAACGCTGAAGTTTCACCTGTTGAGCCTGCGACATTGCCGATAAATAAATCATAAGAATCAGTGATGATTCCCTGAAATTTCATTAAAGCCAAAGGTGTCGCGCCGCTAAAACCATCAATGGCAACATCGGTAGACCATTGCGCTGTAGGCACGGGTTTCATAAAAGGTAAGGCCAGTGTTGAAGGAATAAATTCAATGAAACGGTCAGTAGCTAAAGCAGGTGTCCAGGTGGTAATGGATACCGGAAACGCTGCTTGTATAAAGGCACGCCCGACCAGTGCAGGGTTAAAAATATTACACCCCAAACCGCCAAATAAAGTTTTACCCATCGCAATTGCCGTAAACCCGGCAACAGCGCCCATCCATAAGGGGAATCCAGGCGGTAAGGTCATGGCTAATAGCAATCCTGTCACCGCTGCGCTGGCGTCCAGAATGGTGGATTTTTTATCTGACATCCAGCAGAAAAAGTGCTCTGTTATCATGCAGGATAAGGTCGTGACCAGTATTAAAACGAATGCGCTAATGCCAAAATGATAAACCGAGTAGATGACTAAAGGCAGGAGTGCATACACCACATTGCGCATAATTTGCGCAACAGTCGGAGCCTTACGGATATAGGGCGAGGTGCGTATATCAATTTTTAAATCAGGTTTAGCCATTTTGTCTATGCCTTTCGCGGTTCAGTGTTTTTGCAATTCTAAAATATTGTACCAGCGGAATATTGGAAGGGCAGACATAACTACAGCAACCACACTCAAAACAGTCATTGAGGTGGTATTGTTCTTCCATGACATCATATTGCCGTTTGGCCGCTAATAATCCTAACTCAGATGGGTTCAAGTTGATCGGGCATGCTTGCAGACATTTGGCGCATTTTATACATGGTGATATATCATCTCGCTTGGTTGCGCGTTCGTCCAAGACCAGGACGCCGCCAGTGCCTTTGGTAATCGGGACATCCAGTGAGCGTACCGGCATACCCATCATCGGGCCGCCGAGTATAACCCCCGCTTCTTCGCCTTTAAAACCGGCATGATCCAGAATATGACGTAACGGTGTACCTATCGGAGCCAGATAATTTCCCGGGTTCTGCAGGCTATCTCCGGTCACGGTGATAATACGTTCAACCAGTCCATGGCCTTTCGGTAATAATGCGCCGACCTTGGCAAGCGTTGCCACATTGAAAATAGCCAAGCCGGAGTCAGACGAGCGTCCCCCGGACGGGATTTCGATCCCTAATAGCGAATAGGCGAGCATTTTTTGCGCACCTTGAGGATATTTAGTGGCAACAGCTTTAATACTGATGCTTTTATCGTCGGGTAGATAGGGTTTGATGGCATGCAAAACATCCATTTTATTATCTTCAATGCCGATAATCGCCTTGGGTGCACCCACACATTTCATGGTAATCCGAATGCCATGAAGTAAATGCTCAATTCTTTCCAGCATCAGTCGATGGTCAGTCGTTAGGAAGGGTTCGCATTCGCAACCATTCACCAGGACTGTATGGATAGTGGCGTTTTCAGGCACTTTCATTTTTACATGGGTAGGGAATGCTGCACCCCCCAAGCCAACTATGCCGGTATTTTGCACTGCTTGAATCAATTCTTCGCGGGACATATGCAGGTAATCGTAATGATGCTCAGACTCCAGCAACAGTTGTCCCGAACTTAATGACGTCGTTATAATGATGGCCGCCTGCTTGCCGCCTTGTGCTGTTTTGGCCAGGCCGATTTCTTTAATCGTGCCCGTAACCGGGGCGTGAATTGGAACGGACATAAAGCCATCTGCTACAGCGATCAGTTCGCCGCGTGTCACTTGTTGACCTTTAAAGACAATTGCTTTTGCGGGTTTGCCTGCATGTTGCGCTAGAGGAATGATTATTTCCGGTGCAAAAGGCAGGCGGCGAGTTGGACGGGCGTTAGTTTCTTCTTTGTGTTCTTCAAGATGAATGCCACGAGGAAAGGTTTTTTTGCCGAATAGTTTTGATAAAATCATAAATTCCCTTTAAGTGTTGTATTGAATTAATTTAACTGTTTTGTAAGTGTCGCTCTCTGTTTAAGGTTTTGGCTATTCTAAAATACTGTACCAGTGGAATATTGGAAGGGCATACATAGCTGCAACAGCCGCATTCAAAGCAGTCATTGAGGTGATATTTTTCTTCCATGACATCGTATTGGCGTTTGACCGCCAACAGACCTAATTCTGACGGATTTAGATTAATTGGGCAAGCTTGTAAACATTGTGTGCATTTGATGCACGGTAAAATATCATTGCGTTTAGTGGCGCGTTTATCTAACACCAGTAAAGCGCCCGTGCCTTTAGTGATTGGCACATCCAGCGAACGCGCCGGCATTCCCATCATCGGTCCGCCAAGAATAAGCTCTGCTTCCACGCCAATAAACTCGGCATATTCGAGTAAAAAACGGATCGGCGTCCCTATCGGGGCCAGATAATTACCTGGCTTTTTTACACCATCGCCAGTGATGGTGATAATGCGCTCAATCAAGCCTTGTTTCATAGGCAAAAGCGCACCGAGTTCAGCCAGGGTTGCCACATTAAAAATAGCTAAGCCAACTTCCGATGGCAAACCACCGGAGGGGATTTCTATGCCTAGCAGAGAATACGCTAGCATTTTCTCTGCGCCTTGCGGGTACTTGGTTTCTACAGCTTCAATGCTAATTGTGCCATCTGCGGGTAAATACGGTTTAATAGCCTGTAAGACATTTAATTTATTGTCTTCTATGCCAATCACTGCTTTTGGTGCGGCAACAGTTCTCATGGCAATACGTATGCCGAGTAATAAATTATCAATTTTTTCCAGCATGACGCGGTGATCAGTGGTCAAAAAAGGTTCACATTCACAACCATTAACCAATACCGTATGAATGCTGCGACCAGGAGGGATAGCCATTTTTACATGCGTTGGAAAGGCCGCACCGCCGAGGCCTACCAGACCGGTATTTTGCACGGCCTTGACCAGTTCTTCGCGACTCATCTGCAGGTAGTCATTACGTTCGCCACTATCTTGAACTTGTTGGCCTGAGCTAAGTGATGTGCTAATGATAATAGCCGGTTGTTTGCCTCCTTTAGCCGTTGGCGCAATATCAATTTCCTTAATGATGCCGCTCACTGGGGCATGAATAGGGACGGACATAAATCCATCTGCTTCAGCAATAACCTCACCGCGTTCTACGTGTTGTCCTCTAAAAACGATCGCTTTAGCGGGTTTGCCGATGCTTTGTGCTAAAAGCACCACTATTTCCGGAGCAAATGGCAAACGGCGTGTCACTTTCGCATTTGTCTCTTCTTTATACTCGTCGGGATGGATGCCGTGAGGGAAGGTTTTTTTGCCAAAAAGTTTAAGTAAGTTCATAAATTTTTTGCGGGATACCGGATGACTGCTTGAATTCGCCTATAGGCTTTTAGAGCTTAGTGTTCTTTTGCTATTTTTTTGTATTTTATACTAAATAGATCTAAGCTTAAGTTTTAATTGTAGGAAGACAATTCAGGCAAAGAGACATGCTGGCTTGCATAGTGTGTCTTATTGTAGTGCTGTTAATTATGCTAAAATCAGCGGGATAAAAAAGCACTGTCACTCCTTCTGTTTTCCTTTAATAGTAGACATCATTTAGCGGAGATGGCGATAAACAATAAGGATAAATATGATTTTTGTAACAGGTGGGGCGGGTTTTATTGGTGCAAACTTTGTTTTGGACTGGTTGCAGCAGAGTGATGAGCCTGTTGTTAATGTTGATAAATTAACTTATGCCGGAAATCTTGAGAATCTCACCTCCTTACAGGGTGATCGCCGGCATATATTTGTCCAGGGCGATATCGGTGATGCCGGGATGATTGCCGAGTTGCTGGAAAAATATCAACCACGGGCCATTATTAATTTTGCAGCAGAATCGCATGTTGATCGCTCTATTCATGGTCCTGAAGCCTTTATACAAACCAATGTGCTTGGTACATTTCACTTATTGGAAGCCATTCGAGCTTATTGGAATAAGCTTGAGGATAATCATAAAACGGATTTTCGCTTGCTGCATGTATCAACTGATGAGGTCTATGGCTCTTTAGCAAAGGATGATCCAGCTTTCAGCGAAACCAACCGTTACGAGCCGAATAGTCCTTATTCAGCAAGCAAAGCTGCGAGTGACCATTTGGTTCGCTCTTATCATCATACTTATGGGTTGCCGGTATTAACCACGAATTGCTCAAATAACTACGGCCCTTATCATTTTCCTGAAAAATTGATTCCATTAATTATCGTCAATGCCCTGGCAGGCAAATCCTTGCCCATTTATGGTGATGGCCAGCAAATACGCGACTGGCTATATGTTAAAGATCATTGCACTGCTATTCGTCGGGTACTGGAGGCTGGTAGGCTGGGGGAAACCTATAATGTCGGTGGCTGGAATGAAAAAGCTAATATTGAAATAGTAAAAACAGTGTGTAGCTTATTGGACGAATTACGCCCTCGTACTGATAAACAGACTTATGCGCAACAAATAACATTTGTTACAGACCGATTGGGGCATGATCGTCGCTATGCAATTGATGCCCGCAAAATAGAGCGTGAACTTGGCTGGAAACCAGTGGAAACATTTACGACCGGGATACGCAAAACAGTACAGTGGTATCTGGATAATCAGCAATGGGTCGCTAATGTTCAGTCGGGTGCATATCGTGAATGGGTGGAAAAAAATTATCAGGGTCGTGCTAAGTGAAAATACTGCTATTTGGTAAAACAGGACAGCTTGGCTGGGAGCTTCAGCGTAGTCTGGTACCATTAGGCGAAGTGATTGCGCTAGCAAGAGACAGTGAGGATTATTGTGGTGATTTCACTGATCTTCAGCGTTTAGCTGAGACGGTTCGGCAAATAAAACCCGATGTTATTGTAAATGCCGCTGCCTATACGGCTGTTGATAAAGCCGAGAGTGAGCAACAACTAGCGCATATCATTAATACCCGTGCGCCCGCGATTTTAGCGCAAGAAGCACAGCACATTGGCGCATGGCTAGTTCATTATTCAACTGATTATGTTTTTGACGGGAGTGGGAGTAAACCATGGCAAGAAACCGATATAACGAGTCCCCTAAGTGTTTATGGTGCAACTAAACTGGCGGGAGAGCAGGCCATACAAGCTTCTGGGTGTCAGTACCTTATTTTTCGTACTAGCTGGGTGTATGCTACGCGCGGGCAAAATTTTGCTAAAACTATGCTGCGTCTTGCCAAAGACCGAGACAGCCTTAACGTGATTAATGATCAATTCGGTGCGCCAACAGGGGCTGATTTGCTTGCCGATGTGACTGCGCAGGTGATATGCAAAGTGCAGCAGCAACCTGAGTTGGCTGGTCTGTATCATCTGGTCGCAGCAGGTGAAACGACCTGGTATGATTATGCGCGTTTTGTTATCGCTAGCGCACACAATGCAGGGCAGACATTACAACTGGCTGATGCTGCGATAGTGCCCGTGCCAACCAGTGCCTTTCCGACGTCGGCTAAACGACCCAGTAATTCAAGATTGGATACGCATAAGCTACAAGCTAATTTTGCCTTATCCCTTCCCCATTGGCAGCTTGGGGTTACGCGTATGTTAACTGAGTTTTTAGAGGAGTAATTATGGCTCAAAGAAAAGGCATTATTCTTGCGGGAGGCTCGGGGACGCGCCTTTATCCGGTCACTAAGGCCGTATCTAAGCAGTTATTGCCTATATATGATAAGCCGATGATTTATTATCCTTTAAGCACGCTGATGCTAGCGGGAATAAGGGATATTCTGATTATTAGCACTCCTCAGGATACCCCACGATTTGAACAATTACTCGGTGATGGCAGTGACTGGGGGCTTAATTTGCAATATGCCGTTCAGCCCAGCCCGGATGGACTTGCCCAGGCGTTTACTATTGGTAAACATTTTATTGGCAATGAGGCTTCTGCATTAGTACTGGGGGACAATATTTTTTATGGACATGATTTAGTTGAGTCGCTTGATAATGCGTCTAATCAGGTTGAGGGCGCGACTGTGTTTGCCTATCATGTGCATGATCCGGAGCGTTATGGCGTTGTCGGTTTTGATAAACAAGGCAAGGTGACATCAATAGAGGAAAAACCGCTTGCGCCCAAAAGTAATTATGCGATTACCGGACTGTATTTTTATGATAATCAGGTTGTTGATATAGCCGGTAGTCTCAAGCCTTCGCCTCGGGGTGAACTGGAAATAACAGACGTGAACAGAATTTATTTACAGCAACAGCAGTTAAGTGTTGAAACTATGGGACGTGGTTATGCATGGCTGGATACCGGTACACATGAGAGCATGAATGAGGCTAGCGCTTTTATCGAGACCATTGAGCGCCGCCAGGGCTTAAAAGTGGCTTGTCCTGAGGAAATTGCCTTCCGTAGCGGTTTTATCGATGCCGAACAAGTTGCCAAACTGGCACAGCCTTTAGCAAAAAATGCTTATGGACAATATCTGTTGCAATTAATTAAAGAGGGTGGTGTGTTATGAAGGCGATTCCAACGCATATTGCCGATGTTGTTATTCTGGAGCCAAAAATATTTGGGGATAGTCGCGGCTTTTTCTTTGAAAGTTTTAATCAGCAAGCCTTCCAACAGGCAACGGGGGTTAATCTACAATTTGTGCAGGATAACCATAGTCGCTCTGCTAGAGGTGTATTGCGTGGGTTGCATTACCAGATTCAGCAGCCTCAAGGCAAGTTGGTGCGCGTTACGCAAGGAGCTGTGTTTGATGTCGCATTAGATATTCGTGCGTCATCAGCGACTTTTGGTCAATGGGTAGGTGTGGAGCTTAATGCAGACAATCATCGTCAACTATGGGTGCCGGCCGGTTTTGCTCATGGTTTTGTAGTATTAAGTGACAGTGCAGATTTTTTATATAAAACAACGGATTATTATGCGCCTGAATTTGAGCGCTGCATTGCATGGGATGACCCTGATATTGGAGTAGACTGGCATTTTTCAGGCACGCCTATGTTGTCAGAGAAAGATCAGCAAGGACTTTTATTAAAAGAAGCTGAGTGCTTTGTCTGAATTGACTCGTAAAGTAGTCGAGCCTCTACAGGTAATGAAATGGACGATTACTCACTTATATCGGGTGTATAAAAGCTGGAGTAGAGCGAACTTGAGTCTGCCACTGCTAAAAAAGCGCACTGAAGTCAAGCCTATATATAGGGTTAACGCAGTGTCTTAAAGGAAGTGTCATAGTGAATAACAACTGGAATAATCAATGAGCGCGAAAAAAATTTTAGTAACAGGTGGTGCAGGTTATATCGGTAGTCATGCTTGTGTCGAGTTATTGCAGGCGAATTATGATGTCGTTGTGATCGATAATTTATCGAATAGCAAGCCTGAGTCATTAGCCCGGGTTGAAAAAATTACCGGCAAAGCGCTGAATTTTGTCGAGGCTGATATACGCGATAAGCAGGTATTAAGTGATATTTTTAGCGCAAATGATATTTATGCGGTGATGCATTTTGCCGGATTAAAAGCAGTCGGAGAGTCTTGCGCAAAGCCAATACAATATTATCAAAATAATGTTTATGGTACGTTGGTGCTGACAGAGATTATGGCGCAATTTGGCATCAAAAACCTTATTTTTAGTTCTTCTGCAACGGTTTATGGTGAACCGGATACGGTCAGGTATACTGAGGACTTGCCTGTATATGGTGCTACCAATCCTTATGGCAAGTCGAAAGCGATGGTTGAAGAGATTTTAAAAGATTTACCGGTTGCTGATCGTTTGACGACTGCCAACCATCCGTGGAAAATTATGCTATTGCGCTACTTTAATCCGATTGGTGCCCATCAAAGCGGCTTGATAGGCGAAGACCCTAACGGGATACCGAATAATCTGGTTCCTTACGTATCCCAGGTCGCTGTTGGCAAGCTTGAGCAGTTATCAGTATTTGGTGGTGACTATCCAACCATTGATGGCACAGGGGTGCGTGATTATATTCATGTACTTGATCTAGTGAAGGGACATTTACATGCACTGGAAGCTCTGCCGCGTATGTCTGGTTGCAAAGCCTTTAATCTCGGGGCAGGAAAAGGCTATAGCGTACTGGAAATTATTGCTGCTTTTGAACGGATAACTGGAAAAAAAATTAATTATAAAATTGTTGGGCGGCGTACCGGTGATATTGCCGAAAATTATGCCGATCCTGGGTTGGCCTTACGCGAATTGAAGTGGCGCACAGAAAAAAGCCTTGATGATATGGTCACAGATACCTGGCGCTGGCAAAGTGCAAACCCTAACGGATATGAATAGCAACCTATGGCAATTGAAATAGAACGTAAATTTTTGCTGACTAACCAAAATTGGCGGGCTCTGGTCTCAAAATCCATTTATTATCGACAAGGTTATTTGCACAGTGATGCGCATAGTTCGGTCAGAATCAGAGTCAGTGATGATAGCGCTAAAATTAATATTAAAAGTGCCACTATAGGCGCGCAACGTCAGGAATATGAATACGATATTCCATTGCAAGATGCGCAGGAATTATTAGATAGCTTGTGTCATAAGCCTTTGGTGGAAAAAACGCGTCATATTGTTGTACATAGACAACATACCTGGGAAATTGATGAATTTGCAGGCGATAATCAGGGCTTAATCGTTGCTGAAATCGAATTATCGACCCCTGATGAAACGTTTGAAAAGCTAGACTGGCTGGGCGAAGAAGTCACAGAAGACATACGCTATTACAATAATCAATTAGTAAAGCACCCATATAAAAACTGGTGATCGTCTCTTTTTTGCAACAAATGTTGCAAAAAAGAGAATAAGCAATTATATTGAGTGCATGAAACACTTAATTGCTATTTTTCTTTTGCTTGCGCTTAGCCTGTTCTCCATATCTTCGAGGGCTGATGAGTTGCAGCTTGCTGTGCAGAATATTGAGTCTGAATGGGCGCGTATCTATTATGCTGTTGCAAAAGAGCAACAAGATGTGGCCTATCAACAACTGCTTGCGCAAGTCGATGCGTTAAAAGCGCAATACCCTGATCAGGCCGAGTTACTTATTCAGCAGGCAATTATTGTTGCCAGTAATGCTGATAATATTGCCCCCTTAAGTGCCTTGCAGTCTGTGCATCAGGCGCGTGATTTGTTATTACAGGCGATAGCCATTAATCCTGCTGCCTTAGAAGGTGCGGCCTTTGTTACCCTAGGCTCACTTTATTATAAGGTGCCTGGCTGGCCTATTGCCTATGGTGATCATCATAAGGCGGAGACAATGCTTAAAAAAGCGCTGGTAATTAACCCGCATACCATTGATGCCAACTATTTCTATGGTGACTTTTTAGTCACTCAAGGCAGACAGCTAGAAGCGCTGGCTTATTTTAAAAACGCACTTGCTGTACCCGTGAGAGAGACGCAAGTTTTTGCGGATACGCAACTGCACAGGCAGGTTCAGCAGGCGATACAAGAAAATATTCAGGATATAGCATATTTAAACTAACTCGTGATAAGTATAAAATACCTGAACCTGAATCCAATGCTTTGTTGGCTTGCACTGCCCTTACCATGAAAGGTACCCTGTGCGTAGGGCAACCAAAAGTCTGACCACACCAGACCATTAAAAAATATTATACACAGACTATGCTGTTATATAGCCATACTGTTTTAGTTTTTTGATCCAGCGGTGCATTGCGCTGAACAGAAAGTGCTTCATAATCAATATTAGCATCCCGGTAGTATTCATCTCTATCAATTAATAAGTACACGATCTTTAATATCTTATGAGCAATGGCAAAAATTGCTCGCTTTCGGTCTCGTCGTATAACGAGCCCTTTAAATTTATCTTGTAAACTGCATTTTGCGCGACTTGCAGCATGAGCGGCTTCGCATAAGATACGCTTCACGTAAGGATTCCCCTTGCGTGCTTTTCCCGATTTTTTTTCCTGCCGATTCATTATTACCTGAACACACGCCGGCCGATGAAGCCAGGCTAGCAGCAGGGCCAAAAGCACTCATATCATCCCAATCTCTACTAACAACTTAACGGTGCCCGCTTCATCAATGCCTGGAATCGTTTGCAAGCATTGTAGAATGTCTTTGCAAGGTGACAAACCGTCAAGCAAAGCCTGTTTAAAAGAGAAGGTCTCAGCTTCTAGCTCTTCTATGTGCGTCATAATATGACTCAACACAAAATGATGGCTGGGGCTCATATCGCTTACTAAAGCATCCAGCAATTCTTCGTCTGTCACTTTAAGTCTATGGCTGGCATACTTTAAAACCTGTTGTAGTATTTCTTCTGCTAATAAGCCTTTTTATCATCGTTCTTGCCGATTTGCCATTCAGATTACTGAGCACAACGGAGAGATGAATACCGGCACCGGATAACAGTTTATATAAAGCGAACCTTGACTAAATCAATGATGAGCCCCTTCTTTTCCAGGGCCGCATAGGGACTTTTCCAATAAATCCCCGTGCTTTCCATTACAACACGCTGAGGCTTAAACGAGGCAATCCACTCTGCCATCTCGCGTCGATCTCGTTCAAAGCCTCCAAACTCTTTTAGTTCAGTTATCAGCTCACCTGCTTCGTTTGTATTGAAGTATGCAAACAGTCAGTTTAGCTTGATGCACATCTAATGTAGCAACACAGGAATAAAGTGCTGTGAGTTCCATCATAACCTCCAACGGTGTAAACTTAATCTTAGAGGGGGAGGGGTATACAAAACTAAAGCTACCAAAGGCAGTTAATTGTTTTTGGCCTTATTGCCATGCGATCTCTAACGATTCATTCCGGGGTACGAGTCAGTTTTGTGGATCACGTTAAGTTTCAGAATCCAGATCTCTAAAGAGTTGATCGAGCTCAATTCACCACCTCCCGCACAGTATCTTTCATTTTCGGGGGTGATGGCAATATCCTTCATGATCGTTAAGTTTATTCTGATCTCAGTTATTCACAGACGTAACAAAAGCTATTAGATGCACTATTACTTATTATGCAATTTCTAGATAAAGACCTGATTTCACTTATTGGCTTGTTGGTACTAGCCAGTGTACATATTCTGTGCGGCAAAAAAAATTGGTGGCATTTTTTTGAAGCACATGGCTGGGTTTCATTCAGTGCAGGTGCTTCAGTTGCCTATGTATTTATCCACGTTTTTCCTGATATAAGTATTTTACAGCAGCAGTTTGCTGGCATTCCCAGCCATCACTACAATGGCCGTTTTTTTAATCAACCATTATACCTAACAGCATTGGCTGGTATTTGTTTGCCCTATTTAATAGATACGCTAGAACTGAATTATTCCGAGCATGATAAAAGATGTCATGATCAAGTACATCAAGGTATCTTCGGCATTAGAAAGTTCCTTTATACACTCTACAATATGATGCTCGCTTATATGATTGTAAATAGACATAATGAAGGTTTATTAAGCATGAAAATAATTGTTATAGTCTTAGTCATGCATTTGATTGTCATTAATGCCAAGTTTAAAGAAATTTATAATGAGCTGTTTAAAAGGTATATACGCTGGTTTGCTATTTTAGGGCTAATTTGCGGGGGGATTTTAGGTAAGATATTTACAATACCAGACTTTATTCTTGCCTATCTATTTTCATTAATTGGAGGCATCATAACCTATACGTCATTGAAGGAAGAATTACCAAAAACGAGTCATCGCGCTCCTTTTCACTTTTTGGCGGGTGTAGTTTGTTTTGCTCTACTGATATTATCTGTTCCTTATTTTGGACAGGCGCATTAAAGTTTTTTATAGCAACACAAAAAAAAAAATACAAAGCAAGGGGCTGTGATGTGTCTTTATCGTGTATTGGGGTAACTGTTCACCTCCCGCTATGAAAACCAATGGGCATCTTTTATTTTCCAGTTAACACTTTTGTTGTTTTTTATTTGGGAACGCCGGCGGCTCGCCCGCATAGGCCTAATAAAAGCGTGCAAGCTGCGCGCTACCAGCGTTTTGAAAATAAAAAAAGTTAAACTACTTTGAAGGCAATATGAAAGGCGTCAACCAATGGGTTGAAAAGAGGTTTTCTAATAAAACCTGCTCTAACCCCTCCTTGTTAAGGATGGGGACTGAACGCTTACCATTAGAGTTGCTCTGGTTATCTGGTGCATTTAATGATATCTACAGGAATGTTGCAGTATTGAAAATAATGATATTTGCGGGAGGTCTAGTTACAGTCCACATTATCAGTTTTTTTATGATGGTTAGCCTTTAGGGATTTAAATAGCAATGGAGTTTGTGCCTTATGCTTATTGGGTTTTTAAGCTCCCTAATTAGTTCATTAAATTAACGTTTAAACTTAATAATTCTTATTTAACCTATATAAATTTTTAGCTATCTATGAAAACTGTTCTTATAATTGGTGCTTCTGGTCAGGTCGGACAGGCAATGCTTTTGGCGTTAGAAGACGCGCTGATATTATGAAAGGTAGTTGCACCGTCATCGTCATTGTCTCCTCATGCCAAGCTGGAAAATCCCATCGTTGACTTTGATAAACTGCCGGAAGTTGCACCTTGGTGGAAGGCCGATTTGCTTTGTGTGCGCTGGGAACTACGCTAAGACAAGCGAAATCCAGGGCCGGCTTTTACTGCGTGGATCATGACTATGTGCTTGCTACTGCCAAATTGGTCCATCCAAGCAGGAACGTCAGTATTTGGCTTCATGGAAATTACCTCACCCTCTAAATAATTGATAAATAAATTATCGATCTAGCTTCTATTCTGGTAACCTTAACATAGTCTATATTATTCCGTATCGAATCCACCGACAGGAAGTCATGAGAACCCCAAAATTTCCGGTTACATTAGAAGATAATGAACGCGAAGAGCTCGAAAAAATCACTCGCCAACAGACAGCAAAATCAAGCACGGTATTACGAGCCAAGATTATCTTATTAGCCAACTCAGGTATGAAATATCAGAATATTGCGCAAAAACTTGATGTACAAAATAATATCATTACGAACTGGACAGCCCGTTGGCATGAACTCGCTAACAAGCCGATCCGGGAGAGACTTCAGGATCTTCCGCGCCCAGGTGCTCCAGATACATTTACCCCGGAGCAACTGTGTCAAATCATTGCACTTTCCTGTGAAAAGCCTGAAGACTATGGTCGTCCCATCACTCATTGGACACATAAAGAGTTGGCGAAAGAGGCGATTAAACAAGGTATTGTTGAGACTATTTCAGCAAATCATTTAGGTCGACTTCTAAAAAAAACGACTTAAAACCTCACTTGAGCCAATATTGGCTGAATGCAAAAGCAGATGAGCGAAAGGAAGAAAGAATTGCAGATATTTGTCACCTTTATGCAAAGTCTCAGCAAACACCGGAAGAGCTTTTTATCAGTGTTGATGAAATGACAGGTATTCAGGCATTGGAACGAATTTCCCCCGATCTGCCAATGAGAGCAGGTCAAGTTCAGTCTATCGAATTTGAATATGAGCGTCATGGCACGCAAACTCTTTTGGGAGGATTTAATGTGGCAACAGGCGTTATAGATGGTTTGATTCAAGAAACACGAACTGAGGCCGATTTTGTTGAGTCGATCAAATATCTGATTGAGAAAAACCCAGCAAAGAAAGTCTATCATTTTATCGCTGACCAATTAAATACCCATAAATCGGAAACTCTTGTGCGCTTTGTTGCAGACTTTTGTAATGACACTCAAGAGCTTGGAGTTAAAGGTAAAAATGGCATATTACACTCAATGAAAACACGAGAGGAGTATTTGATGATGGGCAATAGGCGTATTGTATTTCACTATACGCCTAAGCATGCTTCATGGATGAACCAGATTGAAATCTGGTTTGGAATATTAATGAAAAAAGTCATCAAGCGAGGCAATTTTATTTCACAGCAGGACTTGAAAAACAAAATTCAAAATTTCATGGATTACTTTAATGAAACGATGGCAAAACCATTCAAATGGACATACAAAGGGAAGGCGTTGACTGCATGATATATTATTAATTATTTAAAGGGGATGGTACTAGTCTCTTCACTAGGCGCAAACCCATCGTCTCGAATTTTTTATCTCAGGGTCAAGGGCGAGACTGAACGGGACATCTCCGCATTGGGATTTGATTCGCTTACGATTGCAAGACCCTCTTTATTACTCGGTGGTCCAAGATCCCAGCGCCCCCTCGAAGGGATTGGGCTATTTATCGGCAAGCACATGGCTGCATTGCTTCCCCGACGATATCGGGCGGTATCTACCCTGCAGGTTGCACGAACTTTACTAGACGCCGGTCTTAGCAAGCAGACGGGGATTCATGTGATTGAATCTGAGCAGATATATGATTGAACAGACAAACCATAACATCCAGCATTGAAGTGGCTCAATAGGCGCAATCAGCTCAAGAGTTACAATTTAATCAGCAATTCTCATTGTGACGCTAGTCCTCCCCCCCTAATGGTTTCTAATTCTAGGTCTTATGTTTGAGTTTCTTCAATCAAGTTTTCAATGTAGCTTACGGCAAGTGCTGGTGCGTAATATTGGGCGAAGTCTACTTGCAATGCCTTGGCTTTTTGTTTAAATGAGGGATCGTTTAACACCTGAGTGACTGCTTTTTTAAGCATTTCAGACGTGATTTTTTGTTTGCCTAAATTAATTCCAGCGCCTGAATATTCAATGCGCGCTGCGACTTCCATTTTATCTTCCGTAGCACCGCTAATAATAACGGGAATACCATGTGCTAACGCATTTTGTGTGCCGCCAAAACCACCATTGCTAATCATAATGTCCACATGCGGCAAAAGATTCCCAAAGGGTAGATAAGGCGCTGTATAGGTGTTCTTAGGTAAATCTTTAATATCACCTTCATTAAAAGGTACAACCACCATGATTAGTTTTTCATTTTTTAACGCGGCTATGGCGGGCATAATCAGATCATCTTGATTCCTTGCCACTGTTCCTTGGGTAATTAAAATAACGGGCAGGTCTTGTTGAAGCATAGACCACCATTCAGGTGGTATAAATTGTTCGTTTGGTGGCACTATAACAGGGCCGATAAAGCGAAAATTAGCGGGATATGCTTTTCTAGGGTATTCAAACTTAGGTGTTGAGGTATGTAAAACCAGATTGGGTATCTGATAGCCTTTAATGAAAAAAGATTGATCAAAAACAGGCAAGTCAACCGTTTTTCTGATGTTATTTGCGTAGTTTTGCACATCTTTAAACAGTATTTTTTCAAAAACAACACTTAGAATATTATTTTTTAGCTTGGTAATCCATGAGTTTCCAGGCAGTAATCCCAACCCGAAAGGCGCCATATCTTTTTCTGGCAAGCTTAGGGGAATAACCGAGAGACGTACGCTAGGTGGGCCTCCTAATTCTGTTATCCAATTTCCTGCTAACATAAAAGTATCACTGATAATGACAACCGCTGGAAAGTCTTTTAAAACACTACTTAGACAGGCTAAAACATCGGGTACTTGAGCGTACATAATATGCTTTAAATAATACTTAATCTGCGCAAGACCTTTTAGATTTTTTAGTTCAGGAAAAAAATCGTAAGCCTCCTGTTCTTTAGGATCCCACTTTTCAGGTAAAGCTTGAAAAACAGCTCCGATTCCCTCTACTCTGGACCTAAACTTTTCTCCTGTGATACAAACAACCTCATGCCCTCTAACAATCAGTTGAACCATAATAGGCATAAAGGGATTAATATGCCCTTCGGCGGGTTCAGCCAAAATAATTATTTTACTCATCGTTAAATTATATTTTTTAAGAAAGAAAACGAAGATATTAGCGTCGTTTTAAGCGCGCGGGACCCCCGCTTTTCAGTCATAGCGTGATCGTCATTTTTATGTCAACCTCTGCCATTTTGACTAATTGCACCTCATATTTTTGAATAATCATACGCAACAACTTAATGCAGTACTGGTAGCGGTATTAGGGGGATGTCAGCTTGAAAAGCTGAGAGAGCTTAGTCAAAATCCGCTTGGTTGATCCCTTGAACGTGCCTTGGATGTAATTATTTCTGACATCTGGATTCAGGCCAGTTGATGAGGCTTGAAGAGCAATGAAATCTGCTACTATAGCGCTTCAAGCCCATAAATCACCAAACATAATTCACATTAAATAAATAAGGCGAATGCTTTTTGCAAGGTTGACCAGATACCCCATGCTAATGGCAGACTGACGTAAAGCCAAAAGAGCAATAATAAGACGTTGTTTCTAGAAGAAGATTTTGAATTATGCATAATAAGTAATCGTTGTATTAATTATCTGTTGTTGTTTGTTCAAGTCCAGAGTTATCAGGATAGGGAAAAATGCCATCCAACTCATCAAATTCATCATGTTTTATATGGTGTTTTTCATGCACCGGACGAATTAATAAATTACAGACAAAACCTAAACTTAACAACCCTGCCATAATATACATAGTTACACTGTAAGCATCTGCCTTAGCAACGCCTTGGTCAATTTGAAATTGACGAATATAGTTCACTAAAACTGGCCCTAAAACGCCGGCGGTAGCCCATGCGGTCAATAATCGTCCATGTATGCCACCGACATATTTTGTGCCAAAAATATCTGCCAAATAAGCAGGGATTGTTGAAAAACCACCGCCATACATGCTTAATATTAAGGCATATAAGATAATAAATAAGCTCATATTACCTGATGCGCCAATAGATGGAACTGAGGCATAAAGCGCAATACCTAAAACAAAGAAAATAAAATAAGTATTTTTTCGGCCGATATAATCCGATGCCGATGACCAAAAGAATCGGCCACCCATATTAAATAAACTCAGCAAGCCAACAAATCCAGCGGCAGCCGCCGCTGTGATCGTGCCTTTAAAGATTTCTTGAATCATGACTGAAGCCTGACCAAGTACTCCGATACCCGCCGTGACATTTAAACAAAGTACTAACCAAAGCAAATAAAATTGCGGTGTTTTGAGTGCTTGATCAATATGTACATGATGCTTCGTGATCATGTTATTTTCCACCACAGGGGGTACCCAGCCCTCTGGTTGCCAGTTTTTAGGTGGCGTACGGATAGTCAAAGAACCAATCAACATCGAAACGAAATACAGGCAACCCATCACCACAAATGCTTCCATAACTCCGACTGAAGTAGCTGATTTATAATGATCCATCAAAGCAATAGATAATGGTGCGCCAATCATAGCGCCACCGCCAAAGCCCATAATTGCCATGCCCGTAGCCATTCCGCGTCGATCAGGAAACCATTTAATTAAAGTCGATACCGGAGAAACATAACCTAAGCCCAAACCAATTCCACCAATCACGCCATAGCCTAAATAAAGCAGCCAAATTTGATGCCAATATACACCCAGTGCAGAAACTAAAAAACCACCACCGAAACAGCACGCAGCAACAAACATAGTCAATCTAGGCCCAACTATTTCCAGCCATTTTCCACCAAAAGCAGCAGATAAACCCAAAAAAACAATCGCTAAACTAAAAATCCAACCTAATGTTGTTAATTGCCAATCTTCAGAAGCAGATTCAGTAATACCAATCACTCGAGTGAGTGGGTTATTAAAAACACTAAAGGCGTATGCTTGACCGATACATAAATGTACCGCTAATGCGGCCGGTGGAACCATCCAGCGATTATAGTTAGGTTGGGCAACAATGCGTTGCCTGGAAAAAAAGTCTAACATTTTGTTTCCTAGTTTATACAATATGAGCTGATGTTACGCATATTGATTATGAAAGCATCAGGTTTAAATTCTGAGTGATTTGCGTTATGCGTTATTTTAATCGGGTTTTGGTACTCGAAAGCGAATTTATTTCTTTTGTATTGCAAAAAGAAAAGGTAACCCAGCCTTTGTTGTAATTATCATATCTTGTTGAACCTTATCTGGCTGGTATTCAAATACAATGCATCAGGCAGATATTTATAGGTTGGATTAGCTTATCTGCTCTGCTCTTTGCTAGTTAAGCCAATCCACCTCAAAGGTTCGAGAATTTAAAAAAATTGAATTCGCCTTTGAAGTAGATGAGTCTAGTCTCCAGTTACCTTCACCACTTTTGCGTCTAAAAAAACCTTAAGCAAAATGCAGGCAAACGATGTTGTTCGTATAATTGCTACTAATCCGGTCGCATACTTGGATATCGGAGGGGGTATGCGAACAAAGCGTCCATGAAATGATGGAATATTTTAAACAAGAAAGCAGGCATATTTTTTTGCTTTCGTGAAAAATAGAAATGATTTTAAATCAATAGTGACCCTGAGATTTCTTTACGAATATTTACAGGTGAATAAAAGGGTACCAGTCAGTTTGAAAACCTGCGAGAGGTTAGTTAAAATCAAGTTGGCCGATCCCTTGAAGAACCCTTGAATTCTGGCCTGCTGCTTCTATAAATCGTGTTTGGTTCGGGCAGGAAAGTACTTGATAGAGGTATCTCGATATATCGAAATGAATCCGATTTATGTACGCCTCACCCTAAATATTTAAGGTTGGGGGAGGATAAAGAGTCTTACAAGTGTAGGTTTTTAATAAATAGTTTGAAAAAACATCATGTTGCGATAAATTAATAGTAAGTATTCGGTTTACCCATGCCCTTATAAATCAACCCCTAGAGTTTGCCTGAATCCCTGAGTTAGGGGATAAAGCCATAAGCCTTTGATTGGAACACTCTGTTTACCTGCCGGGCCAAGCTTTCCCCTTCCTTTAGTTTCTCCCATATAAAGCCAGTTAGCTGCTTTATAACAGGCACCTGCGAAACGCTCTTTTTCGACGAACGTTTCCATCAATACAGGGCGATATCCATAACGATGTTGCCAGTCATCTGGAACTTTCCGGCTTGCGGTGGCGAGTATTTTGGAAGCCAGATTTCTTGACTGCACCCAGGGCAGAATAAGCAAACGTGCATTATTGATGATTAAATGCAGGTTCTGTTTGCGTTTTTCGTGACTCCAGCCGATATAATTGTCCCGGGGAGCACATTGCCAGGCACTTGCACCAAAGCCTAATAAGGCAATAATCTGGTGACCTGCCGTGACAAAGTAACGCATCTGTGCGCCTGGTAATGCCTTGTAACCCAGGTAATGATAACGATGGATATACTCGTTCCACAGGCTTGATTGCTTGCCTTTGTTTACACTGTGGAAGTGCAACGGTGGCAATTGATGCACTGCGGCAGTGACGAGTTTTTCCGGGCGGGTTGCCGCCGTGAAACGAATACGTGTTTCCGGTCATTTTCGTGTCGGAGCAGGCAACTGGATCAGGCCATCATCCTGCATGCGCAACATGGCAACCCGGCAAGACATGGCCTTGCTGCCTCCGTCAATCTTGTGCCAGTGTAATAATGTGCACACACGGCGTGATAGTTCAGCGCGGGTGTAGCCGGGATTTTCGATAATGAGTTGCCGAATTAGTGTGATTTCCTGTGGTGTAAAATCACGTCCGCTATAACGCCTCATGACGTATCGGGTAGTCGTGCCTGACTCAGGAACTGTTTTCGTTCTTCATTCATTTCCCAAGGCAGAAACGGGGACAGGTCGCCAGGGGCCTGTCCCTTATTTTCAGCGCAACAGCTGAGATAGGCAAATAGCCAGTGGCGGGGGTTGATTTTCCAGCGTAGCAAGGTTTGCATCAATGTCAGCATGGTGGCTAGAAGTTGTGCGCTCCACTGACTCCCGGAACCAAAGTAGTTGTTTCGGGCGATCACCCCTTTACGGGCATTGCGCTCGCTTTCGTTATTATCCATGGGGATTTGCGGATTTTCAGCAAATAGAATGAGTCCTGGCCAGTGATCTTTCAAGCTGGTGAGTACCTTCTTTTGTACAGTGTCCAGATTTTTTTCATCACGCAGGCAGTCATCTCGTCGTTGCGCCATGCTGGATAGACAAAACTCCAGTCGTTGTGGTTGCTGGCTAAAGTCTGCCGATTGTAAGTGAAGTGCTATTTCGTCATCCCATACTGCAAGTCGTTGTTTGTTAATGTGGTAGAGTTCACCAATGTGTTCGACCCAGGACAGCATCCATTGCTCATGTTCCGGGTAACTCCGGGCGGCTTCTAAAAAATCTCGGCGCACATGGACCCAGCAGAAGGCCAGTAAAAAGGAGTCTAGTTCCCTGGCCATTTTTTTATACGCTGAATAGCGATCACAAAGCAGAACAGCAGAATCTTTTGTTTCATCCGTTTTACCAAAATGGTCTATGGGGACTCCGGCATCTCGACCTGGGGCGACGATAGAATAGACGACAGACTGTGAGGTAAAAACCCACAGGTACCAGCGATGACCAACTTTGCCCTCTATGGTTTCAAAAACCTGCCATCGGGTCTCGTCACCTATAAACAACGACTCTGTCATTTGTTGTCTATGATGAGCCTCGAGCAGAGGCTGAAATAAAGGCAACATGCGTTTGAAACCGTCGGTGATCGTTCCCTCGGCTATATCAAGATTCAAGGTGCTGAAAAGCTGGAGTAGTCGATGGGTTGCACGGGCATATAGATATTTATCTAATAGTGCTTCCACCCAGACACTTAAGTACCTATGTAAAATAAATTTAACCTTTATGAAAATGCCACTTTATGACTTACCCCAATATTTGCAAGTACATTAAATAGTTCCCGCTCCAGCGATTGATAAGATTCATAGGCAGAAAAAGGTAGCCATTCGTACTTTATTTTACGCCAAATAATCTCAATGATATTTAACTCAGGTGAGTAAGGAGGGATAGGATAAATCGTTAAATTGGCTTCTGTCCAGCGTTCAATGTTTTCCTTGAATTCATTACTTGTATGAGTGGATGCATTATCAATAATCAGGACGGTTGGGATTTTTATGTTCTTAGAAAATTCATCAATACAAGCCACCACGACTGAGGTATTAACCGTTCCCTCGAAGACAAATGAATCAAATTCACAATCTCTGTTAACAAAGCCCAATACATTGAGCCGTTTACTTTTCGAGCTAGGAACTTCGATTGTTTGATCTGACAGTTGCCATGCATAAGGAACGCAAGGTTCCAGTGTGAACCCCGATTCATCAAAGTAACATAAATTGAGTTGATTATCCTTATGCTGTTGTATTAGTTCTTTTATGTTTTCTTGCGCTACATCAAAATCTTTTTGATTTCGCTTGGTTCGCAATGATTTTCTAACCCGTTTCCAGACAAGGCCAGCTTGTTTACAAATCAATTTTATCGTATCAATACTGACTGTGATGCCTAACTCTACCTCCAAATCAGCAAGAACTGATTTTAACGATCGAGGCGATTTCTTAACTCTTTTTACAATATTGTTTTTTTGATTATCGGTTAAAATACTTGGGCGTCCTCGACCCGGAAGATCAATCAGCCCACATATTCCAAATTCTTCCCATTTAGAAAACCACGTTGAAACCGTCTGGCGACATACATTATATGTCGAGCAAATCACCGGAACTGAAACTCCCCGGTGACTTAATAAGATAGCATGAGATCGCCGCCTGCTTAAATAACGCGGATGGTTTTTATGCATCTCATTTAATGTGGTAATTTCTTCTGTCGTGAGTTCATCTATGTAAATCATCAAAAACTATGGGTAATAAAATAATTAGCTTATTATGATACATTTTTAGTTAAATTAATTTTTCGTGAGTACTTATACCTAATGTATTTCTGTTGAACAATCGCGGAGGCATCGGTGTGGTAATAATACCTGGCAGACTTTCGCAATGACAGGTCGGTGTATAACGCTTTCGAAGATAACGCCGGATATGCGCTTTAACTTCAATTTCAATAAAGTCTGAATCCTCGGTTCCCGGTAAAGATTGAAAGGGTTTATGGCATTGAGGACTGCGTTTTCGCCTTCCGGTAAATCAAGCTCTGTTTCAAGAATAGGAAGATCCAGCAGTGCTTGACGCCCATGTCCTTTACTACCTTTCTGTTGCCCTCTGGGGCGTGAAGGCTCAGCACCACAGGATTGACTTTCACTATGCGTCTTCTTTTTCTCACTCTTCCGGCCAAAAAGACGATGTTCAAGGTCTCGGATTCAGGCTTGGGCTGCTTCCAGTTTCTGGTCTTTTTCCTTGCTGCGCTCAACCTCACGCGCATGCATGGATTTCCAGTAGGCTATTTCTGATGTATAGCCTATCAGTTGCTATTTACTGATTTGAATAAATTCTTGCGAAAAGAGAGTTGTTCCTCCTGAATCAGCAATCAGAAAGTCGGTTGGGAATGAGTAATATATTGAAGAACCTTACATGGTTTACTTTATATCAAATTATCTGCGGTGTGTTCCGTACTTTTTTCATGTTAAGGATATGGGTAAATCGAATACTTTGATTTTTTTTTTTTTTTTTTTTTTTTTTTTTTTTTTTTTTTTTTTTTACCTTTACAATTAATAGAGTTAACCGTGTTTTTTTACGAGAATTTTTTTTTTTGGTATCACCTTAGTGTCTCGCCAACCTGAACTTTATCAATGGATTGATACCATCACTGCACATTTTTTTTTGTCCATCCCTCCTAGAAGCAAGCCAAAGCTTTGGGCTTGGCATTATGGAGCTTTGGCATGATTCTCGCTCGTTCGTGCAGCTTGTCCGCTGTGGCGGATTTGCTTGCTCCCTTGGTAAGACCTTCAACACAATGCGTGAAAGGTTGCGCGATACCTACTTTTCGAGATTTTTTTTTTTGTTTTTATGGCTAATGCAAAACTGGAGAGATCAATGTGTCGAACTGTGATGTGACCCTTTGTTGGGCACCGTGGCTTGCATGGATATTGGATGGTTGGGAAGGTCAACAATTGGCAATTGCTTTAGATGCAACAAGTTTAAGTGATCGATTTATCGTGCTGGTTATCAGCGTAGTTTATCGGGGCTGCGCTGTTCCAGTTGCCTGGAAGGTATTAAAGGCTGAGGAGAAACATGCATGGAAGCCAGAGTGGCTGGCGTTATTGCAACAATTTAAAGGGCTTTTGCCAGCCAGTTGGACTGTCATTGTGTTGACGGACCGAGGCCTGTACGCGAAGTGGTTATTTGAAGCCATCGTTGAGTTGAAATGGCACCCATTTCTGCGCGTCAACACCCAAGGCTCGTTTCGTCCCGAAGGCTGGGTGAACTGGCAGCCGTTTTCCTATTGGGTACCTGCCAAAGGCAAGCGCTGGCAAGGACGAGGGACGGCATTTACCGGCAAGAAAACTCAATTGAACTGCACACTGCTGGGCTATTGGGGAGAAGCCCACCAAGATCCCTGGCTGGTATTGACCGATTTGGCACCAGAATGTGCCGATACTTGTTGGTATGGCTTGAGAGCTTGGATAGAACAAGGCTTCAAGCGCACTAAACGAAGCGGCTGGCAGTGGCAGCACACACGCATGAACGATCCTGCTCGTGCAGAGCGGTTATGGATGGCAATTGCAATTGCCACATGGTGGCTGTTGTCCGTCGGTGGTGAAGCAGAAGCTCAGGTCGACACACTCTTGGACATTACAGAGCCTTCGGTTCCTGGTGCGGCACGTCAACGCGGCAAACGCTGGCGGATGATTGGTATTTTTCAGCATGGCTGGTCTTTGATTATTTTGCGGCTTTTTGCTTAACCATAAGCTTCTTCCTGTCAAAACTGGACGAATGGAAGCATGGCCTAGCATGCTGGCAATTAGTGAGGTATGTTGTGCTGCGTGAGAAAACCTACACCTGTAAGGGATAAAGAGTGAGCGCATGGAAAATGACCGTACTTTATTTGCTCATCATGTGGAAGGCGATTTATTGGATGAAATCAGGCTGAAACCTAAATAACTAGACCACCTGTTGGGTGACGTAAGAAAATACAGCGCGTTTAATTTGTATCTAACCCTAGTGACCTAGCGACTTGTTTTTTTCGGTATTCACATAAGCGCGCCGAAAAGATGCTGTAATTGATCACCTCTGCTGCTGACAATACCAAACCGCTTTGCTCCTACGCTTCAATAATATGCTGAAGCCATTTTGTTGATTAAGTCCAAGAGGGGCTATCCTGAAAAAAAAATCAGAATGCAACATGGGGCAAAATTGGTACAGGCGGAGGGGTGGAGAGCCTTACGATTTTTTAATCTATTGGGTGCTTTAAACAGAACACGTTCCTGTATGCTTTTAAAATTTAACATGTTGATTATTAGATAAATATGCGTTTAAGGCGGTGGTATTGAAATCTGAATCTAATTAGTTTATTTTATTTTTTCAGAATATATTTGCTAATAATTTATAATTATGGTATTAGTCCTAAATTATAAAATTAATAGTATATAAAAAGTCATACAATAATTTGTCAGGTATCCTCAAACTAAAAAGTAATACCTTTACAATATTTAATTTCATTAAATAATATGAACTCAAGTTTAGGGTAGCAGCATTAAAGACTGACCTCAGTGATTTTTCATTAATTCAACTGCAATTCATTAGGGGCATTTTGAGTTTAATATGAAGTTTTTTTATTGAAAAGATCTAGCGTAATTGCTTTGCTTCATTTACTAACATAAAAGGTTTGTTATTATGAAATATACATTTACATTTACATTTACATTTACATTTACATTTACATTTATGTTTAGTTTGGTGCTGGCTTCACCATCCGCATTTTCAAAAGAAAACCCTGTTATTCAAAATCCGCATAACGAAGTGATCTACACGGACCAGGGTTCGCAATGGACCGAAGAAACCCGTGCCAATTACTACAACATCGATCAAGGCTCGCGGATGATTCCGTACAACTGGCTCTTGGCGTTGACGCAGCCCGACGGCAGTCCCTTTGCCAGTAACCAGCTAAGCCGTTATGGTTTTCTTCCCAGGGACGCGGAAGGGGGGAGCACACCTGCGTTGCCCGTGGGTTTTACAATCGCGCCAGAAGCAGGCGTGGAACAGGTGGGGAATGAACTGTTCGGTATGTCACGCGGCAGGGTACCAGGGGTGGTAGGTCGTATCGAATCGACGGTGGCCCCGGCATCATCGATATCGAGTCCTTCTTTAATGATCTCGACGCCGCCGTTTACCGCACGATCGAGGATCCGGCGGTCTTTGAAGCCTTCAGGGTCGCAACGCAGTCTCACGTTGGTGATGCCCTTTATGAGGAATTGCAGGACTGGTACAAGCCGTACCACGCGCTGATTAGCGGCTCGCTGACGCAGCCCAACATGTGGGGCCTCGGTCGGGTCGACGCGTTGTCGATCATCTTCAATCGAATCGGCGGTCTGGACATCGGGCCGCCGGACCAGGACTATCTGATTCCCGATAATATCAAACCGGCAGACGCGCCCGTGCGCTACCCCTTCCTATGGAACTCGCAAAAACAGGACTATACGCAATGGGCGGGCATAGCGGTTGGCGGAAATCTGATCCAGGCATTGTCGCGCGACCTGGGAGAGGTGTTCGGCGTATTCGCCACCTTCCATCCGAAAAAAGACTCGAGCCAAGAACCGCCAACCTTCGACGACCTGTCGGATAACTCTGCCACCTGGGCTGGCCTGAATGCGCTTGGGATAGTGGTCTCGAAAATGGGCCCGCCTCGGTACCCGTGGCCCGTGAATGAAGTGCTGGCCAATCGCGGTGCGGCCGTGTTCGACAACAACTGCACAAGCTGTCATGGCATCAGGAAAGGCGAACCGCGGCCAAATAATAAGTTTACATGGAGGACCCGTATCCGTGACGTCCAAACCGATACTAGACAATGGGAAGTGATCTTTCGCACAGTAGACACAGGCGTGCTTAATGGCGCGACATACGGCGACAATGATCCCTTGGGGGATACCGCTCCCGCAGCCGATCTCTTGGCAGTTTCGGTGAACGGTGCGATGATTCAAAAGTATGACGACAAACTTGACATATTGACACTACCGTACAGAAACCTCATACCCTATCGCTATGAGGCAAGGGTGCTGCAGGGTATCTGGGCGGCAGCGCCCTACCTGCACAACGGGTCTGTGGCCAGCTTGGATGAATTACTGAAGCCCTCTGACAAGCGCAAGAAAAGCTTCAAGGTCGGTCCTGCATACGACCACCGTACCGTCGGACTAGCGAGAGCGCAACCCCAGGGCAAGCGTTACCTGAGACGACAACCGATTGCAGCAATAGGGACTCGGGCAACAGCAATTGTGGCCACGAATACGGAACCACTCTGAAACCTGCAGACAAGAAGGCGCTATTGGAGTACCTGAAGACGCTCTGACATTGCGGCTTGCCAGCGCTTGGTCCGGGACGTGTGTTCCCGGACTCCTTGGCTGTCTCACTATTTTCTTGACAGAGAGTCCAGTGGCTTTGTTGAATGGCTCAATAATAAAATTAAGGTTTTGAAGCGGCGATGTTATGGAATTCTTAATATCAAACATTTAAAACAGCGACTTTCACTCGATTTAGATGGCTACAAATTGTTTGGGCATCATCGAAAAATACTGGTTGGATAAGCAGAATTTATTCTTTTCACGGCAGATCCGGAAGAGCCAAATTTTTAACGGTTTCTTTTTTACGATCTGGTAAAACAGCGATGATCTTATTTTCTTGCTGATGTGTTCTGCAACTAATAATAGTCACAAAGTTCTTATGTCCTTTTTTTAAAGAGATTTCATCAATATCCAATTCACGTATATCCTCCAAGGCACTCCAGTCGACTTCTGAGCTGACATGACGATCGACAATCCCTAGTACTGCACCTTCACCAATCATTTGTTTTAAGCCTACATCCACAATTGTTGAGTTAATGAGCTCACGTAAAATGAATTATTCATACACTTTAGTGTGTGGTGTATTACTCTTATACCAGTCACATGTTTGTGTGGTGGTTGGATGTTTTTTACAGTGTGGACAACGAAACCGTTTAGGGCTAATTTTCAGATAGACAGGGCGATCTAAAATAGGCAAATGGCGTAATAAAATAGCATTATCAGTACCATGTAGCTTATTAATAAATTGACTGCATTGGTGGCAGCGAACACCCTTTTCGGTACTTTCAACTTCAATAACAATACTGTTGTCGTTATTGATCGTCGTATTTAAAACGCGAATATTTTCAATATCCAAAGGTATACTGATATTACTTATTATCTTGTCCAGCTCTTATCGGTTTACCTCTATTTCAGTTAATAATGATCTTTTTGTTGCTCGTAAAAAGGTTTTTTAATAATTCTCGGCAGATTCGGAAGAGCCATAACTTCTTTTGGATAATGAGCTTGTAAAACTGATCATAGCTATTTTCATTTCAAAAGCAGGTCTCTGTCTCTAATTTTGCTGAACATTGCGACAGAACCGTTGAAAAGATGTTCGGTAATAAGCCTAAATAGCTATAATGATAGCCATACTAGATCGAGGTGTTCATTATGAAAACAAGTACGATAGCAGAAGCAAAAAACAATTTATCCCAATTAATCCATAGCCTAGAGGCTGAAGAACCTATTCATCTTACGCGCTATGGTAAGCCTGTTGCCGTCATAATGTCTGAGAGCCAATATAAGCATTTAATTTCACCAACAAAAAGCTTGAATTCAGCCATATTGAATTGGCGAAGTCAGTTAGATTATAGTGCCGATGTTAGCTTAAGTGATAAGGAGCTGAAATCAATGCGTAAAGAGTCAGCTGGACGTGAGTTTTCATGGAACGAATAATTTATTTATTGGATACGAACATCCTCTCGGAACCGGCTGGAAAAATACCCGATATGAAAGTTATGCAGCGTTTTTCTGAAAGTGATGGTCAATATGCAACGGCTGCTGTGGTTTGGTATGAATTGCATTATGGTTGTGAATTATTAGCAAATTCAAAAAGAAAAACGCAATTACAGTCGTATTTATCGACCTTACAAGATAATGGATTAATCATCATACCTTATGAAAAATCTGCAGCAGAATGGTTTGCTTTACAACGAGCAAGTTTAAAGAGACAGGGAAAGACAGTAACTTATGCAGATGGTGAAATTGCGTCGATTGCAGCCGTTAATAATTTAACGCTTGTTACGCGTAATATTGAC
>CALOCH010000019.1:0-94253 GCA_942491615.1 uncultured Gammaproteobacteria bacterium
TGAGTTTACGCTGGAAAGTGAGTGCTTTTCTGAGTCTGACTGATATTGCCATAGCGGTATGTCTCTATCGCTGGTATGGACTTAAAATTGCGACTCTATTTTTTCTTAACCCGATTGCAATAATAATTAGCGGGTATCACAGCCAATTCGAAAACCTGGCAATTCTTATCGCTCTGCTAGGCGTTAAAACAATTGACAATAATGAACATCACTTTAACTATCGCACGCTAGGGGGATTAGTCTTGCTGGGGCTATCGCTGTCCATAAAGCATATACTGTTTCTGTTTCCGCTTTGGCTGGCATTTAAAAATAAGCGCTGGCGCGATAAACTACTGACTATAATAATTCCCTGTACACTCTTTCTAGCCACCTTCCTGCCTTACCTGCCTGAAGGGACCGATGGTATAGTGAACCATGTCTTTCTGTATCGCTCTTTTGCCAATGCGCCTTTCTGGATCGGGACGGCTCCCAGTGTTATCGTCAATAAAATCCCGGTATTCTTATTATTTATTGGGACACTCACACTGTCTGGATTGCTCTTGCGCAGTACAAAACCGCTTGATAGCCTGTTTATATATACTATCGCATTGCTGGTGTTTTCATCGGCTGTCGCAAATCAATATCTGGCAATCTGTATCGTTGCTATATCAGTACATTCCAACTTCATGTACCTGCTTTATACTGTTGCAGGAACGCTCTACCTTATGGCATCAGGTGATGGCCTACATATAGAGTTTTTGCAACATTATCTGGGCAGTAATGGAAATTTAAGCGTGGTAGGCTATAAAGAGCTTGTATTGTTCTTATTTCTGGGTCTAGTTTGGCAGTTATTAAATAAAGAACAAAGGCTGCGCCTTCTGTCGCTGATGAAAAAAGGTTATCAGCGTACCCAAGATGAAATTATCAGACAAATGAAAGCACCCTGGTAATGCGGGTGGCTTTGGCAGATTACGTTTTTTGCTGTGCCTAAAAAACTAAGCCGACACTTATCTTACTGCGTATAAATATAAACTTATTATGTCTTCCTATCTGGTATTAACCCAGCCGACTTACTCTCAAAAAATCAATCATCTACGTGGACTTGCGGCATTCTGTATTTTTGTTTTTCATTATGAGCGTTTTATTGCCCACCCATTTTTTGTCCCACTTGAAAACTTAAATCCCTTTCGCCTATTGGCATATCATAATAATTTTTTTTTGTATTTATTTTTTGTACTCAGTGGCTTTTTATTAGCCAGAAATCATACTGATCAGCTAAATCTAAAGTATTTCTTCACATAACGTATAGCGAGTATTTTTCCGGCTTACTACCTTTGCATTGCAGTCTATTGCCTGTTTTTTACTACGGGTCTACCAGACCCATATATACTGCTCTTTGTGTTTAGTTATGACCTTGGGGTTTATCCTGGGCCATTAGGTCATTTGTGGTTTATTAATCGCCTGTTGGAATGTTATCTGTGCTTCCCTTTTGTATGGTGGCTTATGCAAAAAACAGGGCGACGAGGATTATTTCTGATGTATTTGCTTTGCTTGCTGGGAGGTGGCTATTGGGTGATACACTTTCAAGTAAGCTTGCCAGACTACTACTTCTCGTTTGTACTCTGCCTCAGTCAGTTTATCTTAGGCATATTAGCGGCATATTATCCCGTAAAGCTCACAAGTTATCATTCTCTGGTATTCGCGATATTATTTTTTTCAGGCATACTCGTTGGCTTTCATCAAATCACCTGGCAGTCGCCTCTCGGCTACTCAGAACTAAGTCTATTATGGCTAAACTTTATTGGCGTATTATTTGTCGTATTGATAAGCAGCTATTTATTTCTCACTGTTTATTTACCATTACCAATTTGTCTAATGGTACAGCAATTTGGTAAGCTAAGTTATTCTTTTTATTTATATCATTTTTTAGTCATTCTTTTTTTTGTTAGACACAGAGAGTATCTAAGCGACTTTAACACATTCAATTTTGCCGGATTATTACTCATCAGTGTACTATCGGCTGTTATTTTTCAACAGATCTTAGTTGCGTTTAGGAATATGTACAGAAACATAGACAAGTTATTCCATTATTAGATTACAGTACGCTGGCACTTAAGTTAGCTCTAGCGACTAAAATTTTTGTAAGTTACCAGTGACATCTTCCATTTTTCCAGTTAACACTTTTGTTGTTTTTTATCTGGGAGCGCGGGCGGCTCGCCCGCATAGGGTTAATAAAAGCGGGCAAGCTGCCCGCGCTCCCCAGGGTTTTGAAAATTAAAAAGTGTAAACTACTTTGACGGCAATAAGAAAGACGTCTTACCAGAGCACTACTTTTTATTGCCCTATTTTTTTACCGGCTTGTTTAGCTCATCCAGCTTTTTAATAACAAACTCATCGACGGCTAGCTCATCAATTTGCATCACATTTTCTTTTTTAACTTGCTCATAAAATTCTGCACGATCCACTTCCCAGTCTTTTTGCTTTAACTTAGCAATTATAACGTCTTTAACCTCAGCAAACGGCTTTACTCCCTCTGGCATTTTTTGATTTAGTTTTATTATGTGATAACCATATTGAGTTTTGACTGGCTGCGATATGTCTCCTGGCTGCATTGCATAAGCGGCAGCCGAAAAGGGTTTAACCATTTTATCCAAAGTAAATAGGCCTAACTCTCCTTGATTACTCTGCGCTGTTTTATCATCAGATTCCTTTACGGCCAGATCAGCAAAGTTTGCTCCCTGCATTAGTTGCTGTCTGATACTGCTTGCCTTTTGCAAAGCGTCTGCATCAGATATGTTTTTTGTAGAAACTAAAATATGTGCTGCGTCTATTCGTGCCGCTGTTTGGTATTCAGATTGATTGGCTAGATAAATCTGTTTTGCATATTTTGAATAATCTCTGGTATTTGATTTTTGCAAAGCATCTAGTTTTAACAGATACAATGCGTTATTCATGACTGTCTGTAAGCGTTCAGCGTTTATGCCTTGTTTATCCAGCCCTTCTTGCAGCGCCATCTTTGCCAAGACTTCTCTTAAATATAGCTGTTCAAGCTGTTCTGTCAATTGCTTTTTATTGTTTAATAACTTTTTCTGCGCATTGACAGGTGCTGTTTCTAATAATATTTCCAGACTTGTTTCGCTTACAGTATTATTGTTTTTATCACTTACCAGTTCTGCTTGCACGACAGAACTAAGCGTCAATAGTAGAGCAATAATGCCTTGTTGTTTCATTTTTTTTAATTTCTCCTATGCAAAAAAAAAGGGGTGGTGCATAACGCACCACCCCTCCATTAGGGTAATAAATTAAATATTTTTAATTTATTGAACTTCACCATTATAGATACGATCTCTAGTACTAAAGTGAGGGAATGTTTCACCAACCTGCCCACCGCCTGCATTAATCAAACTTCTAACAGCCATAAAACCATGTACAGGAACACCTAAAGCAGAACGTTGATTAAATTTATGATCAACCCACTCATCGTAACGCGGACCATTTAAGTCATAAGTGTTAAATGTAAAAGCACCCCACCCATTTTCAAAGCCATCTACAACTTTGATTCCTTGAGCCGCCTGAGAACCTAACACAGACTCTGGGTTAGCATCACTAGCTAAATTTAAGGTTAATATATTAACTTCTCTCTCAAAAGGAATTGAAGTCTCAGGTGTAACTAACGGTGGAGAGAAATCACCAGGCTCAACTGTTGTTTGAGCTTCCTCTCTATTCCAGTAGTCAAAACGAGCATTCACATCAAACGCTTTTTCCAGGTAATTCCAGTAAGCACCCGCATCTGCAGTCTCATCACCACAAGTACCATTGACTGGAACATCACCTACACACACAGTCGTACCATCTTCTGGATCTATTACAAGCTCACCAGGAACATAACCATCAGTACCTAATGTATACTGGTAGTTATTATAGATAGCATGTTTTCTCATAGGCTCAGCTATTACCCAATCAGTATGTGTATTTGGCCCCAGAAAAAACTGGTTACCTATCTGAGTAACTAACATAGCATTCGCGATTGGCATAGGGTTAATACCAGAAGGAACAACCGGATTATCAATACCTTCACGACCACCGTTTGGATCATCAATACCCCAGTCTCTTACAACTGTGCTGTATTCATTTTGAACACCGACTGGCTCACCAAATGTATCGTAAGTCAGATATTCAGATGTCATAACATTACCTGAAGCCAGTGAAGGCAATAGGTAAAACTTTCATCCGAAGATAGGTAATGTTGCGCTTTCGTAGCATAATTAAGTACTGAAAGAGGCTCAACAACGAAGCCAGTCACATTAACAGGATCAACCAGAATAGAAGACCCTACTATTCCACCTGTTGGCGCTCTCAAGCCCCTTGGATATTCAACTCCATAAAACCCTGGTTGACTAGGCTGTACTGGATAACCAGTTGCTTTTGACGCAACAAAATCGATACTTCCAGTATTTGCTGCCGCACCACCTGATGTGAACGCGCCACTCTGCCATGCTGCTTCAATAACAGCACAATTATTAGGTACACCTTCACTGTTATGCAGAACGCCAAATTGAACAGATGAATCAGTAACTACTCCCATTTCAATCACTTCAAGATAACCTTCAAGCAAATCAGAAGCAGCTGCAGATGCATAAACATCTCTGAATTCAACACCACCCGCTGGAATTGCAGGATGTGTACAAGAATTATCCGCTGTTGTCATATTTACTTTGTCGTCAGCAGTTTTCTTTAACTGCATAGTGAAGACATCGTATGGAGACATATATAGATTGAAATCCAGTACATCATTTGAAAGTTTTGATGTACGGTAACGAATCTTAATCGCTTTAGTCTCATCTGTTGTATTAATAATGTTGAAAGCTGTAACAAAGCTTCCATTTACATTGTAATACGGGAATATCAACACCTGACCAGCTGATGCCGAATCATTTAATGAAACAGCCTGTGCCGTCACACTTGACAAACCCAATACCGCCGCAGAAACTGCAGCAATTTTCGTTTTTTTAAACATCTACTTCTCCAAAATAAAAAATAAATTTTATAAAATTTAATGGTCTGAGATATGATACCACTGTCCTGATGTGGAATGGTGTATCCAGTTCTCCTTGGCCCGAGCATCACTTTCAACAGCCTCAAAGCCCATACCAAAGTTTATTCTAACATAAATTCTAATGCTTGCAACACATTTATCTTGTGTACACATCACATCTTCAACATCCACTTTCTGCCAGGAACCCACCCCATGAATCGTTTTTCTATAGTCATCAAAGGTGTATAACTCTCGATACTCTGGCGTCTCAAAAGTATAGGCTGTTTCCAGTTTTCCGGCTATTAATGCCGCCCACCGCTCACTTACTCGCTGGCGCACTACCTCTTCTGAATTTTCCGGAGTAAATTCAGCACACCCCTGCATAACAAACAGAATAAGGGCCAGTATCCACCATACTGCAGCATGCTTAATCACTAAATTTCCACCTCCTACCATTCGATTTTATTATCATCTTACAGTTACAATACACTTTAACTTTACTACTTAAGTTCATATTATAGTTATCATTTAAAAAAAAACAAGCGACTATTTCAAGCTTCAAATTAACTTTAAGCAACGCTTTAGCTTCACCTTTAGCTGCCGGGCTATATTATTTCTCCCCTTAACTTTAAAATGTTTTATTGTTAATTACCAGAAAATTATTCTGGATAATAGAACCACAATACTTTATACACCAAAATACAGATCGAATTGATAATTTTTTAAAAAACCTGCTTTCACTTCATTTAGCACATAAAATCTGGGCACCATTATTTTTAAGATTGCACAAAAGAAAAACCCATAGCGCACTTCCTCAGTGCACTCGCACCAAAAGAGCGCGCTTTTTGCGCGAGTACAAATAACATTCCATTAAAATAAACACCCACCCAAACAAAGTTAAATTTATTAAGCATTTTCTATACCATAATATTAGAGCAAGCAGTATTCATGCTCATGTGAACACAAACATTTTGCACTACCACTTATATCATCTAATCTTGTCGCGCAATAGTGACACTCTCCTTTTTTTCAAGCAAATCATCGAAAAAACCAGCGCGTTTTTAAGATAGAACAGCATCTTAGTCTGCTACCATGATGTAGTCTAACAACTTGCGTCTTAAATAGCTTCCAGAGTTATTTCGCGCGCACTCAAAACACCTCAATAGCCGCGACGAGTATGATGAAATATATAAATTTCATTCTGTCATGCTGCAGAGACAAAACAAATCTGAAGATAGTCACAAAAAGACAAAAGTTGCTATTGTGATTTAAACGTCGAACTTAGATAAAACTAATTTAATGGCGGTAAATTCATCTAATTTACATCTATAGCTTTACAGTAGCATGACATGAGGCATAAATTTTTATTTGCAAGATAATATCCTGAACTATCTATATAATAGTAATCTTTTTATCTTTTTTCAGACTCTATGTTCGACATCATTATTATTGGCGCTGGCTTTGCTGGTGCAGTCCTTGCTGAACGCCTGGCTACACAAAAAAACAAACGCATTCTGGTTATTGATAAACGCCAGCATATTGGCGGAAATTGTTATGATTGTTTTGATGAACATGGCGTACTTATTCATCAATATGGTCCCCATTTATTCCATACTGGTAATAAGCCCGTTTTCGACTACTTGAGTCAGTTTACCCAATGGATTCCCTATCAACATGAAGTGCTTGCATTTATTGACGGGCAAAAAGTCCCCGTTCCTTTCAATCTGAATAGCTTGCACAGCTTATTACCGCAATCGCTAGCTGATTCACTGGAGCTAAAATTAATCGAGCGCTTTGGCTATGGGGTTAAAGTGCCTATTCTGGAATTACGCCGTATTGATGATCAGGAACTTAAATTTCTTGCTGATTTTATTTATGAAAAAATATTTGTAAATTACACGGCAAAACAATGGGGCAAAAAGCCAGAGGACATTTCTGCCGAAGTAACCGGCCGCGTTCCGGTACATATTTCGCGCGATAATCGTTACTTTCAGGATAAATACCAGGCTATTCCTAAGCATGGCTACACTAAAATTTTTACCAATATGCTTGATCACCCCAACATCAGTGTGTTATTAAATACTGACTTTAAAGCTGTATTCAATGTAGATTTTGATACGGGCGCCATGCAGTTTATGGACTCTGCTTTTAACGGTCAATTGATTTTTACCGGACTTATAGATGAATTATTCGATAGTCGCTTTGGTGAACTGCCCTACCGCTCATTAAATTTCCAGTTTGAACATTTAGCGGTTGATCAATTTCAGGAAAAAACAACCATCAACTACCCTAATGATTATGACTACACGCGTATCACCGAGTTTAAACATATTAGTCAACAGACAATTGCGGGCACTTCGATAGTCAAAGAATTTCCGCAGGATTTTGAACGCCATAACCCGGCAAAAAATATTCCTTATTATCCTATTTTTACTGAGGAAAACAAACAAATACTCGATCGCTACTTAGACTTTTCTGAGCAATTTAACAATATCACTTTAGTTGGTCGCCTGGCAGAAAATCGCTATTATGATATGGATGATATTGTTGCCCGAGCACTGCAAGTCTTTGCTGATAAATTTGCGGCATTGTAAACCTGGCGTGATGCGAGTAATTGCCATTACAAAGGAGATTATTAATGACAAAAAAAATTTTAATGGCGGCGCTAATTTTTTCAATGCCGCTATTATTACCAGACTCTAATAGTGCCTCTGCGAACCAAATAACAGCGCGGATAATAGGCGGCAACACTGCAGAGTCAAATGACTGGCCCTGGATGGCTGGCCTGATCAATAAACAGCACCTCATTAGTTATGGCCCGTTTTGTGGCGCAACCCTGATAGCCAAAGACTGGGTGTTAACTGCGGCTCACTGTGTTATTGATAATTCCAGCAGCAATATTGATGTGCTTATTAACCAGGCCCAACTGGACAAACAAGATGGTGAGCGCATCGCAGCAAGCCGCATCATCATACATCCTGAGTATGACGATGTCAGTTTAGAAAATGACCTGGCGTTAATCAAGCTGGCAAAACCGTCAAAAATTCAGCCCATTATGATTCTGCCTCCTTTCAGCACTCAAGATAAGAGCAATACACCCGCAATTGCTTTAGGCTGGGGAAGTATTTCTGCCTTTTATCCACTCTATCCATTAGATTTACAGCAAGTGACCCTGCCGATCGTAAGCAATGCACTTTGTGCTAAGAGCATGGGCAATATTACCGATGACATGTTATGCGCTGGAGCTGGGCGAGGGAATAAGGATACCTGCTTCGGAGATAGTGGTGGGCCGCTTATAGTTTTTGATACCGAAAGCAGAACCTGGCGACAGGCGGGTATTACCAGTTGGGGGTTTGGCTGTGCAGTACCTGACTTTTATGGTGTTTATACCCGACTTAAAAATTATGCCGGTTTTATTTCCGAACATATTTGCAGCAGCAATGAAAAACCGCCTGAGGTTACACTTCAAACTTAACATTGACGGCAATATAGCGACTGCAAACTGGAATGCCTTAAACGATGTCTCGGGCTATAGACTAACCTATGCGCCTTACCCTGATGCACACACGCTTTATAGTATTGATTTAAACCATGCCACTGTCTTTTCTGTCAAACTAGGTAGCGGTAGTGCCTATTATGTTGCTATTAGCAGTTATAATAACAACTGCATTAGCGATTATTCGAATATAGAACATTTTACTATCAACTAAACCATTAACAGCACTTTGTCAGAATAGGCGGGTATAACGCGATATTTTTCAATATATTAGCCTATAATATTGGGTAAAGTTTTTTCTAATTAGCAGTAAGAAACAAAAATTTAATCATATCCGAAATCAGCCATGATGAGCATTTTTCAAAAATGCAAAGCCGTAGGCCGGATAACTTTATCTGCGCTACGCTAGATAAGCTAATCCGGCCTACAAACTGAATTTTTCCTGGTTTCGGTGTTTATTGAATCTTTACGTCTAAGAAAAATTTTAATCAGTCTACGCTATAACATTATGTGTGCATTAAAAAACACCTTAACTTAAATGACAGTAGCGCTTTGCATGGGAAAAGATTTGAGCGCTTTATTCATTGCGTTTAACCTTAGTCGCATTATTTAAAAGCAGGTGAGACTTGCACCTTAACTGCGCACTTTTACAGCCATTAAATTTATTACTAAAATGACTGCACAGATAAAATTAAGCATTGTCTTTCTTAACTTTAATAAACTGGCTGAAACCCACAAGACCAGCACTCAGCTACAAACACTTTGTGCTGATCGTGAAGATATAGAAATTATTGCTGTTGATAACGGCTCTGCAGATGGGACCGCCGAATATTTGCGCGAGCAGCCCGGCATTATTAGCATTTTTCTAGCCGATAATACTGGAATTGCAGGCTATAACGCAGGATTTAATAAAGCGCGTGGTGAGTATTTATTAATTTTAGATGACGACTCCTGCCCTATCGATCTTATCAGTATTGACCACGCTCTAGAGACATTAGAGCAACGCCAGGATATAGGCATTATTGCCGCACATATTCAATCACCGGATGGCACACCACAATGGAGCTGGCATTTGCCCAAAAGCACGACATTAATCCGTTCGCCATTTTTCATTGGTTGCGGCTTTATTATCAGGCGTGATTTATTTGCGGCTATAGGCTGGTACCCGGAAGATTTCTTTCTTTATCAGAATGAAATAGCAGTCAGTTTCCAAGTGCGCTTACAGGGCTATGATATTGTTTACGACCCTGACTGCATTATTGTACACCGCGGCATACCCAGCCAACGCCCTGGTGCGAGACGGATATTTTTCCCGACACGCAATACTTTATGGTTGTTACGCCGTTTTTATCCACAACCTGAAGCGAGCTATCTTATTTTATCGCGCCTTGTTATTGGCTTAATTCGCGCCGTTCGTTTTGGCGAATTTAAAACTTATTTAAAAGCCGTTTATGAAGGTTTAAGCAAGCCGATAACTAAAACTCTCCTAACAACCCGTATTCAGCAAGACTGCATACCTTTTTGGAAACAAAATAGCCTTATACATCAATTATTACGACGCACATGAAATCATCAGCAAAAATTCTTATCATCATCGTTACCTGGAATAAAAAAGAATATGTCATTAATCTGCTTGATTCCTTATCAGCAATTAATTTCCCCCGAGACCAATTCGATATTCTGTCATTGATAATGCCAGTAATGACGGCACAGTTGAAGCACTTGAAGCCCAGTTTGATGACATTCAAATTATTCGCAATGCCGAAAATATCGGCGGCACAGGCGGGTTTAATACCGGCTTAGCATGGGAATTTGAGCAAGCTGATTCAACTTATGACTATCTTTGGTTATTGGATAACGATGTGGTTGTACACAAAAATGCGTTAAGTGAACTTGTCGCCGTACTGGATGAAAATCCTGATACTGCAATTGCCGGCTCTACCATGATGCAGCTGGATTACCCATGGCGTATCAATGAAATGGGGGCATTTTTAGATCAACAGAGTGGCACTTTAGTCTTTAATCGTCATTATGAGGAAATACCTCTTTGGCAAGGCAAATCATTGGAAGACTTATTGACCGATGATGCAGATTTAAGCCGGCTATTGCTACACTGCCGACCTAAAATGGATGTCGATTATGTTGCTGCCGCCTCCTTATTAATTCGTGCCCCTGTAGCCAAGGAAGCGGGACTATGGATGGATTTTTTTATTCACTTTGACGATGTGGAATGGTGTCTGCGTATTGCTAAAGCAGGGCATAGAATAACAGTGTCGGCTAAATCGCTCATCTGGCATTTATCAGCAATGGCTAAAGTACCTAACTGGATACTTTATTATGATAACCGTAATATTTTATATTTGTTAGCGAAACACAGCGATACTGGCTCTGTCAATAATGCAATGCGCAAAATTTTGCTAAAAACGCTTTACTATCAATTAATAGGCAAATCAGATTTAGCTGAACTTCATATACAGGCACTGGCCGATTTTGAACAAGGTATTATGGGTAAAAAAGCGATACAATTGCCGTATAAATTTGAAAAAATTGCAGCAATAAGTCGCGTATTAAGCGACCCATTGATAAAAAAAATCATTATTCCCTGGACTGTCAATATGCAAGCCAGCAATGTACAAAGTATCATTGTCAGTGTCATGAAAAAACGCCCTGAACTGGAAATCTTTTATATTGTCTCGCCATTACACCCGCAACGCCAATTACCGAATACCATCACAATTAGCGTGCCAAAGTTCATCTTATTCCGTTATTTTAAATATTTTCGTTTGCGCAATCAGTTTGATCTGGCACTGCAATCGGACTATCAAACCATCTTGCCACTATCATGGATTGCCAAGCAAAATTTATTTATAAATGACGAGGATTTTTGCTTACGACCGGCCCCTCGGTTATCTGCCGTGATTGACTTATTACCTTCATTAATTAAAAAATGGTTCCAATTAGGAAAATAAAACAACATTACAGGCTGGGCAAAAAAGTCCCGACCTTAACCAGGCTATTTTCACGCAAGGAGTCCTGAATACTACGCATGAAATAACTTAGCAACGAAGGTTAATAATATCCGAAATCAGAGATGATGAATTTTATTCAAAAATGCAAAGCCGCAGGCCGGATTAGCCTTTTATAGCACAGCTATAAAAAACGTTATGTCTACGCACCGCTAGATAAGCTAATCCGGCCTACGAAAATACGCTTTTCTTGGTTTCGGGTTTTATTGAGTCACCATTTCTTAGGCAACGCTCCGGGGCGCAGGTCTTAAGCCTGCCTTTTATAAGCAGCCTGAAACGCTGCGCTCCCTCCCCCAGGTTGACGGTTTTATTTTATGCACGCTCCTACTAACCAGGTAAATGATATATTTTCTCCTGACTGTCTCTGACAAAGTTAACATTATAATAAGGGTCGCCGTTATCTAGCCAGTCTTGCCAGCTTTTACAGAATAATTGCTTATCCTGCCGTGGATACTCCGCCAACAAGCCTTGCTGCAATGCAACAAACTGCGCTTGCGGAACACTAACACATCGCCAACCTGCGGCTAAAGCCCTTAAGTTAAAATCTAGCAAGCTATACCATCCCTGATAATCACTATTAAATCCCTTTAACTCTTTCCAGACTTGACGCCGGATGACAACGCAAAAAGGATGTGGGGCACTGATATTTCTGGTCAATTGTGTGACAGCCATATAACCCGGCTCGCTACTTGGCAACCCTTGATATGGAAATAATAATCCACCATCCTGTTGATAGCTTGCGCCAACGTAGTCTATTAACTTATCTCCAGTCATAATGCTGCCCGATGCTAAAGCAACCCCATCAATTGTTAACCATGCGGCAAGCTGCTCAATAACCTTATCATTTATTGGCGAGATCATCTCACTGATAATCGCAATATAAGGTTTTGCAGACTTTGCTATACGCTGACTAACCATTTGCGTGTATTTTTCATTTGGCAGTTCTGGCGAAATATTGATTAGCTCCACTTGCTCCAGGTCAGGACAGGCAAGGTCCAATTGATAATTACCTCGCCACAAGGATGATATTTCTGTCGCCACTCCCTTAATACCACGGCGCTTGAGTGCAGCATTCAAGGCTTTTACGCCCGCCTGAAACGCATAGTCTTTAGCACCACTATCTAATGCAACAGAGCCTTGATATTGACGCCAATGATATAGCACTTTTTGGATATGTCTAACTTGCGGAGCAGTCTCTGCCGCACGTAAGATCAAATCATAATCCTGAGAACCATCAAATTCAGCGCGCAATCCACCCAGTTGTTGCACAAAGCTGCGCCGATAACACATTAAATGAAAAATATAATTACCTGCCAATAATGTCTCTGGAGACCAATCAGGTTTAAATAAAAACATATAACGCTTGCCCTTAGGCGAAATCATATCTCTATCTGAATAAACAATATCGACATCAGGGTATAGACGAATTTCATTAGCAATAAGGTATAAGGCATCTAGTGCTAAGCGATCATCATGATCTAAAAACAGCACATAATCACCCTGTGCTTCCGCTATCGCTGTATTTGTGGCATGAGAAATACCTTGTGATTGCGCATTCAAACAAAGCTGAATTCTCGGGTCTTTACAAACGCCAGATGCTAATAATTGCCGTGTTGCCTGATTAGTCGAACCGTCATCCACTAAAATCAATTGCCAATAGGGGTATGCCTGGGCGCGCACAGAAAGAATACACTCATATAACACGTCTACCTGGGTATTATGCACGGGCGTGACAATGCTTAATTTTGGTGGTGACTGCCAGGCATAGGCCTTGGCTTTTAATAAACGCCAGTCTTCAAGCGTAGTTAAACTATTGCGCGCTATCCATTTTTGATAATTGCGATAATTTTTATTCTTTATCGCCTGATTCCATTGATTAAAACAATAGTTAGCTGGAGTAACGGCTGGATAAAAACGTAGCCATTGCCATGAAGATTCATGCATTAAAAAAGACGTAGGAATATAATTAAATAACTTCCTGAGCCCCCTGAAAAACCAACGCAGGTTCACTATATATTTATCGGTGCGCATCAATTAAAACACCCGATAATCTATTAACTCCATTCCCTGCAAATGCCGAGGGATTAAACTGCTTTTTTTTATCATATCACCAATTATAGTTATTGCAGTGATTCTGCCATATTAGCTACTTTGTGA
Organism: uncultured Gammaproteobacteria bacterium; assembly: GCA_942491615.1. Taxonomy (GTDB): domain Bacteria; phylum Pseudomonadota; class Gammaproteobacteria; order Methylococcales; family Methylomonadaceae; genus Methyloprofundus. The sequence continues at coordinate 13,694 of CALOCH010000019.1, forward strand.
CGGATTGTTAACACCCGTGCAAAAATGCTAGCTATGGCTTCATCGCACTTCATATAGTATATTATACACCCGTACTGTCATATAGGACTGTACACGAAATAACTTAAAGCCATATGGAATTTAGGCTCATTCACCCTGGAGAAAAAACTCAGTAGGTGTGAGCATAACGTTTTATTTCTTGTCTACGCCTAATGTAATCAACTTCTTTGCATAACAAGCAAAGCTTTACCTCCCGCTATAATCAATTGGAATATCATGGTAAATCGTGAATTTGATATTTGTATCATCGGTACTGGCATCACTGGCACTTTGGTTGCCGATCATTTTCTGAAAAAAGGTGCATCGGTAGTTATGCTGGATCGCAGCAAAGATGTTTATTTACCGACAAAATCGGCTGAATACTGGCATTCAGACTGGGATGCAAAATGGCAGAAAATTCAGGATAAACGCCATTATATTACCAAAAATACCTGGGGTAACGGAGAGGCAGAGAAGTATTTCGATGATTTAGTTAGCATAGAAAATGCACAGCCTCCGTTCGCCTTTCATTACAATATGAAATATGGACTTGGTGGTTCTGGAGCAGTCTGGAGTGGCGCTTCCTGGCGACACACACCGGAAGATTTTGCTACTCAGTCTCATTTTTCTTATGGACTTGACTGGCCGTTTAGCTATGCCGATCTTGCACCATATTATGACCGTATTGAGCAATTATTTAATACCTCAGGTCCCATGCAAGAACCCAGTTGGCCGTGGAAAAATAATTACAAATTCCCTGCTTTTAAACAAAGCTATCTGGACAAAGTTGTCACACGTATCTTTGCGCCTGAATATGTTGTTACACCCAGTCCTTTTTCAGTCAAAAACTTGCCTGAAAATGAAGGCGGTTGCGTAGGAGCCAAAAACTGCGTTAAACGCTGCCCTGCCAACGCACGCTTTAGGCCTGATACTGAAATTTTGTTTCAGCATTTACAAAATGACCAAGCAGATTTAACGTTACTAATGGATAGCGGCTGTTTAAAGCTGAATTTATCTAAAGACCGACGCATCCAAAATGCCGAAATTTTATATAAAGGTAAACCTGCGACTGTTAAAGCCAAGTATTTTTATTTAGCCGCAAATACAATAGAAAACCTGCGCATTTTATTAAATAGTGACGAAAATATTGCCAACGCCAACGGCTTGTTAGGCACTTACTTTGCATCACATGGTGCAGTACCAACATCAGTTACGCTCGATGAACCTGTATACCCTGGGAGAGGCAGGCCGACTACCTCGTCGGTTATTAATACTAAATCATCCGCAAAGACATGAGTTTAATTCTTATATGGTGGAAATTCTAAATACAGACCGGCACCTTTTGGGCTGTCCCCTGTGTCTATGTTGAGGACTATCCACGCTAAAGAACGCCACTGAGAGTCTACACTCTTCAATAAGCTCAAAGAAGCTGAAAACCGCTTTGCAGCAACTTATATTTTTGAAATCGAAATGCGCAAAAGCAATCGCGTCAGTTTATCTCCTATTAAAGATAAAATAGGCTTGCCACTCGCTAAGGTTGATTTTAAGCTCAGCGAAAGAGATCAGCGCTCGCTAGACTTTTTATTCGCAGCAGCTAATCAACTTGAACAAAAAAAGGGGGTTAAGGCGGTCACTATCCCAGGCTACGGCTTAAATGGCAATCATCCTCTAGGCGGTTATATTTGCGGCAATGACCCTAAAACATCCGTTGTTGATGAATGGATGCGCAGCCATGAGCATGAAAATTTATATATTCTCGGTGGCGGTGCATTTAACGCCACCTCGGCACTAAATCCGACCCATACCATCGCTGCATTAGCCTTAAAAGCACTCGATGATCAACGCGTTCAATTCTAAAAGCATTTGCCACGTTATAACAGTTCAACCACATCTACTATGAATGATAAGCAACAGGTTCTTGATTTATTAACTCAGGCCAAACATGACACAGCTCCGCTGATTAGCAGAAGACACTTTTGCACATTAACAAGTCTATCCCTCGCCAGTCTATTACTGCCCGGTTGCAGCAATAGTGAACATAATAAGAACTTACAATTACTCAGTCAGGAAGCTGAATTTAAGCAATTCTTTGATATTGTTTTCCCTGCGTCTGGCCTTGGCCTAAATGCCTATAAAAAATCCGCCATAGCACGCATGAAGCGTCTGACAGACGAACATGCTTTGTATGTTATCCAATTTTACAAGCATTTTAAAACACAACTTTGGCTGAAACGTGACCTAGGTACAATAGCGTACAATCGAGCAATAGGAGAAGTATGCATGATTGAACTACTGCATTCGGAACATGCTGAGCAATACAATTATGCCCTTGACATTATTTATTATGAATTAAGCAGGTATAGCAAGCTGATTACGGCACTCTGGGGAAGAAAGTTTTCTTTGACGGATAAAAAATGTGTGTATTGGGATAATTATGATCAAGCAGTCAGTTAAAAAAATAACGCTATATAGTGTGATCATCTCGTTCTTATATGGGCGGACATATTTTGCTTATAGTTCTGAGATAGAAAATATTTCTCATGCAAGCCATCAATATACAAGTTATGCAGAATTTGTAAATTCCGCCTGTTTACCCTGCCATTACCGAAATATTCCTAATGGTACAGACCTGTACAAGCTCATTCCCAACCCATCTGAAACAGAGTTAAAAAAATTTTTAGCGCCTATTTTAAAAGATGGCAATATGCCGCCAAACGAAGTGTATAGAAAAATTCTCTACGATAAGTTCTTGCAAATTAAATAATCACCTATATGAGAACTTTATTAGTCTGTTCAGTGCATACTGACTAAACGAAAAGATTGCCAAAGAAAATGTATCAAATAACTTAGATGCCTTATTGATTAGGAGCAAGGACGACTGTTTTTCAGACAATCGGCTTATGCTATTAAGATGACGAAATGATTCAGCTACATTTAAAAAACTCTTCACAGGAAGAGCGAGATACGCAACGCGGACAAACCGCGCGCGTAAAAAAACGACTGCCTAAGCCAACCCTCTCCAGCCATCAATAAGTTGAACCATCGTACACGTTCTCTATATGCTTTCGATCTTGCAAGATAAATTCATCCTCGACATCCATAGGCTCTTCTATCTGCTCTTCTGTCTGTATTTCTATGCCATCATAACCTCTTAATAATTGATCCGATCCCGGAGTAAACACATCTTCGTCATAATAAATACCAGTAAGTTTGCGTTTAAACTCATCGGTAACCTTGCGTGCATCAAATTTATTTTCTACAACACGAGGGGTAATAACGACGATTAATTCATCTTTGGTTACTTTTTTACTCACCGTGCCAAATAACCAACCCACATAAGGAATATCTTTTAGAAAAGGAATCCCCGTATTTGTAAAGCTATGTTGCTCACTAATCAAACCACCTAACACGATGCTTTCGCCACTGACCACGGCAACTGTTGTTTCGATCTGTCGTTTTAAAATAGTCGGTGAATCGATTTGAGATGTCTCAGTTTTTATTGCATTATCAACGCTTTGATCTATTTCCATTACCACTTGACCACTCGCATTCACCCTAGGTTTCACTTTTAAAATAACCCCGGTATCCAGCATTGTAATATTACTGGTCTGAATAGGATTCAGAGAACCACTGGTATTGGTTGATTCAGTGGTTCGAATAGGCACTGAGTCACCCACTTTAATCGTCGCCTCTTCATTATTCAATACCATTAACGAAGGTGATGAAAGCACATTGATTTTATCGTCTTTTGCCAATGCAGTGAACAATAAGCGCACATCATTACCCGTTGTTACCAAACCATACGTAAAACCGCCGGTTGCCGCTGCAAGAGCCAAACTGGTTAAGGAATTAGGATTTCCGGATGATCCTACGCCCTGCAAACCATCAGGCCCACTATTTCTAAATAACCACTCAACACCGTAGCCTAAGCTATCATCCAGCTTAACAGCGACAATACTTGCATCAATTAATACCTGCAATGGCATCACATCCAGATGCTTGATAATTTTACTCAACATACGATACTGTTGAGGCTCCGCCATCACAATCAGTGCATTATTCGGCTCATCGGCAATAATCGTAACGCCTTCTAAAGAGGCATTACCTTTGCTATCACTGGTCGTTATCTTTGCAGCTTTTCCAGTCATTGGCGTTTTATTAGTAATACTCGCCATTTGCTGCCCTGGTGCAACCGATATAGACTTGCTTTTAGTCGGTGCAATACCACTAATGACTGAAGTTAATGTTGCGGCCAGCTCAACAGCATCGACATGTTGCACTTTATATACAATCACACCCCCTTCACCAATGACACCCGTTTGCTGATCCAGTCGTCTTATCCATTTTTCTGTTTCTTTGATATAAGCTTTTTGCTGCGACACAATCAGTATAGCATTCAGGTGTTTAATGGGGATAAAACGAATCATACCAGCCATCGGGCTTTTTTCACCTTTGTTAAAAATGGCCTCAATATCAGCAACTGCAGCACCCACTTCAATATTTTCTAGTGGGTATAAACCAAATGACATACCTGCAATATAATTAACATCAAAAGTATTGACCAGATCAATTATTTTTTCTAGCTCATCTCTTGTTCCAGCAACAAATAAAATATTACGTGCTGGATCAATATTTACAATAGCATCTTTAGGGACTACAGGCTTGATAATCTCAGCCATATCTGTAACACCAACATATTCTAACGGTATCACTTTAATTTGGTACCCCGTTGCAAGCTGATCACTATTAATCAGTGATGTATCGGCGGCATGCAAGCCCTTTGCATCAGGTTCTATTCTATAAATCCCTTCACGCTTAACCAGGACCGCCCCATTCATTCGCAATAGCATTTCCAGCGTTGGCAATAGCTCATCTTTTTGCAAAGGTTTAGTCGTTTGTAAGGTGATGCTGCCTTTTACTGACGGACTTAAGATATAATTTTCTTGCAACATATCGCTAAGAATAATTTTGCTGATTTCACCAATATCGGCAGCATCAAAATTAATCGAATATTTTCCTTCTGCGCCCGACTGAGTAATCGCTTTATTCGCCTGCTGCTTAGTGGTAAATTTGCCACTCCCGAGATAAGTCTTATCGGCCATCACCTGCGCATTTGTTTGTAGTTCTTCGCTATTATCTAATTGAGAGAACATGACGGCATCAGGCTCATCTATTTCTATAGTCTTTCCCGACTCATCTGTGCCTGAAGGCTCTGCTTTATCATCAGTTAGCGGCTTTTCTTCGATGGGTATTTTAATACCTAGTTTAGGTCCGAGGTGAAACTGGCTAATAGACTCACAGGCAGTCAAGAAAATACTACTAAGCGCTAGCATACTGAGTATGCTGATATATTTGTTATAAGAAGTCATTCTTACTTATTGGTTTTCCGTTGAAAAGGGTTAGTTTTTTTGGGTGCAGCTCTTCGTCTGGCCCTTGACGTTGGAACAGCTGTATGCACTCGTGGTTTGGCTAACATAATCTCCTTGGACTCTGTTCCTGCGGTTACGCTAACCCGGTCAGGCTTTATCTGTGTGAGAGTCCAGCCACTAATCTCATCACCTTGCTTAAAGCGCTTGAACTTGGTTTCATCAGGTTTCGCTTTAGGATCGTGAAAAAGAGCATAAGTACTTTCGGGTGTATTAATAATACCAATCAGACTAAAAGTAATTTCTTCCGCTACCGTTTGCTCTTCGCCTAGTGCCTCTGCTGTATCATCATTGCTCGGAATAATAGGTCTACGCCCTTCAAAAAACAAAGGCCTTTCAACCATTTCGCCATATTCATCCAGTGTGATGTCAGTTAAGGGTGACTCAGGAATGCTCTGTAGAGTAAAACCAGCACTCTCGACATTTTCTATCTCACGCAAAATTTGTTGCTTATAGTTATTCGCATAGTGTAGTTGTGCAACCATCAAAAATATTAACAGGAGACTGCAAACCCCAAAAACGATTGCTAGACTGTATTCCCATTTAATTGATGGCATTACTTTCGTTCCTCATATAACTGGAAACCTCAAGAGTAATGACTATTTTACCTGTTTCTTCTGTTTGACGTGTCTTTCTGTTTCGCGTCTTAGGCCCAGGGACAATGGTAAGGTTCTCTATCATCATCAGCGGTTTTTCAACTTCAATCGCAAATAAAAAATTGCGCAACATTTCCATATCACCATTAAGATTAACTTTCACTGTGATACGCAGCAGACCATCCTGATCTTTATTAGGTAGAACTTGAGTACTGCTAATTTCACCCCCTGCATTTTGCGCCATGTCTTTGATACGTTTTTGTAATTCAGCCGCTGCCAGAGATGCGGTTTTTTGGTTACTAAAATAGCCCAAAGCGTTAATTTCTTTGCGTCCCTGCTCTACTTCAAGCAGCACCTCTTCACGACTTGCAATGACTCTTTGATAACGCTTGTCGCGGAATATCTGCTCATCAATCGCCTCCAGGGTTTTAGTCAGACTACTGTACCAGGGTAACAAAATAAGCAGTGCTAAAGCGATTATAATGGCTAGTAATAGGCCAACAGCCAGCCATCGTTGTTGCTTGTCATTCAGTGTCTGTGTCTGCATTACGAGTTTTATGTTTCACTTCGGTTGATATTTTAAATCTTTCCAGTCCGGACCTTCGGTCTTTAGTAACCGGCGAAATAAATTTAGTGTCTGTAAATAATGTTGTTTTTTCCAGCGATCCAATTAAATTAGAAGCACTGCCTGACTGACCAGAGAGTTGCAATGTATTGTCATAATAGCGCAAATTGGACACCCAGGTATCATCCGTCAAAACCTCGCTGACCGTATTGACCACTGCTATCATTGACGGTGCCGCATTTTTCTTATCAATAATTGTCTGCGTCGCCTGATATAAATAATCGATACTTTTTTTAGAGTCCTCTATCTCTAACGCAACTTTTTCTACTTTGCGCACATGATTTTTTAATATCGCCAAACTGTCTTCTGTCATTTTCAGTGGCAAATAAATCAAGCTGGCTAATAAAACCAACATCACCAACAAAGATCCAAGCATAATAAACAAAGGTTTTTTACTTACTTTCTGGCACAGGCTTTGGGGTAGTAAATTATATACGCTACTTACCTTATCCGGCACGTCTATTATCGCTGCCGAATCTGCATAAAAAGGCTGCAGCCCTATATCTAGACACTGCTGATACATGGCTTCTAAACTTGATTTTTGTACTAATATCAAGATCAGGTGGATAAGCGCTTTATTATTCGCAGGACCGATTTTAATAAAATCAAAATAAACCTGATCCCGGTTAAAAGGTGTATATCGATCCAGTTCATAACTTATGACTTGCTGCAAATTGTCTGCTGCAGCGGCAGGTAAAAACACATGTTGAATAACCGATACGCTTTCGGGGACCCGCAAAACAATTTTGGCATCGCTATACTGACTATTACTTTCGATTAAACTCTGTATTTCTTCTCTGCCAAGGTCATTAATTTCAAATTCACCCAAAAATGTCTCTTGCTGATGATTAATATAGCTGAGACTTGCGCTTGTGCCTTTAAGTTCGACAGCAATCACGCTTTTGCCACGTGCCAGTGCAGCACGAAATTTCTGTGGCAATAAAAAACTTAGCTGCTCGCCCCACCATTTAAAAAACAGAGCTAAATCAATTTCGCTATCCAGCTTTAACATGGTTATTTACAACCCTCTCATCGTTAGCGGGTAAAAAAAGTGACGGCATTTGTTGCTCTGTAGTCCACTTTAATATCTCAAAGGGCAAGCCGTTATTGGTATTTTTTTTCCTGATAACGGCGATTATCTTTTCTGTGATAGCATCATCTATCATTGCTTCAGAAATTATCATATAGATTTGACTTTTGCTGCCACTCCCTTTAAACCACTCTGGCTGGGAAACAGGCTCGCCATTACGTTCATTTTCGACTCTTTGCTGCAAATAGTCATCAACTAACTCTTCATTCACATCCGGCAACGTTAACAGTACCTCACGTGTCGCTGTCGTCGGATTAATTTCATTGTTTTTTGTGTAGACACTGATCATATCTTCCAGCGAGCGGTATATTTCAGCCTTCATCCCGATAAGCATCTGCAATTCTTCAATACTTTTAAAAGGCGCATTACGTGGCCCATAGCTTAAATCAGCTGCGAAATAATCAGCTGCTTCAGCACCATTCGTTTCGGGCAAATCATTATCATCGCGCCAATCAATTATGCTATCACTTAAACTGTCAGCAACGACCTCATCCATTACTACGGAATTCAATAGTTGCAGTAATTGTTCTTTAGTCGCAAGATTAATATTCAACTTACCTGATTCATCAGCGATCTGTACACGAATCCGCCTGCCTGCATATTCAATTTCATACAGACTACCAAAAGCCTGCCAGCGCTTTTCCTCATCAGCTATAAACAACATTAAAACGGCATAATTTATACCCGCTTCAGCAAGTGCAGTCGCTTGTGCTTTTTCTTTTATGCCCGAGGTAATTGCCGTTTCTCGTTGTATAGTCAAAGAAAAACTACTGGCCATAATAGTTAATAAAGTAATAACCCATAACACCACAATAAGCGCCAATCCTTTATTAGCTCTTATCATCTGATAAACTGTCCATTTCTAATTCCTGAAGAAGATGGACCACCTCCTGCGAAATCTTTATCAATTTTTAAGCCGATTACTAATTGCGGCCATACTTCGCCATTGCTTAACTCTACATCTATGCTAATTAAACGAGGCAAGTGCTCTCTCTCCAGCCATTCATCTTGCCACAGCAAATCTTGCTCAGGATCATCGCCAAACGGATCTGCCTCCTCATCAGCACCAAAATAGGCAAAACGCAATTTTTTTATTTGCTTTAAGATAACCACCTGCTCTTCACCCCATTCCTCTGCTTCTGCCTGAGGAAAAAAAGGGCGAATATCAACCAGCAACTCACTGCCTTCCTCACCGACTGATTTTTTCAGACTAAGATTAAACAGCTGCAAACCTAAGCGACTAGCACTGGCAGGCATCGCCGCAACAAACTGTATCCGATCTTTGTCGCCCTGGAATGAAAACTCTGGTTCTGCAAAGAAATCAGCATCCAGCGGTAAAGCCCCATGCAATTTGCTTTGTAAAAAATTCTGTACAATTGCAGCCTGACTAACTTGCGCAATTTTTTTCTCACCAGCATTCCAGTTTTGCACACAGATTCTCAAACTGGCAAACAGTAACAGCATCATGATACTCATAATACTCATACCGAGTAATACTTCTAATAAAGTAAAACCGGGGTGGGATACTTTTTTCAGGACTATCATTATTGAGCAGCCAGTTTAAGCGTGTTTAATTCAACTTGGCGCTGATTATTTCCTTCCGACCAGTTCACTGTCACCACCACCTGATAAGCGGCTAACTCCAATGTATCATCAGCCAAATCCAGATTATCCATATTGAAAGGTTGCACCTGCACAGACCAGGTATATTTATCCTGGCTTTGACCCTGTGCTGTTGCATTTTCTAGCGCTGTTTCGACGCCTGCTGCGGCAAGCTTGGATTGCGCAATAATCACTGCTTGCTGATATTCTTCTGAAACAACCGTCCGCCTTAAGCCGCCGGAAAAAATATTCAGTAAAATACCTAAGGACAGGGCCAGTATAGAAAAAGCAATTAATATTTCCAGCAAAGAAAAGCCTTGCTGCCGATTTAAATTAGGAATGAGCATAGAATAACTATTTCATTCCAGGATTGCAGGCCACATGCCTGAAGAACGCAACCCAGATATTCGCACTGCTAATAAATGTAAGTTAGCTAAGCTATTTGATGTATATCCTTTACCAGTCATCAATTTCCACTTGCCCTGTAAGCCAGTTGACATCTAACTGACGTTTATTTTCTGCAATTTCTAATGTTATTCGTCCGCCTGTAGATGACCCATCTGGAAAAAAACGAAAACCGCCTTGCTTTTCGCCCACAAGTTGCGATTGGGCTATATCTAAAGTGATTTCAATCTCTTTTGACAGCTTATACAGTTTCTCTTTATCGGTAATTGTATAGCTATTATCGTTTAAGTTTATCAATAAAATGCTTTCCTTACGCCGACTCAACGCATGTCCACGGGCAAATCTTAAACCTGATGAAAGCTCACGCGCAGCCGCATTTAAGGTTGCAGTTTGATTGCCTGAACCAATATTAGGCGCTGCCACAGCAACAGCCATTGCAATAATGACAATCACTAATAGCAGTTCAATTAAGGTAAATCCCTTAGTTTGCATATACGGCTTAGAAATACCTATAAAATATAATGTCTTACATGCTAATCTGGATAGTGCTCATTTTTACTCACTATCCGTGCAGCCTGGAGGTCTCGCTGAGGTTAGTTTATTATTCCCAGCTATTAACATCGGCGTCTTCGCCGTCACCGCCCGAAGCGTTATCCGCACCGTAAGAATATAAATCAAAACGACCATGCTCACCAGGCGATGCATAGTGATAGTCATACATCCAAGGGTCCAGAGGCACATTATTTTTACGTAAATAGGGACCATTCCACGCACGAGCACTCGATGGTTTTTCCACCAAGGCTTGCAAGCCTTCGCTAGTCGTAGGGTATCGCCCTGTATCCATGCGGTACATATCCAATGCACCCGCTAAATCTTCTATCTGTACTTTAGCCGCTTTGGTTTTTGCTCCGCCTAAATGCTTCATGACCTGTGGACCGACTAAGCCGGCTAAAAGCCCAATAATCGCCAAAACAACCAATAACTCTATTAAGGTAAAACCACGTTGCTTACTATTTTTTTTCATGCTTTTTTCTCTTCTTTTATTTAAAATGCTAAATCATTCACACTTAAAATTGCCGACAAAATGGAAATAATAATACCCGCAATTAACAAACCTAAGGTTACGATTAAAATCGGCTCCATCATAGCCAACATCCGTTCGATGGTTATTTTAAGCTGTTTATCATAGGTATTGGCCGTCCTTTCCAGCATTTCTTCCATTTTACCGGTTTCTTCCCCCATTTTGATCATCTGGGTTGCCATTTTGGGAAACTGACCTGATGCAATTAACGCACTGGACATATCTTTGCCTTGCTTGAGATTTTCCTCCGCTTCAGAAACTGCTTGTACCAGCACCAAATTACTTAATGTACCTTTCACAATCCCTAGTGCAGTTAATATGGGTACGCCATTGGTTAATAGGGTACCCAGAGTGCGGGTGAAATTAGTGGTACTCATATTACGAATGATTTCACCAAGCATAGGAATGGATAAAATAACCCTGTCCCAACGCGCCTTTCTTGGCCCAATACTCAATTCATAACGCATAGTAAAATAACCGCCTACCCCGATTATGAACAAAGCCCACCAGTAACTTTGCAACCACTCAGCGGTACCCACAACAATTTGTGTAGATAACGGTAATTCCTTACCTGCGCTTTCAAACATTTCCATAAATTGCGGCACCACAAAAGTCAGCAATAAAAACACCGAACCCAATGCCATCACCACCAGGATAATAGGATAAATTAATGCGGTACTGACTGTATCTTTCAATTCTTTGGATTTCTCCAGATATTCAGATAACTGCCCTAAGACGACATCGACACTTCCACCCGCCTCGCCAGCACGTAACATATTAATATAAAAACGGGAAAAGGCACTGGACTCGCTTTCTAAAGCATCAGCTAAATTGGCACCGCCCTTGACTTGTTGTAGTACATTTTTAATCAAGGTATGTATTTTAGAATCTTCTTCTATCAGATCCATCAATACCATTAATGACCTGTCTATCGGCAAACCCGCTTGTAATAGTGTGGCCAGCTCTTTTGTAAACAAACCAATCTCTTTTGTAGTTAAGCCTTCTTTATCTTGCTTAAAAGAAAACAGATACGCAGATTTAAGTCCAGATTGCGACACATTTAGCGGAATCAGGCCTTCGGATTGCAGAAAGCTAACAACGCTTGCCTCATCCTTGGCATCCTTAGTGCCTTCCTGCACCGCACCCTCACCATTAACAGCTTTGTAATTAAACAATGTCACTCTAGGATTCCGTCGTCACACGCAAAACTTCATCCAAGGTTGTCAACCCATTCGCAGCCTTTGCCAAACCATCCTGATAAATACTCAACATTCCGCCCCTAACAGCTTCTTCCTGAATCAAACCAGACTCTTTGTGTTCCATAACCATTTTCCTTAGGCTATCATTCATAACTAAAAACTCTATAATTGCCAAACGACCGCTATATCCGATACCACCACATTCTTTACATCCTACAGCTTGATATAGTGTCAATTCGCCGTTTTTCAAGAAACGCGTCAGACCTTTTTCTTCCACTACTGCGCGTAGCGGCCGATAAGGTTTACGACAATGCATACATATTTTTCTAACTAAACGTTGCGCCAAAATACCGTTCACTGTTGAGGTCAACAGATAGTCATCCAGCCCCATATCCAATAGCCGGGCAAGTGCTCCAGCCGCGTCATTAGTGTGTAAAGTAGATAACACCAAATGGCCGGTTAACGCTGATTGCACGGCAATTTTTGCTGTTTCTAAATCACGCATCTCACCAATCATGATGACATCGGGATCTTGCCTGACAATAGAGCGCAACGCGCTGCTAAAGGTCAATCCTATTTTAGGTTTTGCCTGAATCTGATTGACACCATTTAACTGATATTCAACCGGATCTTCAACGGTAATGATCTTTCTTTCCGGAGTATTTAGCTGGCTTAGGGCAGTATACAAGGTAGTCGATTTACCACTACCAGTGGGCCCGGTGATCAGTATAATGCCATGCGGCTTGTTTAGTATCGCGATAAACTGCTTCAGGTTAGATTCTTCAAATCCTAATGAAGCAAAATCAAAAACGACACTTTCTTTATCCAACAGTCGTATCACCACACTTTCTCCATACATAGTAGGTGTTGTGGATACACGTAAATCAATTTCCTTACCTTGCATCTGAATCTTGATACGTCCATCTTGTGGTAATCGGCGCTCGGCAATATTTAATTTAGCCATCAGTTTTATTCGGGAAATAACCGCTGCTGTCGCTCCTGCCGGAGGACCTTCTATTTTTTGTAACACACCATCTATGCGTAAACGGATAACTAACGCATCTTCAAAAGGCTCAAAATGTATATCCGATGCCTTACTCTCCAATGCTCTTTGAAAAATAAGATTTACCATACGAATAACCGGCGCTTCACTCGCTAAATCCTTTAAATGCTCTATATCATCCAAAGATTCATTGGCATCCAGATTATCAGTAATTTGGCCCATCTGTGATTTGCCTTCAACATACTGCCGTTCGATAGCTTTATCAATGTCTGACAGGATACCTATTTGTACCTCTACCTCAGTACCACAAATAAGCCTTAATGATTGCTCAATCACAGGATTTTCAGGATCCATTGTGGCAACGACAATTTTATCCTCTGCTGCCTTAAGACCTATCACATGAAATTCTTTTAAAAAGCGCAAGGAAATTTGTTCGGGTAAAACCGGCGTATCAGGGTATTCTTCAGCCGTAACAACTCTTAATCCGGTGATTTTTGCCAATGCACTGGCAACATCTTTCTCTGAACACAAACCTAATTTCACTAACAGTAAGGGTAAGCGCGTCTCTTGCATTTGCTGCTGAATTTTAGTGACTTTGTTTAAATCGCTTTCACGCAGAGACTGCTGAGCAACAAGTGTCTCAATAAATTGTTTATCGCTCATATAATAATATTTAACATTACAAATACAATAAGTTACACCATGGCACAAAAAAATTAAGCTTAAACAAACATAAACTAAAGAGTATGCCCGGAAATATGCATTGTACTGTAAAAGGAAAATAGACGCGTTTTTTTAGCGTACGTTATTCACAAGTATGCAGGAAGCATGGCGGTTTTCTCTCCCTTACTTATTGCGAGCAAGTTTAAACAATAAATAGACCGTAAAACTACTTTAAAAACGCACTAGAATAGGCTGATAAGCATACACAGCATTCAGATGGTGCATCAGGGCATGTTGTCCCTGCTGTTGCCAGAGTTCGGTTATTTTATTGTGTAAGCTGATATAGCGTTGTTCAATTGCGATCGACTCATCAGTTTCTTGCTTAAACGCATCCACCTGAGCCAACCACATTTGACTAGCACCCATCATAAAATACGGCCAGGTTTCGCGCATCTTTTCAGGCCAGGCGGCATCACTGGTATCAGCTATTTTTGTTTGTTCACTGCGGTACAGAGGGTCATTGCTCACTTTAGTGATCAAATGTTGATTTTGTAACTCAATGAGTATTTTATAATCTTTAAGTTGCTGATATATCAACATTGCATTCGCCTGGGAACTGTAAAAAATAAAACTAAATACGTGCCCCGTTTTATCATCAACGGCTCGCCTGTGAATACGCCAACAATCAATCGCATCCCGCCTCTGCATTAACAAAGGACTAATAACTTCGCCCGCAATTAAGGTTCCTATATACCATTTTGGCTCCCCCTTTTTATCCCAGGGGATAGTAAATCGCAGCGCATACCAGCCCTTTTTTCCACCTCCCGTCAGCGAGTCTTGTAGCAGATACTGATATTTAGGCTCAGGCTTTATGAAAGCGGAAGCGCAAGCCTGCAAAACTAACACAAACAACATTACAGTCACTCTGCTGCCGAATGACAAAAACACTTTTTGAATGTCCAGCATGTTGGGGATGTACCCTGCCCAGGTTGATAAATTAAACATAAGTAATATTGATGAGTTTTATTACGTACCTAAAAAGCAGGCAGTGCATTCTACTCATCCTACAAAATATTAGCTTACAATGCATTGGTACTTATTGTTGACACAAACTCCCCCAACCCTTGTGCATTCAAATTTTCAACCGTCAGTCTATGCGTCTCAGGGTCAAAAATAACAGCGCTGACACCTACCGCATTTTCACCGCGCGGGAAATAAGCAAACATATTACCCTCCCAATGCGTTAATGAAAAATAATAGGGAACCGGACCCAAGGACATCATCAAGTCACCGCGGTTCTCTGCAACAGTAACCAAGCCAAAATAATCATTATAATAATTGCCAGTATAGTCAGCTATCGCCCGATGAGGCTTTGGGATTGCAGGACGCTGTTGGTTTGCTAATATACTCTGATTAACATACATAGATTCAAAAATAGTCGCGTATGCTGACAACCAGTCTCTGCGCTCTTTACCCGTCTCTACGATATCGACAAATGCGGCAGCAATAGCCTCTGGAACACCATGCGGCTCACTGTTACTCAACACAGTAATAGCGAGATCACCGCCAGGGATGAAAACGACATGCGCTGACACGCCGGACAAGAACGCACCGCTATGACTCCAGCGCACATGCCCTGTACCATCGACTCCGGTGCCAATGCCAAATCCATAGGCTGCAGGTCGGGCTACCGGCTCCTTAGCATGCGAACTCGTTATGTGTGGTTGCCGCATAATCTGCAGGATTTCAGGCCTAATCAATTGTAAATTATCCAATACGCCATTGCCCAGTTGCAACTGCATCCACTTAGCCATATCATTCGCAGTAGAGCTGACACCACCCGCCGGAGATTGTGCCTGCGCATTACGCGGTGGGCCAACAACCCACCTGCCGTGGAAGCGCCGGTGATTTACTGCCCGGTTCTCAGCTGACAAATAGGCTGAATACCGTGAACTTGTTGTACTCATACCTGCAGGTCGATAGAGAAGATCTTCGCTCAGTTGTTCCCAGTTTGTATTATTCGCTTTCGCCACAGCCTCCGCAGCAGCTGTCAAGCCAAAGTTGGTATATGCATATTGCTCGCGAAATAAACCTAATGGTAACTGCGCCAATCTATGCAGAACTTGCTTACGCATAAAGCCCAGGTCTTCCAACTCATCTCCGGCATGTTCAGGCAAGCCGCTACGGTGCGAATAAAGGTCACCGAGGGTGATATTTCTGCTGACATAGTCGCCACCTATACGGAACCAGGGAAGATAATCAATAACACGATCATTCCAGGCAACAACACCCTTTGAAACTGCACGTGATATGATGGTCGCACCTATTGGCTTTGACAAACTGGCTAGTTGAAAAACAGTATCTGCATTCACTAATTCGGGACTGCCGACCTTGCGCAAGCCAAATCCCCCGGTAAACAGTACCTCATTAGCACGAACGACAGCA
The DNA here is from genome assembly GCA_942491615.1 of uncultured Gammaproteobacteria bacterium. Classification (GTDB taxonomy): domain Bacteria; phylum Pseudomonadota; class Gammaproteobacteria; order Methylococcales; family Methylomonadaceae; genus Methyloprofundus. The sequence goes on from CALOCH010000019.1 coordinate 29,847, forward strand.
ACGGCTACTCCGGGTACTTCGGTTTTCTTCATGCTCCGCTTGATGATACACGGCAGAGCTTTGATAGCTCTGGAAATATTTTTATTGCTAATTGCTGTTGCTGTCCACGCGGCAGGATTATCAGTAGCTAATTCAGCTAACAATACGTTTTTATTGCGCGTGATTGTTCCACCCTCATCATCTACCAAATAATCGTTGGTAACGCAATCATCCACAGCTAAAGCCTGAGTAGATAATAACGTTAAAAGAACTGCCAGAAATAAGCTATTGATTATATATAACATTAATAAACTCACATGTTATTGATTAGCGCCCCCAGAATAAAAGGCAGAGGCTAAACTGAAGTTTACCAGGTGTGTTATATTTTGCGCTGTCACAGATGAGATTGTATGGCGAGTTGATTTTAGTCATGAGCAAGGCACTAAAACGGGCGCATTGCCGGCTATGTAACTTTTTCAGTAGCACAACTATGGGCTGAAATTGGCCACTAGAAATGCATAGTTGTGGCCGCGCGGAGGATATATTAGATACCACAAATGACTGTCTGTGGAAGCGAGTGACTTTTGCTATACCAGGCGCTATAGTTTTCAGTGATCTTAAGCTGGGCTGGAAAAAAATATTTAAACGTGTCATTTTCCTGCAATATATAAGGGAATAAAGATACTTTTGCACATTGGTCTTTGACAACTTCAATAATGAACGCAGGGTGAGTTTCGTATGAATTCCTGGCTACATTTGGCGCATCAGTTATAAAGGGAAACCAGATATAGCCTGGCTTAGTAAAACTTATCGTCCACTGCGCATTATTAGTGACGTAGTTTGAATTATCTTTATAGCTTGCGTCTGCAATCGAATATGACTGTGAATACCCTCCCGTTAGACCCACCTGAGTAGTAGTTAATGTGCCGCCAATACTGAAACCGGCTGTCGTTGTTCCGACCGAACCGGTGGGCATATATTCGTATAGCTTGCCTCCATTAGCAGTATCTATCTGTGCAGAAAGGTACATCTCATTAGTAAACCAACCACAACTCCCTTTAAGAGAATCACAGCTATGGCTGGTAATATCGGTCTGTATGCTGGTAGTAACCAGATAATAGTCTGGCTTGTCTGCTGGACTTTTTAGTTTAAATCCATTGATCAGTAAACGCGAAGTGCCCCCTTTGAGCTGGGTCCGGTAATCCATAGTATAGCTAGCATCCCAGGCGCCAGAAGTCACTGCATCTGAAGGACTTGAAGTTGTCGTGCCATAGAGTTGATGATACCAAAGCATTAAATGTCGCAGCATATTCGTAGCGCTACTGATGTCACGCAAAAACAGTTCATTGACCACCCCCCCTGCTCCTTTATGAATAAAAAAGAGGTCATTATGTGCGGTTTCATCTGCCGTGTTTGCAAGGTCGGAGCCCAAACTTATGTCAAACAAGGACTTTAATTTATCGCCTCGTGAACCGACACCAATGAAATACGAACTATTGTAGAATGCTTTTAGAATTTGTTTATCCGCAGAACTAAGAGACCCCAGCACCTCATGGTTTTCTACATAAATGATCATAGGAATATTGTCTGGCACATCGGCAAGACTATCAAAAGTCTGATCTGGGCTATCACTGTTTTGTGCTAAATAGTTATAAAACTTATCATTCTGAAAATACAGAAAATCATTTTGCCCTTTAACATATAACACTGCTAGAGACTGAATGCTAAGACGGTATTCATGCACATCAATTTCTGCCTGCTTTGCTTCAGCATATGATGATGCGGGCGTGCTTAAAGCCCCTAATAGTAACAGACTTAATGAAGCCCATAACAGCGCAAAACGTCTGACTATGCTTTTAATATTCATATAATTAGTCTCTAGCTTCTAAGGCATGATCTGCAGATATATGACGCAATCAAGATCTTTAGTTACACTCCTACTCGACGGAATAGACTACCTCAACTTAACTGCTCTGTTACTTTAAAATATAACTGATGCTCTATTCTGCAGAAGCCAACATGACTTCAACATATTTATCTTTGCTGATTAATTTCCAGGCATCTTCGTAGCTAATGACATTTTCATGATGCGCGCGCCAGTGTGCATCAATGCCATCCCAGCCATGTGTTGAAAATACATGGCCACATTCAGGACACACTTTATGATTTAATGCACTCCATACCGCCTCATTCAGTGCTTGCTTATCTAAGCAATGAATGCGCGTTTTTTCCATGTGCTTATAATAACTCCCCACATGGATACAAACACACGCCCAATAACCACCGCCTTCCTGCTCGGTTGCCGGGTAAACTTCTACTTTTGTTTTCATTATTTTCTCTCAATAGGGTTAACTTTCACAAACAACGACTCAAAAAAACACAACGTACTTAAGCAATGACTTGCTTCTTAATCGCCAACATGAGGACTATCGTTCACTCTATGTTATTATCCTTTTTACTCGCTTGAATTTCTAATTGCAATTCCATGCGTTTTTTATCTAATTCGAGTAGCTCAATTTCTCTGCGTAAGTAAATATCAGAATTTTTCATTGCCTGATAATTTTGCTCTTGCAACTCCATTCTGCGTTGTTCCTGACGTTGCTCATAATCTAATTGCAACTTATTTCTCTCCGCTTTTGCAGCTAACCAACTCGCTTGCTCAAGCTCATATTTTTCAACTTCCGCCTGAACTTCTTGTTGTTTTAACAAAAGCTGATGTTTTAGTGTTTCAGCTTGAGCAACTTGTTCCGCTATTCTAACCTTCTGTTGCTGTTGCTGCTTTTGCTTTAATTCTATTTCCAGTTCGCTGTCTTTGAGTCGGCTCTCATGTTGTACTTTTTCCATATGCAGTCGCGCCTGAATAGCCAATTGCTCTTCTAATTGCTGTTCCTGATCCTGCAATAAGCGCTTTTGATGCTCTGCTGCCTGTGCTTGTTGCAGGCGTTCTAATTCTGCCACTTGCGCATAGTGCGCCAGTTGTTTTTGCTGATGCTCTAATTGCTGTTGCTGTTCTTGTTGTTGCTGACGAAATAATTCATTCCGATTCAGTTCTGTTACTTCGTAGCTTTTCTTCAAAACGCTAAGATAAAGACTCTCTTTCCCTAGCTGGACATCAGGAAAATCAGTGAACGAAGCCTTAACTGCACAAACGGCTTGAGACTGAATATTATCCATAACCAGCATCTCATTCACTGCTAGAGCAATGGCTTTTTCTATTTTCCCCATGCCGACACGCACCCATGCATCATCTCGCAAGTTAAGTAGCTGATTTTTTATCAAATCAATAATGACCGGAAAATAAGTATTTTTAATCAGCTCATTAATTTCGGATAAAACCTCTCGTTGACTTTGAGCGTAGGCAAATGTTGCCTGAAAACGTATATCCAGTCGGGTATTAATAGTGCAAAAACCATCAAACAGCTGAGTTTGTTCGCTAATCTGCCAGTCTTCGATCAGCAACGGGTAAAGTGTATGATAGAAACGTTTAACAAATTTTTCAGGTCGCAAAAACAGCTTGTTATAAGGACCTAATTGACTAAAGACTACTTGTCGATCAACGTCAAAATTCGCCACCCATACATCGTCATCATATTCGTTAGCCGTTTCTAGTGTACCTGCGATCAGCCATTGCTCGATTTCAGTGCCTGAATTATTCATTTTATTGAACAGAATTAGTTGCTCTAAACTGTGCTTCTCTGCGTAATTTATCGATTCTATCGCCCATTTTTTCGGCAATTAAAGGATATAAATTAGGCGCAAATTCAACCGTTCTATGATCAATCTTGCGTAAAAAACCGCGACTAAGCAGCAAACCCACGGCAAACATTCGCGACCAGTCAGAATAACGCCGTGCCTTTTCAATTTCAGTTTTCTCTATAATCATTTCCAACTCATCATTCTCGTTAATGCGAAACTGGTTGAATTGCCTCAAACACTCAAATACCAGTTCTTCTTCCTCGGCAGTTAGTGGCCCAGGCGCAGTAAATTCCAAGCGATAAGAAAGCAGTACCGTAAAAAAGTCAACCATCGCAGCACAGCCAAACGCAAATAAAGAAAACCTGTCCCACATCGCCATTGTTGGTCTAACATCTTCGACAAACTGTTTATAGGTCAACAGCATTGGCGGTTCTGGTAAAATACCACCAAACTGCCCAGACAATTGATTAACTTTTAATTGTATATCCTGAAAACTGTCAAGCAAAGCATAGTAGGCTGTTTCTATATTATCAGCGACATCCAGATTAGCCAGATTAATCTGCAATTGCCGAATACTTGAATCTAAAGCTGAAAACTCTCGCTCCAAGTCAGCCAAAGTCTGTTTTTTTGTCAAATAAACTTCATTATAACGCCGCCAAAAAGGACCTTCTCCAACTTGATTCTTATAAGCAGGGACTATTTCGGGATGGGTGCCAAAATAAGCTTGTGATACTTCACGAGAGGCCTGCTCGAGTTCTCCACGCTGTTGTGCCAAAAACTTGCCTTTAATTATTAAGACTTCATCAAGATAGTCTTTCAAGTCCTGTCTAATATGATTTAAACGCTCTATATGTATGCTGCCCTGCTCGGAAATCTCATAGAATTTAAAATATGAAAAAGAAACAGAGGCCGTCAAGGCAATCAACAGCGAGCACAATACCGAGAAATAACGCGTCCGATTTGCCTTCCAATGTATCCCCGCAAGTTCCAGCGAACAGATCACAACAATAGACTGGATGGCAACTGTAATGACCAAAGCGATCCAGGGAGTAATAAAATGCGCCATGCCATAAAAAGTTGTAAAACCCGAGGCAACACTTAACATCAAGACGATAGGAATCGTCCAGATTCTTAACATACCAACAAACAGCGTCTGAATTCGGTTAATCAGATAACCCACGCCAGCAGGTTTTATTTTTATTGATGCGCGGCTATTCATTATCTCTTTTCATCTTCATTACGCTTACACTCAAGCTAAGAATATCCTCATTTTTAACATATTAGTAAGTGTTGAGTCAAAACAGTTAACAATTTCAACAAATGGCTTTTCTAAATCTCACTTTTAATCAATTTTGAAATAACTATAGGCTTATAGCCTAAGTATTAACTCATACCCTTATGATTCATTGCTACAGTGCAGCAAAAGTATTGCACCCTTGTATCGAGCCATCAGCAAAGCCTTGCTTAAACCAACGCACACGCTGCTGAGACGTACCATGCGTAAATGATTCCGGTGAGGCATAACCTCGCGCTTGTTTTTGCAATCGGTCATCACCAATTTGACTTGCTGCATTTAGCGCTTCTTCGACATCACCTTGCTCAAGAATTTGCTTGGCTTTTTGTGTATGGTGCGCCCACAATCCTGCAAAACAATCAGCCTGTAATTCCAGTTTGACAGATAATTGATTTGCTTCCGCCTTATTCATTCGCTGCTGCGCCTGACTGACTTTAGTGGAAATACCGAGTAAATTCTGCACATGATGCCCTACCTCATGTGCGACTACATATGCCTGGGCAAAATCACCAGGCGCATTATGCTGAGTTTTTAGTTGCTGATAAAAGCCTAAATCAATATAAACCTTATGATCACCAGGACAATAAAATGGCCCCATTGCGGCTTCAGCATGTCCACAAGCTGAGCGCACCGTATTGCTAAATAAAACCAGTTTAGGCTCCTGATAACGTATACCTTGTTGCTGAAAAAGCATATTCCAGGTATCTTCGGTGTCCGCCAAAACAACACCGGTAAACTCTGCTAATTGCTGTTGCTCTGCCGAGGGGCGATAAGTTGACTGTTGCGTGCTAGCGTTTTGCCCGCCCGTATTTTCCAGCAAACTAAAGATAATTCGCGGATCAACACCAAAATACAAGGCTCCCAACGTAATAAGAATAGCGCCTACCCCACCCACTTTCTTTGTTCGACTACGCGCGCTTCCTGCTGCCCTTCTATCTTCAATATTATTGCTTACCCTACGGTTTCGCCATTTCATGCTCTTCTCTCCTGTTTTATGTCACATACTCATTCCGCGACAATAAGGCTGACACACCCGCCAACCAACAAACTGATAACCTATGTCGTGACTCAATTCAATGCACTATATCGCTCACTTTTTCGTGCAGAAGCAATGCAATTATAATGCGGGTTAATCCTAGCCACTAGCCTTAGTGGATAGGGCGGTTGTACATTTCGCTAGAACTACAACGGCTGTTTCAACGTACGTAAAAGTATCCCTACATCATCAATGGGCATAGGCTTGTTATAATAGTAACCCTGAGCAAAAGTACAGCCATGACTGGCTAGAAAAGTATTCTGCTCTACCGTTTCTATACCCTCTGCCACGATCGTTAAGCCTAACTTGGTCGCCATCTTTATTATCGACTCTATAATCACTTTTGCAGCAATACTGGAGTCTATTTCGGAAACAAACGCCCTATCAATTTTTAGCACATCAATAGGAAATTTACTTAAATAGGCCATAGCAGAGTAGCCAGTTCCAAAATCATCAACAGCAATATGTATTCCAAGTTTTTTAAGTGCCGTGAGAGTTGACTGGGTATATTCCGAATCCTGCATCAAAATAGATTCAACAATCTCGATCTCTAATTTGTTGGGATCAACATCATATTGTTCAAACAGGCTAAGCATATTTTCAACTAAATTCGGTGAAGAAAACTGAATGGCAGACATATTAATCGACACTTGATTAGAATATACCCCTTCGCGCTCCCAGCACTTAAGCTGTTTACAAGCCTCCTCCAACACCCACATATCAAGCTGATATATTAAACCACTCTTTTCAGCAACTCCAATAAACTCATCAGGGTAGATCAGACCTCTTTGCGGATGATTCCAACGTACCAGCGCCTCAAGGCCAAATAATTCGCCTGTTTTTAAATCCCATTGCGGTTGATAATATAATTCTAACTCGCCAAGCTGGAGCGCTTTGCGCAAATCTCGCTCCACTTGTAATTTACGTTGCACCGAATGTTCCAGGTCAGCAGAAAAAAAGCGATAATTATTTTTCCCCATCTGCTTAACATCGTACATCGACCGGTCTGCATTTTTTAAAATACTTTCTGCGCTCGCGCCATCTTTCGGATATAAGGCAATACCAATACTTGCCGAGATAAATATCTCGGTCTCTTCGATATTAAAATTTTCAGTAAGGCTGGTCTGGATTTTTTTTGCAACACTGTCTGCACATTGCAATGCTTTTTCTTGCGTTTCTTCAGGAGCCAGCAACAAAGTAAACTCATCACCTGATAATCTTGCTACACAATCTTCATCTCTTAGTAACTGACTTAAGCGCTCTGCCACTAATTGTAATAATTTATCTCCAGCATGATGCCCGAAAGAGTCATTAACTGCTTTAAAATGGTCCAGATCAATAAAAAATAAGACCAACCATTGCTGATTTCTTTGTGCCTTTGCTATAGCTGCCGTAAGTAGATCTGTCAGTAATGTTCGATTTGGCAAATTAGTCAGAAAATCATAATGCGCCATAGCATGCAGCTTTTTATTATTCTCTTCAATAACTTGTTTCGCTGCCTTTATTTTAGCAATTTGTTGGTTATTTTTTTGCTGGCTTTTTAATAAGATAAAGATAATGAGAACAGCGAGCAAGACCACTACTATCAATAAGCCAAAGCCTGTTTTATTAAAATCGACTAAATCAGATTGGGTTTTAGTGTGAAGCAGACTCTCAACTCGACTGGCGTCTTGAATGAAAATACGGAACATTTTATCAAATTCTTGATCAACAGCGGAACCCGACCTGGAGTCAGCCTGCATTTTATAGCGTTGCTCAGCAATAGCACGAAACTTTTCCAGATTTATGCGCACTAGCTGAACTTGATCTGTTAAAACCTGCTCCTGCAAAGGCAAAATACGCATCCCCGCTTTTTGACCACCGTGTAACATCGCCTTTGCATACCAGTCCGCCTGATCAAAGTGCCGCCAGACAACATCAATACTTTCCGTCCTGTCTCCGGAAAGCATCTTCTCCAGCCACAAATGTGCCTGAGTTACTTCAAACTTAAGATCCTTGGAAGCATTAATCAATGGCTCATAAGACTTTACTATCCTATTCCCGGTATTGAGCATATACGCCATCATACTCAGAAGCAGAAAACTTAATACAATCGATAGGCTTACCAATTTCATGATAAAGAGTTATTCATCCATTTGTACATCAATTAAGTGCATATCATTTGCCTGGAAACTCAGTTATTTGCTCGTAACAGGGCATTTAGCAAAACATCCTGATAATAACGTATTCGATCAACGTATTTTACCGGTTCGGAACCTCTGGCATATCCATATTTAAGTTTTTTATAATACTGCTGCTGGCTTAATAAAGGAAGCACTTCGCGCATGTCATGCCAATTTCCTGGATTTTTTCCTAAGTCCCTGGCTAATTGTCGGGCATCCATTAAATGTCCAAATCCTACATTATACGCAGCAAGCGCAAACCAGATTCGATCCTCATCAACCACATCTTCAGGCACTCGTCCCAGCATTTTATGCAGATATTTTGCTCCGCCCTGTATGCTTTGCAAAGGATCTATACGCTTTTTTACACCCATTGCCTTGGCGGTATTCTGGGTCAACATCATCAAACCTCTGACACCTGTGTGGCTCTTTGCCTTGGCACTCCACCCTGACTCCTGATAGGATTGCGCTGCAAGCAAAGTCCAGGGAATGTGATATTGTTCGGCTACTTGTTTAAAATCAGATTCATATTTCGGCAATCGGCTTTTAATTCGTTTGAGAAAAATATGGTTGTTATAGAAATCGAAAATATCAGTATAGCCATAATAGCGCTCTGTAATAATGCCCAACAATGAATTTGCTTCTATTTCTGCAAACCAATCATCAACGTATTTTTTGAAGTATTGCGTATTAGGGGGGAGCGCCCATGCCAGATTCTGTTCTTCTGAAATAGGGAAAGCCGCTATTAAGTCAGGGTAATAGCGACGATTCAATATAAAAACATTAGAGTCAATTAGCGTACAATCAACTTCCTTATTTTCCACTTTTTCCAGCACTTGCTCCGCAGATAGTATGCTAGTACTTTTCCATTGTAATGCGGGATATTTTTTTTGCTGTTGCAACAAGGTGTCCTCATAACTACTGTCAGCAATAATCAGTATGGATCGTGTTTGCATATCACTCACTTCTTTTGGTAGTCGAGACTTACGGTGGCAGATAACCTGCTGCTGCACTGTTTTATAACTTGGGCCAAAGAGATGATTTAGCTCCCGCTTGTCAGTCTGCGTCAAACCCGCCGCCGCAATATGTCCTTCGCCCTTATTTATTGCAGTTAATAGCCCTTCCAGATTATCAAAAAGCTTATACTCAACAGCAACATTCAATGAATCAGCTAATGCCTTGCTTAAATCATGCTCAAATCCCGCAGGGGTATTATCAGCACTAAGGTAATAAGTGGTAGGTGAATTTAGCGTCAATACCACCAATTTATCCTGCCGACGGATATCATTAATAACCGGATCTTTCTCTCCGCAACTCATAAGTATGGGTAAAAGGAGTAGCAAGAGGTGTCTTATCTTAATTACCTTAGATTCCATTAATATGTTTTCAAACTCGACAGCTAAAATAAACATATTATTACCCTTATCACGAATATTTCCTAGTTTATAACACCGATAATCATAAAGATTGTTTATAATGCTCAAGCAATAATTCGTTAGTTTATTGAACACCCTTAATTTCAAAATGAAAAAAAAGCTCCCTATTGGCCCTATCATGATTGATATTGCTGGCACCGCACTTAGCCAGTACGATAAAGAAAAAATCGCCCACCCCAATACCGGGGCCATTATTTTATTTGCGCGAAATTATGCTGATCCTGAACAAGTCGCCGAGCTAAACCGGCAAATCAAAGTAACACGGAAAGGAGCGATATTAATTGCAGTCGATCAGGAGGGCGGGCGTGTGCAACGCCTGCAAAAGGGCTTTACTCGTCTGCCACCTGCGGCAGCTTATGCACAACATCCCGAACTCACTGAAGAGGCTGGCTGGTTGATGGCTGCCGAGTTACTCAGTTATGGGTTTGACTTTAGTTTTGCCCCCGTGCTGGATATTGATTGCGGTGTGAGCGACATTATAGGTAACCGCTCCTTTTCCCAGGATGCGACTTTAGCATGCCGACTTGCCAGCAACTATAGAAAAGGGATGCATAGTGCAGGCATGGCGGCGATAGGCAAACATTTTCCCGGGCATGGCGCAGTCGCGCTGGATTCACACTTGACTTTGCCTGTCGATGATCGAGATTTTAACTGTATTTACAATAAAGACCTGCTACCGTTCAAACAACTGATTGATGAAGGCCTTGAAGGCATTATGCCAGCGCATGTTGTCTACCCTGCTATTGATGAGTTACCTGCGGGTTTTTCAGCTATCTGGATCAATGAAATTTTACGCAAAAAACTGAATTTTAAGGGCGCTGTCTTTAGTGATGATCTGAGCATGGAGGGGGCTGCTGTAGTAGGAGACTATAACGAGCGCGCCAAACTTGCTCTTCGCGCAGGTTGTGATATGTTGCTCGTCTGTAATAATCCAATAGCAGCAGACCAGGTACTGGATGCAACACCTATTAAACACAACGCTATCCGCGAACAACGCCTCTTAGCGATGTTGGGCAAGCCAGATCTGAATAAACAAACATTAAAAGACAGCCTAAAATGGCAAACTATCAGCCAACAACTTACACAGTTATCTGAATCTTATGTTGCATGAAATAGAACATGTCCGAAAAACAGCCCGTTTACTTCATAGCGAAAATGAAGTAGAGGCCGCCATAGACAACATGGCAGCAAAGATTAACAAGGCACTGGCCACACTCAATCCCGTTATACTCTGTGTAATGAATGGTGGCATCGTCACTGCTGGAAAATTAATCACCAAACTGGATTTCCCACTCACACTTGATGCCATTAATGTCAGCCGCTACGGCCAGCAGACCCACAGTGGAAAACTGAACTGGCTGCAAAAACCGGTAAGTTCGCTACAAGACAGAACCGTCCTTATTATTGATGATATTCTTGATCAAGGCTTAACACTTGAAGCCCTTTACCAGTATTGTCAAGAGCAAGGAGCAAAACAGATATTTAGCGCAGTATTAGTTGATAAACGGTTAACAACAGCTAAACCTGTAAAGGCAGACTTTATTGGCTTATCCGTTGCCGATCACTATGTCTTTGGTTATGGCATGGATTATAAAGGTTACTTGCGCAATGCGGCAGGAATCTATGCTTGTGCCTAACATAATATCTACAACATCCTGTTGCGAGTAGATATTGGGTTAGGCAAGTCGCGCAATTCGCTCATTCACGGTTATCACAAAAGCTTATGAAAACAACAGCCATTATCGGTGGTTCCGGTCTTACACAAATAGAATCACTTAGCACTATAGCGGAACAAAGCTATAAAACACCTTTCGGTGCGCCCTCCGCACCGTGTATTATTGGCGAATTAGCGACCCAAAAAGTCATTTTTCTTGCGCGTCATGGTAATCCACACAAGATTGCCCCACATAAAATCAACTACCGTGCAAACTTGTGGGCACTTAAAGAAGCAGGCGCTGAGCAGATTATTGCCATAACAGCCGTCGGCGGAATCAGTTCTGCAATGCAGCCTGCATGTATCGCCATCCCAGAGCAAATTATTGACTATAGTTATGGACGCGAGCATAGTTTTCTTGCGGAAGATACTAACACCGTACAGCATATCGATTTTAGTTACCCCTATAACGAAACGCTACGCCAAAAGTTCATTAACAGCGCTGCAGCACTTAATATTGATATACTAGCTCACGGTGTCTATGGCTGCACTCAGGGGCCACGCCTGGAAACAGCGGCTGAAATCTTGCGTATGCAGCGCGATGGCTGTAATCTCGTTGGCATGACCGGCATGCCTGAAGCAGCACTTGCCAGAGAACTGGAAATCCCTTATGTAAACTGCTCGGTCATTGCCAACTGGGCAGCTGGCAAATCTTCAGGAGAAATCAGCATGCAAGATATTATTAGCAACCTGACGCAGGGTATGCGTGATGTTGAACAATTATTACACCATTTCTTGAGCAACCCATCTTAATAGGACACCGTAGATGACGCATAGTATGACGGCTTTTGCCAATAGTGATACGGATTTTGAAAACCTGACGATTAGCTGTGAATTACGCTCAGTCAATCACCGTTACTGTGATATAAGTTTAAAAATTCCTGAACGTTTTCGTTTCGCCGAAGCAGAAATACGCAGTGCTATCGGTGAGAAATTAAAGCGCGGAAAAATCGAATGCACTCTCAGCTATAAAAAACATCTGCATTCCCAGCATACCATCAATGTCGATATGCAAGCGGTACAAGCATTATTAGCAACTACTCAGGCGATTGAACAACAAATGCAGCAAACCACTCCTTTTTCCGCACTTGAAGTGCTTGCATTCCCTGGAATACAAGTTGACCAGACAACTAATAAAGCAGCCTTGCGACATTGCTTACAATTACTGGTTGCAGATGCCAGCGACAATTTATTGGCCGCAAGACACCGAGAAGGTACACAACTTGAGCAACTTATTATACTGCGATGTGAAAAAATGCAGCAGCTCGTCAGCCAGGCTCAGTCACGCCTACCTATGGTCCTGGAGCATTTACGTTCTAAGCTTAAAAGTCATATCGCTGAATTGGTAACTTCCCCTGATTATGACCGGGTAGATCAGGAAATGGTCTTATTAACCCAAAAACTTGATGTAGATGAAGAACTGGATAGGCTTGAGACTCATATCACTGAGGTATTACGCATATTAGAGCAACAAGGCCCGATCGGCCGCCGGCTTGATTTTTTAATGCAGGAAATGAACCGCGAAGCAAACACCTTAGGATCGAAATCAGCAGATAAAACAATGACCTCCATTTCAATCGAACTTAAAGTCCTTATTGAGCAAATGCGTGAGCAAGTTCAGAATATAGAGTAAAGTATCACACAGTTTCACCGTATACCGTCCTCCAATAAAGGCCGCTAATTTTGTGGCTTTCTTGTTTTACCCCGCTTCAAGAAGTATCATTAAACCTCATGATTAATGTGTACCAAGGCGTGTACCAATATACAAAATGGTACAAATTTATTGGTACACACTTGGTACATGACTTAGTACACGGGGGACACATGGCAAAACTAACTGACATTCAAATTAAAAGCTGGATAAAAAACGATGTTCGCTTTGAGGGGTAGTAACTGTATTGAAAAATCTAATATTATCGTATAGTATCATATACTATGAAAATGATAAAAATAGGGAAAGCAGCAGATCTTTTGGGCGTGTCTATTCAAACACTGCATAAGTGGGAAGAAACAGGTGAGTTACTGCCAGATAGAAAGTCTAAGGCAGGCACTCGCTATTATGATGCTGATCGATTATTGAACTTAAGCGATTATGACGCACCTACGATTGGCTATGCGCGTGTTTCAAATCATGATCAAAAAGAGGATTTGGTTCGCCAAGTCGAGCTGCTTGAGGCTTTTTGCGCAGCAAAAGGCTGGCGCTACGAAATTATTTCCGACTTAGGTTCGGGAATGAATTATCATAAAAAAGGCTTAAAACAGCTATTAGAAATGATCCTAAAAAAGCAAATCAGGCGAGTTATTTTAACGCATAAAGATAGACTGTTACGCTTTGGCGCAGAATTAGTGTTTGGTTTGTGCGAAATACAAGGGATAGAGATTGTTATCATTAATAAAGGCGAACAACCTTCCTTTGAGGAAGAATTAGCGGAGGATGTTCTTGAGATTATTACTGTGTTTAGCGCAAGGCTTTACGGTAGCCGTAGTCACAAAAGCAAAAAAATGATTGAATCACTCAAAAGGCGAATATTCAAAAATGAAAGGTACACGGATACTTCATAGTGTTAACTTAAACCCAGGCAAATACGCAGCGTTAAAAGAACAAGCGGATTTGTTGGGGCAAGTGCGCACGCAGGTTTGGCAGCGTTTCGGCTCGTTACAGGGTGTAGGAGTAAATCATCGTGAGATTCGCACCGATTGGGTGAAAAACAGAGATTTATCTCCCTTGCCAGCGAAAGCGTGGAAAGAAACCTTACGCGATGCGTTAGATGATATTCGCCTGTATGAAGCGTCAGCCAAAGAAAAAGTCCGTAAGCAAATTGCCCGTCGCTTTAAAGATGCGGCGGAATGGAAGCATTATTTTGGCTTACTGCGCAGCAATGCATGGGTGAATGATCCGTTATTATCTCGCTGGATGAGAAAAGCCAAAAAGCACGGGCGTAATCACACAACCAATCAAATTATCTTAGAAAATGGCGTTTACAGTCAGTTTCAAGGCAAGGACGAAAATACCTGGTTGAAAGTTCCGTCTTTAATCAAAGGTAAACGCATGTGCGGTCCCCCTTAGTAGCAAGGTTAAGCTGCAAGGTATGCTACGTTTGATTTTAATCGACGGACAGGTGGAAGTGCATTATTTAGCCAATGGCAAACAACACGCTCCTTGCGGGACTGAAGTGATAGGTGTAGATAAAGGCTATAGCGAAGTGTTTGCTGATTCAGAAGGCCGTTTTCATGGCGAGGGATTTAATCGCTTATTAACGCCGATTTCGCAGGCACGCATGGAAAACAACCGTGCGAGAAATAAATTATTTCAAATTGCTGAAAAAGCTTCCGCCAAGAAAAAAGCACGGATCTATAAAAACAATCTGGGTACAAAAAAACGTGTTCAGCAAAATCGAAAAATCAAACAACAAATCCGAACACACTGTTTTAAAGCGGCTCATTCCGTTGTGGATCAAGCCGCACAAGTGATCGCGGAAGACCTCACTTCACCCATTCCGAAGAAAAATCAATGGAAACAATTTAATCGGCTTATGAATAGCTGGATGAAAGGCGCAATCACTGAAGCGTTAGAAAAAGTAACAAAACTCAGAGGTTCTGAGTTGCATTACATCAACGCGGCGTATACTTCACAAATGGACTCCAATACTCATCATCTGCAAGGAAAACGAGTGGGCGACAAATTTTACCATGTGAATGGGGAGGTATCGCAGGCTGACGTCAATGCTGCGTGTAATATCAAGCACAGGCACGCTGACAAGGCGATAACACGGTATATGCCGTATCGCCAGGTTAAGCGAATCTTGCTGGATAGACTTCACGTCTCGAAGGAGTTATCGGCTGTTATGTCTACGGATATAGCAGTGGAGACCGTCCCTTCAGGACTCTAGTTGCAACGTGGAATCGTTATCAACAGAGAGCGTAAACAACCTTGAATTAGGTACTATTTTCGATAGTATGCGATTTTGAGGAACGGTAAAAGCGATGGTGGCGGACTTTATTTAAGCTACCGTAAAAGCTTTGCAATTCCTATATGGAAGTATCGTTACAGGTTTGCTGGTAAACAACGCATTATGCAGATAGGTAACTACGGTCAGGTATCATTATCTGATGCACGTAAGCAAGCAAAAGAACTTTCCGCCAGAGTTTCTCTTGGGCATGATGTAGCGGATGAAAAGCAGGATCGTAAAAAGGAGGCAGTTGAAAAAAGAGAAGCTAAAGAAAACGCTTTCACAGCCGGACAATTAGCAGATAAATATTTTAATGATCGTATTGTGGGCAACTGGAAACACCCAAACATCATACGCGCCAAGATCGAAAAAGATATTAACCCATATATTGGGAGCATGGCAGTTGATATGGTTAAGCCCATGCACGTTGACGCAATCCTAAAAGCCGTCGTTGATCGTGGCGCGCCTACCGTAGCAAATGACGTGTTACGCATTCTTAAGCACATGTTTGATTATGCGATTAAGCGCCATATTGTTCAACACAACCCAGCAGCCGCTTTTGACCTATCGGACGCAGGAGGAAAAGAAGCACCAAGGGAGCGCCACTTAAACCAAGAAGAGCTGGTTAATTTTTTTGATGCTATGCGTAAGGCTAAGCGGTTTTCCCAGGTAAACCTTATCACCATGCGCTTACTTCTTATGCTTGGTGTGCGTAAAAATGAGCTGATACAGGCGCGAAAATCAGACTTTGATATGGATGCTGGAACCTGGACGTTACACAGCAGCAAGACCGGTACAGCCATTATTATTCCGCTACCAAGACAGGCGGTAGACTCATTAAGCGAAATATTCAGGCTATCAGAGGATAGCGAATGGATTTTGCCGGCCAGAAAATCACAAGATAGACGCTTACCTTATATTTGTGAGAGTACCTTGAATGTGGCGCTTAAAAAAGTTATTCCATGTATGCCAGGCAATACCGAGCCCTTTACTATTCATGATTTTAGACGTACAGCCAGAATACATATAGAGGCTTTAGGGTTCCCACCACATATAGGCGAACGCTGCATAAATCATAAGATAAAAGGCATTGAGGGCGTTTACAATCGCCATGACTACTTTGATGAACGCGCCAAAGCATTACAGGCATTAGCCGACTTTCTTGATGTCTGCGAGGGCAACACAGCATTAAATGTTATACCGTTAAGGAAAAAGGCAGGATAAAAAAGTAAATACACCCAGGTTGGGTACTGACAAAACCGACGAAAGGTCAAAAAACTTGATTACGATTGATAGCGTAAGACACTGCAAGCTATAATAAATCGTCATTGTTGGAGGTTAAAAAAATGAATTACCCTATAAGCTACCCTTTAGCCGGACTGGTTTCTAAACTGGGAGCAAAGATTGTTATTAGAATTGATTTTATACATGACAAAGAAGCGAATGTATTTGTTGCAACAAGTAGAGATATTAAAGGCTTGGTGGTGGAAGCTGAAACATACGACCAATTACAAAGCGAATTAAAAGAAGCCATAGCGACACTATCAGAACTAAATCACACCAAAAATAGCCACCATACAGACTTACTACTAACAGATCATATTATTGCTGCATGAATGGCTATGAGAAGCAGGTAAAAGCTATTTTGCTTCAACACGGATGGCATTTTTTGAGACCAGGCAAGGGCTCGCATGAATATTGGGGCAAAACAGGAAGTAATCCGGTAGTAGTTCCCCATAACTGCAAATCAAGACATACAGCCAACGCTATTATGAAAGAAGCAAAAATTAATCATAAATTCTAGCCCGCCCAATGCGGGTATTTTTTTGTCTGAGTTTTAAGCGTTCAGCTATAATCAACAAACCAGCCTAGCCCGACGGGGCGAACAGCGGACTCATTCACCGCCTGGCTGGTAACTTCTCAGGAATGATTGTGCTTTGAATGGAGTGTTTTATATGACAACCAGTCCACGCGGCTTAATGTGGCTAATTGATAATATCGAGCAGCTAAAAATAAAAATGCCTAGAGATGAAATATCAGCAATGATAAAGGGCGCACAATTGATTAATGGTAAAAAAGACTTTACCAATGTTTACGCGGCCATAAGAAAAAATAAAGTTGCTGATGCGTTACTGGATAAAGAAAAAGCTATTGAATTAAATAATGATATCATCGCAGGACTATATCAAAGCAAGCCGCTACCCTTAGAATATATAGAATGGCTAAACATTTATACGCAAAATTCAACCCCCACTTTTTTTAAGCCCAAGCCAGGACGAAAAAAAGACATTGAAGATTATTATGATGAAATGGAAAGTCTAAACGATGTATTGCTGACCTTGCACCGAGATAAATTAACTATTACAAAAAAACTCAATAAAGCAGCAGATTTATTATTTAAAAGTTATGAGCGCTAAATGTCAACCAACCTGTCGCATTTTCGTGATATAAAACTTGCTACGCAAGTATATGGGGGCTTTGCCCCCAAGCCCCCAAGGTATTTATGCAAGGGTAATGGGCGACTCATTGTCACCTGTTGCTTTATAGTCAGCTTAAGCTGCATTTTTCAATGGTAATTTATTTTCAGTTACGTTATTTTTATCCTTGCCTGGGTTGAGATAAACATCGCCAATGGGTGTTAAGTTCCTTGTTTTACGTCCATTCCAGCGCTCAGGATGGTTCTTCCTGGCTTGCTCAATAACCTTCTTTCTGTTTTCCAGTATTGTGCTGTCTAAGCCATTATGACGCTGATTAGGTGTCACAAACTTAATTGCGCTGTGTTGATGTTCATCGTTATACCAATGCACAAACTTTTCTACCCAGGTTCTTGCTTCGCTTAAATCTGTAAACGGGTCTTCTGGATAGGTGTAATGGTATTTGACCGTTTTAAACAAGGACTCCGAATAAGGATTATCGTTGCTGACACGAGGCCTGCTGTACGATGGCGTGATTTCCAGATCAATCATTTTTGCTCTTAATGTCGCTCCTTTCATTGGGCTTCCATTGTCGGAATGAATGACCAGCTGGTTTTTATCTATTTTTTCTCGATAGGCAATATCTTCTATCAAATCAGCGGCATGAGCACTTGATTCACAATCATGAACCTGCCAGCCGACTATTTTTCGGCTGTAAATGTCCATGACCATGTACAAATAATAGTACTGTCCCTTTATCGGGCTTAGCAAGTACGTAATATCCCATGAATAGATTTCATTGGCTTTAGTCGCTTTTAGTGACTGGGGTTTCTTGCGTTGAGCTGCTGTCTCTTTACCTCTGTGTTTAAGCTGATTATATTCTTTCATTACCCGGTAAAATGTTGATTCTGAGGCAATATATTGCCCTATATCCAATAATGTAGGCACTATTTGATAAGGGGTTAATGCGCTATATTCAGGTCGGTTAATGACCTCTAGTATTTCTTGCCTGACAGCCTCTGATAACTTGTTGTGTGCAGGAGCATTATTATAAATTCGTTGGTCTTCTGACAATGCTTCACCCTGGTTCCATCGTTGATAAGTACGGGATGCAATGCCAACAAGCTCACAAGCCAGTTGTTGTCTTGCTCCATTTTGCACTGCTTCATCAATGAGTGCACAGTATTGCTTGCGATCTGGGAAGGAGATTAATCGACCTCCTTTTCCCCCAGATCGCTTGGCACTTTTTTGATAGCACCAGTAAGGCTGCAGTTTCAGAGAGTGCTTTATCCTTACGGTTCAGTTCTTTCTGTAGTCGCTTATTTTCTTGTTTAAGCTTTTTTTGTTCATGCCTGGAGACAGCTTCAGAGGTTTGATTTTCTGATAGGAATGCTGATTTCCATTCCTTTACATGGTGCGGGTAAATTCCATTTTCTCGGCAATAGGCGCTAAGTTGCTCATCTTTCATGCCGTGACAATCCATAATGGCTTCAAAGCGTTGCGTTTTAGTCCAGTTTTGGGGGCTTTTTTTTCTTTCGACATACTTGATTCAGGGTTTTCTAGTTTATTCTTCTTGGCTAAGTGGATCCATCTTTGAAGCGTTGAATAGCCAATACGTAAATCATCGGCAATATTCTTGAGCGTTTGATCAGGTCGTCTGGATAATGCTTTCTCTACGGATTGTACTTTAAATTCCTGGGTATATGATGCCATTTCTGTCTCCTAAAATAAAATTTTACAGGCGACAGGTATGTTGACATAGGGGGATAACTTGCTTAGAGGTGTAACCGAGACACATAGAACTGTTAAAGGCATCTAATATTAGTGGCGGATGACAGGCGGTCATTGGCTCAAAAATGAATGTCTATGTTACTTTTCCTTATTTGACAACTCACTTCGGTAAGATGAGCCGCCGGTCTCGATTCTCAAGCTGCTTGACTGCTTATGTTTGAATTTTACTGATTTTTTTACGAATCTCTAATGGGTATTCGTTTGATAATATTTTCATTTTAAAGTATCTTGGATTACCGAATATTCACTCTAATTCTGAGTATTGATTCACAACAAGTAGATGAAAACCAATATCTTTATGTGCAGAATAAAGTCACTGGCGGTAATTAACGCTCTTGTCTCACTCACTCTAGCATTACAATCTTGCACATCGACACCACCACGAAATGCGGTGCCAGAAGAACAGCTCGGGCGAGTGACTGTTCCGGGTGGATCGATCGCACGTATGTGGGGCGATCAAGAACCAGCTGATATACAGACTCGACTTGAATTATTACAGAAACAATTGTCCAGCAGTAGCGCCGACAAGGACAACTTCACGCGACCGCATTATTACCTCACGATTTCCGGTGGGGGCGCAAATGGAGCATACGGTGCTGGTCTGCTCAAAGGCTGGTCAGAGTCCGGTACCCGACCGGAAATGACGATCGTTACCGGTATTAGTACCGGGGCATTGATCGCTCCTTTTGCATTTCTGGGTAGCGACTATGATGACAAGCTTGAGCAACTTTACACATCACTTTCGACAAAAGACTTGATCAAAGAGCGCACACTGATAGGGGGACTGCTCAGCGATGCGATGACTGATACCCAACCGTTGCGTGATCTTCTGCAGTATAAGGTAGACGACCGGATGATTGCGGCGATTACTAAGGAGTATAAGAAGGGGCGGCGTCTGCTAATTGGTACAACAAATCTAGATGCGAAACGGCCGGTCATATGGAATATCGGCGCAATTGCCGCTGTCGGGACGGAAGAATCAGCGCAACTTATCAGGGATATCATGCTGGCTTCAGCTTCTATCCCAGGGGTATTCCCACCGGTGCGAATAACTGTTCGAGTAGGTGAACAGGAATACGATGAACTGCATGTAGATGGTGGTGTGGCTAGCCAGGTATTTTTGTATCCTGCGCAATTGGATTTGAGGGATGCCGTGAAAACGATAGGCGCCTCTGGAACTCAGACCGTCTATGTCATCCGCAACAGCGATCTTCAGCCACACTGGTCAGAAGTAAAACCCGAGATTGTGCCAGTGGTACTTACCTCGATCAGCACGTTGATTCGCACTCAAGGTATGGGTGATCTTTATCGCATCTATCTGGGGGCGAAGCGTGATGGCATTCCCTATCGACTGGCCTATATTCCTAGCGAATTTGATATGGAGCCAGAAGAAGAGTTCGATCCGAAATACATGCGCGCGTTGTTTGATTTAGGTTACGAGATGGCGCGCGATGGTTATGACTGGGCAACGTCGCCTCCGGGAGTCATCTTGCCATAAATTTCCGCTTTTGGCTGACAAGCGACTGTTCCCGTCTATCAAAAAGTCGAGTTAAGTTTGGATTGTTTCAATGGGAGGTTGCCGACCCATAGTGGTCTGTCAAAAATAACAGGAATAACCTAGAGCTAACCGGGCGCGGCGCGGAAAGCTGAAAAATAAAACAGTTATTAAACCGCGTTCCGGTTGAGCGTAATGTTAGGCCGTATGTGCAATTGCAAGACCTGGAACCGTGTTTTGTGTGTTTTTTCTGTCCACCCTACAGGACTTTAAAGTCCTCCACCTAGATTGTAGTTTTAGCAAAAATATAAGGTTCATACATTCGAATTTCTTTATTATCTGGTTTGAATATTACCTAGTACTTGAGCTGTTCTTCATTTCCAGCACTCATTGACATCCTCCCCCACCTAAAGGAAGGGGATTCCTAGTTACCTAAGAGCGGGTGTGTATCGCTACTACCCACTGGTTTCTGCTGCTGACGGCATTACTGCACCGTTCACTTCACAGACTACCCCCGCCTATCCGGCGGTTGGTTTCCCAGCTAAAAGCGCATAGCCTTTAGCAAGTACATTGATTGCACCAACTATGTCGGCGTTATTTTCATAGCCACATTCGACACAAACAAAATCAGCTTGTGTTAGCCGGTTTTCTTTGGCTACGTGGCGGCAACAAGGGCAGGTTTGGCTAGTGTGATGCGGCGGAACTTTAAGCGCTATTCCACCATTCCAGCCTTGCTTATATTCAAGCATCGTTGCAAACATGCTCCAACCTTGATCTAAAATAGCCTTATTCAAGCCTGCTTTTTGCTCCACCTTCTTACCGTGCTTTTCGCTATTCCCTTTAGCCGATTTGCTCATATTTTTTACCCGTAAATCCTCAAGAACAATCATCGCTTGGTTTTCGCAGATTTCAGTTGAGACTTTGTGCAGGTAATCTTTACGCGCATTGCCAATATCCTCATGGCATTGAGTAATCTTTGCCTTTACTTTTTTCCAGTTATTCGAGAACTTCTTTTTATTCTTTAGCTGTCTTTGCAGCTTGGCTAATTTCGCCGCTTTCGCCTTGAAACTGTTTAAGGGTGCGTAAACAGTGCCGTCCGATAGCGTGGCAAACTGTTTAATGCCCACATCAATGCCGACTATGGAAGTTGATTTGTGCGGCAACAGCTCGGCTTCGTATTCGGTTTGAATGGCGACGTACCAGTGCTTGCCTTTTCGGCTTACAGTGATATTCTTGGCTTCGCCGATAATCTTGCGGCTGTTGCGGTAACTTACCCAGCCAATTTTAGGCAAAAACACTTGGCTTTTTTCTTGGTCTACCTTAAAGCCTTGTGGGTATCGGAAGCTATCATGCTGGCCTTTTTTCTTAAAAACGGGTATTCGCTTTAATGGTTGGTTTTTATCGAACCCATCTTTAAAGGCTTTCTCCAAATCCTTAAGTTTTTGCTGTATCGCCTGCGATGGAAGCTCCCGTAAGAATCCATATTCATCGGATTGTTTCCAGAGTGTCGCCCAAAAATTAAGCTCGTGATACCACATCAACGGCGCTTTTGTTTCAAGGCGAAAAAGATTGAGCGCCAGGGCTTTATTCCAAACAAAGCGGCTTCCACCTGCGAAATTAGCCAGGTATTGGCTTATCTCCGGCGTTATCTTTAATCGAAACTTGAAAGCCTTGCGTATAGTCTTTTTCATGGTGCTATACTATCACAATTTTAAATTGGTCTATGGAAAAAAATAACGATATTAGACATGGTAGAAACTGTGTTTTTAAGATGCACGTTCATTTGGTCTTTGTGACTAAATACCGCCGCGGCGTATTCACAAAAGAAGTGATCGATGACCTGCGAGAAATCTTCACTGGCGTTTGCGCTGACTTCGAGGCCGAACTGGTGGAGTTCGATGGTGAGGATGACCACGTTCACCTGCTGGTTAACTATCCACCCAAAGTAGCGGTGTCGGCACTGGTAAACAGTCTGAAAGGCGTTTCAAGCCGAATGATTCGCAAAAAGAATTACCCTGAAATCAAAAAGAAGTTATGGGGTAGGGCATTATGGTCGCCCAGTTACTTTGCAGGTAGTTGTGGTGGCGCACCTATATCCATTATTCGCCAGTACATTGAACAGCAAAGAACGCCCGAATAATTACTTGAGCGAGCTGAGCCGCTTACATCCCCGCCCTAAAGAGACGGGGTTTTACGCTACTCATGGATAAAGAAAATCCATTGCTTAGAATTCCCATTAAATTTGTAAGCATTATAAGTTTGATTTTAACTACCACTGTTGAGGAACTCGCTTAATACTCTCTACAGAATAGCCCATCTCAGAGACTCGCTTAATAATCATATTCAACTTCTCATCATCCATTTTCCAATCTGCTGACATTATCCATATCCACTCTTGTCCCGGAACACCAATGACAGTCCATGAATAATCCTCTGCCAAGTCAATAACGAGGTAATTAAACTTCAAAGGCCAAAAAGGACTTACCTTCCAGTGCGCATTCGTTTGAGTATTTTCAATCCATCCTTTTTGAGGAATAGATTTTTTCTTTCCCTCAAAAGAGTTTTTAACCAGAGTGAAATCAATATCAATTCGATCCTCTTGATCATTCCAAGTGTATATCTCAACAGCGTTATATGCACCTGACTCCATAAACGTTAATCGACCTGCAATCACATACCATTTTTTCATGAATCGATTTATATCGACATAATCAACTGTTTTTGAAAATTCTTTAGTTGCACAACTCGTACTCATAACACCCGCTAAGATCATCAAAATAACTTTCACAAAATTCCCCTACAAACTAACAACAATCTGAATTATAACTCATCAATATGAGAACATTTTGATTTTTAGATCTTTGACTAAATCATACTGCTCTGAAGAGGTTCTAGGGTCAAGGGTTCTTTGATCAGGTCTTTGATTTATGAGTATTAAAAACCACTTTCTGGTTATAACGTGCTAGCTAATTCATTCCTAAAATATCTAGTCGCACTATCCTTCATCTTGTAGTTATTATCCAATAAGCTTAACTTAACAATTATCATAAATCAAAGACCTGACACTAACCGCCTAACTTATACATAGTTCGCCACTAAACATAGCGATCTATAGGAGACATAAGATACATCAAGCTGTTCAATCGATATTGGCCTCTTTGGTTTCCATGAACACTTTAGGTGATGCAGGTATTTTCTTATCCTTCATACTTTTTAAATATGCAATAATCGTTTCAATCAGTGCCGCTCTATTTTCCACATCTCGATAAAAAGCAATCATTTTACTATTGGTTCTTACACTTTGAGGATCATTAATAAAACGCGCTAACCATTGGGGTTGCCAATATTCGGTGACGTTAACAGGATAATTCAATTCTGGTGCCATCTCTCCGCCGTCGCCATTAATCGCATGGCATTTCATGCAATGCTGCCGAAAGGCTAAAAAGCCTTGGGTTACTTTTTCATCGGCTGTCGCGGATGGGGCTGAATGTGGGTACTCTCGTGTAAAATTAGTAAGTTCTATGCCTGTTAATTGCCAAGGCCAACTTAACCATTCATCTTTTTTAGCACGAGCATCATTAACATTTTCCCAAACCAAAAAAAATGGTGCGGGATTAACAGTATCGCCATTTTTACGCGGCAAATGACTTAAGCTTTGCTGACCTTTTTCCGCTATCGCAATCATACCAGTATGTGCCATTATATTAGCGATTGGAATAATAGGCTGATAACCATCTTGTGAACTAAACTTAATGGCATCAAATTGTTGCCAATCTTTACCAAAAAATCGTGTTAATAAAGTCTTTAATAAAATACCCTGGTAAACATAGACATTAGAATCGGCAGGATTATCAACGGTTAATGATGTGAGGTTATTTTGCAACTGCCTTAATTGCTTAACCGTGAGTTCTTTAACCACTAAATCATCTTTGCGTATGCTTAAGCATACTTGTTCCGCATTCGTACTACTGAAAAAAAGCACCAAGATCATTAATAAACTCAGTTTGAGCGTCATGATTATCTCCTTACTCGATTTACTTTGAATATATGACAGGATTTGAGTCATCAGCCTATGTTTTTTCCAGCGTTCAGCTCCACTATTACGACTCAAACCTTAAGGAATGAAGGCTAAATAAAACCCGAAACCATGAAAAGCTTATATCTGTAGGCCTGTCACCGCCGGCCTCATGATAGATTTTGCGACTCCATGTCACAAAAATCGATTCGCCATGCAGGGAATCATTAAGGCTAGAGACACCTTGCGTCCACCACTGACTAGGCACAAAAGCGGCTACTTCAGGACTACCACAAATGGCTCTAAGACTCTTCGGGGGAAACTGTATATATCACCGGCAATGACTGCAGTTCATTTTATGTAATCTTATTAGCCATACCCGAAAACGTTTTCAGCTAGAAGGATTTCAGGCATAAAAAAAGGCTTACATTTTCATGTAAACCCTTTATTCAATTGGTCGGGACGGCGGGATTCGAACCCACGACCCCCACACCCCCAGAGTATAAAAGGCACTTTTCACCCTGTTTCAACCACCACCAAAAACACCCACAAAGGCTAGACAATTACTGGGATTAGAGTATATTTACTACCTAGAGTATTTCACTTAGTTGCGGCTAATTTTAAAACCTGTTTTTAGCCAGATTTTTAGCCACAGCAGCAATAAAAAAGCCCGAAAGTGCTACCAACACAATCAGGCTTAACCAATATTGATATAAGAGGTATCAACATGGCAGCCAAGATTTTACCACCCACCAACGGTTTAACCGATGCTTTTATCAAGCACCTAACAACACAAGACAAACGCTATGATGTTGCGGACAAAGTAAGCAAAGGCTTACGCATTCGAGTAGGCACGACAGGAAAGAAAACTTTTGTCTGGTTTTACAGCGACCCAGCAACCAATAAATTAAAAATGCTTACACTTGGGCGTTATGGTGATGGTGATAGCCAGCTAACATTATCAGCAGCCAGAAAGGCACTTGAAACAGCCAAGATAAAACATGATGCTGGAGATTTAAACGAACTCAAGACCGCTATACCCAAAACGGTAAGCGAGCTGTGCGACATATTCTATAAAGATCGCATACTACCCCATTTAAGGCGGCCTGATGCCGTGCTACAGGTTATTGAGCACGATATAAAGCCAGTCATAGGCAATAAACCGATTAAAACCATATCCACGGTGGCAGTGGTTCACTGTGTAAAGCATGTTGTTGACCGTGGCGCGGTTGCTCATGCTGGCAAGGTAACAGCCATATTAAAACAACTCTTCAAGTTTGCTGAGGGGCGTGGATATATCGACAGATCACCCGCTTATTCACTGGATAAAAAAGACTTGGGTATTATTATACCTAAAAGGGAGCGATACCTTGAAGCTGATGAATTAAAACCTGTTTGGGAAGCAATCAGCAACGCGCCAAAACTGAGCCTACCCGTTAAGAATGGACTAAAAACCTTAATGCTTACCGGAGTTAGGAGTGGCGAACTAATAAAAGCACAGTGGGAGCATATCGACCTAAAAAAGCGGGAATGGTTTATTCCTAAAGAGAATACAAAAACACTTGAAGCATGGACGGTACCTTTAACCAATGAAGTCATTAATTTAATTACTGAGCTGCAAGGACTAGACCCCGTTTATGTATTTGCAGGCAAAAATGGAATGATGACCGATAAAGTATTAGGCCGGGCTATGCGTAGATTCTTTGAGTCAGGCACGTTAGATATTGAGCAGGTCAGACCACACGATTTTAGGCGAACAATCAGAACCCATTTAGAGAAGCTGAACGTACAGCCACATATAGCCGAAAAATGCCTTAATCATTCACTCGGTGCAATTAATGCAGTGTATAACAAAAACACTTACCTGGATGAAAGGAGGGAAGCGTTAAAACGCTGGAGCGAGTTTGTAATGCTGCAAGTAAACCCACAGGAAAATGTCACACATATAAGACAAGCCAGTTAAAATACAAATACTCATTAATTAAGAGGCTTAACCATGCAAACATTAGAACTAAAAGACGATGTAGCGATCAAACTTAAACAAGTAGCAGAACAGGCACACTTATCAACTAATGACCTTATAGAGCAATTCCTGACTCAATATACCATTGAGGAAAAGCCCCCGAAAACACTCAATGACTTTTTTGGCATACTTAAGGAGTCCCCTACTTTCAAAGGTGACCCAGTAGAAATACAAAGGAAAATGCGGGATGAATGGGACTAAATACTTACTGGACACCAATATTATTCTAGGAATTGTAGAGGGAAATTCTGATGCAGGTACAAAACTAAAAGGAATTGACCTGGAAAACTGTGCTTTTAGCTCAGTAACCCGAATGGAGCTACTAGGGTTTCCAAATATTACCCAGGATGAAATCAAAATAATATCCTCATTACTTGAGCTGATGACCCAGCTTAGTATTAATCGCGCAGTTGAGGACAGGACCATTGCTTTAAAACAGCAGCACCGTATAAAGTTACCTGATGCTATTATCCTTGCTACTGCTATTAATCATAATATTGAACTGCTAACACTAGATAAGAAGTTAGCGAATAAACTATAATCATTTCACCAGTCTAGGTTTAGCGGCTGAAAGGCGGACTCGTTCCCCGTTTGACTGGTTTCCTTTCTGGAACGGATGCACCTTGAACGAGAGTGTTTATGATAATAAAGCACCCACTTTATAGAAAAAATAGCTTAACAAAAGAACCTATTTACTCGGGACAGTACAGCGCATTAGTTGAAAATTATCATGAAACTAATTTCTTACTGTTTTTAGTTGAAGCATACTTATATTGCAGAGAAAATGATTATGAGCTTCCAGAGGAAATATTAAGTAATCTGGATAGAATTTTTTTACAGCTAAGCAAGGCAAAAAATAAAGATGATGGATTAATTGCTTTAGGTTTTGATAGTAATCGTAAAGGCGGCGCATGGCAGGGAAAAGCGGCTATTGATAAATGGAATCAATCACAAATCTTATCTTTATGTGAGGATTTAATTGGGCTTTCTGGGATGCCCAAATATAAAGTTTTTTCTTACGTATCAGAAATTTGTGATACCTCAAAAGGCCATGTAAAAAATTTGTACTATAGAAATTTAAAGAAATAAATCACGAGTAATCGAAACTCCTTAGGTTTCCGTAACACCATGCGTTGTAAGTAAACTTACCTCGAAGTCAAATACCTCCGGCAAAGCCGGAGGCTTGTAATTGTGAACCGCTCGAAGCGGGTTAATTCATTTACCACCTAAAGGTGGCGGTGCCTTAAAATAAATCCAGTTGGTCTATTCGCTTATCCTCGTCTTCTTGATGCTTAATATAATTTCTCACCGTTTCCTCATCTCTACCCACTGTGGAAACATAGTAACCTCTTGCCCAGAAACTCTGCCCTGTAAAATTTTTTCTTCTCCCCATATAGGTTCGAGCAATCGATATTGCACTTTTCCCTTTAATAAATCCAACAACCTGTGACACTGAATATTTAGGAGGAATCGAGATTAAAATATGAACATGATCTGGCATCAAATGCCCTTCTTCAATTTTACATTCTTTTTGGAGTGCTAAATCTTTTAGAGTAGCACCAATATATTTCCTCAAATCTTTGTAGAGACTCTTCTTTCTATATTTGGGTATCCAAACTATATGATACTTACATTCCCATTTTGTATGATTTAAACTATTTGATGTATTCATCGTTTGTTTCCTTATCTATTGAACTTTAGGCGGTTCACAGATAAGGAGACTCACGATGATTCCCGTAATTGTCAAACTTTAATAGTCCCCCAGCAGAGCTGGGGGTTTACTCATTAGAAATTAGGCGAACGGTTAACGCTGTTTATTGATGCTGTGCAAAAACGCGAAGCATAAGTAAAAATATGAGCAGCCAGCGCGAAAAGGTTAAAGGTCGCAAGGATAGCGGCACTCATGCAGCCAAACCGCACCATATTTTTAGGCCAAACTTTAGAGCTAATACACCTTCACCCGCCTCAATACTTAGTCATAGTGCAGCGCATTTACTGGATAACCTAACCGCGCAATTTAACGGCAAAAACAACGGGGATTTTTCAGCAGCACCAGCCATTATGCGCTTATACGGTTGGTCATCAAGTGGAGCGATAGATAAAGCATTAAAGGAGTTATTGGCTTATGGCTTTATTGAGCAAACAAGGCAAGGTGGGCGTAATAAATGCTCATTGTATGCGGTTACTTGGCTTGCTATTGATGAGTGTGGTGGGAAGCTAGACGTTAGCCAAACAAGCGTAGCATCAAATCTATGGAAGCCTGAGAACCAACACAAAATAGAGCAACGCTTTATTGATCGTTTCGAGAAAACCACTAGAAAAAGGAGCTGTAAAAATTAAAAACACTTCTCACTATTTGGGTAAGGGTTCTCACTATTAGGACTAATGAACTTAAAAAACACTCTAAAAATAGCGTTACCTTCTCACTATTAGGACTAGTCAGCCCACTTTTAGCCTATTAGGTTCTCACTATTAGGACACCTTTATAATATTACCATAGGGTATAGGTATTATTTATTGAGTAACTCAGTAAGCCATTAATGAAAACAGCAGGCTAAAAGTGGCAAATAGGCGGGCGGGCTTTTTTATCAACAACATTGTGAAAATAATTTCACACTAACACTTAATGAGCCATCAAAATGCACAAAGAAAACAGCTTAAATACATATAACCTAAAAAATGATTGTGAAGCCACTATAAAGCCATTGTGAAATTATTTTCACACTTAGTATTGTAGAATTATTTTCACAGGGTTACACTGTAGAAATATTTTCACAGCTAAGGAACGAAGATGGTGTATGACGGTACAACTAAACTTACTCAAGCAGTAGCCGATTTAATCGGATGCAGTCCAAAAAATAACAACAAATTAGCGCAGGTAATCGGACAGGCTAAAAATTCTTTAGGCATTAGCAGTAAAGCGCGAAAGTTACCCACCAATACAAACCTACAAATTTATAGCCACCTTGTAGAATTATATTCACAGCCTACGACTAACGAACCTGTGAATATATTTTCACAGTCTACCAATAGTGACACTGTAGAAATAATTTCACAGAACATTAAGCCAGCTTTAGCAGAACCCGAAAACATACCGCAAACACCTGTAGAATTATTTTCACAGGATAGCACGCCAAAGCCAACACTAGAAAACCCACAACCAAGCCCTGTAGAAATAATTTCACAACCTAATGACAATGAACCTGTAGAATTATTTTCACACACCAATAATTTTGATAATGTCCGTATTGCTTTTTACATCATGCGTAAAGGACAGCGAGAACGCCAAGTAATAGCCTTAGACGGCTTTTTCATTAATGCCTTGGCAAGTATTGGCATATCCAAACAAGACGCGCCTCAATGGGTACAAGCACAGGTAGACGACTGGACAGCTTTTGATGCTCAATTACCGATAACACGCCAGGTTAAATATTTAATCATGGTGGCAGTTGTTAAGGGTTTGGGAGGTAATGAAGATGTATTTTATGACTAAAAACACCGCCAGCCCCTACCATAGTACCTGTTTTTATTTTTCGTGACGTAATGAAGCTGTTCGGCTGAGTTTACGCATAAAGCAACCACTCAAAGCCTAGATATATAAAGCCTTTAGGTAGTCAGAGGCAACGCTAAAAGCAACGGTATATAGCAAGGATTATGCAAGGTTTCACCAAGGTTTCACATTTTTAATGTGTAGTATATTGTAGTAAAAAATAACATCGTTTAATTAATCAGTAATAATCACATATCCTCATGCAATTAACACCACAGCACAATAAAGCGATTGAATGCCTAGCAATGGGCAAGAATGTTAAAAGCGTTGCTGATGAATTAGGCATTGCAGCCGAAACAGTAAGCCGGTGGCGCGCTGATTTTGATTTTCAGGCATCACTAAACGCAATGCTTGAGGAAGCAAGACAAAGTACAAAAGACCGACTCAGGCATTTATCCAGCGTGGCACTCGAAACAATAGAGGCGGTATTGCTTGACGAGGAAGCACCACACAAAGACCGCGTAACAGCCGCCTTTAAAATACTGGAACTCACCAAAACAAGCGCCGGAAATATTGGCAGCACCAATGCAACGGTATTACAAAGCCAAAAAGAACAAAATGATTTACTGGAATCTTTCGGGATGTAATGTCAGAGCCATTAAACGAGCTGATACTTGATTATAAGATGGAATGTGACAGGATAAACACTTCACGCGATACCACTATAGGTAAAGTATGCAATATTATTAGGCTGAGCATGGATTATGCCGAACTCTTAAAGTTCAACTCAGACATAAGCACTAATGATATTGAAGTATGGGGCGCGCTGTTTACGCGATATATGAACAAACTTTAAAAAGGTTACCTTTAAAAAAAACCTTTTGCCATAAATCATTTTAGGCAAACATTGCCGATTGATTTGCAGCAAATTAAACCACCCTACCCAAAAGGTGTTTTTAGCCACAGCGTTTTTTAAAGAAATTTCAGAGCCAATAATAACCATAAGCCTTTGATTCAATTGGTCGGGACGGCGGGATTCGAACCCACGACCCCCACACCCCCAGTATGGTGCGCTACCAAGCTGCGCTACGCCCCGACATATTGAACTTTTGCTCTTTTGGGAAAGCCTAACAACCGTTAAACAAGCTATTTAGCCCGCCCAGTATAAAACAAGTTCATGCGAGATCAAACTTTATTTTAAGATTTCTAAAATATCTTCTAATTCAGCTATCATTTGATGGATAACTTGTTTGGTGCGCGCTGAGTCATCTTTTGCATTATCACTGCGTAAATGGGCCCTTGCCCCGCCAATAGTATAGCCTTGCTCATACAATAGGGTTCTGATCTGACGAATCAGCATTACATCATTACGCTGATAATAACGCCTGTTACCACGTCTTTTTACGGGCTCAAGTTGCTCAAACTCTTGCTCCCAATATCTTAAAACATGGGGCTTTACGCCGCACAGCTCACTTACTTCGCCAATGGCAAAGTAGCGTTTTGCAGGTATCGCAGGTAATTCATTATTATTGCTTGGCTCCAGCATAGGCTTCTACTCTTGCTTTAAGTTTCTGACCCGTTCTAAAAGTAACTACCCGACGCGCTGTAATTGGAATTTCTTCCCCTGTTTTCGGATTTCTTCCAGGACGACTATTTTTATCTCTCAATTCAAACTTACCAAAACCTGAGATTTTTACTTGCTCACCTTTTTCTAATGACGTTTTAATTTCTTCAAAAAAAAGTTCAACCATTTCTTTAGCTTCACGCTTATTTAAACCTAATTCTTCAAATAACCTTTCAGCGAAATCTGCTTTTGTTACTGCCATCTATTCTAATCTCTCAATTTTGCTCTTAATTTGTTAGATAATCTCTCTAACACTTTGTTTACTATAGCATCAATTTCGGTATCTGTGAGTGTTTGTGTTGCATCTTGTAAAATTAATGCCAACGCAACACTTTTATATCCTAGCTCAACGCCCTGCCCACGATAAATATCGAAAACCATAGTCTTTGTCCTTAATCAATCCCTCCTGACAGTCATCAATGCACTGTTTGACCATTTGAAAAGACACATCTTCTGCAAGCAATAATGCCAAATCACGACGTACTGAAGGAAATTTTGACAGACTGCTAAAAACGGGGACTTGACGCTCTAATAGTACCGCTTGTGACAGTTCAAATAAAAATACATTGCTATCAAAATCCAACTGTTTCTCCAACGTTGGATGCAACATTCCTATCCAGCCTAGTAATTGCCCTTCTAGTGTTTTAATTTCGGCGCTTTGCCCAGGATGTAAGGCGCTATGCTGCGCAGCAACAAACTGCACTTCACGCCCACCTAGGGCACAAATAGCCTCTACATCCGCTTTAACATCATAAAAATCAACCTTACGCGACTTTTCTCCCCATTGCTCAGGGCCGGCTGAACCCAATGCTATTCCTGCAAGCATTTTTTCTTGCTGTGCAACATCCGTCCCTAAAAATCGCTGCCCTGCTTCAAATAAGCGGACTCGGGTCTGTTGGCGCTTAGTATTATAAGCTGCTGCTTGCAACAGACCACACCAAAGCGTTGTACGCATTACGGCTAACTCAGAAGAAATAGGGTTCTGTAATTTTATATAGCTATGTTCAGGCACTAGCGATTGTTGTAATGCCTCATCAACAAAACTATAAGTAATAGCTTCTTGATAATCACGCGCGACTAGCACGTCTTTGATTTGATCAATTGCCAAAATCGCTTCTGGCGCTTCACTTAATGCTGAGCGCATTAACAAGCTACTTTGTGGCAAGTTGTTATAACCGTAAACCCGGCCTAATTCTTCAATTAAATCGGCCTCTATCGCTATATCAAAGCGAAAGCCTGGAGGCGTCACTTGCCAGCCATCTGCCTCTTCGACAACTGCCATACCTAAGCGATGTAAGATACCCTCGACTTCAGCATCAGCTAACACAACCCCTAAAATACGTTTAATTCTTTGCCTCCGCAAACTAACTGCAGGCCGTTTTGGCAAATACGTTTCGGCAACAACCTCAGTGATTACCCCAACACATCCGCCCGCTATCTCAACAATAAGCTGAGTAGCGCGCTCAATAGCCCTGGCTTGTAACTCGGCATCAACCCCACGTTCAAAGCGATGCGATGAATCTGTATGCAAGCCATAATGACGTGCTTTCCCCATCATAAATCCGGGATTAAAAAAAGCACATTCCAGAAAAATAGTGGTCGTACTATCCGATACGGCAGATTCACTGCCGCCCATAATTCCGGCTAAAGCGAGCGCTTTCTCAGCATCAGCAATAACCAGCGTTTCGGCATTGCTAAGCATTATTTTCTGGTCATTTAATAAATTTAAGCTCTCACCGGCCTGCGCTTTACGTACTTCAATCCCGCCTGATAATTTCTCGGCATCGAACGCATGTAATGGCTGGCCCATTTCTAATAGCACGTAGTTAGTCACGTCGACCACAGGGCCAAGGCTTCTTAGGCCTGAACGTCGTAAACGCTCTTGCATCCACAGAGGCGTTTCAGCCGTCGGGTTAATATTTTTAATTAAACGCCCTAAATAACGTGGACATGCCTCAGGTTCACTCACTTTAACAGTTAATGTATCTTGATGCCCTACAGCAACAGGTGCAATCGCTGGCGCAGCAAACGCAATATCATTCAGCAAGGCAACTTCTCTTGCTATGCCTTCGACACTCAGACAATCCGCTCTATTCGGCGTCAGATCGACTTCAATCAACTGATCATTCAAGGACAGATAATCCCGAATATCAACGCCAATTGGCGCATCGTCAGCCAGTTCCATTAAACCATCTGCATCAGCCGCCAAGCCCAACTCCTTTTCTGAACAAAGCATACCGAACGACAACTCGCCCCGTAGTTTGGATTTTTTAATTTTAAAATCGCCCGGCAATACAGCACCAATAAGTGCTGCAGGTATTTTCAAACCTTCGCGCACATTGCTTGCACCACAGACAATTTGCAAGGACTCTTGTTGGCCGACGTCTACCTGACAAATTCTTAATTTATCGGCATCAGGATGAGCAATAATGGAGGCAACCTGCCCAACCACAACACCGCTAAAGTCTGCAGCAGCAGGAATCACTGAATCAACTTCCAGACCAGCCATGGTAATTTGCTCAACAAGTGCTTGTGTATCAAGCGCTGGATTGACTAATTCTCTTAACCAATTTTCACTAAATTGCATTATTAAACCCTTCCCTTAATTAAACTGCTCAAGAAATTTAAGATCATTTTCAAAAAACAGCCTTAAATCATTGATGCCATAACGCAACATAGCGAGTCGTTCTACGCCCATTCCAAAAGCAAAACCGGTAAAATCTTCACTATCAATATTGACCGCTTTGAACACTTCAGGATGAATCATGCCACAACCCATTACTTCTAGCCAGCCTGTATGACTGCATACACGACACCCTTCGCCATCACACATGACACACTCAATATCAACTTCTGCGGAAGGCTCAGTAAACGGAAAATAAGAGGGTCTAAAACGTACCTGTATATCTTTTTCAAAGAAGGCTCTTAAAAATTCATAGACCACGCCTTTTAAATCTGCAAAGCTGACATTTTCATCAACTAAAAATCCTTCTACTTGATGAAACATAGGGGTATGCGTTATATCAGAATCACAACGATACACACGCCCAGGTGCAATCACTTTTAATGGCGGCTGATACGTTTCCATAGCGCGCACTTGCACAGGTGATGTATGCGTTCTTAATAAGGTATGTGCATCAAAATAAAAAGTATCGTGCATAGCTCGCGCTGGGTGATGCGAAGGAATATTTAAGGCTTCAAAATTGTGATAATCATCTTCAATCTCCGGCCCTTCTTCCACCTTAAAGCCTACACTGGAAAAGATTTTTGCAATACGTCGCAACGTCAACGTCACCGGGTGCAAGCCTGCAACCGACAGGCCTCTACCAGGCAAAGTGACATCGATGGTTTCGCTAGCAAGACGTAAATCTAATGCGGCCTGCTGTAAAGCGGTTTTACGTGCTTCAAGGTTAGTTTGAAAATCAGCCTTCACCTGATTAATTGCCTGACCTGCTGTCCGGCGTTGTTCTGGGTCTAGCTTACCGAGTTCTTTCATCTGTAAGGTGAATGCACCTTTTTTACCCAGATATTGCACACGGATTTGATCTAATGCTTGGAGATCATTGGCTGCTGCAAGCTCTTGTAAAGCTTGCGCAAGAATTTCTTCGAGGGTGGCTGACACGGCTCTTTCGCTTTTATTATTAAGATAAACACACAGAAAGTTATCATAAAAAAAAGGGCTAAACAGCCCTTTTTCCAATACTTTCCCTATAGAGAAATAGTTTAAATAGAATTATTCAACGCAGTATAGTCAATTAATGTAAATAAACTATCAACTAACTCTTAAAGTGGGCTTTGATTTGCTTTGGCAATTTTTACTATTTCAGCAAAAGCATCCATATCACGCACTGCGATATCCGCTAATACTTTACGATCAATTGCAACGTTCGCTTTTGTTAAGCCGTTAATCAAGCGACTATAGGAAATATCACATAGTCTTGCCGCTGCATTAATACGCACAATCCATAAAGCGCGGAAAGTACGTTTTTTAACCTTACGGTCACGGTAAGCATATTGACCTGCTTTAATAACCGCTTGTTTTGCAACGCGATAAACGCGACTACGTGCACCGTAGTAACCTTTCGCTTGCTTTAATACTTTTTTATGTCTTGCTCTGGCTGTTACGCCACGTTTTACTCTGGCCATGCTCTTCTCCTAGATTAGCTGTACGGTAACAAACGCGCTGTCATGCGCACATCTGATTGATGAAGAGTTGCCGCTTTACGCAACTGCCTTTTTCTTTTAGTCGACTTTTTAGTCAAAATATGACGACGGTGCGACTGTCCGCACTTAAAACCGCCATTTGCTGTACGCGTAAAGCGCTTAGCTGTACCACGATGGGTTTTAATTTTTGGCATTTATTTTCTCCAATATATGATAAATAAGACATCCCTGACATAAAAACCCAGCAAGGCAAAATGCACAGGCCCGACTGAATTAATAACACTACTATTCCTACAGTAGTCATACTTAAACCTCAACTTACACTTAATTATTCCTTGAAAGAATAAAAACTTAAATTTAGGCTGCTGAGGTATACCTCTATTTTTTCTTTTTAGGCCCTAAAACCATGACCATCTGGCGGCCTTCCATTTTTGGAAACTGCTCTACTATGGCGATTTCTTCCAAATCTTTTTCCACGCGCTTGAGCAAGTCCATGCCTATTTCCCTATGTGCCATCTCTCTACCACGAAAACGCACCGTAATTTTGGTTTTATTACCTTCTTCAAGGAATTTAATTAAATTACGCAACTTGACATTGTAATCACCAATATCTGTTCCGGGTCTAAATTTAATCTCTTTGACCTGAATTTGTTTTTGTTTTTTCTTGGCAATTTGTAACTTTTTATTCTGATCGAATAAAAACTTACCGTAGTCCATGACCTTACAAACCGGAGGATCGGCATTTGGCGACACCTCCACCAAATCCATATTTGCATCAGAAGCTAAACGCTTAGCGTCAATGAGTGACATAACGCCACCCTCCCCTTCAGGCAAACCTGTTACTCTGACACGTCTTGCAGTAATTGCATCATTTAAACGTGTTGCATCTTTTTTAGAAGCGATACCCTTTTCCTCCGGTTACTAAATTACTTTCTCTGCTCAATTTCTTGTTGCAGTTGCCGTATAAATTCATCAATTGCAAAACTTCCCAAGTCATCACCTTTCTGTGAGCGCACTGTAATTGTTTGCTCTTCCATTTCTTTGTCTCCAATAATGATCAGATAAGGAATTCTTTGCATTGAATGCTCGCGAATTTTAAAGCCTATCTTCTCATTTCTCAAGTCAATTTTTACTCTAAAGTTCTGTTTTTGCAATTCGCTATACACTTCCTGTGCATATTCATCGTGCCGTCCAGCGATATTTAACACCACAAGCTGATCAGGCGAAAGCCAGAGCGGCATAGTGCCAGCATATTGCTCAATTAGAATACCAATAAAGCGCTCTAATGAGCCTAATATCGCTCTATGCAACATTACAGGCACTTGTTTTGAGCCATCCTCAGCAATATAGCTCGCATCCAGGCGACCCGGCATAGAAAAATCTACCTGAATAGTACCACACTGCCAGACACGCTCTAAACAGTCTTTTAGCGAGAATTCAATTTTGGGACCATAAAAAGCTCCTTCACCTGGCTGTAATTCCCAGTCTAGCCCTTTATTATCTAATGCCAACTCTAAGGCTTTTTCCGCTTTATCCCAGACCTCATCTGAACCGACACGCTTTTCTGGGCGCGTAGATAACTTGATCAGCACCTCGTCAAAACCAAAGTCTTTATAAACCTCAAATAATAAATCAATAAAGCTGGAAACTTCATCCTGAATCTGAT
Organism: uncultured Gammaproteobacteria bacterium; assembly: GCA_942491615.1. GTDB lineage: Bacteria > Pseudomonadota > Gammaproteobacteria > Methylococcales > Methylomonadaceae > Methyloprofundus. Next base: position 67,796 of record CALOCH010000019.1, read on the forward strand.
TTTCTGCACAAAAAATATGCGCATCATCCTGTACAAAATTACGTACGCGCATTAAACCATGCAAAGTCCCTGAAGGCTCATTACGATGACACGACCCAAATTCCGCCAAACGCAACGGCAACTCTTTGTAACTTTTTAAACCTTGATTATAAATCTGCACATGACAAGGGCAGTTCATAGGCTTAATCGCATAATCACGATTATCTGAATGCGTGGTAAAAATCATATCACCGAACTTATCCCAGTGGCCTGATTTTTCCCATAAAGTCCGGTCAACGACTTGTGGTGTTCTTACTTCGCCATAGCCATGTAAGCGTAATTTATTGCGAATATATTGTTCAACTTGCTGATAAATCGTCCAGCCTTTTTCATGCCAGAACACCATACCTGGCGCTTCTTCCTGAGTATGAAATAGATTCAGTTGTTTACCGACCTTACGATGATCACGCTTTTCAGCTTCTTCTAAGCGATGCAAATACGCGTCTAAATCTTTTTTATCATTCCATGCTGTACCGTAGATCCGCTGCAACATTTCATTATCTGAATCACCTCGCCAATAAGCGCCAGCAATCTTCATTAATTTAAAGGCTTTTATTTTGCTGGTACTTGGCACATGAGGACCGCGACACAGGTCGGTAAAGTCGCCTTGGGTATACAAGGATAAAGCTTGATCTGCGGGAATCGACTCAATAATTTCGGCTTTATATTCTTCACCTAAATCGCGAAAGAACTTCACCGCATCATCCCGAGACACTACAGATCGGGTAATGTCTAAATTAGCCGCAACGAGGCGCGACATTTCTTTTTCAATTTTCTTAATATCGTCAGGTGTAAATGGACGCTCATAAGAAAAATCATAATAAAAGCCATTATCAATCACTGGCCCTATCGTTACCTGCGCCTCTGGAAATACTTTTTTAACCGCCTGAGCCAATAAATGCGCTGCCGAATGACGAATAACCTCTAGCCCATCCTTATCTTTTGCTGTGACTATCTGTATTGACGCATCACTATCGACCAGCGTACTGGCGTCGACCAACTCCCCATCTATCCGACCTGCCAGGGTTGCTTTTGCCAAGCCAGAACCAATAGACCGTGCAATTTCCATCACAGTTACAGCATTATCAAACTCACGTTTGGATCCATCAGGCAGGGTAATTACAGGCATACTATTTTTTTCTCGGGTATATCGGGCATATAAAATAAAAAAGCATTGCTTAATGCAATGCTTTTCTGAGCCAGCTTTCAATCCTGAAAGCGCTTTAATCTTGCAATTATACTCAGGACTTTATATGTTTGTAAACAAATACTTAATTCAATATCTAACTATAATCGTTTTCGCACAAGCAAGCATCCAAACTCATTTAACGTATCTGCAGGCCAAACAGTAGAGAGAAGAGGTTGCTCAAAAGACGCTCTAGCCATCCAACGCAAAATCTAAAATGATAAAATAGTTATGCTCAGGCACTTAACAATCAAACCTCGTTATATGCTTACATTAATTTCCTAAACTCAGCTTCAGCAATTATATCCTTATTACTCTCAACCCGATCCAGATAAACCATTCCTTGCAAATGATCATATTCATGCTGAAAAACACGCGCAACAAAGCCTTCTAATATTTGAGTAACAGCAACTCCGACACTATCAGTGTAACTCACTTTAATCTGCTTAAACCGTGGCACTTTGGCGCGTATCCCTGGAATACTTAAACACCCTTCCCAGTCTTTTTCTTGCTCCTCGCTTAGCACTTCAAAGCCAGGGTTAATCATCAATGTCGGCTCCATTTCAGGCGCATAAGGATAACGTTCGGATGGCCTTGAGGCCACAATCAGCAATTGCCATGACTCAGATATTTGCGGGGCAGCAATACCTACTCCATTGGTACTAGCTAAAGTCGCAAACAAATCAGCAACAATGTCCTGTATTACAGGTGATTGAATATCATTCACCTCTTTAGCCGACAACCGTAAGACACCCGAACCGAGCTGAGCTATGTCACGCACTTTACTCATGCATCAAACACCACTTCATAACCACTAAACTTGCGGATATTAATCACGCCAGTATCGAATAATAAATACTGCCCTTTAATCCCTTGCAAAACACCAGCTACCTCGGGTGCCTTATCAAAATTAAATGATTTTACTTTAGTTGGATGCAGATCAACCGGATAGACAATCTCCGTAACGCTTTCTTCCGGCAATAACTCAATTGCCTGATCACCAAATGTCTCTGCTATTGACGCCAACTGATCCTGACAAACAAACAATAATTCATCGCGTTTTGCCATTAAGTCTACAGGCTCTTGCAGATTTTTTAACATCCGTTGCCAACTGGTTTTATCACTGACATGCTCAGCAATAGCGACTTCAGCCAAGCCAGAAACATACCGAGACGAGGCTTTTAATATCGGCAATGCCTGTACCGCCCCCTGATCTATCCAGCGCGTTGGTACCTGACTATGCCGGGTAATACCGACTTTAATCCCCGAGGAGTTAGCCAAATAAACAAAATGTGATTGAAAGCAGAATTTATCCGCCCATTCAGGCTCTCGGCAAGTCCCAGCATCATAATGGCAAGTTTCGGGCTTCATTATGCACATATCACATTGTGCTAATGTGCTAAAACATGGATAACAAAAACCTTGATTAAAGCTTTTTTTAATTTCACGCTGACAATGTACGCAGAAAATTTTGCCTGTGTAACTAAGCTTTACGGCCTTGCCTATATATGTATTAAGCTCTATTAAATGCTCTCCAAGCGGCAAGTAATACTTTACTGGCTGGTGTAGCTCTGTTTTCATCTTGGTTAATGTTCCTTGCACTCACTCCACCTTTTCAAATCAGAAATACAAATATCAACACTCAAAGTATAAAGAAAATGCGTATAATTACATAGTTTTTAATTTTCCATCTTCAAGAGAAGCAATATGTCATTTACAAACGTCAAACCGGGCAAAGATATCCCTAGCGATATTAATGTTATCATTGAAATTCCTGCTTACAGTGACCCTGTAAAATATGAAGTAGATAAAGCAACAGGCGCATTAACTGTGGATCGATTTATGGGCACTGCGATGCAATATCCTGCTAACTATGGTTATGTTCCGCACACCTTATCAGATGACGGCGATCCGGTTGACGTACTGGTTATTACACCGCACCCGATTTTAAGCGGCAGTGTTATTCGTTGTCGTCCGGTAGGCGTCTTAAAAATGTCTGACGAAGCAGGAGAAGACGCAAAAATTCTAGCAGTGCCAGTTCAAAAACTGACCCAATACTATAATAAAATAGAGACTTACCTGGATTTCCCTGAAGCCGATCTGGATAAAATTGCTCATTTCTTTGAGCATTACAAAGATCTTGAAAAAGGCAAATGGGTTAAAGTTGAAGGCTGGTCCGGCATTGAAGCAGCAGAAGCAGAAATCACATCAAGTATTGAGCGTTACAACAATAGCACTGATAAACCGGCGTTCTAAATTAACATATACTTCGGGCGACCTGATTATCCAGTGAAGCACAGAAACGTAACCCAACATTTTTATCAAATACCTAAGATGTTGGGTTTAACTACATATGTGGTTAGTCGCTTTTAATACTGCCCGTAGCCGAGCGGTCTCTAATTAACGACAATACCCATCAGTATTTTTTGCGACCCAGCGACTATTATCATCAATCAATAACTCTTTCTTCCAGAAAGGCACCTTCGATTTTAATTCTTCCATAATAAAACGACTGGCATCAAAAGCGTCCCCGCGGTGCACAGACCAGATTGCAACCAGCACCAACACATCCGCTGGATACACATCGCCAACCCGATGTATCACCAAAGCATCCAGCAAAGACCATTGCTTCTCTGCCTTAGCCACAACCCCTGCCAACTGTTTCTCAGTCATGCCTGGGTAATGTTCCAGGGTCATACCTTTCACCTTATCTCCCGCATTAAAATCACGCATGGTACCAATAAATAGATTTGTCGCGCCATATTGCCCAGCAAAAGCAGCTTGCTTTTGATAAAACTGAACCTCTGTAAACGGATCAAATGCATCCAGCACAATTTTAATCATCTCATCCTCCCGTAACTGGCGGAAAGAAAGCGACTTCATCCCCATCCACGACCAGATGCTCTAATGTCACATATTCCATATTGACTGCAGCCAGGGTATTGTCAGGCATCGCCTTTGTAGGCACAGCCATCGCCCATACATCTGCAACTCTAAGCACTTTATCGATAGCCAGGCGGTCACTCTCGCGTCCGAGACTTTCTTTTAAACTTGCAAAATAACGTACTTTTATACTCACAGGCATTCACTCATTGACTAAAAAATTAGATAATGCATAGATAATATACATCTCTTTTATCTACAGATCTCCATCACAATGACAAAATTAACACATTTCAACCAATCAGGCGAAGCCCATATGGTTGATGTTGGTCAAAAAGCCATCACCCAGCGCACCGCTGTTACGACTGGCTATATCGAAATGTTACCAGGCACCCTGGATTTAATTCAAAACGGCACGCATAAAAAAGGTGATGTACTCTCCATAGCCCGCATAGCAGGCATTATGGCTAGCAAAAGAACTGCCGACTTAATTCCGCTGTGCCATCCCTTACCTATTACGCATGTTGAAGTCAATTTTACAAGCGATACCACACACAACCGCATATACTGCCACACCATCGTTAAAACTAACGGACAGACCGGCGTCGAAATGGAGGCGCTCACTGCAACACAAATAGCCTTACTCACTATTTATGATATGTGCAAAGCAGTTGATCGCGGCATGAGTATCAATAAAGTCCAGTTAGAACAAAAATCTGGCGGGAAATCTGGTCATTGGCAACGGTCTATCAGCAACTAAACGGGTGAGTTATTTTACTGATGCAATCATTGCAGCAATCAAACTATTGCTACAATTCAACCCGGATATTTATCTGATTGTCTGGACGTCAGTAAAAATAGCACTGATCGCGACAAGTTGCGCCGCTACGCTCGCTATTCCTACTGGTATAATGATTGCCATTAATAGCTTTATTGGCAAACGGCTATTGCTACAACTGCTGAACACCTTAATGGCAATGCCAACCGTCATGATCGGGCTGATTTTTTATGGTTTGCTCAGCCGCCGTGGCATCCTGGGAGACTATGGCTTATTGTACACAGAAAGCGCGGTCATTCTAGGTGAAGCCAGTCTAATTCTACCCATTATCATAAACATGACCGTCGTCGCTGTGCAATCGGCTGACAGTCGCTTATTGCCCACCTTGAGATCACTGGGAGCCAGCACAACGCAATTATTGCTGCCATTAGTCAAAGAATTACGCTATGTTATTCTCGCTGCAGTTATTACTGGATTCGGTCGTGCAATCGGTGAAGTGGGGGCCGCTATGATGCTGGGTGGTAATATATACGGCAGCACACGCACTATGACTACGGCAATTGCATTAGAAACCAGTAAAGGGGATTTTGAGCTCGGCCTGGCATTAGGGATTGTTTTATTGATTATCGCCTTTAGTGTTAATTTTATATTGCAACAACTGAATCCAAAAAATGCACCGTAGCAATGCCTCTATACCACGCTGTATTAGAACGATAAAACGCTAACATTATAATCGTGCTATTATAAGCATTTAATTATACTGTTTTGAATACACAAGCCATGGCAAGGAAGCTTTACGATCCGATGCTTGATTATCAACTTAATTAACAACCAGACATTATTCTTGCCAGCCTAACTATGCACAACAAAATTCTCTATTACCGCTTCATTCCTGTTGTCTTTGCTCTCATTGCCTTAAGCGCATGGCTACAACCTGCTTTTTTTCAGCGTGCGGCAGGTATTTACTTACCAGCGGGTCAGCAACCACAGCTTAGCCAGCCATTGAAGGTTTACAAAGCGTGCGAAGATCTGCACCCCGAATGGCGAGCGGCCCAGAAGATAGACGGCGTTGCAATAGATGAATCTCTGCTTTGCGAACCTGACAACCCTTATCATGTCGCAGCCTTTGTCAAGGGAATGAATAATATTTCCATGCACACCCTGATGAACTCTCATGTTGCTGAAGATGCCTTGACAAAGAGCGATGATTTAGATGGCGATGGCGACCCCGACATAATCCATATTAAACTCGAAGTGCTTGAATTAAATGGCGCGACACCCGATAGCACCGGTGTTTTTCCAACCTATGATATTGCCCCGGGCATACAGCCAGGCATGTGGGCATTCTCACCTAAACTACGCGGCATGAGTGTAAAAAACTTCCGCTCCATTCAAGCCAATGCGATTTTACGCGCCCCCTCTCCGGTGATTCGTGTTGAACAAGGAGACAAGGTTTACATCACTCTGGAAAATACCCATTATTTTCCGCATACGCTGCACTTTCATGGTGTTGATCACGCATTTAAAACATCAAATGGAGGCGATAATGACGGCGTCCCTGTAACTGGGGAAAAACCGGTTATGCCTGGTGCGACGCGTACTTATGAATTACAGCCGCGCCACGCAGGAACCATGCTTTATCATTGCCATGTACAGACGGATAAACATTTGATGATGGGATTAAATGGCATGTTTGTCGTCGAAGAAAACAAACCTGATAACTGGGTACAAACCTTTAATATAGGCGCGGGACATGTGCGCCATTCCTCAGTGGCAATTAAAGAGAAATTTGACCGCGAATACGATCTGCACTACCAGTCTATCGATAAAAATCTGGCAAAAACCATACAAGACTCTAATGATATTCGCGTTATTTCCAAGCAAATGCACCGTGTTTATAATATGAGTGAATCCAATGAAAACTATTTCATGCTGAATGGTCACTCTTTCCCTTTCACCTTACGTGATGCGCTGGTCATAGCCAAACCTAACGAAAATATTAAACTACGCATCGCCAATACTCAACATAGTAATATAGCCGTCCATATCCATGGACACAAAGCGACCATTACTGATTATGATGGTGTAACACAAAACCCGGCTGCACAGATCACTCGCGATGTTTATGGCTTATCGGCAGCGCAGCGTATTGATTTACATTTACAAACAACTAACGATGGCTTACATAGTTATGGCGAAGGGGTATGGCTATTCCACGACCATGTTGAAATGGGTGTTGCCAATGATGGTATGAGTCCAGGCGGCAATATTGCCTTACTGGTTTATGAAAGCCTGCTTAATGAACAAGGCATGCCCTCGGTGATGCGCGAAGATGCATTAGATGATGTACTAACCAATAGTTACTATGCAAAACAGCGCCCGCTATGGGGAAAACTGGAAGCAGGCGAGCTTGCACCTGATTACCCGCATATTATTTTATTTGGTTTATTAATAGGCCTGACTATTGGGCTAATTATTTTTATTATTCGCGGTTTGAATACGACTGACTCATGAAAACAATAACACAACTTCTACTTTCTTTCATTCTGACCATGCCTGTACAGGCTGCAATGAATCATGGCGGCATGATCATGGACGATAAAGGCATGACCATGAATCATAATCCAGATAAATTACCCAATGACTGCAAGGAAATCTCTGAAGATGTAAATATGATCATTCGCGGCGGTCGTAAGTTTGGCGAAGAGTTTGCCGGCAAAATGTTTACTTATGACAAGCGCGACTGGCAAGCCCCCCCCTGCAGCCGGGTTAATGTCACGTTTATCAATGAAGATGATATTCGCCATCAGTTCATGATTCATGGTCTGCCTGGATATATGTATCCTAAAGGTATGTTCACCATTGAAATTTATGGCAAGGGAGAAAGGACAGCTTCATTTATCGTACCCAGCAGAGACTATACCTATTATATTCATTGTGAAGTCTCGCAACACACAGAAAAAGGCATGAAAGCCCAGCTAAAAGTAGGCAAAGGAACAGGTGATTTAGACAGTATCTTAGGCTTAACTGCGCCTTTAGCGCCTGATATTTACCCCATTAACAACACACATTACACATGGATCACTTTAATTTTCAGTATCATTATTGGCGCTGTATTGATAAGGCTAATGGCAAATTTCTTTGTTGCTAGAACAAAGCAAAAGACTGAAACGTAGAATGCAGCAAAAATCGCAATGGAATTAACGCTTCAACACGGACTTAGCCAGCATACACGCAATACCGCGCATACCATGGCTTGTAATAGGGCCCGACTTCAAGAAATTAAAACGGAGTTCGCGTATAGCGGGTTTTGTTACTGACGGCGGGTTAAGATAGCTCATTCCCAGTCGCGCATAAGCCAGAACCTCACCATGCTCAAATATGCGTTCAATAGTTAAATCCTCCACATTTAAATCTCGCTGCCCTGTATCTTTAACACTGGTCCAGCCAGTCACCGGCGAGGGGTTAAACGCATAAACATGTGACACGCGTGGAATCACGTTTCCCTGTTTATCGTTTGCAGGCAAGGAATAAGCAAGATGCTGTGCGAGTCCACCGCCCAGAGAATGTCCGGTAGCAACTAACTGGATGCGTTTATCATCTAATTGACGTTTAACTAAAGCCTTAGCCAGCTCTTCGCCAACCTCCTGAGCAACCAGCGTATACTGATCTTTGAGCCAGGGTACAAAAAATAAAAACCAGCGCAGATTAGTCATCCAATCGCGCAGGCTTTTGAATTCAGTACCGCGAAAGACAACTGAAATGATTTTCGGGTCAGTATTGTTTTCCCAGACTTCAATATATAAACCCTCCTTACGTGCCAGCTTGATTAGCTCAGGAGAGGGAAAGTCATCCCACATGGACCATGTGGCGGGAAGTGGCAGCGGAGTTCTTTCTTCGCTCTCACATGCGGCTTTAAAAGTGTCAGGTGCTACCTGGGGAACGTGTAAGACATGCGCTTGATTCAGTGGCGCAGCTTCTTGCTGTGTTTTCCAGTCGCCTATATAAACATTTTCACTTTGCACTGCATACTCCCAAAGTGCTCCTGCGACATCAGTGACTTTGAACGGGGGATTAAACTGACGCTTTCCCGGCTCGCGAATCAGCACTGCATCATGCCTCTGCCCAAAGAAATTATTGAAAAATGAAGTTGTATCTTTAGCCATACTATTAATTCTCTGACACTTATCTGATGCAGCCTAACTTATTAATCGTATCGATTCAATTTTCCAGCTAGCAAATTAAAGCGGGATAAAACTATGTCTGTAGGGCGAATTGAAACGCGCCCTACGGGAAGTATAGAATCTGTAATTATTCTGCTTTTATTAAAGCATAAAGCTGATCTTTCAAATGCAGTCGCTTAACTTTCAAGCTTTCTACTACCTCATCAGAGGGTGTTTCAATTTGCTGCTGAATGCGGATCATTTCATGCGCTAGCTCATCATATTCATCAAATAGGCGTCTAAAATGCCCGCCCTGAACTTTTAGGTCATGGATTCTATCTTTATATTCTGGAAATTCATGATGTAAATCGTGTAGTTCACCAAACATTTATAATTCTCCCTTAATTTTTGAGTTAATTTGAGTAAGTTTACCGCAAAAAGTAATCTCAGATGAGAATTATTTTTAGTATCAAAATAATCACCGCTAGCCAGCATCACTTCAGATAATCTACGCCAATGCCGCGCACTTTATCTTCATGATGATAATATTTATATTTTGGCAAAGCTTCGATTCCATGACAATCAATACAAAAGGTTCCTTCTACACCTTTATGACGTAAAAAACTATTCATAATATCGCCTTCCAGATTTTCCTGCTGCTTATAATTTAGCACAGCATATTTTTTCTCCGTCGTTTTTTTTAACGGTGCCCAGCTATGCGGTTCATGACAGGTAATACAAGCAATGGCACCTAACTCGGCGATCGTTTCCTGCTTGGTTTCTACCAAAGGCAACACATTTTCATCAGAACGTAAAGTCATGTCGCGGTAGGGGTGTCCGTAGAACTCTATCGGCTTATCTTTACCTATACTGTCTTTTTGGTGACAATTCATGCACATTTCATCCATCTTAAAACCGGGAGCCGTTTTATCCCGCGCCTTAACGTCGGCTTCAATGACTGCGGATAGAAATACATTTTTTGCATCGCCACGGTGCAAGGTATGACAAGCACCACAAGCACCCGATTGATGTGGCGTTTCTTCTTGCTGGTTTTGCGTTTCATCGGCTGTCACGCGCAAATCATGATCCGTACCAATTACACGCTGCTTGCCCGCATGACAATTTTCACATAACTGACCATTGCGATGATCCTGCAGCAAGGCGGGTGTATTCGGTTTGCCTGAATGCACGGCATGACAACTTAAACAACCTATATTCTTGACCTCTACGCCAGCAATTTTGACAGCTTCATCCAGCTCCAGATTCATAGGGTGAATCCCTTTTTTCGCAGCATCTTTTTCGTCTTTTGCGTGTTGCCGCTCATGACAGGCGACACATAATTTTTCAGCACCCTTGATTTTATCGGGATATAAGGCTGTTCCTAAGGTACCATCATGCACACTATGGCAACTGGCACATTGCACTGTTTCAACCTTAACGCCACGAATAGTTATTGGCTCTTCCAGATCAACATTAACCGGATGCACACCTGCTTTCCGTGCGGCCTTTTCATCTTTGGGTGCCTGACGCTTATGACAACTGGAACATAGCGCACCGCCTTCGTCAGTCTGCGTCAGTAAATTTTTTGTCTTTCCTTCGTGCACCTGATGACATGATTGACACACAATAGCATCATCTTGAGCTAATACACCACCGCCTGCGAGCAATACCTCTGGTAGTCCTTTTTGTAAGTGAGGATCATCCGTTGATAAGTGTTGCGCTTGCTTTGACGGCTTGTGCATCTTGACACCCAAGGGGTGATTAATACCAAATTTTTCGGCATCTTCCCTACCCGAATTTTTAGTGTTTTTTTCATGGCAGGCTTCACATTGCTCACTGCCATAATCTGTACCGCGTAACCAGGCATTATGATTTTCCTGATATAAGGTAGGAGGTTGTTCATTATCATTATGCGGCGTATGACAACTGGTACAACTCAAGTCATTTTTATCACTGTGCGGATACAACTCGGGAATATCATCCTTACGCAGTGGTTTTTTATAATAAGCCTGCTTTTTGTCCTCAGGATCGTAAACGGTAGGATGCTGGTGCCCAAAAGGAATCGCCTGTCGGGAATCCAGTACAGCGCCATGATGACAGCTATAACACATATTCAATGAGGCGACGGGCAACTCACCTTGCTCATCCGTTAGCTTAGCAACCGCCTCCTCATTCCCCCAGCTATAATGGCATATAGCACAATTTTTACGCGAAACCTCGCCCTCCGCTTCGGGCATGACAGATAATGCCTGATAGGCCAGTTCTATTTTATGTACAGTATGGGTCTGGCTATCTACGACATATAAATACCCTGATGGATGATAATACAAACGGGAGGGCGTCTTAAATTTTAATACGCTGCCCGCCTCGTCTTTTAATAGACCTAAAAAACGGCCTTGCTGATAGAGACTGATGGTGCCCAAATAGCTGTCGCTAATATAGTGAAAATCAAGAGTGTCAAACGCATTACCATTGGGACGGTACATTTTATCCAGCGAAAAACGCCCCGTTTGCGAATAAAAGCGACCATTCCGGTCAAATACCTGCACTCTGGCATTGAGTACATCAACGACGTTTATATAGCCATCTCTATCCTGTGCAATTTGAAAGGGAAACTGGAACTGACCTTCCATCTCGCCGCGCCCACCGGTACAACGTTTTTCTTTGCCATTCTCAAGTTCAAGATAGCAAAGACGGTGCCAACGACGATCCGCATAGAGTAATTCATCATCACGGATTAGCAGAGCAACAGGTTCAGGTAGTGCGTTTGTTGTTTTTTCCAGCGTTTCACTGTCCGGCACAGGGGCCATTAAAGCAATATCGTTTAACCATTGCCCTTGTAACGTAAAACGTCTGATGCGATGTTGCAGTGTGTCGGCAATATACAAAAACTGTTTATTTATTGCTAAGGCCATTGCGCGGTCAAAACGATAATCCGTCTTTGCTGTATTGATTTCAGCAAGCTTCTTTCCCTCTGCAGACAAGACCACCACGCGCGATTTCATGCCATCAAGCACATACAGTTGACCTTGCTCATCACTGGCAATGTCACTGGGCTGATTAAAATCAAATTGCAAATCGATAAGCTGCCTAGCGAATGGGATTTGCTGTACAGCATAGACACTATTTATCGCCAACAACAGTACTAAAGCAAAGCCAAAACGAATACTCTGTTTGCTCATTTCAAGAGACTCATAATGCGGATGCGTTGTTCCTCATCTGTATAACGGCTGAAAAACTGGGTCACAATATTGTTCTCAATTTTTTCTTGCTGATAAGGCGTTGCACCTAATGCTGCCAGATTAAACAGCGAATCGGTGTCACTATGGCAAGCATCACATTTTGGCCCTTTTTCAGACAAAGGCGCATGGATTAAGGCTCTCCGTTCCGCTTTTTTTTCTACAGCACCTTCTTGCTGCCAAAGCGCTTTAGTTTCTAGGGCGAACGCCTCATCATTACGTAAACTCACTGCCTGCTGTTGATAAAATGGCGTTATCTTGTAAAATGGATTCAGCTCATGTGGTTGTATTGTCATGTCTTTTTTGGCTGGCAAGCCCTTGGTTTTTTTCTCAGGCTCTTGCGCCTGACGAAACAGCTTCGCCTGCGGCTTTATCACAGTTGCATCCCGGGTATCTTGCCATTGATAGCTTAATTGCACTGTTTCAGGACGAAAATGACAGCTTTCGCAGGCGATGTATTGCGTATGCATATTCATAAAAGTACGACTGCGCAAGCTTTTAGTATGCGGCGGTGTCAAATGACAGGTAGTACAAAAACTATTACCCAGTGAATCATCGACCTTACCTCGCTTATGAAATGGTGGTACCTCAAGCTCACCCCGCAAAACAAGTTCTTTATGTTCCTTTATTTTTTCCAATGATTTCTGTCTTTGCTCTGCACTCAGTTCAGTACTCTTGACCGTCTGTAGATATAAACCGTCAGCCCATGAAAGACCACTGACACTGCTTAACAGCATAAAAATTAATACCCGAATATGCATGTTAGGCTCCTTTATTATCTTGCTCTTCGTCAGGCTTAGTTGGCTCAACGCTTGCATCAGTTTGCTCTTTTAGTTTGGGCGTCATACTGGTTGCTACATCAGGCGCAACAACTTGATCTGACTCCGTTATACCAGGCGTTGCTTTGGCTTCCTGATCCACGGCTGTCACTTGAGACCCAGGCGCCATTGTCGCAATATTAACCTTAACGTCACTTGCTGTTGTACTTGCCTTATCTATATTAGCTGATTCTTGCTTCGCTTCTGTAGCGACCTTGCTCCTCGGCTTAGGCGCTCTTTTTGCTGGCGCTTTGGCTCCCGCTTTACGTGCAGCTTTCGCTTTACGTCCAATCATCACCCTTTCAAAACGATCCCCCCCGACTATAGGGATAATTTTCTTGGCATTACGAAAGCGCAACCACCAGACCGCACTGCTGACAGCAAAAATCAGGCCAGCCAATAATAAGGGCCAGCTACTCCAAAACCACTTAGAATCACGTAACGCCGCTACCTGCAAGGGATTGTCTATACTCGTTAGACCGACTAAAGAAACCGCATGCATATCCGTCCTGGTAAAGCCTTGATTTCCGGGCTTTTTAGTATAACCATGACACGAGGATTGTCCGCAGGTTTCCGCTAAATTATCCACGTGCGATGCTGATTGGTCATCAAGATAAGAACGTATTTCATGCTTCCAGCCTTCCGGCGCATGACAATCAATGCACGATGCGCCATAGGCTGAATCATCAACAATTAAACGCCCATGCAAGGTCTTGGCATAACTATCAGCACTATGTACAAATCGATCACTCGGTGGATGCTTTTCGTGTGTCTCAGGGTCTTCTTGCTCGACATCGCGCATCTTTTGCACATCGCCATGACAAGCGATACACATGTCGTTATTTTCCTGATTATTCCAGCGTCGACCGACTAAGCGCCTTAATATATGACCACCGAACTGCCCCATCCAGGCCTTACCTTGGTGGCAATTACCACATTCCGTTTCGGCATGATCAAAATCTGCTTTAAATTTCTCTAACTGTGTTTCAGCGATATATAAGGTATTGCTATGACAACGTCGACAAGAAGGGTCCTGTTCGGTTTCAATTTCTTCCAGACGGTTACCCCCAGTCAGACCTTTATACCAGCCTTCCGCATGAACCGACTTATCCATTTCATCATGAATCACATCATGCGAATACTTAACACCTTCGGAAGGTTCTTCTATATGACAAGACTCACTACAATCAACCTCAGTGTTTTCTACTTTATGTGGATAATCAACCACCTCACGATGACAATCTTTACACGGCACACTGCCATGCAAGGAACTCGCATAATGACTACTGCTAATAGTTGCACTGCGCATCACCCCTTGCTTATCAATATAATTGAGTCCTGCATAAGCATGGCAGGACAAACAACCATCGGGATCACTATAACGCGCATTAGCAGAAGCCTGCTCATGGTCCAATAACAACAAAACGGCTAATAATAAAAAACGCAACATGCTAATGACAACTCTGATCCACTTATTGTTATAAAAATGACCCAACAATAACGATTGATACCACTGTTAATAGAATCATCGCATTCACAACACTGACCCAACTCACTACAGGACCTGTTTTTGCTTCGCCTAGTTTAGCGCCATCAAAATGTACTGCTTGCCAGTCAGGCAAAGGGAAAATTTCAGTATTCTTTTTTATGCGTTTCGGTGCATTGATTTCATGACTCGGCGGCGTAGTCCAGGCCAATGCATTCCAGTCACACACATCCACACATTCATGACATGACATACAAGACACCTGATCCACCGTCGCAACTTTATCGACCATTTTTATGGCACCGCACATGCAGTTACGCGCGCAGATATTACAGCCCGTACAACGCTCTTGAGCCACCCGGATACGACGCGCAAAAGGAAAATTTGCACCTATTCGATTCACCAGACCATCTGCTGCGCCGATAGGGCACATAAACTGACAGTAGGCACGCCCTTTACTTGCGAACACACCTAATAATAAAAGCAAGCCTAAATTCACCAGGCCGACGCTAGAGACCAGAAAAACCATACCACGGTATTCACCACTCATGGCTTCAATCAAGCGCGGAATTGTAATGAAGTTACATAAACTACAGGCACTGATTCCCAAAGCAGGCATAGCAACCAGAAAAAAACCAAAATAACCGTAGCGTATCTGGACTTGTGGCAAGGATCGAAACTCAATTTTCCAGCGATCATTCAACATCCGCGAGCTAAGCTCTGCCAATCCACCGACAGGACATAAATAACCACACCACATGCGCCCAAAAAACAAAGTGGTCAGCATAATTAAACTAAAAGCCATAACACCTATTGCTGCAGCATTCACATGGACAAAAAAATCTTCCCAGCTCATCCCCGGAAAATACAAATAAAAACGCCGCATACACAAATTCCCGCATAAATCATCACTGCCGACTAACTGCGGTAAAAAAGCCAAGGGCCCGAGCATACTAGCACTCGCTAGAAAAATCATAAAATAACGGTACTTTTGCACTTTGGGTATCGCTTTTATATTTTCTATCACTTTCATGAGCTACTCCTTATTGTTGTTCTTATTAATTTTAATTTCATTTGCACATTCACTATCCCGGCTAAAAAGTGTTCTTGTAGATTGAAGTTCACAGTTCATTTACAAACTTTGCCATACCATTTAGGTATGTAACTGGATATTTCTTTGCCTGATGGCAATGATGCAAGGGAGAGGAGATACAAATACGTTATATCAATCTTTAAAATCATGACATACAAAGCATAACTGACCGTCTTTAGCAGGTAGGCGCAATAAAGCTTCTTGCGTGATGCGCTGATAGGAAAACTGTACCTGCATCTTATGTTGCTCATTAAATGCTTGTACACGCGCCGCTTTATCAGCAGCAAACACTTTATCCCAAGGGTGTTGCTGATATGTGATGCCTGCTTGCAGATCCTCAATAAACACCTGATTCCCAGCAGCTTTTTCAGGATCAATAACACCGTATTGATGCGGTGTATGACAACTAATGCAGAGCACTTCCTGTTTTTCACTTAGCGGCACCAGAATATTTAATTCTTGACTGTGTTTTTCTATGCGCTCCAGCATTTCCTTTTGCGCTGGCTTAACCTGATGCTCGACCGCATTAAAATGTGGGTCTTTCAGATGACAGCCATAACAAATCTGTTGCATGGAAATACGCAATTTTAATTCATCAAAGTTGAGTTTTTTATCACGATCAGGCACTTCTTCATGACAAAAGGTACAGTTTTTCTTTTTTATCTCGCCCTGTTCATCCAGCATGACATGGATATTTTCGCGCTGCGTTTTTTCTTCATCATGACAGCGATAGCAAAAACCGGTAATACGCCGATAACTTCCTCCGACCAAGAAATCAGCTGAATTCTTATCTACTTTCTCAAGCGGTGTTTTGTCTATGTCTTTTAAGCCATGGCAGGTTGCGCAGATCAATTCACCGTCATCACCCAGGATAAAATTTTCAGGTACTTCTATCGCTTTTGAAGGCTTGACGTCGACTATATGATGAAAAGGAGGCAAGTCGGGTTTTTCTTCAGCCTGGAGAACAGTGCATAAACTGAACAGCGTCAATATAGAGAGAAGTTGATTTAACACACTTACAACCCGGTCTGTACGGCCATACCATGGACATGACATTCAGTACACGATCCACCGACCTGATGTACGCCTCTCAATCCATTTCCAGTATCTTCTTCGCTATCTTCCACTGGAACTTCGGCATCGTGACAAACTACACAATGCTGCGCATAATTTCCGTTTTCAACATCGCTATAAACAGGCTGGTTGCGTAATTCAGGATTTAATAAAAATGCCCCGGTATCGCTACGATCCATGATTAATTTCTCATTATGCGTACCATGCATAACGTGACAGTCTGTACAGTCTACTAAGCTGCCATATTCATAGCCTCCATCTCTCAAACCTGCATAAGTACGTTCACCAGACCCTTTTGGATAGCCATGTTTGTCTATATAACGGTAATTTTTTTCCATCATTACCAAAGGATCTCGCAGGAAACGTGGCTCCATTTCATAACCGGGTTGTTGCTTATCTTCATTATGGCAACGTAAACAAAATTCGGTTTGATTACGATACGGCAAATCCAGTCCGGACTGACTCGGGTAATGCGTTAAATCGACACTGACTTCAAATCGGCCATCCATATCCGAAGCATCATGACAAGCAAGGCAGTTTTTATCTGATAAAGCACTGTCTTTATTCACGTTAAAATTATGATTTTTTTTGTCCCGCATGATGGGACTTTTAGGTAATAAATCGGAGTTATGGCAGATCACACATTGCCTTCTAGCATTCGTCCCGTTCTGCCCATGACACCCCGTGCAACTGGCATACCCGGTTTGTAAAACAATATCGCGTATGGCAGGTGCTGTCTGATGAATATTACGTCTGACATGACACGCCATACAATCACTTTGCCCCCAGGCACTACCATCACCTCCATGATTTGGCATCAATAATAATTGATTGTTTGCTAAAGACACATCACGCGCAAATGCAGGCTGCGAGAGTACATCCAGATAAGCAATCAAAACAACAAGAAACGGCAAGTGAGGTTTTCTAAACATACTTATTGGTTATGGCAATCCTGACAGTAAAAGGAATTATGACATTGACTACAATCCGCTGGCATCATGCGCGATTCCAATCCATGCCGATTGATATAATTTAACGGATGATAAGAGCGATTCAGCGTATCTCGGCGAAAATGGCAATTAGTACAAAACTTACGATCTAAATGACAAGTTTCACATATCGCCATGTCTTGTTTTGCATCTTCTTCGTGATGCTGTATATAGCCTGAGTTGTGGTCAGGAGGCCAAATTTTTCTGGGATCATCATGGCATAAATCGCAACGCCAGGGGCCACGTCGCTCAGTCACATGGCAATCATGACAAATAGCCTCTAAGGGTTCATTTGCAATGGTGTTCAAGGGTTTACGTTTACTTTCGTCATGCTCATCATTTTTTTGAAAGGCATGGCATAACAAACAACTATCACCCTCCTCTTCCATCACTTCATAATGCACTTTATGCGGATAATATATATCACTACGCTGATCACGCTTTTCCCACCAGGTTTGTTCTTTTTCTGGCACTGTTTCTGCCGCCAGACCAACCACCGCCAAACACATTAAAAATACATAGATAAACCAACGCATTACATTTTGACCTTAGGCTGAAAGTTATCGAAATACCAGGTTGCCTGCAAACCAACCCGGTATTCGTCATTTAAACGGGAATTGACAATATAACTCCCCGCTAAATCAAGAAAAATATCACTAAAAAGTTTATAGCGATATTTCAATTCTGTTCCCGCCGCTTTGTTTTCACCATATAAAGGGCTAGTATCTAATGAATAAGCAAGATTCAAAATGAGCAAAGACTTCACTGACAACGCATATTCCGCGCCGAAATACAGGTTATAGGTACTGCTATCGCCAAACTTGAGCATATCAAAATCAGCCGCCAGAACCCAGTCGAGAAAATAAGTAGTGCTCACGCCTATGTCTGCACCATAACCAATATCAGCTCCCGCCTGCCTTGTCGCGCGTTTGCCACCAAGATGATAACTAAAGGTATCTGTTAATTCCTGATTGAAGCTTATACGCAATAAATCCTGACGTCCCTGATAATAATCACTATAAAACTGTTCTCTAAAAGTAGGATAAGGTGATTTAGGCTCGTACAATGAATAATCAACACGAATACGACTGACTTCGGTTACGTCTAATAATAAACTCGCGTAAACTTCTTCAAAAACACCGGTATTGGTTTCTAGGGTTGCCATAAAAGATAATTCATAGGCATACAGGTAATTTTGCTGAAATTGTCCCTCAATAGTATTCCCCATACTTAAACGAGTCGACGTATATTCATCATTAAACTGCTGAAAGCCAAAGCGGAATAGCCAGGTATTAATAGGCAGGATGGCATTATCCCAGTTGATTTGCTGATTACTCATTAGCTCAATGCCATACAACCAATTCCCTTTTACTGTTCTTACATCTTCTTGACGCGTCGGCCTACCACCATACACATTAAAAGTTAAACCATATTCGGGCATCCGGTAAAACACCGAGGCACCATCCAGGCTATAAAAACCCAAACTATCCGAGCGCTGAAATCGTCCGGCCTGTAGCGTGGTATTCCAATCTTTTAATTGCTTTTCCACTAACAGCTGATAAATATCCCCTTCAAATCCGTACTCACCGCTTTGTCGCGTTACAAAATCTAAAGATGTCCGCCAGCTATCATTATCAAACGCCTCAAAGCTACCCCATATCTCGCCGAATACCTGAGCTTCATCAATATAGCGAGTATATCGATTATCGGCCTGCACTTTTGCTCTGAGCGTACCACTCCAATTCCAGGCACTATAGGCATTGCCTATCGGCAACAGCATAGCGACAGACAAAAAAACAGGTACTGCTTTCATTCAGCGTCTTAGTACAGAGATTATTGATTGTAAAAATCGTCACCCTGACGTTTTTTTAACATTGCCCAGCCAACCAGAGAGCCTAAAAGCGACAACACACCCGCCACAGACTGCGCATCGACCTTGTTGTGGAATGGTACAGCTGGATGCAGTTAATAAGTGACCTGCAGCGATCCCCGCACCAAATAACCAAGGCATACTTTTAGTAAGCAGAGTGATCTCGTTATCATCGGCACTTTCAATTAAATCGCTTACTTTCTTCATTATTATATCCATCCCCTTAAACGAGAAAAGGAGTGCCTATAAATAGGCACTCCTTTAAAATCAGATTACTCAAGCGAGAGTCCACTTAAGTGATAAATCTGCTATTAAACAAAATAATCTTCAAATCCTATCTACTAAAATCCCTAAATATATCCTTATCATCTACCTGGCTATACATTAAAGTGTTTCGCAAAGTTTCCCTGTAAAACCATCTTGCTCAGCATCCTTGCCTCTTCGCATCCTGCGCTGTTATTTACTTCCGTTATTCCTGTCATATGTTTTCCTTGTCATCCTCAAAAGCCAAAGTCTATCCATAAACCTTGATCCGGTTATCCCTGCCTTCCTGCTTATACTGTCATCCTCAACAGTTCCTTTATCCCTGCATTAAGCATCCAGCTCTGCACTATCCTAAATCCAAAGACTATTGTGCATTCCTTACATGACTCATTCCCTATTCATAACAATTTCATTTCCCTTGAGGGATAAGTCCAATTTATCCTTTGCTTCAATAAGTTGATGAGCCTGCTTTCCTGCATTAGCACCAACACAGTAAATAAAGCACTATACGTGCCAAAATAAAAAAACTCAGCCTCAACTTATAAAATAGCCATAAAATATTTATTTTTTCAATAACTTAAATAATTTATAAGCCATAACGAGAATTAACCAACAACAAATATTCAGTAAACAAAAAAATCATATATAGGTTATATGCCTTCACTGCATGGCATATAACCTATTTCTTAGCGCTTTGAGTATTAATTGCATCTGCAGCATAGCGATACATAAATAAAATAGCTCTAGCTATTTTTGAAACGGCGATGGTAACATCCAGTTGCTGCTACCGAATTTACGACTAGCTCACTTAATTATTTGCTGTTCTACAGCCCACGAAGTAATTGATATTCAATATACGGCACGAAATCTGCTGATATTACTAGCCATACCAACTCATCGAAAAAAGTCATGCTAATTTTTATCCAAAACATATACACCAAGCTGTTAAGCAACATTAAAGGGACAGCTCTCAACACACTTATCCAGACATGCATAGACACTGGAAAAAAAAGGCAGTACAAACAAGCTGATATATTCGCTTACCACTTATTCCACTGACTACGCTACAAACAAAAAAGCCCTGCTTAGACTCATCCAAGCAGGGCTTTTATACTTTTCAATCGTTAAACTGATAGGTATTTTATTTTGTACTTTATGTACAAAGTCATATTTCGCTTAAATCAGATAATCTGCCTAATGCACCAGACTCAACAATACCCCTGCCGCAACGGCAGAACCAATAACTCCGGCGACATTTGGCCCCATTGCATGCATCAACAAGAAATTATGCGGATTGCTTTCCAAGCCTACTTTATTGGCTACGCGCGCAGCCATCGGCACAGCAGAAACCCCCGCAGCACCAATAAGCGGATTGATCGGAGTATCAGAAAATTTATTCATTACTTTAGCCATTAACACACCAGACGCGGTACCAATACAGAATGCAATCGCACCCAAGGCTAAAATACCTAAAGTTTCTGCTTTCAAAAAAGCATCCGCACTCATTTTTGAGCCAACAGAAAGACCTAAGAAAATGGTCACGATATTAATCAACTCGTTTTGTGATGTCTTACTTAAACGCTCAACTACACCACAGGTATTCATTAAGTTACCTAAACAAAACATACCGACCAACGGTGCTGCTGAAGGCAATAATAATGCAGTTAAAACTAACAGCATTAAAGGAAACACGATTTTTTCTGTTTTGCTGACAAAACGTAATTGCTGCATCTCAATACTACGCTCTTCAACCGTGGTCAAAGCACGCATAATGGGCGGCTGAATTAATGGCACCAAGGCCATATAGGAATATGCAGCAACGGCAATCGCCCCCAATAAATCAGGTGCTAATTTAGACGCGACATAAATCGCTGTAGGCCCATCCGCACCGCCAATAATTGCAATTGCTGCGGCATCACTCATGCTAAATTCAAGACCCGGGACCATATTCAATGCCAAGGCACCTAATAAAGTTGCAAAAATACCAAACTGGGCAGCTGCACCTAATAATAGTGTTTTAGGATTAGCGAGCATTGGCCCGAAATCGGTCATCGCGCCCACTCCCATGAAAATCAACAGCGGAAATATGCCTGTTTTAATACCGTAATATAAGTAATATAACAAGCCGCCTTCTTCAGCCAAGCCTGCGATAGGTATATTACTTAAAATGGCACCAAAACCAATGGGCACTAGCAATAAGGGTTCAAAATCTTTTTTTATAGCGAGATAAAGCAACAAGAAACCAACCAGCATCATAATGACCTGGGGCAATTCAAAATTATAAAGCCCTGTGCTTTGCCACAAGCGAGTGAGATTTTCCATAGAATGTCTCAATATTATTTTATTAAATGAAAATCAGAAAAAAGCACACTACAGTAGATACCGAAGTGTGCTTTAAGATAGGTTTAGAAAATTTATAATGCCTACAAAACGACTAAAACATCACCGACCGAGACAGAATCACCTTCTTTGATATTAATAGCGCTTACTGTGCCCGCAACTTTAGAACGTATTTCGGTCTCCATTTTCATCGCTTCCATAATTGCGACCACATCGCCTTCAGCGACCACTGAGCCAACATTGGTTTTAATTTTCAGAATATTACCCGCCAATGGTGACTCAACGACAGCCCCGGTTGAAGCCGGCGCTTCATGAGCCGTGACACCACCGGCATGTTGTGCAGTGCCCATAGTTGATATGGCCAGATTAGTGCCACCAGGCCCCACAGCAACATTAAAGTTCTGACCATTTACATTTACAGTATAGGTTTCTACGTCTGTATTCGGTATTTTTGCAGTAACAGAGCTAACTACTTCTGCTGCTGAGGCTATCGATGGAGCGGGCTCAAAGGCATCCGGATTACCACGATTTGCAATAAACTTCCAGCCTACTTGCACGAACAAACCGTTAATCAAGGCATCCTCTTCTACATGCTTTTGGCTAAAGTAACACCTTCCTGTTTAGCCTTCGCTTCAACTTCGGCAATTAACGCATCCATTTCAGGCGCAAGCAAATCTGCAGGTCGACATGTGATTACCTCACCGCCATCTTCTAAAACACGCGCCTGTAATTCAGCATTAACAGGGGCGGGGGTTTTCCCATACTCACCTTTTAATACTCCCGCTGTTTCCTTGCTAATAGACTTATAACGCTCTCCGGTCATAACATTAAGTACCGCCTGGGTACCTACAATTTGCGAGGTAGGTGTCACTAAAGGTAAGAAACCTAAATCTTCGCGTACACGTGGAATTTCTTTCAGCACTTCATCAAATTTATCTGCAGCACCTTGCTGTTTTAGCTGACTTTCCATATTCGTCAGCATACCACCCGGGACCTGTGCCAATAAAATTCGTCCATCTACACCTTTTAGGCTGCCTTCATATGCAGCATATTTGCTACGTACTTTTCTAAAATAAGCAGCTATCTCTTCTAGTTTTTCTAAATTCAGGCCTGTATCTCGCGCTTGCCCGGCCATAGTTGCAACGATGGTTTCAGTAGGGCTGTGACCATAAGTCATGCTTAAAGAAGAAATCGCCGTATCGACATTATCAATACCGGCTTCTATCGCTTTAATTAAAGTACCAACACTTAACCCAGTTGTCGCATGACCATGTAATTGGACCGGAATATCTACAAGCCTTTTTTAAGCTCTGTCACCAGCTCATAAGCCCAGCATAAGGCTTGAGTAAACCCGCCATATCTTTAATGCAAATCGAGTCTGCACCAGCGTCTTCGAGTTGTTTGGCTAAGTCTAGCCATAACTGAATGTTGTGCACCGGGCTGACCGTGTAACTCAGTGTACCTTGTGCATGTTTGCCGACTTTACTAACCGCCTTGAGCGGTCGTCATATTGCGCATGTCGTTCATAGCATCGAATACACGGAACACGTCGATACCATTTATAGCGCAACGTTCAACAAATTTGGTCGCCACATCGTCGGCGTAGTGTCGATAGCCCAAAATATTTTGCCTGCGGAACGGCTTTGCTGAGGGGGTATTTGGGCATGGCTTTTTTGATTTTCACGAATGCGGTCCCAAGGATCCTCTCCTAGATAGCGAATGCAGGAGTCAAACGTGGCGCCGCCCCCAAGATTCCATTGACCAATAACCAATTTGGTCTAGTTTTTCACAAATAGGCAACATGTCCTCAATGCGTAAACGTGTTGCTAAAATGGATTGATGCGCATCTTCAGCGACGACTTCAGTAATGCCTACCGGCCTGGTTGACTGTGTCATGATAGTTATTTGTTCCTCTGACTTTACTGTCGATGAATTACTTACTTTATGGATAATAGCGAGTAATGTCTACTGACGCTTTGCTCCATGTTGATAAATCGCGGCTGATATTGCTGCCGCAACCGTGGGGCTGATACGCTACCAGATGAAGTCGTCCGTTTTAAAGGCGTAGCATCAGGAATAGATTCTACTTCGGAATAAAAGTCGCAACGCAATAAGCCATAAGCTTTACTGCACCAATTAACATCACCAGAAAAAGAAAGACAATACCCATTCCCGTGAGCATTAATTCGACGCCTTGCGTTATCTCTGCATTCATAAATCACAAACCTTTTATAAAATTCTTGGCATTATCGCTAAAAAACGAGCATTTAACAACATACTCACCCCTTATCCGATAGATAAAAAAATCAGGCAATTAATGATGTCCGTCAACTAACATATCATTTGTATAAGCCATTCCGTGATACAATGATTTAGCCTAATTTAATACCGTAGTAAACCTTACATTAAAAGTTAGTTTTGTACGTACTGGATAAGTTGTAGAATTGCAAAATGGCTTGTAACCTTTTTCCAGGCTCGCACTCCAAGGACAGGAATGAAAACAATAATCGACACGCACCTTCTGCTTCTTTCCAGAAGAAGCACTGTAACATCTTTACACACTATATATAACGGTAAAAACGTTATCGTATTCAACGTCTGGACAGTATTACATCCCGATTCCTACCATCTCATTCAATACAATTATCATGATTTCAACTATAGTCACTGCCGCTGTATTTACGATTGCTCTCGGCGCTGTACTTGCAATCATCCTGGCCATTGCCAATAAAAACTCTTTGTTTTGAAGATCCTCGCATAGTAGAAGTAGATGAAACGCTACCGCAAGCCCAATACGGTGGCACGTGGCAGCACCTGGTTACCGCCCTCTTGCCGCCAGACCGTTAGCGCAGGCACTAAAAACCCTTCAGCATGGCCCGGCGAATACACCGGTAGCCAATGCAGAAACGGCTGCCGGTTTAGGTATGGGCATGGTGCAGCACCACGAGGAAGTTGTTGCCTCGTCTCGCCTGCGCCGGCGGTACTCATGCAGCCTACACGCGTGCAAAATACGAAGGCCTAAAATCTTGTCAGGCGGCAGCTGCTGTTTCTGGCGGTGTGCACAAGGCTGTAGCTGGGGCTGGTTTAGGCTTAGGCAGCTGTTACTGTCTGCGACTTTGATGCCATCTATATGGACGAACACGGTTTGCCCATTGTGATAGAAGATAAATGTACTGCTTCCTGCAATGACGGCGTCGTCGTCTGCCCTTAAAGATTTATTTTCCTATGTCGCCAGTCAGCCAGAAACTCTTTGTTGCCTGTAAAAGTTTAGATGAAGGCGATACGGCACAGCAAGTGCATCGTGAAGTCGCGTGTACCGCTGTGTGAAAAATGTGTAGTTGATGCACCCACAGGTTTAACAGAAATCTGGCAATACTCTGGCCGTTATTGACTATGAAAAATATCAGTGACTTTGAAGTCGACCGTACGCCTATTGAGCGCTGCCCAACCGGCGCAATTGTCTGGTTAGATAGCAAATTGGGCCCAACTCATGCAAGTAAGGGCAAAGAAGGCATGAAGCCACATCGTGAAAAAGCTCTCTGCCTATTGGATAAATACTTTAAAAATTGACTTTTTAACCTTTATATTGCTGACACAATTACAGTAATTATTCGATCAATAAAGACTGCACACCCATTTTTAGAAGGAAAGCAAATGGCTATTTTTGGCAAAAAAGATAAAGACAAACAATTTAAATACCCTGGTATTCTGCACGGCTATGGATGGTAATGCAGCAGTCGTTACGTAGGGAGCTGCTGGGGCCAGCAGACGCCGCTGGCGCTTTTCCTATCGCCCCGTCAACGGATATGGGCGAATACTGGGCCGAAGAAAAAAGTAAAGGCCATATCAACGTTTCTGGGCGACCGCTGATTTTTGTTGAGCCTGAAGGCGAACATGCCGCCGCTGCAATTACCGCCGGCATGTCCATGACCGGACTACGCGCAAGCCTGCAGCTCCTTCCCAGGGTATCGCTTATATGCACGAATCGCTACATACCGCCGTGGGCAAGCGCTTGCACTTATGTATTGAATGTTGCCTGCCGCG
This sequence comes from uncultured Gammaproteobacteria bacterium, assembly GCA_942491615.1. Classification (GTDB taxonomy): domain Bacteria; phylum Pseudomonadota; class Gammaproteobacteria; order Methylococcales; family Methylomonadaceae; genus Methyloprofundus. The sequence continues at coordinate 94,062 of CALOCH010000019.1, forward strand.
CCATAACCAAAGCGACGCTGAACGTGCATTGTGGTCATTGACGATTATCACTGTATGGATGATACCGGCTTTATTCAGGTATTTGCCAAAGATAATCAGCAAGTCGCTGACCTAGCCGTTATTAGCCGCAAAACCGCCGAACTGAGCTTGAACCCAGCAGCTGTCGCCCAGGACGGCTTTTAGCAATGCAAC
>CALOCH010000020.1:0-11599 GCA_942491615.1 uncultured Gammaproteobacteria bacterium
GCCATTTATTAATTACAGGGATGTCCGGCACCGGAAAAAGCCATCAAGCCAAACGACTGATCAATACTGCAATTGAGCAAACCATAGACGTTGATATTTTTGATGTGCATAATGAACTCAATCAGCCGGGCACTGTTTCTGCCGTCTATTCTGAGTCAGCTAGACTAGGCTATAACTTACTTACACTCAACAATAACCCTCATTCTGGCGGGATCAGGCGACGTATTAATGAAATTGTCGCAATGATAAACACCACCAGCAGACAACTCGGTTCAAAACAAGAAACCGCGTTGCGTCACCTACTTAATGATGTCTACTGGTTAAATGGTTGTTACGATAATAATCCAAGCTCTTGGGCAAAAGAGGAAATTACGGAAGAAACCAGACAACGCCTGCTTAACACGCATGACTACCAGGAATTAAAACGGTACTACCCTTCAATCGATGACTTATTAAACTATGCTGACAGAAAACTCAAAGCACTTAATCTCGGTACAAACATCAAAGCCGTTAGCGCCTTGGAACGCTTAAACTACTTAACACATCAACTTAACCGCACCCTTGCAAAACAGCAAAAAGCTTCACATGATGACGAAAAAACACAAAAATCATTAGCTGCAACCAAGCTAAAAGTTAATACGGAATTTGAAACCTATCTTGAGAATATTGAAACAGGCAGAGAACTTAGTGATGTAATGAAATACAGCAGTAAAGATGTATTGCAAAGCGTTCTGGAACGATTAAATATTTTAAATGCTTCAGGTATTTTTAGGCCTAACCCACCCTCTTTTGGGCAGACAAAAGGACGCTTTTCCACCAACTTAAACATTTAAGTGACGATGAGCAAAGAATGTTTGTTTATATACGGCTAGAGGAAATTTTCAGAAAATGTCGTGATTCCGGTGTAAAACCAGATTTAGAGCACGTTGTATTCCTGGATGAAGCGCATAAATTCATTGTTGAAGACAGCGCCAATATTATTAACGTTATTGCCAAAGAAGGCAGAAAGTTTGGGCTAGGTCTCTGGTGCACCTCGCAATCACCCACACATTTCTCTGAAGACTTCTTAACCAATTGTGGCACAACCATCTTGCTGGGCATATACTCAAGCTACTGGGACATGGCTTGCCGTAAATTACAAATAGACAAAACCATTTTAAAATACATACGCCCAAAACAATCTGCTGCAATAAAGCTGCAAAGAAATGGCGCTATCGAATCAAATTTCGTCAGTACCATTATCAATGAATCGTTACTTAACGACCAAACACGTTAATTATGGCCATGAACTGGCTCCGCGTTTTTAATAAAAAAAACCATAGTGAGATTGCCGCAAAAATTCAGCCAAAAGCCCCTGATATTGCACGAATATTACCTGTTTTATCAGTTGAAGAGTTATTAAATGCCCATGCCGGAAAAATAACCAGTTTAAATGAGTTAGCCGGACTATCCGAATCAAACTTTACTAAATACTATCGGCCCTGCCTTCATAATTTTGCTCGCGTGGTTCAGTTACTACCTGCCTCTGAAATACATCACCATGCCAGCCCTGGTGGAATGCTTGAACACACACTTGATGCCTGTGTAACCGCATAAAAACTGAGACGTTCGTATGTTTTAACAACCAGCAATAATGCAGAAGATGTATCGGTAGAGCAGGATATCTGGACATATTCAGTTTTTTTAGCTGCCCTTTGTCATGACATTGCTAAACCTGTCGTTGACCAAAAAGTGACGGTTTATGATCAAAACCATGCGCCTACCGAATGGACTCCTTGGGCTAATTTTTTAGATGAACAAGGAAGCTGGTATGCATGCAGCTTTATTAAAAAGAGGCATTATCACTTACATGAAAAAGCCTCTTTATTACTCTCCCATAAAATTATCCCACCACACGGCATGCACTGGCTTAGTGGGAATCAGGCTATTTTTATGCAATGGCTTGCTTATGTGTCTGGCGATAACGAAAATGCATTATCAATCGGCGAGATTATCTCAACTGCAGATGGCAAATCAGTTGCACATAACCTGGGAGCAGAGCCTGACCGGGTTACCGCAAGTAATACAAAAGTCAAACCACTGCATGAGAAAATGCTTACTGCATTACGTCACTTGTTACATGAAGGCGAGCTGCCTCTTAACCGGAACGGTGCAGCTGGATGGATTAAAGGCGAGCATTGCTGGTTAGTCAGTAAACGAACCATAGATGCCATTCGTGATCAGCTGAGCAAAGAAGGCCATACGGGATTACCCACAAAAAACGGACGGATGTATGACATTCTCCAGGAGCACGGCATATTATCGCCCTGCGATAACAAGGCCATATGGAAAGTCACTATCAGTGGCAGTGACTGGAGCAACGAGCTGACAGTTATTAATATCCCTGTTTCTAAAATATGGATAAATCCGGAAAGCAGACCAAATGAATTTGAAGGAGCGATTACCCCGTCTGATCAGACTGAAAAAAAGGAAGCAACTGAAGAAGGAAGCCCGGATAAAAGCCAACACATCACTAACAAAAAAGAAGCGAATACCCCTGAGCTAAAATCTAGCAATGCTAATATACCCGTTCATCAAAAAAATAAGCAAGAAACTGACGCACTTGACTTGTCCGTTTTTTTGCCATCCCCTCTTAAAGTGAGCAATGAAAACAATGCGGAAGTGAATGATGTGATAATACATTCAACACCCAACACAAAAGAGGATAGTCAAGTCAGCAGTGTTGCGAAGATAAAGAAGCCTGAAGTAAAAAAAGAATCAACCCCGACACTTTCGGATGCCACTGGTGATCAGTTATTTTTTGAGTGGTTACAACACGGCGTAGAGTCAGGTAAAATTAAAACAAATGCGGCAAAAGCGCGTGTTCATATTGTGCCGGATGGCGTCATTCTCATCACTCCAGGCATTTTTCAGGATTTTGAAATATCCACTGATAATAAATATGATTGGAAAGAGGTGCAAAAACTGATATTAAAGAAAAAAGTACATAGTCGCGATAAAAAAGGACTGAATGTCATCAAATATGAAGTAAAGGGCCAGAATAGAATGACAAAAATAAACGCCATCCTGTTTAACGATGTAAAGCTGGTATTTGGAGACACTCCCCCACTAACACAGAACCCTCACCTTGACAGAATAAGTGATCTGAATTCAGGCAACTAAATTTTCGGAAGCTTATTGATAACCGACTGAATATGTTTTTTTTGTGGCTCTACATACTGCATTGTTGTTCTGACATCAGTATGTCCAAGAATATGTTGCAGTGACTTTATATCAGGGTTTTCACCTGACTGCGCAAGCTGGGTTGCCATTGTATGCCGTAATCTGTGTGAGCTGATTTTCTCACCAGAATAGCGGGATAGTTTTTTAAAAAAACCAGCAACCTGCCGGGCACTTAGCTCTGTGCCTGAATATTTATCGGTAAATAACTGAAGTTTAAATACCCGTTCTTCATTTATGCACTTAATAAACTTACTTTCTTTAAAAGTATTTTTTTCATCTAAGGCGCTTTTCGATCTGTTTTTAGGGTTTTTAGTATTTCATGACATTCATCAGGCAATGGTATAGCCCATTCCCTATGCGTTTTACTCCCTTCAACGGTCAGCAGAATTGTTTCCTCTGTAAAATTAATGTCCTGCCATTTTAGAGTAAGTATTTGATGTTGCCTTATCCCGGTATAATAAAAAACTTTTATTAAAGTGACCCAAAACCATTTAGGTTCAAAATTTTCCTTAAACTCATTCAGCGTTTCCAGCATCATTTTTAATGAGCTGAGTTCAATTGTTTTCTTTTTTAACTGGGGTGGTTTTACTTTTGTAACGGCAAGGAACGGATTATCATCGAGCCATTTTTTGCGGGTTGCAAAACTGAATAAGGCACGCAAATGGGTATGATCATTATTCCATGTTGTTGGGCTTGCTCGCTCAAGGACATTCTTTTTCCACTTGAGCAACATATCCTCATTCACTTCATGAAGAGACTGGATATTATTATCTTTAATAAAAACATTTAAGGAACACGAATAACTTCGCCTGCTGTCAGGACGCAATGTTTGTTCATCGAAGTACTGAGCCAGTAACTTATCAAGCCTTAAGGAAGAATGATCTTTACTCTGCTCAGAAAAAGCCATGACTCTTTTAAACGCAGCCTCAAGGGAGGAATCATCCATTATTTTAAAGAGGTTCTGATGTAAAAGAGGTAAATACTAAAAATACACACACTATTTTTTTGCAAAAAAAATTAGTGCGTGTTAGCATTGAATGGAAACAGGGGAATACCGATATTTATCCATATCCCCCCTTTTTAAAGCTTTGTTAGACGCAAAGCTTTCCAGACTCGTAAAGGTAACTTAGTGAGATGCTTTAACACCCCTTTTACCAAATCTATAGCGTCATTCAATATATCGAATGAACTGAAATATGGAGCTGGTGATGGGAATCGAACCCGCGACCTACTGATTACAAATCAGTTGCTCTACCGATTGAGCTACACCAGCTAAAGAATGAATATTATATGCGCTTATTATTAATTTTAAAAGTCTTTTATCTAGTTTTTTTAAAGCGTTTTTTAGTGGGTGCACGATGCGGGTTATTATCGGTACGTTGTGTTCTAAAAGTATGGCCTTTGCTTTGCCCCTGAACATCTTTACCGCCCTCTTTAGGCTGCCAATTAGGTATAAGCTGTTGTTTGCCATTGCCGATTAAATCGGCACGCCCCATGTTTTTCAGAGCTTCGCGCAATAATGGCCAGTTTTTAGAGTCATGATAACGTAAAAAAGCTTTATGTAAGCGACGCTGTTTTATTCCCTTGGGAATGGACATATTTGATACCCCCTTGCGACTCACCTTATGCAAAGTATCTTTTCCCGAATGATACATCGCTGTGGCAATCGACATTGGTGAAGGTAAAAAAGCCTGTACCTGGTCGGCACGAAAACCATTACGTTTTAACCATAAAGCAAGATTAAGCATATCAACATCTTCTGTGCCTGGGTGCGCAGCAATAAAATAAGGGATCAGATATTGTTCTTTACCTGCTTCCTTAGAGTATTTTTCAAACATATGCTTGAAACGATCATAACTTCCCATCCCAGGCTTCATCATTTTAGATAATGGACCTTGTTCGGTATGTTCCGGGGCAATTTTCAAATATCCCCCCACATGATGCGTAACTAATTCTTTAACATATTCCGGTGATTCAACAGCCAGATCATACCGCAACCCTGAAGCAATCAGTATCTTCTTAATGCCTGGCAAGGCGCGCGCGCGTCGATATAATTTAATTAACGGCGTATGATTCGTATCCAGGTTTTCACATATCCCTGGAAAAACACAGGACGGCTTACGACATGCCATTTCTATCTTTTCATCTTTACAGGCTAGACGATACATATTTGCGGTTGGTCCACCCAGATCAGAAATATGCCCAGTAAAATTTGGTGAAGTATCTCGTATCGCTTCAATTTCTTTGATAATAGAGTCTTCAGAACGACTTTGAATAATACGCCCTTCATGTTCAGTAATTGAGCAAAAAGAACATCCACCAAAACAACCGCGCATGATATTCACTGAGTGCTGAATCATTTCAAATGCGGGTATATTCGCTTTACCATAACCAGTATGCGGCAAGCGGGAATAGGGGAGGCCAAATACTCCATCCATTTCACTCATCGTCAGCGGGATTGGAGGGGGATTAACCCAGATATAGCGTTGCATATGTTTTTGCAATAAAGGGCGTGCATTTCCTGGATTTGTCTCGCCATGCATCACTCGTGACGCATGGGCATATTGTATGGGATCATCTTTAACGGTATCAAAATCAGGCAGACGAATAACTGTTTTAGTACGTTCATCGTTACTGATTTTTGAACTTTTAGTTTCCTTTGTCTTTGTCTTTGCCTCTGCTTGTTTATCTGCACAAACAGCCTCTTCTTCCATTAAATAGGGGCTTTTAGGTTTGATCACTTTGCCCAGTTGATCTATATCAGACGAATCTTTAACTGTCCAGCCTGCGGGTACCTGTTTTACAAAATGTACCGTGCCGCGTATGCCTTTCAAATCCGTGATTAATTCGCCCGTTGCCAAACGGTGGGCAATTTCAGTAATTTGTCGCTCAGCATTACCGTAAACCAGCAAATCAGCTTTGGAATCTAATAGCACCGATTTTCTGACTTTATCTGACCAATAATCGTAATGTGCGATACGTCTTAAACTGGCCTCAATACCACCAATAATAATAGGCACATCTTTATAAGCCTCACGACAACGATGCGAGTATACATTAACCGCTCTATCAGGGCGCTTTCCAGCTTCACCACTTGCAGTATAGGCATCATTAGAGCGAATCTTTTTATCCGCAGTATAACGATTGACCATGGAATCCATATTGCCACCGGTCACACCAAAAAATAAGTTAGGCCTTCCCAAACATGTAAATTCATCGCTACTATGCCAATCTGGTTGGGAAATAATGCCGACACGAAAGCCCTGAGCTTCCAACACACGACCGATCAGAGCCATGCCGAAACTCGGGTGATCTATATAAGCATCACCGGTCACCAAAACAACATCACAACTATCCCAGCCCAAAACATCCATTTCTGCTCGACTCATTGGCAATTCCTGCGCCGTACCGAAACGTTGCGCCCAATATTTTCTATAGGAAAATATATGTTTGGCATCTAAGATATTCATATGATTATTACTCTTTTATTACTTTTTTGAAGGCACTACCATTGTACCTTTTCAAATCTTTAATAAAATCTGTAAATTCAATGTGGTATTGTGCATCTAGTTGTCTGGCTTTGTGCCTTATGGCTTTTAGCGAATATTGCTGAGCCTCCCAAGCAAAAGCTACTACAATAACATTACCACGCTTACGCACAGGTAAAAACAATAGTTTCTGCTTAAATATTATATCCAGTTCCCATGTGAGTTGCTTGTATTGCTCATTATCACTGCCCCAAAGATTAATCACCAGTATGCCATCTTTGGTGAGCAACTGTTTACAGGAAGAAAATAAATTCACGCCCTGCATACTATCAGCCATACCTTGAGCATCAAAAGCGTCAATCATAATAAGATCGTATTGCGCAGAAAGCTGCTGGCTTTGTCGCTTGATATAATGGGCACCGTCGCCAATTTTTATTTTTAAGCGAGGTTCAAGTGGCAAGGCAAAAAAACGACGTGCAATCCTGATAATAGCCTTTCGAAACTCTATCGCCTGTATGCGGCAATCAGGAAAGTGATACAGCAGGTATTTACTTAATAAACCCCCGCCCACACCTACCATCAAGACATGTTCAGGCTGTTCTTTAAACAAGAGCCAGAGCATCATTGCTCTGGCATATTTTGCATGTAACTCATTAGGGGCTTTGATAATCATACTGCTCTGCCTTGGGCTTGTTCCAAAATGCAAAGCGCGTACGCCATCAGTTTCAACAATTTCAATTAGACCATGTTCATCAATCTCCTGATGAACAAGCAGGCCTTCATATTTATACATAATTCAGCCAGATAAGGATAAGCACACACGTGAAATGGTTAAGTGTTACTGTTTAAAAAATTAATAACACCATCCAGGTTCTTAAATATCTCGTTAACACGAAAGAAAACGCACTCTGCATTTTTGGCTAGAAATTTAAGACGGGACACCTTGCAGGTTTCTGTTACCAGACTCCTCGTCAATTCCATTAAGCTAAGGTTTTATTATTTATAATCAATGCATTAAATATAGGTTGGGTTAGATTTTTGTTGCAAAGCAATAAAAACGTAATCTAACATAAGTGCCGAACAAGACTCGAGTGATGCCTGTCCTGCCTCAAGTGCATAGCCGCATTTTTCAAGCAAAAGGGTTTTTTAATACAATAGTTTCGTTACGTTCAGGCCCTGTGGATAAAATAGAAATCTCGACACCCACCAAATCTTCCAGACGCTTTATATAGGCTAAAGCATTCTCGGGTAGTTCATCTAGTTCGGTGATACCTTTAGTTTTACCTTTCCAGCCATCCATATATTCAATAACTGGCGTACAAGCCTCATATTTCTCTGCACCAAGAGGTGCAACTGTAACTTTTTCACCTGCAATATTGTAGGCAGTACAAATACCAATTTTATCGAGACCATCAAGTACATCTAACTTTGTCAAACACATACCGCTTAAAGAGTTAAGTTGCGCTGATTTACGCATAGAAACAGCATCAAACCAGCCTGTTCGCCTTTTTCTACCGGTAGTTGCACCAAATTCATGCCCTTTTTTACCCAAATGCTCACCGTATTCATCATCTAGCTCGGTAGGAAAAGGTCCATTGCCTACGCGAGTTGAGTATGCTTTGGTTATGCCTAACACATAGTCAATATCTAAAGGTCCGACACCTGTGCCTGTCGCAGCACCACCAGCTGTTGTGTTTGAAGAGGTTACATAAGGATAAGTGCCGTGATCGATATCTAGTAAAGCACCTTGCGCCCCCTCAAACAATAAGTTACTCCCCTCTGCCTGATATTCATATAATTTTTCTGCAACATCAGCCAGCATCGGTTTTATTTGCTCCCCCAGAGCAAGTGCCTCAGTTAACATGGCATCAAAATTAACTGCAGGCGCTTTATAGTACTCAGTCAACATAAAGTTATGGAATGCTGTTAACTCTTTTAATTTTTCTGCAAACAACTCAGGCCTTAATAAGTCGCCTGCACGCACACCACGTCTGGCAATTTTATCTTCATAAGCAGGGCCAATTCCTCGTCCTGTGGTACCAATAGCCTTAGCACCTTTAGCGAGTTCTCGCGCCTGATCAATGGCAACATGAATAGGTAAAATCAAGGCGCAGGCCTCACTGATCAATAACCTTGAACGCACTGGAATACCGGCATCTTCCAGTACTTTTATTTCACTTAACAAAGCATCTGGCGATAATACCACACCATTACCTATCAAACATTGTACGCCTTCACGCAAAACCCCCGAAGGAACTAAATGTAAAACTGTTGTTTTGCCATCTATAACTAAGGTATGTCCGGCATTGTGTCCACCTTGAAAGCGCACCACCGCTTTTACCTGATCAGTTAACAAATCAACCAATTTCCCTTTGCCTTCATCACCCCATTGCGTGCCGATAACTACAACATTTTTACCCATAACAGTTCCAGATTAATTTAACGGGACAAGAACCCAGTTCTCATCATTTTTTTCTAATATTTGATTACAATTCAATTCCTTAGCATCGACTCCCTGCCCTGAAAGTTGATTGATTACAATGTATCCAATCGCGCGAAGATCACGTATTTTTTCGTCCAATGCACGGTCATCTGCGACAAAAGGAGCGAAAATTCTTAAAACATCATCAGTCGTTCGATGGTTTTTAGTCAGCGCGGCCAAAACCTTTAAGTCTGCACTAAATCCGGTAGCAGGTCTGGCACAACCAAATATCTGTCCGATATTATCGTAACGTCCGCCACGTGCAATTTCCTTACCTACCTCAGGAACAAAGGCCGCAAAAACTAAGCCAGTATGATAGTGATAGCCACGTAACTCTGCCAAATCAAAACTAATCGTTAGTTCAGGGTAGTAGCTATGCAATACATCAGCTAGTGTTTCTAACTGTTCCAACGCTTGAGTTATGCAGTTATCAGCTTTAGCAAAAACTCTTTTGGCAGTCGCCAATATAGACTGGTCACCATTTAATTTAGGTAAGGCCAGAAAAACAGCGTGTAGATCTGCAGGCACAGCATAGCTAACCAAAAGGTCTGCTAGCTCTGAGTTTGCTTTACGCTGTAACACTTCAAATAGTGCTAATTCCTGTTCCGACGATAAGTTGGCTTGATCAACAAGTCCACGGTAGATACCCACATGTCCAAGATCAAGATGCACATTTTTGAGCCCGGCCACTGCTAAGACTTCGAGCATCAATTGCACAACTTCAATATCACTATCAACCCCTGCATGACCAAACAGTTCGGCACCAATTTGTATGGGTATTCGTGTTTTGTCGAGCGCATCACCCCGCGTGTGCAGTGTAGTCCCTTCATAGCATAAGCGCGAAACATGCTGATGACTTAAGCTGTGCGCATCAATTTTTGCAACTTGAGGTGTAATATCAGCACGTATTCCCAGCATTTCGCCGCTTAACTGATCAGTTAATTTAAATGTCTGTAAATTTAAATCATGAGCCGATCCTGTTAATAATGAATCCAGATAATCTATAAAGGGCGGAATCACTTTTTCGTAGCCCCAACATTCAAAAACGTCAAGTAACTGGCGACGCAATATTTCCAGGTGCCTAGCATCAATAGGTAGAATTTCTTCCACACCTTCAGGTAAAAGCCAAGGGTCTCTTTGCAACATGATAATTTTCCAGTCCACACAAAAACGCTCCACAAGAGCGGAGCGTTTAATAATTCCAATCGATCCAATGTTTGGCTTATTTCATTTGTTTGAAATATTTAAAGAAATCTGAATCTGGCTCTGTCACCATAAGATTTGCAGAGTTTTCAAAAGTTTCTTTATAAGCAGCCATACTCCTATAAAATGCATAGAATTCAATATCTTGACCATAAGCCTTAGCATAAATCTCCGATGCCTTGGCATCACCTTGACCTTTAGTCACTTCGGCATCACGATACGCATTCGCCAGAATAATCTCTTTTTGCTTGTCCGCATCAGCACGCACACGCTCAGCAGCCTCAGAACCCTGAGACCTAAACTCACGCGCAACTCTTTCACGCTCTGCTTCCATCCGCCTATAAACTGACTGACTCACTTCTTTTGGTAAATCAATACGCTTTACTTGTACATCAACGATATCAATACCCAATTTCGCAGCTGGCCCGGTAGTATTAGCAATAAGCGCCTCACGAACAGCACTACGGTCAGTAGAAACCAATTGCTTAATATCACGTCTACTAAATTCACTCCGAAAAGCATCTTTAATAATCTGATCTAAACGTACATTTGCCTGATAAGTATCGCCTGCAACTGAAGTATAAAAAGTATTTACATCGCCAATACGCCACTTAACAAATGAATCAACAATAACATTTTTCTTTTCTGCTGTTAAAAAACGTTCAGGCGTAGAATCAAGTGTTAAAATACGCGAGTCAAATTTTTTGATGTTATTAATTATCGGAATTTTAAAATGTAGCCCAGGCTGGTAGTCAGAAGCAACAATCTCTCCTAATTTAAATTTAATCGCTTTTTCTGTTTCAGATACCGTAAATACGCACATCATGGCAACAGTAAATACCGCAGCAACACCCAATAAAATTTTATTCTGAGACATATGCTTAGCGTCCTCTTGGTGAACGACCACGACTTGAAGTCCGAGGCGTATTAGTTGAGTTGTATGATTGATCAGCCGTTGCCGCTGATTGATAGCTATCGACTAACTCACTCATTGCTTTTGATTTGTCCGTCAATTTATCTAAAGGTAAATACATTAGATTATTACCACCCTGAACATCCACCATAACCGTATCAGTACCGCTCATCACTGACTCCATGGTATCTAAATAAATACGTTGCCGAGTTACTTCAGGTGCTTTCTTATACTCCTGTAAAATTTGCGAAAAACGACTCACATCCCCTTCTGCCGCTGAAATAATACGCG
>CALOCH010000021.1:0-103530 GCA_942491615.1 uncultured Gammaproteobacteria bacterium
CCGCTGCGGTGCGCAAAACGGTTCAGGGACGCGTAAGGGCTTAAGAGGATTTTTTGCAGACGCATAATATTAAGTTATCGCCTGGTATGGTGTTGGGGAGTAGTGAAACTATCAAGCAAGCTGTAATGGCTGATCTGGGTATTTCAGTGCTTTCAAGACACAGTGTTACGCTGGAACTGGCAACTAAAAATCTGGTGGAATTGGATGTACAGCACTTTCCACTGATGCGCTGCTGGTATGCAGTGCATCACGAAAAGAAACAGTTATCGCCTATTGCTCGAGCGTTTATAGATTTTATTTTATATGAAAAGCAGACAGTCGCGGGGCTTTGTAACCGCTTTCTCAATACGCTACCCTCCGTATTAACGACAAAAAACTGAGTTAAACAAGAGAAATACCTAACCTGTTTACTGACAGACTCACTACCATTAAGTTAAGAGATATATCTTAAACAATGTGTTAAGTGTAGTTTGGATAGGGTTGGATTAGCACTTACGTTTTTATTGCTTTGCAACAAAAACCTAATCCAACCTACAAGTGATATTGTTTAAATCAATACACTCTTAACTTTATCGCAGTGCTCCGCTGACTGGTTATTTGCTTATTTCAGCTGCTGGTAATATTCACCAAGTTGTTTAATTTCAACATCACTAAGCTGTTTTGCAATCAATCGCATACGGCTATAAATATCATTGTGGCGTGTCCCTTTTTTATATTCCATCAATGTATTCACTGTATATTCAGCCTGTTGACCCGCCAAAGCAGGGGTGTCCATGCGTTTTCCTTCACCGGATGCACCATGACAGGTAAAACAAGGCGGCAGGATTTTTTTACCATTTCCTTGCGCAACCAGTACATCTGCTTTATCTAAGTCTTGCGTTGATGCTTTGTTCTGTGCTGCAGGCAAAGATTCGAACCACGCGGCTAAATCCGCGCTATCTTGTTCACTAAGCCCTTGAGCAATCGAATTCATCATCGGGTTATCACGTTTACCATCCGCATAATCACGTAATTGTTTATAGGTGTAATTCGCTATTTGCCCTGCTAAAGAGGGAAACATGCCCATGGCACTGATGCCTTTTTCACCATGACATCCTGCACACGCTTGCGCGAGTTGCTCACCTTTTTGTAAGTTACCGTTTTTAACAAGATTCAGTGTTTCAGGTACCCATACAATATTTGATGCTGGTTCAGCAGATGCAAGTGTGGGTAGAATTAGAACAGCTACCAATAAAAGATGTTTCATATTTAATATCCCCATCCGCTTGAACCATAGGTGTCCATAAAAAAGAATTGTAAAATGGGTATACCAAAGCTGATGATCATTAATACGGCAATGGCTTTATTCCATATTTTGAAATCATTCAAATACTCAGGTAAGTCCTTAACGGCATGCAATGGCTCTGCGTATTCGACTTCTTCTGCAAAAGTCTCAGAACTTTGACCTAATTGCGTTTTTATCAATAAATAAATGAACAAACACGCAGAACATAATAATACCAGTCCACCTAAAATCATTAATAATTCGTAGGGTTCCCAGGATAAGGTTAATAAATTATTATATTGTACGCTTGAGATTCGTCTAGGCTGGCCTAATAAACCTAAAATATGCCAAGGTGTTGTCATGATGCTCATGCCAATAAACTAATGCTCCGTCCAAAGTTGTGACGGGCTAAGAGGCCAAGAAAATAATGGTTTTTTCACCAGTATAGGCAGTAGAGTAGGTAGGATAGGTTGTCGCAAAATGCATAATGATTGTAAATGGGGGCAAAGATTAAATGGAAATGGCCGGGAACCCAGGCGGTATTATGTACCATAGCATTCATGGCATAACTGGCATTAACGATACCACCGAAGCCACCCAAAATCAGCATCAGTAAAGAGAGAATAACCGCCAGTACCATTGGATTTGACCAAGGTAAAGCGCCAATCCAGCCAAATACTCCCTGACCACCACGTAAACGCCCGGCAATTTCTAAAGAGGCGATAACGGTAAAACCTGTTACTAAAGTTGGCAAGGTAACAATAAACGTTCCCAGACCATGCAGTAATTTCCAGCCACTGGCTTGCTCAGGGTCCATGTATAAATGGTGAAATCCTATCGGCAAAGAAAATACAACCAGGACTAAAAATGCCATCCGTGCGGCTTCTTCACTGAATAAATAAGAGCCTGCTTGTTTAGGCACAAACACATAAAATGCGGTATATGCAGGGATAAGCCAAAAAATACACAATAGGGTGTAAAGTCCAGGCAAACAGAGTTCTGGCCAGGCCTGGATCAAGTGTATCCATCCAGCCTAAAGCCCAGGGTATTAACTGGAATAAAACCTCAAAAGCCACACCGACACTGGTCCACAACCAAAGCAATGCATTCGCTGTGGTGGCAAACATGACTAACGGCACGGTTTGACCGGGGTTTTCTTTTTTCCACTGGTAAAACATCACCACCATAATGGCACACCAGACCCAAGAACCGATAACCAGTAACGTTGCGCCTATATAGAAGGCGACATGCGCTTGAACGGGAGGATAAAAAGTATACAACACCGACGCTAAGCCGGTAAGCAATGGAATAGCCGCCATTACCACCCCCTGCCAGGGCAATTGCAAACCCCATCCATGCGAGTTTAGGATTCCATACCGGAACTTTTAAAGAATGACTGGCGGTGTAATAACCAAAACCCATAATAAAAAAAGTGGCAATACAACTGCCATTAATACGCCATGGGTACTGACTGAGGCAAAATATACGCTTGGCGAACTGAGTGATTCAAAAAGACCGCTCCGCTCCAATACCTGATATTCACCCATAAAACATTGCCATGATAAACGCTCCAAACGCTACCCATATGTGACTCAGGGCTAAATTTTTAGCTGTTGAATCATTCATCATTTTGTTCCTCATCAATAGTGTCATTGTCAGTGGTGGTTAATACGGCTCTGTTTGCTTCCCACGCTTCTTTATCAATGACAGAAACTTTACTCCACATATGGTCATGACCTAAGCCACAATACTCGTTACATAGCATAGGATATTCACCTGGTCTTGGAAAAGAGCTTTCAACCTGTGAAACATAACCGGGAACAATCATCGTGCTCATATTAGTCATCGGCATATGTACCCCATGCAAGACATCCATACTTACCCAGCGGAAAGTGATTTTGGTTTCTGCCGGGAGGGTAATTTCTTTAGGGAAGAACGCGTACCGACCAGCAACAAGGCGAACGGTTATATCGCCGTTTTCTGCTACTTGTACACCTAGGTTATCTTCGCCAAATTCTTCACTTAAATGAATTTTACGTGAATCTATGGTCTCAACATTACTTGGCGCATTCACGCCATGGAATAAAGCATCTATCATAATAATAGACACAAATAAGGCGCACATAGCTAAAGCAACCTGCACCCATTTTCTTTCTAAGGGATCTATATGCATCGTGTCACCTTAATTAATAATGCCACGGGAGATAAATACCCCGTAGTAAAGAAATAGCCAGGCAGCGACCATACCGCCAGCGACCGATAGCATTAGCACCCATGTGCCTATCGGAGGGCTTTCGAGTATTTTTTGTCGTTCTTCATCGCTGATCTTATTCATATTGAGCCTCATTATATTAAGTGATATGGAGTAAAATTTGCCTTACTAACTTAAATAAATTAAGGATACACTAATGTACTTTACAGGGCAAAATGTAACGCTATTAAATTCGCCTGATAATAGTGTTAAAATTAAAACCACAAAAGCTTACAGCATTGATTGACCGGCTTATGCTTATTAATAATGTTGTATTATTGCCTTTCTATGACTAATTTATTAACTAATAGGAAATAAACCATGCCCTTGATAAAACTTAGAACCAATGTCAGTATTGAGAATGAAAAAACGCCTCAAGTAATGAGTGAATTATCGCAATTACTAGCAAACGAAACAGGTAAGCCCGAACGCTATGTTATGGTGGAAATAGAAGGGGGGAGAAATATGTTATTTGGTGGTAGTTCTGAGCCTTTAGCGTATGTGGAATGTAAAAGCATTGGCTTATCTGCTAGCCAGGCCAAGTCTTTATCTGCCTCTATCAGCAAGGTATTAAATACCCGGTTACAAATCGCTGCTGACCGAATTTATATTGAATTTAGTAATTGTCCAGCTGAATTCTGGGGTTGGAATAATTCTACTTTTGGCTAGCATTAGACTGTTAGACGGGTAACTTGCTTGGCGTTTCGCTTTTACCAATCGCTATTTCAGTTAATAAAGTGGTTCTTGATAGAACATCAATATTAGACCAATCTGAAAAAAGGCAAATACAGAAACAAACCCGGCAATACTTTTTCCTGGCTGGTCCAGCTTGAGCTCCAGCCACCGACCTACGGCCATGATAAGCGCAAACAAGCCCATAAAGGTATGGCCGATCTGGATCAAAAAGGCAGTCTTTGCTTGAAACCCTACGTGAGAATGGGTTAATAACATTAAACCGCCAAATGCGCATAGCATGGGAAAAATATAAGGTAGTTTACTGTCAGGGTCAGTCGTTATTCTGGCGCGTAATTCCATAATACCCAGCAAAAAGACTAACAAAGTTGCAATACGGTGCTGTAATATTTCCCCATTTTCCAGCATACTTTCCCAAAAACCCATTGTTCCATTTGGCCAGGTTTCTGCATCAGCGCGTAATAAAATAAAAATGCCCAGACCAATAAAACCAACCGGCCAGTAACGAGTCCAAGTTAGTTTGGTTTTATAAGAAAGCATGGCAAACAGGCTCATCACAGTAATAAAAATACCGGAAATATTATGGTTGTAATCAGACCAGGCTGTTGCCGCTGCCGAAGGTGTCTGTCCAATAATCGCAGTTCGCCCTGCTTCGCCAGCCAGCAGTGCGGCATGGCTAGGCGATTCCATACGTGGAATACGAGGTGCAAAAGTATTCAACGCTTCTTGCCAGGTGGCTGTCAAATCAGGAATATCAATTGCGGGCGGTTGTGATGCAAGGCTAGCAGCAGTAAACAGTAAAGTGATTAAAACCAGTGTTTCTGCTTCGATATAATAAGGTACCCGATTGAATAAAGCATGCTTGTTGTTTGATAATTTAAAGGCTAAGACTGCGCTACGGTTTAACCAGGCAAAACCCAGTGCGATCGCCATCAGTAACATCTTAACCATGAGAATATTACCGTAGCCCGTGCCAAAAAAACCATTGAAGCTTGTAATATAGCCAATTGCCATTGGCACACCCGATAGCAAAATACCTGTGACTGCCAGCATACCTAACTTGGAAAAACGCTGCAAATAGGTTGACCAAAAAATGACAGGAATTAGCTTTTGCCGGGTTAAACGCCATACCGAGACTAACAGAAATACGCCGCCAACCCAAGCAGCGGCAGCCACTTGATGAGCCGTCGTCAGGCTCATTAAAATAATGCGGTTATCAAAACGTCCAGCTGCATGCACTAACCAGGCACCTGAAACAACCAGGAATGCCGCAACTTTAAGTGCATTGAACCAATGCTTACGCGAATCAGCATGGACACGCAAATAGACATAACAATAAGCAGCCAATACTAATGCCAAAAGCATACGAGTCATACCACCAATAAATTGTGTAGTGGCAGCAAATTCAGGAAAAGGCCATTTATCTAGAATAGCGGTCATTAACCAGATTTTTAAGATAATTTTTAGCAACTGCACTATGGCTAGGGCAAATGCGCCTTTATAAATCAGACTAACCGTGTTATCTGCCAGAAGACCTTGCGCCTTAATCTGATCAGTGATCAATTCCCAGGGGCGCAAAATAAATACTCCCCACAGTAAGCCACCGATGGCTAAAGAGTAACAAATAAGATCGACGCCCCCGATCAGAGAGTCTAAGAAATCAGCAATACCTTCCATTTTTTTCTCTACGGCTGCACAGTAAAATGGATAATATCATCCGTGATATGGCCATCAGCGGCGAAAATTTTATAATGCAAAGCATATTCACCTACCGCTAGCGCTGGCATCTCAATTAACACTTCGCCCATGGCTTTCCCTGCTTTACAGGTAGTTTTTCCTCTATGTCTCCTTTACGCACCAGAAAAACCTGTGAGAGTCCTAATTCTATACTGGAATTAAACGTTAATTTAACTTGTTTGGCTTGATGCGCGTGAATGGCTTCTATCTTAATGCTATGTTCTGTTACAACGGCATGTGCTTTTAATAATCCCGAGTAACAGGGTAGTATCAGTAAAAGGATTAATAGTCGGCGATTAAATTGAATCATCATAAAAAAATGGCAATGTGTCGGAAATTGCGGGAAAACTAGCAATACCCCAAACTATAGAGCATGCATTATTGATCAAAAACAGACCTATTTAACACTATATCCTCTTCCCTCAAGGCAGACAGAATAAGCTCGCTCATACTCGCTGTGCATTTGTGCAATCGCAGCAGATTGTTGCTGAGTTTGCTGTTGTTGCTGATTAACCGCACCTCTATTTCTAGCACCTCTAGCCATAGTCCCAGTTGCTGCACCTATTGCAGCACCTTTACCTGCATCCCCGGCAATGGCACCGATAATTGCTCCGCCCGCTGCACCTCTTGCAGCGCCACCTGCTAAAGGAGCTGTGTACGCACGACCACCAGAAGCAACGGGAGGATTCATAGGATCAAAACCAGTTTGCTGTTTGCCCCAAACATAACATTGATATTTATCTTTTTCCAGTTGTTCTGCGCTTTGTCCTTTAGCGGGGTAAACATAGGGCTCTGCCCGTACAAAAGCACTATTCGCAAAAATCATCACGCTGGCAATGATAGTAAGTTTATTTTTTATCATAATATTATCCTGAAAAATACAGCCTATCGTGTAGACTAATTAAAAATGATTTATGCAATAAATTAAGATTATTTTAATAATTTGAACATCTCACTGACAGCATAATCCAGGCGTTCACGAGCCAATTCTGCAGAAGCGCCCTCTATAATATTCGCTTTCGCCACGCCAACCCAAACGACATAACCCGTTTCAACATCTATAAGAACGGTTACCAAAGCGCCTTGTGGAATATTTTCCAGAATATCATCGCCAGTAGCCGGGTCAACTTGTAATTCAAGCGCGTCCATATCGACACCGAGAACAAAGGCAACTGCCAGGTCTGGCTGTTCATAAGCGCTATATATGCCTTTTTTGCGCAATTCTCTATCAATCAGATATTTAATATCACCGGTAATATCTATTTTCGGAGGCTGCCATTTATTATTTGGGTCATTCAGTTCTTCTGCAGTACCAAGCCAGGCATACGTTTTATAACCGCTTATATTTGTTTTTGGGTTAGTTTTTGCATCAACTTGAATATCCTGTGTATTGTTCTCGACTGTTTGAGCAGTCGCTTCAGTCTCTTGGTTTTGTTTATCAAAGTAAGCACAGCTACTCAGTAACATAAGAAAAACAGCTAACAGATACGGCGTTATTTTTTTCATTGTTGTATTCCTTTTTGGATAGTAATTATTTATTTATTAGAAGAATGTCATTAATTTCTTAAGCTAACACTTTTTTAACAACAATCTCAATAATTGATAAAGTGCTATGGTTTATTTGATAAATTATGCTGCAACTTGCAAAAAACCGCAAAATAATAAAGTCATTTTTTGCAATGCAGGTTAAATTTATCATGAATTGGGGCAGAGTCACTTATTGAAGAAAACAGGTAAGCGCTGCGCTCGCTGATCTATGAATGATTAAGGCATTACAAAATTGTAAGCATTCAGGCTCCCCGAAAAAATTTGAAACATTTTGTAGGGTGAGTAGGTCATGTTTTTGCGATTTGTTAAAGCACGTAGTGAAACCGATTCTACGAAAACAGAGTATCAGAATATTTATCAAAAATTTGCTTAAGTTAATTAAGCTTAGATATACAGGCTCAATAAAAACCGAAACCAGGAAAAGCGTACATCTGTAGGTCGGGTTAGCTTTTTCTCGTTCCCACGCTCTGCGTGGGAACGCATACGGGAACGCTCTGCGTTCCGTATTAAGATAGAGTGCAAGCGTGCCAAGGTAACAAAGTGCGCCCGTTTCACCTGTACAACAGGTATAAAAAACAGAGCTGAATATCCGCCTAGTGCAGGATTTCAGTTGGGTGGGGCTTGCAGGTTGAGGGTGAGGAACGAACCTCAATGATGTTGGTACTCGCAAGATGTTGGGTTACGTTTTCTGCGCTGCGCTGGAAAAGCTAACCCAACCTACGCACTAAGCGCTGCATCTGACATGTCATATTTTTGGTAAACACCCTCACCACTACGTGCATCCGGCAAGGTTGCAAACGTTTGCCTGATCTGTCCGATCAAATTAGATTGTGTGAGGGTTGTAATTTTTTCGACGGTATCTATCACTTGCAAATTTTATTTGTTTGAGGAATTGGGGTTATTTTATCACTGAATCCTAAATTGAGAATTGCTATTATCTAGCGGAGCGTTGATAGTGTTAACCGGCCGATGAGGTGATTGATGTCCTGCCGGATAACATTTTTTAAAGCTTCGCCATAAAAAACATAGCAGTTATCTTTTTTGCTGTGCTTTCGTTGGAAGATAAAAACGCAAATCCTAATGCCTTATTGACGAATAAAATTGCTGGCATTGTATGAATTTTAATGGTGCCGAGAAAAGGACTTGAACCTTCACGGGCTTGCGCCCACTAGCACCTGAAGCTAGCGTGTCTACCATTTCACCACCTCGGCATGAGTAGCTGATGTCAGCAAAGTCAGCCGCGAACTATACGCATTTGGATAATTATTGTCAATAAATACCCTTGAGCAAAATTATTTTAATAATCATTTGTGGGTATCTTGCATTTTCCAGTTAACACGTTTGTTGTTTTTTATCTGGGAATGTGGGCGATTTGTCCGCATAGGCTTAATAAAAGCGGACAAACCGCTCGCGCTCCCAGCGTTTTGAAAATAAAAAAGATTTTGATAAATTAATCGATTTTTTTGTACTTAATGCGGTGAGGCGTGTCAGCATCGGTACCAAGGCGTTTATGACGATCTGCTTCGTAATCTTCATAATTACCCTCAAACCAAACGACCTGACTATCACCTTCAAAGGCTAACATATGCGTAGCAATTCTATCCAAAAACCAGCGGTCATGGGAAATAACCACGGCACAACCAGGGAAGGTGAGTAATGCTTCTTCTAATGCACGTAAGGTTTCTACATCTAAATCGTTGGTCGGTTCATCCAATAATAAAACATTACCGCCGCTACGCAGTAACTTAGCTAAATGCACACGATTACGCTCACCCCCGGATAGGTCACCGATACGCTTTTGCTGGTCGCCACCTTTGAAGTTAAACCGACCGCAGTAAGAGCGCGACGGTGTTTCGTAAGTTCCTACAGTAATCAAATCCAGACCATCGGAAATTTCTTCCCAGACGGTTTTATTATCATCCAGATTATCTCTTGACTGGTCTACATGGGATAGTTTGACGGTAGAGCCGAGTTTAATTTCACCTGAATCGGGTTTTTCTACACCAGACATCATGCGAAATAGCGTGGTTTTACCTGCGCCGTTAGGGCCGATAATACCAACGATTCCACCAGGAGGCAGTTTAAAATTTAAGTCATTCACTAATAAACGATCGCCGAAACCTTTGCTAACATGCTCTACATCAATAACGACATCACCTAAACGTGGTCCAGGTGGAATAAAGATTTCCTGCGTTTCATTACGTTTTTGTGCTTCTTGCGAAGAAAGTTCATCAAAACGCGCTAAACGGGCTTTGCTTTTTGCATGTCGACCTTTCGCATTTGAGCGCACCCATTCTAATTCCGCTTGCATCGCTTTCTGGCGTGACGTTTCTTGTTTTTCTTCCTGTGCTAAGCGGTTTTGTTTTTGTTCCAGCCATGAGGAATAATTGCCTTCCCATGGAATACCTTGACCACGATCTAGCTCTAAAATCCAGCCAGCGACATTATCAAGGAAGTAACGATCGTGGGTGACAGCGACGACAGTGCCTTCGTAGTCATGCAAAAAACGCTCTAACCAGGCAACTGACTCGGCATCAAGATGGTTAGTTGGCTCATCAAGTAGCAGCATGTCCGGTTTGGAGAGCAATAGACGACATAAAGCAACACGGCGTTTTTCTCCTCCTGAAAGTTTAGTAACATCGGCATCCCAGGGAGGAAGACGAAGTGCATCACCGGCAATTTCTAACTGACGCTCAAGTTCCCAGGCATTGGCCGCTTCTATTTTTTCCTGTAATTCTGCCTGTTCTGCCAATAAGGCGTCAAAATCGGCTTCTGGATCTGCGAAGGCCTCATTAATGGCATTATAGCGATTGAGTACTTGTTGAATTTCGCCAAAACCTTGTTCTACATTACCTCTGACATCTTTATCAGGATCTAATTGCGGCTCTTGAGCAAGATAGCCGATATTAATCCCCTTCATAGGAATGGCCTCGCCTTCAATTTCTTTATCCAATCCTGCCATAATGCGCAGTAAGGTTGATTTACCCGAGCCGTTTAAGCCAAGTACACCAATTTTTGCCCCGGGGAAAAAAGAGAGAGAGATGTTTTTTAAGATATGTTTTTTAGGTGGGACAATTTTGCCCACCCGATTCATAGAGAAAATATATTGAGCCATGTTGGTTTATTTAGTTCCTATAAAAAAAGCGTGAGTTATTATAGCGTTGTTTAAGGTAACTTTGCAGGCTGAGTAAAGACATAATCAGTCGCTTTAGCTGCTTGATGACAGTCAAAGCAAGCTTGTTCTGCGTCCTCTTTATCTTTGCCATGTGGGATTAATTTCAGACCTTTCCAGCGGGCGAAACCCCAACCGCCTGTTGTTGCATATTTTTTAGTATCCCTGACCATAATTTCAGCATGAACAAAATCTCCTGGTACTGTCGCAGCTTGCCATGTCGCTAGTGTGTCATTTTTCCAGACCAGCTTGGCTAAAATAGCGCCATTAGGCCATTGTTTTTTTTCGGCATTGCTTCGAGCGGCTTTAATAGCAATTGAGTTACCTAAAATAACGCGCTGAGTATTATTGTCGTTACGTATCGAACTGCCGATAACACGCCAATTCGTTAAGCCTGTCGGGTATTCGATGTTATTGGCCGTGGGTTGTGTATTTTGTGCGTTAACTAATGCAGGATGACATAGTATGATGTTAAGTATGCCAAGTAGGATGGCTTTTTGATAAATTTTCATAGTCTTTTTGCTCGTTTGTCTTAATTTGGTCACTTTTGTGTAAACGGGCGCGTTACACGCGTTTTTCAGTATATGTTTTTATCATAAAGGAGATTAATTAAAAAGAGAGTTATATTTAGGATAGTAGTTTTGCGCTTGTCAATGTACGAATCATAACAGCAAACGCCTGAGGGAAGCTTTGACCAAATGCAATAACCCCGTCTTCATGGCCTAGTAAGGTAAATAAAGGCACTTGTGCTAATTGTCCCATATTAAATAGGTCGTTTATTGCATGCGCCATAGCAGGAGTGCCATAAGCCACTGATTCGGAGGTATGGGCCAGTTTTAGTGCCTTAGTTGCATGCCAAATCATAGGGCTATGTGCATGTATAACGCACTGTATCATTTGATCTTGTTGATAAACACTGGCATGACTTAGCGCCTCTGAGGAAGGATTGCAAGGGCCTATTGAATACAAGGTATTCATTACTAAATCGGCTTTGGTTACTAAACAGTAATGCTCCATAGATAACTCGGGAACGCCACCTGTCTGCGTACCACTGATAATAAATTGTTCCCCATTGTAACGCTGGCTAATATTGCCATATCCTAACCCCATATAGCGTTCAGGACTTTGTCCAATCATTCCCACTTGGTAAAGCCGTGTGCGGTAGTTATTAATAATCGTCAAATTCCACAGCGGATCTGCGACAGCAGGTTGATGATATAAATGGTATTTAGTGACCCCTTCAGCTTCCTTAGTTAGCATAGTAATTTGGAATTGAGTAATTAAGTCAACTTTACAGGCTGATTTATTGTAAAATTGACAGTTTTAATTTGTGCTGAATTTTCAGTTTAATGCCATTATAAGATATTTCTATGCGGTGTCCATTCTGTATGGCCCAAGATACTCGCGTTATTGACTCTCGGTTAGCAAACGAGGGCGATCAGGTGCGTCGCCGTCGCGAATGCGTGGTATGTAAAGAGCGATTTACAACCTATGAGGCGGCAGAGTTTAATTTACCGCGGATCATAAAGCGAGGCGGCTTGCGTGAGCCCTTTGATGAAAATAAATTGCGTGCAGGTATTTTGCGCGCATTGGAAAAGCGGCCGGTGAGTAGTGATCAGATTGAAGCTGCGATAACGCATATTAAAAAAAGATTAATGGCGGTTGGTGATAGAGAAGTTGAGGCCTTAGAAGTAGGGGAGCAAGTTATGCACGAGCTTAGTCGCCTCGATCATGTGGCTTTTGTGCGTTTCGCTTCGGTATATCGTAGTTTTCAGGATGTTAGTGAATTTACCGATATGATTGCTGATTTGCAAAAGAAATAATGCGCAAACTACATACAGAACAAGATAGCTTATTTATGGCACGGGCACTGTATTTGGCTAAGAAAGGGCGTTATACAACCAAGCCGAATCCTTGTGTCGGGTGTGTTATCGTTAAAGATAATAAAATTATCGCTGAGGGTTGGCACGTTCGTGCGGGGCAGGGGCATGCTGAGGTTGAAGCTTTAAAAAATACCCAGAATGCTCAGGGCGCGACAGCCTATGTCACGCTAGAGCCTTGTAGTCATTATGGTAGAACACCGCCTTGTGCCGAGGCTCTAATTAAAGCGGGTGTGACACGCGTGGTGATTGCTATGCAAGATCCCAATCCTTTAGTGGCAGGCAAGGGCGTTGCTTTATTAAAGCATGCTGGTATTCATGTTGTTTGTGGCGTATTAGCGTCAGAGGCGCAGGCCCTTAATACCGGTTTTATTTCACGTATGACGACAGCGAAGCCATACGTGATTACTAAAATGGCGATGAGTGTAGATGGGCGTACTGCGATGGCCTCTGGGGAAAGTAAATGGATTACCGGAGCCCAGGCAAGGCAGGATGTGCAAAAGTTACGTGCTGCGAGTTGTTGTGTGCTGACGGGGGTGGATACCATTTTAGCGGATGATCCGAGTATGAATGTACGTATGCCCGGTGTGGATGTGGAACAACCCGTGCGAGTTATTCTGGATTCTAACTTACGCACACCGAGCACTGCAAAGCTCTTATCTTTGTCAGGACGAACCATGATTTTAACGTGCTCTACTGATGCAACAAAGTCCAGTGCTTTGCAACGCGCAGGAGCTGAGGTTTATCCCTTGGCTGCAAATCAGCAGGGGCGCGTGGATTTAGCTGTGGCATTAGGCTTTTTAGCCGGGCAACAGATGAATAATGTGCTGTTAGAAGCTGGCAGTATTTTAAATGGCGCTTTGCTAGAGCAGGGGTCAATCGATGAATGTATTATCTATATGGCCCCGGTTATTTTAGGCGCAACCGGGCGAGGCTTGTTTGCATTGCCTAATGTATCGGTTATGGCCGATAAAAAACAATTACAGCTACTGAATACACGTCAAATAGGTGTGGATTTAAGACTTCACTACAAGGTACAAAAATAAGATGTTTACAGGCATTATCTTGGCCGTTGGCAAAATAAAAAATATTGAACAAAAGAAAGGCGATGTTCGTTTAACTATTGATACTGGAAAATTATCCTTAGCAGATGCCGCTTTAGGCGATAGTATTGCTGTTAATGGCATTTGCTTAACCGCTGTTGAATTAAGCACATATAGGTTTGTTGCCGATGTGTCTAATGAGACTTTATCGCGTACTAATTTAAAACAGGCTGTGCCCGGAACGCCTGTGAATCTGGAATTAGCTCTAACACCCCAAACCCGTATGGGAGGGCATATAGTGAGCGGACATGTTGATGGACTGGGGATACTGCTGGAAAAAAAAGCAGACGCTCGTTCAATTCGGTTAAAATTTAAAGTACCTGATGAACTTGCTAAATATATCGCTGAAAAAGGCTCTATTTGTATTAATGGTATCAGTTTGACGGTGAATACTGTCGATGGGGCGACATTTAGTGTCAATATCGTGCCGCATACTTTAAAAGAAACCAGCTTAGGCTTTGCCGAAGTGAATGATACGGTCAATATAGAAGTAGATCTACTGGCGCGCTATATGGAGCGCTTAATGAAAGGTGAAGCAGCTGCAAATTGTGCGTCTGGGGTGACAGAAAACTTATTAAAAGCAAGTGGATTTATTTAACTAATGAATACAACTGAGGAAATTATTGAAGATATACGCCAGGGAAAAATGGTCATTATCATGGATGATGAAGATCGTGAAAATGAAGGTGATTTAGTTATGGCTGCTGAATATGTTCGTCCTGAAGATATTAATTTTATGGCGCGCTTTGGCCGCGGTCTGATATGTTTAACCTTAACAGGTGAGCGCTGTCAGCAATTACGTTTGCCTTTAATGGTCAGTGATAATAATGCTGCCTTCTCAACCAATTTTACAGTTTCGATTGAAGCGGCTAACGGTGTAACTACCGGCATATCAGCTGCTGATCGATCAAAAACCATCCTTGCTGCAGTAGCAAAAGATGCTAAACCGGAGGATATAGTTCAGCCAGGGCATATTTTCCCTATACGTGCGCGTGATGGCGGGGTTTTAAATCGTGCCGGGCATACCGAAGCCGGCTGTGATTTAGCGCGTTTAGCAGGTGCAGAGCCCGCTGGTGTAATCGTTGAGATTTTAAATGATGATGGTTCCATGGCCAGACGTCCTGATCTGGAGGTTTTTGCTAAACAGCATCATCTGAAAATTGGTACTATTGCTGATTTAATTCATTATCGCACTGAAAATGAAAGTACGCTGGAGCGCATTAGCGAATGCGCTTTACCTACCGAGTACGGTGATTTTCGTTTAGTGGCTTTTCAAGATCGTAATGATAACAAAATCCATCTCGCAGTTGTCATGGGTGATGTCAGCGATGGCGAACCGGTTTTAGTACGTGTACATGCACGTAATTTACTGGATGATATTTTTTCGTCAACACGTAGTGATTGTCAAATGCCTGTACGTGAAGCGATGAAGCTTATTGCGGAAGCGGGACGTGGGGTATTGGTCCTGATTCGTCAGGATGAAAATAATAAGGCTTTAGCTGAATTAGTACACCAATATCAAATGCAAGATAATGGCGTGACTATTCCCTCAGTTGCAGAAAAGTCGGATGCCTGGCGCACAACGGGAACAGGATCGCAAATTCTGGCTGACCTTGGAGTACAAAAAATACAGGTCTTAGGCCCGCATAAAACCTACTTTGGTTTATCCGGCTTTAATATTAAGGTCGTTGATACACCTAAATAATTCAATCAATTCATTGCGCAGTACAACTTTTAGGTTCGTTCATATAAGCAAAGCGAAGTAGCATAATGGCACTTCGTTTTGCTTATTTTGCGTAATCGTCTATATTTTAGAGAGGCAAATATGTCAGCAGTAAAAACAATAGAAGGTATTTTTTCAGCAAAAGGCGGCAAATTCTGTATTGTCGCTTCGCGTTTTAATAGTTTTATCGTTGAGCAATTAGAAAATGGCGCAATAGATGCTTTAGTGCGTCATGGCGCTGATAAAAAAGATATTACGCTGGTAAAAGCCCCAGGTGCGTTTGAATTACCTATGGTAGTGCAACGTATAGCGGCAACTAAAAAATATGATGCTATTATCGCGGTAGGTGCTGTAATCCGTGGTGCAACACCGCACTTTGAGTATGTTTCAAATGAATGTGTCAAAGGGATTGCTCAGGTTTCTTTGCAATATGATGTCCCTGTGAGCTTTGGTGTTTTGACGGTTGATAGTATCGAGCAGGCGATAGAGCGTGCTGGGACAAAAGCGGGTAATAATGGTGCAGCGGCAGCCTTATCAGCTATTGAGATGGTTAGTCTATTTAATAATCTGGAAGCTTAATGAGTTCAGCAAAGTCAAAAGCCAGACAATGTGCTGTACAAGCCCTATATCAGTGGCAAATGACTGGTAAGAACCTATCAGCCATAGAGCAGGAATTTCACGAAGATCAGCGCTTGAAAAATGCACAAAAAAGTTATTTTGTGGATTTGTTTCATGGTGTTCCTAACAATCTGGATACAATTGATGCGTCTATGCACGATTTTGTTGATCGTGATGTGGAAAAAATCGATCCGGTTGAGCGGGCTATACTGAGAATTGGTGTCTATGAGTTATTGCACAAACCTGAAATACCTTATCGAGTGGTTATCAACGAAGGGGTAGAGCTAGCAAAATGTTTTGGCGCCGATGGCAGCCATCGCTATGTAAATGGGGTGCTTGATAAAGTTGCGCAGGTTCAGCGTAAAATGGAAATTGAAGCAAAACTAAAGAAAAATTAGGCGGAATGTTTGGCTACAAACTTAAGACGGGATACGTTGCAGGTTTTACACCCCGCGTCGTTGCATTAAGTTAAGCGTTTATTGATTTATAATTAATGTCGCATGCAGGTTGGGTTAGATTTTTGTTGCAAAGCAATAATATAAGTGCCGAACGAGGCATTGTTGGATTACGTTATCTTCGCTTCGCTTCGTTAGATAAACTACCCCACCCTAACTTACATTGTAATACATTGTTTTATTATATATTTATTCCTTAACTTAGGGGGCGTGACGATGCGCTTAAGAATGCGTACTTGAATGCACTGTGTTCCGTTACACAGGTCATTGAAACGAGCCTGTCTTCGCATTATGGGCAAGTGATCCACGTATAAGATAACTTTGATTTAGTCTGAAAAATAGCCGGAGTTAAGCCCACTTCAGCTATAAATTCGTAGCAAGTTGAGATCGATA
This sequence comes from uncultured Gammaproteobacteria bacterium, assembly GCA_942491615.1. Lineage (GTDB taxonomy): Bacteria > Pseudomonadota > Gammaproteobacteria > Methylococcales > Methylomonadaceae > Methyloprofundus. The sequence continues at coordinate 16,838 of CALOCH010000021.1, forward strand.
TACAATGAAAAATAAGGTTAAGTTTGGTACTAGCGGAATTCGTGGCTTAGTCAGTGATATGACTGATAAAGTTTGCTATGCGTACACATTGTCTTTTTTAGCTTATTTAAGATCTATTGATGCAATAAATGAGGGTGCATCGGTGGGCATAGGTGGGGATTTACGTAAAAGTAGTCCGCAAATAATGAACGCAGTTGCGGCAGCGGTGTTAGATTCTGGGTATACCTTGGTTAATTGTGGTTTACTGCCGACACCGGCATTAACCTTATATGGTATTAGTCAGGGAATGGCCACTATTATGGTGACGGGGAGTCATATTCCTGATGATCGCAATGGCATCAAATTCAATAAACCGGATGGTGAGGTACTCAAACACGATGAGCAAGGGATTCTGGCACAAAACCCTGAGTTAAATGAGGCCTTGTTTAACGATGAGTGCTTGCTGAAAAATGATTATTTACCAACTGTTGATATAACTGCCGAAAAACAGTATGTCAGACGATATTTAGATTTTTTCGCTGAAAATGCCTTATCTGGCTTTAAAGTGGGCGTCTACCAACACTCCTCGGTAGCACGTGATTTATTGCAAACGATTTTATCCAGGTTAGGCGCTGAGGTAATCGCCTTAGGCCGTTCAGATACCTTTATATCTGTGGATACCGAGGCAATTCGTCCGGAAGATGTGCTATTAGCAAAACAATGGTCTGAGCAGTATCATCTGGATTGCATCGTTTCCACCGATGGCGATGCTGATAGGCCTTTAGTGAGCGATGAACAGGGAAAATGGTTGCGCGGTGATGTTGCGGGTATTTTAGTCGCAGATTTTTTACAGGCAGAAGCTGTCGTCACACCGGTGAGTAGCAATAGTGGACTGGAGAAAAGCCAAAAATTTGCGAGAATTGTGCGTACTAAAATCGGCTCACCTTATGTTATTGCTGCTATGCAGGCAATTACTAATTTTTCATCCGTGGTCGGTTATGAAGCGAATGGGGGGTTTTTATTAAATACAGCGATAAATTTAAAAGGCAAACAACTCACCGCTTTACCTACCCGAGACGCTCTGCTTGTCCCCTTATGTATTTTAATGCATGCTAAACAACAGGCCTGCCCGATATCAACATTATTGACTAGCCTTCCTGAGCGTTTCACTTATAGTGACCGCATTAAAGATTTTCCATCTGAATTAAGCCAATCTATCTTAGCGGATATGTATACGGGCGATGTTACCAAGGATGCGACTATGTTTGTGCAGTTATTTACTACACAGCTTGCCCCCGCAGTGAGTTTTGATAATACCGATGGCATACGCATCACGCTGGAGAATGATGAAGTGGTCCATATACGTGGCTCGGGTAATGCCCCTGAATTACGTTGTTATACTGAAGCTAGTAGTTATAGCCGGGCACAGGCATTAAATCAGCTCTGTATAACGCAGATGAATAGCTGGAAAAAATAATTGATATAAAAATGGATGCACAGTGAATAGAAAAATACCTGTTAGAAAAAACTATTTTTCCTTTTTATCGAATTTATCGGTGAAGCGTATTTTACCTATAGGCCTTTTTACGGTGACCGGTGTTACTGTCGCTGTATTATGCTGGCTGCTTGTTAGTCGCATTGATATGGATGCATCGGCAGTATTTGGAATATCAGTTTTAGTAATTTCCCCCCTTATTGTGTTGGTGATTGTTTCAGTGGCTTTAGAAAAGTTATTGGGCTTTTCCTGTCTGCGCGGTGTTGAGTGGATAGGCAAATATACTCTAGCTTTGATTGATTGGAGTTTAATGAATATTCGCTCCTTGCTAGGTTTGGAGCACCAATCAATACAAGCGAGTTCAATTCCAGAATCAGAAGAAATGCAACAACAAGTATCAACCCAGACTGATGATATCTCGCTTATTGATGAAACTGAATTGACCGATTTTTTGACACTGGTAAAGACAGAAGAACCTGAAATAATAGACGAGTTAGATGAGTCGGCATTAGTTTTCGCGGCAAAAGTCTTGCAAGACCCCTTGGCAGAAAAGAATGATTATAAACATCATCTATTTTCTGAAGAGCCACAATCAGCGTCTGAATTAGAAACGCTCACTACTGATAGCATAGGGGATATAAACTCTCAGATAAAAAGCATTGATCCAATATTAGGAGTGCCACGCGCTATTGAGCCCAGTGAAGCCATGGATAGCCAGTCTCTTATTGAGGCAGAAGCAAGCGATAGAGGATATGTGGTCGAGATTTATACTAGAGAAAGTGAGGAAGAGTTCAATGACAATATAGACCATATCGAGATGGAATTGAAGGCATTACTGGATGAGGTGCCTATAGAATACCCCGTTTTTCAAAGTGAAGTAAAGAATGCAGATACTTCACTAGAACAAGACGAGTTTGCTGTAACGCATTTAACAGGGGCTATTGACGAAGAAGAAAATGTGCTTGACCTGCCACCCTTTATTGAAAGCTCAGAAGATACGCTTCTTGATTTAAACTATAAAGAAGATGACGAAACGCTTAATAATACAGATTTTTTAACAACTGATCCTGTATTACTTCTTCAGATAGTTCTGAAACAAAAAAAGCAATCAATCCTCCGCAACATTCCATGTTATTTCAGGCAGAACAAACAGCCGCACATATTCTTTCCGCTTTTTCAGAAAGGTTTTCAAGATCATCAGAAAAACTCTCTAAATCTTTAAATCTGTATAAGACGCCTGAGTTTCGTTTGCCAGCATTAGGTTTATTAAAAGCACATAAACAAGCTGTGAATTCCTATACTACGGCTGAACTTGATGAAATGTCACGTTCAGTAGAGCGGGTATTAAAAGATTATAAAGTTATTGCTGAAGTTGTAGGCTCTTATCCAGGGCCTGTTATTACCCGTTTTGAGCTTGAGTTAGCGCCAGGTGTAAAAGTAAGTCGTGTCAGTGGTTTAGCAAAAGATCTGGCACGTGCCATGCTGGTCACTAGCGTACGTGTAGTCGAAATTATTGAGGGTACCCCTTATATTGGCTTAGAAATTCCCAATCAGGACCGGGAATTAGTCTCATTACATGAAGTTATTTCATCAGCAAGTTTTCAGCAAGCAAAATCGCCAATTACACTCGCGCTGGGTAAGGATGTTTCCGGGCAAACTGTGGTCGCAGATTTAGCGAAAATGCCCCACCTATTAGTGGCGGGAACAACGGGCTCTGGAAAATCTGTGGCTATCAATACCATGATTTTAAGCATGTTATACAAAGCGACTCCTGAGCAGGTGCGGATGATCATGGTTGATCCTAAAATGCTCGAACTCTCAATTTATGAGGGGATACCACACTTATTAACACCCGTTGTTACCGATATGAAAGAGGCACAGAACGCTTTGCGCTGGGCAGTTGCTGAAATGGAGCGCCGATATAAACTGATGTCTAAGCTCGGAGTAAGAAATCTGGCAGGATATAATCAGCTTGTTAAGGCCGCGACAGCCAGAGGTGAGACCATTCAAGATCCATTATTTGAATTACTTGAGCCACTAGAACAAGGACAAACACTACCCGTTTTGTCAACGCTACCGAGTATTGTTATCGTTATTGATGAGTTAGCCGATATGATGATGATTGTAGGCAAAAAAGTAGAAGAGCTTATTGCTCGTTTAGCACAAAAAGCGAGGGCAGCAGGCATACACTTGATTTTGGCAACACAACGCCCTTCTGTTGATGTATTAACTGGCTTGATTAAAGCCAATGTACCTACACGTATTTCTTTTCAGGTTTCTTCACGTATTGATTCGCGCACCATTTTAGATCAAGGAGGCGCAGAGGCTTTGCTGGGTAATGGTGATATGTTATTTTTACCCTCTGGTACCAGTGTACCAACACGTTCGCATGGCGCTTTTGTCGGAGATGATGAGGTACATGCTGTAGTCGATTTCTTAAAATCACTGGGAAAGGCAGATTACTTAACAGGAATTACTGAAGAAACATCGGTAAATACAAGCTCTAATGTTGATGTTTTAGAAGATGAGACTGATACTTTATATGATGATGCAGTAAGTTTTGTTATGGAAACTGGCAAAGCATCTATTTCAAGTGTACAACGGAAATTTAAAGTAGGCTATAATCGTGCCGCGAGAATGGTTGACCAAATGGAAGAAGACAATATTGTTAGTGAGCCAGAAGGGAATGGCTCCAGGCGCGTTATTAATAAGGAACAATAACCTGAGCGATGCGCAGGAATCCACTCTGCATTTGTTATAAAATTTATTGATTGATTATGTTAAAAGATTATCTGCAAATTTGCTGGTTAAGCGGTTACCCTGAGGATTTACCGACAGACCGAAAATTTTTATTGATTAACCTCGTTGTTTATTTGTTACTTGGTTTATTTATACAGGGTAATATCAGTGACCCTGTTGAGGCCTTTGTGCAAATTCTAATAGAAATTGTCATTACTGTTCTATTTATGGCAGCATTACTATTAAAAGATGGTAGCAGCTATAATTTTGGGCGTTTTTTAACAGCAATATTAGTTTGTGAAAATTTCATTTATATACTTTCTCTACCGTTAGCATTCTGGTTTATTTTTGCTAAAGGAGGTGATTATGCTGCCTATCCGGTTTATATTGGAATCATCCTGATTTTATGGTCAATCGTGATTATTGCCTATCTGTTAAGAGGACTTTTTGATTTTGAATGGAGCATTAGTGCCGCTTTATCGGTACTGTATTTTATCTTTACGTATTTTGGCTCATTTGGTTTATTACTCATGGTGTAAATTTTGGGTGCGGATGACTTACTGACACGTTGATATTTAATAACAATGTGTTAAAAAGCAAAGGCGTGAGATAAACTTAACATTTTATGAGTAACCGTTCACCACCTCCTTTGAAAACCAAGTGCTTGAAAAGAGATTTTATAACAAAACCTCTTCTTGTTAAGAAGGAGGGACTGAACGGATACTTCTATGTAGTTCCTAAGGGTATCCCATTATAAGTTTGTCGCCAAGAAAAGATTTCACGGCTTGGTGATAAAATGTCACGCGAAAGCTGGTTTTCAAGCCTCAACTATTTCACCATTGCTTTGTCTTATCAGTTTATCAATACTGTTTCCTGCGACATCTACTAATTCGACCTGTAGTGGCATTTTTCCAACTGCGTGGGTTGCGCAAGACAGACAAGGGTCATAAGCTCGAATGGCTACTTCCAGATTATTTAATAAAGGTTCAGTTAATTCTTGCCCTGATAAATATTCAGCAGCTACCTGACGCACAGATTCATTCATTCCCATATTATTACTGGTTGTTGAAACAATCAGGTTGGCTTTGGTAACGATGTCATTTTCATCAATTTGATAATCGTGAAATAAAGTACCTCTTGGTGCTTCAATAACGCCAATTCCCTGATAACGTTTTTCGCCTTGTGCAACTAATTCAGTGCCCATAATATCTGAATCATTGAGTAAAGTCTTAATGCTTTCTGCGCAATGTAATACTTCAATTAATCGCGCCCAGTGGAACGCAAGCGTACTATGCACCATAAGTGAATCACCACCGTGCTGCTTAAAAGCAACACGCTCGGCTTCAGCAAGAGGTGTATCTATATAATCACAATTATTGACTCTGGCTAATGGACCTACACGATACCAGCCATCCTCTTTGCCTAATGACGTCAAGTAAGGAAATTTCATATACGTCCATGAGCGCACTTCCTCATGGATAATATCGTTATATTTACAATAATCAAAATGATCAAGTATAGTCTTGCCTTCTGCGTCTTTGGCACGTATGCCGCCATGATAAAGCTCTAAAGCGCCATCTGCTTTAGTCAGTCCTAAATAATTAGAACTAATCGTCGCAAAATCATCATAATAGGGTAAATTTGAGCAATGCACTTTTTTTATTAAAGCGACAGAACCAGCAGACCATGCGATCATTTGATCAACATCTGCTAGCAAATAGTCCCGTTCTTCCTTGGTCAGAGATTTATTCATACCACCTGCAATTGCACCCGTTCCATGAATGCGTTTACCCGAGACCATACGGATCACTTCCTGACCAAACTTGCGTAATTTTACGCCTTGTAAGCCAACTTCAGGGTAGTCATTTAAGACAGCAATAATATTTCGTTTACTAATATCACTTTCAAAGCCAAATAATAAATCAGGACTCGATAAATGAAAAAAATGCAGGGCATGTGATTGCAGAAGCTGCCCGAAATGCAACAAGCGTCTAAGTTTGTCAGCTGTAATAGGTAAGTTATCTGGGTCTACACCGACTAGCTGGTCAATTGCTTTTGCTGCCGCTAAATGATGGCTTACCGGACAGATACCGCATAATCGTTGTACCAAAACAGGGAGTTCCCAGTAAGGGCGTCCTTGAATAAATTTCTCAAATCCGCGGAATTCAACGATATGTAAACGCGCTTGCTGTACTTTATTATTTTCATCCAGTAATAAAGTCACCTTACCATGGCCTTCAACGCGGGAAACCGGGTCAACCACAATGCGTTTTAAGTTATTCTGGTTTGTTGCTGTTTCTAGATTTTCATACATAGTGGACGTCCTTAAAACTTAAGTTATGGTTTGAATTGTATACTAAGATCATTTACAAACAAGACTTGTTGTAAGTATTTTAATCACTATTGCAATTGCTGTTTTTAGTACGCCACGCAGTCGTTCATTTTATCAGGTGATGAGTAGGACAAAAATCTTCACGTAAACTGATAATTGGCCACTTGGCTTTTTCGGCGTAGAGCTTCAGTTGATCATCCGGGTTAACGGCCACCGGACGATCAACTTGTTTTAACAGCGGTAAATCATTATGCGAATCACTATAGAACCAGCTATTTTCTAGGCTATGCCCGGTTTCGTTTAGCCATTGATGCAGGCGCGTGACTTTCCCTTCCTGAAAACAGGGGGTTCCAGTTACTCTTCCAGTATATTTATTGTCTTTCAGTTCAGGCAGGGTAGCCAGTAAATGATTGATGCCATATAGATTGACTATCGGTGCTGTCACAAAATGATTAGTTGCAGTAATAACTAATAAAGTATCGCCTTGTTGCTTGTGCTTATTAATCAGTTCTTGCGCAGGTTGCAATAAGATGGGACGAATCACTTCCTCTATAAATTGCATGCGCCAATGATATAAATCTTGTAGTGAATTATCAGCGAGTGGTTTTAAAGAAAAGTTGAGAAATTCATAAATATCAAGTTCCCCCTGCTTATATTGCTGATAAAAGCGTTCGTTTTCTTGTTCATAATAGTTGGCATCTACAATGCCTTTATCAACTAAAAACTGTCCCCAAAGATAATCACTGTCATCTCCTAGCAGGGTATTATCTAAATCGAAAATAGCTAAACTCATTTTGATTTGACTTTCCGTTTAAAAATATTTAAAAAAGGGGGATAGCATCACCTAAGTATTTATGGAACAATGGCGCAATAAGTCATGCTTAGGAGCGAAAACAAAAATGCATCTATTGCATAAATCACTTGCTCCTAGTGTTCCTATTCAAGATTTTATCATTTAGACTCTTAATAAGAACAGTTAAATAATATAGGTTTTAAAATGATTGACTCAAAAGGATACCGGTCAAATGTTGGCATCATCCTTTGTAATGCTCAAGGTCATGTGTTCTGGGCAAAACGTTCGCGCGTCAACTCCTGGCAATTTCCGCAAGGTGGAATAGAAAAGCATGAAGACCCTGAACAGGCAATGTATCGGGAACTTCGTGAAGAGACAGGGCTTGAAACACAACATGTGCAAATTATAGGGCGTACACGTTACTGGTTGAAATATAGATTACCTGAAAAATATATCAGACGCCATTCACATCCGATTTGTATTGGACAAAAACAAATCTGGTACTTATTAAAGCTGGTCGGTGATGAGGCAGATGTGACCCTGGATCAGCATAATAAGCCCGAATTTGATGATTGGCAGTGGGTTGGGTATTGGGAGCCTTTAAAATATGTCGTTTATTTTAAGCGTAAAGTTTATCGCAAAGCGATGATGGAGCTGGGTGCTTTGCTTATGCTCAATTCAGTTGATGTAGATGCTACGAGTTATTTATCAAATGACAGCATGAGTGAACATTTATAATGAAGTCGTTTATATTTGTTATGCAGACATCGGCCTATAGTCTGAGCAGAGTGCAAGAAGTACTTGATGTGGTCCTTATTACAGCGGCATTTGATCAAAAAGTGACTTTGTTATTACTCGATGATGCTGTGTTTCATTTGAAAAAAGGCCAGCACAGCAAAGTTATAGGTGCTAAGGAGATAAGTGCAATTTACCGCTCCTTAGCGCTATATGACATAGAAGCTATCTATGTCGAGCAGGAGTCTTTGATGCAGCGCGGCTTATCACAAGATGACTTGCTGATTCCCATAAGCCTATTATCAAGAGCAAATGTTGCAGTAACGTTAAATACCTTTGATTTTGTTTTAAGCGGATAAGCATTAATACTTACGCCGTCTCTATCTAGCTTCTGTTAAAATACCCATTACACTGAAAAAGCACGGCTTTATTGCAGTGCTTTTTCATTTTTTTTATTTTTGTCATTAATATTCAATGGATTTAAAACATATACGAAATTTCTCGATTATTGCCCATATTGATCATGGGAAATCAACTTTGGCTGACCGCTTTATTCAACTCTGCGAAGGCTTGTCTGATCGTGAAATGTCTGCTCAGGTTCTCGATTCTATGGATATTGAGCGCGAACGGGGTATTACCATTAAAGCTCAGAGTGTAACCCTTAACTATACGGCTAAAGACGGAGAGATTTACCAGTTAAATTTTATTGACACACCTGGGCATGTTGATTTTTCTTATGAAGTATCTCGTTCATTGGCTGCTTGTGAAGGCGCCATATTAGTGGTGGATGCGGCTCAGGGTGTTGAAGCACAAAGTGTGGCTAATTGCTATACTGCGATTGAACTGGGGCTTGAAGTGATGCCTGTGTTAAATAAAATAGATTTACCTTCAGCTGACCCGGAAAAGGTTATTGCTGAAATCGAAAATATTATTGGTATTCCCGCGGAAGATGCCTTGCATGTCAGCGCCAAAACAGGTCTCGGTGTTGCTGACGTTTTAGAAAAATTAGTTCATGTCATCCCAGCGCCTGCGGGCGATGAAAATGCCCCTTTACAAGCCTTAATTATTGACTCCTGGTTTGATAACTACTTAGGTGTTGTGTCATTAGTTAAAATTGTTAATGGGTCTTTACGCAAAAAACAAAAAATCACTATTATGTCCACCGGTAATAGCTTTATTGCTGAACGTATTGGTATTTTTACCCCTAAACGATTCGATACACAGGAATTAAAAACCGGGCAGGTAGGCTTTATTGTCGGAGCTATTAAAGACATTTTTGGTGCCCCTGTAGGAGACACCATTACGCTTACAGGAAATCCGTGCGTCCAGGCATTGCCTGGTTTTCAAAAAGTTCAGCCGCGCGTTTTTGCTGGTCTTTATCCAGTGAGTTCTGATGATTATGAAGATTTACGTGAATCATTGAATAAGCTACGTTTGAATGATGCCGCACTGCAGTTTGAACCTGAATCTTCACAAGCCTTAGGCTTTGGTTTTCGTTGTGGTTTTTTGGGTATGCTGCATATGGAAATCATACAAGAGCGCCTTGAGCGGGAATACGATGTTAATTTAATTACCACCGCGCCAACCGTTGTTTATGAAGTTGAAACTCATAAAGGCGATTTAGTATATGTTGATAATCCGGCTAATTTACCGGATGTTGGCTCCATAAAAATGATTCGGGAACCGATTATTCAAGCAAATATTCTGGTTCCTCAAGATTATCTAGGAAGTGTTATTACGCTGTGTATTGAGAAACGTGGTGTACAAATGAATATGCAATATCTAGGCAGTCAGGTTTCCTTGCATTACGAACTTCCTTTAAGTGAAGTGGTATTGGATTTCTTTGATCGTCTCAAATCCGTGAGTCGCGGTTATGCCTCTTTTGAATATGAATTTAAACGCTTCCAGGAAGCCGCATTGGTTAAATTAGATGTTTTGATTAATGGTGATAGAGTCGATGCGCTATCCATTATTGTGCATAGAGATTTAAGCCAGACACGAGGACGTGAATTAGTTGAAAAAATGAAGGATTTAATTCCCAGGCAAATGTATGAAGTTGCCATTCAAGCGGCTATCGGTGGCAAAATAATTGCCCGATCTACAGTTAAGTCTATGGGTAAGAATGTCACTGCAAAATGTTATGGTGGTGATATTTCGCGTAAGAAGAAACTATTAGAAAAGCAGAAAGCAGGTAAAAAGCGTATGAAACAGGTAGGAAATATTGAAATCCCACAGGAAGCCTTTTTGGCAGTCTTGCAAGTTAATAAAGAATCTTAAGGAATATTAAACTATGGATCTGGATTTTGATTTTTCATTTTTTTTATTTGCAGCAACAGTCATTACGGGTACGCTTTGGTATGGGTATCTACTTTATCTAAAACGAACTAATACTGAATATAGTGAAGACAATGAGCCTCTCATCATTGAATATGCGCGCTCATTTTTTCCTGTTGTACTGATTGTATTTTTATTACGTTCATTTATTGCTGAACCGTTTAGAATTCCTTCTGGATCAATGATGCCGACATTATTGATTGGTGACTTTATTTTAGTCAATAAATTTACCTATGGCTTTCGTTTGCCGGTTATCAATCAAAAAATTATTGAACTAAATGAGCCACAGCGAGGCGATGTGGTGGTTTTTCGCTATCCAAAAAATCCTGCCGTTGATTATATTAAACGTGTTATTGGTTTACCTGGCGATCGTATTAGTTATGCTGATAAGCAATTGACTATTAATGGCGAACTAATGAAGCAGGTTTCTCATGGGCGCTACCAAGGCGTAGGGCAGGGTGACAGCATGACGGGGGCGGAAATCTTAAGTGAAAATCTACAAACAGTCGAACATGATATTTTAATTAATCCTAATGCTCCTAATATAAGCGGCACTTTTATAGTGCCTCAAGGGCATTATTTTGTTATGGGCGATAATCGAGATAATAGTAATGATAGTCGCTATTGGGGGACTGTACCTGAGGCTAATCTAGTGGGTAAAGCCTTTTTTATCTGGATGAATTGGGATTGGGAAAACGAAGGGGTTGGTTTTAACCGTATTGGAACTGTTATTAATTAAGTCAGGTAAAAGTATGAAAAATAATCATAAAAAACAACAAGGTTTAACATTAATTTCATTAATTTTTATTCTAGGTTTTGTTGCCATTATTACCTTATTAGTATTGAAAGTCGTTCCTATTTATCTTGACCATAGTAAGGTTGTGCATGCCTTAGAATCAATTAAGAGTCGTCCAGAGATAGAAAATCAAACTAAAAATCAGGTTTTATCGGCACTTAACAAACAATTTGGTATGAACTATATTGATAATATTAAAAATGATAATGTGCATATTACTAGCCATTATGGCTATCTAAAAGTACAAATAATATATCATGTGAAAAAGCACATCATTGCTAACCTAAGTGCCTGTGTAGATTTTGATGACTCCATTGAAGTGGGCACTAAGTGATAAAAGAACCGGCACTGCTATGTAAAAAGCTAGGGCTGACATTTAATAATCCTGAGTGGTTTGTATTAGCGCTAACGCATCGTAGCATGGGTGCAAATAATAATGAACGTCTGGAGTTTTTAGGCGATTCTATTCTAGGATTTGTTATTGCTGAAGCTTTATGCAAAAAATTCCCCAAGGCAAGTGAGGGCGTTTTAAGCCGACTGAGAGCAAGCCTGGTTAATCAGGAGTCCCTGGCGGAATTAGCCCGCATGCATCATTTGGGTGATTTTCTTATTCTAGGTTCAGGTGAATTAAAAAGCGGTGGATATCGACGAGCCTCTATTTTATCGGATGCTTTAGAGGCAATTATGGGAGCACTTGTTATTGATCAGGGCATAGAAAACTGTAAAACCTGGATTTTAAAGCTATTTGCAGATCGAATAGCCGAGATGAGCCTGGATAATTGGGAAAAAGACCCTAAGACACGTTTGCAGGAATACTTGCAAGCCAGACAGATCGATATACCTACCTATACATTGATTAGTGAGGCAGGTCTGCCGCATGAAAAAACATTTAAAGTTGAGTGTTCTATCGACTTATTCAAGAAAACTTTTATCGGGACGGGGATCTCAAGAAAAAGAGCCGAGCAGCAATCTGCTAAGATGATGTTAGACAAAATAGCTAAGGAGAATTAAATGCATTGTGGATATGTTGCCTTTATCGGCCAACCTAATGTGGGAAAATCAACCTTAATGAATCATTTATTAGGTCAAAAAGTGAGCATTACTTCGCGTAAGCCACAAACGACAAGGCACCAAATTTTAGGTATCAACACCAATAAAAGGGGGCAAGCTATCTATATGGATACCCCTGGTATGCATTTAAGTACAAAAAAAGCCTTTAATCGTTACTTAAACAGAACAGCGGATACAACGCTGATAGGCGTTGATTTAGTCGTTTGGTTGATTGATGGTTTAGCCTGGCAAGAATATGATGAAGTTATTTTTGAAAAATTAAAAAACGCAGGACTGCCAGTTATTCTTGCCGTTAATAAAATTGACCGAGTTAAGGATAAAGAAGCCATTTTTGCTTTTTTTAAAGAGGCTCAAGAACGTTTTCCTTTTAAGGAAATCGTGCCTATTTCAGCTTTAAAGCAAACCAATCTGGAGTTGCTCGACAATCTGATTATGGACTTATTGCCCGAAGGTAATGCTATATATCCAGAAGATCAAATTACTGATCGTCCAGAACGTTTTTTAGTGGCTGAAATTATCCGTGAAAAACTAACCCGCCGTTTAGGTGATGAATTGCCTTATGCTTTAACCGTTGAGATCGAAAAATACGAAGAACTTTCTCATATCACGAAAATCTATGCCCTGATTTGGGTGGAACGAGAAACACAAAAGAATATTGTTATAGGCAAGCACGGCGAACTACTAAAAAGCATAGGTACGGAAGCACGCAAAGATATTGAAAACCTGATTGCTTCCAAGGTCTATTTGCAATTATGGGTTAAAGTAAAATCGGGGTGGTCAGATAATGAACGTGCCCTACAGAGCTTAGGCTTTAAAAGTTAAATCATAAATCAGACATGCACCAAAGCCTACAGGCTGGTTTTTTACTGCATCAACGAAGTTATCAGGAAAGTAGCCTTATAATCGATATTTTCACCCAACGGGAAGGGCGTGTTAGCATACTGGCAAAAGGTATAAAGCAGTTAAAATCTCCGTATCTAGGGCTGTTGCGCCCTTTTTTACCTTTAAATATAGCGTATTTAGGGCGAGGCAATTTAAAAACATTAACGCATGTAGAAACAGGAAGTGCCGAATTCATCCTGCCTGGTAGCAATACCTATTGTGGTTTTTATCTGAATGAATTAATCAGTTATTTTATCCCGGCTGGAGAGCCTTATCCGGATGTTTTCCTAATGTATTTTCACTGTTTACAGCAACTAGCTAGCCAGCATAACATAGAAGCGGCTTTAAGAACTTTTGAGATTGAATTAATACAAGCCGTTGGCTATGGGCTGGCATTAGATCATGATTTTGAGACATTTGAGCCTATAGTGGCGCAAAAGACATACCGCTATGATATAGAGCAGGGCGTAATGACGGATAATAATGGAAAAATCCATGGCGACACGCTGATTGCTATGCAGCAATCAAACTATACAGATCAACGTCAATTAAAAGAAGCAAAGCGGTTAATGCGTCAAGTTATTGACTTTTATTTACAGGGGAAAACTTTAACTAGCCGTTCACTTATTTCTCAATTAAGGTAGTAAAGTAAATATGCAACAACACTTAATTTTATTAGGGGTCAATATTGATCATATTGCAACCCTGAGACAAGCTCGCGGCACACCTTATCCGGAACCGATCCAGGCAGCATTAATTGCAGAGCAAGCAGGCGCTGATGGTATTACCGCGCACTTACGTGAAGATCGTCGGCATATGCAGGATCGGGATATGTTCCTGCTAAAAGAGATGATTCATACACGGCTCAATTTTGAAATGGCGGTGACTGATGAGATGCTTAAAATTGCTCGCAAAGTAAGGCCTTTCGCATGCTGTTTAGTTCCCGAAAAAAGGGAAGAACTCACTACCGAAGGGGGGCTTGATGTTGCGACGAATCTGGATAAGATGCAACGAGCATGCGAGCAATTAGCTGAAACAGATATTGAAGTCTCGCTTTTTATCGACCCTGAAGAACAACAGATTGATGCCGCCATTACTGCCGGTGCTGCAGTTGTCGAACTACATACCGGCCGTTATGCAGATGCAACAAACCCACATCAGCGCACACAGGAACTACAACGTATACAGCTTGCAGCGCGCTATGCACACACCGCTGGTTTACAGGTCAATGCTGGCCATGGTCTTAATTTATACAATGTGGAAGATATTTGTAAAATACCTGAGATAGTAGAATTAAATATTGGTCATGCCATTATTGCTCAAGCGGTTTTTTGTGGTTTAAACACTGCTGTGAGGGATATGAAGCGCACCATGAGAAATGCCAGAATCTATAATGCATAATATAACGAGTCATCAACTTACCTCGATAGGTGATAGAACAGAAAATCAAGACTATATGTTGAAGTTAATTGAAGATAATTATGCTTTATTTATAGTCGCTGATGGTCTGGGTGGGCATCAGGCAGGCGAAATGGCGGCACGCTATTTTTGTCATAGTTTTGCTAAGCTTGCGGTTAAATTTGGAGATCTAATAAATAAAGCACCAGACAAAGTCGCACACAAATGGTTTAATGCTGCTGTACGTATGATGGGTAAAGCCTTTTTTGGCAACCCTGCGGCGCATGATGCCTATACTACCTGTGCTATCTTAATTATCACTGAGCAATATACGGTCAGTATTCATTGTGGTGATTCTCGTGTGTATCGCATTAATAAGAGTGAAATTGTATGGCGTACCAAAGATCACTCAATTCCACAACAATTACAAGATGAAGGTGAGTTGGCCGAGTATAAGATGGGGACTCACCCGGAGCAAAACCAGCTCACCCGGAGTATCAGTATTGCAAATAAATTTCCGCCAGATATAAGTTTATATCCAGCTCCTGAACCGGGAGAAACATTTATGCTATGTACTGACGGTTTTTGGGAATTCACTAAAGAACATGAATTTATCGCATTAGCGGAGCATGGCGTGCAAAAAGAAGACCTGCTGAAACAAGCAAAAATGGCAAAATTCAGAGCCAGTGGTAGAAGTGATAATCTCACAGTACAATGGTTAAGAATTGAGCAATAGAATCAAATCGAGCATAAAAGCTTTTATAAGCCTGATGTCCAGCAAATCCCGCCAATATAATAAAAAATAAACCGCTTAGCCGATGTAATAAAGTTAAGGGTATTTTTTTAAGCAAAGTGCGCCCCGCAATAACGCCTAGAATTGATGTCGTTACTAATGCCAAGGTAGACCCGATCCAAATTGCCGCAGGCAATGCAGTCGTAGAAAGGGCAACAACTGCTAGCTGTGTCTTATCACCAAATTCTGCAACGGCAATTAACAGAAATGTAGTAAAAAAAAGATTATGTCCACTTTTTTCTTGTATTTGCTCCTCAGCGTCATCCTCTTCATTAAATAATAATGCATGCAGCCCGAATACTGCAAACAGAATAGTAACAACAGTTGCAACCAGATACTCGGGAATCCAATTGGCAATTGCAAGTCCGAAGCTGACTGCGAGAGTATTAAGCAATGCAAATGCTGCAATCGCACCTAAAATAACAGGCATAGCACGATGGCGTGCTGCCAAGGTCATGCAAACCAACTGACTTTTATCTCCTATTTCTGCAGCAATAATCAGGGCATAACTAGTGCCAATAGGTGTCAGCCAGTTAAAAAAAGAAGAGGGTAGATCTAAATGAAAAAGGTCCATGAGTTATATTTTTAATAGATATAAATAGGTACGATAGGTACAGAACTTTTCAGCCTCCTCCCTTAACAAGGAACGGTTAGAGGAGGTTTTATTATAAAATCTTTTTTTCAAACTCTTGGTTTACAACGGGGAAGGTGCACGGTTACTTGTAAATTAATCACGGCCGATTATTTCAATGGCATTTGCATCAGGGTCGCGGAAAAATAAGGCTTTTCGTCCAGATTTACTCATTGTAAAGAAAATATTATTGCTCTCTAAGGATTGCCGTACTAAATCAAAATTATCCACCGTTAAAGCAACATGCCGATCACGACCACCATGCTCAGGCCGGCCCGTTGTCGGGTCAATATTATCTAATAATAGTATATGCAGCTGCTGGTTTTCACCCAACTGGAACCAGGCACCTGGAAAACCAAGGTCGGGCCGTTCAATTTGTTGTAAACCAACTATTTCAGTATAAAATTTAATTGAAGCCTCTAGATCAGAAATCATTAGACTTGAGTGGTGTAATAAGAAATTTAACTTTGCCATACTATGAATCAATAAAGGAGTAAATTATAAAATTGTACAGTAGCTTTGTATTGTAGCATAATGCTACAATCATACCATTGGTTATTAATTTAAAGGTTAAAACTATGGCTAAAGCATTATCACCCGTACGCTTGCAGGAAAATTTAATGCAAGCAGCAAGGTTAACCGGGGAAAGATTTCATCGTAGTACTGCAGAACAAATAGAATATTGGGCTGATATTGGTAGAAAAGTATCTACCATACTGGATCCTGACACACTAATATCAGTTACAACCGGTCTTGCAAAAGTAAAAGTTGAACCGATCCATGGAAAACCAATCGATCCTGATGATGTTTTTAATTTGCTTGAAGCTCAACGGCAACAGGGAACATTAACGCAAGCCGTGACAACTAATGCCATTAAGTATCAATCTTCTTTAACTCAACCAGGATATTTAGAACAAATTGATCAAGAGGGAAAGATAATAGTGGGTCAGTTTAAAAATGGTGAGTTTGTGTCAGCTGATGAGTTTACACCTTGACTGAACGCAAGCAATTATGGGTTTTAGCAGGAGGAAACGGAGCTGGAAAAAGTACTTTTTATCGAACACAGTTGGCCCCTTTAGGGTTGCCTTTTATCAATGCAGATATTCTGGCGAAAGAGTTATATCCACAAGCACCTGAAGAACATAGCTATGATGCTGCTAAACTGGCGTCTGAAATACGTTTTCGACTCTTGCATGAAGGTAGGAGTTTTTGCTTTGAAACTGTTTTTTCCCACCCTTCGAAAATCGATTTTGTTGCTCAGGCGAAAGCGTTAGGGTATCAAATCATATTGGTGTTTATTCATCTAGATACAGTTTCTCTTAATCACGCTCGTGTTGCACAACGTCTGAGTGAAGGAGGGCACAATGTCCCCGATGAAAAAGTGGCAAGCAGAATCCCAAGATTACTCCAAAATATTAAAAAGACCTTACCACTATGCGATCAGGTTCGTATGCTTAATAACTCAAGAATAGATAGCCCGTTTCAACAAGTTGCGATCATTCGTAATGGTCAGAAAATACAGCAAAAAAGGCCTTTACCAGGTTGGGCAAAAGATTTACTGGAAACTTATTTAACAATCAAAAGTAACCCTACGTCTATATAAGTTTTAATAGAAAAAATTAGTTTATACCTAAATCCTGCAAGCCTATAATTGGCGATCTATTAACATTAAAAATCAAATGGTTAAACGGTTTTTTACTGCCAATTTAACCCCTATTCCTTGTCTAAATATTTGACAATGGGAATCAGTCCAGCCTGGCTTGTCAATCCATGTGTTGTCGATGTCATTTTGACTGATCGGGTACGATTTTTGGTTCTGTCGCAAATATTCTAAAAGTATGAATTAGCCTATTCAACAGGCAAGACTATGCTGCTAAAGCCATAAACTGTTTATAAGCTGGAGTATTTTCTTCAGATAATTGTCCCTTTCGAATCATATACGCAGTTTCAATTCTAGCGATAGTTGCTTGAGCAGTGTGAAATGCTTTAAACCCCATCATCGGTTTGGTTATTTTTTTAATGAAACGATGGTCTTGTTCAAGTATTTTACCTGACAGATATCGATTAAGGTGGCGTATCCAGCTAAAATCAGCAACAGATTAATATTAGCTAAACCTGCGTAGTTTGCACCACTTTTATCCATCACGACCTTATCAGGAAATCCATTTTGGTTAATCGCTTGTCTGAAAAAGGTTGCTGCTTCTTCATCACGCCGCTCAGAGAGCATAAAGTCTAGCGTATCGCCATGTTTATCAACGGCTCTGTATAAATATACCCATTGTCCTTTTACTTTGATATAAGTCTCATCCATGCGCCAGGATTGACTTGCTTCTCGTTTTTGGGATCTCGTTTTTGGGATTTAGCTTTTAACGCAATGGCCGGTGAATAGCGAATAACCCAGCGATTAAGTGTTGCATGATCAACTGTTCGCCTGGCTATTCTACTTTAATCTCTAAAGATTATTCATTGCCTCTGGTTTTAGTAAACTTTGCGGTAGAATCAAATAGGAGCCTTAATAATTACTATTAGGGATTTATTCCGCCAAGCTCTTTGATAACTAACTCGTTTTCACGTTTAAGATTAACCAGTTTTTGCAGTACGTTTTTGCGTTGTTCGGAAGTTAAGCCCCTGAGCATGTGGATAAATTGCATTTCTTCTTCGTTGGCATCAGAAGCGGTCATTTTTATTGGCTCCATATCGCCAGTGCCAGTTGCTAACCAACGTGGATTAACATTTAAAGCATCAGCCAGATTGAAAATCTCGGTTGTGCTTTCAACTTTTTCATTTTCGATCCTGGAAAGAAGTTGCTGAGAAGCGCCGCTTTTTTTTGTTAATTCCGCTTGAGTTAGATCTCTTAGTTTACGAGCTTTGCGTAATCTTTGGCCGAGTGTGAGCATGGGTTGCCTTTTTTCTTATACAAATATGATGGTATTAAAAATTATAATTGTATTTTAGTAAAGGTTGTTTTATGGGAAGGCTGTTATTGGGTTTGATATTGGGTTCTCATAACGGGCGTTATGTTCAATTGGGGGCGACTTTTATTATTCGCTCCGTAGCGTATTAACTGACAAACGTTACCGTTCCATATAAATAATATGGCCATTTGTTAATTAAATTACGCCAGCCCATATCTACAAACCTAAGACTCCCCCCCCCTTATATTATGTCGTTTTATCGACCTCTGACTCTATATGATAGTTACTTAAATAGCCTTGTTTTTTGTTTATAACAAATTATGTTACGGGTCAGTCACGTAACAAAAACGCTGCTTTTAAAGAAATCTCACTACATAAGTGCTCATTTATGTGTTGCGCGTAACCAGCAGAAAGCTGAATCTTGCAGCAAGAAAGTACAAAACACCTTAAATGATAAAATGATTCCCAAAATCCTTTGACAAAAAATTAAATATCTCTATACTACTAATCAACGGGACGAAATGAGTCCCTAAGACACAAAGGTGAATCAAAATGGTAGCACTGTCCAAACTTACTAAAAAGATGCTAAAGAAGCAGCAATGATGTTCCTTGGGATTATCGCCATGTGGACAGATTGTTTTTTCGATGAAAAAGCCGGCGCCAGATTGCTGAAAATAGATAAAGAAAGCTACGAGGGTGGGGATATACATTACGATCATTCACCGCCTAACGTACTAGAACAATACATTTCTCAAAGCGACTTAGAAAATGCCGTCTTTGTAAGACGAATTGAAGAAATCTTTGACTTTGCCCAAACAGGAACTTGGAATGGAGTCGATAGCATTAATGGTACTCAGTATTTCGATGCATGGTTGTCAGAAACAATAACCGAATTAGGTACATTTAAGAATGTTTTTGGTAGCCGGCCTTTTTTATCCTTTAAGGATGACGGAGTTACTATGTTAGGAGGTAAACAAGACGATATTTTAAACACATTATTTACAATTACCGACGCTGCACGCGCAAGGTGGAATCTTTTAGAAGCTTTGGATTTAACATTGGACGAAATTGCATTACTAGCTGGGGTGGGTATAAAAACCGTCAGAAATGCTGTTAGTTCAAAAGGTCATGACCGTTTGATCGTTGCTGGTCGCCAAGAGGATAAAACAATCGTCGAGTCAGATGAAGCCTATCGCTGGTTACTCACTAAAAAAGGTTTCACCGGTCCATTCTTATATACAGAAGAACCGCCTTACGAAACATACGAGACCTTATCTCAGTTTCGCCATCATTGTTTCGTTTTGCGCAAACTGGCTGAACTGCGAAATTGAAGATTTAGCCAAAAAGATGAGGTGGAACTTTAAATTAGAAACAGCTTATACCTACCTTGAAAATCTCAATATAAATCAAGAATTATCGCTTTTGACATCAGAAATATTGTTGGACTTGGCTAATTTTTATCAAAAACAAAATGTTAATACATTCGTCATTGAAGGAAGTCGGATTTTGGCATCTGTTATTGCAGAAGAGCACGCAAAATCATTATTTAATTAATTCATAAACACTGGAGAGCATCATGATTCTTACAAAACATGCGGAAGTTCGTATTCAGCAGCGCTGTATACCTGAGTTAGCTCTGGAGTTACTAATTCAGTATGGCGAGGTTGAGCGTCAGAACGGAGGTACTAAGATGATTTATTTCAAGGCGAAAAGTTTTGAAAAAGCGCGTAAACATTTGGAAAAGATGCTCAAAGACATGGATAAGTTAAGGAATGCCTATTTAATCAAAGCAAAACAAAAAGAGGAGGACATCATTATTACTTCTGGCTATCTCAATGGTAGCCCAAGAACAAAAACCAACATTCATAAGTAGACATAAAGTCATTAAAGGAAATTTATGCACATAAAAACATTTTTTTCACATTATTCCAACGCAATAACAGGAATTTCACTGGATAGGTTAAGTAAAAATAATTTTCCTGAAGAACTCCTAATTGATAATCAAGGACACTTATCAGCCTGGTATGCGCCGTTCGACTTTATAAACGAGAATGCAAAAATAGTGATTGTTGGAATTACGCCTGGCTACCAACAAGCGACTAACGCTTTATTAAAAGTCAGGGAAGTTTTATTGGCAGGAAAGAGTGAAGAGCAAGCCATAAAAGAAGCTAAAATTTATGCAAGTTTTAGTGGCCCAATGAGAAGCAACTTAATTCAAATGTTGGACTTTGTCGGTATTAATCAAGTGCTTAATATTGATTCAACGCAGTCTTTATTTTCTGAAAGGTCAGATCTGGTGCATTTCACTTCAGCATTACGCTATCCAGTCATGCTGGACGGTAAAAATTACAGCGGGACTCCTTCGATGATAAAAAACCCTTATCTAAAGGCGCATCTAAAAAAATGGTTTGCTACTGAATGCGCTGTTTTACCAGAGGCAATATATGTTCCGCTAGGGCCAAAGGTGGCTGAATCGCTTCATTGGTTAGCTGATGAAGGAATTATTAATAGAAATAAAATTCTTGATGGCCTTCCGCACCCATCGTGCGCTAATGCTAAACATATTAGTTATTTTTTGATGAAAAAAAGTAAAGAGAACCTGTCATCAAGAACAAATGGCAACACAATAGATGCCGCCAAAAAACAATTACTGGAGAAAGTAGCCGCACTAGACTAGCACGTGGCTTTTTAGAGGACTAATGGTGAAAGGACGCATAAAAAAAACTTCGATAAATTCTTAACGAATCTATCAGAAATCAGCATTTATTAGATTGGAGTAACGGTTTGGATAAGCAAGATAAATCGATTGATGAAGGAAAAGCATATTTACGCTCTACCTCACACTTAGCTTTAAGGGATATTAAAGGAAATCGGTTAAGGTCAATTCTAGTTGGCTTACAGTTTTTAATCTATCTTCCAACCGAGATAATTTCAGTAGCAATATGGCCTTTTATGAGCAATATTTTTTACGCTTTTTATTCATTTTTTGACGGGCTATTTTTTGTTTTAAGGGGGGCTATGAATGTCATTTATTATGGTTTTTCCGGTTATCTTGAAGCATCTGATGAACCGTGTGTCCCTATGATAGATGAAGAAAATTTTTAGAAAATAACAAGATTAGTGTATGTACATATATTGTGTCGCTGAGATTGAAAGATAACTGAATATAAAAAATCCTTTAATAAAAAAGCTCAAGGGGCATTGATTAAATTATAGGCAATCTGTTAATGGCTAAAACGGACTCAACTTTGTTAGCCATTAACAGGTCCCATAAGCAAGTTGGTTTAGGCGAGCGTGTTTTTTTCTAAGACAAGTAAAAATAACCCTGGACTTATAGGATCAGGAAAAATAGGGTTCTGTCGCAAAATTTAGCAAAATCAGAGACAATGCCCTATTTTTAGAGATTAAAATAGCCATGATCAGTTTCAAAGGGACACATTATCCAAAGGACGTTATTCTTTACGCTGTATTTTTCTATGTGCGTTATGGCGTTTCTTATCGCGACCTGGAAGAGATCCTGGAAGAACGAGGTGTAACGGTTGATCATGCAACGCTTAATCGCTGGGTTATTCGCTATTCACCGGCCATTGCGTTAAAAGCTAAATCCCAAAAACGAGAAGCAAGTCAATCCTGGCGCATGGATGAGACTTATATCAAAGTAAAAGGACAATGGGTGTATTTATACAGAGCCGTTGATAAGCAGGGCGATACGCTAGACTTTATGCTCTCTGAGCAGCGTGATGAAGACGCTGCAACGGCCTTTTTTAAACAGGCGATTAACCAAAATGGATTTCCTGATAAGGTCGTGATGGATAAAAGTGGTGCAAACTACGCAGGTTTAGCTAATATTAATCTGTTGCTGATTTTAGCTGGATACGCCACCTTAATCGATATCTGTCAGGTAAAATACTTGAATAACATCATTGAACAAGATCATCGTTTTATCAAGAAAATAACAAAGCCAATGATGGGATTTAAGGCTTTTCATTCCGCTCAAGCAATTATCGCTGGAATTGAAACGGCGCATATAATTCGAAAGGGCCAATTATCTGAGGAAAATATTCCCGCTTATAAGCAGTTTATGGCTTTAGCAGCATAGTCTTGCCTGTTGAATAGGCTAATTCATACTTTTGGAATATTTGCGACAGAACCTGAATTTAGTCAGAATTTATTAATTTAACATAATATACATTATGCGAAGTTATGTAAGGGGGGTGAAATAGCTCTTAACACGCAGTTTTAGACTATTTCAGATGATCAAGTATACAATACACACTTTCCTTAGGCGTTCGAATTAAATAATACCCGAAACTACATCCTATACTTTCGTATAGTATTTAATTCTAGTTCCTGATGTTTTGTGGGCATTCAATTACAAATCAGCAAAACTTTGCCGTCATTATTTAGTAAGTTAAGGGTCATATATATGCGCCATCCTGAATTTCCATTATCACCAGAACTTATTTATCTAAATCATGCAGCTGTTGCTCCCTGGCCAAAAAGAACCAGCGCTGCAGTTAAGCGCTTTGCTGAACAAAACAGCGTATTCGGATCATCCTTTTATTTAAACTGGCTAAAAAAAGAACAGCAATTACGCGAACAACTACAAACCTTGTTAAATGCAGCTAATGTGCATGATATTGCTTTAGTAAAAAATACCTCAGAAGCACTATCATTTGTGGCTTATGGATTAAGTTGGCAGTCTGGCGATAATATTGTATCCAGTAATGAAGAGTTTCCTTCTAACCGAATTGTATGGCAATCCTTGGCTGACCAAGGCGTTGAGTTTCGAGAAGCCAATCTAGAGAATGCGAATACACCTGAAGAAGCGCTGTTTGCACTTACTGATAAACATACACGCTTAATAACCATCAGCTCTATTCAGTTTGCCAGTGGCTTGCGTCTGGATATAGATAAAATAGGTCTATTCTGTAAAAAAAATCATATTCTGCTATGTGTGGATGCTATTCAAAGCCTGGGCGCTGTAAAATTTGATGTCCAAAAATGTCAGGCTGATTTTGTCATGGCTGATGGCCATAAATGGATGCTGGGGCCTGAAGGTCTCGGTGTTTTTTATACCAGTCCATCCGCACGAGAACAATTAAAGCTAACACAATATGGTTGGCATATGCTGGAAAACACCCATAATTATAAAAATAAACCCTGGAAAATCCATCCGTCAGCGCAGCGTTTTGAATGTGGCAGTCCTAATATGTTAGGCATTCACGCTTTTTCTGCCAGCTTATCTGTGTTACTTGAAACCGGAATGGACAAGGTAGAAAGGCAAGTTCTAGCCAATGCAAATTATTTAATCAACGCGATTAAATCACGCCCCTATTTACAGTTATTAACAACTGCAAAATCACCATTACAATCCGGCATCGTGCTTTTTAAACACAGACAGATGAGCAAAGAAGCTCTGTATAAGCACTTGCAAGAGAATCATGTTATTTGTGCCATGCGCGGTGAAGGCGTCCGGTTTTCTGCGCATTTCTATAATTCAACGCATGAATTAGATAACGCAATGGCGTTTATACCAGAAAAATAAATTCATTTAATGCCCATTTTCCAATAATTTAAGTGCTGTTAACTCTGTTGATCATCTTATCTTTTTCCTGCTATGGTAGAATGCTGACTTTTTAGTAAAAAGATTAACTATCGAAAAATAGGTAATAAGCGATAATTGAGCTTTGCCACGCCCTATTCTCAATACTAACAATCCTTATCACTTGGATTATAGAAAAAATCTAAACGACCTACTCCAGACCATGACAGAGACACATTTATCTACTAAAGCCATCCCTGCTAACGAACGCTTGATTATGGCTCTAGATTTTCCCAGTATACCCGAGGCTCAAGCACTAGTAGAAGAACTGGGGGATTCCGTTGTATTTTATAAAGTGGGCATGGAAATCTTTATGTCGGGTGATTATTTCGCTTTTATTGAATGGCTAAAATCTAAAAATAAAAAAATTTTTGTCGATTTAAAATTTTTTGATATTCCTGCAACAGTTGGTCGAGCAATTAAAGCATTGAGGAGCAAAGGCGTTGATATGGCAACGATACATGGCAATGATTCAATTATGCAGGCTGCGGCAAAAGAAAAAGGCGATTTAAAAGTCCTGGCAGTGACCGCTCTTACCAGTTTAGATCGCGGTGACCTAGATGACTTGGGGTTTCAATGCGATGTGCAGCAACTGGTTTTATCACGGGCTAAACGTGCTCTGGCAATAGGCTGTGATGGTATTGTCTCTTCGGGATTAGAAGTCCCTTTGTTGCGTGAAAACCTTGATCATAAGCTACTAGTGATCACGCCCGGGGTGCGTCCCGTGGATAACCGTGTTGAAGATGATCAGAAGCGAGTTGTTAGCGTAGAACAAGCCTTTCAAAATGGCGCAGATTATATTGTTGTTGGTCGCCCCATTCGCGATGCTGAAAATCCTAAAGAGATGGCTGAAAAAATTCAGGCACAAATAGCATCACAATTTTAATAGTGCTAGTGTTTTATAAAGGTTTAAGCGTTTATTGATTAATAATCAATGTCACTTTTGTTGGGTTAGATTTTTGTTGCAAAGCAATAAAAACGTAACCCAACAAAAGTGCTATAAAAAATTGTTTTAATATATTTGTTCCCTTCTTTTTGTTTTGAAAAGGACAAAGACTCAAACGCGCCTCTATGGTCTTAAAGTTTAAATGCCGATAGGAATCGAAAGTACCTGCCCTGCCCTGATATGGTTACTTTTTGAGATGCGGTTAGCTCGTTTTAATTGATCTATAGAAACGCCATACTGCATAGCTATACCTGATAATGTTTCGCCTTTTGATATTTTATGTACGGACGTATCGGCAAAAGCTGAAGCATTTAATGCCAGCGCATGTTTCTCAGCATAGGACATAATGCCCTTTTTTATCGCCTGCGCTAGTTTAAGCTGGTAAGTCGTACTTTTTAATTTCTTTTCTTCTTTAGGGTTAGAAATAAAGGCTGTTTCAACCAGAATGGAAGGTATATCAGGCGATTTCAATACCACAAATCCTGCTTTTAGCACAGATGAAGAATGTAGCTCACCGATACGCCCAACATTATTAAGAATATCTTTAGCAACCACTTGGCTAATATCCTGAGATGCGCTTTGAGCTAAATCCAGAAGCAAACTGGCTATTTCATCATTTTTATCATCAAGATTGATGCCGCCAATCATATCAACCGAATTTTCACTGTCAGCTAAAAGCCGCGCTGCTTCATTACTTGCGCCATGACGTGATAAAGTATAAACAGAAGCGCCTTTCGCCTTTGAATTATTCACTGAGTCAGCATGAATCGAAACAATTAAATCAGCATCGGCTTTTCTGGCAATCTTAATGCGTTCTCGCAAAGGCACAAAATAATCACCTTTGCGTACCATAATTGCTTTCATTCCTGCCTGCTGATTAATTAAAAGCGTTAATTTTTGTGCAATATCAAAGACAACTTTTTTTTCTAAAGTACCGTATTTCCCTCGGGCCCCTGGATCTTTACCGCCATGTCCTGCGTCAACCGCAACAATAAAGGGTTTCTGGGTATGTATTGCCGTTTTAACAACACTTCTTTTTAATGATTGATTATTTTTAAATGGCAGATCAATGACTAATCGCGGCCCATACTTTCCACTTGCATTTAATACTATTTTTTTATAGTTTATCTTTTCCTGTAAATCAAAAACAACGCGCACACTTTTTTTGTTGTCTGATGTACGCATACTCTTTAAAACAGGGTGATCCTTCAAGGATTGCATGAGTTCTTTGTCAATCCCCGCATTAAAAAAGTCAATCACTAACCTAGCAGGCGCTGAGTCATCCAATTGAAAAACTTTATGCTTAGGTATTGCTGAAAGATCAAAGACGATACGGGTTTTTTCGGCAGTCGAACTGATGCGTAAAGACTTAACTTTTGTTTGTGCTGCTAAAGTAATTGATGCATTAAACAAAACCAGAAGAAAGAAAATACATAATTTTTGCATAATAGCCCTCCTAAAGGTTAATAAAGTTGATTAAATTATAGCAGTATGTAATTGTTTTTTCATGCTAAAATTCTAATTATTTAGATGTTTCTAGAGGCCAGACACTATTTCTATATAGACAGAGATTGTATTTGGACAAGAGCGCTAGGTTCCGGTGTTTGTCAACAAAGTTTAGCAAAATCAGAGACAATGACATATTTTTAGAGCTTAAAATAGAAGAACGAGGGGTAACAGTTGATCATGCAACGCCTTAATGGTATGTTGCTTGCTACAAAAACAACTGGCTGGCATTAATCAGTTTTTCTGCAGCAGCCTGGAAATGTGCCGCACGTGATCAGTGGATCGGCTGGCACTTTCGATATCAATACGACCGCTTGCATCTAATTGCTAACAATAGTCGCTTTCTGATTCTTCCTGATCATCATTACCCTAATCTTGCTTCTCGTATTCTTTCACTGTGCGAACGACGCATCTCTCAGGATTGGCAGCAACATTTTGGCTATCCCTTGTTATTGCTAGAAACTTTCGTCGATCCCCAGTATTTTCATGGCACTATTTACCGTGCCGCAAACTGGATTCATGTCGGTGATACGCGCGGGTTTCGTCGCACCAGCAAAGGCTACAGCTCAACTCATAAACAACCCAAGCAGATCTTTGTGCGCCCTTTATCATCACGCTCTCAAGCTCGATTATCTCAACCTGTTCTTGCCCCTTGTTATCGCTATGGAGCACCAAAAATCATGTTAATGGCCGAACAAATGCGCACCTTACCCGAGTTTTTTTCTGACATTCCCGATCCCCGCCGCAAACAAGGACGGCGTCATTCACTGCCATGTATCTTGGCTATTTCAGCGGGCGCAGTATTATGTGGAATGGAGGGTTACAAAGCAATCAGTGGCTGGGCTGATGATTTAGGTC
This sequence comes from uncultured Gammaproteobacteria bacterium, assembly GCA_942491615.1. Taxonomy (GTDB): domain Bacteria; phylum Pseudomonadota; class Gammaproteobacteria; order Methylococcales; family Methylomonadaceae; genus Methyloprofundus. The sequence continues at coordinate 44,646 of CALOCH010000021.1, forward strand.
AAAAAGCGCGGGAACGTTTTGGCTGTCGTAAACGGAATGGTTACTACTCTGTTCCCAGCCGCACAACATTTAGAGAAACTTTAATCAGTGTCGAACCGGATGAACTTGATCGGGCACTGCAAGGGTGGAACGAGCAATTTGCCGAGGAAGATGAAGGTTTGGCTATTGATGGTAAAACCATGCGTAGCGCCATTGATGATGAAGGTCGCCAAACTCATATTATGGGTGTTGTAGGTCACCAGACAGGCAGATGCCACACTAAAAAAAAGTCGGAATGTTACCTGAAGCAGGGAGTGACGAACTTAAACAGACGAATGAAATAGGCATGTTTATTCCTGTCATGGATTCACTGGAGGATATTGAGGGTAAAACAATCACGGGTGATGCACTTTTAACACAACGCAAGTTGGCACATTATCTTGTTGAAGACCGATTGGCTCATTATGTGTTTATTGCCAAAGACAATCAACCGACACTCGCACAAGATATTCGTCTTGCCTTTGAAAATCGCGAAACACCTGATTATAGTGAGCCCTACAGCTTGGCACACGGTCGTCTTGAATCACGATCAATCTGGACATCTACCCGACTGAATGACTACCTCGACTTTCCTTTTGTGGGGCAAGTCTTTGCCATACAACGTCATACGATTGACAAAAAAACAGGCAAAGAAACGAAAGAAATCGCTTACGGCCTGACCAGTCACTCCCCTACAAGTGCTAGCGCTGAGCGAGTACTTAAATTCAATCGGGAACATTGGGGCGTAGAAAGTCATCACTATATACTCGACTGGAACTGGAATGAAGATCGCTGTACTATCAGCACAGGCCATGGCCCTGAAAATATAACTTGCCTACGAAGATTTGCCACTGGGTTGATTAGATCCGTTAGTAAAGATAGCGTTTCTTCAGTCACTAAAAAGCTTGCTCGTAACGTACGTCGAGTATTTGATTATCTCAGGATGACCAAAAATTCAAGAAAATATATATTTTAGCTCTAAAGTCAAGACATTTAGAACGGTTTCGCCGTGGAAGTACAGCCCAGCCATCTTTAATTTTCATTGAAATATGTAGAGTCATATTTAATGATTCCTTTACAAAAGTAACAGCTGTCCCACGATAACCCGCATCCCCAGAATAAGCGTCAATGGAAGGGGGTTTTTCAGAGGTCCTTTCAAACACATCACAGGCGGCTGTGGTATCGCTTATATTCGCTGCATGTACTTGAACATGGAGCAGGTTACCAAGTATATCTACGATAATATGACGTTTATGCCCTTTTACTTTTTTGCCACCATCAATCCCTCGCTCTTCACTGGCATACTGCGTTTTAACACTCTGAGCATCAATAGTGTCACATTACCATCTTCTAAAACAGTCACTTGACCAAACGCATTTTTCTTTAAAAACTCCGCTTGTTTTTGCGCGCCTTGCATTAAATCAACATCAATAAACTCGGTATCTAATCCTAAAATCGATAGTAAAAATTCAACGCGATGACAATGGCCAGATAAAGAATGGCGGTATAATTTTATAGTAGACATGATAGTTTCTGAAATGAGGGTTGAATTTAAAATTAAAGTATGGGTAATTGGCCATACTTCAATACCAGCAAGAACCAGGTAAGTCAGGAACAACTCAATCTGATTATGCATTATCATAATCATCGCCGTTATCTTGCGGGAGTCAGAAAAAACAAAACCCCGATGGAGATTTTAACGGGTGAAGATCAAGTGAAGGATTGGATTGAAATTTTTTTTGACATCATCTAAGAAAAAGAGCCTGAGCTGCTGGTAGCTTAGACCGTCACATAATCCTCGTCAGTCATTGCCAGTTTGTAGCTGTTTTTTAATGGCTAGGGTGGATTGTGCCAAAAATTTTTTAGTTTAAAAAGTGTAAACTACTTTGGGGGTAATATGAAAGATGCCGGTAATTGATTTATATCAAATTCTTGATTGTTCAATAACTGCGCCAACTACGATGTTTGAGCAACAAACTTTTAGCCGCAGCGCAATAGCTACAGGTTGCACTGGTCAGTACGGTGATAGTATTCATTGTTTATCCCCTTTAAATTCACTATCAATTGCATTGATCGGCTGATCGTTAATACTGGCAATACGCCTTTGCATTAAACCGTTTGCGGCGAACTCCCACAGTTCATTACCGTAAGATCGGTGCCACTGCCCCGAATCGTCATGCCATTCGTAACGAAAAGTGACCGCAATACGATTGTCAGCGAAACACCACAATTCTTTATTTTAATTTATAATCCAGTTCTTTATGCCATTTACGCGTTAAAAATTCGATGATTTTGTCGCGTCCGGCAAATATTTCTGCGCGATTTCGCCACTCACACTTTAACGTATAAGAACTGGCGACTTACCCCGGATCTTTACTATTCCAGCCATTTGCCGCCAGTTGTACTTTTTCAGTGGCAATGGCTAAATTAAAAGGCGGCACTGGCACTCGGATTTCGGATTCTGTATTCATGCTAATACCTCTTTTAGCCTTTTAGCTAAAGTACCGTGTGCTGCCAAGCTGTATTTACAATGATGCTGCCGACTAATGCTTAGCAGCACAAATTGTTTTTCGCTTGTGGTAAAGCTGAACTGTTCAATGAATCTGCTTAGGTTTTGATAAGCTTCTAATATGGTGGGAGACACTGCCATGACAGCAAATAGGTTAGCAATACAGCCTAATTTTTGCTCAGCATTATGCAATAAAGATCGTAAGTCTTGAGGAGACGTTGCTAAGATGTGTGTCGTAAACTCGGACATAATATTAATCCTGGTAAGTTAAGTAACAACCTAACTATTGCAGGAGCTGTGCCAAAATGGGTAAAATTATTTAATTACTTTTAAATCATATAGATACAAAAAATATCAGAAAAAACATGACTTTGTTCTTATGATGTTGGTTACGAAATATCGTTATGTAACGATATTTCGTAACTTAGAAAATCAGCTATACGCTTAAACCTGCTAATGTATTACAAGCCTGTTAAGGTGCGCTTTCATTCTTCAACAGACTTCTTTCTGCAATCGCTTTCATCCTTTCAACATATTGCTGATTTGACCAACCGCATACTGAGGTGAAGTTCTCCCAGTTCGCTACTGAGAGCATCGTCCATAGAACATCCGTGGCACTCTCTGGTGTCCATTCTAAAGCAAGCCTGTGCTCAGAATGCAACATATCAATAGCTGCTCGGCAACCATGACGCATGGCTGCCATGCGCTCTTGCCATGCCGCTGCCGCAGCATCATCGGTGTTCAGCACCAGGAGCAGGGCTTTGGCGACGCCGTAGATTTCCGGGATGTAGTTCCCCCAAAATTCCACATAAAGCGCCAGGCGCTCCTGGCCCGAGCTTGCAGCACGGGATGGGGCAAGGCGACGATCCAGATCCAGTCTTTCATCCAGAAATTTCGTCGTTGCGTTTAGAAGCTCAGCACGCGATGCAAAATGCAGATAAATAGCTTGACGAGAGACACTGGCACACTTGGCTATATCTGCCATACGCACACCCTGCCCGCGATTTTCTTCGAGCATCTGTAATGTGACTTCCAGAATTCGTAATCTTGTTTTTAAATTTTTACTTGACATAGTGTAAAGCTTACCTTATACTTTACACAGTCTCAATTGACACTGAGTAAACCTAATAGAGGACATAGCTATGAAAACTCAAGTAAACGTCAACGAATATAAACACGGTAGCAGTCATAAATCACTTAATATACTTGTGGTTGGAGCGACGGGTGGCACTGGGCGTGCGACCGTGGAAAAACTTTTGAGCGAAGGCCATCGTGTAACTGCCTATTCGCGCAGTGCAAATCAACTCATAGATGACTCAGGCCGACTGGTTACCATTAATGGCAATGTCACCGACTCCGTTGAACTTGATCGGGCTATACAAGGGCAACAGGTTATTATCGTCACCTTGGGTATCAATGAAAACCCGTTGCGCGTACGATTTTTTGGCAGCGCCCGCACTACTAACGATGTTCGCTCAATGGGGACGCGCAATGTCATCACCGCAATGCGGAAACATGGCGTGCAGCGGCTTGTTGTACAAAGTTCATTTGGCGTGGGTGAGACACGTGGTTTGCTTGGCTTTGTCGATCAATTATTTTTCAACCTGATACTTAAACCGCAAATTGATGATACTGAGGCACAGGAAAAAGAGGTGCGTAACAGCGGTCTTGACTGGACTATAGCCCAGCCGGTGCATTTAACTGACGAAGACTCAGGCGTATTTCCTTTTCTGTCAACAAAAGGTCAGACGCGGTTGATGAAAGTCGCGCGCAAGTCTGTTGCCAAATTTCTTGCGCTTGCCGCCCATGAATCGGGTTACATTGGCCAGTCTGTCGCTATCTCTGGTTAGGAGGTGTTTGATGCTAGATTTAATAAGTTTTAGTATCGCCATTGCCGCAGTTGTTATGGCAGGTGTATTTTTTGCGTTCTCGTCATTCGTTATGACGGCACTCGGCAATATTGCCCCCGCTGAAGGTATTAAAGCGATGCAGCGTATTAACATTGACGTATTTTGCTGGTCGTTCTCACTTTTATTCTTCGGAATTCCACTGGCTTCATTGGGGCTTGGTGGCAATGGTCAGGGCCGGGTTCGGTTTATTACCTTATGGGCAGTATTGTGTATCTCGCAGGTTGTTTTGGTGTGACTGCTGCAGCCAACATACCTCTCAACAATGCCCTCACTCGAATCGATCCAGATGCTGATAGTGCGACTAATGAATGGTGCAAGTATCTTGTTCGCTGGACACGCTGGAACCACGTTCGTACTGTCGCGTGAGGGTGCATTTCTAAAATCGCAGCTGCTGAATTTTCACCTGAAATTTACCATTGCACGCTTTCCAGCACTTTAATAATATGTGCTTTTTCCATATCCGCAAGCGATAATAAAGTCTGCTCTGTATCTAAACCAGGTTGCTCAGGGCTTTGTAATGCGGGGATTTGTAAAAACGGTTCAGGTGATAAAATCACCGCCCGCTCAATGACATTTTCCAGTTCACGTACATTACCCGGCCAGCTATAACTAAGTAAATTATCCATAACCGTTTGCGGAATATGATTAACTTGCTTGCTCATTTTTTTGGCGTATTTCGTTACAAAGGCTTGTACTAGTAAACTAATATCCTTTTTACGCTGACGTAAAGCGGGAATGCTTAACGGAAATACGCTTAGTCGATAATAAAGATCTTCACGAAACGTGCCTTCAGCTACCATTTTCTTTAAATCTCTGTGTGTTGCTGCAATCACACGCACATTAATCTTAAGCGTTTTAGAATCGCCTAAACGTTCAATTTCCCCTTCTTGCAAGACACGTAATAATTTGGCCTGAAGTTCTAAGGGTATTTCACCGATTTCATCTAAAAAGATCGTGCCTTCATGCGCCAGTTCAAAGCGTCCAGTTCGCCTTGCCGTTGCGCCTGTGAAACTACCTTTTTCATGGCCAAATAATTCACTTTCTATCAAATTTGCAGGGAGTGCCGCACAATTGACTTTAACTAAAGGACGCTGATTTCTGTGACTCAGATCATGTAAAGCCCGTGCAAATAATTCTTTTCCTGTCCCCGTTTCACCTATAATTAAAACTGTTGTTTCAGTGGGTGCAACTTGTTCTACCTCACGCAATGCTGTTTTCAGGCTGTCACTTTGACCGAGTATATCGGTAAATTGATGATTGTAGTTTATTTGCTCTTGCAGATAGGTATTCTCAGCCTGTAAGCGATTTTTTAACTGTTTGATTTCAATTAAGGCCTGGTTCAGCTTTTTTTCATTAAGTTTACGCTGGCTAATATCGCTGAACACCATGACGATTCCTTGCACTATGCTATCATCAATAATAGGCGTACAAACAAAATCAGCAGGAAAAGGCTGCCATCTGCACGCCAGAAAAGTTTATCAAAGGCTTTAAACAGCGTTTTACCCGCCATAATATTATGGATAGGACAGTATTCTTCGGAATTAGGTTGATCACGTCCAAAAAGATCATGAATAGTTTGTGCTTGCCCAGACTCTGGTTGCCAGGCTAGCATTTGTGTAGCGACAGGGTTACTAAACGTCACATTGCCTTGACAATCAAAACCACAAATCCCTTCTCCAGCGGCAGCCAGTACCATAGCGTTGCGATGCTGTAACAAGGTCATCAGCTCTGCTTCCGTTTGTTTAATACCACTGACATCTTGAAAAACCACCACTGCACCAATAATTTCTCCATGCTCCCAAATCGGGGTACTGGTGTAATGCACGGGAAAACAGGTGCCGTCTTTATGCCAGAATACTTCATCAGTAATATGATGCACTTCACCGTCTTGTAAAACAGCATAAATCGGGCATTCATGCCGTGGATAATGCTCACCATTAGCTCGGCTATGATGATGCTGTACATGAATCAACTCGCCCAATACCTCTTCTTCTACTAAAAAGCTCGCTTGTAATATTCGGCAGGTATTTGATTATCTGAAAATGACGGCTAATTCTAGAAAAGTCATTTATTAACACTGGAGTCAAGTCCTTTAGAATGGTTTCGCCGTGGTAAACTGTCACCGTAACTTGATTATTAACAAAATACCTATTCAACCTATCCATAGCCAAGTTGATGCCAGACCACCTAGGGTACTCGCGAGCATCGGCAAACCAACACGAAGTCCCATGGCCTTCCCTCCAATAACAGTTGCCATTCCTCCTTTAACAAGGTTATTAACAGCAGCAGCAATCATAATACCTATCACCGTATCACTCACAGCCAAGTCAGTCTGGCTCATACGTGCAAGCGACAGAGTAATAGCATCGACATCTGCTACTCCCGAGGCGGCGGCAAGTGCCAGTATTCCCAGATTTCCGAACCAGTTCCGCAGCATTTTACCTAACAGCATCACTAGTACCAGCAGCAAGCCGAAGCCAAGGGCGGTATTAAGTTCCAAGGGGTTATCGAAAGAGAAAACCGTGTCGGATTTTCGGTGCGCCGACATTCTTGAATACCATAGAGCAGGCAAGTAGAGAAAGAGCATCATCACCGCTGCTGGCACTAGCATCGGCTGAAACAAGCCATTATTGAGCAAGCTTGCGACTAACAACATACGCGGAAACATAGTCCCGCAAGCAAGCAAAATCCCCGTAGACAGCATCGGAGTTAGAGCTGCATCTTGATGCGCCATGCGCGAGAAATTCAAGGTAACAGCGGTAGAAGAGGCTAAACCGCCGAATAAGCCGGTGAAAATGGCTCCACGTGTAGTACCACCGATCTTGATAGCGAAATAACCGACAAACGAAATTGTCGCGATCAACACGACCATCCACCAGATGATATAAGGGTTCAGTGCTTGCCAAGGGCCGTAACCCCGATTAGGAAGAAATGGTAACAAAACTACCGAAATGAGTAGCAACCTGATACCGGCACGCAGTTCTTCAGCTTCCAGCGCATTTACCCAACGGTGTAACAAAGGCTTGTAGCCCAGCAACAACGTCGTTACCACTGCGAATGCGGCTGAGATAGTGACTTCACCTATCGCCGCCAAAGCTCCCAACACGAACACCAAAAGACCAGACACTAGACTGGTAATGCTCACATCCTTGCTCACGTAGCTAAGATTGATAACGTAAGCCGTAGTCAACACGGCAGCGAGTCCGGCGAATGCTAAACCAAAGATTAATGATCCGATATGTTTGGCAAGCAGTGCAGTAGCACCCCCCATCAACCCGATCAGGCCATAGGTACGCACACCGGCAATGCGACGTCCTTCCTCTGCATCACGTTCTTTCCAGCCGCGCTCGACGCCTATTAACAGGCCAATAGCCAAGGACACGCTCAGAAAATAAAAAGTTTGCTGTATTTCAGTCATTTCAATCTGCATATCTATCCATTATTTAATCGCCCTGAATTAGTATAACAAGCGCATAACTTCTACAGGTTCTACCAGAAGTGATTCGTATCAATAGCATATTGGGCATTAAAGTCCGATGCATGTCCCATATGATAGTAATGCGCACCAAAACCGGCAGGACTTTCACCCACTTTATTAGTCTGCTCTTCTAGGCAAGTGCCGGTTAAATGCTTTTCTATGGCTGATTCTAAGGCTTGCTCATTTGTTTGACTAACCACGTAATCTCCTTAATCCTTGTCCATTTTCACCTGCCAATAGCCGCCTTTTTTAGGGCCATGATAGGCAAGTTTGTGCTGTTGTTTTAATTTTGCAACCGCGCGTTCTACGGTACTGGTCGAAAGACCGATATGTTCGGCAACCTCAGCAAGTGTAAGTTCGGGTTGTTGCTGTAATAAAGCTAAAATTTTGTCTGGTGTTTTTACCCGCATTTTTACCTGCGTTTCTACCCGCACTTCTGTTTCACTGGCAATGGCTTCTTCCAAACTGCTTTCAATCGCGGCTAATAAAAATTCAATAAAGGCCGAGCAATCGCTGTTTTGATCGGCCTCACCCAGTAGCTGGTAATACGCTTGCTGGCGATGTTTAATCACCGTTTCTACTGGCAAATAAGCCAGCATCGGTTGCCAATGACTGAGAATAAGCGTCTGCCATAAGCGCCCCATACGCCCATTGCCATCAGTAAACGGATGGATAAATTCAAAGTCATAATGAAAGGCAGCGGAAGCAATCAGCGGGTGCGCATCGGTGGTTTTAATCCATGTCAGTAGATCACCCATTAAACGCGGGAGTTGATTAGCGGGTGGTGCCATATGCACTAATTGTGTACCTTGATAGATGCCCGTGCCGCTCTGCCGCAGATGCCCGGCATTATCCACTAAACCCCGCATTAACAATCCATGTGCCGTCAGCAAATCCTCAAAATTATGCGGCTGCCAGTGACTCATAGCTTCATAGGCCGCAAAAGCACTCAGCACTTCCTGAATTTCACGCGGCTGCCCCAACACCGTTTTACCCGCTAAAACCGCCGTGACTTGTTCTACGCTCAGAGTATTTTGCTCTACGGCTAAAGAGGCTTGAATGGTTTTAATGCGATTACCACGCCGAAGTTCGGGCAATAACTGGTTTTGGTGCGTCGCTTTCCAGGTGCCAATCAGTTCACCAATTCGGGCAACTTGTCGGGTCATCGTGTGGGTCAGCTGAAAAGGCGGTTGATAAGCCATTAGACAAACTCAGGTACTTTGATCTTACCTGTTACAGCGCTATTGATTAGGGTGGTTTTGTATTCTTTTAAGTTTTGGATTTGGGTTTGTTGAATTTTAATCACTTGTGAAAATTCATCCGTTTGCTGATCTAAATAATTAGCAATTAAGGTCTGTTCATCAATATGAGGTAAAGCAATAACAATATCTAATATTTCGTCAATTTCTAAATATGCTTGGTTAGCTATCCACAAAGCTTTGCTATCAAATAAATTACGGACATATATGCTAGCAAAAAAATATTTTAAAAAACGCTTATTCAAAGCTTTATGGGGTCTCATACATACAGTATTTTGGTTCAAATAAGCTCCGTTGAACTCTGTTCCAATGCTACATAATTGACCTACAGAAGACTCTATAATATTAGGTTTGCTCCCCACTGTAGAAATAACTATGTCACCCGTTTTTAATCGAGACTTTTCAAATTCTACTCGTTGGTTTGTGGTTTGAATATAACTTTGGATATTTTTAACAACATGTTGTTTAATGTTGCTTGCCTTGACAATAGGTATACCTTTATCAGAAAAATCATCTGATTTAAACGCAAACCCTTTAAAGTATGTTAATAAGAATTTAAGCCTTATTACTATCCAATGCTTAGGTATTTCCCTAATCCAGTCCACACCCGAATCACGCATAGGCACATCAGGGTCTAAACCTTGAGTCACGGCTTGTTGGATAATAATTTGCTTGCGCTCTTTTAACAGTTCGATTTGCTTTTGCTTGATGGCAATAGCTTCATCAATTTGTGCGGTTTTCTTGTCAAGAAAGTTGGCGATGGCGGTTTGTTCTTGAAGAGAAGGGACGATGGATGTTATATCAAAAAAAACTTCAGAATAGAGCCTTAGCCTGCTCTCAATAACCCCTGAAGATCTTCTTTTAAACTCAGATTTGTATAGGTCGGTTCTTAATAAGTAGTCAAAATATTGCTCAACATTATTATTCAGTAACCGGTAAATTGAGTAGGCAGGGCTTGTGATTCCATCAAAAGCAGAAAAACCAAGACTACCATTCCAAGCTAACATAATATTGCTAACCAAATCACCTTTAGATACTTGTTTGTATCCTTCTAAAGATTCAGCATTAGTTAATAATTCACCTTCATTAACTTTATCAGATTTTTTTTTTACTCCAGTGTATTTTGAAACAGACAATAATTCTTCATTACCGCTTGTTGTTCTTTCGTTTATTTCATTAAATAAATATTTAATCCGTAAAGTATTCCATTCACTAGGAATATTCCCCAACCACTCAATCCCCGAATCCTTATAATCCTTATATTTAGGCATAGCCGCTAATACTGTCATCACGCACCCACCTGAACATCAGCCACATCAATGCCCAGAATATCCGCAATCAAGCCTTCAGCTTTTTGCTCTAAATCAACAATATCTTTAGCCACTGCTTCCATACTACGTAGCGCTTTATGGCGATAGAAGTATTTATTAAAGCTGATTTCATAGCCAATCTTGGTGCTGTCCAGATTAATCCAGGCTTCAGCGACATGCGGTTTAACTTCGGCTAAGAAGTAACGATGAATAGTGTCGTTAAGCGGGATAGATTCCGCATCGCTGTTGTCAATCTGATAATAACCGTAATCGGCTAAATCACTTTGCTGGCAGTCCAGATGGCTTAATAAAGCGATTAAATCGTCGGCACCGAATTTTTGTTTTTTCTTGACGACTTTTTCTGCACTTTCATCATACCAACTGACCGCATTGAGAATGGCGTTTTTCTCACTAGCGCCCAGCTTGGTTATGCTTGTTTTGAGACTGGCATCGACCAGCTGTTTAAACTGGTTAAAATCAGTGTATTCAACTTCGCCTATTGCCGTCATTAAGGCATGAGCAACATTGACTAAGTTAAGTTGCTTCTGCCACATTTTAATATCGAGCAATTTGCTGCGTGCTTTGGCATTAAGGCTAATGTCATTGTCTTCGCACCATTCGATGGTGGCTTTTTGTTGTGCTTTAAGAAAGCCTGCTTCGTAGACTTTATCGTCATGCGTGTTATATAGATACTCCATAGGCTCACGCAGCTGCTTATCAAAGCGTAAGGATTCATTACGCGCTCGGCTAAATTGCGCTTTACGGCGATCTGGGCGCTCAATATTGACTTTGTAATAACCAAAATCTGTGTTATCAAAAATCTGTGCGGCTATGCCCGTTGGATCGCCATTATCATTTAAACTACGTTCGGTACTGGCAAGGCTTAGGTAAGTATCAACAATCTCTTGGATATGTTCAGGCGTAAATTCACAGTTTTTCGCACCTAAGTTTTTACGTAACTTTTTAAACAATAAGCTACCGTCTATTAATTGAACTTTACCTTGTCTGGCAACTGTTTTTTTATTGCTTAGCAGCCAAATATAAGTGGTAATACCGGTGTTATAGAACAGGTTATTCGGCATTTGCACAATGGCTTCCAGCATGTCATTTTCGATAATATAACGGCGGATATTGATATTGCTTTGACGATACGTGAACCGGCTGGACTGGTAGCCACCGATTTCATTTTGCTGACCATTTCCATCAGGAATAGCAATTGACCATCGCTAGAGCGGGGTACTGCTTCTGCTCTTTCGGCTATTCCCCAATAGTTATTTAGCTCCACAATAAAGCGAGAGTCGATAACGTCACTTCCCTCTTTAATGTTTTTTATCTCACTAGACCAACTCTTGCCATAAGGCGGATTAGACAGCATAAAGTCAAAACGATTCGCAGCAAACTCGTCGGTCGAAAGCGTGGAGCCGACTTTGATATTTTCCGGATTATTGCCCTTGATCATCATGTCTGATTTACAAATGGCGTAGGTTTCATCGTTGATTTCTTTACCAAATAGATGAATATCGCGAGTGATGTCGATGCTGGGGTATTTTTCTTCAATAAAGTTTTGTGATTCAGTTAGCATGCCGCCACTACCACAAGCAGGGTCATAGATTGACATAACTGGCGGTAGATTGTCTTTGATAGGGTCAAAGACTAGGTGCGTCATTAATTCGATAACTTCACGCGGGGTAAAGTGTTCGCCCGCTTCTTCATTGTTCTCTTCATTGAACTTACGGATTAATTCTTCAAACACATAACCCATGCCCAAATTAGATAGCCCAGGCATTTTATTACCTTCTGGATCTTCTAATGCGTCGGGGGTTAAATTGATATAAGGTGAAACAAACTTTTCCAACACATCAAGCAACACATCTTTACTCGTCATGTGGCGGACTTGCGCTTCAAGGTTAAAGCATTTAATGATTTCCTTTACGTTATCGCTGAAGCCATAGAGGTATTCCTCTACGTTAGCTAATAAGATTTGCTGATTGTTAGTCGCTGTGCCAAATAACTGTTGTAGCGTCCATTTACTGGTGTTGTAGAACACGTATCCTGAAGCTTCCTTCAGCGGGGCATCGTCTAGTTCAGTGGCTTGCATTTCTTCTATTTGGAATTTAACTTCATCCAACACTGTTTGTTTGCTTGACTCTAATAAAGTATCTAGGCGGCGCAATACCACCATCGGTAAGATAACGTCCCGATATTTACCGTGTACGTAAACGTCGCGTAAGCAGTCATCAGCAATCGACCAAATAAATGAAATAAGTTTGTTGTGTACTGCATGATCCATTATTAAATTTCCGTTTAATGACTTTGAAGTGGCGCTGTTACTGAATGGAATCGTATCACAAAGTATTGGGAAGTTTAGCGCGGATAATTATTTTCGTACTGCGTTTGGATTGAATGGTAGTGGCAGTACTATTTTACTTAACGGTAAATGTGCTGATGATGTTTCTATGGATATTATTGATCTACTTTGGGAGGAGTTACAAATTATTGAATCGGCAATGATTGCGGAGAAATGGGATTTAATTGAATGGATATGAAATAAAAAATATCAATTAGCGTGCCGTTGGCAAACCTTTTCTTGTTTGCTCAATTAACTTGTAGGTAATATGATTTAATTTTCAATTAAATCAGTAGGTTAAAATGGCGTCCCCGCCCGGACTCGAACCAGGAACTATCCCTTAGGAGGGGATTGCATTATCCAGTTATGCAACGGGGACAGGTAGAACATTATAACAATAAATTTTATGGTTGTTTACTTAAATCAGCCTGAAAACCATAAACTTGTAATGTCCAAAAAAAATTTGCACATTTCGATCAGTTTTTAATAGGCGTCAACTATTTGTTGCAACCGTGAGTTCGGAGATAATAGTACTCAGTCATTATTATAGTGTCGGGTAGAGTTTTTTCAATTTTACCCGGGCATCCTCAGTTGTAAATCGCCAATCCATAGGGCGAGCAATATTATTTCGGTTTTCTTGCCATATTGCGATTTGCTGCTTTAATGTTTCCTGCTCTGGAATTCGTCGATTCAGACATTGACGCGATAAAATGCTCAACTCTATCTCTGCCATATTGAGCCAACTGCCATGCTTTGGAGTATAGTGGAATTCTAATTTTTCAAAAATTCTTCGGGCTTCTTCTGGTGGAAAAGCCTTATAAAGCGAAGCACCCGTGTGAGTATTTAAATTATCCATAACCAACGAAATACGTTTGGCATTAGGGTGAATGACATCAACCAGATAACGTATTTGATGCGCCCAGTCGACAACTGTTCTTCGATCGGTCACGATAACATGACGTTTTCCATCTAAAGGTTCAAAGAACATAAAGACATTACTGACTCCATTTCGTTCATATTCCGTATCAAATTTTTCAACCGATCCGGGTTTGGCTTTGATGGGTTGACGTGTTTCTTTAATATGTTGCTTACTACTTTCGTCCATACAGATAAGTGGGTGGTCTGCATCCTAAGAACCTTTGTAAACATCCAGAACATCTTGCATGGCGCAAACAAACTGAGCACTTTCTTTCGCAGGAATACACCATTCTTTATTCTGCCAAGGTTTCAGTTCGTTTTTTTTAAAGTCTGCCGGATTGTTTCGTGAGATACGCTGTCCACATATCCCAGCTCAACCATATGCTGTCCCAGCAACCGTAATGTCCACCGACCATACCCCTCTGGGGCTTCACTGCATGCCAATGCAATTAGGTGTGCTTCATTTTCGCCATTAATGACACGGCTTTTAGTTCGGTCTGATTTTGCCCGGTTTAAGGCAAACTCCAAACCTTCTTTAACCAATCGTTCTCGGACACGCTCAACTGTCCGTATTGAAATACCAAAAGCATGACCAATTTGTTGGTCTTGCCATTTATCCCTCTGATCACTTATATCAGCTTTGAGCAATATTTCGGCATGAAGCCTTTTGTGAGCGGCCGCTTTTCCTTTATGCACTAATTCTTTGAACTCAGCACGTTCTTCTTCTGATAGTTTTACAATGTATTTTTTAACCAAGACCCACTACCTTCCAATCTAATTTGAAAAATAATTATATAGGGTTATTAATCGACATATCAAGGCTGACTGAGTAATAGTGTACTGAAGAGAAATAGCATATTAGTCAATACTTTATAGGCTATACTAAGCCACTAATCTCTTTATATGGAAAAAAACATGTGCAAAATAAATATTAAATTACTGAGTGCCGTTTTTTTGCTAACAGCCGTGCATAATGGCAATGCAGGATGGCTGGATTTAGTGAATAAAACAGCAAAAGAAGCGACTAATACAGGCAGTACTGCAATTGCTAAATCTGCTTTATCCAGTAGCGAGGTTGTTAAAGGGTTAAAAGAAGCTTTAGCAAGCGGTGTCGAATCAGCAATCAATAATTTAGGAAAACCAGGCGGTTTTTCAGACAACAAACTCGTCGAAATTACAATCCCGGAGTCTTTGCAATCAGTGGCATCGACCGCACGTACCTTGGGACAGGGAGAGTATGTTAATTCCTTTGAAATGACCATGAACAAAGCAGCTGAAAAAGCTGTACCAGAGGCGGCTGAAATACTAGCAGATGCTATTCGTAATATGAGCATTGATGATGCAATGAATATTCTAAATGGTCCGGATGATGCGGCTACCCAGTATTTTCGCAAGGTATCTGGTGTATCACTGCAAAATAAATTCCAACCGATTGTCAGTGAGGCTACAGATCAGACAGGTGTGACAGCAGCCTATAAAAATATGATAAATAAGGCGACGCCATTATTTGGCGGTTTTCTTGAAGACAGTGCTGTTGACCTGGATCAATATGTCACTGATAAGTCGCTTGATGGATTATTCAAATATATCGCCCAGGAAGAAAAAAATATACGTCAAGACCCAAGCGCAAGAACCAGTGATTTATTGAAAAAGGTTTTCAGTCAACAATAATCATTCAAAATATGCAGCGATACCAACGCACGTATAGTTGAGATCGTACTTTAATCAATGCAAGAATACTGTTGGAAGAAACAGGCTATTCAGTAAACAAATCCTGATTGACAACAACGGCTATTTTAGGTGGATTTAGCCCAAAGTGCTGATAGGTTTTATTTGTTACAACTCGTCCTCTGGGGGTGCGCATAATAAAACCTTGCTGAATCAAAAAAGGCTCTAGAACATCCTCGATCGTGCCGCGTTCTTCACTAATTGCGGCAGCTAAGGTATCCAGTCCCACAGGCCCACCATCAAAATTGTCGATGATAGTTTTTAACAGTCGCCTATCTAGCTGATCAAAACCACAATGATCTACTTTTAACATCGACAAAGCTTGCTGTGCGGTACTCAGATTGATATTGCCATCACCTCTTACTTCAGCATAATCACGAACTCTTCTTAATAGGCGATTAGCAATCCGTGGTGTGCCACGTGAACGTTTAGCAATTTCAAAAGCACCGCTCTTATCCATTAGAATCCCCAATACGCCTGCCGAACGTGTGACAATATGCGTTAATTCAGCAACAGTATAAAACTCTAGTCTTTGTATAATACCGAATCTATCTCGCAATGGCGAGGTCAATAGCCCTGCTCTTGTTGTTGCGCCGACCAGCGTAAAAGGCGGTAAATCCAGTTTGATAGACCTTGCGGCCGGGCCTTCACCAATCATAATATCAATTTGATAATCCTCCATGGCTGGATAGAGAATTTCTTCAACTACAGGACTTAGTCGATGTATTTCATCAATAAACAAAACATCATGCGCTTCCAGATTGGTAAGTAAAGCCGCTAGATCACCTGCTTTATCAAGCACTGGGCCTGATGTCTGGCGTAAATTAACCTGCATTTCATTGGCGATAATATTAGCCAAGGTGGTTTTTCCCAATCCAGGGGGGCCAAAAATCAATACATGATCCAGGGCTTCTTTGCGCGCAACCGATGCTTGAATAAACACGTCCATTTGATCGCATAGCGCCTCCTGACCTATATAATCCTTTAAAGTTTTGGGCCTGATTGCACGATCCTGGCGTTCTTCATTACTTAGACCATGCGCGCTTATAACTCTATCAGTTTCAATCATCTTATTTCTCATTCCTACCCAGAGTTATCCGTAAATGATGACTCAACAAATCGAAGCTATAAAAACCTTATTTAAGTTTTCTCTGTAACGCCAAACGAATAATATCTTCGCAGCTTTTATCTTCCTGAGCGATACCTTGTACCATTTTACTAGCGTCTTGAGGTTTATAGCCCAATGCGCATAAAGCGCTAACGGCCTCTTGTCTGGCATTACTTTTTGTTATTGCCAGATTGCCTTGTGCTACATTGGCGTTATTCGCAGCGGATTGATCGAGTGTCGGCAATTTATCCCGCATTTCAATTATCAATCGTTCAGCGGTTTTTTTACCCACACCAGGTAAACGCACTAAAGCCGCTGCATCATTATCGTGAATACAGCGCTGAAATTCGTCTGCAGTTTGACCAGATAAAATAGTCAACGCGAGCTTAGGACCTACACCATTGACTTTGATAAGCGTTCGGAACATAAGTCGATCGGATTCAGTTGAAAAGCCGAATAAAATATGCGCATCTTCGCGAACAACTAAATGCGTGTGTAAATGCACTGTTTCGCCCATTGCTGGCAAATTATAAAAGGTGGTCATTGGTGCTTCTATTTCATAGCCAACGCCCTGCACATCCAACACTAATAACGGCGGTGTTTTTACCACTAATTTACCGCGTATAAAACCAATCATGATAGAACACTCTGATTTAAGCGCCGCTGTGTTTGTTGAAAATTTGCATGGCAGACACTAATACCCAGCGCATCACTTGCATCAATCTGTAGTTCGCCCGTTATGCCCAACAAAATCTTTACCATTTGTTGCACTTGTTGTTTATCTGCTGAGCCGTTTCCAACCAATGCCTGCTTCACTTGTCGGGCGGCATATTCAAACACTGGAATATCAAATAGTTGAACAGCACAGATTGCAGCTCCGCGCGCCTGACCTAATTTTAATGCTGAATCAGCATTTTTATGCATAAACACCTGCTCTATTGCCATTTCAGTAGGCTGATATTCTTCAACAACATCGCTAATACCTGCAAAAATCTGTTTTAAACGTATAGGAAAATTATCGCCCTTAATACGTAAACAGCCACTGGCTATATATCGATAACCCGTGGCTGTCTCATCTATTACTCCAAAACCGGTCAATCGTGAACCCGGATCTATGCCTAAAATTCTGGCCACCTATGCGGTATCTTCAAGCTGAGCCATGACATCATCACTAATGTCGGCATTAGTATAGACATTTTGCACATCATCCAGATCCTCTAATACGTCGACTAAACGTAATAATTTTTCAGCATCTTCAACTTCAAGTGCATTCAAAATATCAGCTTGCATAGTCACTTCTCCCCCATCAGGCTCAAACCCTGCGGTGACCATGGTTTCTTTAATATTCAAGTATTCTTCCCATGCAGTCATGACATCCATAGAGCCATCATCGTTGGTAACCACATCTTCGGCACCTGATTCCAGAGCGGCTTCCAGCAGTTCATCTTCATCAACACCACTGGCATAATTGATAATACCGACTTTATTAAACATATAGGCAACAGAGCCATCCGTGCCTAGATTACCCCCCGCCTTTGAAAATGCATGACGTACTTCTGCCACAGTACGATTGCGGTTGTCGGTTAGGCAATCCACTATAATGGCAATCCCCCCGGAACCATAACCTTCATAGCGTACTTCTTCATAATTCACACCATCCATAGTCCCGGTCGCTTTTTTGATCGTATTATCTATGGTGTCGCGCTTCATATTCGCGCCTAACGCTTTATCTATTGCAGTACGTAAGGAAGGGTTACTTGCTGGATCTGCACCACTGGATTTTGCTGCAACCGTTATTTCACGAATTAATTTTGTAAATAACTTGCCGCGCTTTGCATCCTGACCTGCTTTACGGTGTTTTATATTCGCCCACTTACTATGTCCTGCCATTGTTTCTCTCTTTTACAATTTAAAAATTTATAGAATGAATTGATGCGTCATATGTTACTAATTTTAGCATAAAAAATAGCGCATTCAGTCGCGAAGCGCTTGAACTCAGCAATTAGATTAGCCCTTTCACCAAATACTGCCCTTTAGTTTTGAGTGTAACATTTACTACTTTGCCCGTATCATTTTTCCAATACCAACCATGTATTCCGGTAAAAGGTGCTACTAGATTTCCGGCAGATTCGTTTGCTGTCGCTTCCATATAGCTTTTAAAATATCCAGACTTGTCACCGTCAGGTTCACCATGAAAATCAAAATATAAGTCAGTACCCTCGGTATTCCATTGGTAACTTATTTCAGCCCCTTGCTGAAGATAAAGTTTATATTCCAGACCTGTATTAGCAGGAACAGTGACGATAACAATATCTTGCCAGTCCGTTAATTGTTCCCCGACAGGACAGGCAATTATAGATTTAGAGCCTTGCTTGTCTGACTTTGCCAGTACTGTCAACCCAAAGGCCCTTCCCAGGCCGGTCGGATCAATAGCGTATTCTGCAGGACCAATAAATGCGACAAGAATAAAAAAAGCTAATAAAACTGCACTGATCATACTCATGATCAGTGTTGTTAACGATTGCACAGGTGGATTGATATTATTCATAGCAATGAAGTGGTTAGGACAAAGCCTGTCATTTGATAGCCAAATAAAACCAGTCCAGCTGTTATTAATAAGGTATTAGTGATCACTGCAAAACGATAATAGCCTTGAAAGCGGCGGAAGACATTCAAAATAATCAGTATAAAAAATAAAGCCAAAAATTGCCCGATCTCAACACCAACATTAAATGCTAGTAAATTTTTCCACAAGCTTTGCTCTGGCAGATCAAAATCCTGTAGCTTTGTGGCTAAGCCAAGTCCGTGAAATAATCCAAAAATCAGCACCGCTAATTTAGTGTCTGGTTGCCGTGAAAACAAACGTTGAAAACCGCCTAGATTATCGAAGCCTTTGTAAACAATTGATAAACCGATGATGGCATCAATTAAATAAGCATTCACCGCGATATTTGCTAAAACACCGATAAATAGCGTTAAACTATGTCCCAAGGTGAACAAACTGACATACAGTAAAATATCGCGGGGGCGGAATAAAAAGAAAATCACGCCGAGTAAAAATAACAAATGGTCATACCCAGTGACCATGTGTTTAGCGCCAATATACAAAAAAGGACCTATCGCTAAACCGTGATTGTCCTGCAGAAACTGTTGCGTATTAGCATCAACACCATGAGCAAAAGCGGTAGACGTGCATACCATAATCAGAATGCCTAGCAATATCACGCGGACAACTTTTATGGGATCAAGCGATTTTTTACGTAATATACGTTTGGATATCATTATGCTAAATTAACCCAACAAGTAAAGTAGCTTCTCATTCGCTACCTGGGTAACTAGCCGCCTGTCCGTTTGTATTGATAAGTCGACGATAGGTCAGGTAAAACCAACTAAAACGATTTACCAAAACTATCCTTATAGCGTTGTTTAAATTCTTCCAGGGTAAAACTGTGATTTTGTGTACCATGATGCTCAATTTTTATAGCACCTAATAACGATGCTATATGCCCTGTGGTTTCCCAGTCATATTCGCTTAAAATACCAAATAACAAGCCCGCTCGATAAGCATCACCACACCCTGTTGGATCCTTGATTTGCTTGGCCTTAGCGCAAGGAATTTCAAAACATGCTCCTTGTGTATAAATTTTAGATCCTTTACTACCCAAGGTAATAATAAGCGCTTCTACTTTTTCAGCAATTTGTTCCAAAGTTAAACCGGTGCGCTCCTGCATTAATTCAGATTCATAATCATTGAAGGTTGCCCATGTCGCCAAATCTAATAATTCCAGCAATTCTTGACCATTGAACATTGGCATGCCCTGACCGGGATCAAAAATAAACGGAATATTTGCATTTGAAAATTCTTTTGCATGTTGCTGCATACCTAGCTTGCCATCTGGCGATACAATTCCGATTTCAATGCCAATTTCCTGAGGTACTGAATTGACATGTGAATCATTCATCGCGCCAGGATGAAAAGCAGTAATTTGATTATCATCTTCATCGGTTGTTATATAAGCTTGTCCGGTGTAGTGATCGTCTAACTTGGTGATATATTCAGTCGAAATTTTACATTGGCTTAACCATTGTGCGTAAGGTTCAAAATCATGCCCTACGGTGGCCATAATTTTAGGCTGCTCACCCAGTAGTTTTAAGTTATAGGCAATATTGCCTGCGCAGCCGCCAAACTCTCTGCGGATCACCGGCACTAAAAAAGAGACATTCAGCATATGTACTTATTCAGGAAGAATATGGTTTTTAAATTGATCATGAAAAACCATAATTGTATCGTAAGCCATAGACCCACAAATCAATGCACTCATATATTATTTCCTATTTAAATTAAAATTAGCGTCCAGGTAATTACCGCTAAGGATAAAGACAACATAACGGCCGCTGAACCTATATCTTTTGCTCTGCCTGATAGTTCATGATGCTCAAAGCCGATTCGGTCAATTGCAGCTTCAACGGCAGAATTTAGCAATTCGACTAATAATACACCGACTACGCTAGCGATTAGTAAAACCTGTTCAATTCTGTTATCTGTTATCCAAAGTGCTATGGGTACAGCAACAATAAGTAATAAAACCTCTTGCCTGAAAGCTTCTTCATGTTGCCAGATTGCTTTAAACCCGGCAATTGAAAAAAAGAAAGCATTGACAATACGTTTCAAGCCTTTTGCATTCTGTCCAGCCATTTTTCATAAACTCCTGTTAATTAGAAATTTATTTATCAGCCTACATAGCCAACAAAAAAGTATAATCTTTTGATTTATAGAGATGACTGTTGATTAAGGATCTAATAAAATGCACAGTCAACTTAATAACAACGCTACTTGCTAACTATCCACCACAGATAAATATATTTTGGTACTTTCATATAAAAACCAGTAGGCTGTCAGTTAGCCTCACTGCGAATAATGAGAAGTAGTGCGTTAAGAGATAACCTGTTGATAATCATCAGCATCTAATAAGCGTTCTAAGTCATCTACATTTTGTATCTTGATCGCAAACAACCAATTAGAAAAAGCATCTTCATTAACCAGTTCCGGGTGATCAACAAGATTTTCATTTATTGCGACTACCTCACCGGCAACTGGGCTAAACAAATCAGACGCAGTTTTAACTGATTCGACAACGGCACACTGTTCTTCAATAGCTAATTTCCGCCCTACTTCCGGTAATTCAATAAAAACTAAATCGCCTAACTCTTCCTGAGCAAAATCTGTTATCCCGACTTTAACAATATCATTATCTTCTAGCCTTACCCATTCATGTGTTACTGCATACTTAAGATTTTCTGGATATACACTCATTTTGCAATTCACCTATTACGTTTTTGTTTTTATTATTGATAGTTATTTTATCCTAAAACATCATGGAACTTCGAAATTAATACACCAATAATTGATTAAAACTGACTCTGTATATACTTCATGATCATGCATATTAAATAGATTGAGCGACTAAAGGGGACTTATTAGACTCTAGCAATGAATAAATACTTTATAATACTATTTTTGTTTCTTAAAGCAGTTGCCTTCTTTGACCGTATGTTTAAAGCATTTTTTTTCCTTCTGTTTTTACTGCTACTCACTAAGGCAGGCTTTGCAGAAAATGATGATAACAATAGCACTGTAGACAATGTATTTAGCGTTTATATCAATAAAGCCATACAAACTGAAACGGACATACACACTGTCATATTAGAAAAAAAATCATTTAGCCCTGAATTTGAAACTTTCGCTATACGTCAGGACCTCTCCCCTTTATTGGCTGCTCAAAATGAATACTATCGTGCCTTAGCTCAGCAAAATGAGAGCCATATTACATTGCAGAATAGTCAAAAAAATAGCCGCTATCTTGCTTATTTGCAACGTAATAACGCAGTTTCAACCAGAAAGCTACGGGAACAAAATCAACAAGTAGACATAGATAAGGCTCACTTAAAGGCAGCAGACCAACAGCTTAATAATATCCGTCTACAAACACGTGCTCAATGGGGCTCTACATTAACTGACTGGTTCTTAGATGAAACAACACCACCAGATGAGCTTCTCGCTCTTCTAAGTAAACCGGTCTATCTTGTTTATATTCCAGAATTTATCACCGAGGATATTACCAAACTGACATTCCACCCGTTTGGCAAGCGCAAACAGGCACTGGTAGCGAGCTTAGTCTCTAGTGCGCCTGTTTATAATACTCAACAAACAGGAACACCTTTTTTTTATATTAGCGACACAACAATAATAACTCACCATCTACGTGTTGTCGCCTGGCTACCTTTAGCTGAAGATACATTATCAGGTTTCATTATTCCTGCTTCTGCTTTAGTCTGGCACCTCGGCCAAGCTTATGTTTATCTTCAACTCAATGATGAAATATTTAAGCGCGTCAATGTCTCAGCTAAAAGGCAAGTGGGTTTAGATGCCTATTTTATCCAACAGCCGTTACAAGAAGGTGACACCCTGGTTATTTCAGGTGCACAAATGCTTTTATCGGAAGAATTTCGTAGCCAAATTCCAGTTGAAGACGATGATGCGGATGATGACTAAGTTTATGATAACTGCAAATATGTATTTACTAGCGAGTAAAGTAATAACAGGCCTCACTTCGCCCTATGCAACTTCAATATGTTAGCTTATCTGGTTCGATTTTCCATACGCTACTATGGCATTGTTATTGCTTTATCCGTGTCTGTACTGGCTTACGGCAGCTACCGCTTTACCCAGGCTGGCCTGGATATTTTTCCGGAATTTTCGCCTAAACAAATTATTATTCAGACAGAAGCAAGCGGTTTTTCAGCTGAACAGGTTGAAACAATAGTCACTCAGCGCATCGAATCATCTATCAGCGGTATCATTGGATTGCAATCAATACGTTCGGAGTCTATACAAGGACTTTCTGTCGTAACGGCTTTATTTAGGGAACAAAGTGATAATTTTCGTAATCGCCAATTAGTATCTGAACGTTTAGCCAATATTGCCACACGGCTTCCAGCCAGTGTCAGTTCACCCACACCTGTCCCTTTAAGCTCTTCTTCAGCAACAGTGCTAACCATTGGCTTGAGTTCTGAGCATAAAAATTTGATGCAATTGCGCGATCTGGTTGATACCTTACTGGTGCCACGATTATTAGCCGTAGAAGGTGTAGCAGACGTTAATATTTTTGGAGGTGATATCAGGCAAATACAGATTCAGCTAGATCCAGTCAAGCTACAGCGCTTCAATGTATCCCTTAATGATGTTATCCTTGCCACCAGAGAAATTGGCAAAATACAGGGTGGCGGCTTTATAGAAAACAGTAATCAACGCTTTACCCTGCAAGTCACTGGCCTTGCATCAACACCTGAAGAATTTCGTCAAAGTATCATCCATTATAGCGATCAAAATACCGTGTTATTAGGCGATATAGCGGATATTCACTATGCACCTGCACCCGCTGTAGGCGCAGCTCAAATCATGGGTAAGTCAGGTATCGTGATGATGGTTATTGCCCAGTTTGACGCCAATACACTAACGGTCTCCAATGCTGTTGAGCAGGCCTTAACAGAATTTACACCTTTATTTACTGAGCAACAGCTTGATTTCTATTCGCACTTATTCAGACCTGCCGACTATATTCAGGCATCTTTAAAAAACCTGTCCAGTCACTTGCTTTTAGGCGGCCTGTTTGTGGTGATTATTTTATATCTATTTTTATATAACATACGTACCGCGTTTATATCAGCAATCGCCATTCCTACATCACTTGTCAGCGCGGTGCTAGTATTACTCGAACTTGGAGTCAATCTAAATATTATGGTATTAGGAGGATTGGCTATTGCGCTAGGAGAAGTTGTTGATGATGCCATCATTGATACCGAAAATATTTTCCGCCGTTTACATGAAAATGACACACTCGCTACACCTCTTAGCCCGCGGCGAGTGGTTTATAATGCCTCAATGGAAGTGCGCAGCTCTGTCGTGTATGCAAGCTTTATTGTTGCGCTGGTCTTTGTCCCCTTATTGACTTTGGATGGGGTCGCTGGTCGTTTATTAGCCCCTTTGGGCTATTCCTATATCCTGGCTATTTTGATGTCACTACTGATTGCATTAACACTGACACCTGCCTTGTGTTTTCTATTATTAAGTCACAATATGCAATATAGCAAGACGCCTCCTGTGATACGCTTTTTAAACCCGTTATATGCACAGTTACTTACGGCCATTGCCAGGCGTTTTAAGCTGATTACGCTTAGCTGTGTTTGCATAACATTTTTTGCCTTACTTCAATTTTTTTCGCTTAAGCATAAATTTCTACCTGAGCTGCGAGAAGGACATTATATTGTTCATACTACCAGTATCCCAGGTACTTCTTTGCAAGAAACGATACGCCTAGGAAAACTGATAACAGCTAAATTCAAACAAATCTCCGATGTTGAGTCAGTTTCTCAATGGGCTGGACGCGCTGAACGAGGTGCCGATACCTATGGGAGTCATTACAGCGAATATGAAGTGCGTTTAAAGCCCTTATCGGGCGCAGATCAACAGCAGGTCTTAGAAAAACTGCGCTCTATCCTTAGCCATTTTCCAGGTCTGTTATTTGAGGTAAATACCTTTTTAACTGAACGTATCGATGAGACCATTTCCGGCTATACCTCCCCAATCGTTGTCAATATATATGGCAATGACTTAACTATTCTGGACCAAAAAGGACAACAAATCGCAGCACTATTAAGCTCTATTTCAGGAGCAACGGACATCCAGCTTCGCTCACCACCTGGCACGCCACTTATTCAGGTACACTTAAACCAGGACAAGCTGAAATTCTGGGGAGTACACGCGGGTAACGTTATGCAAACAATCCAGACGGCCTATGATGGCTATGTAGCGGGCACTCACTTACAGGGTAATCGTCATTACGACATTGCCATTACGTTAACACCCGAATGGCGTAATCAACCTCAACTCATCGGCAAGTTGCCCATTAGAACGCTTAGCGGCAAACTGATAAATCTAAGCGACGTCGCTGAAATAAGACACCATGCAGGACGCTATAATATATTGCATCAAAACGCTCAGAGACGACAAAGTATTACTTGCAATGTGACTGGGCGTGATATCAGCTCTTTTATGCAGGAGCTGAAGCAACAGATAAAGGGAAAAATCAGTTTTGCAGACAATACTTATCCTGAATTTACAGGTGCCGCTATAGAACAAGCTCAGGCTAAGCAGGAATTGATATTACATTCACTGTTGGCAACTATTGGCGTGTTAATGTTTATTTATATCGCGATCGGTAACTTGCGCCATGTAGCCATCGCATTGCTAAACATCCCCTTTTCTCTTATCGGAGGCATAGGGGCGGTTCTTTTTATGAACGCCAGTTTATCCGTCGGTTCAATTATTGGATTTATTACTTTATTTGGCATTACGGTGCGCAACAGCATTATGTTGCTGTCGCATTATCAGCACCTGGTAGAACATGATGGCTTATCGTGGAATTTGAGCACCGCACTAAAAGGCGCACAAGAACGCTTACCTTCAATTTTAATGACGGCCCTGGTCACAGCTTTGGCGATGTCGCCTATTGCCTTTAACAGCGATAATCCAGGACTGGAAATCATGGGACCTATGGCGGCCATTATTATGGGAGGACTTGCTTCTTCTACTTTATTAAATTTACTGCTACTCCTTAATGCTGTTACGCTTTGGGAAGTTTAAGCCTCATTCTAATTTTGCATAACAAGAAATAATAAATCTTACGCTCTGACTTATCACATATTCCTTTATAGCCCTATGCTTTGTTAAGCAATGGACTATATACCTGCTGGTAGTTTGCGACACTATTTGGCCAGTTTCTTTGTTGATCTACGTACATTCGTCCTGCCTCGCGCATTTTATCCCAGTCTTCAGGCCGAGCTAATAATTCAAGCGTACAGGCAATTAATGACTGCACATCATTCGCTTTAAAAAGCACCCCATTTTGCTGATCCTTAATAAGTTCTTTATGACCACCGACATCAGATGCAACAACCAGGCGACCTTGTGCCATAGCCTCCAAAGGCTTAAGTGGTGTTACCAAATCAGTGAGGCGCATAGCTAAGCGAGGATAAATAAAAATATCCACCTGATTATAATAGTCCTGGACTTGATCATGAGGCACTCGCCCGGTAAAAATCACATAGGACTCTAGTTTTAATTGCTTTACCTTATCTTTAATGAGTTGTTCTTGAGGGCCACCCCCTACTAATAATAGACAGATATTTTTCTGCTGTTTGAGAATCTCAGGTAAGGCTTCCAGAATTAAAGGGATGCCTTCATAAGCGTAAAATGACCCAATAAAACCAAGTACCGTTTTATTTTGCAAATCTAATTCTTGCCTTAGCTTTGGGTCAGCCAAACTACCAAAGCTAAATTTTTCTAAATCTACTGCATTGGGAATGACTGTAATTTTATTTTCGGCAATACCACGCTGACTAATATCCTTTCTTAGCCCTTCACATATCGTCGTAATCGCACTTGCTTGCTTGAATACATAGGTCTCTAATGCATGAGTAATACGATAGCGCAAACTATTCTCGGTAGTCGTACCATGATCGACAGCAGCATCTTCCCAAAATGCACGGCACTCATAAACAACAGGGATATTATATTTTTTCCCAGCCCGCACTGCCGCTAAGCCATTCAGAGCTGGTGAATGTGCATGTAAAATATCGGGATTAATATCAGGTATAATCTCATCCAGGCGTTTTTCTAAAGAGCTCACAATAGCCCACTGATTAAGTACAGGTAAACTGGCCATAACACCCATCGTCTGTGAACTACGATAAAAACGCAGCCCATCAACCTCTTCAATCGCCTGCTTTGCAACACTATGCTTTGCAGAAGTCAGATGATATGTTTGCCAGCCTAAAGCCCGCTGCTGTTGTAGAATAGCTCGAGTGCGGAAAGTATAACCGCTATGTAAGGGAATGGAGTGGTCCAGAATATGTAAAATTTTCATGTGTCGTGAAGCTTTTCTAGGTCAATTAAAGGCTGTAAGGAATGACCTATCTTATCGTATTAAGAAAATACGCATCGAAGATCTATTGATAGTGTTTATTTTACCGCTATACATTATCTGTATGCCTAAGTTCAGGTCTCTAACATAGATTAACACTTTGCAATGAGGATTCTATAATTAGTGGGAGACCGGCTCTAAGCGCTTCTTACTTTTTATTAATAAATGCGGTATCAATAACCTTAAAGGCATCCGTAAATAATGAGAACGGACATAGAGTAACCAGCGAGCTATAGCAACTTTGCGATCAGGATAATCCGGATGCTCTTGCAATATAGCCAGCGGCACTAAATAAGTCATTAATGACCTAACAATAAAAGAGGGTCGACTTTTATTATTAAGCAACAAATATTGGGGCACAGAGGTATCAAGCAAGTATTTACAAAAATACAAAGCATAATAAAGTGGTCTTTGCAACCCTAATTCTTCAGCCCTGTTTTGCAGCTCATCCCAGAATTTTTCATCTTGAGAGCTATAAAAACTTAATAACTCATGCAAATCAACCAGATCTCTAAAGTCACCCGCATTGAGTTCCCCGCCATGAAAGAGATGCACCATACTGTGTAACACCATATCACAGGGAGAAAGCACCTTGCACACTGAGTTATCAATTTTGACAGCAGCATTCAGAAGACAATCAGGGTCCGGATGTAAACGGCTGGTTAAAGGTGCAATAGTATGATGGATATCAACTTCGACAAGACGATCACAATGTCGCAAGGGAGGAATTTCATGCATCCAGGTACGGTAATAATGCTGATCATAATCATCCATTGCTGCACCTTGCCATCCGTGTGCAAGCAAATGCTGTTCCACACGCATTAAGTCTTTTTTAGCCACCAGAATATCAATATCAGCAAGCAATCGTCCTTTAGACATCGGCAAAGCCAGCAAGATATAAGCTCCGCCTTTTAATACCACAACGTCAACGTCAAGCTTAGCCAACACTTTATTTAGACGATTCAACTCCCACATCACCAGTTTTTTACGGTAATCAATCAGTTGTTGAAAGCCTTGTATCGTTTCAGTCACTTTAGTGGGGAGTGTCACACTGTCAGAGCTGATCGCATTTTTTGCTCCAAAAGAAGCAAGTAATTTACTTCGGCGTAAACAACGAACTAACAATTCCCATTCATGCAATTCTAACTGTACTAGAGATTCTGGATGTGTAAAAGCGCGCAACAATAGCTGGCGACTTTGTTCAGATTTATCAGGCATAGCTATTATCATTAGCGATCATTTCGTCTAGCTGACAAATAACCTCATTTAAATCACTGTAGACGAGATCAAAACAAGCACAGGAATCAATAATATCTCGAACTCGCTCAAATCCGGTTAGACCCATTACTTCGTAATTAAATGCGTTATTAGATAACCGGAGAAAAGCATAATGCTTAGCAAGTTTTGTAAAAACCGTGTCTGAATCTGTCTGGTAAAGGGGAAAAACAACCATTGCAGGCTTAACCAGGTGTTTACATTGCTCTACGCTAGTACTCGGGGGCTGTAAATGTGCAACGGTTCCTTTACGGGTTTTGGGGAAAAGTGGTCCAAGGACAGCGTTTGCAGCAAAATCCTGAATAACCTGAATCGATTCATTTTTAAGAGGTACAGGGCGAGGAATGGGCTGAAGTAAGCCATCATGACCTCTTACCAGACCAAATTCATCAGATAAAAATCGCCAGCCACGCAAACCTAAGGCAGAACTTAGTGTACTTTTTCCAGAACCAGGAAGAGCAGGAAAAATAATCGCTTTACCCAGCTTTTCAACTACGCCGGCATGCAACATCAAATTTTGATGTGCTCGATGCGCAATGCACCAGTTTAAGCCCCACTCAAAAAGAGGCATAGCATGATTAAGCGGAAAAGGCTCAAAGAGTATCTGACCATCAATACTAAAAACCACCTGAGATTTTACAAAACGACGATAATTGCTTGGCCTACTGATATCTATATGAAAGTCAATAAACTCATCAGGGACAAGTTGAAAATCCTGATAAAGCAAGGCAAAAGTACGTAAAAAATCCATTTCTCTGGAACAGAGCCTAAACACAAAAGACCCTATATCAACGCACACACCATCACGACTACTTGCCTTACTCGCAAGCACTTGAAACGAAATATCTTTAATCTTCACATTCAGAGGATTCTACTAAGCCTAAAATTTCAAATTCGCCTATTAATCTCTGAATTTGTATTTGCAGATCGTTTTTGTCTTCTACATCAAAAATGATGCAGAGCTTATTCATCAGATCGGGCATTGTTTGAGGACTTATTTGTAATAACTGTAACACGTCACAAGCCAAACCGTTTAATAGATGTGTTTCACCCGACAAAGAGAAATATACAACAGCCGTATCATCCCAATGTTGAATAGATAAAACTGCTTGTTCTGGAACTGACCAAAGCATCAGCAAAAACTACAAGACTGGATTCGCTCCCACTCCAGTAGGATCTATTGAAGTCCAACAGGAAGACATGATATGCGGAAGGCCTCCGTTTATGCCTGACATTGGATCAGCTGTACCGATTTCAAAACTCGCCGGGTTAATAAGTCCATAAGTACCATCCGTGCCATGGCTTATTTGCACCAAAATAAGACAGGGCCTTGGATTGCTGATCGCATATTCTTTATAGCCCGGGTCAAAAGGAGTCAGCCCGTCCTCACACATAACATCCCCAAAAGCCCCACTTTTTTCCGTATATGTCTTGTTCGTACCCGCCAGTTCACCTGCAGGGGTATTTGATATATGCCGCCATCCTGACGTGGTACTTTCAGTATTGTAAACATCAAATATTTCACTATCAAAGGTAAGTGTTTTACAAAAACCTGTTCTACGCAACCAGCCATCTCTGTTATTAACAAGTGTTGCTGGCATAGTCCCTGGCTTTCCAGCTGTTTCATTGTCTCGGGTAATACAAGACCCTGTAGATGCTGCAGCAAACGCTGCACCGCTTCTCAATGTTAAAACAAGGGGAACTGCACTTACTGCACCTTTCACAATCGCACGTCTTTTACCGGAAGGTTTACGGCTATTTCCCATATTTTCGATCTTTTGATTATTTTCAGTCATTTTCCTAACCTAGTATGTAACGCAGTAATAAATTTTTATATCAAGTATGGCTATCATTTAAATCCACTTGGAAATAAGCATAGCATATAAGTTTCCTATAAAACCACTAAAATTATTTATTTATGAATAGCATCACAAATCTTAATATCGGCATCAATTTGACTCAGGCAACAAACTCGTGCATAAGCATTACTTTGCCTGACCCTTACTTTTTTAGGGTTTCAGTATATCTTTACAAATAGGCGTCTGCTACAGCTCAACAAATGAATTAAACATAAGCAAAGACCAAATAGTCGTACTATAATCTCTTATTCCACTTTGATGCTGATCTACAACTTTTTGCAAAAACGACTGATTAAATAAACCACAATCAATCATGGTATCACCTAGTAAAGATTCTCTAACTTGTTCTTTAAGTGGCCCTCTAAACCAACTAGCGAGTGGCACACCAAAACCCATTTTGGGACGATATAAAATGTCATTGGATAAATAGGGTTCTAGTCCTTTTTTGAAAGATATATTTACCTTCTTTTTTCTTTAATTTCAAATCAGGTGGCAATTGCGCTATCCATTCGACCAACTTATGATCCAATAACGGCACGCGTACTTCTAGTGCATGTGCCATGCTCGCCCTGTCAACCTTAGTTAAAATATCCCCGGGTAAATAGGTTTTAAAATCCAGGTATTGCACTAAAGACTGGGCATCCTCAACCGGGGCATTGTGCATATGCCGCCTAAAAACATCGACCGCCTGATAGCCTTGCAAATCATTTTTGAGCTGCGCACTAAACAATGCCGACCGAATAGCATTTGAATTGACAGAAACACTATGAAAATAGCCTTCTATAGAATTACGCGCAATTGACTCAAAAGTGGATTTTGCGCGAAATATCTTTGGAGCCCAGTCTGCCTTGGGGTAGACATGCCCCATAAAACCGAATAGGGGCTTGCGTAAGGCATCAGGCATTATTGAGCGCATACGATCTTCATAGGTATGCCAACGATAACGCCTATAACCTGCAAGATTTTCATCTCCACCATCACCTGATAAAACCACTGTCGCTTGTCTTTTAGCTAACTCACACACCCTATAAGTCGGTAGCGCGGAGCTATCAGCATAAGGCTCATCATATAAACCTGCCAGTTTACTCACTAAACTAAAATCGTCAGGGTCTACTTGCTCAACACGATGCGCAGTATGGTATTGTTCCGCCACTTGCGCTGCAAATTGTGATTCATTAAATTTTGGATCACCAAAAGAAATAGAGCAGGTATTCACCGGGTCGTCTGACAGGCCAGCCATCATTGCTACCACGGCACTGGAATCAACACCCCCAGATAAAAATGCACCTAAAGGTACATCGGCCACCGTGCGTATTTTAACTGCTTCACGCACGCGCTCAATTAACTGCTCAGCCAGTTCCTGTTCGCTACCTTGCAGGGCGTTACTAAACCTAACATCCCAATATTGCCTGGGTTGATAGGTTTTAGCACCGTGTTTAATACTAAGGTAAAACCCTGGCTCTAATTTATAGACATCCTTATAAATCGTTTTAGGGTCTGGGATATAACCAAAACCAAAATACTCTTCTATGGCTGTAGCATCCATTTCCCTTGGTAAATCAGGGTGCTCTTTTAGGGCCTTTAATTCCGACGAAAAAATAAACTGACCTTTTTTTGTTTGCGTATAATACAAAGGCTTGATGCCCAGACGGTCTCTTGCCAAAAACAAGGTTTGCTTTTCGCGGTCCCAAATAGCAAAAGCAAACATGCCGCGTAAACGCAACACGCAATCTTCTCCCCATGCTTGCCAGGCATACACAATGACTTCAGTGTCACAATGAGTTTTAAAGCGATACCCTAAAGACTCTAACTCTTTGCGTAGTTCAGGAAAGTTATAAACCTCACCATTATATGTCAAAACAACATTGCCATCCTGGCTATGCATAGGTTGCTGCCCACTAGACAAATCAATAATAGATAGCCGCCTGTGGCCCAAACCTAAACCAGCTTCTATATGCAAGCCACCTTCATCAGGGCCACGATGAAATTGTGTTTCATTCATACGCGATAATAAATCGCGATTAATTTCACCTTTTGCTGTTATATCAAAGATACCAACAATGCCACACATATTATTACTTCCTGTTTAATCGAAATGAATCATATACATCTATATATCTATTAACCATAGCCTGTATTGAAAAATTGTCCAGTACGCGTTGGTAAGATTGCTCACCCATCTGTTGTCTTTTTTGTTTGTCTGTCACTAATAAGAATAAGGCGCTGGCCATCGCTGCCGGATTTAACGGAGGTACTAGCAAACCTGTTTCACCTGCTTTAACTAATTCTGTATTGCCACCTACGGCAGTGGCGATCACTGGCAATCCAGTAGACATAGCCTCAAGAATAGTATTAGAAATACCTTCCGCTTGTGAGGGCAATACAAATATATCCATTAAACGCATAATTTCAGCAATATCGTCCCGCTCACCTGGAAGCCAGGCGTATTCAGTTAAGCGATTAATTTCAAGTAGTTCAATAGCGTCCTGTCTAAGCGGACCATCACCAATCAGCAATAATTTAACAACTCCCATTAATTCTGGATGCACTGTCACTAGAGCAATAAATGCTTTAACGAGTGTAATCTGATCTTTGACGCCATGCATCCTGCCAACTGTACCTATACAAACAGAATGTTCATCTACTTTTAAAGGGCAATTAGATACAGGTTTTTTTATTGCGACAGGATAGAACTTTTTTATGTCAACACCATTACAGATTCTATCTATTTTTTTCTCTGAAACACCGACTTTTTCTATTAAATAAGATTGTAAATGCAACGATAAAGGAATAAACACCTGTATCAATGGACTTATTAAACGCCTTAGCAACTGGTATCTCTTATTATTTCCTTCAGGATCAAACGTATCCCAGCCATGCTCGCTATGAACCCGGCACTTCACGCGCGCAACAAAAGCAGGAATCTGATATTCAATCGCCGCCAGATTACGGGTATGGACAATATCAACCTTATGCTGCTTCAATATTTTGTAAAATGAAAAAAATGAAGCCCAATCCTGACCCTCTTTTTTTTGCAAATCAATTATCTGTACATCATCGCGCTGTAGCCGTTGACGAAATTGGGTACTTCCTTTTAGACAAATAATTATATGGCGATATTTCTCTGCTGGCATCAGATTAATTAAATTAATTAATCCATTTTCCAGACCTCCGACGCCTAGCTTATAAATAACATGAGCAATCAGAGGGGGGGATTCTACTTTATTATTCAATAACCTTTACCAGTGCAATAATATTTACGTCTATAGGAAGCAGCTTATAACCCATAATGGCTTGCTGGATTTACTAATGTAGCAGGCTTCGGGCGTCATTGGCAATTACTGTGAATAATAATCATTATACCAGGCGACAAATCTAGCGATACCCTGCTCAATCGTAGTAGCTGGTTTATAACCCACATCATGAACTAACGCTTCTACATCAGCATAGGTGTCAGGCACATCACCTGGCTGTAGAGGTAATAGCTCTTTTTCAGCATTTTTACCTAAATATTTTTCTAGCGTTTGAATATAATCCATTAGCTCTACTGGATTTTGATTACCTATATTATAAACACGCCAAGGCGCCTTACTGGTACCTGAGTCAGGATTTTTACCACTCCAATCCGGGTTAGGCTGCGCCACATTATCCAGAGTTCTAATCACTCCTTCAACAATATCGTCTATATACGTAAAGTCTCTGCGATGTTTTCCATAATTGAACACCTGAAGTTTTTTACCTTCCATGATTGCTTTGGTAAATAAAAACAAAGCCATATCAGGTCGCCCCCAAGGGCCATAGACCGTAAAAAAACGCAACCCTGTCGTCGGCAATCCATACAAATTACTATACGTATGTGCCATCAACTCATTCGCTTTTTTTGAGGCGGCATAAAGGCTTAAGGGGTGAATCGACATTATCATGCACTGAAAAAGGCATGGTTTCATTCGCCCCATACACTGAACTACTTGAAGCATAAACTAAATGTTCGACCTTATTATGACGGCAACCCTCTAATATATTCAGAAAACCAACGATATTACTCTCTATATAAGCATGTGGGTTCTCAATCGAGTAACGCACACCTGCCTGTGCTGCCAGATTAACAACACGTTGCGGCTGATGCTCTTTAAATAGTCGATCCATTTCGGCTCTATCCGCGATATCAGCTCTAACATCGGTAAAGTTTACATAATTATTTATTCGCTCTAAACGCGCCAACTTTAAATTGACATCATAGTAATCATTTAAATTATCAATACCGATAACTTCATCACCTCGCTCTAATAATCTTAGAGCAAGATGATTACCAATAAACCCGGCAGTACCGGTAACCATTACTTTCATATTTATAAACGCTCATCAGTTTGATCTGCAGGAAACAGATATTTTAGATCATAAACCACTGAGTCAGGCTTACCTAGTGCTTTAATGTGTTTTATATCCATATTCCTGAATTGTTCGTGCGCAACCGCCAGTAAAATGGCATCAAAAGTACCTTCTTCGAGGCTAGCAAGTGGTTTTATTCCATATTCTTCAAATGCTTCATAGGGATCTACCCATGGGTCATAGACATGAATATTAACCCCGTAGGTTTGTAACTCTTTTATAATATCGACCACGCGTGTATTACGTAAATCAGGGCAATTTTCTTTAAACGTTAATCCCATAATTAAAACATTAGAATCCTGTACATGGATTCGATTGCGGAGCATAAGTTTTATCAAACGTGATACAACATACTCCCCCATACCATCATTAATTCGCCTCCCAGACAAGATAACTTCAGGATTATAGCCAATAGATTGCGCTTTATAAGTCAAATAATACGGATCAACGCCGATACAATGCCCGCCGACCAAACCTGGGCGAAAAGGTAAAAAATTCCACTTTGTGCCCGCTGCAATTAAGACTTCTTCTGTATCAATCCCTAAACGATTAAAAATCAAAGCTAATTCATTAATAAGGGCAATATTGACATCGCGCTGGGTATTTTCAATCACTTTAGCCGCTTCAGCTACCTTAATACTACTCGCCTTATGCGTGCCCGCTGTGATAATACTCTTGTAGAGCTGATCAACCTGCTCAGCAATCGCTGTTGTAGAACCTGAGGTTACCTTTAGAATATTCGTCACGCGATGTTCTTTGTCTCCGGGGTTAATTCGCTCCGGGCTATAGCCGACAAAAAAACCCTGATTATACGCCAAGCCTGAAACCTGTTCCAGAATAGGCACACAAACTTCTTCGGTTGCGCCTGGAAAAACGGTTGATTCATAAATGATGATATCATCTTGTTTAATCACTTTTCCCAGTAAGGTACTGGCTTTTTCTAAAGGCGTTAGGTCGGGTTGTTTATATTCATCAATCGGTGTGGGTACGGTGACTATATAGATATTACAAGACTTAATCTCGTTAATATCCGCTGTATAGCTTAAATATTGCGCTTCTTTCAATTCATCATCGCTCACTTCCAGCGTATGATCATGCCCTGCGTTTAACGCATCTATACGAGGCTTATTAATATCAAACCCTACTGTCGCATATTTTTTGCCAAACTCAACCGCCAAAGGTAGACCTACATAACCCAAACCAATCATGGCAATTTTTATATTTTCCAACACCATTTAATTCTGCTCCCAAATCCCACGTGCATCAATAATAACTTTTTCCTGTAATACCGACCGGTTTACCTGTTTAAATAGCGTATGATCGGTCAAGGTGACAACAATATTTGCCTCTTCTAAACTATCCGCCAAATTCACTAATTTTACATTCTCACCTTGCAATCTGGCAGGTAAGGCCTGTATATGTGGTTCAACAATCAATACTTCTGCAAAAGCCTCTTGTATTACCTTCAAGGCAATTCCTACTGCTGGACTTTCGCGTAAATCATCTATATCGGCTTTGAATGCTAAACCCAACAATGCTATTTTAGGTTGTTTAAAGGCCTCAGCCACTTTACGAATTTTTTCTAGCACATACTCTGGTTTAGCATCATTAACCTCTCGCGCCGTCCTGATTAATCGTGCTTCATCTGGTGCAGAATCGACTATAAACCAGGGGTCGACAGCAATACAATGGCCACCAACACCCGGTCCTGGCTTTAAAATATTGACACGTGGATGTCGATTAGCGAGTTTTATTAACTCCCACACATTGATGCTTAGCTTATCGCAAATAATCGATAAT
This sequence comes from uncultured Gammaproteobacteria bacterium, assembly GCA_942491615.1. GTDB lineage: Bacteria > Pseudomonadota > Gammaproteobacteria > Methylococcales > Methylomonadaceae > Methyloprofundus. Next base: position 81,596 of record CALOCH010000021.1, read on the forward strand.
TCGTTGGCAAATGCAATATTAACATCACGAAACGAGTTTTCTGTCAGCTTTGCCATTTCAGCAGTACGTGCATCGGTCACAATACACTCCGCTTTTACAAATATCTGGTATAAGGTTTTTGCCTGCTCTGCACAATAAGGTGTCAAACCGCCAATAACGCGGTCATTGGAAACTAATTCCTGGATCACATAGCCTGGCAGTACACGCTCAGGACAATGAGCAACTTGTATATCCGCTTGCTCGCCATGCTGATGAGGAAAATTAAGATCTGCTCTGATTTCACTCATCCATTGGGACATTTTTTCAGTCGTCCCTACGGGCGAGGTTGATTCTAAAATAACCAGATTTCCTTTCTGTAATACCGGCGCAATCTTTTTAACGGCGGCTTCTATATAGGAAACATCTGGCTTATAACCATCAGCAAAAGGCGTGGGTACAGCTATCATAAAAACATCTGCTGCCTCTGGCTCGGTAGTTGCTCTTAATTTCCCGGTTGTGACAGCGCTTTGCACCAGCATATCAAGATCAGGCTCGACTATATGAATTTTACCTTGGTTAATGGTATCCACTGCATGCTGAGAAATATCAACCCCGATAACCTCAACCCCTCTTGATGCGATAACTGCTGCTGTTGGCAAACCAATATACCCTAAACCTATAACTGATACTTTTTTAAATGCTGCTTTGTGCATATGCAACGACTCCCTCTACAATTCTTTGACTTGCTTTACCATCACCGTATGGATTATGAGCGAAACTCATCTTTCGATACTCCTCGGGGTCATCTAACAGCAAAGTTACATTGTTAATAATTTTTTCCTGATTGGCTCCAACCAGTTTAACAGTACCTGATGCTACAGCTTCTGGCCGCTCTGTTGTATCTCGCATGACTAATACGGGCTTACCTAAAGAAGGTGCCTCCTCTTGAATACCACCTGAATCAGTTAAAATAATAGCTGAAATTGTCATTAAGTAAACAAAAGGTAAATAATCCTGAGGTTCAATAAGATAAATATTGTCAATATCTTTTAATAAGCGATTGACCGGCTCACGCACATTTGGGTTGAGGTGTACAGGATAAATAATCTGAATGTCATCTCGTTGCGCCAACGTGCTGAGCGCCTGACAAATATTTTCAAAACCGTCACCAAAGCTTTCACGCCTGTGTCCGGTCACTAAAATAATTTTTTTATCGGCAATAATAAAAGGAAACCTGCTTGCTAAATCAGTACGTAATTGTGCATTACTATTAATCGACTCCTCTACATGACATAAGGCATCGATCACGGTATTTCCAGTCACACTTATAGTATTCTCAGGCACATTTTCATGTAATAAATTATCCCGAGCGGTATTCGTCGGGGCAAAATGTAAGTCCGCTAGAGCACCTGTCAATTTACGGTTAGCCTCTTCAGGCCAGGGCGAATAAATATTATGCGTACGCAAACCGGCCTCTACATGACCTACTGCAATTTTTTGATAATAAGCTGCCAAACTGGCTGCAAAAGTAGTTGAGGTGTCGCCATGGACTAAAATTCTATCCGGTGAAAATTCTTGTAATACCGGTTCTAATCCTGTCAATATTGCACAGGTTATCCCAGTTAAGCCCTGATTCTGTTGCATAATATCCAAATCAAAGTCAGGTACAATGGCAAATAAAGCCAGTACCTGATCTAACATGTCTCTATGCTGTGCTGTAACGCAGACCTTGGTCATAAAACGCACATCCTTTTGAAACGCTTTAACAACGGGTGCCATTTTTATGGCCTCAGGTCGCGTACCAAAAATAATTAGAATTTTTATTCTTCTCACCCTTGCCATCCTTATATTTTATTCATTATCAATAATTTTGATTAATCGATCCAGACTAGCGCTCCAACTATAATTGCTGGCGACAAAATCACGATTGGCTGCAGAAAAATAAGTATTCTGCGTGTCTATTAAATTGCTTAACACTAATGTGGAAAAATCAGATATTTTTTCGGTAACATACACTTGCTGATTGTTTATATTAATACCCTCAATAGCCTGAGGGGTCGCCACAATTTTTTTACCCATTGCCATTGCTTCGAGAATTTTATTTTGAATACCGCGGGCAATAAGTAGTGGCGCGACAACGACATTTGCAAATAATAAATAAGCACGGATATCGTCAACCCTACCGGTCACGACAACCCCGTCAACAGTCGCTAATTGCAAAACGTCCTTAGTTGGATTTGAACCTACAATATAGAATTTAGCATCGTCATATTGCTGTTTTATTAGTGGGAATACCTTACTAACAAACCATGTTACCGCATCGATATTTGCCCAATAATCCATTGCACCGGTAAAAACAATGATATTTTGCCGATCATCATAAGGCGTGACGAAGGATTTAAATGGATCAAAAAAAACAATATCAACACCATTATTCACATAGGTGATTTTATCATTCATTCCTGTCAGGCGCTTGAACAACAAGGCTTCGTCATTAGATACAAATATGCTCATCAGCGCTTTTTTTGCGATGTAAGTATCATACTCGAGCAATAATTTTGCTTCACGTCGATAAACCCAAGTCATCGGCCATCCCGATTTTTGCGAATATTGCCGCCACTTATCTGAATCAACATCTACAAAATCCACTACAACATCTAAATCAGGGTATTTTTCTATATATTGAGCCATTGCTGAAGAAAAGATAAATACTTTATCTATACTCTTTTCTTTCATTGTTTTATCTATCCATTTTTGCATTTGCTGTGATTGATAGTAAGGCAAACTGAGCGCTTTACCATTTAACAAGCCAGATAGACTTTTTATTTTAGCCTGAGTTGATCTCAAATTAATGAACAGCGAAGTCATCGTCAACTCTTCTACTTTAGCAGCATATTGCCAATCATCAGCATCGTCTATAAAAGTTGCTAAGTGAATATTATAATGATTCGTCAGTCCCTTGAGAAAATTATAGGAGCGAATTTTGTCACCTTTATTTGGCGGATAAGGTATTCGATGCACTAAAAATAATAAATTTTTCATACAGGTCTTATATATGCATTCATTCTATTAAGAAATCTGTTGTATTTTTTTACAAAAGGAATTTAAATCTATAAAATTGAAATCTAAGCCAAAAAACGTGTAAATAATCACATACCCTGTTTGCATAGTATGGGTAGAATGAAATGCTTGTTTTAGAGGCATGGAGTGAAACCCATCAATACTTTGCAGATCGATGGGTTTTGCAAAAAGACGCTCTAGCCATCCTACAAAGTGTGTTAAATTTTTGGGGGGTCTGAAATACTTACAAAAACGTTGCACATTACCTAACAATTTTCATGATTAAATCAATCCTAGCTAGTCTTTTTATACTCATGACATGCATCACTCATGCTGCTATAGTGCAACCTGATCAACTTGCCGACAGCCCTGTGCAACTTTTAGATGACACTGATACGATACCTTTAAGGCAACATAGCCCGCCCTCTGGCGAAAAAAAATCCGCTACCTCCGACACTTCTTTGTCCCCTACTCAGCAGCAAATAACTGCTCACACATTACCAACAGCTCAACACAAAGCGCCGCGTAACACTAAAACAATCCAATACTCAAACACACCAGCATATCCTTTAACCCTGCAATCTGATGTGAATCAATCTGACCTTAACAAACTAAAATCTTTTGCCAAAAAATTAGAAAATGAATACGGCGATAGTGAGCTTGCGCAAAAATCACTGACGACGCTTTATCAGGTAAAGCAACTATGGAATGCGGCAAATTCACAAGCCAATAGCTTCGCTACTGAAACGTTACTTTCACTGGAACTGGATAAATTTATTGAAAATGACTTTAAGGACTTTCCAACTTTACTACACAGCGATAAAAACACGGGGTTAGTAAACCAAAGCTTAAATCAAAGCAATAAAAAAAATTCAGTCGATGACATTGCATACTTTGCCATGCAAAGAACCCAAAGGGTTGATTCTTCACAAGACCTGAATGAATTAAATCGAAACGTGTTAGCTAAATTTTTTCGCATCGAAACACTCTATTACCTTGTCGCTTTATTAACCTTGTTGACAGTTTTACAATGGGCTATCAAAGTTGCATTACGTTTTTTTCCCTAACCCAAATCCTTTGCCAGCCATGGCCCTATCATTTGACTAACCGATAGTGGTAGTTTTTTCCAGGCGGCAATAAATAACTGGTATTTAGGATTGAGTGGGTTAATATCTGGCATAGCCTCGGCTTTAACTAGTTCAAATTCATAAAATAAGGGCGACTCTTCAAACCCCCAGTGCTTTTTAAAACGATAAGAACCTGTTCCTATTTTACTACGACCGTAATCGAAAATTTTAACGCCTTTTTCCACCGCACGCCGCATAACTTCCCAATACATAAAATCATTTCCATACACATCTCTTGCCTTCGCAGTACCCCCGCCGTAATAGGGCAATACTTCATCTCTAAAATAAAAGTTCATAACACTCGCAATATGTTCGCCCTGATGTTCAACCGACAATACTTCACATTGTTCAGCAAAAACCTCTTTAAGGATTTTAAAATATTTTTTGGGAAATACGGGTGTGCCAAGATTTCTTACACTTTCAGAATAAGCTTCAAATAAACGTTCTATATCTTGGTCAATAACACTCACTAAACCGGCTTTAATACCTTTTCTGACTACAGCTCTTTGTTTTCTGGGGATAGCCGCCAGATTATCTTCAACATTTGGAGCTAACTCTTTTCTAAAAGTAACATATAAGTCTTTTTTATAAAGCCTTGCTGGTGTTCTATGATGTCTGTTTCTGAACTCCAGATAATCAACCCCTAACTGCCTAGCTAAACGACAGGCCTCATCATCAAGCGCCTGAAATGTTTGTTCATCATCGGCAACAATACCTCCATAAACACAAAAAGCATTCGAAATTAATGCATTTCCAAACAAGCGGCTCTTAATATGCACTAATGGCAAAATACCGGTAATCTGCCCCTGATTTTCTGCATATAAATAATAGGCTTTATGACTAAATGCACTTTCAACGACCTGCTTCCAGGCAGATAGATGAAAAAAAGTCGCCTCTATACTCTTTTCTACGTAGCTATCCCAAAGTTCTGCGTTTAAATCAGTTAACGTTTTAATCATAAATAATAAGCAAACAAAAAATTTAGTTGAAAGACATAATGCAGACTAGACAATCATAGAGATACGCTACAAGCTTATTTATCTGTATCTAAAAAGATGGCATGCATCGTATCCCATTGAAAATCATTTAATAAAGCCTTTATTCTATTCTCCATTCGATGCAAATTTAAATAATGGCGAAACTTTGCTTTATATTTCAAGTTTTCTTGTCTCGGCTGGTCAGGATCAATTTCCCAAGGGTGAAAATAAAATATCCCAGACTGTTGCTCGCGCTGATTAACCCTATGAAACGCCCAGCGAGACAATAGATAGGGGTACAAACGAAAAAAACCTCCGCCACCACAAGGATAATTTTTACCTGCGATGCTCAGTGTAGTAATCGGTATTTCTTTAAAATTACTTTCCGCTATAGGATGATACACAAACCGAGGAGCTTCCGGCATACCATATAAGTCATGCTTTACCGGGTAAATACTTGAACTGTATTGATGTCCTTCTTCAGCCAGAATATCTAAAGCCCACAGATTTTCACGACCAATAGAATAGCTCGCGGCTCGGTAACCGCTAATTTCAATCCCACCTATATCTTCAAGCAGTTTTTTAGTTTTACGAATATCAAGGCGGAATTGTTCAGGTGTTTGCTGTGTCACTCGTCTATGTTCATAACCGTGACTCGCTAACTCATGTCCTTCACGCACAATTCTTTTTACTAAATCAGGATAGCGTTCTGCTACCCATCCCAGAGTAAAAAATGTAGCCTTTGTATTATATTCTGCAAATATATCTAGAATATGTTGTGTATTTCTCTCAACACGATGCTCCAGACTATTCCACTGTGTTTTAGTGATATAGGGTTCAAATGCAGAGACCTGAAAATAGTCTTCAACATCCACGGTCATCGCATTTTTCATATTATTTTTCACTCGGCTAACAACAATTAAAAGTTCATAAACAGGCTGATGGTCACTCTATTTTCCATAAAGGTATTTAACAACAGCGTTGAATTTTGCTTAACAAAATAATACTCTAAACTGGCGTTCAAAACTCTGGAACGCCCTAACCTAAGAGGTAACGTTCGAGTCAGTCTGGCAATAAACTCATAGCGATCATCCATACTGTTTGTAGGGCCCGCATTATTTCTTTCGATATGTTGCCACGAAGGCGTAAGGAATAAACTTGTACGCTGGGTAAAGCGCCAATTCCATGAGGCATTGACGCCATATACCCTTTCTTCTGTTAAATTAGAATTTTGATATTCACGCCATTGATATAATCCACCTAATTGAAAAACACTTTTGCCCGTTGTATAAGCAACCGAAGCATCAGCCGTTTTTCTAACCAAAACATCATTGGTAAAGAAGGGCAAACTTGAATCAAAAGTCACTGGCTGCCCTGCCTGGCTATCCAGTGGGTTGCCTGCTGCATCAAACTGAGAAAAGGGGGATTGCTCAGATAATATCTGTTGTACAGTTGTGGTATCTTCAGTATAGGTGAAGTTCCATGACGACCATTTGGTAATATGGCGAAAATAAGCACTCCATGCCCCTCCCGTATTTAAGCCTACGGAACGATCATAATAACCAGCACCTAAATGTGTGCGTCGACTTAAACTTAGGTTAGATGCTATATACCAGTTATTACCATAGCCAGCTTCTACATTAAAATACCAGGTAGGCCGCCATTGCGCACCCACTGTATAAAAAAAGCCATTAGTATTCGTATCTAAATTCTGAAAGCTATTATTTGCGTAACCCAACGTTGCAAAAAAGTTAAAATACCTATCAATCCAGGTTCTGACAGTAGCTTCGGTGTTCTGAAAATGTACATTATCGCCATCGTCACGATAATTACTGGTATTATTAAAATTGAAGTTCCAGGTGACCCTTTGAAAATCACGACCACTAACAATAAAGACCGACTCCCGCATGTTTTTAGAATTAGATAATGCCTGTGCATTGTCATTAGCAACATAATCAAAATCAATACCGACAGCAGCATCTGCAAAGCTTCCAAAATGGGGTGTCCAATTAGCAAAGGTACCGACTGTATATACATTTGTCCGGTTAGCCAAATCATTGATATTATCACCCGAACGTATATTCGTAGTATTTTGTTGACTAATCGTACTGCGCACACCCACATTAAGTTTTCTGGGGCGTATCACATAACCAGCGTCCATCTGTAATTGATTAAAAATACGTGTTGAACCATCTCCACCTGAATTAAATAAAGTCTGTAGCCGGTAATCCAAATTGGCTGTAAGTCTGCCACCTCTGACACCTCTAATCGAAATACCGGGACTTATTTCGGTAACAAAAGCTGATCTTTCCAGGCCTGCAGGCGCAAAATTTATATTATCCGAATAAGTTTCTCGTAAGGTCAAACTAGGCAAAAATATAAAATCAATCGCAAACACTGGCGTATGGCACAACAATGCATAAAAAACACCTATAACAGATATTAATTTGCTCTTGCGAATTTGCTGGCCTCTAATGTCCGGCGCCATATTGCCCGTAACCATAGTAATTCATACTAAGACCATGCTTCGCCTTATTCAGTAAAGCTAAAACAACATCACAGTCTTCTAGTTTTTTCACTGCATCTTGCACGGTACCCTGCATTGTCATCTCTGCGCCAACAACTAATACTATTTGCCCTACCAGGGTTGCTAAGACTTCAGCTTGGGTTGCTGCCAAAAGAGGTGGCGAGTCAAAAATAACAATTCGATCTTTACAGTGTTCGCTTAATTCAGTCACAAATTGAGCCATTCTGTCACTGCTTAGTAATTCTGTTGAAAAAGAATGCCGTTTTCCAGCCGGGATGATTTGTAAACCAGGAATATCAGTTGCTAAACTGATATCGGAAAAATCTAAATCGCTATTTTCAAGATACTCTGTAAGACCTGGCGACCCGGTAATACCAAGTCTTTTTGCTATAGACGGCTTGGCAACATCTGCATCAATTAGCAAAACATTTTTATCTCTTTCATTAGCAATACTCAGTGCTAAATTAATTGCAGTAAAGGTTTTACCTTCTTCAGGAATACTACTGGTCACTAATATCAGATTTGATCGCTCTATACCTTTGGCTGCTTTACCAAAAGCATTGTGAATTAACGGTCTTTTAATAATCCTGTATTCCTCGGACAATCCTGAGTTTCCTTGTTCACTTGACAGATATCCCATTGCCACAAGCTTATCCCAATCGATTGTCACAGAACGTTTGGTTGGTGGTGCAACCTTTTCAACTTTAGGTTTAACTTTATTCTTGGTGACCGAATTATTAATATCTGAAACATCCAATTGATCTGATTTTTCAAGTGCTTTTTCTAAAATATCCATACTCATACCCTTTACATAACACTCATTACAATCATATAGGCAAGCAAGAGAGTCGCAAACAGCGACAAAAATATAATTTGCTTATTTCTTTCTGCCCTCTCGCCATCTTTTGCCTGGACAGCAACACTCCCTAGAACAGGTAAGCCTGTTATCGTTCTAAGTTGCAAAGTAGACATAAAGGTCGGTCGGATAAAATAGACTAAAAAAGCGAAAACCAGCCCCGATAATAGACCTGCCAATAAGAAAACAGAATTGAATAGCTTTCGATTCGGCCCTGTTGGGTTATTCGGAGCTGTTGGTGCTTCAACTATCTTAAATTTAAGTACGCCTTGGCTTCTATCTGCTTTTTCCGTCATTGCAGCTGTTTCCCTACTTTCAATTAAATTCATGTAATTGCCTTTAATAACCGAGTAATCCCTATCCAGATTTTGCATCTCTGTCTCAATACGCAACCTTGCATCCATGCCTTTTTGTATATCATCCATTCGCTGATTTAATACATATATCCTGGACTGAATAGAGGCTCGCTCGGCTTCAACCTGATTTAAAGACATTTTTAATGCCTGAACATAAGGATTAGAAATCGCTTCAGCAGTCATAAGATTTGAATTATCAGGCATATTAGCCAAGCGTTCTTGCTTGCTTTTCATTAAATCGCTAATGGTTGACTTAATACTGACTACATCAGGATAGTTTTCAGTAAAACGCAACAAAAGTTCATCCATTCGTGCATTTAATTCAGCAATCTTGATATCTTCAGGTGTTGACATATGAGAGCCCAGATTATCCAATCCCCACTCATCATCGCCTTCCATTTGCATTGCTTCTTCAATTTGTCTTTTCAATACCTGTTCACGAGAATTAATCTCGGTCAAAGTCATATTCGCTTCTTCCAGCTGAGATTTTATCGCTTCTAACGCACCTAACCCACCGCCACCCTGGTCAGGCATTAAGCCTGAATTTACACGCTTAAAATTTTCACGTGCTTTTTCAGCATTTTTTAAGCGTACTTCATACTCACGTATTTGCTCTTCAATAAATTGTTGTGCACTGCCAGTGTCGCTTATACCCCGCTGCTGAGTTTGCTCCGAGAATACAGTCAGCACAGCATGAACAATATCTTGAGCTTGTTTTGGCTCATCTCCAGTATAGCTAATGGAAAATAAATCATCTCTTCCGCCTTCGATCTGTATGCCTTTTTTTAACTTGGCAATTAAAGCATTTTTTTTTCCTTCCCCCATGGCGTCAAAGTCTGTTGTTGCTAACTCTGCGACTCTTTCTAATTTTGGTCGAGTAAACATCAATTCACGCATGATCTGAATCAATCCACGCGTATTTGATTCAACAGTCATACCATGTAATAAGGGTCTGAGCATGGTCCTGCTGTCTACATTTACTATGGCTTTTGATTGATATTCGTCTGGCAATGTACTCACAAACACCCACCCGGAAATACTAATCAGCCAGGCAGTAATAATAATCACCCATTTATATTTTAATGTCCCTTTTACATAGAACAGAATTTCAGATAATTGTTCTTGCATTCTCAACCTATTTTTAACCTTTAAAAAGTTATATAAAACTATGGCTATCAACAAATAGATATTTACTGATAGCTAAATAATAAATGCCACACTAAAAAATAGAATAAAAATCAGGTATTTATACTAAAAAAATGCCTCAGGAATAACCAAAATATCACCTGGCATCATTTTGACATTTTTAGACATATCTGCATTTTCAATCAAATCATCAATTCTAACACCAAAATTCTGCTGCACTCCGTTAACACTGCGAATAACACTCGACCTGTTACCATCCGCAAAGAAGCCAATACTACCAATAGAAATTATGACATCCAACAAAGTCATACCTCTTTTGTAGGGGATAGACGTGCCGCTATATCTATTACCACCACCGCCGCCACCGCCACTACCACCGCCGATACCACCGCCGCCACCAGAGCCGCCACCGCCACCACGACTACCACCGCCACCGCCACCGCCACCGCCACCACTATTGATTTGACCAACAATACGTATCTGTTGTTCATCAACGCCCTGGAAGCCAGTAACCATAACAACCACCTTAGGATCTCTAATATAAATACTGAGTTCCTTTTCCATTGTTCTTGCCATCTCGTACGGTGTTTTTCCACTCGCTTGTACGTCCTCAACCAGAGGCACTGTAATTTTACCATCAGGCCGCACAGGGACTGACTGAGACACATCAGGATGTCCCCAGACAAAAATATTTACATTGTCACCTGGGCCAATCAGATAGGTATAATCACCTGTTAATGAAGCATCATCTTCAAGCGGTGGATATGCGCACCCGGCGAATACTAAGGCACTCATCATTAAAATTAGTCGCCAGTATTTAGTGACTCTCATTAGATCCCCCTTATACTTTGTGTTATTCATATAATCTAAAATATCCTGTATTCAAATGTTAACGCCCTTGCATTTTATCAACAATTTCCACCATTAGTTTTTCAGCCACTTCGCGATCTGCAAAATTGGCCCCCTGCTTTGCTAATTCAATTGCTTGTTCCACCTGAGTATAGGCACTGCTATTATTTCCACTTTTAAATTCAGCTACACCTAAATGGTATCTAAAGACTGGAATATCAGGAGCTTGTATGATTAGTTTTTTAAAAATCTCTAAAGCTTCATTTAAGCGCCCCATATTTAACAAGACCCATGCATAAGTATCCTGAAAATACAATTGCTCAGAGTTAACAAAAGAATCTACTAATTGTAGTGCTCGTTGTAAATTATCATCAGTCGGAAAGTGCTCCACTAATAATACCGCCAGGTTATTACTTGCCACTTCTAAATCAGGGTTCTCGGCATGTAACTGCTCGTATATCTGCACAGCCTTATCGTATAATTTTTGTTGCTCATACAATGATGTCAAAGCCAATGACAGCCTGATATTGCCAGGGGAAATTTGTAACCCCTGTTGATAAACTGCAATAGCGTTATCAGCCCGTCCTAAAGAAACATAAATTTTGGCTAGTGATTGGCTTATCTGAATGTCATCAGGCTTCTCATCGAGCAAACGCTGTAATAACGTAATGGCCTCATCAGTTTGCTTATTAGCAACATATAAATCACTTAGCACCAGAGTTGCCGCAATATTTTCTTTATTCGCTTGTAAACTTTGCAGTAAAAAGCTAATCATTTCTGATTCTTTATTTAAGCTAATATAACAATCACTCATGCTGTTTAAAACACGTAACTGCTCAGGAAATCGACGCGCCAAATTTTTATAGATGGGAATTGCTTTAGCACATTCACCTTGGCCCTGAAAAATAGTCGCAAGATAAAATTTTGCCAGCGTTTTTTGTCTTGGTATTCTGGCTAATTGAGCCGCTGCATTGCTTGCATCCTGCCATTTTTGTTCCTGTATATTTAACTCAACTAATTTTTGTAATAAGACAACTTGTTGAGGACTTATTTTTAGCGCTTTATTTAAAATATCACGCGCCTGCTGAGTATCGTTCTTAGCTATTAAACTGTTGTATACAGGTATAAAGGCTTGAATATTAGCTGGATTTAAATCAAGTGCGGCTTTAAATTTTGCTTCTGCTTGCTGCCTATCACCCTTTACTAAATAATATTGAGCTAACAAGACTAGCGCTTCATCTGATTTCGGGTGACTCCATATCACTTTATCCAGATAAGTTTTTGCTTTTTCAAACTGCTCTTCTACTAGTAGTAGCCTTACTTGTAGTAATTTAGCATCTAATTGATTAGGTTCTGCCTGCAAAATATCGTTGGCAATTCTCTTCGTCTCATCGTAGTCCATTGAGTCGAATGCAATTTTAGCCAATAATAGATTGGCTTCTATACCAATGTCAGTATCACCTTTTTTATCCACTACCTGCTGTAGTATTTCTTTAGCTTTTAGAGTATAACCTTTTGCAATCATCCACTTGGAAAAATCTATTAATTGCTTGGGTTTATCGGTTAATTGCCGGGTAAACTCATCCATTTGCTGATTTAATTTATCACTCGCTTGTGCCTGAAGGAACTCAAGTAAAAGAATTTTAGGTTTTAACTGTTTTGGTTTTTCGGCAACAAAATCACGCAATAAATCTTCTGCTTGAACTACTTTGTTAGATTGAGCAAGTATCTTTGCCAGCGTTATTCTAAAATTGTCATTTTCAGGAAATAATCTAATCAGAGTTTGATAATCACTAATAACCGCATTAACATCTTTCTGTTTGCTATGTATTTGTATTTTGAAAATATGCAGAGAAACATTTTTCTCATCTTGTAGAATTGCCTTGTTAATTAAAGCCAATGCTTCAGCTAACTGCTCTTTTTGCATTAAGAGCATCGCTTGTAATGTTAAACCGTCGACATTTAAAGGCTCTAACGCAATTATATGATTAATAACAGGCGTTGCTTCATCTTGTTTATTTTGTCTTAATAGCACAGAGGATTTTAAAACCAAAGCATCTATATCTTCTGCATTTTTTTCAAGCAATACGTTAGCATGTTCATCGGCTTTTTCAAACGCTCCCATTAACAATTCTAGCTTGCCAAGTTTAATACGTGCCTTATGATTTCCAGGCTCTATTTCTAGCGTTTTTTGTAAATTATCCTGCATGGCCAGATAATGTTTCGCTTTTTCATCTAATAGGGCAAGGTAGTAATAAGTTTCGGCAGTTGATTTGTCACCTTTTGTAGCCGATTTAAGTTCTAGTTTAGCAGCGGCATAATCCCCTTTCTCTAATAACTCAATACCTTTTGTTAAATGTCCTTCAGCTGCTTCTTCTTCAGTCTCACAAGCCACTAAAACTAAACTCAGAGACAACAATAAAACATTTAATTTCAATTTATTACTTTGATGAATAAGACCTTGCACAGTTTACTTCCTTTAGCGAATAAAACCAAAAAATCACTTTTTAGTTTTCTTTATTTTTAATTTAAGCTGATGAACTCTTCGCCCGTCAGCTCTTAACACTTCAAACCTAAATTGTCCTTGTTCTACTTTTTCGCCTTTTTTAGGCATATGCTCCAGGCGTCCAACGATAAAGCCGCCTATAGTATCGAATTCTTCAGTATTAAAATCAGTCGAAAAATATTCATTAAAGTCCTCCAAAGGGGTCAGCGCTTGCACGATAAATTCATTCTCTTTTCGTTGAGTGATATATTCTTCGTCAGCATAGTCATGTTCATCTTCTATCTCACCCACTATCTGTTCCAAAACATCTTCAATAGTAATAATGCCAGCTACTGCGCCATATTCATCAACGACTATCGCCATATGACTTCGGTTAGCACGAAATTCTTTTAATAACACATTTAAGCGCTTGCTTTCTGGGACCACAGTTGCTGGACGCATCAGCTCTTCAATGGGTGTATTTTTTCTCTCTAGTGCATGCACTAATAAATCTTTTGTGAGTAGAACGCCCACTACCTGACTTTTATCTTCACTAATAACCGGATAACGAGAATGACCAAACTCAATAACTTTTGCATAAATGTCTTCTAATGATTCATTCTTTTTAACCACAATCATTTTTTTTCGCGGCACCATGACATCACGAGCTCGCTGTTCAGAGACTTGTAGAACACCTTCCAGCATCTTTAAGGCATATTTATCTACCAGACGCCTTCCTTCAGCTTCTCTTAAGATTGCCAGCAAATCATCCCTGCTCCGTGGCTCACTACCTATAATTTGCCCAATACGCTCAATCCAGCTTTTCTGCGAAGATTTAGTCCTCTCCGCCACCTCATCAGCCATTTACTTCATTCTCCAGATAGGGGTTATTAATATTTAATCGCTTAAGGATTGCAATCTCTTTTGCTTCCATTTCCAGCGCATCAGATTCCTCTATATGATCATAGCCTAAAAGATGTAAAATGCCATGAATAATAATATGCGCCCAATGGTGTGTTAAACTTTTATGTTGAAAAACCGCTTCTTGCTCTACAACAGGAGCACATACAACTAAATCTCCCAATAAGCTCACATCTTTAACAAACTCTGGCATCTCCAGAGGAAAACTCAAAATATTTGTCGGCCCTTTTCGATGCCGGTATTGCCAATTTAAGGTTGATATTTCTTCAAAATCAACTATTCGAATCAAAACTTCAGCATCCTCGCTGTAATCGCTTAATGCACTCTCTAACCATAATTGAAATTCATTATCATTAGGTATGGATCCGACATCTATAGTTCGCTGCACTTCCAGCACACGCAAGACCATCAGCTTTTTTTTGCTCGCTCATAGTTTTCATAGGCAACGACAATCCGTTGCACCAGAGGATGACGAACCACATCTTTAGCATTAAAAAAAGTAAAACTTATCCCTTCAACGTCTTTCAATACACCTAAAACATGCTTAAGACCTGACATTTTTTCATGAGGCAAATCAATTTGCGTAATATCTCCCGTAATCACTGCTGTTGAACCAAAACCGACACGCGTCAGAAACATTTTAATTTGTTCATTCGTTGTATTTTGCGCTTCATCAAGAATAATAAAAGAGTCATTCAGTGTGCGTCCGCGCATAAATGCTAGTGGAGCAACCTCGATTACCTTCCTCTCGATTAACTTCTCTGCCCGCTCAAAGCCTAACATCTCATATAATGCGTCATACAAAGGTCTCAGGTATGGATCAACTTTCTGTGCCATATCTCCAGGCAAAAAACCTAACTTCTCACCGGCTTCTACAGCTGGTCGCACAAGCACAATACGCCTTACCTGTTCAGTCTGAAGAGCCTCTACTGCACAAGCAACGGCTAGATATGTTTTTCCTGTCCCTGCTGGGCCTACACCGAAATTAATATCATGACAAAGAATTCGCTTTAAATAAGCTATTTGGTTGGCTCCACGTCCTTTTAACACGCCGCGCTTGGTTTTAATAAAAACCTGCGTTTGCTCTTCTGTGGCTAAGGCGGCTTGAGTTATCTCATCAATATTGGCTTCTTGCATAGACAGGTGAATTTGTTCAGGGGTTATTTCCTCAGTGGCAGTTTCTTGAAAAATCTTCTGTAAGACGGCAGCTGTCGCCTGAGTAGCTTTATTTTTTCCGGTAATCGTAAATTGATTTCCTCGATTGGCAATTTCTACATCCAGGCGCTGTTCAATCTGATGTAGATGCCGATTAAATTGCCCGCATAAATTTGCCAGCCGGTGGTTGTCTGCAGGCTCCAAGGTAAGTTCCAACCTATCATTACTCATGCAGACGCCTGTTGTATGATGCTATCAATTGAAGATTCCACCACTCTACCACGTAAAGAATTAGGCAATGCTTCTGTGATTAAAACATCGACAAAGTGACCGACCAGGCGCGGATGACCCATAAAGTTTACTACCCGGTTATTTTCAGTTCGTCCGGTAAGCTGAAGCTGATTTTTTTTCGAAATACCCTCAACCAAAACCCTCTGCACTGTATCGACCATAGCCGCAGATATTGCCATAGTCATTTCATCTAAACGCGTTTGTAATCGTTTAAGCCGCTGTTTTTTTACTTCTTCAGGGGTATCATCTGGTAAATCCGAGGCAGGTGTTCCTGGCCTGGGGCTATACACAAAACTATACGAAAAATCAAAACCGACTTGCTCAATTAAATCCAGAGTATCAGCAAAATCAGCATCCGTCTCTCCCGGAAATCCGATAATAAAATCAGAAGATAAACTAATACCAGGGCGGGCTGCTTTAACTTTTGCCATAGTGGCTAAATAATCAGCGCGAGTATGCCCTCTTTTCATCATAGACAACACTTGATCACTACCACTCTGTACAGGCAAATGCAAGTGACTGACCAGTTCGGGTATTTCAGCAAATGCGGCAACTAATTCATCAGTAAATTCAATAGGGTGAGAGGTTGTAAAACGGATACGATCAATACCATCAATCGCCGCAACAAAATGCAGTAATAAAGCAAAATCAGCGATCTCGCCTTCTTCCATTTCACCACGATAGGCATTTACATTTTGTCCGAGTAAGTTAACTTCACGTACACCTTGCTCAGCCAGCACAGTAATCTCATGCAAGACATCATCAACCGGACGGCTAATTTCTTCTCCACGCGTATAGGGAACTACACAGAAAGTACAGTATTTACTACAACCTTCCATCACCGAAACGAAAGCTTTTGGTCCTTCAGCTCTCGGTTCAGGCAGAGCATCAAATTTTTCAATTTCCGGGAAAGAAATATCGACAACGCGTTTTACGCCACTACGCGACTGATTCAGCAACTCAGGCAAGCGGTGTAAGGTCTGTGGACCAAAAACAATATCGACATAAGGCGCTCTTTTTTGAATCGCCTCGCCTTCCTGACTTGCTACACAGCCGCCAACGCCAATAATTACATCTGGACGCTTTTCTTTAATTTTTCGCCAACGCCCCAACAATGAAAATACTTTTTCTTGTGCTTTTTCCCGAATTGAACACGTGTTTAACAGCAAAACATCTGCATTTTCAGGTGTTTCTGTTAATTCCATTTGGTGTGATGCTCTCAGTACATCGGCCATTTTGTCCGAATCGTACTCGTTCATTTGACAACCTGTTGTCAAAATAAATAATTTCTGCGTCATAAACTGCTTAGCTTGTAGCTTGGTGTGACCAATAACTATCACATATAGCAATAGTAAAACGTTACATTATACCTTGCTGACGTGTTTGGTGAAATATTTAGCGTCAATTAAAACTATCTTTTTGTTTTGGTTAACAGGTGAGCCATTTTATGGGCTTTTGTTTGCAAATACTCACGATTATCACAATTCGATTCGATTTCTATTGCAATGCGTCCTGTCACATTAACCGATAATGATTGCAATTGCTCGATTTTATTAGGATTATTAGTAATCAGCTGAATAGATTCAATCTGCAGATTTTCTAGCATTAAAGCAGCAATGCTATATTCACGCTCATCCGCTAAATGACCTAAATGAATATTAGCATCTACAGTATCCATCCCTTGATCTTGCAAATTATACGCTTGCAACTTTTTCAAAAGCCCAATACCACGACCTTCCTGACGGAGATAAATCAACACGCCGTAGCCATGCTCACTAATTAACTGTAATGCCTTATCTAACTGGTCTCCACAATCGCATCGACGCGAACCCAGCACATCCCCTGTAAAACATTCCGAATGAATACGCACGGGGACTTGCGTTTTATTTGCTACGCTTCCGAAAACAAACGCAATAAGTTCTTTATCATCAATCGTATTACTAAAATAATGGAGTACAAACTCACCATATTTAGTTGGAATTCGCGTTTGTACCAAATTATGAATTTCTGTTGCCAATGTTTGAAAACCTAGAGTGAACGACTGAAAAAACGAAATTACAGCTTAATTAACACTTCTGCACGACCTTTTTCAGCCATATCACCGCCATAGCGCTGCACCTCATCAAAGGCTAGACTTGCATCAGCATACCTAGAATCTAAGTCGGAAAAAAGATTTAAATAAAATCGGTAAAAATGCTAAAGTAAGGGAACCAGATTCATTAAAGGTAGCAGATAACTCTAGTTGTTGCCATACAATAAGATGCCATGCTGCATGGTATAACCTAAAAAGCGCCCTGTTGAACCCATCACCGCAATCGTACCGGCAATCATACGTGAGCCACAGTAATCACCTGCATTACCTTCTATCAACATATTACCGCGGCGCATATGATCCCCTGCGCGTTGCCCTACATTGCCTTTCACTAGTACGGTGCCGCCTTTCATGCCCTGCTTATTACCTGGCAGAGCTGCACCTAAAAAATCACCCGCATTACCGTTGATGGTTAATAAGCCATTTTTCATTTCGCAAGCCGCATACAAGCCCACATTACCATTTACGGTAATATCGCCTGACTTCATGCCCATAGCCAAATAAGCACCTGCTTCGCCGTCTACTACCAAAAAAAGAACCACTTTGCAATTCTTTGCCAATAAAGCTCCAATTTAGCAAAACTGTTTTTTATGACGATATTCTGGGCATCTGAACCGCTAATATCAAATAGCTCATCAGTGCGAATTTTTCTTTTTCCATTTTGCAGTTCAATCGCAGATATTTCGGCAACGCTTTTATCTTTTAATAAATGACACACTAAAGGCGACATATCTACACGCTGCGCAGTGGTCTGTTTTACCGTAAACGTTAAAGCACTCATGCCATAATCTCCTGTAAATGAAAATGGAACGGCCCTAATTTACCACCGTAATTCCCGGCACTAATGCGTTGAATACCGTTTTCTGCACCTAAATCACAGATTGCTTGAATACCCACCCGCATTGCCTTATCAATATCTTCTTTACTTAAGCCGTCAATCACGATTTCCATTACCGACTCAATTTCAGGTGATAAATCTGTTTTAGTCACACCTTTAAGCGTTGGACAAAAAGCATCGTTAGTTGAAGCACCTAATGCGGGGTATTTTGAGCCTACTTTAGAACCTGATCGCACCACTCCACCTGGAAATGGCATAATCACATTGGGTATTTTCTTCATCTCAATAATCGCGGCTTCACATGCGGCTAAGGCTTGTGGCTGTGATTCGGCTAAAACCAAGAAATTACCACCACCTACTGCATCAACACGCCCAGTGGTTGCTTCTGTTAAAAATTCACCATCCATCACTGGTACACGCCAATAACGTTTACCTGCAATTTTTTTCGAAGTTTGAAAACCATCACCGAAATAACGTAGGTTTTTCCCTAAGGGAATCTGCTCTCCCTCATTAATTCCAGCAAATAAAGCGGAAGTAGGCGAGGTTAAAACACATTGCCCCGCACGGGTTTCCAACTGCTTTGCTAAACCTTTACCACCCATCGCAAAAATCAGAATGGCTACACCAGGACGACCATCAGGTGTTTCTGATGGATCTAAAATGCGTTCAATACCAGCCTCACAACCACAAGCAATCACCGAAGTGGCGAAACCAGTCATTGCTTGTGCGGAAATCATCGCCCATTTTTCATTTTGCGCGGTAATAATCGCACGCGTTGCCTTCATTGGAAACGCTTCAGCGAAGGTTTCGTCAATGCTTACACCATTAATAATCATAATACAGAACTCATTTTAAGTAGTAATGCGGTAATTAACACGGTTTGAAAAAAAATCAGCACCGACAATCCAACGTATTAACTCAGACTTTGTTTCCGCTATTTTTAGTTCAAGTTTTAACTCGGTTTCTCTTAAGTCGTGTTTCAAACTTAATTCAAGCTCACTTAAATCCCGTTTAAATGCTAATTCCATTTCTTTCAAATCTCGTTTCGTTACAAGCTCGGCATTATGTACTTGCTCTAAAGTTGCCGTCACCGCTTCTTGTTGCAACTGTGTGACAACTTTAGCTTGCTCTTGAGAAAACCCTACCGCATGCAACCGCTGTACAAACGCATGAGTATCAAACGCTAAAGCACTCACGACACACCATTTAAAGTATGCACTGTTAAACGACCACGCCCATCTTCGGTAATTTCATCATCACTGATTTTAAAGTTACCTAGTTTCATGGTCATAAATTTAGAAAAGTATTTTTCTAAATCTTTTTCAACCGATTTGTCATAATCAGGTTTAACAACGTGGGTTGTTCCCCATGTGACTTTGACGACTTCGCCATCTTTAACCACTAATTCACCGTCTTTGAAAACATAATCAGGTTTGGAGAACATTTTCTCGCGGTCTGCATTTTCGGTGTATATAGTAATGTCGGCAAATCGCCTGTCACCTAATGCCACGTCGACTAAACCTGTGATTTTTGCCGCCCCTGCACGGGTTAAAATCGCAATTTCTGATAGGCTATATTCACGATCAATTGAAGCTAGTGTAGTCATTTTTTGCGCTTCTGGATGCATAGTTGTTAACATATCATTACGGAAACTTTTATCCATTAGTAAACGAATTAAATGTGGATACGTGGTAAACGGTGCACCATTTGGATGATCAGTGGTTAAGAAGATACGCCAGGGGTCATCGACTAATAAAAAGATTTCCAAGCCAATCGCCCATTGCAAAGCATTAACAAAGTTTTGATCACTGTATTTAAACGGCACTACACCACAACCTGCATCACATTCAATATCCATACATACCCATTTATTCGGGTTGGCAATAGTGTGATTTGTATATTGGCTTTGTGCATCGCCTGAGGCGGTAACGGTTTGACCAAATATAATCTGTCCGACATCTACGGTGATATTTTTATTTTTATTAATGGCTTCAGCAATTTGCGCAGCACCCGATGAAAATTTAAAATCGCCTTCGGTACCATAACTATGGAATTGGACATGGGTTAAATGCATTGGTAAACCATCAACACCTTCGATAGTATCTAACGTGGTTTCGATATTACCTGGTACGCCTAAGTTACAGCCATGAACGTGCAACGGATGCTTAACACCTAATTCTTTAACTGCGGTCGCTAATGGTTTGTAGAATTTCCCGAGGTGTGACATCGTAATGCGCATTTTTTTCATCTAAATCTAGTTTGCGTTGATTGAATTGGAATGCACTAATGCCGCCAGCATTGACGACTTTTACGCCGAATGGCTTTGGCGGCATGTTGAATGTCCAGGCAACATAATCATTAATAGCTTTTTGATCTTTTTTGGCGGTCATCATGCGTAAGTAAAAAATCATCACTACCCAGCATCACATAACCACCTTTATCTAAAATAGGTGTATCACCCATTTCCATATGTGCCTTGACGGGCGTTAACCGGCAATACGGCTGGTTCAAATGCAGCGGTATAACCCATTTCAGCATAACGATAGCCTGTGGTGCCAGTGCATGGGCTTCGCCTATGTAGATGACCTATTCCCGCATCGCTTTAAGTCAGTGTGCGATACTAGCATTCTAGCCGCAGTGATTTTCAGACATTCATGCATACTCGCAATATTAACTTTACCGCCACCAGTAGTAGATGTGTAAATCAATCGCGCCAGCCATCACTACTTTGCCTTTGATGTCGCATTCTTTACTCTACGCTTTGAGCATCTTGCGGGGCATCAATGATGCGTCCATCACGTATATAAATATCGCTTGTTGTCCGTCCACGCCATTGGCCGGGTCATAAACACGTCCGCCTGTTAATTTTGTCAACATAGTTTGTCCCTATAAAGCCTGTTCGATTGCGGTTAATACTTCGGCGGTGCTTGGTAGCCCTGAGTCCCCTTAATTTTTTCAAACGAATAGCGACCACGTTATCCATTCGATAAGCATGACCTGCATGGTCTATACCGTGTGTACCAACGCAGGGATGAAAACATCGGGTTCTTTATCAAATACCATGCCTGAGCGAGCGACCACAATAGTTGGTTCATCTGTTTCTGGTGGAGTAGACTGACTATTGAAAGCCTGCACCCAAACTGGGGCATCGGCTTCACCATCATCTAACATTTGACGACTATCATATAGATAAGGGTCGTATTCTGGAAAGTCGCTAGAAAAACGCGTACGCGCTGGAAAAGCCGACGTCCAACCACACCCAAGTGGTCAGACAAT
>CALOCH010000022.1:0-170497 GCA_942491615.1 uncultured Gammaproteobacteria bacterium
ATTCAATGGCATATTCCTCGACCCCTTTTAGCTCGGCCTCCTGATGGTATTACCGTCAGCCTCACGAAGGGCAATCCTATCCTCGATATTCTTGGCGGCTCGGTAACTGGCCGATTCCCCGGCATAGGTATTTGTGGCCATTTCGGCAATCTTTGCTTTTATAGCCCCAAAATTGATGATTGAGGTCTTGAATTGTTTGCGTTCATTGGCATATTTCACAGATTCGCCTATGACACGGCGTTGTGCTTCTAAACAAGCGGCGGCCAACTTAATACGTCCAATATTCAAGGCGTTCATGGCTATCTTAAAACCATTGCCACGCTCAGACAACATATTTTCAACAGGCACCTTGGTTTCGTTGAAGAATACTTGACGGGTAGAGGAGGAGTGAATTCCCAATTTTTTTCCTCATCCCCCAAGGAAATACCATTTTAGGGTCATTTTCAACTATAAAACCAGTGATATATTTATCATCCTCGATTCGTGCAAAAACAATGAACATATTGCAAAATCCTGCATTGGAAATCCACATTTTCTGACCCTGAAATTGTATAATAGGTACCATCTTTGGATAATACTGCCTTGGTTTTACCCGAATTGGCATCAGATCCAGCACCTGGTTCCGTTAAACAATAAGCTCCAAACCATTCCCCAGTAGCCAATCTTGGCACATATTTTTGTTTTTGTTCTTCAGTACCATATAAGGTAATGGGCATGGTTCCAATACCTGTATGGGCACCAAAGGCAGTACTAAAAGAACCTGTTGCACCCGAAATATAATCGCACACCAACATGGTAGATACAAAACCCATTCCCAATCCGCCATAAGCTTCGGGTACGGCAACGGACAATAGTCCAAGTTCACCGGCTTTGCGCATACAGGCTTCCGTATAGGCATAGTCTTTCTTTTCGAAGCGTTCCCAATGTGCCCAAAGTCTCGCGATCGACAAATTCCTTGGTGCTATCCCGCATCATTCGCTGTTCTTCGGACAAATCCTCCAATGTAAAAACATCTTCACATTTGGTTTCTTTAACCAAGAATTGTCCGCCTCTTAGTAAATCTTCGTTTTTTGTTTCGGTGCTCATTGTTTTTTAGTATTTAGTTTTAGTAAGGAGTATTGAGAAGGAGATATCAAAGTCTCAATACTCAATTCTAATTACTCATATTTTATTTTAAAAATTCATAAATACCGGCGGCTCCCTTGTCCTGTACCTACACACATAGTTACCATTCCGTATTTACCTTGCATATTTCCTTTTCGCATTTCATCAAATAGCTGAACGGATAATTTTGCCCCGGTACATCCCAATGGATGGCCTAAAGCAATTGCACCTCCATTTACATTGACAATATCCTGGTTAAGATCTAACTCCCTTATTACAGCAAGTGATTGGGAGGCGAAGGCTTCATTAAGTTCAATCAATTCAATATCATCTTGTTTCAGTCCTGCTTGTTTTAATGCTTTCGGTACTGCTGCGACTGGACCAATACCCATAATTCTTGGTGGTACTCCTGCAGCTGCATAATTGACCAATCGTGCTATAGGTTCCAATTTAAGTTCCTTGACCATTTCCTCACTCATGACCAGAACAAAGGCTGCACCATCACTCATTTGTGAAGAATTACCTGCAGTAACACTTCCACCGGCAGCAAACACAGGCCTTAATTTTGCCAATGCCTCAAGACTCGTGCCTTTTCGAGGCCCATCGTCCTTTGTAACCGTATATTTTTTTGTAGCTTTTTTACCATTTTCATCCAGATAGGTTTGTTCAACTTCTATGGGTACAATTTGTTCTTGAAAACGGTCTTCTGCTTGGGCCTTTAATGCTTTCATATGGGAATTGTAGGCAAATTCATCCTGGTCTTCACGGGAACTTTAAATTCATTCGCTACGGCTTCAGCGGTATTTCCCATGCCCCAGTAATAATCTTCATGACCTGATTTCACTAGATCATAATTCAGTTCGGTCTTGTACCCCGTCATCGGGACAGCACTCATACTCTCTGCACCCCCAGCAATAATACAGTCGGCCATTCCTGCTTGTATTTTGGCTGTCGCGATACCAATGGTTTCAATCCCAGACGAACAAAATCGGTTTACGGTCACCCCAGGAACATCAACAATATCCAACCCCATCAAAGAGATCAATCGTGCCATGTTAAGTCCTTGAGAACCTTCGGGCATGGCGTTGCCCACAATGACATCATCAATTCGCTTTTTATCAAAATCGGGCAACTCCTTCATCATGTATTCTATGGTCTCGGCAGCCAATTCATCGGTCCGTTTAAAACGGAATACACCTTTTGGGGCTTTGCCTACCGCCGTCCTATATGCTTTTACTATGTATGCTGTTTTCATATTCTATTTAGAATTGAGTATTGAGATTTGAGTATTGAGAATTATAATTTTTGTTGAAATGAATAATTCATTTTTTGAATTTCAATACATATATCAATTACTGGTTTTACTTTTTCTTTTTTGACTAAATTGAATTCTGTCATTAGAATTAATTGAGTGAGCAGTTCATAAGCAGAACCATTTGCTATACTCAAAAAATGTTTAAATTCTTTAGTGGAATTCCGACCTGCACCCTCAGCGATATTTGAGGGAATAGATACCGAGCATCTTTTTATTTGAGAGCTTAGACCATATTTTTCATCCGGAGGTAATTCGGAGATAAGTTTATAAACCTCTTCGTTAATTCCATCGCCTTTTCCCATATTTTCAAATCCTCAACCTTATGCATATGGCCTATCTACTCTAATACTCAAATCTCAATACTCACTACGTTAATTTCTTAATGGTTTCCCCGTTTTAAGCATATGCTGTATGCGTTCCAAGGTTTTTCGTTCGGTACAAAGGCTAAGAAGGCTTCCCGTTCTAAATCCAATAAATATTGCTCAGTTACCAAAGTAGGTTCCGATAAATCGCCACCTGCCATTACATAGGCTAATTTATTGGCTATTTTCTGGTCGTGTTCGCTTATATAATTACTGGCCTCCATTGCATCGGTTCCTACTAAAAACATTCCTAAGGCCTGTTTTCCGAGAACCTTGATGTCTTTTCTTTTAGGCGGTTGCGTATAACCTGCTTCAGCCATTAATTTGGCA
This sequence comes from uncultured Gammaproteobacteria bacterium, assembly GCA_942491615.1. Lineage (GTDB taxonomy): Bacteria > Pseudomonadota > Gammaproteobacteria > Methylococcales > Methylomonadaceae > Methyloprofundus. Next base: position 3,112 of record CALOCH010000022.1, read on the forward strand.
TAGGCCTTGGCCGTTGCTATTTGTCGGTCTTTGTTGACCACCACTATATCCTTCCCTTTTTGAAGAATCCCAAATCATAGGCCTCATAAGCGGAAGTGGATACTTTTGCCATCCCAATGGTCAAGAAATATTCTTGAAGTACATTCAGTTCAACATCATTCTTTTTAAAGGTATCCGGCGGCCCTTAAGGCAAATTCCTTTGATCCACCACCTCCTGGAATAACACCAACCCCAAATTCAACCAGACCAATGTAGGTTTCGGCGGCTGCAACCACTTTGTCGGCATGCAAGGATAACTCACAACCACCGCCCAAGGTCATACCATGTGGCGCTGAGACCGTGGGTATGGCAGAATAGCGCATGCGCATCATGGTATCCTGGAACATTTTAATGGCCATATTAAGCTCATCATACTCTTGCTCAACAGCCATCATGAATATCATTCCGATATTGGCACCTACAGAAAAATTGGCTGCTTGATTACCAACAACCAAGCCTTGGAAATCCTTTTCGGCCAAATCGATGGCCTTGTTCAATCCTGCCAAAACATCGCCTCCAATGGTGTTCATCTTTGATTGGAATTCCACATTCAAGATACCATCACCGAGATCCTCGATAACCACACCACTGTTTTTGAACACCTCGTTCGATTTTCGAATGTTGTCCAAAATGATAAAGGCATCCTGTCCAGGTACTTTCTCCATCGATTTTTAGGGATATCATAGAAATAGGTTGCCCCGTCTTTTACGGAATAAAACGATTTAATACCTGACGCTATCATTTCAGATACCCAGGCTGCAGGTTCTTGCCCTTCTGCCTTCATAATTTCAAACCTTTTTCAAGTCCAATGGCATCCCAAATTTGAAAAGGACCATGTTCCCAACCAAAACCGGCTTTCATGGCATCATCGATTTTATAAAGTTCATCGGTTATCTCAGGAATTCTATTGGAAACATAAGCGAACAATGCGGAAAACTTTTTCTGTAAAATTGGCCTGCCTTATCCTTTACCGGTAACAAGAACTTTAAACCGGTCAACAACATTTATCAATGGTCTTGGTCAGTTCAAGAGTGGCGAATTTGGCGCTTTTTTTAGGCCGATACTCCATGGTATCCAAATCCAAGGTCAAAATCTCGCTTTTACCATCTGCACCTTTCACCTTTTTATAAAACCCTTGTCCGGTTTTGCTTCCCAACCAATTTTTTTCCATCATGGTATTGATGAAATCTGGCAATTTAAAAAGCTCGTGCTTTTCATCATCGGGGCAATTTTCATAAATACCATTGGCCACATGCACCAGTGTATCCAAACCAACAACATCAACAGTTGCGGAAAGTAGCCGATTTTGGCCTTCCAATTACCGGACCTGTCAGTTTATCAACCTCCTCAACGGTCATTCCCATTTCCTTTACCATATGGAACAGACTCTTGAATGCTAAAGATTCCTATTCTATTACCAATAAATGCGGGTGTATCTTTGGCTATTAACAGAGGTCTTGCCCAAGAACTTTTCACCATACCCATTTAGGAATTGCAATACTTCTGGGGAAGTTTTTGGACCTGGGATGATTTCGAACAATTTTAAATAACGGGCAGGATTGAAAAAGTGGGTGCCACAGAAATGCTTTTGGAAATCCTCACTTCGCCCTTCGGACATGAATTTAATAGGAATACCCGATGTGTTTGAAGTGATCAAAGTTCCGGGTGTTCTATGCTTATCTCAGATTTTCAAAAACTTTTTTCTTGATATCCAATCGTTCTACCACCACTTCAATGATCCAATCTACCTTTGCTACTTTGGAAATATCATCCTCAAGATTCCCGGTCGTGATTCGTTGAGGCGAATTTTTGATGATAAATAGGGGAGGGTTTGGATTTTAAGGCAGCGGCCAAGGAATTGTTGACCAATCTATTGCGAACCACTTTATCTTCTAAGGAAAGTCCCATTGCCTTTTCTTTTTCTTCAAGTTTCCGTGGAACGATATCAAGCAAAAGAACCTCGACGCCGATATTGGCGAAATGGCAGGCAATACCACTTCCCATTATTCCAGAACCAATTACCGCTACTTTTTTAATATGCTTGTTCATGTAGTTAAAAGCTGTATTAATTTAGTTTTTTAATCTTTATTATAAATTTTCTTTTCCGCAATTAAGTTTGTTTATGGTCTCCGTAACCTCAAAAAAAGTTTCCAATTTTTCTGCGGGTACATGTGTCCTCACCACATCGTTGAAACGAAGTACAACATCTTTTGAATCCTTCCTCTTTTCCAGGCCAAAAGCTGTGAGGTGTATCAGAACACCCCTACCATCATTGGGGTTGGGCCTACGTTCAATAAGCCCTTTTTCCTCCATACTTTTCAATATCCGCGATAGACTCGTGGCCTCCATACCCATTTTTGGGCCAAGGGCGGTAGATGGGGTTCCTGTTTTAGGGTCTATACTCAATAATGTAAAGCCTACGGCCATGGTACTGTTGAATTTCCTCGCCTCTTCATTATACATCTTTGTTACCGCTTGCCAAGTTGCTCGGAGCGCGTAATCTATTGTTAAGTCTTGCATGCTGTTTTGTTGGTTCTTCCAAAGATATAAAAATATATTATGCATGCATAATATATTTCAAAAAAAATATTGGCCCTATAAAATAAAACAGCTTCCCGTTAAAGAAGCTGTTTTTAATTTAGTATCGGACAATCCACTAATGCCCATAAATGTCATTGTATAGATCTATATATTTTTCCTTGACAATTTTCCGTTTTAGTTTCATGGTGGGTGTTAGGTGCCCCTGGTCTATGCTCCATACATCGGGTGTAAGTCTAAATTCTTTAACTTTTCCCATTTGGCAAAACTTTCATTGGCAGCATCCACTTCTTCTTGGAACCTTGCAATTACTTTTTCATTTTGGACCACATTTTTTATTGTCGTCAACCTCTATATTATGTCATTTTGGCCCAATTGTGTAAAAATTAAAATCTGGTTGTATCAAGGCCGCCGGCATTTTTTCCCCTTCACCAACAACCATTATTTGTTCTATAAAGCGGGATTGCTTAAACCTGTTTTCCAATAGTTGGGGCGCAACATATTTACCTCCCGATGTTTTGAACATTTCTTTCTTTCTGTCTGTAATCTTTAGAAATCCCTCGGAATCCATTTCCCCAATATCCCCTGTATGAAAATAGTCCATCCTTTATGACCTCGGCTGTTTTTTCAGCATCCTTGTAATAACCTAACATAATACTTGGGCCCTTTAACGCATATTTCGCCGTCCTCTGCTATTTTCACCTCTGTATTAGTCAATAATCTTCCAACGGTCCCAATTCTAAATCCACCATCTCTCATATCATTCACTGAAACTACCGGTGAAGTTTCCTGTAAGTCCATATCCTTCCATAATCCAAAGCCGCCGCATTGAAAATACGTGTCAATCGAGGCTGTAAGGCGGCGCTACCTGAAGATACCTTAAGGAAAGATTACCACCTAGGCCTTCTTTCCACTTGCTAAAAATTAATTTTCTGGCAAGAGCCAATTTTTGTTCGTACCACCATCCGTTTTGGCCATATGGTTCATATTTCAGACCGACTTCAACGGCCCAGAAAAATAATTTTCTTTTAATGCCGGTCAGTGTTGTTCCCTTGGCAATGATTTTATCGTAAACCTTTTCCAACAATCTTGGAACGGCAGTCATTACATGGGGAGCACACTCTTTTAGGTTATCACTTATTTTCTCCATTGACTCGGCAAAATATATGGTAACCCCGGCGTATTGATATAGATAAACCATCATTCTTTCGTAGATATGGCAGACGGGCAAAAAGCTTAAACATGTGGTATTGCCGTAATCTATGGGCAGCCGTTTAGAACTTTCTATGGCATTGCACACCACATTGTTGTGGGTAAGCATTACCCCTTTGGTCGGCCAGTGGTCCCTGAGGTATAAATCAAGGTGGCCAAATCATCTGGCTTAACCTTATCTTTGAGTTTTTCAACCTCATTTTGGTTGGAGGTATCCGCACCCATTTCCAAGATTTCACTCCAATTTTTACAGTTTTCCAGTACATCAAAAGAGTATACATCCTTTAAATGTGGAGTATTCGCTTTTACGGCATTAACCTTGTCAAAAACTTCCGTACAGGACACAAAAACATATTTGGCTTCTGAATGGTTTAGGACATATTGGTAGTCTTCCTCTGATATAGTAGGGTAAATAGGTACATTTTGGGCGCCCAACTGAAGTATACCAATGTCCATTATGTTCCATTCCGTTCTGTTGGTCATGGAAATAAGGGCAATTTTGTCATTGGATTTTACCCTAGTCGCAACAAAGCCCTACTTATAGCATTTGCCTTGTCTATATATTCTTGGGTAGATGTTGCAACCCATTCTCCATTGTATTTTGTGACCAGTGATTTTTTTAAATTGAATTTCTCTAATTGATAATAAGGAAAATCAAAAAGGCGGGTGATTTCTTGCATATTTAATTTGCTGTTCTTAATCGCAAATTAAGAAAAGGGAACGGTATTTTAAAATCACATTCGTATAAAAAATGTAAAAAAATTATGGAGTCTTCATTTTATCTCCTATAATTTATTTCTCTTTGGCTTTGTTTATATGGACTGGGGAGTTATTATCGGGATATTTTAAATTGGTGATTTGATCTTGAAGTGCCTTGATTTATTACGGATTTTTGCCCATTTTTGAATATGACCCCAGGAATTTCGATAAAGATTTGCTCTTGTTAATGTTTCCCAGGTAGAATTAATTCTGAGGCAGAATAATGTTGTTTGTATTAATTCCGAGGTTACTAAGCTAAGAATTATGGCTTGGAAACTACAAAATGATTAAGTTCAAACTTTAATGCACCATATTCCTAAATAAACGCTTCTACCTTTTTTGGTGACATCTGGAGCGTTTATGTGTGACTTATATGCAATTATTATTAACAATTAAACTAAACCAATGAAAAAGCTTTTTGTAACGGCAGTAGTTATTTTTACCATGATTTCCTGTGCCGAAAAATCCAAAATCCCTGTATATGCATGGACTGGTGGTCCTGGAGAGGCTACAGATCAAGAATTGATAGCAACTTTTCAGAGCTGGAAAGAAAAGGGTATTGATGGACTAATGTATAATGGTGGACATAATCCGGAAACCTATAAGCGGGTAGGTAAATTGGTAAAGGACGCGGGAATGGAATTCCATACTTGGGTACCCACAATGGTGCAGGGAGACAATCCTAAATTACCTCAGGATCTTTATGCTATCAACCGAAATGGGGAATCAGCTTTTGATAAACCGGCATATGTTTCATATTATAAATTTCTTTGCCCCAATAAGGAGGGCTCATTCACCTTTTGTCTGAACTGTACGGGAATATTGCAGCTGTGGAAGAAGTGGACGGGATACATTTGGATTATATCCGATTCCCAGATGTAATATTGGCCGAAGGACTTTGGGACAAATATGGACTGGTGATGAACGAAGAATATCCAGTTGCGGATTATTGCTATTGTGATAAATGTGTAGCTGATTTTAAAGAACAATCCGGAATAGACATAAAAGAGGTCGAAGATCCGTCCAAAGTTCAGGAATGGAAGCAGTTTAGATATGATTTAATTACCAACATTGTAAATCGTTTGGCCAAGGTAGTACATGACAAGGGCAAAAAGATAAATGCAGCTGTTTTTCCTGGGCCTAGCAATGCAATGAAAATGGTTAGACAGGAATGGAACAAATGGGACTTGGATGCCTTTTACCCTATGAATTACAACGACTTTTACCTCAAGAGTCCTGAATGGGTTGGGGAAATAACCAAGGAGGAAGTGGAATCCGTAAAGGGAGAAAAGCCCATTTATAGTGGACTTTTCATATGTCCAAACCCGGAGAACAAAACAAAGGAAAATGACCCTGAAAATCACGGATTATTGCCTTCAGAAATAGAAACGGCCATAAGAACTTCCATGGAGAACGGAGCTGCTGGAATATGCCTTTTTACCCCCGAAAGAATGAAGCCTGAGCATTGGGAGGCTTTTGATAAGGCAATACATGCGGATTATTCCAAGAAATAAACATTATCCTAGGCTTTGCCTAGAGGAATAGGAATTATATATTATAATAATCCCTTAAAAAGGAGTTGAGATTAAATGCTAATATGGCATAAAAGTCCAACTCCTTTTTAAGGGATTTTTCTTTGTGGTATTATAGGTGTAGTTTAAATCCTTCGTGGGTAGCCTTGAATCCGATGCCTTCATAAAACCGACTAGCATTGGGCCGTAGTTTGTTGGATGTTAGCTGTATGAGGTGAACGCCTTTTTCCTTTGCCCTTTCAATAATCCATTGAAACATTTGTTTGCCTATTCCCTTGCCCGTTTGATCCTCCCTTACATGGACATTTTCTACAAGGCAACGGATGCCGCCTACATAGGTTAGGTATTGGAGAAAACTCAATTGAAAAGACCCTACAACTTCTCCTTCAGAATTCTCTATAACCATCAGTTCCTGATTCTTGTCCCCATCAATTTTTTCAAAAGCATTATAATACTCTTTGGGAAGCGGATCCTCATATCTCTCCCTTAATTGGCCCAAGGTATCATTGGCTATCATTTCTATTATCGCCGGAAGGTCTTCCTTGGTAGCTTGTCTAAAGGTCATAATTAATCCTTATGGGTCTCCAGCCATTTTCTGGCGTTGACAAATGCCTCCAACCATGGTGAAACCTCATCCTTTCTGCCCGCAGGGTAATGTGCCCAATTCCACTGGAAAATGGAACGCTCTATGTGTGGCATAGTCACCAGATGTCGCCCAGAGACGTCACATAGCATGGCTGTATTGAAATCACTGCCATTAGGGTTCGCGGGATAAGCTTCGTACCCATAATTGGCTACAATATTGTAATTTTCTTTGGCCAAGGGCAATTTAAATTTTCCTTCCCCATGGGAAATCCAAACCCCCAAATTGGCTCCTTCCAAACTTGAAAGCATAATGGAATTGTTCTTTTGAACAACCACGGAAGTAAATCCACTTTCGTGCTTATGGGAATCATTAAAGGTCATTTTTCCGTGTTCGGTGTGCTCGGGATTGATCAATTCCAATTCCATGAATAGCTGACAACCGTTACAAATACCTATGGAAAGGGTATCGGGTCTGGCAAAGAAATTCTTTAAGGCTGTATTGGCCTTTTCGTTGTATTTAAAGGCTCCTGCCCAACCTTTGGCGCTTCCCAATACATCGGAGTTAGAGAATCCACCCACTGCACCTATAAATTGAATATCTTCCAAGGTCTCCCTTCCGGATATTAGGTCGGTCATATGAACATCCTTAACATCAAAACCGGCCAGGTACATGGCATTGGCCATTTCGCGTTCCGAGTTACTGCCTTTTTCACGCAGGATGGCCGCTTTTGGTCGCGTATTGGCCTTGGCAGGCAATTTCCGTCAAAATGAGCTGGAAAAGAATAGGTTAAGGGCTGATTTTTGTAATTGTTGTAGCGCTCTTTGGCCAAGTTGTTGGCGGTTTGCCGGCGGTCCAATAGATAGGATGTTTTAAACCAGGTGTCACGTAGGGAATTAATGTTCAGTCCCATTTCCATCCCCTGATTCTTTATGGTCAGGGTAGGTGTTGCGCTTACCGATCCAATTTTGAAATGCTCTATTCCTGCCTTGGCCAATACTTTTTCTACCGAGCTGTCCTTAGCTTGAAAAACGATTCCCGCATTTTCTGAAAACAATAATTTGATGGTATCGGCTTCACCTAGGCTTGTCAAGTCCAATGTGGCACCCAAATCAAGGTCGGCAAAGCAAAGTTCCAAAAGAGTGGTAATCAATCCGCCCGACGCTACGTCGTGTCCGGCCAGAATTTTTCCGTCCAAAATCAATCCTTGGAAAGTATTGAATACGGTCTTAAAATTTTTGGCATTATTTATAGTGGGGGCTGCATCACCAATGGTGTTCAAAATTTGTCCAAAGGAAGATCCTCCCAATTTATAGGAATCTTGAGATAAATTGATGTAGTATATGTCCCCGCCATTTTTTTGTAATACGGGCTCTACCACCTTGGTAATATCGGTACAGTTTCCCGCGGCGGAAATGATAACGGTTCCCGGAGCTATAACTTCCGCGTCCTTGTAGCGTTGTTTCATGGACAGGGAGTCCTTTCCGGTTGGGACATTTATTCCAAGCTCGATTGCAAAATCCGAAATGGCCTGCACCGCCTCATATAGTCTTGCGTCCTCCCCGGGATTTTTACAGGGCCACATCCAGTTGGCGGAAAGTGAAACCGAGTCCAAACCATTTTTTAAAGGTGCCCAAACAATATTGGTCAAGGCTTCCGCGATACTATTTTTACTTCCAGCAGCGGGGTCGATCAATCCTGAAATAGGGGAGTGGCCAATGGAGGTGGCAATTCCTTCTTTCCCTTTATAATCCAACGCCATAACACCACAATTGTTCAAGGGTAACTGTAGAGGACCTGCACATTGCTGTTTGGCTACCTTTCCGCCTACACAACGGTCAACCTTATTCGTAAGCCAATCTTTGGCGGCTACTGCTTCCAATTGCAGTACCTGGTCCAAATAATCATGGAAGTGTTCCAGGGAATAGGATGGGGCCGTATATTTTCTTTTTATTGTGGAATCGTTCATTACAGTTTTAGGAGAACTCCCAAACATATCTGATAGTTCCAAGTCCATTGGACTTTCTCCCGTTGTGGCAGATTTAAATGTAAAGCGGTTGTCTCCGGTAACATCACCAACCTCATACATGGGTGATCGTTCCCTATCTGCAATTCGGTGCAGCATATCAACGTCTTTTTTTCCGATGACCAAGCCCATACGTTCTTGGGATTCGTTCCCAATGGTTTCTTTGGCCGATAGAGTAGGGTCTCCAATAGGTAATTTATCCAAATCTATTTTACCACCAGTATCCTCGACCAATTCGGACAGACAATTTAAATGTCCACCTGCACCGTGATCGTGTATGGATACGATAGGGTTATGGTCGCTCTCTACCATACCTCGTATGGCGTTTGCAGCCCTTTTTTGCATTTCAGGGTTGGAACGCTGAATGGCGTTCAGTTCTATAGTTGCTCCAAATTCGCCGGTATCGGCGCTGGATACTGCAGCACCGCCCATACCAATACGGTAGTTATCGCCACCTAGGATTACTATTTTATCGCCTGTTTTGGGAATATCTTTTATTGCTTGTTCGGCCTTTCCATAACCAATACCCCCGGCCTGCATAATTACTTTGTCGTACCCTAATTTTCTACCCTGGCCGGTTCCAGGATTTTCACTGGCTTCATCATGTTCAAAAGTAAGTACGGATCCTGCAATTAGGGGTTGACCAAATTTGTTTCCAAAATCGGAAGCTCCGTTGGATGCCTTTATTAAAATATCCATAGGGGTCTGGTACAACCAATTCCTTTCTGGCATTCCCTTTTCCCAAGGCCTGTTTTCTTCCAGACGGGAATAGGCGGTCATATACACCGCAGTTCCTGCCAAGGGCAAGGAACCTTTTCCTCCTGCCAAACGGTCCCTAATTTCTCCACCAGCCCCAGTGGCTGCGCCATTAAAAGGCTCTACTGTGGTTGGGAAGTTATGGGTTTCAGCCTTTAAGGATATAACCGATTCAAACGGTTTTTCTTGGTAGAAATCTGGTTTGTCAGCACTTTTGGGAGCAAACTGCACCACTTTGGGCCCTTTTAGAAAGGCCACATTATCCTTATATGCCGATACGATATCCCCTGGATGTTCCTGGGATGTTTTTTTAATAAGCTTAAATAGTGATGACGGTTTTTTCTACTCCGTCGATGACAAAAGTCCCATTAAAAATTTTATGCCTACAATGTTCAGAGTTCACTTGACTAAAGCCAAACACTTCGGAATCTGTAAGTTTACGGCCAATTTTATTGGAAACTTGCTGTAGATAGGCTACCTCTTCATCACTCAGCGCCAAACCCTCCTGTTCATTGTATTGGGCAATATCCACTATTTCCAGTATAGGCGTCGGCATTACATCAACCTTAAAAATATCTTGCGAAAGGCCACTATATTTTTGGGAAAGCATAGGGTCGAACCCTTTTTCATCTTGGTCTACTGCAGTAAACTCCTCAATTCTAATAATACCCGAGATCCCCATATTTTGGGTTATCTCTGTAGCATTAGTGCTCCATGGGGTAATCATGGCTGCCCTGGGGCCAACAAAAAAGGCGTCCAATGACGCCGCGGTTAACTTAGGTTGGTTGCCAAACAACCACGTAAGTTTTACGCTATCTTCCTGTGTCAGATCGTTTTTGGTTTGTACCGCAAATATCTTAGTGCTAAGGTCTCCGAAGAAATGAATCATCTAATATGTAAATTGTAAGGTTGAGAAAGGTGCAAATTTACGGTTTTAATGTGTAATTTTTCATTAGAATAGTTAACAGTTTTGGACAACAATTGTTAATTTCTGTATGAGGTCTATTTTAGAACGTAGCCTCCTCTGGTATTTATTTTGGTTCTATATGAATCAATACATGTCCAATGTTGGGTATATTCCTGCGGAGCCTGTCCTTAAGTTTATGGGACAGGTCATGCCCTTCTTTTACACTAATACTGCCGTTTACCTGGGCATGAAGGTCAATATGATATTTTGTACCGGCCTTTCGGACAAAACATTTTTCAGTTCCCAATATACCATCAACAGTTGAGGAAACATCTCGAATTTCATCAATAAGGTCATCGTATAAATGCTCATCCATTATCTCTCCAAGGGCAGGTCTAAAGATCAGATATCCATTATAAAAAATAAAAAATGAGGCCGCCAAGGCAGCCCAATCATCGGCTGTTTCATAACCTTTGCCAAAGATCAAGGCAATGGATATGCCTATGAAGGCCATAATGGAGGTGATGGCATCGCTTCTATGATGCCATGCATCTGCTTTTAAGGAAGAACTGTTGGTTTGGATACTTTTTTTAAGACTACCCTATATGAAATCTCTTTCCACAAAATAATGCCACCCAGAACCAATAGTGTCCAGGATTTTGGTGTTTTGTGTGGGGTTAAAATGTTCATAATACTTTCATAGGCTATAATTGTGGCCGAGGTAATTAAAAACCCTACTACCAAAAAAGTAATAAGGGGTTCAATCTTACCATGTCCGTAAGGGTGATTTTCGTCTGCTGGTCTTTTTGCGTATTTAAGTCCAAACAGAACCAAGAGGGAGGAAAAAATATCGGTTGTGGATTCAATGGCATCGGCTATTAAAGCGTAGGAATTGCCAAAAAAACCTGCCAAACCTTTAATTACGGCCAAAGCAATATTTCCAGCTATGCTGAAATAAGTGGTATTTATGGCCGACTGCTCGTTGTTCATTCTTTTTCTAAACTCGATAAAAATTAAAGGTAAGGAACTTATGATTGCTTTTTGACGTGGGAGAGCAGAATAGTAGATTCAAGTTTTTTTTAGCTCCCATACTGCCCAAATAACTTCATTTTTTTACTAGGGGCCTCAATTAGAAGAGTAAATTGTATCTTGGGAATGTAATACCAATAAACACTAAATATAGATACTATGGCTAAGGAATATGTAGATATCGCAACATTAAAATATTTGTTATACCATGTACATGGGGTGGAGAATTTGCTAACAGCAGAACGGTTTCAAGATTAAGACAAGGATTCCTTGGATCTGTTTTTAAATGCTATCAAGGAATTTTCCGACCGTGAATTATTTCCCTATTTCAAAGAGATGGATGAAACGCCTGCCATGTATAAAGATGGAACCATAATGGTGCATAAACAGGTTGATGTAATGATGAAGAAAGGTGGGGAAATGGGAATTATTTCCGGACCATTTGATTATGCGGATGGGGGGTTGCAGTTACCTTTTATAGTCCATACTGCTTCAGCCTATATTCAGGTGGCGGCTAACAATCATCTGCCAGGATATGCTGGGCTGACCCAAGGGGCTGCAGAGCTGATTGTTCATTTTGCCAATGACAACCTAAAAAAGACCTATGTTCCCAAAATGTTGTCTGGAGACTGGGGAGGTACCATGTGCCTTACCGAACCCCAGGCAGGTAGTTCCTTATCGGATATCACTACCAAGGCAACCCCTACTCAGGATGGTTACTATAAGATATCCGGACAAAAAATATTCATTTCAGGGGGAGATCATCAATATGCAGAAAATGTTGTCCACCTATTGTTGGCAAGAATAGAAGGCGCTCCGTCTGGAACAAAGGGCATATCTTTATTTATTGTACCAAAGCTAAGGTTAGGTGAGGATGGAAGTCTTGAAAATAACGATGTGATGACCGTGGCCGATTTCCAGAAAATGGGTCAACGGGGTTATGCTACGACCCATCTAGGATTTGGTGACAAGGACGATTGCCATGGCTGGCTGGTAGGGGAGGCGCATAAGGGGCTTAAATATATGTTCTTAATGATGAACAGTGCCAGGATAAGTGTTGGCCGTGGGGTGCAGCTATAAGTATGGCAGCTTATCAAGCTTCTTTGGAATATGCCAAGGAACGACCCCAGGGACGAAAACTTTCCAGTGATGGAAAAAAAGATCCCGATGAAAAACCGTGTTTAATAATTGAGCATCCAGACGTAAGACGCATGCTGTTATTGCAAAAGGCTATTGCCGAAGGTTCTTTGAGTTTGGTGCTATTGGCCGCCAAGTATTACGATATTATACAATCCACCAAAGACCCCGAAACCAAGGAAAAGTATGGTCTATTATTGGAAATGATAATTCCTATTGTAAAGACTTATCCCACCGAGGCAGGAACTTTATCTGTGAGCAATGGGGTGCAGGTGTTGGGCGGATATGGATTCTGTTCCGATTTTATACTTCAGCAATACTATCGTGACATTAGGATATTTAGCATATACGAGGGTACTACGGGTATACAATCCCAAGATTTATTAGGTCGTAAGGTTCCGATGGAAAATGGAGAAGCCCTGGAATTGTTGTTAAAGGAAATATTGTATACCCTAGAGGAAGCAATGGAGTTTGAAGAATTGCGCTCATCGGCCAAAAGTTTGGGGGACAAAATTAAATTAACTAGAGAGGTATTGGATTTTCTAATGCCTTTTGCCAAAAAAGGAAATTACGAACGTTATTTATCCGATGCCAATTTGTTTATGGAATATTTAAGTCACGTGGTCATAGCATGGTTATGGCTCGATATTGCTGTAAATGCACAGCGTAACTTACAGGAGGAGGACCAAGCTTTTTCCATTGCCTTTTACGACAGCAAAATCCATACTATGAAATTCTATTTCAAGTACGAACTACCAAAGACTGGTAGTTTGGCAGAATCGTTAATGCATCCGGATGTACTTACCACAAATTCCAAGAAGGAGGTTTTTTGATAATCATTTTTTTCTAAACGAGGTAGGGTAATTTTCCTTTTGGTTGTTTTGTATACAAACAGTGCTATTAAAAAAATCACAGTTTAAACAAAACAATTAAGTTATGAAGAGATTACAATTTTTAAGTATAGCGATCCTACTTTTTTCTTTTGTCGGATCAATAGCCCAGGAAGTAGAATCCACCGAACAGGAAAAACTTACTTATTATGAACAAAGAGCCAAGGAGGATGCAAAATTTGAGCAATCACAGGAATTGGCAGAAGAAGAGGAGGAAGAATTCTGGGAATCCCAAAAGGATTATGAGCGACAATTGAAAAAAAGGGATAAAAAGGCGTACAAGGCATATATGAAAGGTAAGAGGGATGCCTATGCGGAACATCGCAGTCATTGTGATGCACATTGTCACCATAGCGACCATTACCATACCCACGCCAGTTTCTATTATTATCATAACGAACCTTATCGTTATAGAAGCTATTCCAGTGGAACAACTATCCGCACGGGAGTTGGGATCAGTGCACCTAGTGTTAGAATAGGACTTTAGGCACCAGAAACTAAAAAGAGGCTGTCCATGAATATGGACAGCCTCTTTTTTTATTCATTTTTTATTATCTACTCAGATTTCTTTTTCCAATAGCGCCATATAGAATCCGTCAAATCCAGTTTTGCATGCATATATATTGCTATCCTTGATAAGACTAAAGTCTTTACCAGCCTCTGAGCCAAGGAATTTTTTTACTTGCTGAATATTTTCTTGTGGCAAAATGGAACAGGTGGCATATACCAATTTCCCTCCAGGCTTAACTATTCTGCTGTAATCCTGAAGGATTTGTTGTTGCGTAACCATTATTTTCTCCAAGAAATCGGGTTGCAGTTTCCACTTGGCGTCGGGGTTTCTTTTTAAGACCCCTAATCCTGTACAGGGAGCATCTATAAGTACCCTATCTGCTGTATCATATAGTTTTTTAATTACCTTGGTAGAATCTATGGCTCTGGTCTCCACATTATGCGCACCATCGCGCTTTGCCCTTCTTTTTAATTCTTTTAGTTTGTTGCCATAAATATCAAGTGCGATGAGCTGACCCTTATTTTCCATCAGCGCTGCTAAATGAAGCGTTTTACCACCTGCACCTGCGCAGGTATCAACAACGCGTTGACCAGGTTTAACGTCCAAAAATGGCGCTACCAATTGGGAAGAGGCATCCTGTACTTCGAACCAGCCATTTTTAAAGGCTTCGGTAATAAATACATTTGAACGTTCCTTTAACCTTAAGGCATCTGGATACCCTTTTATGGATTCAGTTTCAACTCCGGCTTCATGGAGAACACTGCTTAAATTATCCTTGGTTGTTTTTAAGGTGTTTACCCTTAAAATTACTTCTGCCTGCTCATTTAGGGCATGAATTTCTTTGGTCCACAGGGCCTCGCCCAAGGATTTTGCACATAGCTCGTCCATCCAATCCGGTACAGATTCCCTATATTTCCTTATTTTGGAGAGTTCGTCAAATTTTCCTTTGATTCTTCTTTCCGGGGTAGGTTCAATTTGCTTCCAGTCCGGTAGTTTTATGCCTTTAAGAACGGCCCAAACGGCGAACATTCTAAAAAGATTGGGCCTGCTATATGGGGCCTTTACCTTTCTGCTATCTCTGCGTATAATCTCCTCCAGCGAACCATTTCGTAGGTGGTTTCTGCAATAAAAACCTCTGTCCCGGGCACCCCATCGTTTGTCATATTTTAATACTTTTTCCACTACCTTATCTGCATATTCACCTTCATTAAATATATAATTTAACGCATCAACAACCGCAAACACTAGATTTCTATGTAATCGCATTTTTAAAAATTAAGATTGCAAAGGTATTGTATTAGAACCTATTCCTCTTATTTTTGGGGAAAATTATAAGCATGCGCAATTATTTGGTGATTCTCATTCTATTTATTTTGGGCTCCTGTTCCGAAATGGAGAAAAAGAGCACGTTTAAGGCTGTAAAAATAGAGACCATTTATACCGATTCATTGAGCTTTAGGGCCATCGAGATTATGGACGGCGGCAATATGGCATTTGCTGCCAACAAGGGAGCTTTTGGTTTGGTAGACCTTAGGTCCAACAGGAGGAATCTCCTAGTCAGGCGCGAGTCGAGAAAATGATTGGTCATGTGCAAATGGGGGCTAAGCTTAAAGAGTTGGTTAAAACAGAACAGCGAGCAGATGAGTCTTATAAGGAATTAAGCTGGGTGTATACGGCTGACCTTTCACCAGAGTTGATTAAAGTGGTTGAGGCTATACTAGAGAGCCGATTCAATCTGACGCCTGTAAAAATTGATAATGTCTGGCAACTTGTTTATCTTGAGGATTCGAGAACTGTCCCCAGCCCTACGTTAGATGAAGTCAAAGCAAAGCTGGTAGCTGATTTAAAGCGGCAAAAGGTTCTCGATCGTACGCAGGTTTTATATAACGAAGCGGATATTATAAAACAATAAACAGCGCTTTTTTGGCATCTTGCATTTTCCAGTTAACACCTTTGTTGTTTTTTATCTGGGAGCGCGCGGGCTTGCCCGTATAGGGTTTATAAAAGCAGGCAAGCTGCCCGCTCCCGGGATTTTGAAAAAAATGTAAACTACTTCGAAGGCAAAATGAAAAACGTCCTGGATTAGCTTAGGAATATGCACGGAATAAAGTAGGTAAGTTATTCTGTTATCTAAGGTCGGTAGAGCCTTAGCGCAACCCATCAATCGGCAGTACGTTATAGCATATGCGCTGTTGATGGGTTTCACTTCGTGCTCTTATGAGTCGCTACAAAACTTATCAAGTCGTTCGACTCTATCTATTTACAGTTGCTCAAGTGTGTCATATACGTTCCTTAGTAAGCTAGCTTGCGCATCCTTGCTGCGTTAATCTAGTTTATCAGGGATGGAAAGAATAACTTCATTCATCAAGTCGCTATTGGGAATATAGATGCGCGTTCCATCATTTGACTCGATCAATGTGTTCACTGAATTGATTTCGATAATTTTTCCTGTGAATTGTTTAAAGCTAATCGGCATACCGAGTTGAAAATGGTCACGTACATAAGCCCCGTAAACAATATTTCTGGCTAAATCACGTGTCCCGAGACCCAGTGATAAGGCAACTGCAATACCTAAAATAATCAGAAATATAGCGATAACTATGTTTAATAAAGTCGTATCAATTTCAAGTTGCCCTATAGCTAAAACAACAACTACGATTGATATAATACTACTGGCAAATCCACCCAGCGTTCGCGAGTATTCATTACCTATATTGGCCGTCGCTTTTCGCACCAGGCGACCAAATAATTGTGCTAATACCAAACCAAAAACAAAAATCATAGTTGCCGCAACCAGTTTAGGTAAGAACAGGGCAACATTGTCAAACAGACTGGCAAGCTTGTTTAAACCCAGTGTATTAGTGGCACTGATAAAAAAAACAGTCATCAATAGCCAGAAGATAAGACGACCGATCAGTTTAGAGGGCGTTATATCAATATTACGCAGGCCGACATTAGCTAAGACGGTATTAACGTGAGCAGATTTACTGGCTCTGTCCAGGCCTATTTTGCGGCCTATGGTTGCAACAATTTTACCGAGCAATAGTGAGACAATCCAGCCGACTAGAAGAATGGTGGCAGCAGCTGCCAGTTTGGGAAGAAGTAGCAATAATTGATGATTAAATGCGGCACTTATTGAGTCTATAGTTTGATTTAATAGGTCCATCAAAGGTGTCCTTTTGAATCGAGGTGTTTAGTTCTGGGCTTTAAGTCTGATCGTTTTTTTACTGCAGCAACATAAAAAATTGCGCCAACATTTAGCAATGTCATCCAAAGGCGTACAAAGACTAAAAGTGTCAAATCGTTGATATTGCTCTGTTGATGAACTTTATGCATAATGCTTTTAACGCGTGCATCATTGGCTTGACATTGTTTACGCTCTGAGGCGAAAAGTTCGTTCAGGGTGGGGTTTTGAGAATCGTCAATTGGGCTATTCATGGGCGTATTAACTTTTGGTTATGGTCTGGAGTTGGGTATAAATGTCAGCAAAATGTTGCTGAGCCCGGTAAAAACGCATTTTGGTTGCACTGAGGTTTAAACCTAAGGTATCGGCTACTTCTTGCAGGCTAAGTTCAGCGATGAGCCGTAAAATCAGGATTTGGCGCTCTGGCTCGGTGAGTTGAGCAAGGGTTTGTTGAATTGAGTCTTTTTCAATTAACTGCTGATATTCATTTGTTGTATCTGTGATATCTGCTATTGAGCATAGATCCGACTCGGCTTGCTCGATACTCTCTTTGCGTTTTCTTTGAGCAATCCGCGTCATGCAGACATTGTGCAAGATTTTAAATAACCAGGTTTTAAACTTCGCATCTTGACGGAATCCGAGCAAACCTCTGAATGCTTTTAAAAAGGCATCTTGTGTGGCATCATCTGCATCTGCATCAGATCTCAGATAGCGCAGTGCAACTCGATAGCTTAATCCCTCATGACGGCGTACCAGAATAGCGAAGATGTGAGGGTGAACGCGTTGAGAATCCAGACATAGTTTGACTAACTCTTCATCGCTCAGTTCATCTAAACTTAGTGACTTAGCTTTAGGAGGGGCAGTGGATAAGATAAAAAAATCCCTGGTGTATATAACAACCCATAAAACGAGGGGTTGATGAGTTAGTGTAATCTGGCTGAACATAAATTATACACGAATCGATACACACATAGATTTTCCATTAGTTAACCAGGTTTTAATGTATCAATCTGACACCTGTTGCTAGATAAAAGTCACAAAAAAGTGACAGGTTCAAAGAGAAAAAATAATCATTAGAAATCAACGGCATTAATTTAGCGATGTTTGTTTAAAGAAATTGTCAGTCACTAGACGTACTGAAAAATCGACAGATACAGGGTGTCCCAGTTGATCAGAGAGTTGTTGCTCAAAAGCGGCTAACTCATGAGGTGCCGGCATACGAGTCATCATCAAATCAGCGCTGATTTTGAAAGGTTTACCCAGACGTACTCTTATATTGCGTAATTGTTGCGATTGACCCGCCAGCACGTAATTCTGGCTAATTAATTGTTTTTTTACGGCAGCAATTTTTTGCATATCAGAAAATGACAACACGAGAGGAATTGAAATCACTGCGACCATGAAAACGGATATTGCGATCCCTTTTTTGGCGCGGGAGAAAGGAGCATAGCCGATGACCATAAAGGAAAGTCCGGCCGCCATAATAATACCTGTTAAGTTAGTCAGAAATAATAGCATGGCACCATAAAAGACATTGAAATTTAGCCAGCCGATACCGATCCCTGATACACATAGCGGTGGCACCAATGCGACCGCTATGGCTACACCAGGGAGACTTTTGGCGATATTTTCCCGCGCATTGGCAAAAGCACCTGCGATGCCGGACAGTATAGCAACCAGTAAATCCAGAGTAGAAGGGTGCAGTCGTCCCTCAATTTCATTGGTCACTTCCTGAAATGGCAATAGAAAAGCCATCAGCGCGGACAATGAGATAGCAATAAATATACCAAGTAATAAAGTGCTAAAAGAGCGCTTGCTGAGGTCGGAGTCGGAACGCAACAGCCCCATTGAAATGGAAATTAACGGTGCCATTAGTGGCGCTAGAACCATTGCACCAATCACCACAGAAGGGCTGTTTAAAAACAGGCCTAAGGTTGCTAATAATGCACTTAATACCATAAGTAATACATAAGTATTACTGATTTTTGCATTTTCTTTTAAAGCGAGAAACAGCTCTTTAAAATCAGACTCTAGCGCATGAGTGAAAAAAGGTAATGTAGTGCTTAAATATTTGATTCTGCTTTCCTGCTGGGGAAGCTGTTCACAGGCTACATTTTCTTTATCGTCAGTGTAGTGCTGGGCGTCCCTGAATTTATCACCGGCATTTACCCGGATACCTTCACTCAGAATTTCCAGACGTAATTCACGCGTCGTGAGTGGTTTTTTATTTACCAGATAATGCGTTTCCACAGGTGATTTAATAGTTAAAGCCGCTGTACGGATATAACCTAATTGCTGAGGCAGCTTTTTTTTCTGTGGTGCACTGAGAAATGTCGAGGAAAGTTGCAGGTAGGACAGGATAGACTGAGGCGCAAATAAAGCAACAGAAATGCGCCTGTCACGTAAAGATATTGAGTCAGCAAACAAGTCTGTCAAAGGGCCATTTTTGTGGAAATCCAGCAATACCATGCCGGTAATTGCCGTAGAGACACTTTTATCTTTTGCTGTAATTAACGTTACAGGATGTGGTGTGAGTGAAAATGCGTGCAAAAAGCGTTTTATTTGAAACTTGAATTTCCCCAGCCCTGCAAATTTATGACTATCACCTATAAATTCGGACATTGTCGTCTGGTTTTCCAGATTAACACCATTGGTGACAATTTCATCATTACAAACGATAACGTCGATAAACAGTGGCTCATCGTGTAGGGCTATTTCGAGGCACGCATTAAAATCTTTGGGTAAATCCAGACTTTTAAAGAACTGGCTAGGTGGGTCACCCGCAACCGGCAAAAAACCCAGTGACATTTGCTTTTTGTCGGCAAACAATAAAACCTGTGGGTAATCTTTCTGTTCGATCCATAGCAAGGCATGGTTCAAGTCATCTTTAATATGCAGTGCTGATAAATCCGCTAGTTTTATAGGTCGAATTTGCAGGCCTTGCTCAATAATAAGCGGGTGCTTAGTGATACTGCTTAATTGCTCCGCTACGCGGGGAGAATAAATTAAATATAATTTTCTAGCGATAGTCATTTTATGTGGCTATGGTGTAAGGTAATGTGTATATTCAGTTATCCTGCGTGCAAATTTCTTTGTGAGTTTGGCTACTGATGTTGGTGCTATCTGATGATTCTTTGTGACCAATACCTTTGAACAGTCTGCCCAAAATATCGGCACCGGTAATAATGCGTTTTTCCTCACCCCAAATCAGCACAACATCATGTTCTATTTCGCCATCATGATGTCGATCCAAGGACGCAGAGCCTTTTAAATAAGGAATGATATCACCCATAGGTGTGGACATGTCACGTACAATCAAAGGTCTATGACAATAGTTATAAGGGTCAAAAGGGTGCTCAACGTCAAAAATCGCAGAGCGTAAAAAACCATCGGCATCAATGATTAAGCGTGGTTCATCATTCAAGTCAGTGAGCACAACCCAGTTATGCCCTGATGCATGTACGAGCTTTAAAAACGGGTCATTTGCGTTACGTTCAATGTTGGGGATAATCGGTAAATCAAGAGACACCGGTAGTTTGATAATGGATTTTGGGTTAATGGCTTCGCCTTCATTGGTCACGCTGATATCATCAATTGCCAGAAAGTTCAGTGCTCCAACACCTTCAATATGATCTACGTCGGCTTCTTCGGCTTCAATATGTTTAGTAATAAAAGAGCGTAAGTCTTTCTCCCGTAAATAATCAATGCCTTCTCTGCCTAACCATAAATCTAGCATGATAGAGGAGGTTTTAGCTACCGGGTAAAAGAGGATTTGATAAAACCTTAATGCCGGGGCAAGCATAGCAGCCATGCGCAAGGCATTACGCGAAAAATACGCCTGCGGAATAATTTCTCCAAGGAAGGTAATGACGACGGTCGAAAAAACAAAGGCACTGATACCTGTTAACAAGGAATTTGATAATAATGTTAAAAGTACGTTAATTCCGACATTACCCCATAGAATTGTCGTTAGTAAGAAATTGGAATCCTGACGCATTTTGAGGATTTTTTCTGCTGGCTTATTGCCTTGGCTGACTTCAACCTCCAGCTGTAGTCTGCTTAAAGAGAAAAAAGCCAGATTTAGCCCAGAAAACATCGCAGATTGCGAGACGCAAAAGAGGATGCCTAGCCATTGTAAAGTCACAATATCCAAATATTGCGGTAATATATTTTCAAACATAATTTTCCTGATGATAGAAAACGTTAATAGAAGAAATGAGGCACTTAAATGTAAGCCGGTTTTTTATGGGTTAGTTGTTTAGAAGATCTGTCTGTGCGTGCAGGGGGGCTTGAATTCAGTCACAATAGGCTACTATAAGTCTATGCTAAGGCTACTTAAAGAGCCATCAATAATTTGCATAGTATTAAGATGGTGTTATTTTAATGCCTATCGGCAAGCAGTTGCTTGTTTGAAAAAATTTAAATAGATTGGCAATAATATAAAAAAAGTGAGTGACGTGATAGGTTTTCCGTGTTGAGTCTAATTAATAAGTGCATTAATTGAGTATTTCAAGTAGTTTGTAACTCAATAATAAAAAAATTTGTTCAAAACTGACACTTTTTGTTGTCAGAAAGTCACAGCATGTGTGACTTTCTGAGTTTTTTATTGGTCTGTATCAGTCTTTGCTAAATCAATACACAGGAATATCATTGCACATGACAGAGCTGGAAAATGTACACATAAAAAAAAATGAACTTACTCTGGATCAGGTGTTTATTCTGCTTGAGCAACAAGAAACAGAGCAATTACTGTTATTAATTAATAGCACACACCCTGGACAAGTGGCAGATATTCTCGAATCTATGCCTCCGGCAGAGCGAAGACAGCTTTGGGATTTAATTCCTGAGTCGATGGAGTCCGAAACTTTGTCTTTTTTACATGATGAAGTCCGCAACGGTTTGCTTGGAGAAATGTCAGAGGAGCAGTTAATCGCTGCCGTTGAACATATGGAAGTGAACGATCTTGTGGATATGATCGAAGAACTACCGGAACCTGTCAGACAAACGATTGAAGACAGTTTATCGGATGAGATTCGCGAACATTTGGAAACCAGTTTATCCTTTGATGATGATACTGCAGGACGTTTAATGAGTCCTGATGTGATTACGGTCAGGAGTGATGTGACTTTGGAAGCCGTATTGCGCTATTTGCATATACATGAAGATTTGCCAGATTATACTGATGGTTTAATGGTCATTAATCGCGAGGGGATCTACCAGGGCAAGTTGCTGTTAAATAAAGTGTTGACTCATGATGAAGATACTTTAGTTGCAGATGTGATGAGTACGCAACATCAAGCAATATTAGCGACCACCAGCGAACACGATGTTGCGCTATTGTTTGAACAATCAAACTTTGTTTCTGCCGCCGTTGTTGATACAAATAATCTTTTATTGGGGCGTATTACCATGGACGACGTTATTTATATTCTACGTGCGGAAGCAGATCATGCATTACTTGGAAGTGCCGGTCTGGATGAGGAGGCTGACTTGTTTGCGCCGGTCATTAATAGTGCTAAACGCCGGACAATTTGGCTGTTTATTAACTTGATAACGGCTTTTCTGGCAGCATGGGTGATTGGCTTATATGCAGATACGGTGGAGAAAATTGTTGCTTTAGCTGTGCTGATGCCTGTTGTAGCGAGCATGGGAGGGATTGCAGGAAGTCAGACGCTGACTTTAACAATTCGTGGCTTGGCGCTCAATCAGATTACCAAAGGCAATAGTGCCTGGTTGGCGCGAAAAGAAGTGATGATTGGGATCATTAATGGTTTGATTTGGGCTGTAATCGTGGCTTTGATTGCCTGGTTATGGTTTCAGGACATAGGCATCAGCCTGGTTATTGCTGCTGCTATTGTAATTAATCTCATTGCCGCTGCAGGTGCAGGTATTGCGATACCACTTATTTTACAGCGTATGGGGATTGATCCTGCCTTATCCGGTGCAGTTATTTTAACAACAGTGACTGATGTCGTTGGTTTTATGAGTTTTCTCGGATTGGCAACGCAATATCTGTTATAGGCGACCCATAATATAAAAAGCAAGGGATATACTTGTTGATTTTGGGGTACGAAATTAAGACGAGACACTGTAGCATTATGTTTAAAATAATTTTATGTCTTAACTTATTGGCAACAAGTGTAGGCAACGCTTAGCTTTAATCAATGATGGTGCTTGCCTGCATCATATTTTCTCTTTTTAAATGGGTAGTTCTATTTTATGCCTGGTCCGTTTTCTGTTATTATCGGACTAAAACAATAAAAAAAGCGAGGGTATGACTATGTCAGAATGTTCCTTTTGTGGCGCAGCAGAAAAACAAGAATATCCGCTTTGCCATTCCTGTGGTGCAATCAGATATCCGGTGGAAAATATTCTTACCGGTAAAACTCTCAGTGATCGACAACAGACATTAAAACTTTCGGCTTCCGTTGTTGCTGCGATTGTTATTCCCGGTGGCTTTGTTGTGTTGGCTTTTATGGGGATTAATCATCTTAATCAAATAGTAAAAAACAAAAAAAATAAGTAGCGCTTGCTAGTTGCTGAAAATATCAGGGTTTAATTCTGCGTTGTGAGTTCTAGTGCTTCCAGTTGTTGCCAGCGATTAACGATTTTACAAAAAATTTCAGCTGTCTGCCTGGCGTCATATAACGCTGAATGGGCTTGTTCATTATCCCAGACAATACCTGCTTCTTTGCCTATTTTAGCTAATACGGTCTGTTTATACATTAAGCCGCCTAGTGTTGCAGTATCAAAGGTACTGAAAGGATGAAAAGGACTGCGCTTAATTTTAGTACGTTCGATGGCAGCATTAAGAAAATTAATATCAAAATTTGGATTATGCCCAACTAAAATGGCCCGGGTGCATTGGTTGCGTTTAACGGCATGTCTAATAGGCAGAAAGATTTTGTGTAACGCGTCACTTTCTGTTATAGCCATACGAAATGGGTGATAAGGATCAATGCCCGTGAATTTGAGAGCGGATTGATCTAATATTGAGTTCGCAAAGGGAATAATATGCGCTGAATGGCTCTCGGTAATCAGCAATTGTTGCTGTTCATCATACTCAACGATGATTGCCGCGATTTCTAATAATGGATTTTTTTTTGCATCAAAACCGGCTGTTTCGATATCAACAATAACGGGTAGGTAGCCTCTAAATCGCTCCTTTAATGGATGTTCAACGAGTTCCATGGTGTTAACTATTAAATTACTGGGTAAATTGTGCTATGTTACGCGAAGTTTCTGTACGGATAAACTTTTTCGCTAGTATCTAAGGTAAGTAATGATAAATAAACTAAGCAAATATCGCTTGATCTTTGGGGGGGTAAGCTTGTCTTTGCTACAAGCTTGTGCAACGGTGACTCATCCTGACCCCGCCGATCCTTGGGAAGGCATGAATCGAAATATTCAGGTATTTAATGATGAAGTGGATCGATTCATTTTAAAGCCGGTTGCAAAAGGATATCAATGGATAACACCTGAATTTGTCGATATAGGGTTAAGTAACTTTTTTTCAAATTTGAAAGATATTGGCGTCAGTGTAAATGATTTTTTACAAGCAAAGCCTAAGCAAGGAGGTATGGATGCTGCGCGTTTTTTAGTCAATAGTACCGCTGGAATTGGAGGTTTTATCGATGTCGCGACACTGATTGATTTACCTAAGCATGAAGAAGATTTTGGTCAGACCCTCGCTGTTTGGGGGGTGCCGCGTGGTCCTTATTTTGTGATGCCTTTGCTCGGACCGAGTTCTGTTAGAGATGTGGGGGGATATGTGGGGGACGCTGCTTTGCATCCGTTTACATATACCTTATTTTTTGGCAGTACTGCTTTGTCAACGGGGCTTTCTGTTGGTTTGCGTAGTTTGGAAGTTATTGATGTCAGAGCTGATTTTCTGGACGCAGAAGCAGTAGCTTCTGAAGCGGCAGTTGATCGATATATCTTTTTCCGTTCAGCCTATATGCAACGCCGCGATTATTTGATCAATGATGGTGCTGCACAGTCACTGGATTTGGAATGGATGGATGAGGAAGAACTGGATGAGTCGCTCTATCTGGATGACGATCAAGAAGTAGAACCAGATGAAAAGCCAGAACAAGATCAGCAACAGGAATTAGAGATTGAGCAAATTGAAGATCAAGAGTTAGAAAAGGAATTAGAACCAAAACAAACCGAAGAGAAGCAATAAACTATCCCTGTTTGGTCCCCTCCTTGGCAAGGAGGGGTTAGGCGAGGTTGATAGTTTGTATATTGGTTTACAATAGACTCTAAAGCGAACTATGCCTGCAGTTTCCAGAGTAATGTTTCGCCTGCTTTCAGTGGGGTTATGTGGCCTTTATCTGTAACAGAGTAATAGTCAGGTACTTGCCACGCTGTTTTTTCTAAGGTAATTTTTCGGGTATTTCGCGGCAGTTGATAAAAGTCAGCGCCATAGAAACTGGCAAAACCTTCTAGCTTATCCAATGCGTTTGCCGCATCAAACACTTCTGCATAGAGTTCCATCGCTGCATATGCAGAATAACAGCCAGCGCAGCCGCAGCTATTCTCTTTTAGGTGGGTTAAGTGAGGTGCACTGTCAGTGCCTAAAAAGAATTTAGGGTTGCCACTGATTGCCGCTTTTAGTAAGGTTTCTCGATGTATTTCTCGTTTAAGTATTGGCAGACAATAATAGTGTGGTTTGATGCCTCCAACCAATATGGCGTTGCGATTATACATAAGATGTTGCGGCGTGATAGTTGCAGCGATGTTATCAGGCGTTTCTAATACAAACTGCACGGCCTCGCGGGTCGTCACATGTTCCAGTACAATACGCAAATGCGGAAAGTGCTGATGAATAACGCTCAGCTTTTGTTCAATAAAGATGCGTTCTCGATCAAATATATCAATATCTTCGTGAGTGACTTCACCATGAATTAATAGCGGAACATTTAATGCTTCCATTGCGCCAAATACAGGAAAGAGTGCTTGTAAGTCGGTGACGCCCTGATCGGAGTTGGTTGTTGCACCTGCAGGATAGAGCTTAAATGCATGTACGTCGGGTGAGTTGGCCACTTGCTGGACATCAGTAATGCTCGTTGCATTAGTCAGATAAAGTACCATCAAGGGTGTGAAATGATAGCCTGCGGATGTAGCTTGCTGAATTTCCCGTTGATAATTTAACGCCTGTGCGACACTGCTGACCGGTGGTTGCAGGTTAGGCATAATGATAGCGCGGGCAAACTGTCTGGCAGTGTGATTAATGACGGTTTTTAGCATATCACCCGTGCGTACATGCAGGTGCCAGTCATCAGGTTGGGTCAGGTTAATCTGTTGCATAGGGTTTGCCTTAAAATGAGTATTTGCGTAAAGTAAATTGCTGTTGCTTGCTTGTCTATCAGCTTATTATTAAAATAGCGGGTTAATTTTGATTTGCTTATTGAAAAAAAGCAAATGAGTCTCCATATTTCTAGTTATTTTCCTTTTTCGGAGTAGCAAATGCCAATTTATGAATACCAGTGTGATGCTTGTGGGCATGAGCATGAAGCCTTGCAAAAAATTAATGCTGAACCTCTGGTAAGCTGTCCTGTTTGTAATGAGCCTGAGTTAAAGAAAAAAATTTCAGCGGCCGGTTTTCGACTAAAAGGCAGTGGCTGGTATGAAACTGACTTTAAAGGCGGTAGCAAGAAAAATGTCGCGGGTGAAAGTTCTCCGCCAGCTACCAAGCCGAGTAAAGCCGGGTAATATCCACATTATCATAAAAAAGACTTACTTGTTGATGCGAATGAATCGATCGACAGCCTAAAAATAACCTTTAATATAGACAGAGTAACGATATATGCGTACCCATAAGTGCGGAGAATTAAACAAAGAAAACTTAGGCCAAACAGTTCATCTGTGTGGCTGGGTACATAGAAGACGTGATCACGGTGGTGTTATTTTTATTGATTTAAGAGACCGTGCAGGCTTGGTTCAGGTGGTTTTTAATCCTGAATCTGCAGATACTTTTGCTATTGCAGAAAGTGTGCGTAGTGAATATGTTTTACGTGTTGAGGGTGTCGTCAGAGATCGCTTGGAAGGGACTGTTAATCCGAATATGGCAACTGGCGAAATTGAAATTCTGGTTAGCCACATTGAAGTATTGAATGAATCAGAGACACCACCATTCCCGATTGAAAGTGAAATAGAAGTTAACGAAGAAATGCGCTTGCGTTATCGTTATATTGACCTGCGTAAAACTTCAATGCTGGAGAAAATGAAAATACGTCGTGATGTCACACGTAATTTACGTAATTTCCTGGATGCCCAAGAATTTTTTGAAATGGAAACGCCCATCTTAACCAAGGCGACACCTGAAGGCGCCCGCGATTACATTGTTCCAAGTCGTACCCATAAACATGCTTTTTTTGCTTTGCCACAATCACCGCAACTGTATAAACAATTGTTAATGATGGCTGGTATGGATCGTTATTATCAAGTCGTGCGTTGTTTCCGTGATGAAGATTTACGCGCCGACAGACAGCCTGAGTTTACCCAGCTGGATATAGAAACGTCTTTTATGGACGAAGATAAAATTATGGCAATCATGGAAGATATGATGCGTCATTTATTCAAAGAAGTCATAGATGTGGATTTGGGTAAACCTTTTCCACGCATGACACATGCAGAAGCGATGTCACGATTTGGTTCAGATAAGCCTGATTTACGTATCCCATTAGAATTAGTGGATATAGCTGATGTCATGAAGGATGTTGAGTTCAAGGTATTCTCCGGTCCGGCGAATAATCCTGAGGGCCGGGTTGTTGCTTTACGTATTCCTGGTGGAGGCAAAATAAGCCGCAAAGATATTGATGCCTATACAAAATTTGTCAGTATTTATGGTGCGAGAGGTTTGGCATATATTAAAGTCAATGATCGTAACAGCGGTCTTGAAGGGTTGCAATCACCGATTGTTAAATTTGCACCCGCTGAAGTCTGGGAGGCTGTTTTAGAAAAAACCGCTGCTGAAGCGGGAGATTTGATTTTCTTTGGTGCCGATAAAGCCAATATTGTGAATGAGGCCTTAGGTGCTTTGCGTGTTAAGATCGGGCTGGATTTAAATTTACTGGAAGGTGACTGGAAGCCGCTTTGGGTCGTTGACTTTCCTATGTTTGAATGGGATGAAAAAGGGCAGCGCTGGAATGCCATCCATCATCCTTTTACCGCACCTAGTTGTTCTGAAGAAGAATTAAAAGCTAATCCTGGCGCTGCTTTATCGCGGGCGTATGATTTAGTGCTTAATGGAACGGAAGTGGGTGGTGGCTCGATTCGTATTAATAAAACAGCAATGCAGTCTACAGTTTTAGAGATTTTAGGCATAGGTGAAAAAGAAGCGAATGATAAATTCGGTTTCTTATTAGAAGCGCTAAAATATGGTTGCCCTCCGCATGGGGGTATGGCGTATGGATTAGACCGCTTAGTTATGTTAATGACTGGTTCGAGTTCAATTAGAGAAGTCATTGCTTTCCCCAAAACTCAATCAGCCGCTTGTCCATTAGTGGATGCACCGGCAGTGATTAATGAAGAGCAATTAAAAGAATTGCATATTAGATTGCATAAACCTATTGTTAGCGAAGAAGCCTAGTTAGATGTAACTCCGCACTTAACACGCACACATAGCAACTTTAGCGCGGATTTTTATCCGCCCCCGCTATTACATTATAGGTTGGGTTACGTTTTTCTTGCAAAGCAATAAAAACGCAACCCAACATAGGTGCATAGGTGCTAAAAAAGGGATTGCTGGGTTTCGCTACGCGCTTTAACAAATCGTTATTTACGCATTGCTAGTGATATAGGAAAAATTTGCTGATGATAGGAAGCGCATCACCTCGCGAAATATCCGCTTCGTAGCTTAACTCATCCTTGCTATAACTGTTGCCTAAACTAAATGGCAGTGGCGAGTGGCGCGCAGCGACAGAACGAGATTTATACCACTTTATATTACATGTTATTCCTTAAAACTATCGCTGTTATTAAGCTTTAGCAGTGTTATTTGAGAAATTATTATGACTGCATTACTTATTCAAGACTACGCATTACTTTCCGATGAAGAATGTGCGATAAAAATCCAGCAAGCTAAAGCAACATTAGGTGAGCGTTGTATCGTTTTAGGACATCATTACCAGCGTGACGAAGTCTTTCAGCATGCGGATATTTCAGGTGATTCACTAAAACTCTCTCGTGAGGCCGCAGAATCAGAAGCAGAATATATCGTTTTTTGTGGTGTGCATTTTATGGCGGAAGTCGCTGATATTTTGTCTCGTCCTCAACAGATTTCAATATTGCCCGATTTGGCTGCGGGATGTTCGATGGCAGATATGGCCAATAAAGTGAATGTGCAGCGTTGCTGGGATGAATTAGCCAGCGTTATTGATGTAGAGAACGCGGTTACGCCAGTCACCTATATTAACTCGGCTGCTGATTTAAAAGCCTTTTGTGGTCAGCATGATGGTATCGTCTGTACTTCATCAAATGCCAGGAAAATTCTGGAATGGAGTTTCGCCAAGCGGGAAAAAATTCTGTTTTTCCCCGATCAGCATTTAGGGCGCAATACTGCTTTTAATATGGGAATTCCATTAGATGAAATGGTCGTCTGGAATTTTTCAAAACCTTTAGGTGGGTTAACGGCAGAGCAAATCCGCAAGGCAAAAATGATACTGTGGGGAGGTTATTGTTCAGTACACCAGGTTTTTCACCCTGAGCAAATAGATGATTTTTTGGTGCGTTACCCTGAGACTAAAGTGATCGCCCACCCTGAAGCCTGTTTTGAGGTGTGTCAGAAAGCTGATTTTATCGGTTCTACAGAGGTTATTTTAAAAATCGTGCGGGAATCTGAGCCGAATACCCGTTGGTTGGTTGCAACAGAGTTGAATTTAGTGAATCGCCTGCATGATGAATGTAAGGCGGAGGGTAAAAACGTACATTTTATGTCACCGGCACTCAGCATGTGTTCGACCATGTTTCGTACCGATCCACAGCATTTAGCCTGGATTCTGGAAAACCTGGTTGCGGGACATGTTGTTAATCGTATTACAGTTGCTGAAGCAGACGCAAAATTTGCTAAAATTGCCTTGGATAATATGCTTTCGTTGCAATAGCGCATTATTCCATTAAGTTAAGCAAAAACCTGCGTGGGTAGAAAACGCTCTACCCATCGTAAGGCGAAATCAGTCTAAAGATTGTAAGCTATCCAGCCATTCATTAAGCTGCTCAGCATCATCGAAATGATAGCGATCCATTATCCTTCTGGGTAATGGCCAAAATTCAATAATCTCATCAGTGAATTCATGTACCGTGGCTTTATATTTGATTAATATATCCACTGCTGCTAATGCGTCCTGTTTGCTCGCCTTATCATAATCAGTTAGGTTTGATGCCGATAAGCTACTTTTTCTTGCCTGAGAAAAAAGTGAGTTGTATATGTGTGATAATGCAACCATTTTAATTTACCTCATTGTTACTCGTGCTTTGCTCTTGTTTTGCTTATAAGGCACGAGTTATGCTGTTAAAAAAATAATGCTTAGAAATTCTGAACTTAATACAATAAGCGAATATCCTTTTATCACTTGCGGTAGATTATAAAAAAAAGCAGGGGATATAGCTAATATTAATTAGTTATATAACATAGTTTAATTTATTTTGATGTCACAATAACAGACTTGCTCGCTCGTTTAAGGCTATTTAAATATTGCCTTGCTCGCCTTTTTATTGTTGGCCAGGTGGGGGCTTTAATAAGCTGCTAAATGGTTGTTTGATATGTAAAGCGCGATATTAGGCATGTGCGGACTCTACACTACACTTATATAGTCTATTATTGATGGAAAAAAGGAGAATACTCTGGCATTGACGACGATAGGGTCTATTTTAGGTAGCTTGGGCTGGCGTTTGGGAGTTTAAAAATGGTATAGCAAGAGTCTAAAGCCGCGATTGTATAGCTAACAACCGCAGATTAAGAATTTCTGGGAATGCGCTGAATGTAATTATTTTTCTTGTAAGATCTCTTTAGCTTTTTCAAATGCTGCGATAAAGTCTAAATAAACCGGTTTATCGCCTGTGAGCATAGAATTGAGTAAGGCGTGTTGTACTTTGTATTTTACATTGCCAACCGCTAAGGGGCCTACTGCAACGGCACTGTCAGTATGAGGCAGTGATGCACCAAAATCATTCACTTTTACGCCTGCAATACCAGCAGGGGGGACGGCATTGACATCACCAACTACTTTTAAGTTTTTGGCATGACTTAATACATCGGCACTTAAAATCTGAATGCCCGCTTTGGCAGTACAAAAAATTAAGTCAGCATCTTTAATCAGTTTTATTTTATCTTCATCAAAAGTTGCAATGGTACCGGATAGGTTACATTTAAATCGACGGTTATATTCTTCGGCCAACCCTTGCGCTGCATCACTGGAAAAGTGGTCAACCAGACAGGTTTCTGCCCCGGCTAAGGATGCAATAACACTGGTTGCTATGCCCACTGGACCAGTCCCGCCAAAAACCAGTGCTTTACAGTCTTTTAATTGTTTGTCAAATTGACTATTAAGTTCTTTTTCTACGCAGGCAACTAGCGCTGCAGCTGTGGTAAAAGCACCGCTGGGGTCAGCTAGAACGGATACTTCAAGGGTGGGACCATCGATTTTTTTGCGCTATTCAGCATATCGATGGCAACGCCGATATCGCGTCCGCCAATAAAAATTGCCGTTTGTTTTACGCCTTTAGGACCGCGGGAGAATATCACATCCTGAGTGAGTCGATGTATGCTGTCAGGTTTGACATTAGCATACGGCATGAGTACATCAAAATTACAGTCCAATGCCATGTTGACATCAAAAGGGCTGTTATTAGGCATTGGATCGAACATGTGTAATATACTTCTTTTGACCATTTAGGTTCCTTATTATATGTTTGAGTAAAACAGGATTGCTAAAAATTCGCTGGATAATTTTAACAGGATAGCCGTATGTTTATTATTTTGAATTTTTTATATAGTCACGTGCCGCTGCAAAAGCATGCTCGAAGTGCAGATAAATGGGCTTATCTTCATCAATCATTTGTTTTAACAATCGACTTTGTACCTGATATTTAATATTGCCTATAGCTAAAGCACCTACGCCAACTGCACCGCTGGTAGAACCAATAAGTGCTTTGCCATTGTCAAAAGGATCTAAGCCGGCAACGCCTGAAGGCGGAACGGCATTAACATCGGCTGCAACTTTTAATTGCGGCGCAGCCGCAACCAGCTCGGCGCTAAGTAGTTCAACGCCTGCAGCACCGGTTGAGAAAATAACATCTGCGCTTTGTATATGGGCATCTTTATCTTCATCCGCACCACTAGCGATAGTAATTTTCCCCTCGCCAAATTCTTTGCAACACATCTCTGCTATGCTTTGTACTTTTTCTAATTGACGCCCCATGATTCGCACTTCTGCACCGCACTGAGCTGCTAAAACTGCGACTACCTGACCTACAGGGCCTGTACCACCAAGTACCAAAACGGTTTTGTTCTGCAAGTTAGTGGAAAATTTTGTGCTTAATTCGTCTTCTACTGCGGCTACCATCGCAGCGGCTGTCGTAAAAGCACCA
The DNA here is from genome assembly GCA_942491615.1 of uncultured Gammaproteobacteria bacterium. Classification (GTDB taxonomy): domain Bacteria; phylum Pseudomonadota; class Gammaproteobacteria; order Methylococcales; family Methylomonadaceae; genus Methyloprofundus. The sequence continues at coordinate 35,809 of CALOCH010000022.1, forward strand.
CTAGGATCTGCAAAAATGGATACTTGAAACGGAGGGAACATTGAGTTTATTGCAGTTTTAAGCATGTCCATAGCTTGTTTTGTGTCACGACCGCCTATAAAAATACCTGTGCTTTTTAAACCTTTAGGACTACGTGAAAAAATAGCATCTTGAACCAGACCACATACTTCCTCCGGCTCTACATTTATATAAGGGACTGCCGTTACCCAGCCAGCATCAATGGCCATATTGACATCAAAAGGGCTTAGGTTTTTTGCTGTAGTTAGCATGTGCAGGATAAATGGTTTAGACATGGTGCTCTCTTTATTTTTATTTCGAAGTATAAGTTATCTTAATAAGTATAAAATAAATATGTGATTATTCACAGTATTAACGCATTGATATTTTCAAATTTTATTAAACCTGTGTATTATTGGCGGCTGTTTTAAGTTTAGTTAAATGACTAATGCCTTACTTGAATCCTGAGTCTAAAGCGGGGTAATTTTGAAAAAGGGAGTGGCAATGGGTGTATTATTAAGTCATAAGCTCTTATTAAAAGATGTTAACCAGATCGGCTGATGCCCTGTACAAGATGTACGGCCCTTTTTTATTGAAGTATTTTTGAGATTGATTGAATGAATATTCTTTTTTTGATGTACCCTTGGGAGAGAGTTGATCCTGAAACTGATTCCACAATTCGCATGATTCATGAATGTGTGGCGCGAGGGCATACTGTTGCTTTAGCGACAGTACATAATTTGACTATGCGTGAATCTACTGCGATGGCCTTTTGTAATGTTTTTATTAAAGATGAAGCAATTTCTTCAAAAATGACGACATTTTATAAGAATACTCACTTTCGTAAAGTCAAACTGCCATTAGGTGGTTTTGATGCGATTATCATGCGCTCAAATCCACCGCTTAATGTCACCGCATTAAATTTCCTGGATTCAGTGCGTGATGATGTGTTTATTATGAATGATATTGATGGTTTACGGATTGCTAATAATAAACTGTATACTTCATCGTTTGATGATCCAGATAATAAGTATATTCCTAAAACGTATGTGTCTAAAACACCTGACTATCTTGAGTCAGTATTGCGTAATTCAGCAACCGATAAAATGATTATGAAACCACTTGATGGTTATGGAGGGCAGGGCGTTATTATGGTTGAAAAGCAAGCCTTGACAAGTTTTCGTTCTTTACTGGACTTTTATATAAATACCACTAAAGAAGGTAATTACGTTATTCTTCAAGAGTATGTCGAAGGGGCTGATCAAGGTGACGTGCGTATTTTGATACTCAACGGGGAGGTACTTGGTGCTATGAAACGTATTCCTGCAGCAAATGATGTGCGCTCTAATGTTCATGCCGGTGGTAGTGTTGTGAAACACAATTTGTCAAAAACTGAAAAAGAATTATGTGCGCTAATTGGGCCTAAATTAGTGCGTGATGGCTTGTATTTTGTTGGTATTGATGTGATTGCTGGAAAATTAATTGAAGTCAATGTTTTAAGTCCGGGAGGTATTATGCGCATTAATAAGTTGAATCGCGTCAAATTACAGACTAAAGTCATTGATTTTGTCGAGTTGATAGTGAAATCCAAAAACAGTAGACATTATATTCAGGCCCGTAAAACGGAATTTTCAACGGCGATTGATAATGTATAAACTTACTGAAGCAGCTTGTCTTAAAGCCATTAAAAAAGGTCAACTCTTTCATGCGCAGGTTGAAGAAGCCTTTGAAATTAAGATTGAAGACTATGGTTTCTTTGTGTGTACTGCGATTCATGATGGTCATAATCTAAGGGATGATCTAGTCGATAAGTGTTTACTTTCTGCGGATGAACGTTTGTATGAAGAAGATCCTTATACTGGCGACATGATTGCCTCCATGCCGATTACGCTGATCGCTTTGGATTCTCGCTATGAATATGATCTTAATCGCGATCTTGAATCCTGTATTTATGAAGAAGCCTGGGGTAAAAAGGTCTGGGCCAAACCACTTTCTAAACAACAACGCCAATTGAGTTTTGATAAGCATGCTCTGTTTTACCGATTATTAGTCGCGATTATCCACAAAGTGGAAGCTTTACATGGTAATTGTCTGGTCTATGATCTGCATTCCTATAATTATGTAAGAATGGAGACAGAGCAAACGCCACCAACCTTTAATATTGGCACAAAACAACTGGACAGCGAGCGCTGGGAGCGCGTGATTACGCACTGGAACAAAGCATTAGCAAGAGTTGATTTACCAAATATCCAGACGCGTTCAGCGATAAATGAGGTTTTTTTCGGCCGGGGATATTTGGCGACTTTTGTTAAACAGACATTTAAAAATACCCTGGTTCTACCGACTGAAATAAAAAAAGTGTTTATGGATGAGGCATCTGGGGAAGTTTATCCCCTGGTGCTGGATAGCTTAAAAGAAGCATTAAAAGAAACTATTTTGTCTAATGCGCTATATTTTTCCAAGCAACATAAGCCAAAAGTACGTAGTAGTAAAACGAAGTTGTTGTCGTCAAAAATTGATCCGGCCGTTTTAAAACTGGACAAAAAACTGTGTCAGCTCGCAACAGGTATCGAGACCTTAAGTTATATTAATCCTAAAAATTTGGTGAGTGAAAAGAAGCAGTTTTTTGCTAAAAATTATAATTACACGCCAGCATTCACCTATCGACAGTTGGAAATTGATCCTTTTGAATTTCGGGAAAAATTGTATCGTTTGCCGCAAGATGATATTACTGATATTTCGATACAACAGATGTATCGTGATGTGATTGACTCTTATGCCACCAAAATTGACTTGTTGACTACTATTGGTACGGATAAATTCTTGTACAACTCTTTGCGTTATTACGGTGAACCAAGTGAAGAAGATATACAAATGGCAAATTTTCTATTATTTGCCAAGCCGTATGAAGAAAACAAGGAACGTGATATAGATGCTAAAGCAGCCAAACAGCATTTTCTAGAAGCGCTGAAAGTCTATAATATTCAGTGTAAAGTTGAAGTAACCGATAAGATTATTGCCTCAGCGATGGTTGATAACGCTAAAAAAGTTATTTTAATTAACAAGTCGATGCGAATGAATCAAGTCGAGATTGATGCTTTGATTCATCATGAATTAGGTGTACATATGGTCACCACCGTTAATTCTGACTTGCAGCAACTAAAGGTCTTTAAACTGGGTTTGCCGGGCAATACCTATACGCAGGAAGGCTTAGCCATTTTAGCCGAATATATGACCGGCAATATGAATTTACCACGCCTGCAAACGCTTGCTCTGCGTGTAATTGCTGTAAAAATGATGGTCAATAATCATGATTTTAGTCATACCTTTAATACCCTGGTTAATGATTATGACTGTCATGTGGATGATGCATTTCGTTTAACAGCGCGGGTTTATCGTGGTGGTGGATTTACCAAGGATTTCTTGTATTTACGTGGCGTAAACGATGCTCTTAAAGCGTATGCTCAAGATTCTTTAGAAGGGCTTTATGTGGGAAAAACTGGCTTCGCTTACCTTAAGCTCATCAATGAAATGATGGCACGGGGTATGGTGACAAAACCGACTCATCTACCCATGTATTTACAAGCAAATATGCAGATTAAAAAGAACCCCATTTTAGATTATTTAATGCACGCCGCATATTAAGGTTTTCGCTAACATAAATAAAATCAGCTAGTAGCGCAGGTGTTTTTGCCTGCGCAACGTAGGCTAAGCTTCGCGTCACCGTTCAGTCCTCCCCCTTAAAAAGGAGGGGTTAGGGGAGGTTTTATTAGAAAAACTCTTTTCAATCTCCTGGTTTTTAGAGGGGGGAGGGGGAACAGTTACACCTTTACTGCTTTAAATTAAGGCAACAGGTATAGGATATGCTTCGTATCGTCAGCAGATCTTGTGTGATTGTTTTAACTTTAATGATAGTGAGGCCAGACCTGCGAGCGGCAATAAAAAACCACTTACCGAGAATTAAACAGTGTGATGTCTACTAAATCCATGCAACGCCGCTTAGCCTATGATGCACGCAATGCACTAAAGGATAAACAGCAACTCAGTCAACTCATTACCGATACGCTTTTGCAACAAACGGATTATCAGCGAGCTGCTACGGTTTTATGGTATTTACATTGTCGCTCTGAAGTGCAAACTTACCCCGCTGTGGCACATGAGTTAGGTCAGCAGGCAAAGAAAATAGTGATTCCGTACTGCACACAAGATAAGCAGGGCGATCATTGTCTAGGTTTATGGGCTTTAGAAGATATGTCTGAACTTGTAAAAGGGACCTGGGATATTTTAGAGCCACCTAAAACGCGCTGGGGAGAAAGCAGTAAACGAGTAAACCCGGAGCACATTGATGTGATAGTTGTGCCGGGTGTCGCCTTTGATAGGCAAGGAGGCCGATTAGGGAATGGTGCGGGTTATTATGATCGGCTATTTGCACAAATTAAAGCACATACAAAATTGCTTGCCCTTGGTTTCGACTGCCAAATAGTTGAGCAGGTGTGTATGCAGCAACATGATATTTATATGGATACTGTGATTACTGAAACGACCCTTTATAAGGGCAGAGGCAGATAGCACGGCGCATGCTAAATAAACAAGCTGTTATTCCGCCTACGTCGCCTGCGTTAGTGATCAATCAATCCGTATTGCAAGCCACCGCTACAAAGCTGAACGAGCTGCGCGAACAATCAGGTTGCCAGGTTCTATATTCCATCAAAGCGCTTCCTTTTCTACCGGTCTTGTCCTGTTTAAAACCTTATGTCGATGGCTTTTCAGTGAGTTCTCTATTTGAAGCAAAATTAGCGCAAGAAATTGCAGATGAACAGCACAGCATACACCTTACGACACCAGGTATCAGACCGGATGAGGCTAGTGAATTAGCCAATTTCTGTAGCCATATTAGTTTTAACTCGATTAATCAGCAGCAGTTGTTTGCAGACCCGGCGACTGATTTTTTTTCTCGAGGTTTACGCATTAACCCTCGACTTTCTTTTAGTACCGATCCGCGTTTTGATCCTTGTCGCTTGCATTCCAAGCTAGGGGTGAGTATTGATCATATTTGTGCGCAAAATTTTGCAGGTCTCTCGGGCTTACATATACATACTGTTTTTTCACAACAAGATTATGCTTCCCTGATTCAAACAGTTGATAAACTGCAGCGACAATTAGGCAAGTATTTTGCGCAATTAAAATGGCTGAATTTAGGTGGTGGGTATTTATTTAACGCGATTGCAGACCATCAGCCGTTTATAGATCTGATATTAACTTTGCGCCAAAAATATGATTTACACGTTTATATCGAACCCGGTAAAGCAATAGTAGGCGATGCAGTCGATTTACTTGTTACTGTACTGGATTGCTTTGTTAGCGATGGCAAAACGGTTGCCATTCTCGATACATCAATTAATCACAATCCTGAAGTATTTGAATATCAACGGCAGCCAGACATATTGCAAAGTGACCCACAAGGAAAATATAGTGCGATACTCGTGGGTTCGACTTGTCTGGCTGGTGATATATTTGGCGAATACACCTTTAATCATGCACTCAAGATAGGTGACTGTCTGCATTTTACCCGGCTGGGTGCCTATAGTTTAGTCAAGGCGAATCGTTTTAATGGCTATAATTTTCCTGATATTTACTGGTTCGAATCAGGACACTTGCAGCGGGTGAAGCACTATGATTTTCAGAATTACCGGCAACTTTGGCTAGCTGATTAACTGTCATTGATCAACTGTTGAGATTCCCCTATTTTAAAAGAGAGGGAAGTGGGCGATTATATTAATGTTATTATAATTTTGTGCTAATGACCTATAATTATATTAATTTGTGAATACCTACGTATTATTCGAATTCAGATATTAAAATTACCATCTAAAATCGCCTTTAAATTAACTATCAAACCAAACAGCGACCGATAAAAGTTTGATTAGAGAAAATTGATTTAAGGTCGTGTCCGCTTTTTTGACCATGTAAATTTCAGATATCCTGTTTGCGCAGGATGGGTAGAATCAAATACCTGCTTTTTAGGCATGGAGTGACTCTTAAGAGTGTGTTGCGAAAGCTATCATACTTTTGCAGATTGATTGATTTTGCTACGTGCTTTAACAAGTCGCAAAAAGACGCTCTACCCATCCTACAAAGTATGTTAAATTTTTTTGGGGTGTTTGCATACTTACTTGACTATTACTGTTCTGCAATGTCTGGCTATTAACAATGGCTTATACAAAATAACCATTGAAGGTATATATTTATGCTTCAGGATTTTTTAAATTTTCTTTTTAATTCTAAGGGCTTTATGCCACATGGGTTCTGTTTTCAGTGGCAGCCGATCATTCTCTGGTTAACCGTTTTATCCGATTTGCTCATTTTTTTAGCTTATTTATCGATTCCCATAGCCTTGGGCTACTTTGTTTATAAGCGCAAGGATCTTCAAAACAGGTGGTTGTTTATCCTTTTTTCGGCCTTTATTTTTTCCTGTGGTATGACACATTTATTAGGGGCTGTTAATATCTGGTTTCCTCTGTATGGACTCGCGGCTCTAACCAAGCTAATAACTGCGCTTATATCATTAGTGACTGCGATACTATTATGGCCTTTGATACCTGTCGCATTGAGAATTCCTAGTCCGTTGCAGTTGCAAATAGTCAATCGGCAACTAAAAAATTTAAATTCATCTCTCGATCAACAAGTTTATGAACGTACACGTGAATTAGAGAAACACCAGACGTATTTACAGCATACGATTGCTCTTTGTCCTTCTGTTATTTATATCCTGAAACCTACAGGTATCCCTTCTTCGCCCTTCGCCGTCAGTTTTATTTCAGAAAAGATTACTGAAATAAGTGGTTTTACACCTGATGAATGGTATCAAAATGAAACCTTGTGGATTGATCATATACATCCAGATTATTCTTCTAATGCATTGAAAAATATGTCATTATTATTGGAGCAAGGGTGCTTGACTCATGAATATCCGTTTCAGAAAAAAAAGGGTGAATATTGCTGGATCAGAGATGAATTAATTGTCGATTTTGATAAAAATAATAAGCTTAAAAAAGTATTTGGCTCCTGGTCGGATATTAGTCACTATAAAAAAACTGAAGCGGATTTAAGAATCGCTGCGATTACTTTTGAGAGTATGCAGGCTGTGTTTATAACTGATGTAGAGGGTAATATCTTGCGAGTAAATAAGGCTTTCACAGAAATGTCAGGATATTCAGCAGAGAGTGTGTTGGGTAAAAACCCCAGAATTTTAAAATCAGGCCATCAAGATGATACTTTTTATCAAGAGTTATGGAAAACCTTATTAGTAACTGGTTATTATGAAGGAGAAATGTGGAATCGTAAGCAATCAGGAGAAATTTACCCGGTGCTACAAAGTATAACCGCAGTTAAAGATGATCAGGGTAAAGTCACGCATTTTGTGTCAGTGGCAAACAATATTACCGAGCAAAAAGCTAAGGAAATAGAAATTAAGGAACTCGCTTATTATGACGCACTTACCCAACTACCTAACCGCCGTTTATTAACAGATAGAATTGAACAAGAGCAGAAGGTTGCCCATAGAAATAAGTTATTTGGAGCACTTATATTTTTAGATATGGACGATTTTAAATTACTCAATGACTCCTCTGGCCATCATATCGGAGATGAATTATTGTGTCAGGTCGCAGAACGCATCAAACTCCATTTACGTGCCGAAGACACGCCAGCAAGATTAGGTGGAGATGAGTTTGTGGTTCTACTCCATGCCACTCATAAGCAGAAGGAGCAGGCTTCAGAACAAGCGTTAATTGTGGCAAGAAAAATCTTAAAGGAACTCAATAAACCGTATATTCTGAATAATACATCAATGCATTTTTCCCCCAGTATTGGTATCAGCATTTACCCAGAAGGCGAATTATCCGCATTGGGTGTTATTCAGCAAGCGGATACTGCAATGTATCGATCCAAACAGGATGGCAAGAATTCAATCAGTTTTTATGATGCCGATATGCAGGCAAAAGCTGACTACCGTATCCAGATAGAAAGCCAATTAAGAACGGCATTGGCTAAAAACCAGCTGGAATTATTTTTTCAGCCACAGTTAGATAATAAAACGCAAGATATCAGTGCAGAAGCTCTAATACGCTGGAACCATCCCGAAAAAGGCCTGATTTTACCTGATGCTTTTATTCCTATTGCAGAGCAAAGCAATCTAATTAATCTAATTGATTCCTGGGGGCTTGAGGCGGCATGCCAACAACTTAAAGAATGGCAGGATGAAGGTTTAGCAATTGGTCATATCGCTATTAATATCAGTGCTAAAAAAATTATGCAACAAGGCTTTGTTGATGAGATAAAAAAAATACTGCATGAAACATCTGCGCCTACTAAGTCTCTCATGATTGAGGTAACTGAAAATATTTTTATTAACAAAGTAGATATTGTTATTGATAAATTTGTGCATCTGAATGATTTGGGTATCTGCTTATCTTTAGATGATTTTGGTACCGGATATTCTTCGCTAACCTATCTGAAAAATATGCCTTTTCGACAGCTTAAGATTGATCAGCAATTTATTCGCGATATTCTGACTGATGCTAATGATGAAGTGATTGTTGAAACTATTATCGCGATGGCGAATAAACTGGATATACAAGTTATCGCCGAAGGGGTAGAGACAATAGAGCAGTTAAACATGTTAAAACAAAAAGGCTGTGATATCTGTCAAGGCTATTATTTCAGTTATCCACTTGCTAAAGATAAATTTGTGGATTTTATCAAGCAGCATAATTTGAGTGATGATACTTAAATGTATTTTTCATTTATTGAGCATAGATGCTTTCTGACAGGGCGTTACCTTTCAGTCCTCCTCAGGAAAACATGGATTGAGAACAGTTTTTCTCATAAAACCTTCCCTAACCAATTCCTTGTCAAGCAGGGGCAGACCGCTTAGGACAGGGCGAATAAACAGCCTGACTGGTTATCCAGTGGTATTAATTTGTTGTAACGCTATAAGATTCACCGCTATTTTGTAACGCTTCAGTGATATATTCATCCGTTAGCAAGCTGGTATCATGCGCAGGTTGATAGCTTATCTCCTGTGCTTCATGATCTTCTATAATGTTTAATAATCGGCATTCGATTAATTCATCCACAATAAATTGCACGATAGAAATAGGTATGTTTAATTGAAGACTTAGCGCTTTAGCTGAGTATGGAATTGCATCAATCTGGTGAAAACGATCACTAATCGTGCGCATTATGAGTTGAGCTAACGCAATTTTAGAGACAAAATTAAGTTTTTTAAATTTTTGGTTGAACTGATATAGCTCTATATTTTGATGAAAAAATGACAACCCTGAACCAAAGAGCACGATAATCCAGGTAATCTGCAGCCACATTAAAAATAAGGGCAGGGCGGCGAAGCTACCATAAATAGCGTTATAGCTACTCACGCCGATTTGCAATGAGACATAAAAGTATAACACTATTTGGTAGATAGTACCTGCAATGACACCGGCAAAAACACCGGACATATAATTAACTTTAGTATTAGGCATAAAAATAAAGATAAAACTGAATAAGCCCCAGTAAATTAAGACAGGTAGAAAGCTTAATAATTTTAAGGCCATCACTGTGCCAGGTAAGGCGATGGCGTGGATTAGAGAGGCTAATTGAGTCTGCACAAAAACACTGATGCTACTGGCTGTAATAAACATTAGAGGCGCTAGTAGCATTAAAGATAAGTAGTCGCTGAGTTTGCGTCCAATCGGGCGAGGGTATTTGACCTTCCATATTAGGTTGAATGATTCTTCAATATTGCTGATGACTTTCAGAACCGACCAAAATAAAATGATCACCCCGATTCCGGCAACAACCCCGCCTTTGGTAGAGTCCAACATGTTTTTTGCCAGATCAATGAGCTTTAGTACCATCGGGCTTTGTTCTGGCATTTGTTCTAATAAACGACTTTCCAGAATAGTTTCAAAACCAAAGCCTTTAGCAATACCAAACAGCATCGCGAAAATAGGCACAATTGATAACAACGTATACAGTGTAAGTGCTGAAGCGCTTAAACTACCATGATTTTTAATAAATCCCTGTATAGACAAGGTAAAAATTTTCAAATAGCGTAATGCCAACCTTTTAGGCTTATCGTCTTTCTGGTCGTTGTTTCGCCATAAGTCATCTTGGAAATAGTTTATTATTGTATTAAGCATAATGAGTTGTTTAAACAAGAGTAAGGCGATTATTTCTACTAACCACGGCTAATGAATATGCGCAAATTAGCGAAGACATTATGTCAGGGGGCACCTGCTTCTAGTGTGCTGGATATTCCGTGCTTGCATCTAACTGAAATAGCTATAGGCTGCTATGGAATGGCTCCTCAACTAGGCTTTAAGTAGCAGTATATCGGACTCAATAGCAGGTAATACCTCTTCTGCAGTATTACCTATAAAAATGCGTTCCAGACTATTACGTGAAACGGCTCCCATGATCAGCAGATCTATATCCAGCTTCTGACATAGTTGTTGAATTTCTTCAGCAGGCTTACCGGCAATAAGATGAACTTGATTATTGTCGATATCATAGGTATCAATGAGAGTGTGAGAATTTTCTCTATAAATTTTTTCTATCTGCTTTTGAATCACATGATCTGCCATAATGACTGGCGAATAGCAATGTATGATATGTAAATTAGAGTGACAACATTCTGCAATCGCTGTTGCGGTACTTAGTATTTTATGATCAAGTATAAATTGTTTGTCATTTTCGTGAGTTGGATCTATGGCAGCTAAAATATTAAGCGGCACATTCCAGTTTTTTTCTTTTGCAATATAAAGAGGGGCTGGGCTGTGGCGCAGAAATTGCCATATTATATTGGCAATACCCGTGTTTTTTGAACTCTGTACAATCATCCAGGCATTCTCTTGTTGTTTGATCAGGTCGATGGCTGCCTGAAAAAAAGGCCGCGCCTTTAGCAGCTGATAATCAGTCTGGATGTGATATTTATTGACCAAGAGCGTTTTTAATTCGTTTAATTGCTGTTGTAATTCATGCTCTTGCTGCGTTTGTAATTCAATTCGCTCTTGTTTAGAAAAACGTAAACTATCAAATAGAGGTTGTGTATCAGAAGAATTTAATACTGTTACAGTTGTTGAAAAATCAAGCGCCAGAGCACGGACTTTTCGCCAATATAAAGCGTCAATATGGCGTTCTGCAGGGTTTGCTATAACCCAATAGAGTTGTAAGGGTAAGAGGCTCATTTATAATGACTTTTAATGAAAATGATAATGATGTAAAGAGATTAAAAACTTAAAATGGAACATTATTTGTATTGCATTGTTTTAATGGTGCGGGACACTAGGCTGTTAAATATCTTTTGCACTTGGCTGAGTGTCAGTACCAGCGCTCCGTAAACCCACATTTTTTATGGATGGGTAGAATAGAGTACCTGCCTTTTAGCTACATAATAAAATCCATCACCGCTACTTATGACAAGCCTTAACTTTGCAAGCGATTACAACAAACTTTTAATATCTCTTGGGTCAGTTTTAGCCATACTATTAAGCCACAAGGCCAAACGGCTTAGTGCGCAGCCACGTAGTGTAATATCAAAACTAATGCAGAAAGCCTGAAACCATAAAGCTGAGCTAGGCCAGCCTTGCCAAACCATAATACCTAATATTACAGAGATTAAACCGCCCGCTATCGTGATTTTCGCTTGAGGTAAATCGACTGATAATGGTGCGATGATTCTAAAAAAACCTTTATACATTAAATAAGCGGCAATCAATAGCGATAATTTATCTAATGCATTGTCCAACTCATAAAGCAACATAAAACCTGTAACACTATCAAGAATAGCAAGTTGTAAGGTGATAAAAAACTCTTTACTATGCCGGCTAATAAACGCGTCAATCGCTTCAAGCAGGCCTATGTTAAGCAGCAAAATTGCGACGAGAGGCATCCAGCCTGCCTTTGGTAGTGACATTACTTGTACTTGAACTTGCGCAAGCGTCATAACTATAAGAAATAAGCCAAGCAAAATCATCATGACACCGCGCAGTAGTATCGATTTACGTTGCGTTATAAAGTGGCTGAGCAGTTGTTGTTTATTGGTTAACATCATGATTTATGCCTGATTGTGTATAAAAGTGAATATCAACTCAGATAGGATTTGATGTCGTTTGAACGTATCATACATAAAGGCACCCGGCGTGTTAAGTTGAATAAAGCTAAGTGGTTAGATGGTATAAGGACTCGGTACTATTTGTCAAAGTCACTTTTCAGGTGAAAATAGTGATTTGATTTCTTGGGATAAGTATATTAGGTTTATACATAGACAATTAACCTTTGCAGCAAAGGAGTTATGATAGAAAAACACACATTTATTGTGACTAAATTTCCATAAAATGAGTCTTTACTTTATATTAGTAGGGCACAACGCTGATTAAAGCGTGTCTATAATAACTACTCATCTTAGGTGCGTAGAAGCAGTCCTGTCCATAGTGCAGAACGAAGGTTGCCTAAGTTATTTGATGTGGATCACCACGTAGGAGCTATGCCCCACTATTGGTGCACTGTATCACTCTATGGACCAAATGATAGCCTTTCTGTCTCGAGGTGTGATAAATTACGCGCCCGTTGGGGTGAATTAAATCTGAAAGCACCGATCGTGCATAAGCAGAGAATAAGTCACGCTAAACCGGTTTCCCACAAATCTAATCATAATAATAGCAAAGTACATCATCGCGAAGTCCCAGCAAAAACTCATACTACTGGGACCAAGACTATAGACTGAGATAGAGCCGAGGATAAAAAATGAGAATGGAACTGAAATAGCTGATATAAAAGTGTCCGGCAATTCACTTAATTCTTAAGCGAATTAATTGTTCAAAGAAATGAACTATCATCATAATGCAATAAGCATTTATTGCATGTAATAAGACAAAATTTTGTAAGAGAGCCTCATTATGCAACATGGGTTTATCAATAAAGAACATTTAAAACAAAGACTCAATGATATTCAGCATTTTTTGCTGCAACATAAAGTACCCAAAAGCGATCATATATCTTCCGCTAAATTAAGCCACCAACAGCAACAGCGTTTGAAACAGAAACTGCGGCATTTACATGCAGCAGATATTGCACATATTCTTGAAGGGCTTGCATGGGAAGATCGTCAGGATGTTTGGCAACAAATTCCTGTGGAGCACCGCGGGGGAATCTTATTATCATTGTCAATACCCGTCAGAGAATCCATGCTTGACACTATGCCAGTTGAAGAGATGGTGACAGCAGCGGATTATTTAGCAGGCGACGAAATTGCTGATTTGGCCAATCTTGCTCAAAGTTTACCTGAAGAAGCAGTCGAAAAAATTTTGCAATCGTTAACGCCGGAACACCGACAGAAATTAGAACAAGCCCTCTCTTACCCAGCGGGAACGGTCGGATCCTTAATGGACTTTAGCATTTTGACAGCGTCCCCTGATGATAGTGTTAAATCAGTGCTGGCATATTGTCGTAAATTAGGCACGCTGCCTGAGCATAGTCACCATATATATATTGTTGACCACAATAATATTTTACTGGGGACTCTGCCACTACAAAAACTCATCAGCTTGCCTTTTGATACAAACATGCAAGAAGCGATGAATCGCAGTATGGTGGTGTTTTCCACGGATGATCGTGCGGAACAGGCAACTTTTGCATTTGATCGTTATGAATTAACTGCAGCAGCTGTTGTTGATGACAATAATAAGCTCATTGGTCGCATCTGCGTTGATGATATAGTTGATTTTATGCGTGAAAGCTCAGAACAGCAAATGCTTCGTCAAATTGGTTTTATGGCTGGAGAGGATCGTTTTTCAGGTATCTGGAATAATGCAAAAAACCGCTGGTTATGGTTATCGATTAATTTGCTATCAGCATTTATTGCAACACGGGTTATTGGTGTTTTTGAAGATAAAATCATTGAGTTGGTAATGTTGGCAACCTTGATGCCGATTGTCAGTGCGACTGCCGGTAATGTAGGCAATCAGTCCTGTACTTTGATTATTCGAGCTTTGGCATTGGGGCAAATCACAGAAAATAATGTCCGGCAATTTTTTCTGAAGGAAGTCGGTATTAGCCTGATTAACGGCATAATATGGGGTGGGGTTATGGGTGTTTTCGTCGGAAATATGTATAGCGCTGGTATCGGATTGGTCATGGCAGCTGCTATTTTAATTAACTTTGTCTTTACTTCCTTTGTTGCGGTTTCTATTCCGATAATTCGCCATCATAATGATCTTGATCCTGCGATGGGTGCGCATGTGCTGGTCACTTTTTTTGCAGATGCTTTCGGTTTTTTTGTCTTTTTAGGCATGGCAACCGTTTTTTTATGAAATAGCATTATTGCTTCTTTGCAAGTAAGGGGTTCTGAGGTATTTCAAAAAACTTTCCTCAAACCTAATATTCTAAGAGGGGCGTGAACGGTTATGGTTGCAGAGGGGCATGTGCAGACATACCCCAACTGAATGATATATAGAAAAGTAGGGTAGTCAGTATTTCAATGATAGTATGTCATCATCGGCGGACATTTATGGAAGATTTTGGGCATCTTTCATTTTCCAGTTAACACTTTTGTTGTTTTTTATCTGGGAGCGCGGGCGGCTCGCCTGCATAGGGTCAATAAAAGCGGGCAAGCTGCCCCGCGCTCCCAGCGTTTTGAAAAAAAAAGTGTGAACTACTTTAAAGGCAATATGAAAGACGTCAGATTTTGTTAGCATTCAATGTGGGTGAAAATAGCCTATACCGACATTTTTTTGCAATTGAGCAACAATAGGGTGGCTTTCGTTATCGCCTATATCCGCATAATCCATATCCTCATAATTATCACTGCTAGGTGCTTTATTAGGGCTTTCAAGCAGCGGATAAAATTCTTTCAATTCGGTGACGATAATTTTATTGCCTGCCTGTTTTTCAATCCGGAAGGGTAATTTTAATGCAGGTATCCAGTCAACTTGATAATGTATATTTTCTACTTTTCCCGCATATCTTACAGTTTCGTATTGCTGGAATTTTCCACTGCCATGTTGTTGTAACTGCTGCAAAATGCTTTGTGAAAATAAAGTTGTGCGCATTTCCCAATTTGCCTGTTTTCCTAATATTTTTAAATCAGAGGGCTGAAAATCCAGCAAAAATTTTTTGTCATGATACAACGCTTGATAAAAAACAGATTGCTGATCATAGCTTATCCACCTCTCTCCAAAGCTCTGTGTTGCATTTGATACTTCAACGGTATGAGCAGTTCGCCAAAAAAACCATGTATTTGCTTTCTGTGCATGCTGGTGAGGTTGAGTCACTGAATCTTGGATAAAGGATTCAATGGTCTGAAAAGTACAAGAAACCTCGGGTATGCTAGCATAGACATTTGCTGATAGCATTATTAGTAATGAAGCAAAAAATGATCCTGTATTAAATTTCATTGGCATTCGTTTTCCTGTTGTTTAAATTATAAAAGGGGTTAATTACTAACCCCTTTTATAGACTATCTTTTTTGAAATAAGGCTATTATTTTATAGGTGCAAGTCTGGATCGTTGAGTCAAACGTGCTGCTGTATTCATTACATGGAAAATAACATTTTGTTCAATAGTTCCTTGAAATAAACTGGCTCCTGGGCCACTTGCATAAATTGCAACGTCTTCTGCGGCATGTGTTTCTGATTCTAAAGGAACCATTGCTTCTTGATGAAAGCCTTGTCTTTCTGTATCCACATGACTCAAATCAGTACGAGTACCCGCTGCACTGGCTATCTCATAACGTGTATCTCCGCCTAACTCGAGCTCAGCAAAACCAAGGCCGTTGGTATAGCCTAAAGTCGTATATGGTAAGTCATCCAGCGCTAATTCAGGACTGACTTTAGGATTACCGGCTGCATCATTTTGAATGACTTTTCCTAGAATAGGATTACCTCGTGTTGGATACCCCGCTATCGTAAAAACATGGCTATGATCCGCGGTAACAATTATCAAAGTATCGTTTGGATTGGTCATTTCATAGGCTGTTTTGACGGCATTTGCAAATTCGACAGTATCCATTAAAGCTCTTTGAGCATTTCCGGCATGGTGAGCATGATCGATACGACCCGATTCAACATGCAGGAAAAAGCCATTTTTATTTTTTTTCAGAACGTCAATAGCTTTACCTGTCATTGCGGATAAAGAAGGTTCACCACCTTTGTCACTCAATCGATCTTCTTCATATTCCATATGGCTCATATCAAACAAGCCTAATAAATGATCCGTCGTATCAGGGTTAATTGCATCAAATTGTGCCTGGTTCCATACATAGGCCGAGTTAGGATATTGAGCTAACCATTCAGTAGTTAGATCACGTCCATCTGTACGTTCGCCTTGACCACCATCTTCGGGGTCAGCCCCAGCAATACGCTGAATAAAGTTTTTGCGTCCACCGCCTAAGGCAACTTCTAGACCATCACCATAACGATCTTTCAGGTCTATCAGTTGAGAAGCAATATCTTTACAGTCAGTAGCATTGGTCATTGTTGAAATGTCGCGATCATCTTCAAAATTACGCTCAGGTACATGGGCATAGGTTGATGCAGGTGTCGCATGTGTTAGTCTGGCTGTGCTGACGATTCCGGTTGACATACCAATTTTTTCAGCATGCTCTAACGCAGTAGTCAGGGTATTGCCTAGTATCCCAGAGCAGTCTGCACGAGTCATGGATTGGCCTACACTGATAAAACCTGCTTTACTTTTCATGCCGGTCATCATTGCCGTCATGGTGCCTGCTGAATCGGGTGTCTGCTGATTAGTATTGTAAGTTTTAGACAGCGCTTGATACGGCAATGTTTCAAAGAAAAGCCTATTTTCTTCACCTGTATCGCCTTGCATCTGACCCGCATAAATGCGTGCAGCAGTGACGGTGGAAATGCCCATACCATCGCCAACAAATAAAATAATATTTTTAGCTCGTTTTCTGCTATTTGTGGCGGCTTTTTTGACGTCTATTAAAGCAGCTTTTGCCTCTTTTTCGCCTTGCTTGTACCATTTGAGTGATGATTCATCGGGTTCAGCATTTAATGACGTAGCAGATGCCTGATAAGAAATGCTAGTTGCTAAAGACAAAGCACATACGGCAAATTTTGGATTAATTTTCATTGTGGGTCGCACCTTAATTATGAAAGAAAAAGTTTTAAAAGTTCAGCGTCATTCGCAATGCACTATAGCTTTCAAATATGACATATTGGTGAAACGGGAAATAGCTAGAATAGCTTAGATCAGTCGCAAAATGCGTTATAAGCCGATGTTAAGAACAGGGAATAAGCCCTTTAGGCCATTGGCAATAAATTCAACGGCTAAAGCGGCAATCAGTAAGCCCATTAGCCTTGTAAAAACATTGATTCCGGTATGGCTGATATGGTTGCTTAACCACGGAAGACTGGCTAAAACAGCCCATAAGAGGGTCACCACCAGAATAATAATCAGAACCATCATCAGATAATGATGAATAGTAGCTCCTCTAAAAGCATACAGAATGATATAGCTAATAGCGCCGGGTCCGGCTAACAAAGGAATCGATAAGGGAACGATCGCAATAGATGCCTTAGTCTCCCCCTCGCGCATTTCCTGTTCTGTATGCACTGTTTCACTCATTTTTCCGTGCAACATCGAAATAGCCATCATCATAAGTAAAATCCCGCCCGCAACTCTAAATGAATCAAGGCTAATGCCGAAGTATCTCAGCAGGTATTCGCCGATAAACAAGGCGATGATCAGAATAGTAAAAACCGAAGAAACCACAGTGTGTATCAATTTTTTCAGTTCATCCGCTTTAATGCCAGCAGTCAATGTGACGACGACAGGTACAGCAGCTAAGGGGTCAAGAACCGCTAATAAGCCAATGAAAATTTTTATATAGTCTGTGTATTCAAGCATGGGAGCGAAGAATCATATTGTATTCAGTAGTAACATCATGCTACCGCGTTTAAGATGAAACGCCAGGTAAATTTTTTGTTGAAAATTAAGCATGGAAACCAAAACAAAAAGACTATACACTTAAAATAAATAAGAATTATAAAAAACAGGAGTTATTATGACGACACTTACTTTTTTGGGCGGCACAGGACAAGTCACAGGTTCAAACTATTTGTTAGAAACCAGCGCACATCGGATTTTGCTTGATTGTGGTATGTTTCAGGGTGGCAAAAAGGTTGAAGCACAAAACGCAAAAGATTTCCCTTATGATCCCGCTACCATTGATGCCGTGGTGCTATCTCATGCGCATTTGGATCATTGTGGACGTTTACCTAAACTTGTAAAAGAGGGTTTTAAAGGTCCCGTCTTTTTGACCAAAGCCAGTTTTCCTTTGCTGGATTTAATGCTAAAAGACTCTGTACACCTGTTACTCAGAGACACTGAGTGGGAAAATAAACGTCGCCAAAGGGCTGGAAAGAAACTACTCGAACCCTTGTACACGCTAGACGATGTTGAAAACTTATTAACTCAGCGTGAAGGTATCGCTTACCACACAACAACTGAAATATTGCCTGGAATAAGCGTTACATTTCATGAAGCAGGGCATATTCTTGGTTCCTCTATCGTCGAACTTAAAATAGAAGACCAGGGTGAAAGCAGAACACTGGTTTTTTCTGGTGACTTGGGTAACCCTGATTCACCCTTATTGCGTGATCCAAGCATACTAACTAAGGCGGATGTCTTGTTATTAGAATCGACCTATGGAAATCGTGATCATAAGCCATTAACCGATACTCTGAGTGAGTTGCGAGATGCCTTAGCGGAAGCGGCTAAAAGTCGAGGAAACGTCATTATCCCTGCTTTTGCAGTCGGCCGTACGCAAGATATTATTTACTGGCTGGGTAAACTCTATCGTGAAGGATCATTACCTCAAAAAAATATATACCTGGATAGTCCAATGGCTATCAGTGCCAGTGAAATCTATGCAGCACATACGCATTTATTCAATCTTGATGATCCCGAGTTTAGCAAAATAGCCCCACAAGGATGGCAGGCCTGGCTACCCGGCTTGTCGTATTCGGAAACGGCCGAACAATCCATGGCGCTGAATCGTATAGAAGGAGGGGCGATATTTATTGCAGGGAGTGGCATGTGTAATGGTGGGCGTGTTCGCCATCATCTGAAATACAATTTATGGCGTCGTGACGCTCATATTGTTTTCGTTGGTTTTCAGGCAGAAGGTACCTTGGGTAGAACGATTATTGAAGGTAAAAAACGCACGTTAAAGATATTAGGTACAGAAGTGAATCTTGCTGCTCATATTCACACTTTAGGTGCATTAAGCGCTCATGCTGATCAATCGCAATTATTAAAATGGGCAAGTCATTTTCAAACGCCACTACCGGAACTTTATCTCGTGCATGGTGAGCCCGAAGCTTCACGCTCCCTGCAGACTTCTTTTCGACGTACTGGCTGGAACGCTAAAATCCCTCGGATAGGGGAAAAGATCACTCTGTAATATATACTTCGTGCAGCCATATATATGGATTTCTAGCGGTCGCTTTTAGCAGAAAGCGGCCGTATAGTTTGGAAAAAATAATAAGTGAGTTTCAGTTTAAGAAAATTAAAGTGGCGTGGTTAGCGGGAAGTTGCAAGCTGTATTAAGCAGATTTTATGCCCGCTAAGAATGAATTAAGTTTTAAAGGAAAGATACCAAGGTGAGCAAAGTCAACAGCGGTGGAAAGATGATTCTTGACCAGCGATCTATACTTAAAGCTAACTCGGTTTTACCCGATTTTGCGAGGTTGGAGGTGATAATAACCAGCAATAAGGTTACAAAAACCATCAGAGTCGAACCTAGAATAAAATAATCTAGCCGGGTGAGTTAAGACACTTTGGGAACAAGTTCTCCAATTGAAAAACGATAAGCTATGAGTGTTAGCATGGTAGTAATCGCTACGCTGATTTGTGATCCTGATTCTTTCGGGTCTATCCAGAATACCAGCCATGACATAGCAACAATGAGAAGTAAGGGAACAATGATTTTAATAACGTAATACATCACATTTCTGTCCGCATGAATTACGATATGGAACCCACTTAGTGGTTCTACATTTTTTGTAGGCATATAGTTCATTGATTCTGCAACCCAATTACTGACTACCCATTCTGTGACTGACAATTCATCAGCAAGGCCGGAAGGTTCATCAGGGTTTTGTACAAAAGAAACCTCACTTTCATCATATCCAACCGCCACAATTTGAATTTCCAGTTGCTGACTGTCCATCGGGAATTCTTTAAGGTTCAGAGGTTGAGAAAAATCGCCCCAATAACGTTGACGATAGGTCACAATCCCTTCTTTTGAAACTTCAAATGATTCAGGGAAAGTCTTGAAAAGATGTTGCTGATTTACGATTTGTATTCTGGGATGCCAGATTTTATCAAATGCAATACTCTGCGAGGAATTATTGGTTTTTGCTAAGCTTGGATCCCTCCAACGAAATTCAGCATACACATTGGCAATAAAATTTTGGTTTGCACTATCCACGTCATCAATGTCGGTTACAAATACAGTGGTATAGATCGTTGTCACTGACTTGGACTCTGAGCCAGGGCGTGGAATTTCAGCTGAACAATATAAGCTAATAAAAAGCAGATTGACCAGTAAAAGTAGACGTATAATCATGAGCATTGTTACCAGGTTAGTTTTTATATATCATTATGGTTGATTTTCTGTACCTGAATGAGATACCTTGCCGGATAACGATTTTTAATGCTGCGCAATAAAAAAGCTAATCCGTCTTACGGCTTTGCATTTTTGAATAATACTCACCCTGCCTGATTTCGGATATTATTAAATTTTCGTTCCTAAGTGTGAAACCCTGGCTTAAGTTTATTCATGAATTTGATTTCTTTTACTCGAGAAATTGAGCTTTGGCATCATACTGAAAAAGGGCTCTCAGTTTATCCCAGAAATCACCCCCTAAAATATAAAGACTAATCACGAATATGAAATCCCCAGTAACATTGAAAATCATGTGATTATTATGCAACCAGGGATTAAGGTTACCAATATAAGGTTCCAGCCATGCGTAAACAATCGGTAATATAAATAGCACCAGGCCTGCTATGTAGCGAGGTCGACTTACCCGGGCAGAAGGTGTTGTTTTCTTAAGCAAAGCCCAAAGTTTTGCTTTTAGAAAACGATAGCCATCTGCACCTAAAATTGAGACAGCGATTAACATCATAATTTCCGGTAGCCCTACCAGTAATACAGCTGATAACATGGTTTTCCATGCGTCGCTCAGTCCTGAGGAAACAACCAATGGCGTCAGTAAAGGCGATAAAAATCCGGCAATAAAAACTGTACCGCCCAGTATTAGACGGTTTGTAGATAATGAAGTGTCTTGTGTTTTAGGCATAATACATTTCCCCCCTCAATTGTGGTTATTTAAGAAACAGGAACTCAGCGACAAAGACCTGTGCTAGGTCGAAAAATGAAAAATCAAACTTTGCCAAAACTGGCAAGGTTTGATTTTAAATGATGCTAAGGAAAAAAATTTAATAATATCCGAATCCGGCAGGGTATCTGTTATCTCATAAGCCGGATAACGTTATCTACGCTACGGTAGATAAGTTAATCCGGCTTAAAGAAATAGGCTTTTCTTGGTTTCGGGGTTTATTGAGTCTTCACTCCTAAGAACTAATTACCTGGTCGGGCAAATCCTTCCATTTTCTCTATGCGGTTTATCACTTCTTGTGCTCTGAGGGTATTGTAGTTAATGCCGGCTGCATTCAAGCTAGCACCTGTCTGGAATGGATAGCCATCAATAGACCCTAGGAATTCCTTGATCACTCCATGTACAGGTACAAACAGCCACATATTGTCCGCATACCAGCGAAGATATCCCATATCCGCTTCGTGAGGCCCCTTTTCGAAAGGGTCAGCTCGTAGATTAATGATCATTGGCCACCCGGTAATCTCACGCACACCGGTGGCAATATTGCCATTTGTTGTGGCGAAATGGATCTTCCAGTTATCGTAACGGACAGCATTCAAGTTACCGCCCTGATCAAAATAAACGATTGATTTTCGCGGACTTTCCTCTACTTTTCCTTTAAAGAATGGTAAAAAATTGTCCCCATCTAGGTGAACTTTAAAAGTTTTTCCATTGGCTTTATAACCTTTCTTGAGCTGCTCTTTAGCATCTGAAACACCCGCTGCAGCTAGCAGAGTTGGCATCCAGTCTTCCTGAGACATGATTTCATTGTAGATAGTTCCTGGTTTGATTGTACCAGGCCAGCGGACAACTGCCGGAACACGCATTCCGCCTTCCCAGGTTGTTCCTTTTTCTCCATGAAACGGCGTAACACCTCCATCCGGCCAGCTAAAAGTTTCAGCGCCGTTATCGGTACTGTAAATAACAATGGTATTGTCAGCTATTTTTAGGTCATCTAGCTTCTGCAAAACTTTACCGATCATATCATCATGCTCAACCATTCCATCCGGATAGATACCGATGCCAGTACGACCTTGCGACTCCTTTTTAAGCCGAGTCCAGACGTGCATACGGGTTGCATTATACCAAACGAAAAACGGTTTTTTGTCTTTATGAGCCTTATCAATAAAGGCCATCGCGGCATCATGAAACTCCATATCGACAGTTTCCATGCGCTTACGTGTCAATGGACCAGTATCTTTAACATTCTGACCACCTTTGCCATCAGCCCAGCTATGTATTACACCGCGCGGACCAAATTCCCTTTTGGTTGTGCCGGTGTTGTTGTGCTGCTCTCTTCTTGCATATCTTCCGCTAGACACACTGATGACATAGTTAATAATGCAATAATCATAGTGCTTATAAACCTACTTATGATAAAACACATTTTCATGTTCATAAATTTTCCATACCTACTTGTTTTAGCATTGATGTTCAAAAGAGCGTAAAAATGTATACAATCACAGTATGTGGGACGTTTTAGTTCTGATCTAACATTATAAACTACAGTAAAAACATTAAACTAACAAGATAACCGGCTATCTTTGCTTCAAAGAATAGAGGAAGCGTAGTCTGAATTATCCTTTTTCCAGAATTTCAAAATAGCCGATTAATAATGTCTGTGCCAATTCTAAATAATCACCCGGTATTTCAAATGATGCATAAAAGAAACGTTCAGGAAAGACAAAAAATGACAAGAAAAGCAATCGAATGAAACGGCTATCAAATCTCAAAACAGCATAATACCGAATTGGCTCCTCATATCCTTGCAACCTTTATGTAGCGCTTTGTGAGGCGATGCTGCAGGCGGGGCAACTATGTGTGATACTAGCGTGTTAATTACACCGTTTCAGCATTTTCAACAAATGTGGTTTGCTATTTCTTGGCGTTTTTTTGTTATGAGAGATAAGACCATAAACCATGCTAGAATAGTGAATATTTGAATCCGGTTCAATGTTGTGAACCGGATTTTTTGTATTTAGCTTTCGTGTAAGGTAGTTGAGCCGCGTGTATACAATTTCTAAACAATTCAATTTCAGTGCCAGCCATATTATTGAGGGGTTACCTGCCGAGCACCCGTGCAGTCGATTACACGGGCATAATTATGTTGTTGAGCTGGTTTTAGCCGCTGAGGAATTAAATAAGACGGGGTTTGTTGTTGATTATAATGAGCTTGTTGTATTTAAAAACCTGATAGATGAAACCTTGGATCACCGGCATTTGAATGACGTCCTAAAGGGCCCTACAACGGCTGAATGTCTTGCCAAATATCTCTATGATCACGCAAAACAGATCTGGAAAGAAGTGCATTCTGTTAGTGTCAGTGAGACGCCGAAAACGAATGCAACCTATCACCCTAAATGACATACGCTAAGCTGATGCAGCAAAATATTGAGTTTTCCAATTTACAGTTTTTGAAAGACAGTATAAAACGTATACTGCCAAATTCGCAGGCCATTGCTCTGGCATTGATTTTAATCATTGGTTTTTTGTTAATTACCTCACTATCTGATGTTTTGATGCCAGTTTTTATTGCGGTTGTTTTTGCCTATCTATTGGAAGGTGTGGTTAAAAAACTAGAGATTAAATTAAAACGTTTACCTGCTGTATTAATCGTCTTTGCTGGGTTTATGGGGGCTTTTAGTTATTTGCTGTTTGGACTAATGCCAATGTTATACCAGCAGCTTAAGCAGTTGCTGCAACATACCCCGGACATTATTAAGAGCTCACAGGCTGAAATATTAAAGCTTCCAGAAGCGTATCCGCAATTTATTTCGGCTAACAAACTGAAAGAACTTATGTTTGCAATACAGCAGGAAGCATTGAATTATGGACAGGACTTATTGAGCCTTTCAGCTTCATCTGTTGTGGGTATTATCAGTGCTCTGATTTATCTTATTTTAGTGCCTGTGTTAATCTTTTTTTGTTTGAAAGATAAAACTATATTATTGAACTGGTTCGGCAAATTTATGCCGAGAGATAGATTGCTATCGCTGAATGTCTGGGCAGAAGTGGATATGCAGTTAGGAAATTATATCCGCGGCAAGTTTGCTGAAGTCATTATCTTGGGGAGTGCCAGTTACCTGACTTTTGCCGCATTGAATCTGAATTATGCTGTGTTGCTTGCTGTCTTTATGGGCTTATCGGTGATTATCCCTTATGTGGGGGCAACACTGGTTACCTTTCCGGTACTGGGTGTGGCTTTTTTTCAGTGGGGTTTAAGCGGCGATGAATTTATGTATATTGTTATCGCATATTCAATTATACAGGCCATAGACGGAGTTGTTTTAGTTCCTTTACTTTTTTCTGAGGCGGTCAATTTACATCCTGTGGCAATTATTGTTGCTATCTTGTTTTTTGGCGGCTTATGGGGTTTTTGGGGGGTCTTTTTCGCTATTCCTTTAGCTACGCTGGTTAAAGCGGTGACTTCGGCATGGCCACGCCTCGATGATAAAATGCATATGTTTGATATGTAATGGCAATAACGATGAAAAATACCCAGCAATTATTACAGGTTATGAAACAACTAAGGGATCCTGAAACGGGGTGTCCCTGGGATAAAAAACAGGATTTTAATAGTCTTATTCCTTATACGCTGGAAGAGGCTTATGAGGTTATCGATGCGATTGAACGCGATGATATGCAGGATCTTAAGTCTGAATTAGGCGATTTACTCTTTCAAGTGGTCTTTCATGCCCAAGTTGCTGAGGAAAAAGGCTTATTTGATTTTGAGCAGGTCGCGGAAAGTGTCGCGGATAAATTAGTACGTAGACATCCGCATGTATTTTCTGATGTTGTGTATGCGAATGAAGCGGAGCAAAAAAAAGCATGGGAAGCTTTTAAAGCGTCAGAAAGAAAAGTAAAAGAAGTCGAAAATCACACGATTTTGTCCGGTGTGGCAAAAAATTTACCGGCTTTGGTGCAGTGTAAGAAAATTCAGGATAGGGCCGCAAATCATGGCTTTGACTGGAGCGAAGTACCCCCTGTTTTTGACAAAGTACTGGAAGAATTGGATGAAGTAAAAGAAGCTTGGGAATCAGGAAACCCGCAGCATATAGAGGAAGAAATTGGAGACTTGTTATTAATTGCCGTTAATCTTGCTCGACATATGCACGTTGATCCTGAGCAGGCACTGAAAAAAAGTACCCGGAAATTTACGCAGCGCTTTGAATATATAGAGCAAAAAATACAACAATCAGGTCGGGCTGTAAATAAATGCGAGCTTGCCGAGTTGGATGCTTTATGGAACGAAGCCAAAGAATTTTTGAAGCAAACACCTAATACCTAAATTAATCAAATAGCCAATACCTGTCTTTCTGAAATTTTATTAATAACTCTAATAACGATACATCTATGACAACATTTAATAACGTAACGGTAGTAAAAAAAGCAAATATTTATTTTGATGGTCAAGTCAGTAGCCGTACCATTCAATTTGCTGATGGCTCAGAGAAAACGTTGGGCTTGATGCTTCCGGGGGATTATACTTTTAGCACAGTCGCGAGAGAATTAATGGAAATTATGGCAGGTGATCTGGAAGTGTTATTACCTGGTAATGAGCAATGGCAAAGTATTACGGCCGGCGAGTCGTTTGAAGTGCCAGCCAATTCAAAATTTGATATTAGAATTAAAACACCAACAGATTATTGTTGTTCATACTTCAACTAAATGAAATGACAGAACAACGTATCATCACCATCGAAATGAAGCTTGCTTATCAAGAAGACACGATATCGCAATTGAACGATGTAATTTATAGGCAACAAAATCAAATCGATGCTTTAGAACGTCTTACGCAACGATTAATAAACCGGGTGCATGAGTTGTCAGCAACCGCTACGTCATCGGTTGCTGAATTTTCAGCGGCAGATGAACGTCCGCCACATTATTAACCTTTGCATGTACATATAGCCTCATCATTTATCATTATAGTAAGTCTTTAATTATGACTTAGGAACGAAAACTTAATAATATCCCGCAATCAGGCATGATGAGTATTATTGAAAAATTCAAAGCTGTAAGCCGGAATAGCTTTTTTATTGCGCAGCATTAAAAAACGTTATCCGGCAAGTTATCAGTTTTGTCATATCCCGGATGATGTTATCTACGCTATCCAAGCTATATTGTCTACAGAAATGCATACCAACGAATTAAATCAAAATAAACCTTATTTTGTTTGCAACCTTCAGTCCTCTTCCTGGTCATAAATTTTATATAAAAGGCTAGGTCAACAGTTACTTGGCTGCAGTATTGTGGTTTAATTAAGTGCAGTTCTGAATTAAAATGAGTATCACTTAATCCCTTAGACTTATTTAGCGAGACTATTATGCCAATTTCAAAAATTATCTACACGGAAACTGACGAAGCCCCTGCGTTAGCTACGTATTCTTTTTTGCCCATTGTACAGTCTTACCTAAAGGTAGCGAACATAGTCGTCGAAACACGCGATATTTCGTTGGCTGGCAGAATCATTGCTAATTTTCCAGATAATTTAAAGGAAGAGCAAAAACAAAGCGATGCGTTAGCCGAATTGGGAGAATGGACGAAATCAGCAGAAGCCAATATTATTAAATTACCTAATATCAGTGCTTCCATTCCGCAATTAAAAGCGGCTATCAAAGAATTACAGGCATTAGGTTATGATATTCCTGATTACCCGGAAGAACCTGATAGTGAACAAGCTCGGGACATTAAGCTACGCTATGCCAAGGTACTAGGCAGTGCAGTGAATCCGGTGCTACGTGAAGGTAACTCAGACCGGCGCGTGGCTGCTCCTGTGAAGGAGTATGCTCAGAAACATCCGCATTCCATGGGGGCGTGGAGTTCTGATTCTAAAACGCATGTTGCTTCGATGCATTCTGGTGATTTTTATTCCAGTGAACAATCTGCAGTGATTGAAGTAGCGGGAAATGTAAAAATTGAGTTGCTGGGAGATGATGGACAAACGCATATACTGAAACAGAAAACGCCAGTGCTTCAGTCAGAAGTGATTGATTCTGCTGTGATGAACTGTAGCAGTCTGCGTGAGTTCTACGCAGAGTCTATCGCGGATGCAAAAGCAGAGGATATACTTCTGTCATTACATCTTAAAGCGACTATGATGAAAGTGTCCGATCCCATTATGTTTGGGCACGCAGTGAATGTTTATTACCAGGATGTGTTTACCAAACACGCGGCAACATTCAAACAACTGGGCATTGATACGCGCAATGGTTTGGGTGATGTTTATGCAAAAATTGCGAGTCTGCCAGCGACACAGCGCGAGGAAATTGAGGCTGACATACTCGCAGTTTATAAGACTCAGCCAGAACTTGCCATGGTGAATTCAGACAAAGGCATAACCAATCTTCACGTGCCCAGCGATATAATCGTCGACGCCTCTATGCCAGCCGCATTACGCTCATCAGGTAAAATGTGGGGGGCAGATGGTCAGTTGCATGATACTAAAGCGATGATTCCTGATCGCTGTTACGCCGGTATCTATCAGGAAGTCATTGCTTTTTGTAAAAAACACGGTGCTTTCGATGTCACGACAATGGGAAGTGTCAGCAATGTTGGTTTGATGGCCCAGAAAGCGGAAGAGTATGGTTCGCATGATAAAACATTTGAAATTCCAACTGCCGGGTCGGTAAGAGTAATGGATAATGCTGGTAATATCTTGCTGGAACATAAGGTTGAGCAAGGTGATATCTGGCGTATGTGTCAGACTAAAGACTTGCCTATTCAGGACTGGGTTAAATTAGCGGTCAGTAGAGCTAGAATAACCGGGCAACCAGCGATATTTTGGCTGGATAAAGCGCGTGCCCATGATGCTAACTTGATAGTCATCGTCGAAAATTATCTGCAGGATCACGATACCAGTGGCTTGGACATTAGAATCATGTCGCCGGTTGAGGCTATTCGTTTTACCTTGGAACGCGTGAAAGCAGGGGAAAATACCATCTCCGTAACAGGGAATGTGCTCAGGGATTATTTGACTGATTTGTTTCCTATTTTAGAATTAGGTACCAGCGCGAAAATGTTATCCATAGTGCCCTTATTGGCGGGTGGTGGTTTGTTTGAAACCGGAGCGGGTGGCTCGGCTCCGAAGCATGTCCAACAGTTGATAGAGCAGAATCATTTGCGTTGGGATTCGCTTGGTGAGTTTTTAGCGCTTGCTGTTTCTCTGGAAGATCTGGCATTAAAAGCGAATAACGCTAAAGCACAAATCATGGCAGCTGCCCTGGACAGCGCAAACAGTCGCTTTTTAAACAATAATAAATCACCCTCACGTAAAGTGGGTGAGCTGGATACTCGTGGCAGTCATTTTTATCTCGCGATGTACTGGGCACAAGCCTTATCCGAGCAAACTGATGATAAAGAACTACAGGCTAAATTTACTGCGATTGCACAACAGTTAACTGACAATGAATTAACAATTGTTGAACAATTGAACGCTGTGCAAGGTGTTGCTGTTGATATTGGGGGGTATTACCGGCCTGATAAAACATTAGCTGCCAAGGTAATGCGCCCTAGTGAATGCCTTAATGCGATTATTGCAAATTTGTAGAGATAGCGCGGTTAAACCAAGAGTTCGGTTTGACTAGGCTCTTTATGTGGTAACGTGTTAATTTTACCGAAGTATTTACTGCCAGTCCTGAATTGGACTGGCAGTGTTTTTTTGGCTTGTTTGCGTTTTATAGTTCAGGCAAGCAAACAAAGATCCTGAGATAGCAAATTATTGTACAGCGCCTACTTCCTTAATACCGAAAATAAATCCGCCTTGATCCTGAAGTTTTACACGATAATAATTCCCCTGATATTCAACGCTTGGCAGAATAAGTTCTCCAGTGCCATCATTATATTTAGGTCCTGCCGATTCGGGATCGCGAAAACCCGCAATAGGGTATCTTTTATTTAAGGCAACTTTCTCAGCGGCCTCAGCAGTTGAGCCAAAGCCAAAAAATCCTGACGTTATAATATTTTTAGCAAAAGTAAAATAAAAGCTTTTGTACTGATTATCAGCCGTTTTTGCAAAACAAAAATACACCGACTGAGTGTCATCTATACAGGCTATGCTGACGCCTTTAGCTGTTATATCAGCATAATAAGCCCCGACTGCGAACTCTCCAGTACTCTCTGATGAGCTAGTTCCATTGATGACGATAATATCTGTATGAGGCTTCTGGTATAAATAGGTTAAGTACCAGGTACCCGTTAATGCTTCACTTCCTAGCTTGCTTCTAGGACTAATCTGATTATTTGAAGACATTTTTTTGTCTTCTGCCTCTGGTAAAGAATATTCCTTAGTATCATCAAGTATGCTGGTCAGTTGTAGGTAATCATCAGCTGTTAGCAGGCTGTGGTTTTTCTCATTATCATCAGCAAAACTTAAACCTGATAAAGTCAAAAAACTAAAAAACAAGATTATTTTTAGCACTTTGTCGCCAGCATGTTTAATTGTAAACATTTTTTATTTCCTTTTATTTCGATGTTCAAGTTTTTTATTCTTGATTTTATAGAAATTATAAAAACCATTATGGATTACAATCCTTGCCTTTAGAGATTTCAGCCTAGGCTCATACGTCGATAATCGTAAAAGTCAAATGCATGTAGTCACATTTCGCAAGAAGTTAAATAGTTCAGGATGGGTTCTACGATAGCCTATTTATCCTGAAGTTTCCGTTGATTTTTTCTGCAAATAGTAGATTATTAGCCCATAAACAGGGAGAAAAACGTACTTCAATTGTAAGCTATTTTTATTGTATTTTCATACTATAATCCGTTTAGGTTAGCTTTGCTAAATTAAGACCAGAATTCAGGCCATAATAATTCCCCCAAATGCTTAATATGTTAGGTCTTGCCATTAAAATTAATCACTTATTTTGATCCCGGTTTTTTCTATTAGTCGATCTACGAGAAAAATCCTTAACCCAGGCAAAACGCTTGGGGTCTTTTTTTAAAAGATGGGCAACCAATTCTGGATTTGGTTTTTTACGCAAAATTCGTTTAATTTCTGAATCCTGATCGTGTGGTTTAGCACCTCGTTTGATAGCTTCCTCAAACCATTTATCACCTTCGCCATAATTACCATTGTCATAACATAATGCTCCCATTAGCGTATAAGGGTTATGACTATCTGGAAAATGTTTAATTGCTTCAAGTGCGCATTTTTCAGCTTCAACTAAATCTTCTATATCGCGGAATGCTCCGCCTCGTGTTGTAAATAGTTGCAGCTCTTAATTTAGCGGAATAACCCACTCTCAATAAGTACACTACAAATCAACATCTGAAAAAACGGCCCTAGTTAGCACTACAGGTTTTGTATTTTTGACAGTTGAGGACAAAAGTATTGGAAAATATTCAATAGATATATTGAAGAAAAATTCCCCTAAAGTCTTTAATTTTTGGCGTTAAAATCAAGATTATCCGTTAAGCTTAATGCCTTTGTTTCTGAGCTTTTTTGGGTGAAAATCGTCAGAACATATCTCGGAAACCAGTGCGCCAGGGGACAGATGGGTCTCACTTCGCCAGCTTGCTAATTTCAATGATCTTTTAACCGCCTAAACTCATTTTCAAAAAACAAAGCTTCCAAGGTGTGATGGGTAATAAAAATCTTACTGGGTGTCTGTCGCTGCAATAGTTCTTCACTTTCTAGCCACACCACGTCATCGTCACTTAAGCGATTACCCGCTTCTAGTTTTCTTAAAATAGTATCAAGGGGAGAGTCTGGTTTGTCGCTATTGTATTTAACCTCATACTCTTTTTTTAACCACTTTAAAATAATCTCTTCAAAGTTATGATCTTCACACCAGATAATATCATCAGGTCTTAAACTATGGCCCTGGCTGATTTTTTGAATAAGACAATCAGCTTCTTTTTTGTAGATAAATTTTACTGTGTCTAACAGTTTACGTTTTTTTAGATAGTTAATATCTGACTCAGGTAATGATATGCCTGAGTCTAACTTTTTTAAGACTTTAAAAAGGTGGTGGGTATGACTGATATCCTGAATCTGCGTGGCTTTGTATTTTTCTTTTAGTCGTACAAATTCTAGTTGTTGAATAATATCTAAAGTATCAGTAAAGCCATGCTCATTAAGGTATTGGGATTCTTCTTCGTTCAAAAGACTATTTTCATCAAGCTTTTGTAATATACGAAAAAGCGAGAAAGATCAACCTTATCCGCAACAACGCTTTATATTTTTTTGTAAACTTGACAGTTGTTTTTTGGATCTATTTAAGACAGAGTAAACATTATGATCTCCTAACCATTGAATATCAGCAGCACTTAATGGGGTTTTATTTTCCAGTTTTGACAGGACATCTTCTGAAAGGTTATTACAAGGAATATCTTCAGTTATTCCTAATTTTAATATTTTTTCTTTAAAGTCTAAAGACTTATGGTAACGGCTACCAACAAAAAGACAATCAGAGCTTGTCAGCCTTTCTTGTATATTTACCTTGTAAAGGATTAAAGGTATTACAGAATCAACAGAAAATTTAGGCCCTGTAGTATATATAGAGGAACTTAACAGGGGGTTTTTCGTTAGCTGAATATACTCCCCTCTAAGTTCTTTAAGAAGAGAATATCTATAGTCTTCTTGATTCTGTATAACAGCTTTAGTATCAACTAATTGATGTTGATCTAACCATTCCCACTCAGCAGTGGTTAGGTTTTTACCCAATTCTGCTTTTCGTAAAATAAAGCTCAGAGGGTTTAGCTCTGGCATCTCCTTGTAATGCTCAGCTTTATATTTTGCATAAAGATCAATTATCATTTGTTCTTTTGATTTTAGTGGAGAAAAACATAGAACATCTACTCAGCGTAAATACTTACGTTAAAAAACATCTAATGGTTTTTATGATAGATTTGATGATTGTGTATGTGAGTATTTTGAAACAAAAAAAATGACACCAAATATTTGATGTCATTTTTAATGCATTGTTTATAAAAGGTTAGCTTAAAGCGTTGTTTAGATTAAAATGGAATGATACATAAATTTTTATTTTTTTGGGATTTTAGTTTTAACCGACAGCAGCGCCGAGTTTGAAAATTGGTAAATACATTGCAACGATGAGTCCACCGACTAAGGTTCCTAAAATAACCATAATAAATGGTTCCATTAAGCTGCTTAGATTGTCAACCAGATTGTCCACTTCTTCTTCGAAAAAGTCAGCCACTTTATCCAGCATTTTATCAATAGAGCCTGATTCTTCACCAATAGCTAACATTTGCACTACCATGTGTGGAAATAGTTTAGTCTGGGTCATTGAATATTGTAAACTTTGCCCTGTAGAGACATCTTCGCGCATTTGCATTACCGCATCATAGTAAACAATATTCCCGGTAGCACCGGCAACGGATTCTAAAGCATCCACTAAGGGAACACCTGCAGCTGACATGGTTGATAAAGTGCGAGCAAAACGGGCCACAGCTGACTTATTTAAAATCAGGCCAATAATAGGCAGTCTTAACAACATCCTATCTAAAAAATAATTAAACTTTCTGGAACGTTTTTTGAAATAATCAAAGGTATATACAGTAATAAGAATTATGCCTACCAGATAATACCAATTATTAACCATCCAGTCTGAAATTCCCATGACAAATAAGGTAAAGCTAGGTAATTCAGCTCCAAAACTGTCAAACAAATCTTTGAAAACGGGCACTACAAAAATAAGTAAAATAGCTGTAACGATAAAAGCGATAACAATAACGGCTATGGGATAAGTCAGGGCTTTTTTGACTTTTGCTTTGATTGATTCCGATTTTTCTTTATAAGTGGCAATTTTATCCAGCAAACCTTCAAGTACCCCTGCTTGTTCACCCGCTTCGACCAGATTACAAAATAATTCATCAAAATAAACAGGCCGCTTATTCAATGCCTGAGCAAGTGAGTCACCGCTTTCTATATCTGCTTTAATGGCGAGTAACATTTCTCCCATTGCTGGATTTTCATGTCCTTTGCCGATAATATCAAATGACTGTACTAAAGGCACCCCGGACTCTAGCATGGTCGCAAGTTGTCTGGCAAAGATAGCAATGTCTTTGGAGGTAATCGACGCCTTTCTTTTTGAAAATAATGATTTCGGTTTTTTTCTAATAGAAATAACACGAACACCCTGGCGCCTTAATTCTGCTCGCCCAACGGTTTCACTTAAGGCGGCTATTTCCCCGTTAATTACCTTGCCTTTCCTGTCTTTACCTTTCCAGGTGAAGTCTATTTGTTCTGTGCTTTGTGCCATAATTATTCTCTAGTTACTCGATCAATTTCTTCAATAGATGTAATGCCTTGTATCACTTTTAATTGTCCAGAGCGTCGTAAATCATTAATGCCTTCTAATTTAGCCTGATCTGCCAGTTGCATTGCGTTACATCCTTCAAGGATACGTGAGCGCATTTGCTCACTAATAGGCATGACCTGATAAATACCCACACGGCCTTTATACCCGTCATTACACTTATCACAACCGACCGCTTTATAAACGGTGAAAGTCCCTATTTCCTCCTTTTTAAAGCCTGCTTCCAGCAGTGTTTGTTCAGGATAGTTTGCGTCAACTTTACAGTGTTCACAGAGGCGTCTTGCAAGTCTTTGTGCCATGATTAGTAAGACTGAAGAGACGATATTAAACGCAGGAATGCCCATTTGTAACAGGCGGTTTAATGTTTGTGGTGCGTCGTTGGTATGTAATGTGGATAAGACCAGATGCCCTGTTTGCGCTGCTTTTACTGCTATTTCAGCAGTTTCAAGGTCACGAATTTCACCTACCATGATGATATCAGGGTCTTGCCGTAAGAAAGCTCTTAAGGCTTCAGCAAAGGTAAGTCCAGCTTTAACATTCATATTGACCTGATTAATTCCTTCTACGGTAATTTCAACCGGATCTTCGGCTGTAGAAATATTACGCTCAACTGTGTTGAGTATATTTAGGCCGGTATAAAGCGAAACAGTTTTACCACTTCCGGTAGGGCCTGTAACCAGAATCATGCCATAGGGTTTTTTTATAGCATTTAGGAACAGGCGATTTTGCTCTGGTTCAAAGCCCAGCTTTTCAATTCCTAACTGGGCACTGGTTGGATCTAAAATACGCAATACAATTTTTTCACCAAACAGAGTAGGGCAGGTATTCACACGAAAATCGATGGCTTTATTTCTTGATAAAGTCATTTTTATACGTCCATCCTGCGGAACACGACGTTCAGCAATATCCATTTTTGACATCACCTTGATTCGGGAAATAAGGCGGTTGGCGATATTTTGAGGGGGACTAGCTACTTCGTGTAGCATTCCATCACTTCTAAACCGGATGCGAAAGCTTTTTTCAAAAGGCTCCAGGTGTATATCAGAGGCCCCTTTTTTTATCGCATCTAATAGAATTTTATTTACAAAACGAACGATAGGTGCATCATCAACATCACTATTAGGCTCTATTTTTTTTTGATCTTCGCCGTCGGATAAATCAATGTTCTCCAGGTCAGCATCCAGTAAATCGGTCATACTGGTATCATTAGCCTCTAAAAAAGACTCAATGGTCGCACCTAGCTTGTCCTCTTCAACTAGAATTGTTTCGGTACTCAGGCGGGTGTGAAATTTGATATCATCAATGGCTTTTACATTGGTTGGATCTGATAAGGCAACAAATAACCGGTTTCCTCTCTTAAAGAGTGGTAAAACATGATGTTGACGAATAAGGTTTTCGCTTACTAATTTGGAAGGTAATAATGATTTATCAAATGCAGATAAATCAAAAAAAGGGATGCCAAACTCGGTTGCAGCAAGGTTTGCAATTGCTTTTGCATCAACAAGTTGATGACCCACTAAATAGCTAATTAGCGGTGATTGACTTTTTTTTGCTGCCGCGCTGTGGGTATTTGCTTCATTTTCAGTTAGCAGACCTTCTTTTACGATACATTTAAGTAAACCACTGAATTGAAGTTCTGATGAGTTTGCTGCCATAAAATACTAAATCGTTAATTACTTATTACTAATAAATATAGATGAAACGACAGGGATAGCAATTAATTCGTGAAAATTAATTGCCCCAGCAAGCGCCAGATTTAGCGGCTGCTTGCTGAGTTTTTATTTTCCAGTTAACACTGTTGTTGTTTTTTATCTGGGAGTGCGGGCGGCTCGCCCGCATAGAGTTAATAAAAGCTGGCAAGTTGCCCGCGCTCCCAGCGTTTTGAAAATAAAAAAGTGTAAACTACTTTGACGGCAATATGAAAGACGTCAATATTTGGGCAAATTACAGTGCCTGAATTTTAAGCAGTTGCTCATTAAAGTTTAGCAATGAGCTTTTTGCTTTGTTGAGTTTTTCTTTTTCTTTTTCGATGACATCAGCGGGCGCTTTATCAACAAAAGTAGGATTATTTAATTTACCTTCTATACGTGGTAAATCTTTTTCCAGTTTAGCTATTGCTTTTTCCAGTCTGGCGATTTCTGCCTCTTTATCAATTAAACCGGCCATCGGAATTAAAATACGCATTTCATTTAGCAATGCGATTGCTGATTCTGGGGCAGTCTCTTTTTCAGTTAAACAACTGATGTTTTCAATACGACCTAACTTTTGTAGATAAACCTGTGCTCGTGATAAATGTTGTGTGTCAGTTGCAGCCATCTTTTGCAGTAATACAGGTAAGGGTTTGCCGGGGGCAATATTCATTTCACCACGAATACGACGAACGCCCAGAATAAATTGTTTAGTCCATTCGATAGCGTCTACCGCTTCTGCATCAATCTGTGTTGTATCTGAAACAGGGTATGCTTGCAGCATAATGGTTTCAGCTTGAACACCCGCTAGTGGAGCAACGCGTTGCCATATTTCTTCGGTGATAAAGGGCATAATCGGGTGGGCAAGGCGTAAAACGGTTTCCAGAACAGATAAGAGTGTTTTACGGGTACCACGTTGTAGCGCTAGATTATCCGACTGTAAGGAGATTTTCGACAGTTCTAAATACCAGTCACAATATTCATTCCAGGTAAATTCATAAATTTCCTGTGCAGCATGGTCAAAACGATAGTTTTCGATGGCATCACTTGTTTTGCCGATCACTTCATGCAGACGCGACACAATCCATTTATCTGCATCACTGTATGTTAAATCACCACCCTCTAGTCCACAATCCTGCGCTTCAGTATTCATTAAGACAAAACGCGCAGCATTCCATAGTTTATTACAGAAATTTCGATAGCCATCAATGCGGCCACTATCTAAACGTATATCACGTCCGGTCGAAGCAAGAGAGGCAAAAGTAAAGCGAAGTGCATCTGTTCCATAGGCTGGAATGCCGTCAGGAAAGGTTTTGCGTGTGGACGCTTCGATTTTTTTCGCCAAATGGGGTTGCATCATGCCGGAGGTTCGTTTGGCGAGTAAATCGTCTAGGCTAATACCGTCAATTAAATCAATTGGGTCTAATACGTTACCCTTGGATTTAGACATTTTCTGGCCTTCGGCATCGCGAACCAGGCCATGTATGTAAACTTTTTTGAAAGGTACATCCCCCATGAATTTTTTTCCCATCATGATCATGCGGGCAACCCAAAAAAAGATAATATCAAAACCCGTTACTAAAACGGCTCCTGGGTAATGTTGCGCCAATTCAGGAGTTTTTTCCGGCCAGCCTAAGGTTGAAAATGGCCAAAGTGCAGAAGAAAACCACGTATCTAGTACATCTTCATCTTGCCTCAATGCATAGTCGTCGCTCAGTTTGTGTTGCTCGCGTACTTCTTGCTCAGTGCGACCTACATAAACATTTCCCAATTCATCATACCAGGCAGGAATGCGATGTCCCCACCAGATTTGCCGCGAAATACACCAGTCCTGAATATTATTCATCCATTCATAGTAGGTATTCTTCCAGTTATCGGGGACAAACTGAATTTCGCCTGTTTTAACTGCTTGCAAAGCGGGTTCTGCAAGCGGCGCAACTTTTACATACCATTGATCAGTTAAGAGTGGTTCAATGATGCTGCCCGAACGATCACCGCGAGGCACCATGAGTTTGTGGTCTTCAACTTTTTCCAATAAGCCTAAGGCATCTAGGTCAGCAACAATTTTTTTACGTGCTTCAACACGATCTAGGCCGATATACTGCTCAGGAATTAGCTTTTGTTCATCATCTTCATTAGCGCGAATGGCTGCATCAGGCGTAAAAATATTAATTAAGCCGCCGTGCAGTTGATCTTGAATCGACGAAATTTCTTTATGCCGTGTCCAGACTTCATAGTCGTTAAAATCATGTGCAGGAGTAATTTTGACACACCCTGTACCAAATTCCGGATCGACATATTCATCGGCGATAATGGGAATTAAACGACCTGATAGGGGCAATTTAATAAACTCGCCTAGTAAGTGCTTGTAACGTTTATCATTAGGGTGAATCGCTACAGCGGCATCACCCAGCATGGTTTCAGGGCGTGTAGTTGCAACGATTAAATGGCCTGTCCCATTGGAAAGGGGGTAGCGCATATGCCACATAGAGCCATTTTCTTCTTCCGAGAGCACTTCCAGATCCGATACCGCAGTATGTAACACAGGGTCCCAGTTAACCAGTCGTTTGCCGCGATAAATCAACCCTTCTTCATACAAACTGACGAAGACCTCTTTAACTGCTTCAGAGAGGCCCTCATCCATGGTGAAACGTTCACGCGACCAATCTAAAGATGCTCCCATACGACGTAATTGTCTGGTAATCGTACCGCCCGATTCTTGTTTCCAGTTCCAGATGCGGTCAATGAATTTTTCACGACCATAATCATGCCGGTTTTTGCCTTCCTGATTAATTAACCGTTCAACGACCATTTGTGTCGCAATGCCTGCATGGTCAGTTCCGGGTTGCCATAAGGTATTATAGCCTTGCATGCGGTGGTAACGAATAAGAGCATCCATAATGGTATCTTGAAACGCATGACCCATGTGCAAACTGCCAGTGACATTCGGTGGAGGAATCATAATACAAAATGATTTACCTTCCGATGTAGGAGCGAAGTAATCATTTTCTTCCCATTGGGTGTACCAGCGTTGTTCAATTGTTGCAGGGTTGTATGTTTTTTCCATGAATGCGGTTTACTAATTTAAGAGGTTAATAAGGTTTAGTGATATTTCTCATTATTCAAAGTTAACGGAGCAGGCGGGCTCTCCTTTTTCGTGGGCAACTTGCCCATGCTCTTGGAAAATAAGACGTTACGGTTTCATTTGGTGTCATGTAGGCAAGGTTATATTTTTTTCAGTCATAAAAACCTTAGCTGGTAAAAATACCTGGCAATATTAAGATAGCCTTATTTGCACTTGGTCAGATAAGCTATACCAACCTACAATCATTTACATTTTATGCGTGTTCGGCGTTATGCCCTGGGTTTGATAATTTCGATAGCGCTTTCGCCCTGCTTGCTTCTGTGTTTCATCATTATCTAATAGCTCAAAAATTTGTTCAAAGTGGCCAATATTTTCAGGGCAGCGTGTTGATAAATTAATCAGTGTATGTCGCCAGGGATCAGGAGGCTGGTGCGTTCCAATTATAACGGCATTTGCTATGCTAGGTAAGGTGTCCAAATATATTTCGTGAGGAATAAAACTATTGGCACGAAAAGTCCAGAGCAATTTATCCATTTGCTGCGCCTGTTGTATTGAATTGGTCAAAATAGAGGTTTTGTAGCCTAGACGATATGCTTTTTCCGCTAACTTGCAGGCGAAAGCCTGCCGTCCCTGCTCAGAGTGGGACGGCAAGATATAAAAATTGACCTTAGGCAGCACGGTTTAATAAATATTGCACTAATAAAGGAACTGGTCGACCTGTTGCGCCTTTAGCATCGCCTGTTTTCCAGGCAGTACCGGCAATATCCAAATGCGCCCATTGGTAGTCTTCGGTAAAGCGAGATAAAAAGCAAGCGGCTGTAATCGTGCCGGCATCCCGCCCGCCGATATTGGCAATATCGGCAAAGTTTGATTTTAACTGCTCCTGATATTCATCCCATAATGGTAAGCGCCAGACACTATCTAAAGCGGTTTCGCCCGCAGCCTGTAATGCATTGCACAGGGTGTCATTATTGCCTAATAAACCGCTCGGCACACGGCCTAGCGCCACCAGACATGCACCGGTTAAAGTGGCTAGATCAATGATAACATCAGGGTTGTATTTTTTAGCGTAGGTTAATGCATCACAGAGAATCAAACGACCTTCAGCATCAGTATTTAAAATCTCAATCGTTAGTCCTGCCATACTGGTGACGATATCACCTGGCTTATTGGCATCTCCATCCGGCATATTTTCAGAAGAAGGAATAATACCGACCACATTTAACGGCAGTTTTAATTCTGCAGCGGCTTGTAATGTACCGAGTACAGCCGCACTACCGCACATATCGTATTTCATTTCATCCATGCCAGCGCCAGGCTTTAAAGAAATACCACCGGCATCAAAAGTTAAACCTTTGCCAACAAAAACAATCGGTTGTGTGCTCGCGTCAGCGCCTTTATATTCCAGGCAGATCAATTTAGCGGGTTGACGACTGCCGCGACTCACGGATAGAAATGAACCCATCCCGAGTTTCTGCATATCGGCTTCTTCTAAAATCTCTGCACTTAATTCGGCATATTGCTGCGTTAAATTGACAGCTTGCTCTGCTAAATAGGTAGGTGTACAGATATTACCCGGTAAGTCAGAGACTCGTCTGGCAAAATTAACACCTGCAGCAATTGCCTGTCCTTGCTCGATACCGGTTTGTATTGCATTGCTATCAGTTTCGCTATGCAGGATCAATTGGCATAAGCTGAATTTATCTGCGGGCTTACTTTTGCATTCATTGAATTGATAGAACAGTGCAGCAAAAGATTCAACAATCTGTCGGGCATTCCAGATAATATTTTGTTCAGTTACTTTGTTTTCTGCAAGACAACAGGTTGCGCTGATGATTTGACTCGTTTTTAAGGTATTAGCAGCACTATCAACCGCTTTACGGTAGTCTTTACTGCTTAATTTATCTGCATCACCTAAACCAACTAATAAAATGCGTTTAATGGCTGTATAGGGTGTGTAATTAATGAGCAAAGTATCTGCTACTTTGCCCTTAATATCAGCGCGTTGCAAAATAGTGCTAATTAACCCATCTGTCAGCTTATCCAGTTTTTGCGCTGCACTACTCAGTTTATTATTTTCAAAAACGGCAACAATAAGACATTCTGTTTGCAGTGATTCTAAAGGGGTATTGGCTAATAAAAAGTCCATAAGGTATGTACAGGTTGAGGAGTTAAAAGTGCTATTGATTATACAATATAAATGGACAGGAGGGTTTTGACAAAATGATAAAGTGGGTGAATAAACTGCCAGCTAATGGCGTGTTACATTCAAAAAAATATATTACATGACCGTGTCTAAATAAAAAAAGGAGCCATTTGTCGCCAATAATGCCCGCTATGCGCGCGACTATGCCAATGCTGTAAACGATGTTTAATGCCTTTCTGCGATAAAATGGCACTAAGGTGATAGTTGTTGTCCAGAAAAGGGTCGTTCTGACCAATGACCAAGGTAATATCCATTCTTTGTAAATGTCCTAAACGCCATGGACAGTTGAGGTTAGGTAAAAAATGAGTAGGCGTGTTAAAGTAAATATCCTCATTATAAAAACCATCAAACAGATCTTTAAAATTTTCCACATTCAGTGTTAAGTCGTAGCGCCCCGAAAAGGCGGCCAATTTTTTAAACAGGTGAGGGTGGCGGAAGGCAATGTTTGCTGCTTGAAAAGCACCCAGGCTCAAGCCGTGTGCAATGGTACAGTCGTGTTGGTTTTTATGCCGTATAAAGGGCAGGACTTCATGCAGAATATAGGCTTCATACTGTTTTTGGCGTTCGATTCGGCCGTGAGGATGTGCCCACCAGCAATAAAGACTTTCAGTATCGACACTATCAACACAATATAACTGTAACCAACCCTGGTCAATTTTATGTTGTAAGGCGTTCACCATCCCTAACTTTTCATATTCATAAAAACGTCCGCCTCGAGTCGGAAATACCAGTACTTTTGCGCCACTATGACCAAAAACCAGTAATTCCATATTACGCTGTAAACGCGCACTCCACCATTTATGATATTCGCGATTCATTTTTAGTTCCAGAAGGTTAATGTGTGACAGTGCTTTTGAGTGGTTTAAAAAAATGCGTTAACTCGGTGAGCAATTGATGTTCTTGAGAGAGGCGATTTGCATAATCGTGATGACCTGCTTGCAAAACAAATAATTGCTTGTTTCCTGGCGTGGCATTGTAGATAGCAAACTGCCCAGGCGGTGCAACAAACGGATCAAAAAGAGCACACGCATAGTACATGGGAATTTTTATACGTTTGGCAGCGGTCACAGCATCAAAATAGCGTAACACCTGTAAAGTCCTCTTTTTATGTTGGCAGTAATATTGCTGTTGACTCTGTGCGCTACCAAGGCTTGGCAGGCGCAATCTTAACGGATGGTGACCAAAGGCTGGTACATTCAGGTGTGCTCTGGAAATGCGTTGTTCATACGCTAAGGCTAAAGCACCGATGCCACCACTAAAACTAATGCCTAGATAGCCCAAATGCTCTGATAACTGCGGAAATAAACGTAACAAAGCACTGGTGGCTAGCCATATATCTTCCACGCAGCCACCGATAATATAACGCTCTAATGAGTCAATATGATGTAATACATGCCATTTTGGTTCCGTTGAAATAGGTGCAGAAGCACTTAATGATAAGCCTCGGAAACAAGGAAAAAAAAGTGCAGCATCCTTAAAGGGTAGGTGATAATCTGGTGCATCCCGCCCACCATAGCCGTGGCCTACAATAAAACCATGTGTGATAAGGCCTGATTTTGGTAATAACAGCCAGCCTTTTATCTGGACGCTGTGAGTGGACTGGTAGCTGATTTTAAAAATTTGCCAGCCACAACGATCTACCCCTGTATCCTTTATCTGTGGCTTTGGCTGTAGGCTAAGTGCTTTTTGATACCGTGTTTGCCAGAATGTATCAAAGTCCCGAGGTTCATGAGGTGATTTTATTGTAAATAATTGATCCAGTGTATAGCCATAACTAGGGTCAAAACCATAAATATCCGACATAGTATTGCGTGAATTTAAATGTTAGTAACTAATATTGTAGGTCATCACCCGATATAAAACAGCATAGAATGGATTAATTGTGCTCTAATGATTTTTGGTTTAAGCATGGTGACAGAGCACTACACTTTTATCTATGTTTTTTAAGGTATATAATTTTTGCCGGAAACGCAAAAATTAATGTTTTTATGGACTGTTACCTTTAATTGTTGATTATATGATTCTAGTTTATGGCTAATAATAGGTTTTTCATTGAATAATAGTAAGTTTGAACTTTCGTTAATAGAAAGCTCTGTTGCTGAGGCCTCTATTCAAGGTGATTGGGTGATGGGGAGCACTCTGCCAGATTTTGCAGATACAAAGCAGCAAATACAACAGTTGCACTGTAAAACCTTAGGCTTGACAGCGGAACAATTAGGTCGTTGGGATAGTCGTCTAGTGTTATTTTTGTTTAAATTAGAGGCTTATTGTAAAGCGCAAAATATCGTATTGGATATGACCGGCCTGCCTGCAGCAGCGCAAGGTTTATTAAAACAGGCCTCAGCCTTCCCGGTGCGTGAAAGTGGTCAGAAAAGCATTCAGGACAAAGCTTTTATTGCGCAATTAGGGCAGCAAGCATTGACTTTATATAAACAATCGCAGGTCATTCTGAATTTTGTGGGTATGGTGTCTTTGAGTGTGATGCGTTTATTGCGCGGCAAAGCCTGTTTTCGTCAGCAGGACTTGTGGCTTATTATGCAGGACTGCGGACCGAAGGCATTGCCCATTGTCACATTGATTAGTTTATTAGTCGGTTTGATTTTGGCATTTGTCGGGGCAATGCAGCTAAAAATTTTTGGTGCACAAATCTATGTTGCTAATCTGGTAGGCTTGGGCATGGCCCGAGAAATGGGGGCAATGATGACGGCTATCATTATGGCAGGGCGAACCGGTGCTGCATTTGCTTCGCAACTCGGTTCTATGCAGGTGAATGAAGAAATAGATGCGTTGGAAACGCTGGGGATTTCACCAATTGATTTTCTGGTCTTACCGCGCATGTTAGCATTAATTATTATGTTACCGTTATTATGTCTATATGCTGATTTAATGGGGATTTTAGGTGGCTTACTAGTGAGCGTTTCTTTGCTGGATCTTTCTATTGTGGAATATTTAGTGCAAACCAAATCAGCCTTGGATATGAACGACTTTTTAGCCGGCTTAATTAAAAGCAGTATGTTTGGTGTGCTGGTTGCTTTATCGGGTTGCCTGAGCGGAATGCTCTGCGGTCGTAGTTCTTCTTCAGTGGGGGATGCTGCAACAGCAGCTGTAGTTGCGGGCATTATTAGTATCGTCGTTGCTGATGCCAGCTTGACAGTCGTCTATCAAATTATAGATTTTTAACATGCCTGATATGAAGGACGTGCATATTGAAGTAAAAGATTTAACCATGGCTTATGATGATTTTATTATTCAGCAGCAGCTGAATTTTAAAATACATAAAGGGGATATTTTCATTGTCATGGGGGGTAATGGCTGTGGTAAAAGCACTTTGCTCAGACATTTATTGGGCTTGAAAAAGCCTGCAGCAGGTGAAATTTTTTATGAACAAACGAATTTATGGCGGGGTACTGAGGCACAACGTAAAGCAATCATGCGCCGTAATGGTGTAATGTATCAGAGTGGTGCCTTATGGAGTTCGCTGACCCTGGCTGAAAATATAGAGCTACCACTAAAAGAATATACCGATTTAGCCGCTGATGAAATTAAAGGACTGGCTTATTTAAAACTGGCTTTAGTGGGATTGGTTGGTTTTGAAGAATACTATCCTGCAGAAATTAGTGGTGGAATGAAAAAAAGGGCAGGGCTAGCCCGCGCTCTGGCGCTCGATCCTGATATTTTATTTTTTGATGAGCCTTCAGCAGGTCTGGATCCTGTCAGCGCTAAATTATTAGATGATTTGATTCTAAGTATACA
Organism: uncultured Gammaproteobacteria bacterium; assembly: GCA_942491615.1. Classification (GTDB taxonomy): domain Bacteria; phylum Pseudomonadota; class Gammaproteobacteria; order Methylococcales; family Methylomonadaceae; genus Methyloprofundus. The sequence goes on from CALOCH010000022.1 coordinate 80,292, forward strand.
GGAAAGTTTGGGAACTACGATTGTGGTCGTGACTCATGATTTACCCAGTTTATTTGCTATAGGGACGGATGCCATTTTTCTGGATTCGATAAGTAAGACTCTAATCGCTCAGGGCGCACCTAAGCAGTTATTAAATGAATGTTCCAATCCAACCTTGCAGCAGTTTTTGAGGCGTGGGGAGGCAGTTTAATGTTACACAAACGATTTTAAAAAGTGATATAAATGAGTAAACAAGCAAATCCAACGATCATTGGAGCCTTTGTCGTGGGGGCAGTGTTAATTGCTATTTTAGGCATCACAGTGTTTTCCAGTGGTAAATGGTTTTCTGAAAAATCTGAGTTTGTTGTGTACTTTAATGAATCCGTGAATGGCTTGTCGGTTGGTGCCCTGGTAAAAATGCAAGGGGTTCCTATTGGCAAAGTAACCGATATCCAAGTTCAGCTTGATCCAGAGACAAGGCGCATACTAACACCGGTTTTTATTGAAATTGACCATGAGAAATGTAGCCAATTGTTACAGCTAAAGGAGCTAGATAGTAAGAAAACAATAATGGAACAGTTGATTGATAGTGGTCTGCGCATGCAACTGCAATATACCAGTCTAGTGACGGGGCAATTATATATTGAATCTTTGTTAAAGCCCGAATCACCTATTAAATTAACCCATTTGAACAAGCAGTATATTGAGCTGCCGACTATTACCTCGAGTAGTGAAAAGGTGCAAAAAAATATTTCAGATATGATTAATCAGATTCAAAACATACCCTTTCAGGAGGTCTTTACAGAATTATTGATAACGATTAAAAGTATCAGGCAAATAACAGAGTCGGAAGATACGCAACAAACTTTACATGCTTTATCTGTTTCTGCGCATGAATTACAAGGTATTTTAACTAATTTTAATCGACATTCTGCCGCCATTGCAGTGAATGCGAATAAAACTCTGCAACATAGCCGTCATATGATGCAACAGCTAGATAATGCCACCAACCCCCTATTAGACGATGTCCAGCAAACTTTGGTAAATACCAATACGACCCTGAAACAGTTTGAAAACAGCGCTAAAAGTGTTGAGCAAATATTCAATGCGGATGCGCAGTTCCAACAAAACTTGAATGCAGCCTTAAGCGAATTAAGACGTTCGGCAAAATCACTACGTTTATTCGTGGATTATTTAGAACGTCATCCCGAAGCGCTAATTCAGGGCAAAAAGAATTAGATATTTTGGCTTTTAACTTAAAGTGGGACAGATTCCTTACCAGCAGACAGGTAGGCCAGGTAGGTAGTTTTTCTGCCCACTATGTTTGAGAACCCTGGTGGTGTGACTGGCATGATAGTCAGCTAGCTGTTGAAAGTAAAGCCTTTGCCTTATGATTAATTCAGAAGTAACCCTGTTTACTGTCTGAGTGGTCTCCGGCATAAAGGTGACATGAGTCTAATTGAGGCTATTGTGAGGAACATGGGAACCTGTCTTCCGATGTTAAGGGAGTGTTCAAGTGTTAGAATCACAAGAGTTTGAGCACCAATGCTGAGCACAGGGGCGGAGCAGCGCGTAGTATTGATGAGTGTATTGTAATGATATCAGAGCAAAGGCATTGCGTTGATCAGTATTAAGCTGCAGAACAACTAGAAAAAGGAAAATTCTATTGATCAACCATTACCGATTAGATACACGGCAATGGCTTATCAATAGGAGCCGTATGGATCGAGAAGTTAATGTACGATTCTGAGAGAGCCTAAAAGGGAGGCTTCATTGAGCTGCTTAACTGAGAAGACAGGAACTATGACTATGGTTCCCTCTGCCCGACAAATCCATCAATCTGCAGTACGTTTTAGCACATGCGCTCTTGATAGGTTTCACTTCATGCTCTTACGAGTCGCTACACAACTTTTTAAGTCGTTACGACTCTACTCATACAGTTGCTTAAGTTATTTCATACATGTTCCTAAGCTATATCAGAATTTAAAAGCGCTTCAATTTTTTGCTTATAGCGTAAAAAATGAATAGATTGTAACTGTTGGTAATTATTTACACCCAATACCTGCAAAGGGACATCAATTTCTGTAATATGTATGGCGTATTTTTCCTTGCTTTGACGCATATTATAAATGTAGTGTGCAACGGATTGAAAAACACCTTCACTGTTTTCGGAAGGAGTGAACTCAAGTTCATTACAGTACAAGGTGTAGCCTATATCGGGCGATGTCCCATACGCCTCGCCTGTAATGCGTATATTTAAATAATCCCAGGTGATAGCGGGAGGCGGTGTCAGCATAGTTACATTATAATTATTTTCTGATGGGCAATAATGTAATGCATAATATTCGATCATCAAAGTCGATTCTAAAATGCCTTTATCGTACAAGGTTTCAAGAAAGTGAGAGTACGCTATTAATAATTGCTGTGTAGAGGTGTTGTTGTAAAGCTGGGTAAAAAGACTGCCTTTTTCATCAATAATATACAGTGTGACGTACTTATCTTGTGTATAGAAAAACACATGTATGGTATGGGGTTTAGCGAAAGTGTAGATAAAAGGTAAGGGCGTATCGCTTAAGGTTGCATTATTGAAATAAACGGTATTGAAGCTTATTTGAGCCCCTGCCAATTCTTGTGTTAATGCCTCTATATCGGGCACTTTCTTATAATGTAAAAAGGAGTCTTTTTGTTGAAATATATAAAAGGCTGATTCGCCCGAGATAATTAAGCGAGGTGAACCCATATTTTGTTGTTTTACCAGTAATTCACTGAGTTTTATGAATAAATCCTTGACGCCTGACGCAATGCTTTTGCCATGAACAGGGGTATAACACTCAATTTTTGTAGGTAAAGATTGGGAGTGCTGGTTAAAACACGTCATAAAACAATCAAATAAGCCTTCCAGATTAAGATAACGTTTACAAGTGACTTCACCCCAACTACTGATAGATATCTGATCGATACAATGGACGAAACTCAGTTTTTCAGTTCCATAACTTAATATATCAGTGTAGTTATTGAATACCAACTGATCTGATTGAATTTTGACAGGTGGTGCTTTATCTAAATTAAGCAATAATAAATGCGCAATGATTCGACTCGGCCGTCTAAATGCTTTGAGTTCAGTAAGGTTAGCCAACTTATGGTGAAATAAAAAGGCTCTCAGGGTTCCAAGAACATGGTCTATGTCAGTATCCGATGCGGGTGACAGCTGGGCATGTATGCTTAGTCTCAGGCTCTCCTGATACAGCCCATTGCAGACTAGCCATGAAAGTAATTCGACCAGACTGTGCGCCCCTTTTTTGAGAGGAATAACATTTGTTGGGTTGTTTGCTGCTAATGTACCGATAAATAAATGCCAGGTTGGGCGCAGAAATGAGTGGGAATTTTCGATAATAGTAAATGTGTTTTCTTTGTTGCGGATGATTGAACGGGTAGTAATAATATCGATTTTCCCCGGTCTTTTTTGTAAAAAAAACTTGAGCTTTCTGCCAATAGGCTGAATATCCTGGTTTTTGTTTAAAGCGGCATTGGTATTTGAGAAATGACTAATCATCTGGTAGCAAATCTTTAGCTGCCGCATAACAATATCATTTTCGTCATTTGCTTTTTGTATGTTCCATACTTTTTTTTCAGCCAATTCAGCAAGCATCTGTTCCGGCCATTGATAGCATTTTGCCATTTCTTGAATAATATCTTCCCTGTAGATCTGCTTTTGCTGATCGATTTGTGTTTCCATATCCCCCATTATTTTTGCAAAGAAATATTGGCGTGTAAAATTAAGGCGATCAGGGTCATTTTTAGACCTTAAATACGTTTCAATCTTGCGGTAGATCAATACATAGGGGTCCAGCTTATCTAGTGCGATTTGTCCCTGATAAATCGCTTTTTTTGTTTCCAGACATAACCAGTCTGGGGCAGGGTATTCACTTGCATAACACTCCATTAATAAAAGTTTTAAAATCGATTTATAGGGTGAATTTAGTGATTTATATAAATGCCATAGCGTTGCTGTAACAAATTCTTCCGCAGGAATATTTTCCAGACTACCAAAGTCAATACTCTGCTTGACTATGTCGAATTCATGTTTTTTTAAATGTCTGGCATAACGGCTATAGCTCTGTTCAGCACCTGGAGGAATCAACCACCAGAGGGGCGTTCTTCCAGCTATATATAGGGCAGTTCGATAGAATTCTTCGAGTAGTAAATAATGTTGTGTCTGTGTATTACTATCTGCGGTAAGAGTTGATGATGCCTCGTTAATATAAGCTTGATTATCGATAAGATAAATGTGTACTTCTAGTTCTAGTGAGTCAGCCCATTGTTCTATGAGCATCGCTTTAGTTTGCAATGCATCGATTTCAGCAGGTGATAAATGATGCGCATGACACAACCAGATATCAATATCGCTATGTTGCGCAAAAGCGATAGAACTGACACTTCCCATAAGGTAAAGTCCTAGTAGCGGAGGATTTTCTAACATAGGGCAATGGAAAGTATAATTTTCAGTAATAGACTTCGCTTGAGTATGGGTGTATTCGCTCGGTGCATAATTCGCTATGCCGGCAACCGTATCGAAAGAAACAAATCCGGGTAATGACGCGTTATTCTGGTGAAACAATAGGGGTAGTAAATCTAAAAATATTCGTTGCTCGGGTTTTAGAAAGGATTGAATGCGTTGTAGGCGTGATTGATTTAGTTGGATAAAACGTGCAATGACACTCTGTAACTCATCTAGACAAACGTGTTTGCCTGATAAATCCGGCCTAATAGCAGGGAGTGTTTTCATTAGTGTAATAATAACAGTGCTTAATATAAGTGGATCATTTTAGGAGTAAAAGCAGCTAATAAAGGTGATGGAGTTCACAAAAAAATGTATGTTTATTTGTATTCATTACAATGATAATGTTGCTGCTGTTTGTGAGTTCAATATAGGCTGAAAGTCATTATCCTTATATTTTAAATACTTGAGGGGCGTATGTTGGAATTGTCATTTGCTACTGTTGCAATTCTATGGCGCTTATAATAAGCAAACAGTTATAAAAAGGGGACGTAAAGGGTGGTAAATAAGGTTCAGATTTTGTATCATGCTGATTGTATGGATGGTTATGCGGCTGCCTGGTCAGCGTGGAAAGCCTTTGGGCAGCAGGCGGACTATCGGGCAGTGCATCATTATTCACCGTTACCTGATTTTCCTGAAGGGGCTGTGCTGTATATTCTGGATTTTTGCTATCCCATGGCTGAATTACTGGCGGCCGCTAAAAAAGCGAGTCGAGTGATAGTTTTGGATCATCATATAAGTGCGCAAAAATCAGTAAATCTATATTTAGAACATGCGAATTTTCCAGAAAATATTGAGATCTATTTTAACCAGAAGCAAAGTGGATGCATGATAGCTTGGCACTATTTTCATGCTGATATTTCGCCTCCGGTTTTGCTTGAACATATTCAGGATCATGATTTATGGATGAAAATATTGCCACAAACAGAGGCGATTTGTAAGGCTTTATATCTGCGTTTACCGCTGCGTTTTTCTGCCTTTGAGAAAATAAAATTAGCTAGCTTAAAGCAGGAAGGCGCGGTTTTGCTTAAACAGCATGAGTTGAGTGTGCGCCGTCTATTTAAAGCACGTCATAAAATGCTTATTAATAATATCAGTGGGTTAGCGGTTAATGCGCCTCCCGTGTTTTCCAGTGATTTGGGGCATGCACTGGCAAAAAAATCCGGCACTTTTGGGATGACCTATTTTTATCATGGGCAGCGTCGCTGCTATGAATGTGGGCTGCGTTCAATAGGCGATTTTGATGTGTCGGTCTTAGCGCAACAATTTGGCGGAGGCGGGCATAAAAATGCCGCCGGATTTAGTATTGAAATGATCGAATTTTTCGAATTAATGTCATGAACTTTATATTTTACTCTTAGCTCTCAGGATTTGATTAAACCCGAAAAGAAGCTAGTCAACGACTGTATTACTTATTGCATGCCCTTTTTCCATAAGGTTTTCAGATATTTCAGGGCGTGACAGATTTGTCCACTTGATTGTTTCATCCATAGATGAGCCGGCTGTATGTTCTTTTATTATTTCTAGAAAAGCATCCTCCAATCCTTCCGTTGTATCCAAAAGAAGTTTACGCCTGGCACCCGGTTGACGAATGCCGGAGACTTCATTTGAAAGATCCGAGTTTAACTCCTGTAACCCACGTGTGATGGTTCGATCATCACACTCTAAAATGCAGTGGATATAAGTGACTCCACCATACCCTCGTTTTGTCGTTTCTATTGCCGCATAACGACGGCGATCTTTTTCCGACAGACTATTATAAAAATTGAGTATTTGGGATTCGATTTCTGGGGGAGTAAGCTTGTATGATCATAGTTAAATAGAATACCCGATCCATGGGTTATTGCCAAAAATCAGAGCACCTGACCTCGGCTTTTAGATAAAATCATCCGACTGAAAAATTAAAAACCTTTAAAATCAATCAATAACGTACTTTTTACCCTAACGATCATGAAGATGCTTTCATCACCCCGGAAAATGAAAGATACTGAGCGGGAGGCGGTAGACCGAGGTCGATCAATTTTTTAGAGATTTGATCCTGAAACCTAACGTGACCCGCAAAAACTGACTCGTACCCCGGAATGAATCGCTAGAGATCGCACGGTAATAAGGCCAAAAGCAATGACTGCTTTTTGGAAGTTTCAGTTTTGCATCTACTGCCTCCCTATTAATGAAGTATACAACTTTGGAGGTTATGATGGAACTGACAGCAATTTATCGATGTGCAGCTGCATTAGATATTCATCAGGCAAAGCTGACGGTTTGTATTCTCTATGAAAACGAAATGGGCGAAGTGATCACCGAACTCAAAGAGTTTGGTGGCTTTAAAAAAGATCGATTAGCCATGGCGGCGTGGGTGGCTTCCTTTGCTCCAGAGATTGTGGTGATGGAGAGTACTGGAATTTACTGGAAAAGCCCGTATTCGGCTTTAGAGAAACAAGGGTTGAAGATTGAGGTTGTGAATGCCCGACATGTTAAACAAGTCCCGGGACGCAAAACAGATATTGCTGATGCCCAGTGGTTAGCTATTCTGGCACGCAATGGATTGTTGCGTGGTGGCTTTGTACCCCCGGTGCAGTTCCGGGAATTACGTTTAATAGCCAGACAGATGCAAAAACTGACCGGGATATTATCGGCCGAAAAAAACCGCCTGCATAAATTGCTATCCGATATAGGCATTCGGCTATCGGTCGTCATCAGTGATATACACGGAAAGTCAGCCAGGGCGATGATAAAAGGTTTATTAGCAGGCGAAACACCTCAACAAGTACTGCAATATGCAGACCGGCGCCTCAAAGCAACGGAAGAAGAATTACTGGATGCTCTGGAGGGCGAGATCAGTACAAGCCATCACTTTGTGATAACAGAAGTCATGGCACATGTTGAGGAGTTAGAGGTACGAATCAAAACCTTTCAACAGGCTCTTGTTCAAGGATTAGCGCCATATCAGTCTATTTTAGACTGTTTGCAAACCATACCAGGAATCGATTTGCCGAGTGCAGCAATGCTCTTAGTCGAAACAGGTGATGATATGGATGCATTCGGCTCACCCGCTCGATTGGCTTCTTGGGTAGGCGTTTGCCCAGGTAACAATGAATCGGCGGGTAAAAAGAAATCAGGGAAAGCCCGAAAAGGTAATCCTTATCTGCGCCGGATTTTATGTGAGGCAGCCAATGCAGCCAGTCGAACGCAATGTAGTTTGCAAAATAAATTTAAAGGGCTCCTGATTCGTCGGGGGCGAAAGCGGGCCATTTTTGCGATAGCGCACAAGCTATTGAAGATCGTGTATTTGTTAATTGAGCGAGGCGATTATTACCGGGATGCTGAGATTGATTACGAAGCACTGTCAGTTGAAAAAAATGCTCCACGCTGGATAAAAAAACTTAAAAAATTTGGTTATATAGAAGCATAAGCCAAATTAGAGATGATTTTTTATGGTGATAAACGCAAGGGTATCTTTTGCCTCCCGCTCAGGGTATCATTACAAAATCTGAAGCTCATGAAAAGAATTGTCTGAAATATTTAGGGTAAAAAGTACGTTATTGATTGATTTTAAAGGTTTTTAATTTTTCAGTCGGATGATTTTATCTAAAAGCCGAGGTCAGGTGCTCTGAAGGTATTGAAGCGTCTGTTTTGAGTCAATCGTCATAGGTAACAAGCTGCCAATTCGCCATAAAGTTTGGCTAATAGACCCGACGGAAGACAAGTCACATACCTGTCTTTTCATGATCGTTGATACATTACCCAGACTGCTACAACCTTCAAGACGAACGGAAAGCATCAGCTCAATAGCTCGCCTTCGCTCTTGCGCTAAAGTGATTGCACTTTCTGTTTGATCTGCAAAAATAAATTGCCCGATCGATTTCAAACGCTTTGCCAGCGAATAAACAAAGGTTCGGGAAATCTCATGTGCCCTTGATAGTTCAGTTATCGTGCCCCAACGATTGTTTAGCATCGCATGCAGTGCATCATTGGCAATAGTGAGTCGAATGGCTTGTGTCAGATCGGATCGGCGGGTAAAGAGTCGTTTTTTCAAATGATTCATCAAATGAACATTCAGGGTCAGCTAATTTCAAGGGCATCAATAGTTAAGTGGGATAAGTTGAATTTATTTAATTCAGTTATCCCACATATCAAGGCGGATTTATTGAAAAGTGTAAAGCGAGGAATGTAGGATGCCCACAAATCGTTATTAAAAATAGCGGGGCGAAAATATTCGCAATGATTGTTGCAATACGACTCGTTCGACCTAATGCAACGTCATAGAGAATGTGCAACAATAATAATGTGGCTGTTAACCCTAAGACAACAATATATTCGAGATACCAGTTATGAATGTCGACATCAATTAAACTAAAAAGGCTTAAGGTTATAGCTGTGAGCACGATTCCACCCAGCAAAATTACCAATGCATATATCCCCATCTCACCGAGATAACGTACAAATTGAATTCTTGTTTCGTTCGAATTTCAATCTCCTTTCATAAACGTAAATGCTAAAAGCGATAGGTAAACTAAAGGCATATGAATGAGTGACATAGTTACTGATTCTGAGTTTTTTGCTTCTGGCAAAATGGTCAGGATAACTACGCCAATTAGCACCCCCGGTATTCGATTTCTTACAAAACCACCAGGGACAATGAAATACAAAATTAGTGACCCGATTACGATTACGGGAACAAATCGAGTTAAATACCATTCAGCTTTAATAAAGGATAAATCGTGCAGCTTTACTAAGGAGGCTGCGAGGATTGATACGAGTACAATGAAAAAATAGACTTGCCTGACTTTTGGGAGGCTGGTTGTTCTTCATCCTAAAAACGGCAGTAAAAAATATCCTTATAATGTCAAAGTCAGACAACATAAGGAATTCCAATGGTTTTACCACCCAAAGTCACTCACCCAATAGGTGAACAAGAAATTCAATTAAAAATGCGAGAAATACCGGCATTAGTTGCCGATACTTTTGCCGGAAAAATACACATCGAGTGGGACCCACAGGCACAAGTCACTACGCTGGGACAGCTCCCTTTCTTTATTCAATTCTTGAAAGTCGGCAACTTATTTGAACCCTGGGTTGAAGAGTGTCCTTTAACTTACTCCAGCAATAATGCACCCGAGAAAGTTGATGTACTGGGGTCTTATTTATTATCCATTTTATCAGGTCATAGTCGCTATCGGCACCTAACCAGTTTAATAGGGGATAGCGTCAATGCCAACCTGTTAGGTATGGCGAAAGTCGTCAGTGAAGATTCAGCCCGAAGAGCGATGAAAAGAATCGAAGTGAATGAAGGTATCCAATGGTTGCAGGATCACCTCTATTACTGCTACAGCCCACTCCTCAGTCAGCCCTGGATATTGGATACAGATGTGACTGTAAAGCCTTTGTACGGTAAGCAGGAAGGTGCAGTGATTGGCTATAACCCCCATAAACCCGGACGGCCTTCACATACGTTTCACACCTATATGATAGCTAACTTGCGATTAATTCTGGAGGTGGAAGTGCAAGCAGGCAACCAAAGTGCAGCCAAGTATTCCGCCCCCGGTTTATGGGCATTATTAGAACGTATTCCACGAGTACATTGGCCTGCCTTTATTCGAGGAGACAGTGACTGGGGAAGTGATGGAATTATGACCGAAGCCGAACAACGGAACATCCATTATCTGTTTAAACTACGCCAATCCAAAAATGTAAAAAAACTGATATTATCCAATCATTGCCGACCCGGTTGGATCTCAACCCAGCCGGGGTGGGAGGCGTTAGAAACCGAATTACAGTTAGCCAGCTGGAAACGTAGCCGACGAGTTATCCTTACGCGACGACGCCTATCAAAAAAAGAAGACACCCCACCCGAAAGTCCTAAGGCATTGTCGGTTCCTCAGCAGTGTTCAATCTGGGAACCGCCTGAAGAGATTGGTGCCTATGAATATGCGGTCTTGGTCACCTCATTAACTGACGAAGTGTTAACTGTTGTACAGCACTACCGAGATAGAGCAGATTGTGAAAATAACTTCGATGAAATCAAAAACCACTGGGGCTGGGGTGGCTTTGTTACCCAAAAATTAGAACCGTGCCGGTTAGTAGCTCGAATGATTGCGCTTATATATAACTGGTGGTCGCTCTTTGTGCGGCTTGCTGAACCCGACAAGCACCTGGAGGCCGTCGTTTCCAGACCTTTACTCTTGCATGGAGTGGGTAAACAGACCAATCATGCATCCCAGAAGACTCTAACAATCACCAGCACTCATGGCAAAGAATCGCGTGTTAGAGAGGCCTACGAGAGAATTACACTGTTTTTTAACCAACTGAAAGCTATTGCGCCGCAGTTGACTTCGATTCAATGCTGGCACCGAATTTTGAGCGAGGCAATGAAGAAGTATCTTGGAGGTCGACTATTACAACCACCAGAATTGATAACATAAGCAATTTAGAAGCAACATAAACAAACAATTCTTGTCAAGATTATGCTCTAATTTTTGGAGCAGGTACCTGCTTGACTGCCGTTTTTAGGTTCATAGTCGATTCGAGCTCTCCAAACTCTTACGGTTTCAGATTCAGGGTAAGCCTCGGCTGCCTCTTCTAACCAGATAAGGAACTCCTGCCGCTTTGTTCGATACTGTTTTGTGAATGTTTAGGATGAAGGAAGTGATTTGATAATTTCTGATTGTTCATCAAGCGGTTGAGGAATAACTGTGGAGCATCGCAGTGTTGTTTGTCGTGTTCGGGGGGAGAAGAGGAGTGAGTATTTGTGGGAGAGCGTGGGCGGGGGGTTTTTTTGTTCTCGTGGGGTTTTTGCTGTTTTTTTGATCTGGGAGGGAGGGGGGGGGGGTTGGAGGCGAACTTTGGTCTGGGGGATGCGCCATGAATTTGAGGTGCCCCCCGAGCAAGGAAAGCTTCATCCATGATGGCACATCAAATCGCCTAGGGCATCAGCATATGCGGAGTGGGATATTGCTAGCGTGATGGCAGTTACCTGGGTTCCGAGAACTGCGAACAGTTCAAATATCATCAATCGTGGCAATCTTTATATGGTGGTTTATATAGAGATTCTGTTGAGGATTTAATTGTGGTATTTATGTGTGTTAAGAACTGCGTATCTAGAATGTCCAAGGATGAACCAATCCCAAAAACAATCCATAAAATAGCTAAAGTTTTTAATAAGAGAGAAGCATTCATTTAATGACTCCTAAATTGAATGCGATTTAAGTTGATGGTAATAAGGTTTTAGTGAAAGCCCGAATTATCTTGTATCAGTACTAAACCTACGTTCTCATGTGTCACAAGATTTAACGTCTTACCTTCTATGAGGTCTCCTGCTTTCACAGGGACGCCATTGGCAGTCGCGGTGCCTTTTGTGACCAGTGCCACAAAAGGCAGAGTGCTGATAACTGACTGGTCTTTATCAAGATTGCCAATCTGACAAATCATATTGCTGTTAAAGGTGTCGTCATTTTTACCGCCCAGTACTGTCGTTAACCCACTCTCATGAAGTTCAAAATCCTGGTAGGCTGGGCTTAAACCGGTTTCTGGTGGTCGAAACCAAATCTGGATAAACTCCGAGTTTGTATCATTCATGTTGTACTCTGAATGCTGCATTCCCGTGCCTGCCCTTTGCACTTGCGCACCCGGCCCCTTGACAACGGTTCCGTCACCCAGCGTTCCTTTATGTCCCACAGCACCCTTTAGAACAACGGTGACAATATCAACATCTTGATGAGGATGTAGAGGTGCGCCATCGTTGGGTTTAAAGTGACCGTTAGCCAGGTAGATGAAGTCATTTAAACCGTGACATATCTCTTTATTTTTTTGGGCTTCTTCCGACATAGATGGGCTGATTACCATGCGTGTTTCGACGATTCCTGCAAAACCTCCAACAGGGAGATCGTCTTTATGAATGATACGTACTGGTTCGTTACTCATTGTTAAATCCTCTTTGGTAGCGTCGTTAATCGGTTTTGTATTTATTGACTACGATTAAGCTTGTAGGGCGTTTCACATCAATTTTATTATATGCTATGCTCGCAAGGATTAAATGTACCTGAAAATGAATACCAAATATGCCTTCTAGGAATAGTAAGAGTTGATGGATAGGTTGATTGCGATGCGCTCTTTTGTTCGTGTTGTTGAAACAGGCAGCTTTTCAACGGTTGCGAGGGAGCAGAATACAAACCAGGCGACGATTAGTAAACGCGTTGCGGCTTTGGAAGCTGAGTTGGGTGTTCGGTTGCTTGTGAGAGGGAGTCGAATGCACAAATTGACCGAGGCAGGCCAAAGTTACTACGAGCGGGCAGTCAATATACTTAATGAGATTGAGGAAGCTGAGTCCGAAGCACGATCGTTGACGTCTACACCAAGGGGGCGTTTACGAGTAACGGTACCAACCCTATTTGGCAGCCTTTACGTGGCGCCATTGATTTCTGAGTTTTTAGCCACCTTTCCTGAAATCCGGTTAGACATGTCATTTACTGAAAAGATGATAAATTTGGTGGAAGAAAATATGGACGTTGCCATCCGTTTGGGTGACTTGAAAGACTCTTCCATGATTGCAAGGCGCTTGGGATCGTACAAACTTATCATTGTTGCTACACCAACTTATTTGGAGAAACATTCAGAACCGCAACATCCCGGTGAGTTAAGCAAGCACAACTGCCTTGTGTATACCCTGGGGTCACATGGGACCGTCTGGAGTTTCTCCAATCAGAAGGCAGATACCGCTGTGCATGTCAGTGGAAATTTCCAATGCGATACAGGGTTCGGGCTCATGGAAATGGTATTAGCGAATACTGGAATTGCTTTTATGCCGACCTGGCTTGTTGCATCACATATTAAGTCGGGTCAATTGATACACATCCTCACGAATTATTATCAAAGCTACCCTATTAACGCCGTTTATCCACAAAACCGTTACGTCCCGCTGAAGACAAAGTGCTTTGTTAAATTTATGGAAAAAGTGATTAAAACGAATCCGATTATCTCGGATATTTGAGGAAAACTACCCACGTTTCGACGCACATTCATGTTTTCGATCATGCGTTGTTCCAGGCTTCTTTATTCATTTTTATAGCTAACAAGTCACTCACCCGACCTGCCTATATTAATACCCTAGTCCATATAAGTTAGCAAAATCATTTTTAAAACATGAATGCCTGAACCAGATAACATATATTTTACAGATACAAACCGTATCCAGATAATATTCAATGATTACCTAACGCTCTGCTAGCAACCTAATAATGCACCCCAAAAGTATCGACAATGTGCTGCATTATATTTCACATTGAGCCAATATTTTTCTATGGTGCTATTTCTTCTTCGGTCAAATAACATCCTGGATCTTCTGCCCAGGCATCGCCATAGACTTGCTGAGCGCGTACACGGGTATTACCATTACACATAGCCTGATAAGTACATTTGGCGCATCGGCCCTTTAATGGACGTGGTGATTGTTTCATGCCTGCCATTAATGGGTCAGATGTATCTTGCCATATTTCTGAAAAAGGGCGTTGCTGGACATTGCCCAAATCATAATGCCACCAGAAAGTATCGGGGTGGACATTGCCCAGATTATCAATATTCGCGACATTTACGCCAGACGCATTACCGCCCCATTGTTCCAGCTTTGCCTGGATATGTGCGGCGTGTTCTGGAAAACGACGTTTTACCCAATGTAAAAAATACACGGCATCTGCGTCATTATTACCGGTGACAATGTCTCTGTGCAGTCCTAGTTGTTCCCATTTCAGACATTTTTCAAACAGCATATCCATCACTTCACGGGTCATGGTGAAAAAGGCATCGGTTTTACGGTTTTTATTGCCACGACCACCATAATTCAAATGCGATAAGTAAAATTTATCCAGATTTTCATCATCCATTAACTGCAGCATGGCTGGAAAATCGTGTACGTTGTCTTGAGTTAAAGTGTAACGAATGCCTGCCTTTATGCCTTGTTCGCGGCATAAGTGAATACCTTGTATGGATGCATCGAATGAGCCTTTTTGTTGGCGAAACTCATCATGCGTTGCGCCGATACCATCTAAACTAACTCCGACATATTGATAATGAATGGCGGCGATTTGCTGGATATTTTGTTCAGTAATCAGGGTGCCATTGCTGGAGAGTGCAACATAAAAACCCATATCCCGCGCGCGCTGAGAAATCGTAAAAATATCCGGGTGTAATAAAGGCTCACCGCCGGATAAAATCAAGACAGGCACTTTAAACGCTTTTAAATCATCCATGACTTTAAAAATAGCATCGGTACTAAGTTCACCTGGAAAATCAATATTCGCTGATGTGGTATAGCAATGTTTGCAAGTGAGATTACAGCGACGAATTAAGTTCCAGATAACCACGGGTGCCAAAGGTTTACGCGTTGCTTTCAGTGGGGTAGGGTGTAGTATCTCGCGCATAAATTGACTAAGACGGAACATGTTTTTTAATCCTTAATCCGGTTTTTTTCAGAATACGTGTGCTGTATAACACTTCATGTGCACGGCAATGTTCACCAAGCAAGTTGGCTATTTGCTGGATTTGTAATTCAGCAGCTTCGGCTGTTTTGCCATGCACCATGGCAAATAAATTGTAAGGCCAGTCGGGTAGATGACGCGGACGATGATAGCAATGACTGACAAAATCCAAAGCCCCAATTTTTTGCCCTAATTTATTAATAAGCGCATCATCAATATCCCAAACCGTCATGCCGTTATGTTTGTAGCCTAATTTATAATGATTGGGTACTGCTCCAATACGACGAATGATGCCGAGTGCTTGCATTTCTGTGAGGCGTTGCATTAATTCATCAGCGCTGATGCCAATTTGTTCAGCAAGCACTTGGTAAGGTTCGGGTGTTAGCGGTAATCCGGCCTGGCTGGCGCTAATGATGTCGCGGTCTATTTGATCCATCAGGCTTCCAGTTTTAAGCCGACAAAGTATTCTTGTATTTTGGGCATGTTATATACAGTTAATCCGGTTTGCGCTTCAATTTGGCTAATCACCTGCTGTATTTGTTCTGGTGTTTCTGTCGCTAAGACAAACCACATATTCAGGATGTGTTCACGGGCATAATTATGCGCCACTTCAGGAAAGGCATTAATAATCCCGGCAATAGTCTCGTAGCTATCTTCGGGTGCTTTAACGGCGGCCAAAGTCAGTGCACCGCCCATCTGTTCAGCATGAAACAGAGGGCCAAAGCGGGATAATACGCCGTTATCTAAAAGTGCTTGTAGGCGTTGAATAAGTATTGTTTCGCTGGTATTTAATGTTGCGGCAACTTTTTTATAAGGTGAGGCACAAATAGGAAAGCCATCTTGTAAGTTGTTAATAATTGCACGATCCAGATCATCCATTGTTATTTGTTTGCTGAAATTGGGTGGGAAAATAAAGCGCACCGCGTTGTTTAAAGCAGCGACGGCTAAATAAAATATCATGTGCATAATGTTCTAAAGCGCAGCTTGCAATTAAATAATGCAATTGCTGCAATACTGTTTCGCGGGATTTACCATGAATCATGCAGAACAGGTTATATGGCCATTGTTCACCGTGACGTGGACGTTGATAGCATAAGTTAATAAAATGAAACTGACTGATACGTTCTCCAATTTGATTTACCAGAGTGTCAGGTATATTGAATACCACCATTGCATTCGACTGATAACCTAAACGTCGGTGCTTGACGATCACGCCAAGCCGTTTAATTAAGCCCTGTTGTTTAAGCTTGCCGAGGCGTTCAATAACCTCGATTTCGTCTAGGCCCAGCTGTTTGGCAATCAGCTCATAGGGGCGAGACGCAATCGGTAAACCAGATTGCACCGCTGCAATTAATTCTAAATCGATTGGTTCTATCATGCACTAATGAGATGCGCTTCTTTCCTGGATTGTAAATCCAGCTGAAAGCCTAAATTAATATAATAATCTTTCAGCAACGGCAATTGCATGGTTTTAAAGTGTGTTTGATATTCTATTTGCTTAATAATGCTTGATAAGTGTTTTTGATCACGGGCAATAAGTACAAACCAGAGATTAAAGCGGTGCTCACGCTCATAGTTATGGTTTACTTCGGGGAAGTTGCTGATGATATTTGCCGTTTTTGTTAACTGATCTGCAGGAATTGCCATAGCAACCAGGGTACTGGTGCCGATATGATTCGGCTGGATAACCGGCCCAATACGACTAATAAAATCCTGTTCTGATAAGGCAGAAAATGCCGCGAGAACTTCCTCTTCCGTAACGCCTAAGGTATTGGCAATATCTAAGTAAGGCGTAGGTGATAGTGGGAAATCCTGCTGATAATCATTGAGCAGTTGTTGGTGTAATGTAGTTAGCATGCGATTCATTAAAAATACAGAAAAAAGTCTTTAAGATCCTGAATCGACTGTTTTTTTTGGGGGTTAGCATCATACAAACTACCAGAGACATATTTATGTAATATGCTACTGACTAATGTCTGATAGGACATGCCTTCTTTTAAGGCTTTTCTTTGTAATGCCGCAAGATCTCGGTCTAATATTTCAATATTTATTTGTTGGCTTTTTTGTAAAGTATGGGCAGCTGACTGCTGTAAAAATTTCAAGCGCTCAGGCATAAGTTGAGATTCGAATTCGCCTGATTCAAAAGCCTCTAAAATATCTTGTTCTTCTGGGTCGAGTTGTTCGTGTTTCATTGCTTATCCCCTAGATATTGCTTGGTTGCTTTTCTGCTGGGTATGATGGTTTTAAGGAAAATTTCTTGAGCATTTTCAATATAAGGAATTAAATACGCATAGTCATCAATAGCGACAACACAAGCATGCGTTAGTTTGGATACTTGTCGCTGTCTGGGTGTTCAACATCATCAATTAAACCGCCACTTTTTCAGAAAAAAACGGCATCCTCAAATGAAATGCCTCTTTCTTCAATGCGTTTTTTATTTTTCTCTGGATTCCAATTTGAATGGTTTAAGTTTTTGTGATTGTAACATATTGCTTACAGCCCCATTTTATGTGCCCGCGAACTAAAAAAGATACCACTGGGTTTATTGGCTGGTAAACGGGTTATTTCTTTAAAGCTACTGGTATCATAAATAATGACCTGATTATCATCACGCGCAGAAACCCAAACGTTTTCACCTCGCGGGGTAAATTCCATATGTAAAACGGCTTTGCCGGGTGATAAAGAATGTACTATTTGTAAGTTTTTAGCATCGATGATTTGAACTTGCGCATTATCCGGAAAAGCAAAATTTACCCAGATTTGGCGACCATCCGGGCGTGCCATGACAAAAACCGGCTGACCGATAACCGGTATACGTTTGACTAATTGCCAGCTTGCTTGGTCAACCACTAACACTTCATGCTGCCCGACAGCAGGGACAAACATTAAATGACCTGCCATCGCCCAGCCTTCCAGGTGCGGCATTTTATATACAGGCATTTTTTCGTCATTTTTGCCGTAATCAGGCAAAATACGTGTTACGCCTTGCTCAGGTGACCACAAATCTAATAACGCTAAACCGCGATCACCAAATAAACCGGCAATATAATAGCGGCCATCGGGCGAAAGTAGGGCATCATAGGGTTGTTTGCCGATATTTTTAAATTTCTCGATTTTGGGTTGTGCCGGTTCTTTCAGGTCAGCTAGCCAGATTTCACCGGCATCAAATAAGCTGAAAATAAATTTCTGATCCGGCGCATCAACTAAGCCGACGACTTTGGATAATTGTTGATCGCCATACACGGCGGGAATGTCGGCGACTAATTCCAGTGTTTCTGTGGAGAAGACTTTAACGCCACCAGGTGTGTAATTGGAGACAGCAATCAACTTACCATCCTGGGAAATAGCCCCACCAATGCTATTACCTGCCTGAATAATACGTTTCGCTATTTTATCTTGTAATAAATCAATTTTTGTCAATCCCCCATCACGACCAAAGATAAAGGCGTAACGGGCATCGCGAGAGTAAACGACAGAGGCATGAGATAAATCGCCTAAGCCGCTAATGTTACTTAGGCTCTTATGATCAGTGGTATTGATGATTTGTATTGCCGCGGGTTCGCGCTCAATAATCACGCCTAAGTCACCTGTGCCGCGTAAATCAGCTTGAGCGGTATGGCTGAATAAAACAGCAAGTACTGGAAGAAGGCGAATTTTAATCATGGTGGGGTCTAAGTAAAGTTTGAATAAACCAGCGCGTTTCGTTCACACTGATAAACGGTTTCCATGGAGGCATGGCAGTGCCTTTACGGCCATTTTGTATGGTGTCCAGCAAATATTCATCGGGTTTATTTGCAAGATCCTGTGCTAATAAAGAGGGGCCTAAGCCGCCTTGTAAAGTAAGTCCATGGCAAGCTCCGCAATCATGCTTGAGCATATTGCGTAGCTCTTTTTGCCTGTCCGGTGGAGGTTCAGTCGCTAAAGTTATCGCTGAAATAGAAAGGCTAAGACATACAAATAATAGTCTAGGTAAAGCCTTAATCGCCACCGCAACCGCCACTACATCCTCCGCTGCAACCTGTTGTATCACTTGATGAATCGCTGTCGCTGGCGCAGCCAGAACTACACCCTATATGGCTAACACAATAGTCATTCGCGCTATGACTGTTTTTGCAGTTTAATGAATATTTAAAACCATCGGGAATGGCAAGTTGTGCATCCAAAGCAAACAATAAAGGTAACTTTTCAGGGTTATGTTCGGAAATTTTTTCTCTATAACAGGCTATTTTCCAGACCTTTTTGATGCTTTCTTGCGCGGATGTTTTATTATGCATCGCTTCCGCTGGTGTATGGTGTAAAAATCGTCCAAGTGCTCTAGTGCAGAAACCTTGGTATTCGCGGGTAAACAAAATAAACTCATGCCATGCTACATCAACTGCTTGTGATGGCATTGCTATCCTTTTATTTCCGGCTATATTGCAAATATGAAAATATTCTCTTAAACCATGAACAACCTGATCAGTTTGCTGTTCATTTAAATGTGGGTAAGTGACGCGTAATCTTTGACTAATTTTTGCTGGAAACTGATAACTATCAATTAGATTTTTCTGTTTTATAAGCAATGATTGTTTGCGCCACTTATAAAGTAAAAACAGCAGGTAGGCGCTGAAAAGTAAGAGGGCTAATTTATCCATAATTTACAGTTTCAAGTTTTGTAAGTTCCTGAGCAAAATTATTTTATATGTAAAAATTCGCGCGATGGGTAGAGCGTCTTTTGGCGATTCGTTGCGCGCCTAAAAAACAGGCGCTTCATTCTACCCACCCTACAGAATATTGCCATTAAGTTAAGGGACAAACTCATATTAAACAAAATGTTACAGTGTAAGTTAGATTAGATTTTCTAAGCTCAGCGCAGAAAACGTAACCCAACATTGATAGTAACTCAACCTACGCATTTTGTTTTATCAACTAGGGTTTTAAACGACTGTAATACGCTGCAATATTATTAATATCTCGATCCGATAAAGACCCAGCGATATTATTCATAATGTCCGATACTCGCGTTTTATCACGATATTGCTTTAAGGCGCTTTCCAGATAAGCCTCATCTCTTCCTGCTAAAGGCGGGAAGGGAGCTTCTGCACTGGTGGTGCGTATGCCATGGCATTGTGAGCAAACTGCTGCCGCTTTTGCTTTTCCGGCATAAATACTGGCCGCCTGACTCATTGCACTAAAGCTAAAAAACAGTAGCGCTGCGAGGGAATAAGTGAAGAGTTTCATAAGGCTTACTCCATTTCGTCTGGTGACAATCCACGGGTCATATATTTCACACGACCGCGCGAAAAGATGCCTGCGGGGCTTTCCATTTGTATCGTAGCGGTTTTTTTCAATGAAGTTGAATCGTAAACGACAACTTCATCACCTGCATAACCGGCACTCACATATAAAAATTTACCATCTGTGCTGTATTCAGGAAAGTACGCATGACCACCCACATCTAATGTTTTAACAACCTCTAATGATTTCTTGTCAATCAACTGAATAGTGCGCGCGCGTCTATCTTTAGTAATAATATCCACCGCTACATAAGGCGCATTGGCATGAGCGGCGGGCGATTCAGTGCCGCCGGATACGGGTATTTGCTTAATCACTTCCATTTTATCTAAGTCCCAAACGCTGACCACCGTTTTATCGCAAGTGCCGAAGTTAGTACCAAAACCTAATGTACGACCATCCACTTTAACTGCGGCCCCGCCACCGACGTGAGGGACACAACCTGCAGGCAGTTTTTTGATGATTTCACGTTTTTCTAAATCAATGGCAGCCACAATACTGTCATCATAAGAGGCAATCATCAGTTTTTTGCCTTTATGAGTTAAGAAGGCGTCGTGTAAATGCCGACCGACATTTTTAATTTTAGTGACCGGAAAATCGTCTTTTAAATCCACTACCCATACTTGTCCAGCATTTTCTAAAGCAATAGCGAAAATATCTGCATACGGGGTACCAATAACCATGCCAGAATCAGAAGTGACCATTTTACCGTCTGGATCAATGCCTTCAAGTTCAAAGGTTTTTAGCGGTTCTAAGGTTTCTGCATCTAAAATAACGGCGTTATGTGGAACGAAAGAACCGGCCATTAAGTATTTACCGTCGCGAGAGATACCTAAGCCTGGACCATTCCAACCGGTTTTAATACTGCGCACCGCTTGCATGGTATATAAATCAACTTTATATATTTCTGCGGTATCGGTTTTGACATAAGCCCATCGTTCATTAGCTGGACTAAAGTCAATAATATGTGCTGCAGTTACTGTGGGGACTACGCCGATTTGTTGGTGTGTTTTGCTATTGATAAAAACGGCTTCTGAACCATCACCACGACCATATTTGCCACGTGCAGCAACACCGATAATATCGTCCATGCTGTCGATTTCAAAACTCGGTTTATTCGGTAGTTTTGACTCGTCTTTAACATAAACTTTTAAAGACGCTTCCATATCTTTGATGGTGAAAGCGGGGTTGGCTAATTTTGGCGTACTTTGTAAATGTTTTACCATTTCGCGGATATCGTTATCGGATAAACGGCCAAAGAAGGGAGGCATTAAGGTTTCAAAACTGCCGGTCATAATTAAAGTACGTAAGGCAGTCGGACTGCGACCTTTTAAGGTTTCGGAATTCAAGGCCGGTGCTAAATAACCACCATGATCTGAGCCATGACAACTGGCGCAATTATCCTGATACAGTTGATGCATTTTATGCCCATCATCCGATTTGGCAAATGTATTAGCCGAGCTAAAGAATAAGGTCATGCTGGCGGCTAGAATGGTTTTGTTTAGTTGTGTTGTTTTTCGTTGCATGTGAATTCCTGTTGCCTTGTAAATAATAGTGATTCGATACTTGTTTCAAATTAAACCATGAAAATGATTTAGATGCACCTTTTTGAAAAAATAAATAACAATTTTTTAAATTAAATTGCCCTTAATAACTTTTTAAATTTTACTCTATTTTCAATGTTGATGGCTATCGTAGCTGAATATAGCTGGGTCTATCTCCCGGTTAAATTTTTTATGATACTTCTATATGATAGCGATTCGATAATTGTTTGACTTGTGCGGATAAATTTATTATAGTATCGATTCGATAATAAACAAAGGAAATAATTATGAATACAGCAATTTTTTATCATGCTGGATGTCGTGTTTGCTTGTCAGCTTAGGTTACGTTAACTGATGCTATCGATAGCTCTAAGTATGTTATTGAAAATGTACACTTAGGGGAATATAAAGAGCGAATAGAGGAAGGAAGCAGGAGAGGTAAAATCTATTCCTGCTCTGGTGCTTAATAATCATGTGTTGCACATTAATTATGGTGCATCTATCACTGACCTGAAAAATTAGAAGGTAAAAATTATGAATGAAGACATAAATGAAAACATAAAAGAAAAAGATTACTCCATTATATATATTGCGCTCGTTGCAATAATTGCCATTGGTGTGCTGTTGGCAGTGAAAAGTAGTGAAGCGGATAAATTTGCGCCTATCAAGGAACAGCTTAATGAGGAACATAGGCTTATGAATATTCGTGTACTAAATTAATGCATTTCGATATTAACAGAGCGATTACATAAAAAATAATAACAGTGGAGAAAACTTATGAAACTTAAATTGCTAGGAATATTATTGACTATATCTTTTTTTTCTAGTCCTGCCTTTTCGACAGAATATATCTACCGTGATTTGATGGCTAATACCCTGCCTGCAGCAAAATGTGAGTTACTTGATGATGCTAAGAACACGGCTGCAAGCGATTATAAACTTAAAATATATTCAAAAAAATTCTGTCAAACTCAGGGGTATGGCTGGCATGTTGCAGAAATAAAAAATAAGGGTGAAGTTGCTTGTAATGCATGTGTTGATGATAAAGCATTACAAAAATGCTTTTTGCAAGATGTTGTTGTAACATGTAAGCGTATTAAGCCGGGATCAGTAGGGATGCTTCCAGGAAAAGGCTAAAAGCTATTCAATAAGTTTATTTGAGAATTTTAAGTCTATATCGTCGCTTTGTTTAATCTAGGTTAACGACATCTTTATTCTAGTAACCGTTCAGTCCCCTCCTTGACAAGGGGGGGTAGGGGAAGTTTTATTAGAAAAACTATTCTCAATCCATATTTTCCTGAGGAGGTGATGAACGCTTAAAATCTAGATGTTAAGTCAAATGCCATTTTCTTTACTTAATTCTATATCTGTCTGATTACTTGAATAATTTAAAATATTCACTTTTTTGAGTGAATACATTTAAACTTAGCTATATTTTAATTATTTAGCGAATTACTTTGAATACTTGTAAATGAATAAAAGACATGTTTTACAAGGTGGCGTCTTTGAGGTTATCAGGTTTATGTCTGCATTAGTTCGTGCCGAGCAACGTAAAAAATGTACTGGGCTTAGACTGCAACTTGTTCATTTTGATGTCCTGGATTATTTATCACGTACCAATCATTATACGGATACCCCAGCGGCAATAGCTTTGCATTTTGGAATGACCCGAGGGACAGTCTCTCAGTCATTAATTATGTTGGAAAAAAAAGGCTATATCGAAAAAAATAAAGATCAAGTTGATAAGCGCGTTATTCATGTACATATACTTCAGCCTGGTTGTGCCGTGTTAAAAAAGGCACGTACAACTGAATTATTGAACAAAGCGAATGCTATGCTTGAGCAAAAGCTTAATTATACCAATACAAAAAAATATAGTATTTATGTGTATTCTGCCTTGCTAAAAGCCTGCAATTCATATCCCTTCAAAACAGACAGCGGAAATAAATTTGATGTCATGAGTAAAGCAAATATCTTTGAAGTAATTGATTGTATGGCAGCATTGATTAGATCGGAGGAGCGTAAAAGATGTACGGAGCTTAAGTTGCAGCTAGTTCATTTACAGGTGTTAGAGTATTTATCTATGTGTAATAAATATAGTGATACACCGGCAGCAATTGCAAATTATTTAGGAATGACTCGCGGCACAGTTTCTCAGACCTTGATTATTCTTGAAAAAAAAGGGTTTATACAGAAAAATCGGGATACCTTGGATAAACGAGTTTTTCATATTCAATTGCTTCAGAAAGGCCAGAATACCTTAAAGAGAGTCAAGCCAACTGATCTTTTCAACAAAGCATCAGTAATTCTGGAAGCTAATTCATCTATATCAGATGGGGAAGAAATTTTTATTGATGCGCTTACCGCATTGCAAAAAGCGAACAATTCAATGTCTTTTGGTGTCTGTAAAACCTGCAAAAACTTTACCAGAAAATCGAAAGGTTATTTTTGCGAATTAACGCAAGAAAAATTAACTAAAAATGATAGCGAAAAAATTTGTCAGGAGCATGTGCCTTTATAGATAGCTAATTCAAATACTGAAAGTTTACCGCTAATTGTTTTTCGACTGGGAAAGATAAGTGCATTATAATATCGATTCAATACTGTTGTAAAAGTTAAACGTTGCCGAGTACAAATAGAATGAAATTGATTATTGCAATTATAAAACCCTTCAAATTAGACGATGTTCGTGAGCAGTTAATTCAAATAGGCGTTCAAGGTATGACAACATCAGATGTAAATGGTTTTGGACGACAAAAAGGACATAATGAGCTTTATCGAGGTGCCGAATATACTATTGATTATATTGCAAAAACAAGGTTAGAAATAGTCACATCAGATGATAGGGTTGACGTAATTGTTGAAGCGATTAGGGCTGGTGCAAAAACGGGAAAAATAGGGGATGGCAAAATTTTTGTAATTAATCAGGAATCAGTTATTCGTATAAGAACGGGAGAGACAGATGACTATGCAATATAAATAATTCCATGGTATCGGAGTGTAATTCATTGTTATAGCTGACGAATAATTATAATTATAAATTGTTAGACATAAAGTGTCCCATGATAAAAAATTCTTTTTCAAAAATATTAGACGTCTTTCATATTGCCTTCAAAGTAGTTTACACTTTTTTATTTTCAAAACGCTGGGAACTCGGGAAGATTGCCGGCTTTTATTAACCCTATGCAGGAGAGCGACCCGCGCTCCCAGATAAAAAAACAAAAGTGTTAACTGGAAAATGAAAGATGCCAAATAATAATAGGTTTTTAAATTTTAAGGAGAGTTTCGCGTATGACTTTCCAGCCAGTATTGTTGTTTTTTTAGTCGCGCTACCGCTGTGTTTGGGAATTGCGCTAGCTTCAGGCGCACCACTTTCTGCGGGATTACTTGCTGGTATTGTGGGAGGATTGGTAGTCACCACTCTGAGCGGGTCGGCCTTGGGCGTTACTGGGCCATCTGCAGGATTAGCGGTGATTGTTTTTGCAGCGATTCAGGAGTTAAGCTTTGATGCTGTGTTACTTGCTGTGGTTTTAGCGGGCATCATTCAGTATATATTAGGCAAGCTGCGAGCCGGTGTCATTGGCTATTACTTTCCTTCAGCTGTAATTACCGGAATGCTTTCGGGTATTGGTATTATTATCTTTCTTAAGCAGATTCCACATGCTATTGGCTATGACAGCGATTATGAAGGCGATATATCATTCTTTCAAGGGGATGACTATACAACATTGACAGAACTGGTGCATATGCTGGATTTTATGGCGCCAGGTGCGTTGATAATAAGCCTGGTAAGCCTGCTGATATTAATCGTATGGGATACCGAATGGATTAAACAATACCGGTTTAGCCAAGTGGGTTCATGATGCTGTCGTTGTAGTGATTACCGGTGTGTTATTAAATCAGTTGTTTATCGATGTATATCCCCAGTGGGCACTGAGTGGTAATCATCTGGTCAACTTACCAGTGACAGACAATCTGGAAGGTTTCTTTCAATTGTTTACTTTTCCAGATTTTACACAGATTAACAATCCTGCGATTTATCCAGTTGCATTTTCACTTGCGATTGTTGCCAGCCTGGAAACCTTATTATGCGTTGAAGCGGTTGATAAACTTGATCCTTATAAGCGCGTGACTTCAAACAATAGAGAACTTAGGGCACAGGGCATAGGCAATATCTGTTCCGGTTTAATCGGTGGTTTACCTATGACACAATTGATAGTACGTAGTTCCGCTAATATTCAGTCCGGTGGGCGTACAAAAAAATCTGCTTTTATGCAGGGTTTTTTCTTGTTAGTTGTTGTGTTATTGATTCCCCATTTAGTTAACAGGATACCTTTAGCTTGCCTGGCTGCTATTTTGTTGCTAGTAGGTTATAAACTAGCCCAACCGGCCCTATTCAAGTCCATGTACCATGTAGGGCTTTTTCATTTTATTCCTTACTTGGCAACGATTTTTGGTCTGATTTTTTCTGATATGCTGACCGGTATTGCTATAGGCATGGCATTTGCGTTATTTTTTATATTGCTGGAAAATTTACAAGTAGGTTTCCAACTGCATGAACAACATAAGTTAAATAAAACTATTATCACTTTATCGGAAAACGTCTCGTTTTTGAATAAATCGCGCATTTTACATATTTTGAGCAATCTCCCGGTTGAATCTAATTTAGTTATTGATGCTACGTATGCTAAATATATTGATTATGATGTTTACGAGGTGATACAGAATTTCAAAGTGGATGCCAGGCGTAAGCGAATTAAAATGGTGACGCAGAACTTACGTGGTTTCGGTTTTTTAAAGCCGGTGCAGCGTGCTTTACCTATAACAAAAGAATCTCAGCAGGCATTAAAGCCAAGTGAAATATTGGATCTTTTGAAGTCAGGAAATAGTCGTTTTGTGAATAACCTTAAAACTAATCGCAATCTGCTTGAGCAGGCGAATGAGAGCGTTGAAGGACAATTTCCCATTGCTATTATTTTAAGTTGCATTGACTCGCGTACTTCTGCTGAATTGATTTTTGATCAGGGATTAGGCGATATATTTAGTGTCAGGGTTGCGGGAAATGTGGTTAACGAGGATATTCTGGGAAGCATGGAATATGCATGTAAGGTTGCAGGATCAAAGCTGGTGCTTGTTTTAGGGCACACTCACTGTGGGGCGATTAAAGGTGCTTGTGCTCACGCTGAGCTGGGTAATCTCACGGGATTGCTTGATAAAATTCAACCTGCAGTTATATCTGTCCAGCATGATAAATTAGCTAAATACAGTATTTCTGAATATCCATTAGAAGATAAAGTTGCCGAGCGAAATGTTGAAATAATGGTTGAACAAGTAAAACAGCGCAGTAGTGTGTTGGCCGAAATGGAGTCAAGTGAACAAATCGGTATTGTTGGCGCGATGTATGATATAGAAACAGGCAAGGTTGAATTTTACAATTAAATGAAGTTACGAAACAGCAGTAAGCTGTTAATAAAAATGTAAAACATCGAATATATAATTATGGACAACTAGGTTGGGAAAGTTGAGTATGCATAAGCCAGGTTTGTAAAAGTTGCTTAAATTTACAGTGAAACACTCTCATTTTTCTTTATATGCAGTATAATGATTGATCAAATTTGTTTTTTATTTTGGGATGTGGAGAGTTTTTAATGTTAAAAAGAATAGTCTTTTTAGTAGGCTTGGTTTTGACAAGTCAGGTAGCGCAGGCGGAAATTAAGATAGGTGTTGTCAATATTCCCATGTTAATGGCAAATGCACCGCAAGCAGCTGAAGCTAAGAAACGCCTGGAAAAGGAATTTTCACCTAAGGATAAGCAATTGCTAGCTCAACAAAAGTCAATAAAGCAATTGGAAGAAAAGCTGGGCAGAGATGGAATGACTATGACTGATAAGCAAAAAATCGAGCTAGAAAGAGAAATAATTTCTAAACGAAGAGATGCGCAACGTGCACAGGAAGAGTTTAAAGAAGATTTTAGTATACGGCGCAATGAAGAACTAGGAAAAATGCAAAATAGAATTATTGAGGCTATCAAAACGTTGGCTAAAGAAGGAAATTACGACTTATTACTAACCGAGGGCGTTATTCATGCTAGTAAAGCAGTCGATGTGACAGATAAGGTACAAGCAAAACTTGCAAGAATGCCTTAATAGGGTAGAAATTTTCTTTTCAAGCTATGTTCTCGTCTTGAAAATACAATATTAGAAGCTTTACATTGATGTTAGAGTATTGAGTTGCAGATAATAGTGATTAATTTCTAAGTATAGATTTTTTTACTATCATTTCCTTGGCATTTAGCAGGTGAGTTAGCAAGAAAAAGTGTGCGGATCTAGGCCTGCTCTATTCGGGAAGTAGCGGCAGGACTTCTAGTCACTATTTAACTTTTATTCTTGTGTCTACAATTTAATTATGCCTAAATTATTTGTAGCTAACTATATTATTAATGAAAAGTTATAAGAAATTAATTTGTTAAGCTAAAAGGTTATTAAATTGGAAACAGTACTTGATATTAAACAGATTCAAGCGTTTTTACCCCACCGATATCCATTTTTATTGATTGATAAAGTGGTTGAGTGTGAACCAGGGGTTAGGTTATTAGGTGTTAAGAATGTCACCTATAATGAACCTATTTTTCAGGGACATTTCCCGCATATGGCTATTTTTCCTGGAGTTTTGATTCTTGAAGCCTTGGCCCAGGCAACAGGTTTACTAGCATCTGAAACTTCGCCTGATGAACTTGGTCATGGCATGACCTATTTTCTGACCGGAATTGATAAGGCAAAATTTAAGCGTCCTGTTGTCCCAGGGGATCAAATGATGTTAGAAGCAGTATTTGAAAGAAGTAAACGTAATATCTGGTCATTTAACTGCACCGCGACAGTCGATGGAGAATTTGTTGCGAGTGCGAATATTCGTTGTGCCGCAGTTGGAGATAAGCTTGATTGATCCAAAAGCAATTGTCGATATTAATGCTGAAATCGCTGATGATGTCGAAATTGGGCCGTTTTCTATTATTGGAGCTGAAGTAACAATAGCAGAGGGGACTGTCATTGGTCCGCATGTGGTTATAAAAGGGCCAGTGACAATTGGAAAAGATAATCATATTTATCAATTTTCATCCATTGGCGAAGATCCTCAAGATAAAAAGTATGCTGATGAGAAAACCAGTCTGGTTATTGGCGATAGAAATGTTATTCGTGAATTTGTAACATTGCATAGAGGTACATTGCAGGATCATGCTGTCACCAGAATTGGTGATGATAATCTTTTTATGGCCTACACGCATGTCGCTCATGATTGTGTCATTGGTAACAATATTATTATGGCAAATGGTGCTTCGTTAGCGGGCCATGTGCACCTTTCTGATAATGCGATTTTAGGTGGGTTTACCTTGGTACATCAATTCACTCAAATTGGTACTTTTAGCTTTGCTGCTATGGGTAGTGCTATCACTCAGGATATTCCGCCTTATGTCATGGTGGGTGGTCGACCTACGCGCCCTCATGGTATTAATTCTGTCGGTATGGAGCGTGCCGGTTGTAATCCTGAAGCAGTACGCTTAATTCGTAAAGCATATAAAATTCTGTATAAAAGCAATCTTAGAATGGAAGATGCTATAGAAGAAATGGAAGACTTGGCGGGAGAGTGTGATGAAATCTCTAATATGGTCAGTTTTTTACGCAATGTACCCGAGGTATTTTGCGCTAGATGATTTGGACAAAGCTAAACTAATCATAGCGGGTGTTGATGAAGTGGGTCATGGGTGTATTGTTGGTCCTGTTATTGCTGCTGTGGTTATTTTAGATCCAGATCAACCTATTGCTGGTTTAACCGATTCAAAAAAACTAAGCGAGAAAAAACGTGAGTTACTCGCTATTAACATTAAACAGCAGGCGCGGGCTTGGGCTATAGGACGTGCTGAAGCAAGTGAAATAGAGAGCGTTAATATTTTACAAGCATCGCTGTTGGCAATGAAACGCGCAGTGCATGCTTTAGCGTTGCAACCAAACTGGTTAAAAGTTGATGGTAATCAATACCCACCGTTTGATTACCCAGGTGAGACAGTTATTCAAGGTGATTTATTAGTGGCTGAAATTTCAGCGGCTTCAATTTTGGCTAAAGTGTATAGAGATAATGAGATGACTGTTCTGGACGCACTTTACCCAGGGTATGAATTTTCTAAGCATAAAGGTTATCCAACAAAATTGCACAAAGAAAAACTCGCTTTTTTGGGTTTGACCGAGCAACACAGACGTTCTTTTGCACCCATTAAATTTTATTTATAAAACCTGATTAAGGCTGCGTTCATCATGGCTTCAGTGTGCTTAGACTCAAGTCTTGCGTCAGCGAGCTAAGCTTTATGTATATTTTTTATGCCCTACATCCTCTTCCATCGATCTATTGCATTCAGCGTTCCGATTAATAAGTAGTCTCAGCGCACAGCTTGTTTATTCTTAACTTTTAACCCCTTGCGATAGGAATCTTGCAACTTGAAAGTGATTTATGCAGCCTGAATTTATCCATTTACGTTTACATTCTGAATATTCACTGGTTGATGGCATAGTCAAAATTAAGCCGCTGATCAATGAACTGGCTGAGCTGGGAATGCCTGCAGTAGCGATAACCGATCAATCGAATCTATTTTCTCTGGTGAAATTTTATCGTGCTGCACTTGGAAAAGGCATAAAGCCGATAAGTTGGCGCAGATGTTTTATTTTTAATCCTGACGATGCTGCCCAACCCTTTCGCCTTACTTTATTGGTAAGAAACAATAAGGGCTATGTTAGCTTGACTGAGCTTATTTCTAAAGCGTATCAAGAGGGGCAGCATCAGGGCATTCCGATGATACGACGTGAATGGCTGGAGATAATCATCGAAGGTTTAATTGCTTTATCTGGCTGCAATGGAGGGTGATATAGGGCTAGCTTTATTAGCTGATAATAAAGAGCTAGCGAAGAAACTTGCACACTATTGGTTAACTTTATTTCCACAAGCTTTTATATTGAGCTACAGCGCAGTAGGGAAAAAAATGAAGAAGCATACATTAAATCGTGCTGTTGACGCTAGCCATTGAAATGGATCTTCCTGTTGTAGCAACAAATAATGTACGTTTTTTGAAAACGGAAAATTTTGATGCACATGAGGTCGAGTTTGTATTAATCAGGGACGGGTTATTGATGATAAGTCGTCGACCCAAAGATTATACCGATCAGCAATTTTTGCGCAGTAGCTGAGGAAATGCAGGCATTATTCGCTGATATTCCTGAAGCTTTGGAAAATACTGTTGAAATTGCCAAGCGATGTAATATTACATTAACCTTGGGGAAAAACTTTTTACCTGATTTTCCAGTACCAGACGGGATGACTCTGGATGAGTTTTTTGTTGCCGAGTCAAAAAAGGTCTGGAAGAGCGATTGAGAACAATATACCCGCTGTTGGTACAGGAACAGTTGAAGAAAACCGCAAAGCTTATGATGAACGGTTACAAATTGAATTAGACGTCATTGTTCAAATGGGCTTTCCCGGTTATTTCATAATTGTTGCTGACTTTATTCAATGGGCTAAAAATCAAGGCATTCCGGTAGGGCCTGGGCGTGGTTCTGGTGCTGGTTCGTTAGTCGCTTATGCGTTAAAAATTACCGATCTGGATCCTATTGAATTTGATTTGCTATTTGAGCGATTTTTAAATCCTGAGCGGGTTTCTATGCCGGATTTTGATGTTGATTTCTGTATGGATCGGCGCGATGAAGTGATTGATTATGTGGCGGAACATTATGGTCGCGAAAAAGGTTTCACAAATTATTACTTATGGTTCGATGGCAGCTAAAGCGGTGATTCGTGATGTGGGTCGTGTTCTGGGGCATCCTTATGGTTTTGTTGATAGAATTGCTAAACTGATTCCCTTTGAAATTGGTATGACCTTAATAAAGCCTTCAAGGAAGCGCCTGAATTACAGCAATTTATGACAAGGATGAAGAAGTAAAAGCCTTGATTGATATGGCGTTGGCTTTAGAAGGCATTAACTAGAAATGCGGGTAAACATGCCGGTGGTGTGGTTATTGCGCCCACTAAATTAACCGATTTTTCGCCCGCTTTATTGTGAGCAAGGCGGCGGTAATTTGGTTACGCAGTTTGATAAAGATGATGTTGAAGCGGTTGGCTTGGTTAAATTTGACTTTTTAGGTTTACGTACCTTGACCATTATTGATTGGGCGTTGCAGACGATTAATAGCAAAAAGAAACAAGGCGAACCTAGTGGATATAACTCAGATTCCCCGGATGATCTAACATCATTTGAATTGTTAAAAGGTGCCAAAACAACGGCAGTATTTCAGCTTGAATCTCGTGGTATGAAAGAGTTGATTAGGAAGCTTAAAACCTGATTGTTTTGATGACATTATTGCGTTAGTGGCATTGTTTAGACCGGGGCCGCTGGAATCGGGCATGGTTGATGATTATATTAATGTTAAACATGGTGCAAAAGCGCAATTGAATATGCGCATCCTGTGTTAGAGCCAATTTTAAAGCCGACTTATGGCGTTATTTTGTATCAGGAACAAGTGATGCAAATTGCTCAGTGAAATGGGCGGTTATACTCTAGGTGGTGCAGATTTATTACGCCGAGCCATGGGTAAGAAAAAAGTGGAAGAGATGGCCCAGCAACGGGAAATTTTTACCAAAGGAGCCGTGGCAGGAGGCATAGCAGAGGAAATTGCGACTCATGTGTTCAACCTAATGGAAAAGTTTGCTGGTTATGGGTTTAATAAATCACACTCCGCAGCATATGCATTGGTTGCTTATCAGACTGCCTGGTTAAAAGCGCATTACCCAGCGGCCTTTATGGCTGCCGTATTATCTTCCGATATGGATAACACTGATAAAGTGGTCGTTCTTATTGCTGAATGCCAGGAAATGAAATTAACGGTTTGTCCGCCTAATATTAATATTTCTAATTATCAGTTTACGGTAAACGATGCAAGCCAGATTGTTTATGGGATTGGCGCAATCAAAGGTGTGGGTGAAGCTGCGATAGAAGACCTGTTAAAAGAAAGAGCAGCTCAGGGTCCTTTTAAAGGGCTTTATGATCTTTGTAAGCGTGTCGATTTACGCAAAGTGAATCGTCGTGTTTTTGAAGCCTTAATTCGTGGTGGTGCTTTTGATACGTTTAATGCAAATCGTGCCAGTCACATGGCCGAACTCCCCACTGCTTTAAAAGTGGCAGAACAGCATTTGAAAATGGCAGCCGTAGGACAAAATGATCTGTTTGGACTGGCGGTGAATGCCGAAAGCCGTGATGATGAAGTTACAGATTACGCCGATAGAGTCAATGCCTGGTCAGAAAAAGAACGCCTGGTCTTTGAAAAGTTGGCTTTAGGTCTGTTTTTAACAGGGCATCCTATAGACCAGTATAGTGAAGAATTAACTCATATTGTCAGCGGCAATCTGGCCAGCACCTTGGCAACGATTGAAAAAAGCAAAGGAAAAATAGATGTGCGCTTGGCAGGTATTCTGGTTGGTGTAAGAACAAAACAGGATAGAAATGGGCGAACGATGGGCTTTGCTACTCTGGACGATAAATACTCACGCATGGATGTGACTATTTATGCTGAAAAATTTGATGGTTTTAAAGACTGTTTAACTGCCGATGAAGTACTTATTGTTGAAGCTTCGGCCCAACTCAATAGTTATTCCGGGATGCTCAGTGTCGTCGCAGAGAAAATATATACTATGGAGCAGGCGCGAGAAAATTTTTCTCGCTGTCTCATGCTGGACTGGGATGGCGTCCAATCAGAATACAAAACTCAGGAATTTATGCGTACACTACAACAAACGCTGGAGCCCTTTTCCGGTGGTCAATGTATGTTAGTGATTAATTATATTTCAGCGTTTGCTAAGGCGAGTATGCAATTAGGCGAAAATTGGCGTGTGCATCCTAGTGATGAATTAATCATGCGATTACAAAGAATCCTGCAACAAGAAAATGCGGTGCGGGTCAAATACCGATAAATAGAGTAACACTCGTCTGCCTTTCCCCTCCTTAACAAGGAGAGGCTAAACAGTTGCGTTTGCAAATATAATCTTTTGCCTATGTAAATAGTATCTAGGGATCCCTTTATCTGCAATCTGCTTAAAGTCAATAGATACGAAAAGATTGCTGTATTTGTTCAAATTCGTAAAGATAGGGTTTGGCTACTTCGTGATTCGCTGCAATAACGACAAGGTCATGCGAGAAAACCGAGGTGTTATACCAGTTGAAACTGCCATCAATAACAATATAATCGTCAATAATACAGTATTTAGAATGGATGGGGGAATAAGGTACCGGGTGATCATCCTGCCCGTAAACCAGTCCTATGCGGACGCCGGCTGACTTTAAACGCTCTATGACCGGGAGTAGTGGTCGATTGAGCTCCTCTTCCATAGTTCGTTCAACGCCAATTTTACCTTGTCGTGCCAAATGTCCGTTAAAGAGTATATGCACATAGACACCTCTGTTTTTGGCATTAATTAAGGCGCAAATCACACTATCATTATAATTACCTAATAATTCACCAATTAAAAATAAACTGACTTTTATGGAATGCCTTGCTCGGTTAATCTCCGCCAGAATAGCATGATGCGGGAGGTAGTTGTCTCCATTTGCCATGATATGTCTGCCAAAGGTGTAGAGTAAGTTGAAATGGCTTAAAGGATCTATCCCATAGCGCTGAATGACACCACCACGTTGGCTTTGAAAAATATTATCCAGTAAACGACAGACACCTTTGGAATGAAATGTCATTCCGGATTCCCAATTAGCCCACCAGCGATCAAAGGTAATATTAAATGACCCCAAAATACAATCTTCATCATTGAAAATTATGAATTTGGTATGCATGTCCGGTTCGACTTCTATCAAATAATGATCTGGGCTACACACAACACCAATTAATTCAACCTTTGCGCGCTTCAAACTTGCATAATTATGGCTATTAGTCATTGTCATTTTGCGCCAATCGACAATACATTGAACCAGAACGCCTTGTTCACTCGCATGAACTAAATGATTGGCAAAATCGGCATCATCAATACAGTCAACACTGACTTTAATCGTACACAGTCGACCAGGGTCACTGTGTTTAGTATGGATTACCTTATTTATCAAGTCGTGGATATAGCGCTTAGGGTGATAGGGATGATTTGGCTGGCCTTTAGTAAATTTAGGTACCAGATGTAAAGACTCAAAATGATGATTAATCCAATCTACATCATTTTGCAAGTCATGCGCTTGCAACTCATAAGTTCGAAAATGATTGTAGGTAGAATGCAGGCTATTGATTTCTCTGTATTGCGGTGTATCCGCATCGCCATGTAACTGTGTCCAGTCCATGAAAATATATTCTTTTTCTGAAGGAATGGAATGTTCGCCCTGATGAATAATAAACGAAAACTTGACGCAATTGATGACACCAAAAGAATTGGAATAAGGGTGTATATAAAAATTTCGTGAGCGACGTTTATGATGATTCCATTTAATATCATAAGCATCTGTATCGACTATATATGTTTCGCAAATATTGTGCTGACGATAGACTTTAAGTACGATTTTTAAATTAACCTGGGCACCATGAAACAGTTCAAATTCAATTTTGCCCCAGCGAAGAAAAAATTTATGATTAAAATCATTGACTCTTGCAAATGATCCTCCCAGTTCACCATGCACTGGTTTTGCAAAATGTTCAGCTATTTGTTGCATACCATTACCTTTTTATTGTTATTTTTGAGTTTAAAGGGCTTCAAATGTCATTAAGTAACCGCAATGATCAGAGACACGCCCATAGTCCTGATCGGTGAAAATAACGCGTGCAGACGTTGCCTTTATCTGACTATTTTTGTTCATAAATATATAGTCTATCCGATAATCATCAGTCAGCAAGTCTTGCCAGTGTGCATCATTTACTTTAAATATTTTATCAAATACCCCGCGTTTATTAACGGCGAGATATTGATCTTCATATTGCATGGAGTCAACCACCATCTCATAACCGTTTGAGCCTGCAGTAATATTAAAATCACCACATAACAAGGTTGCTTTAATGTCATTATTATCGTTTTGAGTTGCCCAATCACGCAGTCTATAAAACTGTTCCTGAAAACCGCCTTCAAGCCAGCTTAAATGCGCAGAAAAAACATTGATAAAACCAATATAAGGAACATAAATACGCGCGGTGACCACTTTTCTTGAATTAATATCGTAAATATCATCGCTATCAGACACATACCTCGAATCATGATGAGACATCGGGTAACGGCTTAATAGCGCCACGCCTTCGCGATATTGGTCAAAACCTAAATGAGACCAGTCATGATGTATATAAAAAGGGTTGTTTAAGCGTTCATTGATAATACGCGCCGAATTAGAGGCCCAATCACCTTGTCCATCATTCCAGTATTCAGCGACTTCTTGTAAGCAAACAATATCGATATTCAGTTCATCAATCGTTTTGGCAATGGTGGTAAATTTTTGGTCCTGATTTTCTTCCTGATAACAATGTAAATTTAAAATCAAAACCTTAAGCTGTTCACGCAGAAACGAATAGTTATGTCCTTGATTATTGTCCCAGAATGTTTCCAGGCTATTACTGCAACTGATGACATATTTTAAGTTACGCAGTTCCGTGTGATGGATTTTTCCGGTCCAGATTTCCGTTGCATATTGATTAGGATTTCTCGCATGACTGTGGATTGTTTTATCCCAATGATTGCGCTGATATTCACAGTGTATTTTCTTGGTTGTTTTCCAGTCATCGGTCGTCCAGTGCACAGTGACATTATCCGCGTTAAAGTGCTGATTAACGGCGGCTGAGATTGTTATTGTGTGCTGATCATCATCAGGCAACTGGCTATCAAAGGCAACATTTTGCAAAGTCTGATTATCAGTAAGTTGAATACCTGAATCTGCTTCACTGAAGTAATTAATGTTCTGATTATCATGTAAATACTCTTGCTCCGACACCCGATAGCGCAAACTAAATTCAACGTTTCCTGGGAGTGATTGTTCCTCTGTTAAGCTGAGTGTAATGCTTGCAGACCAGTATTCCTTGTCATTTCCTAACATGCTATGGTATTGCGCTGGTAAGACATGCCAGGCCTTATCTTCTCCCGCCCAGATAATATCGACCTGCTTATCGTAACCAATATTTTCCAGAGCTAAAAAAAATGTCAATTTTTGGCGTAGCTGTTTTGCTTTGCGAAAGATGATATTTTCTACATAGAGTAGCTGTATTTTATTCATAAGAAGTTGAGCTCCGTGCCAGTTAATTGTGTTACCACATTATGCGCAATAGTATTGAAAAATAATACAAAAAACCTAATTTACATAAGAGGTGTCTGGGGCAAGTCGTTTTTGCATCATAGCATAGACTCAAAGGGAGGAACTTATTTTAGTTGCTTTAATCAGAGTCAATTTTGTACAAATTGAGCCATTTTTTTACCAGAGACAGTGTTGATAACTAAAAAGCGCTATAACAGCGATACAGAAAGCGAGAGATTTAATTATAACTTACACAAAATCAATAGATTAAAAGCCCCATTATGAATAAAGAAACATCAAATTTCAAAACAAAAAAATACAGCATTATTATGCCCACGCTCAATGAAGCAGAAGGCATACAGGATGTTTTAATGCCGCTGCAGAGTTTAAGAACGCAATGCCAAATAATTATAGCGGATGCCGGCAGTACGGATGGCACGCAAGTCATTGCGGCTCCTTTAGTGGATTTTTTGATATCGGTTCCTAAAGGGCGAGCGTTACAAATGAATGCCGGCGCAGATAGAGCCACAGGAAATATCCTGATTTTTCTTCATGCGGACACCTACTTACCAGAGCGGGCACTGCAACTTATTCTACAAGGTATAGATGCTGGTGCTTTATGGGGGCGTTTTGATATTCAGTTAACTGGCCAGCACATGATGCTAAAAGTCGTGGCACAGATGATGAACTGGCGTTCTCGTTTAACGGGGATTGCTACGGGCGATCAGGTTATTTTTATGACGCGGCAAAGCTTTCAAAAGGTGGGCGGATACGCGGATATCGCTTTAATGGAAGATATTGATATGTGTAAACGCCTGAAAAAACTGGCGCCTCCTTATCACATTGCCGAGAAAGTCGAAAGTTCAGGTCGTCGCTGGGACGCGTCCGGCGTATGGAAAACAATTTTTTTAATGTGGAACTTGCGCCTGCGTTATTATCTGGGAGAATCACCTGATAAGTTGGTGCAACGCTATAGAAAATAACCGAACAATAAGTAAGGCTGTTAAGCACCAGGTAAAGCTTCCGATACAGTTTACTTACTATAACAGTTTAACAAGTAAGGTTTTATTGCTTGGAAAGCGACTTAATACTTGTTATGCTCCAATTAATATTAGTCAAGGAGCACATTATGAAATACATCCGATTTTTTGCAACAGTGGGTATGGGCGATGTTGCCCTGGTCGGCGGAAAAAATGCCAGTCTGGGTGAAATGTATCAAAATTTGACGCATTTGGGCGTTAATATTCCTAATGGTTTTTCAACCACACGCGATGCTTATTGGCTCTTATTAGAACAAAATAACCTGGGGCAGCGTATTGATTTGCTTCTTGCCGAGCTGGATATAGATGATGTAGCTAAGCTGCAAATATGTGGTAAAGCCGTACGTGAACTGATCCTGAATGAACCGTTACCTGCTGTGCTGGAA
Organism: uncultured Gammaproteobacteria bacterium; assembly: GCA_942491615.1. Lineage (GTDB taxonomy): Bacteria > Pseudomonadota > Gammaproteobacteria > Methylococcales > Methylomonadaceae > Methyloprofundus. The sequence continues at coordinate 118,831 of CALOCH010000022.1, forward strand.
GCTGAAATCTCGGAAGCATACAGGCAGCTTGCTAAGGAGTACAGTGAGCAGATAGTTGATGTTGCGGTGCGCTCTTCAGCGACTGCAGAAGACCTGCCTGATGCGAGCTTTGCCGGACAGCAGGAAAGCTTTTTGAATATCCGTGGTGAATTGTCCTTATTAATTCATGTAAGAAAGTGTTTTGCTTCTTTGTTTACTGACCGTGCTATCAGTTACCGGCACAGTCGAGGATTTGATTACCGTAAGGTTGCACTGTGCGTTGGTATACAGAAAATGGTGCGTAGTGATCAGGCGACGAGTGGTGTCATGTTTACTCTGGATACGCAAAGTGGCAATAACAATGTCATCACCATTAATTCCGTCTTTGGTCTAGGGGAAAATATAGTCGGGGGCCGAGTTAATCCTGATGAGTTTTTTGTTTTTAAGCCTACACTGAAAGAGAACAAATCAGCGATTATAAAGCGTCAGCTAGGCTCAAAAGAAATGAAGATGATTTATGATGATAAGCTGAAAACCTTGAATGTCTCAACGACGCTAAACGAGCGTGCTCGATTTTCACTCGATGATGATGAAGTTATTGAGCTGGCACGTTATGCAGATATTATCGAAACGCATTATGCGATGCCCATGGATATTGAGTGGGCTAAAGATACTCAACATGGAAAATTTTACATCGTCCAGGCGCGTCCCGAGACTGTGCATTCCAAACGTTTGAATAGTAAACAATTCATAAGCATAGAAAAATATAGCGTCAAAGAAGATACCACAAAACGCATACCGTTGGTCAGCGGTTTGGCGATTGGCGAAAAGGTCAGTACCGGAATTGTAAAAGTCATTCGCGATTTAAGTGAAGCCTTTCGTTTTAATGCTGGTGAGGTACTGGTGACCGATATCACCGACCCGGATTGGGAACCTTTGATGAAAAAGGCCGCAGCTGTTGTTACCAATAAAGGTGGGCGGACCTGTCATGCAGCTATTGTAGCGCGAGAAATTGGTGTAACCACTGTGGTGGGTACAGTCCATGCAACTGACGTGTTGCAGGATGGGGTAGAAGTGACAGTCTGTTGTGCAGAGGGCGAAACAGGGCGTATTTATCAAGGCCAGCTTGATTATGTCATTGAATCGATAGATTTACAGGACTTACAGGAGCCTAAAACAAAGCTGTTTATGAATGTGGGCAATCCTGAACAAGCATTCGGTCTGGCTCAAATTCCAAATCAGGGAGTTGGTCTTGCGCGTATGGAATTTATTATCAACAATCATATCAAAGCACATCCCATGGCGTTGTACGATATGTATCAGGGCCGACTGGTAAAAGGTAGTGAGCAAATTAATCAGCTTATGCATGGCTTTGCAGATCCTAAACGTTTTTTTATCAACAAGCTTTCGGCAGGTATAGGTATGATTGCAGCAGCATTCTACCCAAATCCGGTGATTGTGCGTACCAGTGATTTCAAGACTAATGAATATAAACATATGCTCGGTGGCACAGCCTATGAGCAGGATGAAGAAAATCCGATGATCGGTTTTCGGGGGGCGAGTCGCTATTATTCAGATGCGTATAAGGAGGCGTTTAAATGGGAATGTGAAGCACTTAAAAAAGTGCGTGATGAGATGGGGCTGGTCAATGTTAAATTAATGATACCTTTTGTTAGAACCCCGGAAGAAGGGCGCAAAGTGATTGCTATCATGAATGAGATGGGCCTGGTTCAAGGTGAGAATTCACTGGAAATCTATGCCATGTGTGAAATTCCCAGTAATGTTATTTTTGCAGAGGAATTTTTACAAGTTTTTGATGGATATAGTATCGGCTCAAACGACTTGACTCAGCTAACCTTAGGCGTGGATCGGGATAGTACACTGGTGGCGCATATTTTCGATGAACGTAACGAAGCCGTTAAGCGTATGTTAAAAATGGCGATAGATGCCTGTAAAAAAGAGGGAAAATATATCGGCATTTGTGGTCAGGCACCTTCTGATTATCCTGAAATTACTCAATTTTTGGTAGAAAATGGAATTTCTTCTATTTCACTCAATCCTGATTCGATGCTAAAAATGCATCAGGTAGTTATCGAGCTAGAGTCGCGTCTTTAGTTGAATAGCTTTTCATTAAATAACAACTATTTATCGGCTACAAACTTAAGGTGGGACACCTTGCAGATTCTTGGCCCACGCACCGCGTCACTGCTAAGTACCTATGCAGAATTAATTTAACATTTATGCAGGATGGGTCGAATGGAACGCCTGCTTCATAGGCACGTAATGACTCGTAAGAACGCGTAGCGAAACCCATCAACTCCTGTAGAATGATGGGTTTCGCAAAAAGACGCTCTACCCATCCTACACGAAACCTAAGAATAAAAGTGTTAAGATAATTTTACGTGAGTACTTATTAAGTTAAGGAATAAATATTATATTAAACAATGTATTACAACCTGAATTCGTATAATAAGCTCATATACCTCTGGTCTATCACTCAGGAATTCAATCAACAATGCTGTAAACCTCTATTGATTGTATTCCTGTAGGTTATCTAAATAATGACACCCAGTCCTTTACTCCATAAAAGTAACCTGGCCAGTATTCATATCATACATACCTCCCACAATTTTAATCTCTTTATTGTCTTCCATAGCCTTTAGAATCGGGCTATATTTTCGAATATTGTCCATAGTTTCCCAGATATTCTGTTCTGCAACCTCATGAACATAGGCTTCATTCTCGCTGGTTTTATTACCTGTAAAACCAGTTTCATCAACTTGCTTTATAGCTGGCTGGATATTCTTAAGCATAGCAGTAATATTGCCCAGCTCAACACCATCTATTGCGCCCTTGATCGCACCACAGTATTCATGTCCCAAGACTAATATAACCTTTGAACCTGATACCTTGCAGGCGAACTCCATACTACCGAGAATATCTGTATTTTCAAAATTACCTGCCACTCTGGCGACGAACAAATCACCTATCCCTCGATCAAACACATCCTCGACAGGCACCCTGGAATCTATACATGACAATACTATTGCCTTCGGATATTGACCAGTAGCTGCCTCTCGCACCTGCTGGGAATGATCTCTAATTGTTAACGTTCCTGACATAAACCTTTGATTACCTTGTTTTAACGACGCAAGAACATCATCAGGAGTCAGGTTATCACGCTGATCTTCAGTTAGCACTGTCTCGACTAGAGGTTCGATGCTTGCACTAGTAGAAGGTGATTGAATATGCGCACAACCAGATAAAGTTAAAAGCAGTGAGCATGTAGTTAAAGTCTTGATAAAGTTTTCTTTGATCATCTTTGGTATTTCCTATTGTTTTTGATAGTAAGGGTTGAGCACAAAATAACTTGAGCAACTTTTTTAAAATTACTTTTCAGGAACAGCTATGCAATTTCACTGCCTAATGGATATAACAAATAAAATGTTCTTGTTTCATAGATTTTATTTAAATATAGTGGCAAACATTATTCTGACACTGTGAGGCATCTGCTCTTCTATTTCTTGTGAATAAGCTTAAATTATTCGAAACAAATTATATTTTTTGTAAACGGTTTTGTGATGATAGCATAAGGAAAGTAACTTCTGAACTTGCTCAAGTTAATACATGCTCATTCCTTACTAGGGCTTTGTGCTTGATTTTCAGACAAACAGTGATTTGTGGGATAGTTGTAATGTAATAGCCTTTTGTAATTTTTGGTCGTTTTTCTGGTGATTGGTGTAGGATTGTAACTATAGTTACATTAACAACCCACTCTCAAATTTGGTATTAATCATTTTTATGGAAGAGTTCGCATTTTATAGTTATCTGATTGCATTGTTTGTTTTTTCGCTGATATTGCCATTAGCATTGAGGCTTATAAAACATAACCCCTATGTGACACCATTTGCTATTACAATATTCGCGACAGTAGTATGGATGGCATATGTCGTCTATTCATTGACTAATCCCGCTTTATATATTGCGGATACTTTTGTATTTGAAACTGTACGCAATGCTGCCTGGTTTTTTTTTCTTGGTGTGTTGCTTTCACATCAAGTATTTGCCGAAAAATATATCTTTTTAAGAAAGTCAAAATGGGTAATTTTATTGTGTATTTGGGTCATTTTCGTCAGCGCAATAGAGATTTCACCGGAATTACTGGATAGAAGCAAGTTATATCTAGGCACGGATATAAGGTTATTTGCACATTTAAGCTTTGCAATTATCGGGTTAATGCTACTAGAGCAACTATATCGGGGAGCCTATAAAGATGAGCGTTGGGCAATTAAATATCTATGCCTGGGTCTGGCCGCTATTTTTGCTTTTGATTTTATTATTTATAGCAAATCGCTTTTATTTGGTCAGCTTGATATTGTGCTCTGGGATTCTAGAGGGCTGATAAACGCCTTATGTGCGCCTTTACTGGCTATTTCCTTTAGTCGTATACATGATGATCAGCAGCAAGTTACCATATCCCGAACAGTGGTGGTACATACAACAGTGTTGTTTGGTACTGGCTTGTATATGATTTTAATGTCATTGGCCGGGTTTTATATAAAAAACTTTGGGGGAACATGGAGTGCTGTTATTCAGACTTTTTTTATATTTTTAGCGGTGATATTACTGCTAATTATATTTGCGACAGGAACAATTCGTGCCTATATTAAAGTTTACTTTAATAAACACTTTTTTCAGCATAATTACGATTATAGAGAAGAGTGGATTAAACTTAGCCGTGAAATTGCCAGTTTACATGCTCTGGATGATTTAACTCAGTTTGTGATTAGAACCCTGGCTGATTTAGTAGGCAGTGCCGGTGGAGGCTTGTGGCTTTGTAATGAAAAAGGGGAGTTTTATTTAGCGGATGAGAAATCTCTGGGCTTCGTGTTTGATACCATTTTACCGGCAGACCATGATTTTATTGCTTTCTTGAATGATAGGCAGTGGGTCATTGATTTCTGTGAATTTAAACATCACCCTGAGACCTATGATGAAGTGGACTTATCACTATGGTGGGTGCATAAAAATATCTGGATAATTATCCCTTTATTACATCAAAATAAAGTTGTCGCATTTGTCGTTCTGACGCAGCCTTTAGTGATGCGTCAACTTAGCCATGAAGATCATGATCTGTTAAAAACAGTGGGCTTGCAGTTAGCCAACGCTTTGGTGTTAAGTAAAGTGACCGATGATTTGTCCAGGTCAAGGCAATTTGAGGCTTATAGTCGTTTTTCGGCTTTTTTAGTCCATGATATAAAAAACCTGGTTGCGCAGGTTTCCATGATAGTGCGTAATGCAGAGCAACATAAATGTAACCCGGAATTTATAGATGATGCTATTGAAACGCTTGAAAATGTTGTCAACAAGATGGAGCATTTATTGACTCAGCTTAAAAAAGGACAGATTAAAGAAGCAGCAAAAGGTATCATTAATATTCCTGATATATTATCGGATATTGTATTGCAACAAGCGGGTAATTTGCCAAAAGTTACTATCAAATGTGGCTTGAAAGAGTGTTTGATTGTCGCGGATAAACAACGCTTTATAGCCATATTGGGTCATCTTGTGCAGAATGCACAAGATGCGACCCCTGACCAGGGTATGGTTGAAATAAAGGTGAGTTCAGATCAAAATAATGTGCTGATAGACATAATCGATACTGGATCTGGTATGGATCAGAAGTTTATTATGGAACGTTTGTTTAAACCATTTGATACCACGAAGGGAAATGCAGGCATGGGCATTGGTGTTTATGAAGCGCGAGCCTATATTTTGAGCCAGGGTGGTGATATTTCTGTTGAAAGTAAGTTGGGTGCAGGAACAGTCTTTAGTATCAAATATCCACTTATGACATCGTTAGGAAAAGTATATGGATGAAAAAAAGGTTTTATTGGTAGTTGAGGATGATCTCGGTTTACAGAAGCAATTCAAATGGAGCTTTGCGGATTATCAAGTTGTGATTGCAGGTGATAGAGTTGCTGCAATAAATGATTTAAGACGTTATTCACCGAGTGTGGTGACATTAGATCTTGGTTTGCCGCCTGATACTGCAAATGCAAGCGAAGGTTTGGCGACCTTGAAAGAAATACTCCAACTAGCGCCTAAGACGAAAGTTATTGTGGTGACGGGTAATGATGACCGGGAAAATGCAGTTAAAGCTATTTCGCTGGGAGCGTATGATTTTTATCAAAAACCTATTGATATAGATATTTTGAATATGATTGTGTCCAGAGCTTTTCAGTTGACAATTTTAGAGCAAGAAAATATCAAGTTACAGAAACAAGTGCATGAACCTTTGTCTGGTTTTATAGTCAGTTGTGAAAGAATGCAAAAGTTATCCAGAATGATAGAGAAAATTGCACCTAGTTCAATTACAACTTTAATACTAGGTGAGAGTGGAACAGGTAAAGAGGTGTTAGCGCGTGCAATTCATTCACTAAGCGCTAGAGCAAATAAACCTTTTGTCGCTGTCAATTGTGCCGCCATTCCTGAAAACTTATTGGAGAGCGAGTTATTTGGTTATGAAAAAGGGGCTTTTACTGGCGCTTCGCAACAGACTATAGGCAAGATCGAGTTTGCTAATGGCGGTACTTTTTTTCTGGATGAAATTGGCGATTTACCTATTTCACTGCAAGCCAAACTATTGCGTTTTATTCAGGAGAGGGTGGTTGAACGCTTGGGAGGGCGTGCTGAAATTCCGGTTGATGTGCGCATTGTTTGCGCAACGCATCAAAATATTCAGTCTTTGATAGAGACGGGTGATTTTAGGGAAGATCTCTATTATAGAATAGCTGAGATGGTGGTTGATATTCCTCCACTAAGAGAGCGTGAAGGCGATGCATTGATTATTGCCAAGGCCTTTCTGGCGCGTTATAGTCAAACTGAGAATAAAGACATAAGGGGTTTTACACCGGAAGCAAAACAGGCTATAGAGGCTCATCACTGGCCAGGTAATATCCGTCAGTTAGAAAATAAAATTAAGCGAGCCGTAGTAATGACAGAAGACATTCATATCGGTCTCGAAGATTTGGCTTTGCAAACATTGGATATTAAGGATCAGGCCTTACCACTTAATTTAAAACAAGTGAGAGATCAGGCTGAACAGGTGGCTGTAAAAAGAGCTTTGGCCCATGCGGATAAAAATATATCAAATGCCGCCAAGCTATTAGGCGTTACGCGGCCTACTCTATATACCTTATTAAACAAGTATGGCATTAAGGATTATGCAAATTAGCTGGTTTTTTGGTCTATCTAGTGTCTGAACGGAAAAGCTAGAGGCTTTGATACACAAGGTCTATAGAGCTTTATTTTGTTTGAAGATTTTCAAAAAATCATCAACATTGGCATAATTTGCAATATATTGGGCGTTTAGCCCTGATTTTAAAAAAATTCAAGTCATTATTTCCTCTGAAGTGCTTAATTGATAAGGCTTTCAGTATTTTCGTTCAGACATCTATATTGCACAGTGTTGTCATTAATATTATTTTGATGGTTATTATGCCGTGTCATTTATTGCTATAAACTGCAGAGTAACTTTTCATAATAGGAGGCGAATGAAAGCGCTTTTTAGGTTTAATTTTTGTTTATAATTTATTTTTTGCCTAATGTTTTGTAAACTAGACTGTTACTAAAATATGAATAAAGGAAGCTCATGATACCTGTCATTCTCTCTGGTGGCTCTGGAACTCGTTTATGGCCACTATCGCGTGGAGTTTATCCTAAGCAGTTTCTGGCTCTGGTTTCTGATAAAACGATGCTGCAAGAAACCGTACTGCGCTTAAATGGCATAGAGAATTTACAAGCACCGATTGCTGTTTGTAATGAAGAGCATCGGTTTATGATGGCTGAGCAATTATGGGAAATTAATGCTCATCCTGATGCCATTTTATTAGAGCCTGTCGGTAAAAATACCGCTCCTGCTGTTGCCTTGGCCGCTTTAGCCGCAAAAAATCCTGAAGACATATTGTTAGTTTTACCTGCGGATCATGTTATCGAAAATATTCCAGCTTTTCAGCAAGCGGTAAGCAAAGCAACTCAATTAGCAGAAGAAGGTTTTCTGGTCACTTTTGGTATTGTGCCTACAGCTGCTGAAACAGGGTATGGATATATAAAAAGATCAGCGGAAAATGTTGCCGATGCTTTCAAGGTGGCTGAATTTGTAGAAAAACCTAATGCCGATGTCGCACAAACTTATGTTGATAGCGGCGACTATTATTGGAATAGCGGCATGTTCGCTTTTAAAGCAGAACGCTATTTGCAAGAATTGGAAAAATTTTCACCTGAGATGCTGACTATTTGTCGCCAGGCCTTTGCAAAGGCTAAAACGGATGTTGATTTTGTGCGTATAGATAAAGAGTTATTTGCGCAATGTCCAGCAGATTCGATTGATTATGCTGTGATGGAAAAAACCGATAAAGCAGTGGTTATTCCTCTGGATGCTGATTGGAGCGATGTAGGTTCCTGGTCTGCACTTTGGGAAGTTACTGATAAGGACGCTTTTGGTAATGCCTTAAATGGCGATGTACTGGCATTAGACACAGCAAACTCTTTTATTCATTCAGAAAATAAGCTGGTCGCTGTCATTGGTGTTCAGGATATGGTGATCGTCGAAACGGATGATGCCGTTATGGTGGCTCCCAAAGATAGAGTTCAGGATGTCAAAGCGATTGTTGCCCGTTTAAAACAAGCAAAACGAGTGGAAGCTGATTTACACAGAAAAGTCTATAGGCCATGGGGACATTATGACGTGGTAGATGGTGGAGAGCGTCATAAAACCAAGCGGATTGTGGTCAAGCCAGGCGCTAAACTCTCTGTACAGAAACATCATCATCGTGCTGAGCATTGGGTAGTCGTTAAAGGGACTGCATTGGTGACCAAAGGAGGGGAGACGCTTTTGTTATCTGAAAATGAGTCAACCTATATTCCTTTGGGTGTTATCCATTGCCTGGAAAATCCTGGTGTTGTTCCTCTCGAAATGGTAGAGGTTCAATCCGGGAGTTACCTTGGTGAAGATGATATTGTGCGCTTTCAGGATAAATACGGTAGAACGTGAGCTGCTGCACTATTTTGAGTCATTATGAATGAGGTGCATGTCGAGTGTTCAGTTACTAAGCACCTTTTTACCCATCATTGTTTACCTTTCCACTAATGACAGCTAGACAACAAAATCGCTGCCGATATAACACTTTGCTGAAAATTAAGCCTCGTCTAGGCGTAAAAATAGGTATGTGTTATATTAGTACCTATTAATATTAATTTCGGACATCACTTTTAGCTGCACTTCTAAGGGACGCTGTTGTATTTTATGACACTTGAAGTAAAAAATTTGTTTTGTGAGCGCGACGAACGGGTGTTATTTGCAAACTTCTCATTGCAAATCAATAACGCAGAAGTTGTGCAGATTATTGGCCAGAATGGTAGTGGTAAAACAACCTTATTGCGTATCTTATGTGGCTTATCTGATGCCTATACAGGTGATATATTTTGGCAAGGACACCCTTTAGATGATGTGCGCGAAGACTATTATAAGGCGATGCTGTATGTAGGACATTTAGCAGGAGTGAAGGCAGTTCTAACCCCAGAGGAAAATTTACGCTGGATGGTGCAATTGGATAAGAGTTTGAATAAATGCTCTATTATGGATGCATTGCAGCAAGTGGGTTTATTTGGTTTTGAGGATGTGCCTTGTCATAGCCTCTCAGCGGGTCAACAAAGACGCGTCGGTTTAGCCCGCTTATATTTAAGTAGTGCTCCTTTATGGATTTTAGACGAACCTTTTACCGCGCTGGATAAAAAAGGCGTGCGTGAAAAGGAAGCGTTAATTGCTAATCATGTCCACGAAGGCGGTGCAGTTATTTTGACAACGCATCATGATCTTATGATACCTGGAAAAACAGTGCGCCCGATTAATTTAGACGAGCTGGCGCTATCATGAGTTTTTTACTTGCCGCATTAAAGCGCGATTTATTGCTGGTTTTTCGTCATCGTAATGACATCATCAACCCCTTGGCGTTTTTTTTGATGGTAGCCGTGTTATTTCCATTAGGGGTAAGTCCAGACCCCGCCTTTCTATCTGAAGTTGCCTCTGGTGTTATCTGGGTTGCAGCGCTATTAGCTTGTTTATTATCGGTTGATGGTATCTTTCGCACTGATTATGAGGATGGTTCCCTGGAGCAAATGCTGGTCAGTTCTGAGTCTTTGTTAGTGCTGGTTTTAGCAAAGGTATTAACGCACTGGCTAGTCAGCGGCTTTTGTCTGGCTATTATTTCGCCCTTAGTGGCAATGATGTTCTTTCTGCCTGAGCAAGGCTATTTCGCATTAATGATGAGTCTTTTATTAGGTACCCCGACGTTAAGTCTTATGGGAGCTATAGGCGCTGCGTTGACAGTAGCCTTAAAAAAAGGCGGGGTTTTAATTTCATTATTAGTATTACCCTTGTATATTCCGGTGTTGATTTTTGGTGCCGGAACAGTGCAGGCAGGTGCTATGGGTTTGCCTATATCAGGTTATTTGGCACTGTTAGGTGCTATTTTTGTTTTGAGCATGATGCTTGCCCCTTTTGCCATTGCCGCAGCTTTAAAAATTAGTGTTCGTAGTTAGGAATGTAAATTTAGGATTTCATAGATGAAAATAAAAATGCCCCGTTGGTTTTATCAATTAGCTTCCCCACGTTGGTTTTATGAATTTACCGGGAAGTTGCTTCCCTGGTTTAGTGTTGCCGCTATTGTGCTGCTAATCACCGGTTTAATCTGGGGACTGGTTTTTGCGCCTGCAGATTACCAGCAAGGAAATAGTTTTCGTATTATCTACATCCATGTTCCGTCGTCTATTTTAGCGCAATCCTGTTATATGCTAATGGCGCTGGCTGGTGCTATTGGGTTAATCTGGAAAATGAAAATTGCCCATGTTGTCGCTGGTGCCTGCGCACCAATAGGCGCATCTATTGCCGTTATGTCGCTGGCAACCGGAGCCATTTGGGGAAGACCAACCTGGGGAGCCTGGTGGGTTTGGGATGCACGGTTAACAGCGATGCTGGTGTTATTATTCCTCTACATTGGTGTGATTGCGTTAAATTCGGCATTTGAGAATAAAGCCAGTTCTGATAAAGCGACGGCTATTTTATCCTTAGTCGGTTTGGTAAATATACCCATTATTAAGTACTCTGTTGAATGGTGGAATACTTTGCATCAGCCAGCCACTTTTACGGTCACTGCTAAACCGGCTATGCCGCCTGAAATGTGGATACCTTTGTTGGTCATGGTGTTGGGTTTTTATTGTTTTTTTGCAGTGGTCTTAATGAGTCGAGCGCGTATTGAAGTTTTAGAGCGTGAGAAACGCAGTGACTGGGTGAAAAAGGTCATTGAAGATTATTGATGGAGTAGACAGCTATGCCAAAATTAGGCACAAAAAAAAGACCGATAATCGTTCGTGTACATTCAGATGAAAAAGCGCTCTATGTTGCAGAAACATGTGCTCAGCATGGATGGGAATATATTATAGGGTTTGAACTTGATGAGCCGGAAGATATTTCTGATTTAGAAAAAATGCTAAATCCTGGTAAACCGGTCGTATCAGCGAAAATAAATCGTAATGCACCTTGCTCGTGTGGCAGTGGTAAAAAATATAAAAAATGTTGTGGTTCAAATAGCATTTTAGAGGCCTGATTAAAGGTTTAATTCGAGTTGTTCAGTGTGGATTAAGGGATATTTAAAAATGGGAAGTTTTACATCATTTGCAGATTTCATACAGATGGGGACACATGGTCTTTATGTGTGGTTGAGTTATGGTATTGCGTTGGTGATATTTATTTATAATCTTGGGTCAGCATATCTGCTCAAAAGACAATTTTTTATTAATGCAAAACGTCGCTTAAGGCGTGAACAGGGAACAGTATGACACCAAAAAGAAAAAAGAGATTGATGCTTATTTTAGGTCTGGTATTCGGGACAGCTTTGATAGTCGGGTTAGTGATGTTTTCACTGAGTGAAAATATTAACTTATTCTATTCTACTAGCCAGATAGCGAAAGGTGAAGCACCTATAGGGACACGTATCCGTGTAGGTGGCATGGTCGTTGATGGCAGTTTAAAGCGCGCATCTGATTCATTAAAAGTAGCGTTTGCATTAACTGATTATGAGCATCAGCTGAACGTTGAATTTACGGGAATATTGCCTGATTTATTTCGTGAAGGACAGGGGATTATTGCACAGGGAAAAATGGACGCGCAAGGTATTTTTCAGGCTGATGAAGTGTTAGCCAAGCATGATGAAAATTATATGCCGCCTGAAATTGCTGAATCTATGAAGAAAAAACAGGAGGTTGCCCAGTGATCCCAGAAATAGGTGAGTTTGCCCTGATTATTAGCTTGTTTTTATCCGTGGTATTAGCGGTTGTACCTATGTACGGTGCGGCTACTGCTAATGATCTGTGGATGAGTTACGCAAAACCCATGGCAGCGGCACAGTTCTTCTTTATCGTCATTAGCTTTATTTGTTTAGGCTATGCCTTTGCGCAGGATGATTTTTCAGTCATTTATGTTGCCCAGCATTCTAACAGCCAAATGCCTATACAATTTAAACTAAGTGCGATATGGGGAGGGCATGAAGGTTCTTTATTGCTATGGGCACTTATTTTAAGTGGCTGGACTTTTGCTGTCAGTCGTTTTAGTAAAGCATTGCCTGTGGATATGTTGGCTCGGGTTTTATCGGTAATGGGTATTGTGGCAACAGGCTTTATCTCGTTTCTATTGATCACGTCTAGCCCGTTTGCACGTTATTTACCGCGCTTTCCACAAGATGGTGCTGATTTGAATCCTTTATTACAGGATTTCGGTTTAATTGTGCATCCTCCTATGCTTTATATGGGATATGTGGGCTTTTCGGTGGCCTTTGCTTTTGCGATTGCTGCATTATTATCTGGCAGAATGGATGCCGCATGGGCGCGCTGGTCAAGACCCTGGACTAATATTGCCTGGTCATTTCTGGGCATGGGAATTACCTTAGGCAGTTGGTGGGCTTATTATGAATTAGGCTGGGGTGGCTGGTGGTTCTGGGATCCCGTCGAAAATGCGTCTTTAATGCCATGGTTAGTAGGTACAGCGCTAGTACATTCTCTGGCTGTTACTGAAAAGCGAGGTGTATTTAAAAGCTGGACTTTATTATTGGCCATTTTTGCTTTTTCCTTGAGTTTATTAGGTACGTTCCTGGTGCGCTCAGGTGTATTAACGTCGGTGCATGCTTTTGCCAGTGATCCAGAACGCGGTTTTTTTATCTTAATGCTATTGGCTTTAACTATGGGTGGTTCATTAACACTGTATGCCTTTAAAGCACCTAACGTAAAAAGTGAATCAAGTTTTTCCTGGTTATCCAGAGAAGTGTTGGTTTTGGTCAATAACGTTTTTCTTACAGTCATGGCGGTTACGGTGTTATTAGGCACACTCTATCCCTTATTAATTGATGCCTTAGGACAAGGTAAAATTTCTGTTGGGCCACCGTATTTTAATGCGGTCTTTGTGCCGATTATGAGTGCGTTGGCACTGGCCATGGGAGTCTCAATTGCTGTGCGGTGGCGTGAGACATCAGGTGACGCAGTATTAAAAACGCTATGGCTCCCCGCAGTAATTAGTCTGGTTATCGGTTTGATTTTTCCGTTTGTCTATGGTTCTGGTTTTGATGGCAGTGTTTTTCTTGGTATCAGTGTTAGTCTTTGGGTGATCAGCACGGTTACTAGAGAATTTATTGGTAAATTCCGAAATGCGCAGACGGTAAGCAGTAAATTAAAACAACTTTCTTTGAGTTATTACGGCATGATGCTTGCCCATATTGGAGTTGCCGTGACTGCCATTGGTATTACCTTAGTCTCTAACTATAGTGAAGAGCGTGATATACGTATGGCGAAAGGCGATAGCGTGGAACTTGCAGGTTATCAGTTTACTTTTCAAGGGACGCATATAGTGAAAGGCGCAAACTATATGGCAGATCAAGCCACACTTGTAGTCAGTGAAGATGGAAAACTGCTTGTTACTTTGCATCCTGAAAAACGTCGTTACAATGTGCAACGCAATATGATGACCGAAGCCGACATAGATGCGGGTTTATTTAGAGATTTATATGTGGCCTTGGGTGAACCACTTAATAACGGTGAGGCATGGGCCGTGCGTGTGCATTATAAGCCTTATGTGCGCTGGTTATGGCTTGGAGGAATATTGATGGCTTGTGGTGGTTTATTAACAGTAGCCGATAAACGTTACCGTAAAAACAGTCGTAAACAGGAGTTGGTTAATGCCTAGATTACTGTTATTTATCCCTTTAGTCTTATTTATCATATTAGGGGGCTTTTTATGGAAAGGATTAAGCATAGACCCTAGGGAATTACCTTCAGCCTTGCTGGATAAACCTTTTCCAGAATTTACGCTACCTGCTTTACAGACACCTGAGCGAACTTTAAGTAAACAGGATTTTATCGGTCAGCCAGTTTTGATTAATGTCTGGGCAACCTGGTGTCCATCCTGTAGGCAGGAACATGAGCAGTTACTGGCGATTGCAGCAACTAGCGAGATTCCTGTCATAGGCTTGAACTATAAAGATGAGCGTGATGCAGCAATTAACTGGTTACAACAGCTGGGCAATCCTTATCAGTTTAATATTTTTGATGAGCAGGGGATGTTAGGACTGGATCTAGGGGTTTATGGCGCACCTGAGACCTATCTGCTAGATGCGCAAGGTATTATCCGCCACCGACATGTCGGTGTCGTTACCGAGGTCGTCTGGCAGGAATTACAAGACATTATAAAAGGATGGAATAATGTTAAAAATTAAATTAACACTGGGACTCGTGTTACTACTGTGTAGTTTTATTTTATCTGCAGCGATAGATGTGTATCAATTTGATGACCCTGAAAAAGAACAGCGCTTTCAGGAACTGGCTTATGAATTACGCTGTCCTAAGTGTCAAAATCAAAATATAGCCGATTCCAATGCGGAAATAGCCAAGGATTTGCGTACTAAGATTCAGCAAATGCTAGATGCTGATAAAAGCAATGCAGAAATTATTGATTATATGGTTGAGCGCTATGGCGATTTTGTGCTGTATGAGCCACGTGTAAAACCACAGACTTATCTGCTCTGGTATGGTCCTGGTATATTTATCGTATTGGGGTTTTTTGTGGTATTCATGATTATTCGTGCGCGCAAGCCAAAACAAGCTGATTCCAGTGAAAATAATAGTGCATTGACGGCTACGGAGGCAAAGCAATTGGATGCTTTACTGCATACTAAGAAAGGAAAAAAATAATGATCACATTATGGATTATTGTAGCGGCGATGCTGTTGCTTACTATTTTTGTCGTACTCTGGCCTTTGGCAGCCTATAAAGGTTGCGAGCAAAGTCATTCTCTGGTTTCGCAAAAACAGGAAAATATAAATATTTTTCAAGAGCGCCTGGCAGAATTGGAAAATGAACAGTTGCAGGGAAACCTCGATGAAGCGTCATTTTTACATTTGAAAACTGAAATGGAAAAAACCTTACTGGGTGATGTGCAGGGTGAAGAGTTGGTGATTAATCGCCAGGCTGTTAAAGCAAGCTCAATGAACTGGTTGGTCATGATTGGCGTGGCAGGGCTGCTTGTCATCGCCAGTGTGCTCACTTACCAGTCTCTGGGAGCAAGTGAACAATACGGGCAATATTTAGCTTTGGCTAATGAGCCTGCTCCAGCACAACAAGAAGCTAAAAGTGCAGCTCCCGATTTCGCAACCGCTGTGGCTGCGTTGCAAGCAAAACTGGCTGAAAATCCAGATGATATAGAAAACTGGTTTTTATTGGCAAATAGTTATATGGCCATGGGCGAGTACCAATCAGCGGCAGCAGTGTATAAAAAAATGCCGGATATAATTGGTGTAGGTAATCCGGGTTATGCATCGGCAAAAGCGGCTTATGCACAAACGTTGTTTCAGATGTCCGGGGAAACCATGACGCCTGAGGCCGAAGCTGCGCTAAATGAGGCATTGCGAGTTGATCCAGAGGAGCCAACAGCGCTTATTTTGCAAGGCTTACAGGCTTATCGGCAACAGGCTTACCCTGAAGCAATTGCTGCCTGGGAAAAAGCGAAAATTAAAGGCGGTAAAGCGCAGGTTGAACGCTTTATTGAGCCTGCTATTTTGGAAGCGCGTAAGAAAATGGGCGAGCCTGAAACATTATCTAGCGTGGCAGTTAAGCCAGAGGAAAAAACAACTAAAACGACTGATGCTGGTGTTGCCGGTATTACCGTTAAACTGGATATTAGCCCGGCATTTAAGGCTAAATTAAATCCTGAAGAGCGTGTTTTTGTATTTGCTAAAGCAAAAATGCCGATGCCATTAGCTGCCGAGCGTTTGCAGGTAAAAGATTTACCGATTACGCTACTTCTGGATGATACTAAAGCGGCTATGCCTACAGCAAAAATATCGTCTGCAGAGTTTGTTGATATTACCGCGCGCGTTGCTTTATCTGGCAGTCCAAGAGCCGCAAAAGGCGATTTGTATGCAACAGCCAGCCAGGTGGCTGTCCATCAAGGCGTGGAAATAACGCTTGTTATTGATAAAGTTGTAGAATAGTAACAGAAATAAGGCGGGTCATGCGCTGTGCTACCCGCCATTTTCAGCTTTGCGGAGTCTGATCAATGAAAAGTTCAATGCGTCAAATCGTTATTTTTGCTAGTTTAATAGTTGCGTTTGCAGTGCCTTCTCAATCATCGGCTATATTGTTATCGGTGCCTTATGAGGCTTTTTCTCATACTGTTTTGCATTTGCCAGATAATCCGCGCTATGAAAAACCCTGGCTAAAAATAATTCGTAATCAGCAAGACTGGGAAGCGCATTTTTATGCCACCACTGCCGCGATAACTTTTCCTGCGTCAATGGCACCTGTTGCACCTGTGCTGGATTTTGAAAATTATCAGGTCATATCCGGAGGATTAGGTGTCCGTTCAAGTGGTGGGTATGCTTTAGCGGTTGAAAGTGTCGTTGATCTTGTCGGAGACTTGTACATACATGTACTGGATATTAGGCCCGGTTCATCTTGCCTTGTTACCATGGCAACAACTTATCCTTCAGTAACTATTTTAGTTAAAAAAACGGCAGCCCCTATTCAGATTTCGGTTGCAAAATTAATTAATCAATGCGCTGAATAAAGACGCATTTTAACATTAGAGCTACGCAGAATGTCTGAGAAACTTAATGTCGCATCTCTTGCACTACGTTAACGACAGCCTCAATAAGACTATTCAGATCATCAGTAGATATAATAAAGGGCGGCATAAGATAGATAAGCTTATTAAAAGGCCGCACCCAAACACCAGCCTCTACAAATTTAGGCTGTAATGTTTTCATATCGACAGGCTGGTGTAATTCAATCACACCAATTGCGCCTAGGACACGTACTTCTTTTACATGTGCAAATTTCCGGCAAGGGCTAAGGCCGGTTTCTAAGAGGGCGGCAATAGTGTGTACCGTTTCTTGCCAGGGGGCATTTAGTAATAGTTTTAAGCTGGCCAATGCGGTTGCACAGGCGAGCGGGTTTGCCATAAACGTCGGGCCATGCATAAAAACGCCGGGCTCGCCCAGACGGATGGTGTCAGCAATGTCCAATGTTGTTAAGGTCGCCGCTAAGGTCATATAACCGCCGGTCAGCGCTTTGCCTAGGCAAAGTATGTCCGGAGCTATATTTGCGTGCTCACAGGCAAATAGCTTGCCCGTACGGCCAAATCCTGTAGCAATCTCATCTGTAATCAGCAGGACTTGATATTCGGTGCATAAACACCGAACCTGATGCAGATAATCCGGCGAGTAAAAACGCATCCCCCCCGCTCCTTGAACGATAGGCTCAAGTATCACCGCTGCAATATGCTGATGATGTTCTTTTAACTGCTTCTCTAGCGGTGCAATGTCTTCAGCGGTACAGGCTTGATGAAAACCACAGTTTGGTGCATCAGCAAAAAACTGCTGGGTCAGGGTGTTACTAAATACGCTGTGCATGCCATTCTCAGGATCACTTACCGACATAGCACCAAAAGTATCACCATGATAGCCATTGCGGATACTTAACATTTTATTTTTTTCAGGTTGGCCTTTAGCATACCAGTACTGAATAGCCATCTTTAAGGCGACTTCAACAGAGACCGAACCAGAATCAGCAAAGAATACCGTTTGTAAAGGGGCGGGTGTTATGGCGATTAATTGCGCTGCTAATTCAATCGCAGGCTGGTGAGTCAGGCCGCCAAACATGATATGTGCCATAGCTTGCAACTGATTTGCAATAGCTTGATTCAATATTGGGTGATTATAGCCATGTATCGCGCTCCACCAGGAGGACATGCCGTCAATCAGTATGCGACCATCCATTAGCTTGATGTGCACTCCTTGTGCGGACTTTACCGGGTAAATCGGGGTGTCAGCTTGTATCGCACTATAGGGATGCCATACGTGCTGACGATCTTGTTCTAAAAGGGAGTTTAGATAAGTCACTTTCCAACGATAATAGGGGTAGGCTAATCAGCAGGCGGAGAAATCACTGTAAATTAAAAAGATTATCAGTGCAGAAATAAATGGGAAATAAACGCAATTACTTACAGTGGACACGTATTTTTGTACCCACTGCGGAAGATTGCTAAAGAATAGGATCATGAAAAGTAAAACAAGACCCGTACACTAGCCCATTTGCTTTTCGCGAATTTCATCCAGTGTTTTACAATCTATACAGAGGTCTGCTGTTGGCCTAGCCTCCAGGCGACGCACACCAATTTCTATGCCACATGATTCACAATAACCGTAATCATCTGTTTCAAGCAGGGATAGAGATTCGTTAATTTTTTTAAGTAGTTTTCTTTCTCTGTCCCGAGTTCTCAATTCCAGGCTAAATTCAGATTCTTGTGATGCCCGGTCGTTTGGGTCTGGATAATTTGCTGCATCGTCGCGCATATGAACCATGGTGCGATCTACTTCACGCATTAATTCGTTTTTCCAATTGGTCAAAATAGCTCTGAAATGGGCCTTTTGAGCATCATTCATGTATTCTTCATCTTTCTTTTCTTGATAATGTTTAAAATTGAAAGGCGAACTTTCAGCTACATTGCTGCTCGTCATCCATTAACTCCTGATTATTTAAAAAACTGCGCATTTTTATCAAGATAATGCACATTAGGCAAGGAATAATTTATTTTATTTTGCTAAGGGTGATTTTTAACAGCTAAAATAAAGAGCATATTTATAACGATTTTTTTTCGTATAGCCGATCTGCAAGGTCATACGGTAGAATAGGCGTGGTGTTTATTGTCGGTATTACGGATGACTATAATGTTGCGTTTTTTGAGAGCCATACTAACTATCAGGAAAATTAATTATTATGAGTATTAAAGGTTAATTGATGCAGATAGCTGAAAGAATGGGCGTTATTACGCCTTTTTATGTTATGGAATTATTGCGTCGCGCTAAACAATTAGAGGCTGAAGGGCGTGATATTATTCATATGGAAATTGGCGAGCCTGAGTATGCAACACCAGAACCTATTATTAATGCAGGGATAAACTATATTAAGACAGGGGAGGTTAAATACACTCCAGCTGCAGGTCTGCCGGAATTAAGGCAGAAAATAGCTGATTATTATTGGCAACAGTATAAAGTGGCTGTGCCGCGCGAAAGAATTTTTATTACCCCCGGTGCTTCAGGTGCTTTTTTACTTGCTTTAGGGGTAAGTTTGAACACAGATGATGAAGTCTTGTTGTCAGATCCCTGCTATCCCTGTAACCAGAATTTTATCCGTTTATTTGCAGCGCAGGTAAAGCATGTGCCTGTTTATGCAGATACAGCCTATCAGTTGTCTGCAGCGCTAGTGGAGCGTCATTGGCGAGCACAAACGCGAGGGGTCTTTATTGCTTCTCCTTCCAATCCAACCGGAACAATTATTAAGGCGACTGAATTAGAAAAAATTATTAATATTGTACTGGCGAAACAGGGCTTATTTTTTTCCGATGAAATTTATCATGGTCTGGTCTATGAGCAAGGAACAGCCAGTGCGCTGGAATTTAGTGATCAGGTTTTCGTCATCAATAGCTTTTCAAAGTATTTTGGAATGACTGGGTGGCGCGCAGGCTGGTTAATAGTCCCTGAGGCCTATACACAAGCGGCTGAAAAATTAGCACAGAATATTTTTATTTCAACTGCCAGTCATTCACAATATGCGGCATTAGCGGCTTTTGAGGAAGATACCTTGCAAGAGCTAGAGCGCAGACGTCAAGATTTTGCGCAAAAGCGAGACCTTGTGTATCAGGCACTTTTAGAGCTTGGTTTTAAGATTCCCGTTAAACCCGCAGGGGCATTTTATATCTATGCGGATTGCAGTCAGTTTAGTGATAATAGTCAGCACTTTGCTGAACAGTTGCTTGAGGTAGAAGGGCTTGCCGTGACACCGGGCAAAGATTTTGGTCACAATGACAGCAACAAATATCTACGTTTTTCCTATACCGCTTCGATGCAGCGCTTAGAAGAAGCTATGCTACGCTTAGCACGTTTTATTTCCAATTGATTATCAGAACTACACTATTATGGCAGTCCAACAAATCTCAGCTATTTTTTTACAAAACCAGCTATTGGAAAATCCAGATGCGTTTTTTTTGCTTGATGTGCGTGAACCTTTTGAATATCAAATCGCAAAAATTGAAAATAGTATTTTAATTCCAATGAATCAAGTGCCTGCGCGTTTGCAAGAGTTAGATGAAGAGCAATTTATCGTGGTTATTTGTCACCATGGAATGCGTAGCGAAAATGTTGCCTATTATTTAGACCAGCAAGGATTTAAGCATATTTTTAATTTGACCGGTGGAATTCATGCATGGGCAAATTCATGTGATGCTGAAATGGCGTTGTATTAAGCTTTTTTTTGCGGATATCAAGCAAGGCGTAATTTATTCAGTGTTGCGTAGCTATTGCGGCTGCTGATATCAGGAATGATCGTTAATTCGAGTAGGGTAACGCCAGAAAGCGCAACATGATGTTCTTCAATTTCGCTGTTTGCGCCATCAGGACTGAAGTTCCACTGTTGGCGTGCGATTTCCTGAAACGACTGTCCATTATCGGCAGACCAGCGTAAGGTATATTCTTGACTGCGCTCGATTGTTGTCTCTATAAAGTGCAGGTAGATTCGCTTAAGTACTTGCGGGTTGCTGAAAATAAGCCGTATTGTCTGTTTGCCTGGTTCTGCTGCCCGCCAGCCTGAATGATGCCCAGGAAGCAAGGCAAACTCGATAGGGTGATCTGCTACTTCCGAGGTGATTTCTACCTCAGCCAGCGCCTCAATATTTAAACACTGTTGTTCGCTAGGGAGAGCCTTTGGTGCTTGTTGATCTGTGGTAATGATACGTTTACGCATACGTTGTTTTCCTGTTGGTCGTTGTTGAAATAATGAGCTAATAAATTTCAGTTTTCCTGAAATTTATAATTACTATATCATTATTATTTTTTAACTCTCGATAATTCTATTTAAATGTCCTATGTCACGCTGGAAAGCACCTAGACCAAAATCATCACCTTATATTACGCCCGTCGGGTATCAGCGCTTACAACAGGAATTAAAAAATTTGTGGGCTCAACGCAAAGCCGTAGTCTGCGCTTTGTCTGATGCCGCCGCTGAAGGCGATCGCTCGGAAAATGCCGAGTATATTTACCGCAAAAAAGAACTGCGTGGTATAGATAGTCGCATTCATTTTTTACAAAAACGTATGCCGGCGTTAAATATCATTACTGAAGCACCCGCTGATCAGGATAAGATCTTTTTTTCTGCCTGGGTACAATTAGAAAATAATCAGGGCGACATTTGTGTCTATCGCATAGTCGGAGCGGATGAGTTTGAGATGGATAAACGCTATATTAGTCTTGATTCGCCCTTAGCGAGAGCGCTATTGAAAAAAACTTTTGATGATGAAGTATTGATTAGCAATGCCTCTTCGAGTAACCGTTACCGTGTTTTGGATATTCAGTATGGAGCTGAATTTATCAATGACTAAAATGATTTAAACCCTTTTTTTGTATCTTTTTTTTAAAATAATGAACAAGATTTTTAATAAAAGTTTTATGACAAACTTCCTGGCTGCAATGATTGTTGTTGCAGGCTATTTTTCACCGGTGTATGCCGATTTAATTAAAACTATCGGTTTTTTTGCATTATCTGGCGCACTGACAAACTGGATTGCCATCCACATGTTATTTGAGAAAGTGCCCTTACTCTACGGCTCAGGCATTATTCCTAATCGTTTTGAAGAATTTAAAGGTTCAATAAAGGATTTAATGATGCATCAGTTTTTTACGGTGGAAAATGTAGCGCAATTTATTGAAAGTGAAGAACAGGAGGGGGAGAGAGTATTAAATTTAGAGCCCTTGTTAGCCGCAGTGGATTATGAGCGTATTTTTGATGGGCTCATTGCTTCGATTATGGAATCTTCTTTTGGTGCTATGGTACAAATGATGGGTGGGCAAGACGCATTAACGCCTTTAAAAGAGCCTTTTACTACAAAAATGCAAGTAACATTAACCGAAATGGTTGAGTCAGATCGATTTAAGGCCGCCTTAAAACAAGGCTTAAATGCGCAGCAAATCGGCGAAGATATTATTTTTAAAATTGAAACTGTCATTGATAAGCGCCTGGCTGAACTTACACCACTATTGGTTAAAGAAATGGTGCAACACATTATCCGCCAGCATTTAGGCTGGTTAGTTGTTTGGGGTGGTTTTTTTGGCGGAATATTAGGGGCTGGGTTTTATTTTGTTTAGTTTTACAGTGAACTTAAGGGTCGCGCATTAAGCATTTTTATTGCGAGAGAGCTGGCCGGTTTGGCTAAAAATATCTAAATGATTGTGCAATATTACCCCGTTAAGAAGGAAAAAAATATGTTCTCGGCAACGATTCATCAAGCCATGCTGATATGTCAGCTTGAGTTAAAAAGACTTTTTTTTACGCGCAAAGGCTTGTTATATCTGATTACGTTTGCGTTAGTCTGGTATTTCATTCTGTTCTACCCGATTCGTTATGCGGCTGATTTGATCGGTCAGGAACAAAAATCTTCCTATAGTGGTGGTTTTTTTGATTTTTTGGGGTTTGGATCATTAATGCACTGGCACATTCCAGAGTTGGGGGTTTATTGGCACTTTGCTTTGCTTATATTTCCACTACTTGTGGTGATGACGGCAGCTGATCAGACATGTTCTGATAGAGAGCGAGGTACCTTACGTTTTCTGAGTCTGCGAGTAAGTAGAAATGGTTTGTTCTTTGGTCGTTTTGCCAGTGCGATGATGATTCAAACGCTATTGATTATGCTAACGCTGTCAGGCAGTTTCGCGCTTGCTGTTATCCGTGATGTCAATGTGCTGGCAGTTGCCTTAAATAGTGTCGGGGCAATTCTGGTGAATCTGGTGATTGTATTGCTACCTTTTACTGCAATGATGGCTACGTTATCTGCTGCTGTAACATCTGCCCGGCAAGCAACGGTTTGGGCAATTTTGATCTGGAGTTTTTTAGCTGGAATTATAAGTATGTTGTCTGCTGATGTTCCTGCGCTGGATTTTTTAGGTCCTGATTCCCGGTTATCAAATGGCGGCAGTATCGCAACTGGTGGAATGGCAGGCACTACAACTGGCTTACATTCCTCTGCTACAGGCAGCGGTATTATTGTTTATAGGTCGCTGGATTATGCTTAAACGGAGCTTGTGAACATGCCTATTATCCAATGCCAGAATCTAAGCTTTTTTTATGCTAGCAAAGCTGCACTTAAGCAGGTCAGTTTTGAGGTATTTCAAGGTGATCTGATTGGTTTGGTCGGTCCAAATGGTGCCGGTAAATCGACCTTGCTGAGTTTGCTTTGTGGTTTTCTATCTCCCGCTTCCGGTTGCTTAAGCGTGTTTGACCGCAAACCGGGAGCTGCCGAGCTAAGTGGACGAGTAGCCGCCCTACCTCAAGACGCAAGACTGGATCCTGCGTTTACCATAGGAGAGCAACTTCGCTTTTATGCACGTCTGCAAGGTTTCAGCAAAACACAAGCCGCTAATGAGGCGGTGCGTGTTTTAGAGGCGGTAAAATTAAAAGAGACCTTCAGCGAACCCCCTGATATTCTTAGTCATGGCATGGCAAAGCGTGTGTCTATCGCACAGGCATTGATTGGCAGTCCAGAGTTAATTCTTCTGGATGAACCTACTGCGGGGCTTGATCCCGTCAATAAGCGAAATATTCGTGCTATCATCGCTGAATTATCCTCTGTAACGACCTTTATTATCAGTTCGCATGATCTTGCTGAACTAGACCGATTATGCCTGCAAATATTATTGCTGGAAAATGGCATGATGAACACCCTGCAACTTAACGCTTCTGATCAGGATAGTACTACGCGGTTTATTACCTTGCAGATGGAGCTGTGTCCTGCAACTGAATTAAGTACCAAGCTAAAGCAGATAAAGGGTATAGTTCAGCTGTCTAATCCGCAAAAAAACGAGTTTATTGTCGAATATAATCCCAGCGTCGAACCTAGAATAGAAGCACAGATCATCAATTGTCTGATTGATAATAACTGGCAATATCGCCAGATTAGTCAGGGCAAAACACTGGAAGAAAAGTTGTTTTTTCAGGCCCAGAAAAATAACGCACAATAATTTATATTTTAGTGAAGGTTTTTTTCTGGGAATATGGTATATTTAAGACGTAATGAGAATGATTATTAATTAGATAGGATTTGCTACTTAAGATCGAAATATTATAGAATCCAGATTCAGAGAGCCTACGGATGTATTTGTTTTTGCAATAAAGCTGTTTTATTACCAGATGACAGTCATGCGGAAACTCTTGAGTTGATAAGCCTACAAGCATGTTTATATAGAACTGTGAGGACTATATTGTGATATTAAATGGATTAAAAGAATTAGCGATTGGTGATAAAGGCCGAATAGCAGGCTTTAACAAACAAGGTAGAAGCTATAGAAAGCGTTTATTAGCGATGGGCTTAACCCCAGGTACGGAGTTTTCTATTGTACGTTTTGCACCATTGGGCGATCCCGTAGAGATTGCGCTGAGAGGCTTTTCTTTAACATTACGTAAAGATGAAGCAGATATTTTAAGCATCGAGAAACTTAATGCAGATTGATTTTACCATCGCAGTTGTAGGTAACCCTAACTGTGGTAAAACCACCTTGTTTAACGCTTTAACCGGCGCACGGCAGCATGTTGGTAACTGGCCGGGTGTCACCGTTGAAAAAAAGACCGGTGAGTACGTGCATCAGGGTAAGCAGGTCTCTGTGGTTGATTTACCAGGCACTTATTCTTTAGAGTCTGATAATGATGTTTCTCTTGATGAGCAAGTTGCCAGAGATTATGTTGCGGCAAAAGAGGCTGATTTAGTCGTTAATATTCTCGACGCTTCCAATATAGAGCGCAATTTGTATTTAACATCGCAGTTAATTGAAATGCGCGTACCGATGATTGTTGTCCTCAATATGATGGATGTTGTTGTGCAGCGTGGACTGGAAGTTGATATTCAACGCTTGGCCCAATTTCTGGCCTGTCCTGTCATCGCTATCTCTGCGTCTACACGAAAGGGTATTGCAGAGTTAAAAACAGAAATTAATGCCGCGATATTAGCTCATCCCGTTCCGCACTTAGAGATTGAATATCACCCTGAAATAGAAAAAGCCATTGCCCATTTATCCCATGCCTTGGCGCAAAAAGCCGAAGAACATCGCTGTGATTTACGCTGGTTAGCCATACGTTTATTAGAAAGAGATACGCTGGCGCAGCAAATTGCTGGACAGGCGTTTGTGTTAAAGGCTCAGTCCCTGGAACAGCATATAGAAGAAGTAAGTAATGATGAACTTGATATCCTGGCGGCTGATGCACGTTATGGTCTGGTGAATAAAATTAGCCACCTTTGTGTTAATAAAATACACGAAGTGAGCCGCGGAATGACAAATAAAATTGATAAATGGGTGCTCAATCGTTATTTAGGCATCCCTATTTTTCTCTTCATTATGTACTTGATGTTTATGATTACGATTAACATCGGCAGTGCTTTTATTGATTTCTTTGATCAGCTTGCTGGTGCTATCTTTGTTGATAGTTTTACCCTGCTGCTAGACGCACTTTCTTTACCAGAATGGCTAATCGTTTTATTAGCCGATGGCGCTGGTGGAGGGGTGCAAGTTGTGGCCACTTTTATCCCGATTATTGGCTTCCTGTTTCTGGTATTATCCTTGCTGGAAGATTCTGGTTATATGGCGCGTGCCGCATTTGTCGTTGATCGCTTTATGCGTATGATCGGTTTGCCTGGGAAGTCATTTGTGCCAATGATTGTCGGTTTTGGCTGTAATGTCCCCGCGATTATGGCAACACGTACATTGGAAAGTCAGCGCGACCGAATATTAACCAATATCATGAATCCGTTTATGTCCTGTGGCGCAAGACTACCTGTTTATGCCTTATTTGCTGCTGCCTTTTTTCCTGTCGGTGGGCAAAATCTGGTCTTTGCTCTGTATGTTTTCGGCATTATGGTCGCGGTCTTTACCGGATTGATTATGCGCCATACCTTATTTAAAGGCGATTCTATGCCATTTATTATGGAATTGCCGAACTATCATTTACCGACGCTACAAAGTATTTTTATACGTACCTGGGATCGCTTGAAAACATTTTTGGTCAATGCAGGTAAAGTTATTGTACCGATGGTTTTAGTGCTGAATTTTTTAAACTCTTTAGGTGTTGATGGCAGTTTTGGCAAGGAAAATACCCAAAATTCTGTCCTAAGTGAAATAGGGCGGGCATTAGTCCCTGTTTTTCAACCGATGGGTATACGTGAAGAAAACTGGCCTGCTACAGTAGGCATTTTTACCGGTATCCTGGCGAAAGAAGCGGTAGTCGGGACGCTTGATGCTTTATATAGTCAGTTAGCATTTAAGGGTATTGTGCCGCAAGCAGAGGCTTTTGATTTCCAGCAGACTTTGATTGATGCGTTGATGACTATCCCTGAGAATTTAATAGGAGTTACAGATAACCTCCTCGATCCTCTAGGACTCAGTATAGGTGATGTCAGTGATATGAAAATAGCAGCGGAAGCACAGGAAGTGAAAAGCGGAACATTTGGTGAAATGCAGGCGCGTTTCGATGGCCAAGCCGGTGCTTTTGCGTATTTGCTATTTATTTTGCTGTATGCGCCTTGTGTTGCAGCGACGGCCGCCATTCAGCGTGAAACAGGGACTAGGTGGACAGTTTTTGTGGTTGCCTGGACAACGGGTATTGCCTATATGACGGCAACGATTTTTTATCAACTTGCCACCTTTTCTCAGCATAAAGAAGCATCAATTTATTGGGTTATAGGCTTGTTACTGACTTTTTTTATGGTAATACTGTCCTTTTGGTTGGCAGGCAGGACAGAGCTAAAACAGGAGGTCGCATGATTTTATCGGAGTTGCGTGATTATCTTCAACAGCAGCAGCGTCTTTCCCTGCTGGAAATAGCGAATCATTTTGATATTGAAGCTGACGCCTTACGTGGCATGTTAGCTAAATGGATAAGTAAAGGTAAAGTAAAAAGGATTGATAGGGGGGCAGCATGTGGCTCCGGTTGCTGTAAGTGTGATCCTGCGATGACGGAACTCTATGAGTGGGTGGTAGATAGTTAGCTATCAAACCATTTAACCAGTAGAATTGCACATCTGTCGGCCCTCACATCTGTGGTAGGGCGTACTTCAGTCAGCTTTTTTAGTAATGGCAGACTAAGGAATGAATACTCAATAACACCCGAAACCAAGAAAAAACGTTTTTTTTGCAAGCCGGATTAGCTTATTTAGCGTAGTGTAGATAACTTAACCCGACATATGAGGCAACTGATGACCTGCCGGATAACGTCTTTTAATGCTGCGCACTGAAAAAGCTAATCCGTCCTACGATTTTGCATTTCTGAACAATACTCATCATGCCTGATCTCGAAAAGTATTAAATTTTCATTTTTAAGGTACATCCTACTAAAATTTTTTCGCGTCCGGTGTTAAGTGCAAAGCCACAATTGATAATAAAAATTAACGCAAATTCTATTGTAAGCTAAGCTAATATAAATAGTATTTTAACTAATAAGGGGAAATAATGGCTGAGCAGCAATCCAGTATTTTAATCGGCAGGCTTACTGAAGTAAGAGGCGATGGCATGGAAGCGCGCGTTGTCGAAGCATTCGCCACTGAAACACCGTTACTGACCATTGGTACTGAACTGATGTTAGCAGCAAATATAGGCTCTTATGTGTTGATTCGTCAGGCTCATATTGCTGTGTTGGCAATGGTTTTTAAAATCCGCGAAGTGGATCGCTTTGAACAGGGAGAGCGTCTTTTCGATCGATTTTTTTCCTTGATTCCTGTGGGTGAGTTAACAGAGGATGAGACTTTTATTCGCGGTGTTCGTCATTATCCTACGCCGGGCGCTAAAGTGTATGCTGTGGGCCTTGCTGAAATTAATGCTATTTTTTCGCAATTCAGGCGCTATGATTTTTTTATTGGTCAGCTTTCTGCGCATAAAGATTATCATTTAAGTCTTGATCCGCGTGCACTATTTGGCCGACATTTTGCCATTATTGGGCAGAGCGGGGCGGGTAAGTCGTGGACAGTGACCAGTTTGATTCAACATACTATTAGAGCAATGCCGAATAGTAATATGATTTTACTGGATTTGCATGGTGAGTATTGCTGGGAAGATGCTACGGGCAATATTCAATCTGCCTTTCCTGCTGGCGCCGTTAATTATGTTGAAGCAACTGCCTTAGAAATGCCTTACTGGATGATGACTTATGCTGAACTGGTTGATTTATTTATTGATCGTTCAGATCCTGGCGCATCAATTCAAATGGCCTTTATGCGTGAGGTATTACAACAGTTAAAGCGTGAGACAGCGAAAAAAATTGGCTTGGGTGCTGTTTCAGTGGATACGCCAATTTATTTTTCATTGGCTGAAATGTACCGTCAATTTAAACATGCAAATGAAGAAAGGAAAGATTTTGGTAAGGTAACGGGGGCATTATTTGGTCAGTTTGATGAATTTTTAGTCCGGATGCAGAGTCGTTTTAATGATGTGCGCTATGATTTTTTATTAAAGCCTAAAAAACGTAACAGCTCTGAGACTATGGCGGACTTATTGCGCGAGTTTGTTGGTGTGGGGGCTTATCAATCTAATATTACGGTCATCGATTTAAGTTCTATTCCTACTGATGTAAGGCCCGCTGTTTGCGCTCAGGTAGGCAGGCTTGCTTTTGAGTTTAATTACTGGAATCCGAAACGCAGAGAATTTCCCTTAACCTTGATTTGTGAAGAAGCGCATGCGTATATACCCAGAGAAAAGCATGGTCAGTATGAAGGCACCAAGCGAATGATGGAGCGAATAGCTAAAGAAGGGCGAAAATACGGTGTCTCAATCGGTGTCGTCAGTCAGCGTCCGACTGAATTGTCTGAAACCATGCTGGCTCAATGTAGCTCATTTATTTGTTTGCGTACGACTAACCCCGATGACCAGCAGTATATTAAAGGGTTGGTGCCGGAGGCTGAAGGTGATTTAACGGATATTCTCGCTTCTTTAGGCAGAGGTGAGGCGTTAGTACTGGGTGAGGCGGCGCCATTACCTACGCGTGTGCAAATTTATAAGCCCAACCCTGAACCTAAAAGTAATGATGTTGATTATTTTACCAGTTGGCGTGAAGTCGCCGCTGACATTGATGTCGATGAAATAGTACGCTTGTGGCGTACACAGACCCATAAATAATGGACCCTGGCGATATAAGGCCGCAAAATACGCAGAATAAAAAAGATACAGTGGTATAACTCAATTGGATTTTTTTTGAATGAAGAAAATTTTGCTTAGGCGACGTATAATCTCTCGTATTGCTAAAAAAACAATTAATAAAACTATTTATCCAATTCCTTGGAGAAAAATTTAATTATGGAACAACCAAATGGTAATGATAACGACAGTATTGCTGAGATTGATCTAGTACAGGAAAATCTGCCACAGCATTCTGACAAGGAAATGTTGATACAAGTAGGGCTGAAATTTCTGTTCTTATTTATTATCATTCTGACGTTTGATTTTCTGGTGGATTTAATACTAATGATATTAGATTTTATACTGGAAATAATACATTTGCTGATCGAACTTGTCGAAGAAACCTTAGAATCCATCCTGGAAGAGGCTTTACCGACAACGCGTCACCAAAATGAGGTTATTATAGTTAATGCGGCGATGATCTTTGTGTTGTTTGGTATTTTTAAACTATTTCATGGTGTGAGGTATCTTTATCACTTAAAACGTCATATAAAGGCAGCCTGGTTGAGGTATAAAAAACGTAAATCAATGAACTGGAAAGTATTGCCGATTATGAGCAAAATAATATTAGTCACAGCCTATTGCACAGGATTTAGTCTGATATTTTTTCTAGCCTTTTAAACAGGCTTTTTATTTATGTCTACGCTCTTTTATAAGAATAAGCGCTTAACCCAAGAACTAAAAGTA
The DNA here is from genome assembly GCA_942491615.1 of uncultured Gammaproteobacteria bacterium. Lineage (GTDB taxonomy): Bacteria > Pseudomonadota > Gammaproteobacteria > Methylococcales > Methylomonadaceae > Methyloprofundus. The sequence continues at coordinate 149,355 of CALOCH010000022.1, forward strand.
ATATGGTTTTGTTGCATTGCGAATCTTGTTGCCTGCACCGCGCAAAAAAATCACAATGAACACCGCTTAGAAGTGCCCTGTGTGTTTCAAAACCTACAAGCAGCGCCAGTCTGGATTTGTGATCAGCCACTTCCTGAACTCTATCTTCAAGCTGTAGGCAAAGCGGAGAAATCGGCTGCAGGACCAAATTATATGCAGGATATCGCCAGGATTGCAGCGTTAGATCAATTACTTGAGAAACTTAAAGTGGAAACCACCAAAAGAATGCAGCGCTATTTTATTGCAATAGATGGTGTAGATGAACAGGCAGTGGATGCACTTATAAGCCACACACTGGATGCAATCACGCGAAAAAGCATAGCAAATACGCAAAATATTAATGCATTGACAGGACCGGAAGGTAGACTTTATGTATTAGTCGGTTTGGATTCGAGTGCTACTACCGTATTGATTGAGAGTTACGTAACCGCAAGCATCAATAGTACCCCTGCTTTGTGGCAGGTAGTTAAGCCACAGAAATCCGCTATGACTTGGCAACTAGCATTGCAACTAGAGGAAAAGAAGAGAAAAAAATCTAGACCGGTTAAGAAGATAATGACCGCAAAGGCGAAACGGAAGAAAGGGCAGCAGATTAACTTATACCACCAAAAACAGAAAGGAAAACGAGAAAAATAATACAAGACGGAGCGGGAGACCGCAACAAGCGACAGGAGAGAAGGACGGAGGGCAGAAAAGGGAAGAAACAGACCGGAAAGCGAGGGCCCACACCAGACACAGAGAAGCAAATAGTAGCAAAAAGGGTTATCATCATTTCAGTTAGCATCAATACTTTGGTTTCAAAAGCAGATGCGAGGGGGGCAGGGACACCCCCAACCCCCCCACACCCGCACACAGACCAAAACCCAAAACGGAAACGGGGAGGAAGACACCGCAAACAATGGCGGAGGGAAGAGGAAAGGGGAGAGAGTGTATAGTTTTAGGGGAATTGTATAAAATGATTAACAGAATGATTTTATTTTTTATGGCATTATTTTTATTGTCTGCCTGTACTAGTTTCACGAGTAAGCAGAAGCCTGCTCCTGTCTATGGCGAGAATGATTCCGCTAAGCAGACCTCCGGTCAGAATAAATATAGCCAGGATGACTCAGGGACAACAGTAAACGTTGTTGAAGATCAGGTTATTATTGAGCAACAAGATGTGACTATTACACCTTCCACTCAGCCGAATGCACAACGATCATCAAATGTCGTTGTTGCCTTGCTTGCGGATGCTGATATGAGCTATCAGCGAGGAAACCTGAATGACTCTGTTGCAACAATAGAACGTGCGTTGCGTATAGAACCCAGAAATCCGTTATTGTTATATAAATTAGCACTAATTCGATTACAGCAAGGGCAGCCTGAGCTGGCAGAAAATCTGGCCAAAAAGTCAGCCTTGTTAGCTGAAGGGAACGCTTCATTAAAAAAGAAAAACTGGTTGTTAATTGCTGAAGCCTACGCACAGCAAAATAAGCAGAAAGAAGCCAATGAGGCACGAAAAAAAGCGCAACAGTTTTAATACAGGAGCTTAAACTCAATGCAAATATGGCAAAAGCTTATAAAGCAAATTGAAATTGTGACCGGGCAAAATTTAACCTTTGTCAAAGCTCAAGCTATGCATGGCGGTGATATTAACCGGGCTTACCATTTGCAATGTGAACAGAAAAGTTACTTTGTAAAGTTAAATAGTCCTCAATTGCTAGCCATGTTTGAAGTAGAGATGTTAGGGTTGAAAGAGCTTGCAAAATCTAATACTTTACGCATTCCGGAAGCCATCACTTATGGCATTGCAAATGAAGATGCTTTTATAGTGATGGAGTATGTACCCTTGAATGCAATGAATGCTAAGAGCCAGCATCAGCTTGGGCGGCAATTGGCGCAATTGCATCAATATCAGCAAGCATATTTTGGCTGGCATCATGATAATTATATTGGCAGTAATGTTCAGATAAATACCCGAAACAATAGTTGGGTACAATTTTGGCAAGAACAGCGCTTAAAAAAACAATTAAAGTTGGCAGCGAGTAACGGTTATGGTGGTGAGGTTCAGCGTCTGGGTGAGCAGCTCACGCTGTTGATCCCTGAATTTTTTACCGATTATCAACCACAAGCTTCATTATTGCATGGTGATTTATGGTCGGGAAATGCGGCATCGTATGCACAAGGAAAAGCTATTATTTATGACCCTGCTTGCTATTATGGTGATCGTGAAACGGATATAGCTATGACCGAATTATTTGGAGGTTTCGGAACTGATTTTTATGCTGCTTATAATGAAGTGTGGGCCTTAGACTCGGGGTATGTTACCCGGAAAAAATTGTATAACTTATACCATATACTTAATCACCTTAATCTTTTTGGCAGCGGTTATTTGCATCAGTCAGAGGATATGATGCAACAGTTGATTGCCGAAATAAGATAGTTTTGCAATGAGTAGCGGTGTGTGGGCAGTTGATGTGCTGCCCACAGTTGATTCGCTTTAGAAATTATTCAGTTGTATCGGTTGCCGCTGGCGCTGGCTGGCTCTGCAGGGACAGCTTCGGCAGGCACAGCAACTGCCGGTGCCGCATCAGTTAAAGGTACAAGAATTTCAACTTGAGCGCCTTGACGTAATGAATCAAGATAGGCAGATAATTTTTGTCTTTGCACTAAGGGCTCGAGTTGTGCTTTAACTGCATCAAACGGAGGAGGGGTTTGCATTCTTGTGTCTTCAAGAATGATGACATGCCAGCCAAATTGGGTTTGTACCGGTTTTTTTGTATAGCTACCTTTTTCTAATTGCGCAACCGCTTCAGAAAAAGGGGCTACCATCTGTTGTGGACCAAACCAGCCTAAATCTCCACCTTGAGTTTTAGAAGGGCCTGTTGATTTTGTTTTTGCTAATTCAGCAAAATCAGCGCCCTTATCAAGTTCAGCAATAATTGCGATTGCCTCAGGCTCTTCTTTAACTAGAATATGACGCGCTTTGTATTCTGTTCCACCTGCTGTATTACCGATTTGCTTGTCATATTCAGCTTGTAGGTCAGCATCAGTGACCGGATTGGCATTGATGTAATCCTCAACCGCAAGTTGTGATAACAGAGAATTTCTCATCATGGCTAAACGTTCCTGTGTTTCAGGTGTTTGATCGAGATGCTTGCTTTGCGCTTGCTGCACTAATAATTCACGCTTAATTAATTCGTCTATTAATTTTTCTTTAGGAATTTGTTGCCCACGCGCACGCTCACTAACTTCCTTTGTTAATGTATCCAGTGCGCTTTTGCTGATATATTGACCATTAACAACCGCAGCTGCATCTTCTTTCTGGATGCTGGGTGCTGTTGCATTATTGGCATTTTGTTGACAAGCTGCTAAAAAGGCCGTGCTTGCAAATAATAATGGAATTGCTTTAAGTTTCATAGATGTCATTCCTTTAGTTTGACTCGGTTGGTGTGAAAGCTTCAATACCCAGAGCATGGATTTCATGTTTCATTAAATCGCCCAGAGCTTTATAAATTAATTGATGGCGTTGTACTAAAGATTTACCTGTAAAGGCATCGGATACGATAAGGACATGGTAATGTCCGCCGCCACTTTGAGCGCTTGCATGACCGGCATGTGCCTGGCTATTGTCAGCTATCTCAAGTCGTACGGGCGTTAAAGATTCAGTAAGTAATGATTTGATTAGGTCAATTGTCATTGTGGGAATACTTGTTTAAAAGGTTTTACAGTAAGCTGTGCATACACACCAGCGAGCATATAGGGATCAGTGTCAGCCCAGTTTTTAGCCTGTTCAAGACTGGCAAATTCTGCTACCACTAGACTGCCTGTAAAACCTGCGTCTCCAGGTGTTTCGCAGTCAATTGCCGGGTGAGGCCCTGCAATAACCAGTCGTCCTTCGTTTTGTAAGTCTTGCAGGCGTTGTAAATGCGCAGGTCGTACAGACATTCTTTTTTCCAGGCTATCTGCGATATCTTCACTGATAATGGCATATAACATAATATCTATTCCTCCTCCTCGATATCAGCTTTGGGCTCGGGCATGAATTTATACATAAAAATAACTTGTAACAATATAAAGATAGCCATTAAACCGGGAACGCCGAATGTTTTAAAATCCACCCAGGTTTCTGTGTCATAATTAAACATTACATAGATATTTATACAGCCCACACTTATAAAGAAAAGTGCCCATACAAAATTTAATATTGACCAGATTTTCTTAGGCAGTTCTAAATTAGCTCCCATCATTTTTTCTATAATGGTTTTTTTGCCAATAAAATGACTGGCAAGCAATACACCACCAAACAGCCATTCAATAATGGTTAATTTCCATTTAATAAATTGCTCATCCTGCAAATATAAAGTAGCGCCTCCCATCACGGTCATCAAGCCTAAAGTTACCCATTGCATGGTTTCCACCTTGCGATATTTAAACCAGTTATAAGCAACTTGTACAAACGTTGCAACAATGACAACAGCAGTTGCCACATAGAGGTCGTAGGTTTTATAGGCGATAAAAAATAAGACGATTGGAAAGAAATCAAATAATATTTTATTCATGGAGTTAGAAATGGGGATTTATGCGTTTAAATCAATCCCTGTTATAGCGTCAAAGAAGAAATTATTAACAGGAATTGCTTGTAATCAGCGCTAGAAACAGAACTTTACATTTATTCAGTTGGCGATTAATGCGCTAATTTAAGCAGAGTAATACCCGCTTTATGACTGAGATTTAGCGCCAAACAGGCATCCTGAGAGAATGCTAATGTCAGTGCTTTATCAAGGGATGTATTTAGGATTTTCAAAGCAGTATCAGATAGGTAGAATATAAATTTAGCCTGCATTGTAGGTGTTTTTTTTACTTTTGTACACTAGCCGAATAAGCTCTCTGCTAGAATAACTTATTTTTAGGAATAATTGATGGATACTCAGACTCAGACAGAACTAGAGGCCGCTGCTTTTAGACAATTAATAACACATCTACAAGCACATAATGAAGTGCAAAACATAGATTTGATGAATTTGGCTGATTTTTGTCGTAACTGTCTGGCAAAATGGTATATGGCAGCCGCTGAAACGCGGGGTGTGGCTATGGATTATGATGCCGCCAGAGAGTATGTCTATGGTATGCCTTATAGCGAATGGAAACAAAAATTTCAGCTAGAGGCAACAGCTGAGCAGATGGCGTTATTTGAGAAAAAAGCCAGAGACAAATAAATGGATGACAAACAATTAGATGCTATGTTTTCAGGCGTTATTGGGCAGGAATATCAAACGCTGAAACTAATTTGTCCTTTAGCTGCAAAAATGAGTCAATTAGTTGGTGATCAAGTCGAGCATTATCTTACAGATTTTTCCGAACAGACCTTGTCTGTTCTGGAATTAGGCGGCGGTACTGGTATTACCACTTTGGCAATACTGATGGCGGGTGAGTCAGTGCATATTACCTCTGTGGATAATGAAGCAATTATGCAAAATCAGGCCAAGCAAAACTTACACAAATGGTTTGAACAGGGCAGGGTTTGTTTTGATGGGCGTGATGCATTAAGTGTATTGCAAAATACGGCGACTGCAAGCATCGATATTGTGGCTTCCGCTTATACTTTACACAATTTCCTGAACAGTTATCGAGCTCAAGTGATAACCGAAATTTATCGTGTGCTCAAGCCGGGTGGACAATTTATTAACGGTGATCGCTATGCGCTAGATGATGTTTTGGCACATACCCGGTTAATACAAAAGGAAGTAAGTGCTTATTTTAAGGTATTGATTGGTGTCAATAAACTGGATGTTCTAGAACACTGGATCGTTCACTTGTTTGCTGATGAAGCGGAAAACCATGTAATGCGTGAAACAATGGCATTGCAGCAGTTAGCTTTAGCGGGTTTTAAAGACATCAATCTGAGTCAGCGATCTGACGTTAATGCATTAGTGACGTCAGTAAGATAAGACGATAATTTTTGTGTTGCGTCGTCTGAAGTCCGCTCTACTATTGATATTGTGCATCCCGTATAGTGAGTGGTTCTAAAAAATACATGTCAAATATTTTTGTTAAGCTAGATCGAATGGATAATTATGATAATTTTGTGGACTGATGCACTGATTTTTTTGTTAGTGGCTGTAATTACTGTTTTAGGCTTTAGTTTGCGTAAAAAAGAGCATTTTGTCCGCCCCTGGATGCAAGTATCACATAATAAAACGGCTATGGTTTCACTAGTTTTTCTGGCTTTTTTTCTTGTGATTGGCTTATTAGACTCTGTGCACTTCAGGCCGGCGAAAGGAAGTAGTAACGATATAATTAGTGTACTCGATTACTGGGCCGGTCCAATTCGTTTGCATCAAGAGAAAAGCTATTCGGCTCCTTTTTCAGCTTATTTATTTAGTAAGGAGTTAATAATCGCCGCTGACCAGTCTACTTATTGGGATTATCCGCGTTTAGAGTATGGGGCCAGTCATTTAAGCAATGTTGAAGCAGAAAAAACCGCTGATATTTTGACCAAAGCATTGATAGGTTTTAGTAAAGGATCGGCCATCGTAATACTTATTTTTTGTCTTTATCATTGGTTAACACAGCAACGATTTTTTAGTAAGCAAGCAGTTAATACAGTATTTGCTTCACTATTTATCCTGGTTTCGCTCAGCTATATGTTACTGGATTTATCCGTTTTTTATCATGTAATGGGCACCGATAAAGTAGGTGAAGATGTTTTTTATCAGGCGGTTAAAAGCATTCGAACTGGTTTGGTGATTGGTTCCTTGACAACTTTAATTATGCTGCCTTTAGCGATAGGTTTTGGCATCCTGGCAGGATATTTCGGAGGCTGGGTTGATGATCTGATTCAATATATTTATACCACTTTAAATTCTATCCCAGGCGTATTGTTAATTGCTGCTTCTATTTTAATGGTACAAGTGTATATGGCAAATCATCAGGCACAGTTCAGTAGCTTGGTTGCCCGAGCGGATATGCGTTTATTATTTCTTTGCTTAATTTTAGGTGTTACCAGCTGGACGGGCTTATGCCGTATGTTAAGAGCGGAGACTTTAAAGTTGCGCGAAATGGAATATATCCAAGCGGCAAAGGCATTAGGTGTCCCTCGATATACTATTTTGCATAGGCATATTCTGCCTAATGTAATGCATATTGTGCTGATTTCAGTGGTTTTAGATTTTAGCTCATTGGTGTTGGCTGAAGCAGTTTTGTCTTATGTCAATATTGGCGTTGATCCCACCACGTATAGCTGGGGAAATATGATTAATGGGGCGCGTTTAGAAATGGCCAGAGAGCCTGTGGTGTGGTGGTCATTAGCTGCATCGTTTATATTTATGTTTAGTCTGGTGTTATCCGCAAACCTGTTTGCTGATGCTGTGCGGGATGCCTTTGACCCAAGAAGAGCGCAGTCATGAGACAGCCGTTATTAAGTGTAGAAAATTTACAATTAAGTTTTGCTGCTAAACCTGTTATTAATGGTATTAGTTTTAATATTTATAAAGGTGAGACATTTGCCCTGGTAGGTGAGTCGGGCTCAGGAAAATCTTTGGCTGCGCTATCCGTCTTACGCTTGCAGCCTACCCAAGCTAGGCTGCAAGCTGATGTGATACAGTTATCTGAGGTAGATATTCTGCGTACACCTGAAGTCGAATTATGCAAGGTACGTGGTCGGCGTGTGGCAATGATTTTTCAGGATCCGATGAGCTCCCTGAATCCGGTGATGACTATCGGTGAGCAAATTGCTGAAGCTATACAGTTGCATTTTTCAATCAATAAAGAGCAATCTGGCGCAAAAATATTGGCATTGCTGGAGCAGGTCGGTATTCCCGAAGCACAACGCCGCGTAAACGAGTACCCACACCAATTATCAGGTGGGCAGCGTCAGCGCATAATGATTGCCATTGCGTTGGCAGGAGAGCCGGACTTATTGATTGCTGATGAACCAACGACGGCATTAGATGTTACTATTCAGGCGCAGATACTGGCTTTATTAAAACAGATACAGCAGGACAATGGCATGGCTCTGTGGCTGATTAGTCATGATTTGGCATTAGTATCGAATATGGCCGATCGGGTTGCGGTGATGCAATCGGGGGATATTGTCGAGACGGCTGAAAATAAAGAAATTTTCACTCATGCGCAGCACTCTTATACACAAAAATTGTTGCATGCTTTACCGGATATAAATTTTAGCGCTACTGAAATAAAGCCTGATAGCGATATTATCCTGAAAGTAACTGATTTTAAAGTACATTATCCTATCAGAAAGGGACTATTTAAGCGGGTTGTTGATCATGTCAAAGCCGTTGATGGCGTCAGTTTTACACTTGCAACAGGCAAAACACTTGCCTTGGTAGGTGAGTCTGGATGCGGAAAAACCACCTTGGGTAAGGGGCTTTTAAATCTCATTGACAGTACTGCCGGACAAGTCGAGTTTGATGGCTCTGATTTAGCATTACTTTCCAATGAGCAATTACGGCTCCAGCGTTCCGCTATGCAGATTGTTTTTCAGGATCCATACGCAGCGATGAATCCGCGTATGTTAATTTTGGATATTGTTGCCGAAGGTATTCGAACCTTACATAAGGATATAAGTAGTCAGGAGTGTATCAAGATAGTGTCTGATTTGTTAACTCAAGTGGGTCTGGATGAAACAGCGCTGTATCGATATCCTCATGAATTTTCGGGAGGGCAAAGACAGCGAATTTGTATCGCGAGAGCGTTGGCTGTTAAGCCTAAGTTGATTGTCTGTGATGAGCCAACTTCAGCTCTTGATGTCTCGGTACAAAAGCAGATTATTGAACTCTTGAAGCATTTACAAAAAACACAATATATCAGTTATTTGTTTATTACTCATGATCTTGCTGTTGTAGCCGAAATTGCTGATGACATTGCTGTCATGTATCAGGGCAAAGTTGTTGAAAAAGGTACGGTAGATCAAGTGCTAAGACATGCAGAACATCCGTATACGCAAAAACTATTAAGTGCAGTGCCGGTGTTGGTGTGTTGATCCACATAATAAACAGTTTTGTTGTTAAGCTATATGTGTCATTGTAACGTTCAGTCCCCCTCCTTAATAAGCAGGGGTTAGGGGAGGGTTTTTATTAGAAAAACCCTTTTCAATCTCTTGTTTTTCATAAGGGGAAGTGAACGGTTACGATCCTTTAGCTTAGAGTTAGATAAATAATATATCAAAGTAAGGAGTTATTTTGCGTCATAAATTATTGACATTTGTTTGCATGTTGTTGTTTGTAAATGACCTATATGCCATGCAGGTGATTCGTGATATCCCCTACACCTATAATGACAAGCGAACGCTTGATTTATTTATACCTGATGTGACTGAGCTTACTGGAAACACGCCTCGTCCCGCGGCCATAGTTATGCACTTTGGGGGGCTAATGGGCGGTGTCGCTACGACGTGGAAAACCTTGCAGAGTGGTTTGCAGGTCAAGGGTTTGTGGTTATCAACGTGAGTTATGGATTTGCACCTGAAAATAAATGGCCGGCTCAAATCGCAGATGTCATCCAGGGTGTTTGGTGGCTAAAAGAGCATGCAGTCCGCTTTAACATCAATCCTGATAAGATTCTTGCTGTTGGCGCTTCTGCTGGTGGTTATCTTGCTGCAATGCTGGGGCAGACTTCAGTAAGTAATATAAGTAATAACATTGACAGTGACGTTCATGGTATTGTTTCATTCTCTGGTGCTTGGAATCTCACCGAAGCAACAACAACTGAAGAACAAAATTACTATGTCAGGATGATGCTACCGATTGATACACCTGAGGCGCGTTATCTCGCGTCTCCATTGTATTTAATTAGTCGACATTCTCCGCCAGCACTGCTTTTTCATGGTACGGAGGACGAATTGGTTCCTTTTCGGCAAGCTAAGGATGCTTGTGATGCTTATGTTGCCAAAGGGTTGAATTATTGTGTTTTAATTCCTTTATTAGGCTATAGTCATACTTCGGGAGTGATTGATATGGATAACGGAATTATTAGCGGAATTATTGAAGATGCCTTGATTTGGTGGCTAGCTCAATAAGTATTTTTTGTTATAAATGGTTTTTTATTTGATTAAAGTGGTTGATGAAATTGTGGTGCTGTGAGTTCAATTAGCGATGTTGTGTGGTCTGTCTTTAATCAGTAGGCATTTTTTCACGTAATTTTAAAAAACGCTGGTAGCGTGTCGAGGAAATAATGCCTTCATCGACTGCGCTACGAACCGCGCAACCCTTATCATTGAGATGACGGCAGTTATTAAATTGGCAATGATTCAGGTAAGGCTGAAATTCTCTGTAGCCATAGGCTAATTGTTGCTCTGATAGTCCCGCCAGGCCAAAAATTGCAACACCCGGACTATCAATTAAATCCCCGCCGTGAGGTAAATGGTAGAGTGTGGCTGCGGTAGTCGTATGTCTGCCATGTCTGGTTATAGCGGAAACGCTATTGGTTTTTAATTCTTTGTCAGGGATCAAGGAATTGGTTAATGATGATTTACCAACGCCGGATTGGCCGCTAAAAATACTGATTTTATGCTTTAGAGCTTGCTGTAGCTCATCTATTCCCTGATGCTCCTTAGCGCTCACGCGAAAGAGTGAATAATCGAGCGCTAAATAGTCTTTCAGTTCTTCTTCAATTACATTGGTCACAGCTAAATCAGCTTTGTTATAGATCAATAGTGCATTGATATTACGATTTTCGCAAATAGCGAGATATTGATCTATTAATAAGAAATCACAATAAGGCTCGCGGGCAAAGACGACAAAAATTTGGTCGATATTGGCTGCAACAGGGCGTGTTTTCGTGCCTTTATTAGGACGTTCCAGCAACGAGTGGCGCGGCAAGATCTCTTCAATCCGTCCCTGGTCTTTAGCCACTATAGTGATTTTAACTTTATCACCAGCTGCAACGGTTTCAAGTTTGCGGCGGGTTTGACAAAGAATAATCTGTTTATCAACTTCTACTGCAATGCCTTTTCCCAGATGAGAAATAACCAGTCCTAAATAGTGTTCAGTCATTATATGGATTTACGTAACATGTGTTTGCCCTGCAGTCACGTACACTGCAATGATTGCAGTGTACATCGTTACTTAATCACTTATAACTTGGGTTCTAAGTGTGCAATACGAATCGCTGCAGGAGGGTGGCTATAATGAAAGGCAGAAAACAAAGGGTCAGGTGTCAAGGTGCTGGCATTTTCTTTGTAAAGCTTAACCAAGCCACTAATGAGTTTACTGGCTTGTGCATGTTCAGCAGCAAAATCATCCGCTTCAAATTCGAATTTACGTTGAAAATAAGCGCTGATAGGCGTCATAAACGTAGTAAAAACCGGGGATACCAGCATAAAGAGTATTAACGCGGCTGCGTTTGAAGGAATATCAACGCCTAGGCCATTAAAAAACCATTCTTTATCAATTAACCAGCCTAAAATTCCAAGGCTAATTAAACTCATAATTGAGCTGGCTACCAGCATTTTAATTACATGTTTACGCTTAAAATGACCTAATTCATGTGCCAGAACAGCTTCCATTTCATCATCGTCCAGAGATTCAGCCAGGGTATCAAAAAAAACAATACGCTTATTATTTCCCATGCCGGTAAAGAAGGCAATACCATGACCAGAACGCTTTGAACCGTCCATAATAAAAATTCCGTTGCTGCTAAAGCCGCAACGCTCTAATAACTGGTTGATGCGCTCTTTTAAAGTTCCTTCCTCCAGGGGCGTAAATTTATTAAATAGCGGTGCAATTAATGTGGGATACAACCAGCTCATCAGCAGGGAAAAGCTGATTAATATTGCCCAGGTCCAGATCCACCAGGTGGCTCCTAAGGCCTCCATAACCCATAAAATAAGAGCCAATAAAGGTAGTCCAATGATAGCCACTAAAGCTAGCTGCATCAACTGGTCTTTAACAAATTGTGCGATGGTGCTTTTATTAAAGCCATATTTTTCTTCAATGACAAAGGTTTGATAGAGCGTTGTGGGCAATTCAAACAAAGACATAATAAGAAAAATAGAGCCTAAAGATGCAATTCCCATCATAATGGGAGACAGTCCGGTATCGGTCCAAAATTTAAACACTTGGCTAATCCCACCGCCTAAGGTAAGTATTAACAGAAAAATAATACCTACCACACTGTCTATATCTCCCAGTTTGCCTTTTTCAATGGTGTAATCAGCGGCTTTTTGGTGGGCTTCCAGGGTGATAGACCTGGTAAAGGCTTCTGGGACATGATCACGGTGTTTTAATACATAAGCAGATTGACGTCGGGATAACCAGAATTGTATTGAATAGGATAAAACCAGTGCGATTAAAAAGATTAAAGTAAAAGTATTCATACGAAGTTTATTGTCGAAATTGATTAATAAAGTGAGCTTCTGTTTTGTGCGTTTAGCGGTTATTTTAAATGAATTATGTAATGATTTGTTAAATTTGGCTATTTTGGTCTGGTTAAGCTGAAAACGCAAATGGTTGTTTTTCAAGACAGTGACTAAATTTAGTCGTACCCGTTCAGGCACTCTATCTCAATGTCATTAAGTTAAGTACTTATGTTGGGTTATATTTTTTTAGCTTTGCCATAAAAATATAACCCCAACCAACATATAATTCATTGATTATAAATCAATAAACGCTTAGCTTAATAACTATGCTTCTATCTTTAGCAAGAAGCGCTTATAGTGAAGCTACTAATTTATTTTTTTCATTGGCAATTCAAATACACTTTTATAGTCCATGCCAGAGAGGGGGATATGTATATATAGCTGCCATAAATAATTAGTTCTATTTTTCCTTGCCGTTTCGGGTAGATGGGGCGGAGTGACAAAGCAAAAATCCAGGCGCATAGTTTGACCTTCTTTTACAGGTTTCAAGGTCATTTTTTCTTGCCATAAAATTTCTGTTTTTTGGCGCGGCCTGCCATTATTAATACGCTCTATGGATCGATGTGAGCAGCTCAGGCAAATGTCTGCCAGCGAAATATCAGCTGTAGAAAAGGGAAGCTTAAGATAGCCTGAACAGTTTCCGCCGACTTGCCCAGGAGAGGGATCTAATATTACAAAGGCTTTTCCATACTTATACCAGATCAGTGTTTTTTGTATGGCATATCCAATAAGTAATACGCCAATGAATGGAAGAAGTGCGAAAAAGTAAAAAAAGGGACTTTCATTAAATAGGCTCAGTCTATTATAGCCACCTGCAAAGATCACAAACCACGTGACTACATTGTAAATGATAGCAGTGATCCAGAAATGCCAATAGTGTTGTGCGGACTGAGAAAAAAACTGATTACTGGAAATGTTATACATGTTCTGGTAGTTTATAAAGCCGATAAAATGGGTGCAAAACGATATAGACCTACATTAAGAGTATACAAGTTTTATTTATCATATAGCGAACATTGTTTAACCGTCCAATTGAATTAGAGAGTCCAGAACACGGAGTATTTTGGTGATTTCAATCATATATGAGCAAAACAAAGTGCTCTTTTGAGTACAAAAATAACATGTGAACGTGTAACAACATTAATAACAGCATAGGCCTCGATTTCATGCAAGACAAACTGAATCAATTACATTTTGATAACCGATTTATTTATCAGCTGCCCGCTGATAAAGAAGTAAAAAACCATCGTCGTCAAGTTGAAGACGCCTGTTATTCTCATGTATTACCCACGGCTGTCCCTAATCCCCAATTAGTCGCTTATGCCAAAGAGGTTGCTGCGCTTTTTGATTTATCTGAATCTGATTGTCAAACGGACCAGTTTGCACATGTGTTTGCAGGAAATCAGTTATTAGAAGGTATGCAGCCCTATGCCATGTGTTATGGGGGGCATCAGTTTGGTCATTGGGCAGGACAATTAGGCGATGGCCGGGCAATTAATCTGGGTGAAGTAGTGAATGCCAAAGGGGAGCGCTGGGCGATGCAATTAAAAGGTGCGGGCCCTACGCCATATTCACGCACTGCTGACGGGCTGGCCGTATTGCGCTCTTCAGTGCGGGAGTTTTTATGCAGCGAAGCGATGCATCATTTAGGTGTGCCCACTACCCGTGCTTTGAGTCTGGTGACGACAGGTGAGCAGGTAGTCCGTGATATGTTCTATGATGGCAATCCGCAGGCAGAGTTGGGTGCGGTTGTGTGTCGTGTAGCTCCATCCTTTACTCGTTTTGGCAGTTTTGAAATTCATGCAGCGCGGAATAATACGGCTTTATTACAGCAATTGCTTGATTATACGATAAGGACTGATTTCCCTCATTTAGGTGAGCCGGGTGCTGGCGCCTATCTGGCCTGGTTTAATGAAGTCTGTACAAGAACAGCGGAGATGATCGTACATTGGCAACGCGTCGGTTTCGTGCATGGTGTGATGAATACCGATAATATGTCGATATTAGGGTTAACGATAGATTATGGGCCTTATGGCTGGCTGGACAATTATGATCCGGACTGGACACCGAACACCACAGACAAGGGGCAACGTCGCTATCGATTTGGCAACCAGCCACAGATTGCCGCGTGGAACCTGAATCAATTAGCAAATGCTATTTATCCGTTAATAGGACGCGCTGAGCCATTGCAGGACGCGCTATATCTTTATAGTAAAGCCTTTGTCACAGGGTATCAGTCTATGCTGGCGCAAAAACTCGGTTTACAGGCCTTTGAAGCGGATACAGATGCAGGACTGCAGGATGATTTATTAAAATTATTAGCAATCACAGAAACTGATATGACTATTTTTTATCGGCAACTGGCTAAAATTGCAACTGATATAGAGCTGAGTGATTTACAGTTAATGGCGACCTTAAGTGATGCCTATTATCTGCCCGAACAGCTGGATGAGTCTATAAAAGCACAAACCTTGCAATGGCTACGCCGTTATATTGCTCGGGTTAAGAAGGATAGCACGACTGACGCCCAAAGAAAATTGGCTATGAATAAAGTGAATCCAAAGTATGTGCTAAGAAATTATTTGGCGCAGATAGCGATAGATCAATCTGAACAAGGTGAGCATGGCATGATCAATGACTTGTTAGAGGTATTGCGTAATCCTTATGATGAACAGCCGAAGCATGATGAATGGGCAAAAAAACGTCCCGATTGGGCACGAACCAAAGCCGGTTGTTCCATGCTTTCTTGTAGCTCGTAATGGCATGTAGCAATGAGAATCGCTGCTAAGAGGCCCAGTTAATATTCCCGTGCTGTGTGGAGATTTTTTCTCCTTTAAGTTAATCGTTAGAGATGCTTAACCTTGATCGTGCGAAGTAATAATACAAACCGACAAATATAAGTGCGCCGACTGTGTCAGCTAGCCAATCCGCGACATCGCTCATACGCCCAGCTACAAATGACTGATGCCATTCGTCGGACATGCCGAACACACTGGAAAATACCAGACTACAAATGATTAATAAAGGCAAAGGCTTTATTACATGCCTGAACATACGCAGTGCCAGAGCTGCCATTATAAAATAAGCACCGGCATGAAATAACTTGTCCTGATGCAGAAATAACAGAGGGGCTGGCAGGGAAGGCTGGTCGGAAAGACAGTAAATAAAGTAGCAATAGAGTATAAGCCAGGCTGTGTCTAATGCTTTGATATAATGCTTAGCCATATTTAAGATTCAGGTAGAATAGTTGATTTATGAATGAATAACCTATTTGATTTTGCTGCTGCTTGTTTACATCGAAAGGATATTGATGAAAAACTACAATTAACGGCAGACGCGTGGCAATTATATCAACAAGGTGAGTTACAGTTTGATTCTTCACCTGCACCGCAGGGGATCGAACGTGTTCGTTTTCCTGATCAACCTGAATTACTCGCTCCTCGATATATGACACGGCGCAAGCTAGGTTCACCTGAGGGAGTGCAAGCTTTCTACCATGCGTTAGCGCATATTGAATTTATTGCCATATATCTTGCCTGGGATATGCTATATCGGTTCAGAGGCTTACCTCAGAAATTTTATCAAAACTGGTTGCAAGTGGCGCAGGAAGAAGCGCAGCATTTTACGCTTATCCGCGCACATTTGCGTCAATTAGGGATTGATTATGGCGATTTGCCAGCGCATCAAGGCTTATGGGAGCATGCACAGGATACCGCGCATGATATTCTGGCGCGACTGGTGATCATCCCGCGATGCATGGAAGCAAGAGGGCTGGATGTTACGCCCGCGATGATAGAAAAAATACGAGCATTAAATGATGCAGCAGGCGTAGTGATTCTAACCCGTATTTTAGAAGATGAGCAGCAGCATGTGTTATTTGGCTCAGACTGGTTTAATCAGCAATGTCAACAGCAACGACTCGATCCTGACGCAACTTTCAAAGCATTAATATTAAAATATTTTAAAAATAACAAACCCAAGGGCCCATTTAATAAAGAAATGCGCTTAAAAGCCGGGTTTACGGCAGATGAATTAGCCTGGTTAGAAGATCAGTAAAATACATACTCCTCACACAAGACGACTGAATAGCTATACTCATGAATGATAACAAAGCTTTTGATATTCCTTTTTTTGCCCTTGGATTTAGAACATTTTTCGCCCTATCGGGTTTATCTGCCTTAGTCCTCATGGTTTTATGGCGTTCAATCTATGATGGCAGCCTGGTTTTGGATAATTATTTTTCCAATAATGACTGGCATGCACATGAAATGTTACTGGGATATTCATCGGCTGTTATTGCAGGTTTTTTATTAACCGCAGTCAGAAACTGGACTGGTGAGCAAACATTGACAGGCACAACCCTTGCCGGCTTGGCGCTATTATGGATTTACGGGCGAGTGCTGCCATTCTATTCAGGACTACTACCAGATGAATTGATTGCCTTGGTTGATTTCTTGTTTTTGCCGGTATTAGCTTTTAGTGTCAGCAGGCCACTGTTAGCAACTCAGTATGTGCGTGGCTATGTGTTTGTTGCTTTGTTGCTGATGATGTCTCTGGGCAATGCTCTGATACATCTGGATATTCTACAATGGGCCGAAGATACCGCATGGTCAGGCTTTCAACTTGTTATCGGTCTGATCATTATTACTATTTTGATTGTCGCAGGGCGTGTATTTCCCTTTTTTACCGAAAAAGGATTGCCAGGCACTTTGCCGTTAAGAAACCCATTGTTTGATACATTGGCCATTGTTTCTGCTGGTTTGGTGTTTATCCTGAGCTTTATGCAGATCTCAGGTATTTTATTAGCGATAGCAGCCAGTTTTGCCGTTATTAGTAATATATTAAGAGTCAATAACTGGTTTGTTTTTAGAATCTGGTTTGTCCCTTTATTATGGGTACTTTATATAGGCTATGCATGGATTATATTGGGTTTTATCCTGACTGCGTTAAGTGCTTTTGATCTGGTTTTGCCCACTTTAGCACTCCATGCTTTTACTATCGGGGGGATCGGTGTGATGACCCTGGGCATGATGGCTCGTGTATCGTTAGGGCATACCGGACGCGCATTAAAAGCATCTCAAGCGATGGTGCTCGCCTTTGCATTAATTAATTTAGCGGCTCTGGTAAGAATATTTATGCCAATACTATTGCCTCACTGGTATGCTGATATTATTTATGTTTCCATCATTCTATGGCTAGCCGCTTTTTCGTTATTCGCGTATGTTTATGCTCCCATGCTAAACACTGCAAGAGTTGATGGAAAAGAGGGTTAATTAATTAATAAATAAATAGAGAGGAGAGCTTAAGTGACCTCTTGTAAATTCTATACTTTACTCACAGTTAGTAAAATCCTGTGAGCAAACCTTAACTTAATACTAATCAAGAGAAAATATGGCACTTTATTGTGGAATTGTGGGTTTACCTAATGTGGGTAAATCTACCTTATTCAATGCATTAACTAATGCAGAAATAGCAGCCGAAAATTACCCGTTTTGCACAATAGACCCAAATGTCGGTGTTGTTCCAGTGCCTGATAAGCGTATTGATGCCCTGGCAGAGATAGTGAAACCGGAACGTGTATTACCAACTACGATTGAGTTTGTCGATATTGCCGGTTTGGTTGCCGGAGCATCACAAGGAGAAGGCTTAGGAAATAAATTTCTCGGCAATATTCGCGAAACAGATGCCATTGTCCATGTTGTGCGTTGTTTCCACGACGAAAATGTCGTCCATGTCGCTGGAAAAGTTGACCCGATTGGGGATATTGAAGTCATCAACACAGAATTGGCACTAGCCGATATGGCGAGCGTCGAAAAAGCCTTATTAAAAACCAGCAAAGCAGCAAGAACAGGTAACAAAGAAGAGCTTGCAAAAAAAACACTGTACGAGAAAATCATCAAGCATTTAGATGAGGGTGGACAAGTACGCTCCTTAGACTTGTCAAAAGAAGAACGATTCATCATCAAAGACTTATTTTTACTGACGATAAAACCCGCGATGTACGTTGCCAATGTACAAGATGACGGCTTTGAAAATAATCCGTTATTAGATGCAGTTGTAGCTTATGCAGAAAAGGAAGGCTCAATGGTAGTCTCAGTTTGCGCAGCAATAGAAGCAGAGATTATTCAGCTTGAAGAAAGTGAAAAGCAAGAGTTTATGGATGACCTTGGACTGGAAGAGCCGGGTTTAAATCGGGTGATTCGTGCCGCCTATAAGCTGCTTAATTTATTTACTTATTTTACTGCGGGAGTAAAAGAAGTTAGAGCATGGACTATTCCTGTTGGAGTATCTGCCCCGCAAGCCGCTGGTGTTATCCATACAGACTTTGAAAAAGGTTTTATTCGTGCAGAAGTGATTGCTTATGATGATTTTGTGCAATACAAAGGTGAGCAAGGTGCTAAAGATGCAGGGAAATGGCGTTTAGAAGGTAAGGACTATATTGTTAAAGATGGCGACGTGGTGCATTTCAGGTTTAATGTTTAAAAAAAATTGACGAATGAATAAAGGACGGCTATAATTTCCGCTCTTTATTGGAGTTGATTATTCAATTAACTCATCTGGACAAGGCGATATAGCTCAGTTGGTTAGAGCACGGGATTCATAACCCCGGGGTCGGTGGTTCAAATCCACCTATCGCCACCAAACAAATCAAGCGCTTAGGTGAAAACCAAGTGCTTTTTTTATGCCTGCGGGACACTTGAATATAAAAATTCACAACAAACCGCAACACAATAGGCGTAACCGTTTAGTCCCTTGGCAACAAAACCTCCAAAATAAAATAAATATTGACAGGCTATCCTTTACAACAGGCGAAGAACAAAACTAAATAGTCTTAACTTCTCTACCTGCTATCTTTTCCGCTAAAATGTAATTGGCTAATTTTAAATACATCTTTTCTAAATTCTCTCGTTCTCGCTTGCTGGGTTTTGTCCATAAACTTGAAGCCAATATGACAACTTGCTGCATATCTATTCCTTGGTTGTTAGAAAATGAAGTAAAGATTAACTGCTTTTATACGCGATATTATTAGATAATATTACTAATAGACTGTAAATAGCCATGTTAGTTTCGCTATTGCAACAAGAAAACCACACGATACCCCCCACAATAAAGGGACTTATGTTCGAGCAAATATTCAAAAATATAGATGACGTACTTTGGAAAGAATCAGGCTGTACTACCGAATTAGATTACACCGAACAAAGCTCATGGATGCTGTTTCTCAAATACCTGGATGATTTAGAAGGTGAACGGGCGATTGAAGCCGAGCTAGTCGGTAAGCCCTATCATTTTATTATAGATGAAAAAGCACCATTGGTCACGCTGGGCCGCGCCAAAACGTAGTGATGATGGCAGTTTTGACCATGATAAAGCGCTAACAGGTGATGACCTGATTCAGTATATAGATGATGAGCTGTTCCCGTATCTAAAAGGCTTTAAACAACGCGCCTCTTCGCCTGATACCATTGAATATAAAATTGGTGAAATCTTTAGCGAGATTAAAAGCAAATTCCAAAGCGGCTATTCATTGCGTGATGCGCTGGAACTTATGGATCAACTGCATTTTCGCTCGCAAAAAGAAAAGCATGAACTCTCGCACCTGTACGAATCCAAGATTAAAAACATGGGTAATGCAGGGCGTAATGGCGGCGAATATTACACCCCACGTCCCTTAATTCGCGCCATGATTCAGGTGATTAAACCAAAGATTGGTGAAACGATTTATGACGGCGCCTGTGGTTCGGCAGACTTCTTATGCGAATCGCATGACTATCTGGAGTACGATGCTGACAGTGCCGCTAGAACCTGGTACTAGCCAGTTAAAAACATTAGGCTCTTCCGGATCTGCCGTGAAACTATGCCATAAACAGGTTTATAGTGCAGAAAAAAGCATAACCTATTGTATATGATGCCGGCTTTTGCAATAAGCCATTAGAACTGAGTACCAGCCAGCTACAAATTTATATTCAAGAAACGCTTCAAACTGCGACCTTTTACGGCAGAGAAAGAAAAAGTCTCGCCTATGTCATTGCCATTATGAATCTGATTCTGCATGGCATTGATGCGCCGAATATTATTCATACCAACACGCTCGCGGAAAATCTTGCCGATGTGCAAGAAAAAGACCGTTATGATGTGATTCTGGCTAATCCGCCTTTTGGGGGCAAAGAGCGCAAAGAAATACAGCAGAACTTCCCGATTAAAACCGGTGAAACTGCCTTTTTGTTTCTGCAACATTTTATTAAATTCCTTAAAGCCGGTGGTCGTGGCGCGATTGTGATTAAAAACACCTTTTTATCTAATTCAGATAATGCCTCCAAAGCACTACGTCAGGAGCTTTTAGAAAACTGTAATCTGCATACCATCTTGGATTGTCCTAGCGGTACGTTTTTAGGCGCGGGTGTTAAAACTGTGGTGTTATTTTTTAATAAAGGCGAACCCACCAATAAGATTTGGTATTACCAGCTAGACCCGGGCAGAAATATGGGTAAAACCAATTCCTTGAATGATGCTGATTTAAAAGAGTTTGTTCAGTTACAAGCCAGTTTTGCAGAAAGTGAGCAATCGTGGTCGGTGAATATTGACGATATGAGCGCGAATGGCTTTGATTATCCGTTAAGAATCAAATAAGGCAGAGGAAGCCCCTTTGAGAGAACCTAAGGAAATATTGGCGGAGATTGCAGCGTTGGACTTTGAGAGTGCTGAGGTGTTGGAAGGAATCAGGAGGTTAATTGATAATGAGATG
>CALOCH010000023.1:0-49370 GCA_942491615.1 uncultured Gammaproteobacteria bacterium
TGATTGTGGTCTCTCCATCGCGTTCTGTTTGGTGAGCGCAGGCCGGATGCTGCTTTTTTAATGCACAGCATTAAAAAAACGTTATCCGGCACTCATAGCGCAACGCATACTTCTGACGGATAACGTTATCTACGCTCCGCCAGATAAGCTAATCCGGCTTACAGAAATAGGCTTTTGCTGATTTTCGGGTTTCATTGATCTTCATTCCTTGCTAGTCTGGCTTGCCATCTTAAGTTTATTCCGGTTTTCTTTTGTATGGCATCTGTTGCGCTGATACTTTCGATAAAAAAGTAAATATGCCTCGGTAGATTACCCTCTAAACGATATATTTTTAGACTTTCCCTATCAAAACATCAAATTGGCACATATTTTTCGTTTAGCAAAAGAGGATTTCAATAACTTTAAATTGAAACATTGTTCTATTAATCAATGTTTCGGTCCAGAAATTTCTTGAAATACACTACTACGATGGTTTGCATCTCTTATCCAGGACTCATCAGTAAAGAACTCGCGACAGCGAACATCCGATACAGCGTCACGTAACTCAAGCTCTTCACCTTGTTCATGTACTAACTTGCAGCTTAAATAATGAGCTTCCAAGAGTTCTTCATCGGCTAAGAGGTCTAATGAGTTTTCTTTTTTTAGTAGTGCCATTTGTTTTTCTCCTATGCTCTTTCTATACATCTGGTTAGTTCATCCATTTCCTGTAGCTTAGCTAACGACGCAAGGCTGTTTAATAAATGAGTGCCTGAATCCAGAGCCACTTCACCTTTACTCAATGCCTCCACAATTTCAGTCCCTACGCCCGCTATGCCTTTGCTCGTATCAAGCTTGAATTGCACAGGCTCATTAGCGGCTTTTAAATTAGGCACAACCTTATTTAGGAATGAGTACAAATAACTTCGGCAACTTATTTTTTATGGGAGCGCAGACGGCTCGTCTGCCTTTCGCAGGCAAGCTGCCTGCGCTCCTAAGATGAAAACATTATTTCATGCACATTCCTTAGCAATGCTAATGCGGCTTGTGCACCGAGATGCCTGGCAAGCTGGTTTGCAAGCAGAAGAGAAGTTTAAAATGATTTTGCAGGGCTTTATACAGTGAAGCAAACATATGATTTTAAAAAATTAACTGCCTTGTGTTTTTTTACGCATCCAACGGCAAAAACAATTTCAAAGCCTGATCAGCAAATGGTATAAAGCCAAACTGCTGATAAAACTCAGCCACTGAAGGATTTAAGGCATCGACGACAATGGCATAAACCGCCATGACTTCACTGGCTTGTTCAACGCGTTGAACTGCATCGGCTGATAAAATACTGCCTAAACGCCGACCTTGGTACTGCTGATCAACTGCAAGCCTACCCAGCAAAGCAACAGGCAGCGGATAATTGGGTAAGCGCCGTTTATGTGCTGATGGTAAATCGTCAGCCCCAATACTTCCGGCGCTAAGGGTATAATAGCCCATAATGGTTTCAGTCGAATTTGCGAAAAATAGCAACAAAAACTCATGATACGGTTTTTAATATTTTGCCGAGCATATTTTTGCAAATAAGTATTTAAACTGGTTTCACCACAGTCAAATAACTTACGCTGACGGATCAAGTGTTGTTTGTTCGGGTTTATGCTTATATCAAAGAGTATTATTAATCAAAAATTTTAGGTTTAGGTGTAACTGTTCAGTCACCCTCTTTAACAAGGAGGAGTTAGGGGAGACAGTTGCATTTGAGTTTTTCACGCTATTAGCTAATCAGATACACCATGCAATCAATTAATGATTAGCAGGATAAGAATGTCGCGTTTTACAGGCACGCACGACTAAAAAGAACGCGTAGCGAAACTCATCAACTCCTGTAGAATGATGGGTTTCGCAAAAGACGCTCTACCCATCCTACACAAAACCTAAGAATAAAAGTGTTAAGATAATTTTACGTGAATACTTAGTGATTATCCGCGAAAGCCTATTTTAGGAATATGCACGGACAACTTTGCCATGTTGTTCCTAAGTCGTAGGATGGATAGAGCCAGCGAAACCGATCAATCGGCAGTACGCTTTAGCGTATGAGCTCTTGATGGGTTTTACTTTGTGCTCTTACGAGTCGCTACAGGTTTTTTCAGGTTTTTAAGACGCTAATATCCTACAGTTGCTTAAGTTATTCGGTATATGACGTAACTAATCCGGCTTACGGGGTTGCGCGTCTAAGGCGTTTCAGTTGATTGATAAGGCTCTGCATAATTAGTGCGCTTAAAATAAGTCCGGTACCAATGATAACTTCCAGTGTTAAAGCCTCTTGATTTATAAAATGTCCTAATAGTAGCGCTAATACTGGTGAAATCAAGGTAATTAAAGCGACGCGTGTCGCAGCGATATGAGCCAGAATATAATAATACAGTGCAAAACCAATTGGGGTGGCAATAAGACCTAAATATAAAATAGATAAACGACTGTTGAGCGGCAGTGAGCTGGGTATATTGCCATCAATAAACCACCAGCTGCCGAGATAAAAGGGGAGGGCAAACAGCATTCCGCCCGTTACCTGTGTGATTGCTGGCAGTTTTGCATTAATACGCTTAACCCAGACAGCGCTAAAGGCTTGTAGAAAGGTGGCCAGTAGCACGCCTAGCAGACCTATCGCTGTGTTATAGCTTATATGCAAGGCAGAGTGAAACATAATGCCCAGACCTGTAACGCCTAGAAAATAGGCCAGTAATTTATCCCAGGATAAACTTTTTTCGCCTAACCATAGCGCTGAGAGTATTGCCGTAATAAACGGCGTAAGCCCGAATATGACTGAGATCCAGCCGGAAGGAATAAATTGTGCTGCCCAGTACACTGCCATCATGGCACCATAAATCTGTACGGCGACAGCAAAATAAGTCTGCTTTGCCTTGCTATGCCAATACAGGCGCTGACGCATTACCAGCAGCATAAACAGGATGCATACCAGTCCTATGCACATGCGCGCGGCGACGCCAAAAATAAAACTGGAACCTATTGCACTCCATTGTATGGCTAACGGGGTTGTTGCCCACAGTAAGACGACAAAGGTAAATGACAGTGTAATGCGCATATTTAAAGATAGCCTGTTGTTTGTAGCAGGAATAAGCCCAGGGTAATAATGATTGTGCTTGAGGCAGAAGAGAGTGCAATAATTTCAGCTGCAATGGTGCCGTAATCAGTCAATTTCTTAGCCATAATGTAGCTGGATACCGCGGTAGGTGATGACAGCATGAGGTATATAAGTCCTAATGCCTTGCCGCTAAAACCTAAATAAATGGCCAAACTGGTTCCCAATAAAGGCATGATAATTAACTTGCATAATGTTGCCCAGATTACTTCTTTGCGGTGGTCTTGAAAGTTTTGCCAGTACAGGCTGCCACCGATACAAATAAGTGCGAGTGGTAAGGTCATTTGTGCCAGATACTGACCGGATTGACTTAAAAAAGAGGGAATGGGGATTGAGTAAGCGGAACAAAGCAGTCCAAAAAAGACGGCAATAATAATCGGGTTACTCAGGATTGATTTATAGGATTTATGCCCTTTCGGCTTTAAGATCAGGATCGCCAGAGGATTGTCTATGATTGCAATAAGAGCCATATAGAGACTGGCAGTGGCGAGCATTTCTGTGCCGTAGGCATTCAGCACCAGGGCAATGCCAATGATACCCAGATTCCCTCTGAAGGCGCCTTGTACGAAAACGCCGCGCTTGCCCGATTCGATTAAGGTCAGGCTTAATAACCAGAACAACAAGACACTGGCTAGTGTGAAAAGAACGCCAAACAGGAACAGTGGAATATTGGTTGATTGGGCCAGTGGTGTGCTGGCGATGCTAAAAAAAAGCATACAGGGCAGGGTGATGTTAAATACAAAACTATTGGCAATATTTATAAAGTGAAGGTCTATAAAGCCGGTACGCCGGAAAATTATACCTAATAGCAGTAGTATCAGGATTGGTGCTGTGACGTTTAAGGCAAAGCTAAATTGTTCTAACATGATAAAATCTGGTTCGCTCCGCCCGGATTGTCTTTAGGTTTGCTTATTTTATATCGCTATTTATAGCGAAAGCTATGAAGTTCTTTGCCTGGCAATGGTTCATGTATGTTTGTATATTAAGCAACGAAAATTGTAGGTGTTCACTACCCCCTTTAAAATATTAGGAGTGAGGAAATGAATTTAATCAAACCTCCCCTTAACCCCTCTATGAAAAGGAGGGGGCTGAGCGGTTACCGAAAATTTAGTAATATCCGAAATCAGGCATGATGAGTTTTATTAAAAAATGCAAAGCC
The DNA here is from genome assembly GCA_942491615.1 of uncultured Gammaproteobacteria bacterium. Classification (GTDB taxonomy): domain Bacteria; phylum Pseudomonadota; class Gammaproteobacteria; order Methylococcales; family Methylomonadaceae; genus Methyloprofundus. Next base: position 4,284 of record CALOCH010000023.1, read on the forward strand.
GGCAGGGTATCAGTTGTCAGAGAAGCTAATCCGGCCTACAGAAATGCTCGTTTATGCATCTAAAGGGGTTTGTAATCTCTGTTGCCATTGGGCAACTTTAACTTGCAGCTCCTGTATGTCCAGTGTTGTCAATTGTCTGTTTTTTAAGCAGTGTTTGCCTGCTACCCAGACATCGGTGACTTGATAACGAGACGCGGAATAGACAATGTGTGAAATAACATTATAAAGTGGCTGTGTTTCAATTTCTGACAGGTCTATCACACATAAGTCAGCCGCTTTGCCTACAGCTAATGAACCCGTAATCTCATCTATGCCTAGCGCCTTGGCTCCGTTTAAGGTCGCCATGCGCAGCGCCGTTGCGGCGGAAACAGCGCTGGCATCTTCAGCAACGCCTTTTGCCAGTAGGGCAGCAGTGCGCATTTCACCGAGCATATCCAGATCGTTATTGCTCGCTGCGCCATCGGTACCTAATGCTACATTAATACCTGCATCCAGACATTGCTGCAGCGGACAAAAACCACTGGCTAGCTTTAAATTTGATTCTGGGCAATGCACAATATGTGCGCCTGTTTGTGCAAATTTTTTGATTTCGCTGCTTGTCAATTGAGTCATGTGCACGGCAATAAACGCCGGATTCACTAAGCCTAGGTCATGTAAACGTTTCAAAGGGCGTTCGCCCTGACTGACTTCAAATTTAGTTTCATGCACATGCATGTGGACAGGCAGATTGAGTTCATTGGCCAGGGTGCTGATGTGTTGTAAAGGTTCATCTGAAACCGTATACGGTGCATGGGGCGCAAAGGGCGTGCGTATTAAAGGTTGATGACGCAGTTCATCATGAAGTGCGAGTCCTTTTTCGATATATTGTTCAGGGCCGTTTGCCCAGATGGTTGGGAAATCGATGATAATCAGTCCTGTATTAGCGCGTATGCCATGTTTAATCGCCTGGCGCGCGGTAATTTCAGGAAAAAAATACATATCATTGAAACAAGTCGTTCCGCTACGCAGCATTTCGGCTATCGCAAGGTCGGTACCATCACGTACAAAGGCTTCATTAACCCATTTTTTTTCCAGCGGCCAGATGTGATTTTCCAGCCAGTCCATTAAGGGTAAATCATCAGCAATACCTCGAAATAAAGTCATAGCCACATGCGTGTGAGCATTGATGAAACCAGGAATAATGGCATGATTGGCAAATTGTTCCAATTGCCTGGCTTGATATTTTTCCTGGGCTTCTTGCTGAGGCAATATATCGATGATATGCCCCTGATGAATGACTAAGGCATGATGTTCTAGTATTACTTGATGAGGTTCTACGGGTATAATCCAGCGTGCTTGAATGAGAGTGTCAACTTGCATAAATAATTAAGTAGCTTGGCTGAGTTGGGTTGTCAGACGTGGCGTAAAGCCATGGCTGCATTCAACTGTGAATCACAGGGTAAAATAAACAGTGAGTATACGTGTTAATGAGTCTTTCCCCAAATAAACTAAATGTTCATGCCTTGGTATGGAAGGATGGACAGCTATCAGTCTTAGATCAGCGCCAATTGCCTGAAAAAGTGCATTATGATATTTTTAACTCCGCACCTGAGGTGGCTGATGCAATCAGAACTATGCGAGTACGCGGTGCGCCAGCGATAGGTATCGCAGCGGCTTATGGTGTTGCATTGTCGGTGCAGCAATATTACGCAAGCGGTGGTTCAGACTGGCGCCAACGTGTCACTGACGATATAGCGTTACTTGCCGCAGCCAGACCGACAGCGGTGAATTTATTCTGGGCATTGGCGGTAATGCAGGCTAAATTAACGGCAAGCAATGGTTCTCCAGTTGAGACAATGATTAACCATGCGCTGGAAATTCACCGCCAAGATATTGCAGCTAATCAGCAAATGGGTGAAATTGGCGCGGCTATTTTGGCCGATGCGCAGGGTCTGTTAACCCATTGTAATGCGGGTGCATTGGCAACAGGCGGCTATGGAACGGCGTTAGGAGTTATTCGTAGTGCTTTTCAAAAACAACCGCGTAGCGTCTATGCAGGGGAAACACGTCCCTGGTTGCAAGGTGCGCGTTTAACTGTCTGGGAGTTGGCAGAAGATAATATTCCGACAACATTAATTGCCGATTCAGCTGCAGCCATGTTAATGAAAAGCGGGAAAATTGACTGGATTATTGTTGGGGCAGATCGTATTGCTGTGAATGGCGATGTTGCTAATAAAATTGGCACCTATTCACTGGCTGTTTTGGCTAAACATCATGACGTTAAACTGATGGTTGTCGCGCCGCTATCAACTATCGACTTTGCCATCGAAAATGGCAGCCAGATTGAAATTGAGCAGCGCGAGGCCAGTGAGTTTTTGCCTGCGTGTTATGCACATCAAGGGAGTTTAGTGAGTGCCTGGAATCCTGTTTTTGATGTAACTCCTGCAGAATTAATCAGTGTGATTGTAACTGAGCGGGGCGCTGTCTTTAATCCGTTTGAAAAAGGGGTGAGTGAGTTAAAAAATGATGATTGAATTAGATAAAAAAGCCGGAAAAAATCCTTTACTGGCTATGAGTAGTTTAAGAAAAGGTGCTTCGCTGTTATGGCATAAGCAGTTAAGAAAGTATATTTTAGTACCGATTGCGGTCAATATATTACTGTTTTCCAGCATGTTGTATTTGGGGTATCACTATGTCGGGGTGTTAATCGCACAATTTATCCCTGGCTGGTTGCAGTGGCTGGATTGGTTGATTTACCCGGTGTTTTTTATGAGTTTTTTTGTCGCCGGTTTTTTTACTTTTAGCGTAATGGCTAACTTAATTGCATCGCCTTTTTACGGTGGTTTGGCGGCTAAAACCTTGCATATTGTGCGGGGTCAGACAGGGAATATTCAGGAACAACCTATACTTTCTGTGTTAGGTTCTGAGCTGAAGCGTATGGGATATTTGTTGAGTCGCGCTCTGCCTATTGCGATAGTTTCAGTTATTCCCGGTGTGAATTTAGTGGCTCCAGTTTTATGGGGACTTTTTGCTGCCTGGGGAGTTAGCATGGAGTATTTTGCCTATACGCTGGAAAATGAAGGGGCTGTATTTTCTGAGCAGCGACAGGCGCTCAAAAGTATACGTATTGGGGCATTAAGCTTTGGTGGTGTGGTGTTAGCTTGCTTGATGATTCCTGTGCTGAACGTTGTTATTCCCCCTATTGCAGTGATTAGTGCGACTATTTACCGGGAGAGGTTGGCGCTAAGTTAAGAAGGGGGGGTAGGCTTGATTGAATTTATTTAATCAATAAGCGGCATCTAGCATTTTTCCAGTTAACACATTTGTTGTTTTTTATCTGGGAGCGCGGGCGACTCGCCCGCATAGGCTTAATAAAAGCGGGCAAGCTGCCCGCGCTCCCAGTGTTTTGAAAAAAGTGTAAACTACTTGGCAGGCAAGATGAAAGATGTCAAAGTACAGATTGTAGTTTCGAGTATTATAATTCTAAGGGTGTTAGTTATCCTGGTATATAAACGGCTAATGTCGGGTCGTATTGTGTTCCTGGACTATCAGCTCAGAAAAGAGACGTGTGACGTCAATTTTGTCAAAATGATATTGGCGACTGCAAAACTCACAATCCACTAAAATTTCACCTTGTTCCTCGATAATTTCGTCAATGGCGGTTTGACCCAGAGAAACAAGCGTGCTTTCAACTTTTTGAGCAGAACAACGGCATTTAAAGCTAACCGGTTCTTCGCCAAATAAGCGGACTTGCTCTTCATTAAATAGGCGGTACAACACGTCTTCGCAGGCAAGGCTTAATAATTCGTCTTTGCTGATAGTATTCGCCAGTGCCTCTATACGTGCCCAGTTCTCTTCGCTATGTGCATTTTTTTTAGAAGGAAGTTCCTGTATTAATAAACCTGCAGCCTGATCGGTATCGGCGAAAAGCCAAAGTCGTGTTCTTAGTTGTTCGGACTGTGCAAAGTAAGCTTCAATTGCATTTTGCAGACGTTCACCGCTTAATGCAACTATACCCTGATAGGGCTCTCCCTTATCTGGTTCAACCGTTAAAACAATGTGTCCAGCGCCAAGCAAGTCGGATAAAGTGTCACCCTGTGCTGTGTTGTCACAACGGGCCCAGCCGCGTATTTCATGTGTGTTAGTGCTTTGCGCAACTAAGGTTTTAATAGCACCATCCCCTTGCGCCTGTAGAATTAAATTACCTTCAAATTTTACGCTGGCTGACAGCAACGTAGCCGCCGCTATGGCTTCACCCAGTTGCTGCATCACCGCATCAGGATATTGGTGATGGTGTTTTGCTGCTTGCCAACTTGCAGTTAGATTTATCCATTCACCGCGGATGGCTAAACCATCAAATAAAAAACGGCGTAACACATCTTTATTATGCATAGTTCTCAATTCATTAAGTTGCTAAATAGATGATCATTATAGCTTTACTTGTTATCCTTGCGCAGAGATATTCCATTGGGAATTTAAGCCAGTATAATAAGCGCCCATGTTTGAAGAATGCAATAACAAGAAATATGAATAAAAAAGCAATTATTTTATTATCAGGTGGGCTTGATTCGGTTACCGTTTTGGCAATGGCAAAACAGCAAGGCTATGGCGTGTATGCCCTAAGCTTTGATTATGGTCAAAAACATAATGCGGAACTGATGTCTGCCAGGAAAATCGCACAGGACTATCAGGTTATTGAGCATAAAATAATTAATTTAGGGCTCGGCTCAATTGGTGGCTCTGCTTTAACTGATGATGCGGTGGCTGTACCACTTACACCTCAGCAGGGCATTCCTGTGACTTATGTGCCGGCCCGAAATACGGTATTTTTATCCTTTGCGCTAGGTTGGGCAGAAGTGCTAGGCGCACAGGATATTTTTATAGGCGTGAATGCTGTAGATTATTCAGGTTATCCTGATTGTCGGCCACAATTTATTGAGGCATTTCAAGCTTTAGCGAATGTCGCTACCAAGGCCGGAGTGGAAGGACATGAAATAAAAATCCATGCTCCGCTTATTCATATGAGTAAAGGCGAGATTATTCAGCACGGTGTTAAGTTACAAGTCAATTATGCGCAAACTGTATCCTGTTATGCCGCCAACCATGAAGGCTTGGCCTGTGGTGAATGTGATGCTTGCCGATTAAGACAGCAGGGCTTTGTTCAGGCAGGTGTCTCTGATCCAACACGTTATCAGGATAACCGTTAAGCCTCCCCTCTTTTCAAAGATTTTTGTAGGCCGGATTAGATTTTTTAGTGCACAGCATTAAAAAACGTTATCCGGCCTGCCTTAAGCTAAGATTTTATTGATTAATAATCAATAGATTACGTGTAGGTTGGGTTAGATTTTTAGTGCAAAGCAATAAAAACCTAACCCAACATTAAGTGCTGATGAATGGCTTTAACGTGGCGTACCGTTTTTCAGATTGCAATGAAACCTATTGATCCAGCTGAGTGTTATAATAATGCGCTTAGATTGTAGAGGAATGGCGATATGAAAGAGTTGTATGATGTAATTATTATAGGTGGTGGCATGGTGGGGGCTGCTGTCGCTTGTGCATTGGGCGATAGTGACCTAAAGATTGCCCTGATTGAACAGGCAATGCCAGAAGAATTTTCTCCTGAGCAAGCGCATGATCTGCGTGTGTCCGCCTTAAGTATCGCATCACAAAAGATTCTGCAAACCGTAGGCGCGTGGGATGCTGTTTTAGCTATGCGCGTCTGTCCCTTTAAACGTATGCGTGTATGGGAAACCGCTGGAGATACCGAATTTAATAGCGATGCGATCGCTTATGACGCGCTCGGCTATATAGTGGAAAATCGAGTGACGCAACTGGCTTTATTGCATAGGGCGCAGCAATTTTCAAATATTGATTTTCTGTGTCCTTCACGGATTAAACAATTAGCGTATGAAAAGGGCAGCGTGACCATAACGCTCGAAGAAGGGCGGATGTTATCTGCAAAGGTGACGGTGGGTGCTGATGGCGGACAGTCACGATTAAGACAGACGGTGGGATTGGGCGTTACCAGCTGGGATTATCAGCAACATGCGATGGTGATTTATGTCGCAACGGACTATGGGCAGCAGGACATAACCTGGCAGCGCTTTGTTCCTACGGGACCACAAGCCTTTTTACCGTTGACCGGGCATTATGGCTCTATCGTCTGGTATAACACACCTGATGAAGTTCGCCGTCTAAAGGCTTTGCCTGATGAGCAATTACTGACTGAATTAAGTGCCACTTTTCCTGATTGCCTGGGTAAAATTAATAAAATTATGGGTGTTGCCAGCTTTCCTTTAAAAAGGCAACATGCTCAGGAATATGTAAAACAAGGGGTTGCCCTGGTAGGTGATGCAGCACATATGATTAACCCTTTAGCAGGACAAGGCGTGAATATAGGCTTGCTCGATGCAGCTATGCTGGCTGAAGTATTAATAGATGCAAGTAACAAAGGAAAAAACATCGCGGATATTGCTGTGCTCAAACGCTATGAGCGTCTGCGCCGCAATGAAAACCTGAAAATGATGACGGTAATGGATTTATTTTATCGTATCTTTAGTAATCAAATCATGCCGGTTAAATTCCTTAGAAACCTCGGTTTAGGTTTGGCCGAGCGCATCACCCCGTTAAAAAATAAAGTAATGCGCGGTGCCATGGGGCTGGAAGGGCGCTTGCCAAAATTAGCAAAAGGCGAAACGATTGTTTGATGAATAACTCGATAGGCTTACGCACACTTTTATTTAAAGAAATTCGTCGTTTTATGCGCATCTGGCCGCAAACTTTGTTGCCACCTGCGGTAACGACTTCGCTGTATTTTCTGATTTTTGGCAAATTGATAGGTGACCGTATCGGCGTGGTCAATGGTGTTAGCTATATGGATTATATCGTGCCAGGCGTGATCTTGATGTCGGTGATCAGTCATTCCTATTCTAATGTCGTTTCCTCCTTTTACTCGACCAAATTTCAGCGCCATATTGAAGAGTTACTGGTCTCTCCGTTACCAAACTGGGTGATACTCGCGGGTTATATTGGCGGTGGGGTCACCCGAGGGATGTTGGTAGGGGTTGTAGTTACCGCTATTTCTATGGCATTTACACAAATAACAGTGGCCCACTGGTGGATAACACTCAGTGTCTTCGTCTTGACTGCAACGCTATTTTCTTTGGCTGGCTTTATTAATGCCATCTTTGCCGACAGTTTCGATGATATTTCCATTATTCCTAATTTTGTGCTCACGCCGCTGAGTTACCTGGGGGGCGTATTCTACTCTGTTGCCATGTTGCCTGAGATATGGCAAAAAATTGCTTTGGCAAATCCTATACTGTATATGATCAATGCCTTCCGTTATGGCTTGATAGGCATATCGGATATCGATGTTTATCTTGCGCTTGGCATTACGCTGAGTTTTATTGTATTGATGATTCTTTTTTGTTTGTTTTTATTGGCTAAAGGAATTGGGATTAAAACGTAGGACCGTGCATAACACACTTGAGCGACACTGCGGCGCAGACCTTTAGTCTGCACAGGTTGACGGTTTTATTTTATGCACGCTCCTAAGCGTCAAGTATGGAAATTAGGTCATGCAGGCCAGCTATATAAGCTAGTTGGCTGGAATTTTTAACGCCAAATTTTTTAAATAGCTCTGAGCGAATATTAGCGGCTGCAGTGGCGCTAAGAGGGTAATATTGCTCAATGACCTTTAAAGGCAAGCCCGTAATGGTAAATTTTAATACCTGCCTTTCGCGCGGGTTCAATTGTTCGAGTAGCGGTAAATAGAAGGCCTTCCTGAATCCAAAATCCTCATGTATGCGGTGATGGAATAATTTAACCAGCGTATTAAGCAGGTGTAATCTTTCGTCCAGCAGTGCAGCAAATTCGGCGCTGCTATCTTCACTAACAATACTCGCACCCGCAATATAATGAGGTTTGCTTATGGTTGCAATTGTCACACCCTGAGTGATCTTGTAATCATATCGGGCGACTTCTATCACATGCTGCTCTGCTGCGTTAAGCTCTTTATTGTTCGCCTTTAATAATTCTGCTGATTGTAAAGTCATCAGCAGCAAAATTCTGCTCTGCATACTGCTCTAAAAATCCAGTGTTGTAATTTTCTGATTTCAGAAATACTGGACCAGATTTATATAAAAAATCCAGATTAATAAGTTGTTAGTATTCACATAACCTTAGTACGGGAATAGACTCTGGAATTAAGGCATTTTGAATTTTTGCAACAAAATGGATTTTAGTTTTCTGGTAAGTCTATAAGGACATACTCACGTAGGCGACGCAAGCGCAGAGTGTTATGAGAAAAAACCCCTTCATATTTGCAGCAATTATATTTTCATCTACTTCATATATGAACCCAGAAAGTAAGACTGCTGCGTCTATATTGGCGTCTTTTATGGGGCCAGGTAATGCAATTGCTAGCTTGATTTTGAATTATGCCAGCAATCCTGTGCCAGGTCGTGCTTCTGTTTCCGAGGGTAGCGAGACAGAAAAATATTATCAATGCCGGTTAATTTGCAGAAGTTTTGTATCATTTGCAGAGCGTAAAGATGCAGGGATGATCACAGTAAAAGCCTATCCAGAGCAAGCGTATAAAAAAATGACGCCCGCATGTAAAGAAGTCTTTGGGAATAAATGGTATGACTCCACACACTTTTGCGTTGAATATGACAGCTAACGCATAAGGTGGACGTAGGCCGGAATAGCTTATCAAGCGCAGCGCAGATAACGTTTTCCGGCATGCTATTGCACGAAACTGGATCCGCCTTGTTTGTTTTTTATCTGGGAGAGCCACCACGCTCCCAGATAAAAAACAACAAACGTATTAACTTAAAAATGAAAGATTCCCATAGGCTTGTTTAGTTTGTCTATAATTGATTATTAACACCTAAAAAATAAAGGATTTCCAATGGATGACTGCTCAAAACCAAGTGCCTTAATGCCATCGTTTGCCAATAATAGTAATAAGCTCAGTCGCATTGCTTTGAGTGGCATTTATCTGCTTATTGCCGTGTTGTTTCAGCTTGCTTCAACAACTGCCTATGCAGCATGTTCGGCACGCCCATTTTCCAGTGCTGAAGATAATGTGATCGGGGCGTATATCGCCTACTACGGTCGCCCTGCTGATCCGGGTGGTCTTGATTATTGGGCAGATAGATTGAGGAGAGAAGGGTCTTTGGATAGCATTATTGAAGCTTTTGGCGAGTCTCAGGAATTTGATCAGCGCTTCGGTGCGCTTAATAACGCCGATTTAGTGACTAATTTATACGAGCAGTTGTTTGGTAGGCGTCCGGATGAAGAAGGGTTGCTCTTTTATGAGCTTTTTCTTGGCCTTGGCTTGATGAGTTTGCAGAGTATTTCATTAGATATATTATTTGGTGTGCAAAACGAAGATGTAACTATCGTTAATAACCGTAAAAATGTCGCTAAATATTATATTTCACAGCTTGAATCGCTGAATATGGCTGATCTTGAACCGTCAGCTGATACATTGTCAGCTTTGGTTGCGGGTATAACCGTTGATGCTACAACGGCAAATACTGCTTGTGCGGATATAGATGAAATTATTGGTAACAGTGGTAATTATTTAAAAGGTCTTTTTGCAACAGGTAAAGGCCAAAAAGGTATAATTTTAATTAGAGGTTCAAAAGGTAAAGAAGCTGTTGCTATAAGTAATGATGATGGCAGTTTTAGAGTAGATGTTAGTTCTTTAACTGCGCCCTATAAAATGAGAGCAGAATCTGTTAATAAAGAGACAGTATTCTATTCATATTCGGAGACAAAAGATTATACAAATATTAATACGTTTACGACTTTATTGTTTAAAGATGCTTTAAGGAATGATACCTTGGAGTCTATTTTTAAGAACAATAACCCGCTTTCTCCAGAAATAAGTACTCACGTAAAATTATCTTAACACTTTTATTCTTAGGTTTCGTGTAGGATGGGTAGAGCGTCTTTTTGCGAAACCCATCATTCTACAGGAGTTGATGGGTTTCGCTACGCGTTCTTACGAGTCATTACGTGCCTATGAAGCAGGCGTTCCATTCTACCCATCCTGCATAAATGTTAAATTAATTCTGCATAGGTACTTATTAGCCGATGCAGAGCAAGCTTTAAAAAATAAACTTCTAGTCCAAATATATTCAACAGGTATTAGACCTAACAAGCTTAGTTTGTTTAAAACTAAGTTTGATCCAAATCAGCTGGGTTATGATGCAATTTTAGAGATGGTTAATGATGATGGGACTTTAATAAGTGATGCTGACATAACTCTAAGTGAAGCAAAAGACATACAACGTATAATGTCTCATTTTTACATAACAGACACAGAAGGGAAATTTACTCTAAATTCATCAAAACTAAATAAAGATATTTATCAAAATTTTTTTTTAAAGGTCGTTGATAGGGCGCTAGATTACAATCTTTTCAAAGATATTCAGTTAGATAATGGACAGATTAAGTATATCTTAAAATCGAGCAGTAAGGATTTTATTTCAAATGTTATTATTGGTGAAATAAAACAATTATTTGTAGAGTCATTTGGTAGCCTTTTAGGGTTTAGTGATGCAGATAAGGAATTTATATCCCAGCTGAGTTCAGTTGCTTTTAAAAACAATATCTACGATGCTGTATCAGTAATGCATCGTGGTTTACATGGGGAAGATACTAGTGTACTGGCAGATCCGCTGTTGGAAGCTATGAAAAATTCTACGCTTGGCGATCCTGTTATTGCGGCTAAAAAATTTAATGATTTTTTTGGTGTGCAAGGTACTGTAAGTAGCGTTATTTGCTATATACCTGTGTTGAATTTAGGTAGAGAAGAAGTTTGTACATTTTCTGAAAATAAAGGAGGTAATCCTGTTGAACCTGACTCAGAATATACTATTGATTTTAATGAATTAAAAGTAATTGATACTAATCAAAACCCCTCGGGTTTTCGTGTAGTTGCTCTTTCACCAAGAACGGGAGTTGAAGCTACTGAGTTTGAAATGAATATGCAACGTATTATAGTTGAATTTAATCAAGAAATTTTTCAAGGTGCTTTTGCGGATTTGTTTGATTTACTTTCAGCTGAAGTGAAAGTGTTTAACATGACGACTAACGAGCCACTAATTTGTGATGAATTAACACTTTTGGAAGATAATACAACACTTAAATGCTTATTTAATGATAACCAATTACAAAGTAATAGTGAATATGCTTTTTCTGTTGCGGTTCAAAGCGCAGATAAAAGTGAAAGTATCAGTGTTATCTCTTCATTTTCGACCCCTGCCTACTTAGTTGATTCAATTGTGGTTTCACAAGCATCAGGTAAGTATTATGGAGGACTAGAAGTTGAAATCACTATTCCTGATGGATTTGAAATTTATTACACATTAAACGACAGAAACTTAAGTAAAAATCATGCAACTTTGTATAGTGCTGGCGAGTTAATTCAAGTAAATAGAACTTCTGCATTAAGAGTTGTTGCATATATGGATAATGTACAAGTTTCTCCTGTCACAAGGAGAGTGTATCAAGTTGTTTGTGAAAGAGATGAGAAAGAGGTTAATGGCCAGTGTGTTCCTAAAACTTGTGAAGAAGATGGGTATAGTTGTCCAGTAGATAATACTGTATGGAGTGGACAATGTTACTCAGAGTCATATTTTAATGCAGCAAGCATGCAACAAATGACTAAATCAAATGGTTATTCTTCTTGTGTTTCTTGTATAGCTAATGCTCAAGAAAATGAAATTAGATACCCGGATTTTAGTAGGACTGTTTGTCATTTAGATACTACTACAGGACAAAATCATTATTTTATAGTAAGAAACCAGTTTTATTTTGACTTCCCAAGTTATTATTTTGCAAAAAATATATATAGCCAGAAATTAACATGTTCAACTGGGCAAAAAGAAGTCGATGGGCAATGTATAGCTAAAACTTGTCAGGCTGATAGTTATGATTGTCCCGTTTGCCAAGACAATGAAACTTTAAAATATGCAAGTGATCGAGGTGGGTATTGTGAGGCTATTGTTTCTAATATACCTGGGTCGAGTTGTGGAGCTGGTAAAGTTTTTGATTGCAATTTGAAGTGTGTGGATAATGCAACGGTTCAGTCCTGGATCGGAGATGGTTATTGCGATGATGGAGGCTCTGAAATAACTTTAAATTGCCTAGCTTTCAATAATGATAGTGGGGATTGTGATACTCAACCAGTTGTATGTCTGAATTCAGAAAAAGTAGTTAGTGGGCAATGTGTGCCGAAAACTTGCCAGGCTGATAGCTATGGTTGCCCTGTTTGCGGTAGTAATGAAATACTGAAATATTTTAGTGATGGCACGGGATATTGTGAGATTATTAACCCATTAACTAAGTATACAAAAATCGATGCCAATGGTTATCAATTACCTGAAAGTGCTAGTGACTGGTCTTGTGTAAAAGATAATGAAACGGGATTGATTTGGGAAGTTAAGGTTAATGATAGTAGTTTGAGGCAAGCAGGTAGGTTGTATACGTGGTATAGCAATATATATGATTACAATAGTGATTATAATAGTGGCTGTGGTTTGATGAAATGCGATACAAAAGATTTTGTACAACAGGTTAATGTAGAAGGTTTATGTGGTGCTCATGATTGGCATTTGCCTAGTTTAGAGGCATTAAAAAGCTTGGTAGATACTAGTTTTTCACCAACCATTAATACAAACTACTTTCCTCATACACTTTTTGCGTACTACTGGTCTGCAACGCCCAGTGATAATTCTACTGAAGGTGCGTGGGCAGTTGGATTCCGATTTGGTGATTCAGGCAATGGTCAGAGGAATAGTGGTACTCTCAATATTCGTTTAGTTAGATAGACTGATTAAAACGTGTAAGGCAGTATGAAAAATAAGCTGGGTTACGCGGTGGAGCTGCTAACGCAGCCTACGGGCTTTCGTCATCATTTAGATAATCAGGTAAATAATGAGTCCAACAGTTTTTAGAGAAGATGGGTATAGGTTTTTCTTTTTTTCAAGAGAAGAAGAACGAATGCACGCTCATGTTGTATCAGGGGATGGGGAAGCAAAATTTTGGCTTGAGCCTGAGATTGAGCTTGCAAAGAATTATAATTATTCAAGAAAGCAACTTAAAGAAATTGAAGCACACATAGAGGGTCATTACAATGAGCTTGTTAGCGCATGGAAACAACACTTTAACAGTTGAAGTTACAAATATTTCTGCACATGGGGTATGGATTTTAGCCAATAATGAAGAGCTATTTATGTCATATGCTGATTTTCCTTGGTTTAAAGATCAACCTATAAAATCAATTCTTAATGTAGAAGAACAATCTATAAAACATTTTTATTGGCCCGATATTGATGTTGATTTATCAGAAGAGATGATTAAATATCCAGATCGCTTCCCTCTTATTTGCAAATATTAATCAAGCCCGTAGGCTGGAATAGCTTATCAAGCGAAGCGCAGATAACGTTTTCCGGCATGCTATTGCACGAATCTCCGAATGACGATGATATTCTTCTGTTGGGTTGCGTTTTTCTTTCTTTGCAACAAAAACCTAACCCAACTTGCACTTGACATTAATTATAAATCAATAAATTCTTAACTTAATGGCAGTGACGCAGAGCTTGGGAGCAGGAGCCTGCAAGGTGTCCCGTCATAATTTTGTAGCCATTATCTTCATTAGGGTTGAGTACACAATAACTTGAACAACGCTTAAACTTACTCAAGTTAATTCATGCAAGCGATACTTCTCTCAGGCAAGTCAATGATATTGGCTTTTATATAATATTCAGCTAGTCTTTTATTACTATTTAATGTTTTTTAAGAGACGGTCACTATGGCGTTATTTGATGGTATTAAGCGACAATTAAGATCAGTTATTCAGTGGCAAGAGCCTGGTAGCAATCTGTTGTTTGAACAGTGGCGTGGCAATGGCGATGAACTAAAAAATGCATCAAAATTAATCGTAGGGCCAGGCCAGGGGTGTATTTTTGTTTATGAGGGTAAAGTAAAGGCGCTGCTTGATAAGGAGTGTTTGCTTAATTTAGATACCGATAATATTCCTTTCTGGACCACGGTTGCTAAATTTATGCAGTTTTTTGAAAGTGAGCATAAAGCGCAAATTTATTTTTATCGAAGAACCAAAATACTCAACCAAAAATGGGGAACAAACTCACCGATTAAATACGATGATCCTAAATATAAATTTCCTGTAGGTCTTTTGGCTTATGGTAATTATAGTTATCGTATTGCCGATCCAAAAGCATTTTTTGTCAATGTCGTTGGTGCTGGCAATGATTTTTTTATTGATGATTTTCGTCAGATCATGACCAGTCGATTGGCGCATCCGCTGGCCGACTTTTTGGCTGAAAGCCGCTATTCCTACGCGGAAATTGATGCACATCGTGAAGAAATTGCTGTTGCAATGGATACTACATTACAACAAGAATTTCAGAAGTTAGGCTTTGAGATCACTGATTTCCGGATTGAGGGGACTGGCTTTGATGAGGCTACTTTAACTCGCATTAATAGGATTGCAGACTTAACAGCCGAGGCACAAGCAGCTGAAGCCGTGGGTCTGGACTTTGCGCGTATGCAACAATTAGAAGCAATGCGTGATGCGGCCAGAAATGAAGGCGGTGGTGCTGGCTTAGGTATGGGTTTAGGTGCCGGGATGGGGATGGGGCAGACGATGGCTGAAACCATGAGCGCTGATTTTGGCGGCGGTACAGCGAAGCAACACATAAAGACGGATCCCATGGAGAAATTGGCTCAACTGAAGCAAATGTATCTGGCGGAATTAATTTCTCAGGATGAATACGCTGCCAAGAAAAAAGAGATTCTGGATAATTTCTAATGGCTAGATGTAAAAGTTGTTCAGCTCCTTTGCAGGCAAACAGTAACCGTTGTCAATATTGTGCTGTTCGGAATGATGTTGATTTGCATGCAAAACATCAATTTTCTGTCTTTAACAAGGTGTCAGAGCGTATTTGTCCACATTGTGACAAGCACATGCAAACGATTCAAATTCAATTAGATGAGGCTTTGTTTATTGAGCGCTGTGATGATTGTTTTGGCTTGTTTTTCGATTTAGGGGAAATGGAAGCCTTATTAAACCATTCGGTCTCTCATGTCGCTGGAGTAAATTTGGCACATATAGAAAATATTAATGCGGATCGTTACCGTAAAAAGCAAGAGGTGAAATATATCAAGTGCCCTGTTTGCCGGAAGTATAT
This sequence comes from uncultured Gammaproteobacteria bacterium, assembly GCA_942491615.1. Lineage (GTDB taxonomy): Bacteria > Pseudomonadota > Gammaproteobacteria > Methylococcales > Methylomonadaceae > Methyloprofundus. The sequence continues at coordinate 19,493 of CALOCH010000023.1, forward strand.
GCACCGGACTAATTATGCACGTAAGAGTGGTGTTATTATTGATAGCTGTCGCCTGCATGGGTTGTGGCTGGATAGCGGCGAGATAACGCATTTAATGGAGTGGAAGAAAGCAGGAGGAGAATTATTACATAATCAGCAGCGAGAGCATAAGCCCTATAAAATTAGCAGCAATTCGCGCAGTAGGGCTGATCAGTCATGGCAGCCATCCTTACGTAAGGAAAGCACAGATCTGGAAACAGATATATTGAATCTGCTGTCTTATGTTGCTCAAAAAATTTTCTGATCCCGGCTTTTAGTCGATAAGGCTAAGGCAATATGCCTGATAATATTAAAAAATACGGATATTCACTACTCATTCATTATCGTTGGGCTAAACAATTCTATATGGGCTGCTGCGCTCGAGAGGTTCAGTAATTTACTTAAACGGCAGGACATCATTTCCTGATGAGTTCGATATAGATTAATAAACTCTCCGCATTGAAACCTGCTGTCATTAAAAATAATACTTGCTGTTGAATTTAATGCCCTAATGCCAGGGAGATATAATACCCATGCGTAAACAGCGCTGTGGTTGGGAAGGCATATATAAGCAAGTTCAGATTCATGTGCCAAAAGATTGATGCCTAACTGGAGCTTATTATCTGTTAATTGCAATATTCTATGGATAATGCCAATCTCAATAGCCGTATCATTTTTAATGCCGATAATATCGCCAATTTGTACGCGCAGTGTATTTTCATTTGTAGCGAAAATGATCTTATAGCCTTTAATACTGCTATCTGAGATATTTAATTCTGGATTGTTACTTAGAGCGGGGTCCTCTGATTTTTGTACAGAGGGATTGGTCCAAATACTTTTATCGTGTCTATATAGATTACTATTGGCATTGAAAACTTGTTTCGCCTGATCTAACTGCCTTGGTTTGCCAGTAAAAAAATCCGTTTGCTTAAGTTTGCTTTTCATCATGTCAAGCGATTCGTAGCCATCAGCCACGAGTTCCAGGTCAGGCACTGACCAGCCTCCTACTGCTGTCGTGTCAACGCGCTTGACTATAGAAGATTGTTGTTTTTCAGGTGAAAGGGTAGAGCTTTTGAGTAGTTCAGTAATAATTTCTTTGAGACCTAAAATACCTTTTTTGCTTTGTTGCTCATCAAAACGGGTGAATCTTCTTTTTTGCGATAGACTAAGCGTTTTAGTTGCTTGCTGGATAACTTCGTAGTTCATCGTTTTAAATACACCTGTCCCGGCGGCTTCCTGATGTGCATTTTTGCGAATGTGTAGCGCCGCATTATAGGCAGAGAAAAAGCGAAATGCGCTTTTGTCTGTTTTGTCTAGTCGAGGCAATGCATTTGGCGGCGTGTCGGAATTCAAGTCGATGCCTGAATATTGAGCGACATTTTTAGCAGAAAAATTTTTATCAAGTACCATTAGCGCCGTGTGTTTTTCTATGCAAGTAGAAATTGTCAGCATGTCACGCGGGCGAAATTGCTCCAGACCACACAGTGATAAAGCGCTAATAGGTGTTTAAATGCTTTATTAATAGTGCTGCTATGTAAGTTATGTGTCTTAATCTTTAGATCATGTAGCTCTAACTTACAAGCTAAACCATAGAACTTATAGCTTTGCTTCCAAAAGTTAGGGTAGGGGTGCTGATAGACTTCAGCAATATGCAGGTAAACTTTAATTAATGATTGCAGCCCATAGAACAAAGTGTGTGCATTGCTTTGATTGCTTTTCATCGTTATGCATCCTGCAAAACCATTGGCTAATTCAGCATATATCGAGACGATATGCTGTATGCAGCTTTGTTCCTTGGCTGTAAGCGGCAGAGCGCTATTTAACATGGTCACTTGCAAGCTTTGTAAATAAACGGGTGCTGTTATATAGATTGATTCGAGCAAGCTGGATTTTTTTTCTGCAACGAGCATTAATTCATTATTAATGGCTTGAATAGCAGATAAGAGTTGCAGCGGCTTTTCAATATCAAGGGATATTCTCTAAAGACGAGAGCCACTGGTTCAGCGCTTTTTCAGTGAAATCAAAAGGCATCTGAAAGTTTGTTTCTGCAGGAGCTAGTTTGAATTTATAAATGTCCATGAGTATTTTTCAAAAAAATCATTAGGGTTCGGTTTGATCTGTTCTATTCATAGTCGATTGATAGGACTTGTAATGAAGCAGGATTATTCCTTTATATAGGCGGTAGCTGGTGTCGAACAAACAACATGACTAGTCCCAAAAGTATAGCCTAATTTAACGACGAAGCCCTAAATTTGCTGATTTTTATCAGCAAAAAACGATAGTGGATTATTGGCTGTGTGATTGCTTAACTGATGAGTAAAATCCGCACAGGAGGCCAATACAGGCTGAACTTTAAGTGGAGCACTTAATAAATTTTACATAACAAAATGCCTCGATGACCCAATTCCTATCTATTCAAAACTTAAACATGATAAATTAACAGCTGATTTTTCACTATAACTTGATGTTCAGGTTTTCCGTGATAAATTTAAACGTAGATCAAAAGATAAATCATGCTCTACTGTACTGGTAAAATCAATGGATTACAATAACCCGAAATCAAGAAAAAGTATTTTTGTAGGTCGTAGTTAGTTTATCCAACGAAGTGTAGACCAACGTTATCCGGCAGATAAGGCACCAACAGATAATCTGCCGGATAACGTTTTTAATACTGCGCAATAAAAAAGCTAATCCAGCCTACGGTTTTGCATTTTTGAATAATACTCATTATGCCTGATTTCGGATATTATGTACCTTCGATTCATACTAGCGGACGTCTTTTTCATATTCACTTTAAAGTAGTTTACACTTCTTTTTATTTTTAAAACGCTTCTTTAGGAGTGCGGGGAGCTTTGCCTGCTTTTATTGACCTCATACAGGCGAGCCGACCGCGCTCCCAGATAAAAAACAACAAAAGTGTTAACTGGAAAATGAAAGATGCCTTACTAAGCATTAGATTTTACTGTTTTCTCCTAAAACCAGCGATATAAACACTTAACGATATGATTAACTTCTGTATTAACGCAACAGTTGAATTCCGCTTATTTTCACACGTAAAACCTGAACATATTGAACCCGCTATAGAGCAATTATTAACCGATGCACGGGCTGTAGTCGAGCAGCTTTTGGCTGAAAATGATGTGTATACCTGGGAAAACCTGATAGCTCGATTAGACGAAGCAGAAGACCGAATTAATAAAGCCTGGTCGCCAGTGAGTCATTTGAATTCAGTGATGAATAATGATGAACTGCGTGATGCCTATAATGCCTGCCTGCCAAAATTAAGCGCCTATTCAACTGAAATGGGGCAGCATGAAGGCCTTTTTAAGGCATACCAGGCAATTGCAGAGAGTGATGCTTATGCACAGCTAGGACCCGCGCAACAAAAAATTATTCAGAATGCTTTACGTGGATTTCGTTTATCCGGTATTGATCTGGATGATGACAAAAAATCACGGTATAAGGAGATTAGTCTGGAACTTTTCACAGCTATCCAGTAAATACGAAGAAAATCTGCTGGATGCAACCAATGCCTGGCAGAAGCTAATCAGCAAGAAAAGTGATCTTGCTGGTCTGCCAGAATCAGCATTGCAACAGGCTAAACAAGCTGCCGAGCAGGAAGGTAAAAAAGGCTGGTTATTAACCTTGCAATTCCCCTCCTATATCGCGGTGATGACTTATGCCGATAACCGCCAATTACGTCCCGAACATTATCAAGCTTTTGCAACCCGCGCATCTGAACTAGGCGACAATCGCGATTGGGATAACTCTGCTATTATGGAAAAAGTTTTTGAACTACGCCATGAAAAAGCCCAGTTTTTAGGTTTTACTAATTATGCAGAACTATCATTAGCCACAAAAATGGCGAATAAACACACCGATGTCACTAACTTTTTAGAAGATTTAGCCGAAAAATCCTTACCGCAAGCGCGTAAAGATTTGGAAGAATTATGCCAGTTTGCAAAACAAGAACACGGTATTGAAAACTTAGAAGCATGGGATGTCGGTTATTATTCTGAAAAAATGCGCCAACATCCCTATGACTTCTCGCAAGAAGAAGTAAAACAATACTTTCCTGCCGCTAAGGTTGTAGAGGGTTTATTTGCCGTAGTTAAGAATCTTTATGGTTTACAAATTACCGAAATCAGCGAATTTGATAGCTATCATAAAGATGTGCATTTTTTCCAAATTCAAGATAAACATGAGGAGAATTGCGCGGACGTTTTTATTTCGACCTGTATGCAAGAGCCTAATAAACGTGGTGGTGCATGGATGGATGATTGTGTTGGACGTAAAAAAATAGGTGATACCATTCAAATCCCTGTGGCGTATTTAACCTGTAATTTTACCCCGCCAGCAGGCAATGATCCGGCATTGTTAACTCACGATGAAGTGCTGACTTTATTTCATGAATTTGGGCATGGTTTGCAACATATGCTGACGCAAGTGGATTATCTTGGTGTGTCAGGCATTAATGGCGTCGAATGGGATGCGGTGGAGCTACCGAGTCAGTTTATGGAAAACTGGTGCTGGGAAAAGAAGGCTTAGCATTAATGTCAGGACATTACGAAACCGGTGAAAAGCCTTACCAGATGAGCTTATTTATAATAAAATGATTGCTGCGAAAAATTTTCAAGCAGGAATGATTATGGTGCGCCAGCTAGAATTTAGCTTGTTTGATTTTAAAATTCATCAAGACTATTCCCAGAACAGGGCGCGACGTATTTATGAAAAATTGCTCAAATCAATGCCATACGAGAACAAGTTCGGTGATTATTGCCGCCTGACTTTAATCGTTTTGCACATAGTTTTTCGCATATTTTTGCAGGTGGTTATGCCGCAGGGTTATTACAGCTATAAATGGGCGGAAGTCTTATCTAGCGATGCTTATTCATTATTTGAAGAAAATGGTATTTTTGATCAAAAACGGGCGAAGCTTTTCTAACACATATTTTAGAAAAAGGTGGAAGTGAAGATGCGATGGAGTTATTTGTAAAATTCAGAGGGCGTGAGCCTGAAATTGATGCCTTGTTAAACAATGGGATTACAATAATCAATGCATGAAATATAAAGATTTAAGAGACTTTATTCAGCAACTTGAAAAGCAAGGTGAATTAAAACGCATTAAGCATGAAGTCGACCCTTATCTGGAAATGACCGTGATTTGCGACCGTATGCTAAAACAGGGCGGCCCCGCACTGCTGTTTGAAAACCCCAAAGGCTCCAATATTGCGGTATTAGGCAATCTTTTTGGCACGCCGAAACGTGTGGCTATGGGTATGGGTGCCAAAGATGTGTCCGAGTTACGCGGCATTGGCGAATTGCTAGCCTATTTGAAAGAGCCCGAGCCCCCTAAAGGCTTTAAAGATGCCATGGAAAAGCTACCGACCTTAAAGCAAGTGTTGAACATGGCGCCTAAAATGGTGAGTTCGCCGGTCTGTCAGGAAGTGATTCGTATCGGCGATGAAGTCGATTTAAGTGTTTACCCTATTCAACACTGCTGGCCGGAAGATGCCGGACCATTGATTACCTGGCCACTGGTGATTACCAAAGGCCCGAATAAAGAGCGGCAAAATCTGGGCATTTATCGCCAACAAGTGATCGGCAAAAATAAAGTCATTATGCGCTGGTTGGCCCACCGGGGCGGGGCACTGGATTTTAGAGAATGGCAAGAAACCCATCCCGGCAAGCCGTTTCCTATTTCGGTTGCATTGGGAGCTGACCCTGCAACCATTAGCGGCTGCCGTACTCCGGTACCAGATTCACTGTCGAATATGCTTTTGCCGGTCTATTGCGCGGCAGTAAAACTGAAGTGGCCAAGTGCTTAAGAACGATTTACAAGTACCAGCCAGCGCAGAAATCGTTCTAGAAGGCTTTATTTATCCCGGATGAAATGGCACCAGAAGGACCTTTTGGCGATCATACTGGCTATTATAATGAAGTGGATATTTTTCCGGTGTTCACTATAGAGCGTATTACGCAACGTCAGGCACCGATTTATCACAGCACCTATACTGGTAAACCACCTGATGAACCGGCTGTTTTAGGTGTGGCTTTAAATGAAGTATTTGTACCGATTTTGCAAAAACAATTTCCTGAAATTACTGATTTTTACTTGCCACCAGAAGGTTGTTCCTATCGTATGGCGGTGATCAGTATGAAAAAGCAATATGCGGGTCATGCCAAGCGCGTAATGCTCGGAACATGGTCCTATTTACGCCAGTTTATGTATACTAAATTTGTGATTGTGGTCGATGATGATATCGATGTACATAACTGGCAGGAAGTCATCTGGGCAATTACCACGCGTATGGACCCAGCACGGGATTTAACGATTCTGGAAAATACCCCGATAGATTATCTGGATTTTGCTTCGCCTGTCTCTGGCTTAGGTTCAAAAGTTGGTTTCGATGCTACCAATAAATGGCCGGGTGAAACCACGCGTGAATGGGGGCGTACTATTACCATGTCAGCAGAGGTAGTAAAAAAAGTAGATGCGATGTGGGAAAGCCTAGGCATTGTTTAGACTGTTTTAACTTAGAATGGCTCAGATTAATCTGACTGTAACCCATTTTTTTATGGAGCCTTCCAAGTTAGCTTTATATGCCTTAATATACTTTGCGCGGTCATATCTGCGGTTTTCTGGCGGCCGATTTTAGCCGATGGTCGCGTTGCTGAAAAGTTGCGTAGCTTGCTATGCAACTGTTCCAGCGCCTTGCTCTCGACTAAAAGCAGCTCGCTACAAGTTTCGCCCCTGCAGGGTATGCGATAAAGCCGTCCTTTTTGTTAAATAAGCAGAGGCGGTAATAGTGACAGCTTTAGGCGTTCAACAGTTTTGCAATTATCCATCTTAGTTACACACGTCAGTTTATGCAAAGCGCGACCAAAAGTCCCACGCAGCATGGAGCCTGAATAATCATTCAGCCTAAAGGGTGTTCGTACCTGGCAGTTAAATTGATATCGGTGTACAGTGTCCAGTTAAAATTCGTAGATCGAGTTAGCTTTTTACTGTGAAGCAATAAAAACGTAAGCTAACAAGCTAACGTAATTTAGTAAGTATTCGACCAACCCCTGTCCAATAAAATCAACATCTTACAAGGGGGGGATTTGACCGTTTACCATGAATCAATATGTTACGGTAGAATAGCACAAAAAACTGATTCACAATTAAGGATAAGCTATTGTGTTCATTAGGTACGGGTTGGCCGAATATTTATGTAATTTACAATATAACATAGTGTTTATTATGGTTTTTTATCTTAACTTGACGGTAGTGGCCCTGCAGCATGGGAACGAGAAAAGGGCACTAATTCATACCAATGAATATGCGTTGGATAGAATGGTAGCTTATTGAACTCAGTGTGTTTTTAGATTTCTTGATATATGGCGCTAAGGAACAGAAATTTAATACCATCCGAAACTAGGCGTGATGCGTTTTATACAAAATGCAAAGTTAATGCATTTATATTTCAACAGCCTTTAGATATATGTTTTGTTTTTTTCAATTGAACCTGAACCTATCGATTACCTTACTAAAAAAGGCCTCACGAGCCTGGTGCGTGATACTGCTTGTCTTCCTTGCAGCATGTACGACGATTTCTAGTCAGGCGTTAACTGATCATCATTTGTTTTATACCTCGCTATCGAATGATACGCTGATTAGTCGCTATATGCCCGTTTTCGTCATAGAAAACGATATTAACCAATATAATTTGATTGGCACAGTGAGCGCCAAAGGCAATGTAGGTGGCGCAGAATTTATTTTTATCGATCCGGAACGGGCGACGGTTTATAGTGAAATCAGAAAATTTACCACGGTAAAAGGTACCTATACCAATCTGGTTTATCGCATCCATTTTTCAGAGGTGCCCGGCGATTTTATTCCCTTTTATATTGGCCAGGGTCGCAATGTCGGATTGATTATCATTGTCACGCTGAATCAATTCAATCAGCCGATTTTATATACTACAGTGCATACCTGTGGGTGCTACCTTGCTTTTGTTCCTACGTCGTATATGCCTGAATATGCGTTTCCTATTCACTGGGATAAAGCAAGACAGTCTGTCTATAGCGAAAATCTGCCGGGTATTCTGCACTATGACAAGTCATCTATGCAAAAAGAAAAAACACTGATTTTTATCCGTGAAGGATCTCACAGGGTATATGACTTTGCCTTATATCCTATGAATTTTCTGGCAAAGTATAAAACCAGCAGGATTGAAATTCAGCCGCTACAAGCATTAAAAAAACTGCCGTTAGCTGATAATAAAACAACTTCGTTTTTCGAAGAGGCCGGAGACCGCTTTGGCTATGTAAAAGGGAGTTACAAATTCAGAGAGTGGCTACTAATAAGTTGGTGGGCTTTTGACACCAGGGTAGGCGAAGATAAAGTCTTCGGCCAGGATAAAAACGATGGTATTATTTTTTATACCAGTCTTAAACCCTGGGCGAGAGCAAAGTCGGATATGCGAGATTTTGCCGCTTTTTTAAACTACTGGAAGTGGAATTTGTAAAGGTTAACTATCTCAGTCATTGTGCCAGGATGGATGTAGATCAAGCCAAAGCGAAAAAAGCCGAAGTCTTACCACTTAATTCCGATGCTATATTGAGCTAATCTTCAGGTAGTTTTGAAATATGCTCATTTATTTGTTGATCATTTAGCAGAATATGTGAGCAACTCAAAAAATAATGTGACAAATTTACTACACTCTTAAAGAGCCTGTAGATTTCAGACATAAAAAAACCAGCTAAGATGCTGGCTTAATAAGGAATTTGTGGTGGGTCCTGTGCGATTCGAACGCACGACCATCGCATTAAAAGTGCGGTGCTCTACCAGCTGAGCTAAGGACCCTCAAAAGATCTGATCATTATACAAATGATAAATTATTATGCAACTACTTTTTAATTTTTTTTGATTTTTTTATATCGTTAAGCTCAAGGATTATTCAGGATATCTTTTGATTTTCTGTATTTTTTTATTATAAGTGCGGGTATCTGTTTATAAATCACGCTTGCACCTCGCTATGCAATTGCAGTATAAATAGAGTTTGGTCCTGTACTTTTTTATTTAACTGTTATGTTTTGCTTAAGGAGGTTGATGTGCAAAAAACTCATCAAATGACTAACTTTCAATCAGGTAGCTTACAGGAGGGGGTTGCTGCACCTTATGATTTTAAAATTTTTGATATTTTCCGCGAAGCCTGGTCGCGGACATACGGGTTTAAATGGCCTGTTATTGTTGCAACTCTGCTAATATTTATTGCTCTTACGGTCGTTAGTTTTGGCATTATATTGATTTTAGAGTTGTTTAATCAAACACATCCGGCGCTGGTTTCAATTTTAACGGATGCTTTCACCTTTGTCCTGTCTATTATTTGCTATCCGCTTTTTGCCGGTATTCTAATGATGGGTTTGTATCGTTCAGTAGATGCCGATATTAATTATAAAATGGCATTTTCGTTTTTTAGTTATAGTTTCCCTATTATTATCGCAACGTTTTGCACAACTATACTCATTATGCTGGGATTAGTGCTACTTGTTATTCCAGGTATCTATCTGACAGTAGCTTACGTTTTTACCTTGCCACTGATTATAGAAAAAAATATGGATTTTTGGCAGGCTATGGAGACCTCCCGTAAGGCGGTGCATCAACATTGGTTTAAGGTGTTTTTCACCTATACTCTGATGTTAATCATCTATGTAATTAGTGCGATTCCTTTTGGTATTGGGTTAATCTGGTCAATTCCATTATTCGTTGCTTTGCATGGCATTTTATATCGTATAATTTTCGGTATTACTGCTATTCCCAATTAGCTCTCTTCTTTTTTTGCCTTTTTTACACACGTCTTATTTTAATCATCGGCAGGTTTGGCGTCTTGCGCTGCCGATGATTATCGCCAATATTTCCACGCCGCTATTAGGTTTAGTTGATACTGCCGTTATGGGACGTTTGCATAATGCTGATTTTTTAGCAGCGGTAGCATTAGCGGGGCTGATTTTTAATTTTATTTTTTGGGGATTCGGTTTTCTGCGCATGGGTACGTCAGGACTCAGTGCGCAAGCTTTTGGGGCTGATAATTCAAGCGAATTAAACGCAATTCTAATGCGGGGTATTTTTCTTGCGCTGTGTATTGCAATACTCATTTTAGTGTTTCAGTCATGCATTGCGGATTTTAGCTTTTTTCTGCTGGATAGTCGTGAGAGTATTGCGGTATTGGCACAACAGTATTTTTCTATTCGTATCTGGAGTGCTCCGGCGACCTTATGTCAGTATGTTGTATTAGGCTGGTTTCTTGGTCGACAGAATACTAAAAGTCCTTTATTAATCGTGCTCACGATTAATGTATGTAATATCTGTCTGGATCTGTTGTTTGTCGTGCATTATGGCATGCAGTCTGAAGGGGTTGCGCTAGCATCGGTCATTGCTGAATACCTGGGCCTGCTGCTGGGAATTGGTTTGGTTATCAAAAGTATCCCTTCCGGTTCAATATGCTTTTCAGGCTCAGCTTTATTTGCATGGGATAAATTAGCGGCTATGTTGCGCATAAATGGCCATTTATTTATCCGGACTCTATGCTTAATCTTTGTCTTTGGTTTTTTTACCGTACAAGGTGAAAAGCTGGGAGGCAGTATATTGGCAGCTAATGCTGTTTTGATGAATTTTCAAAGTTTTATGGCTTATGCTCTGGATGGCTTTGCTCATGCTGCTGAGGCTTTGATAGGTCGTGCCTTAGGTGAAAAGAATACCATGCTCTTTCAAAAGTCACTTGCAACAACAGGCTTTTGGTCTTTTGTGATGGCTCTGCTCTTTGTCTTAGTGTTTAGTCTTGTCGGGCATGAGATTATTAATGCCCTGACTCATTTAGATGAGGTTCGCGATCTTGCTTATGAATATTTGCCCTGGCTTATCGCTTTGCCATTATTCTCGTTTATCAGCTTTTTTATGGATGGTGTATTTGTGGGTGCGACTTTATCCCGACAAATGCGCAACTGCATTATAGTGTCGCTGTTTGTGGTCTTTTTACCGGTTTGGTACGCTACGCAAGCCTTTGCTAATCAAGGCTTATGGTTGGCTCTAAGTGTGTTTATGATGATCCGTAGTTTGATGATGCTGGCTTATTATTATCGTTTCAAGAAACAATTATTTACGACAATGCGAGCTTCATAACAGTCGTTGCAAAGCTTAACGTCACTAACCTCGTCCAGCTAGGGAGGGCTTAATTATTGCGGCCTGTTTTTGTTAGTAAGTATGCGCGCGGGATTTGTGTCTTAGCCGCAATCTACGTCATCAGATTGAATAGGCAAATAAATATTACACACTATCCCAAGTATAAGAACAGGAAAAAGTCCTGTATTTTTTATCAGTCATAAACATTACAATTTCCTGTACTGAAACCGAATACGTAATGAGTTAATGAATAATAAAATTTTTCTGTCGAGTGCTCTCTCTCTGTTGGTACTGACAAATTCACAGGCTGCTGATGAGCCGGAAATAGCTCAGGATAATGAGCAGGCGGTAGAGCTGGAAACATTAAGTATTGTTAATACAACGCCTTTAGGTGCCGGCATTGCAATTAATAAAGTCCCGGCAAATGTACAACTGATGGATGCAGAAGACTTGGCGAACGCGCAAAGTATTTCACTGGCAGATTATATGAATCAATATATGGGTAGTGTTAATATCAATGATGCGCAGAATAACCCTTTTCAACCGGATATACAGTATCGCGGTTTTACAGTTTCGCCTTTAATGGGTTTGCCTCAGGGCATGTCAGTGTATACCAATGGCATACGTTTTAATGAGCCGTTTGGTGATAATGTGCATTGGGACCTGATTCCTAAGGGTGCGATTGAGAGCATGAGCTTACAACCTAGTGCTAATCCTGCTTATGGTTTGAATAGTTTAGGTGGTGCAATTGCGGTAAAAACGAAAACCGGCTTTACTGCACCAGAGCATAGCTTGACACTCAGTGGTGGTTCCTGGGCCAGGCATAATGAAGAATTAACCAGCGGATGGAATAATGGTGAATTTGCTTATTTTTTAGATCTGCAATATTTTCATGAGGACGGTTGGCGTGATTATTCTGAAAGCAGTGTGTTTAATGGTTTGGGAACGTTTAGTTGGCGTGGGGATGCTGGGCAATTAAATTTAACTTTGGCGGGTGCGGATACCAGTTTAATCGGTAACGGTGCGATCCCGGTAGAGTTAGAGGCAGTAGATCGAACGGCTGTTTTTACCCACCCCGATAAGACCAGTAATCATTTCTTTTTATCTGCTTTGGATGGCAATTTATGGGTAAATGACGCGACTGAGTTGACCGGTAATATGTATTATCGTAGTAATCGCGTGGATACACTGAATGGCGATGGTAGCGAGTTTGAGGAATGCGACGATTCTGATTTCTTGTGTGAGGAAGGGGATGACGAGGTCGTAGAGGATATAAACGGTAACCCCGTCTATGCTACTGATGCGGTTGAAGGTGGAACCTTGAATACTTCGGAAACGAAACAATGGTCTTTCGGTTTCGCATTGCAATCTGCTTTTAATCAGAGCTTGTGGGGGCATGAAAATCAGTTTGTTATTGGTACCAGCTATGATTTAGGCAAGGCAGCGTATAGTGCTGATACGGAATTAGGTTCATTAACCGATAATCGTGGCGTTGATGGTTCGGGGGTACTTGTGAATGAATCCCGAGTGCGTTTAGATACTACAACTAACTCCTTTGGCCTATATTTTACCGAAGTTTTTAATGTGACTGAGCAACTTGCGATTAATGTTGCGGGGCGCTATAACCATGTTGAAATAGATATGCAGGATAGAGGAGGTAACCCCAAGTTAACGGGCAAGCATAAGTTTGATCGATTTAATCCCGCAGCTGGCTTAACTTATGCGTTTATCCCTGAAATTAATTTTTATGGTGGTTATAGTGAGTCTTCGCGTGTCCCGACACCAATGGAATTAAGTTGTGCTGATCCAGATGATCCGTGTAAATTGCCGAACGCATTTATTGCTGATCCTCCTTTAGAGCAGGTGGTGGCAAAGACATGGGAAGTCGGTTTTAGAGGGCGCTTTGCAAATGTTTTGGATGGCGGTATTCATTGGAATCTAGGTTATTTTAATACAGTTAATCATAATGATATTATTTTTCAGAGTGCCGGGACAGCGAATAGTGCAGGTTACTTTGATAATGTGGGGAAGACGCAAAGACAGGGGGTTGAATTAGGGCTTTCCAGCTCATTTTTTGATCGTTGGCGCATGGCGCTTAATTATTCGTTTATAGATGCTGTTTTTTTAACGCCTTACGCGTCGCATAGTCCGAGTAACCCTTATGCAGATGCAAATGGCGATATTCAGGTGCAAAAGGGCGATTATATACCGGGTATACCGAGGCATATCGTGAAATTTTCATCTGATGTGGATATTATTGAAAGCTGGACTTTTGGTTTTAATGTTTTGTTTAATGCTGAACAATTCCTGCGTGGCGATGAGGCTAATTTAGATGCGCCTTTGGGTTCTTTTGCCGTGGTTAATTTACTGACTGAATATCGCTTTAATGAGCATTTTACAATTTTTGGTCGCCTGGATAACTTGTTTAATGAAAAATACAATAACTTCGGGATGTATGGTGAGACTGGGGATGTGCTGGAAGGAATAGGGATAGATGAGCGTGATACACGCTTTGTTGGTGTGAGTGCGCCAAGAGCAGGATGGGTTGGTGTAAAGTTAACGCTTTAGCGTAGAGTTATATTTTTTGCTTAGAGGTTGTTTGCTTATTTAAAGCTAGCTTATCCATGCCCTGAATAATGAAAGATTATGATGATCTAAGTAAGGTAAGTTCGGCTGTGTAACAGGCAATAAAAAAGCCCGCGGATAGCGGGCCTCAGTATTTTAACATTTATTATTTTTATTATTAAATGCGTTCTATTCCATTTATAAACTTACTTTATTATTTTTATTTGTTAAGCTTATTTCTTACCTCGTAATCCCTGTTGTTTGACCCTTAAATCCCTCAAGTGGTGACTATGTTACATCATAAAAATGTGAACTGTCTATCAAAAAAAATGATTTAGCAAAAAAAATAGTTTCGTGTCGAAAATATAAATAAAAAACAATGACTTAATTTTTATGATGTTTTCTGTATGTGTTTATTTACAGCCATACGTGCCGTGAAAATTTCATTATTTAGTGTTATAAAGTTTTATTAAAGTCGAAGGGTCCTGGTCTAAAAAACCGTGACTGCCATGTAATTGCATCAGTTGGGCGGCAAGCGCTGACATTGGGGTAGCAGTGTTTTGAACTTTGGCTAAATCAGTCGCCATATTTAGGTCTTTTAATAAGGTTTTGACTCGCCATTTTACTGGGGTAAAGCGGGCACTAGCCATTTCTGGCGCGACAATCTGTAGAGGCTTGGAGTCGGCAAATCCTCCTGCTAAAGCTGTTGCTATTTTGCTGGCATCAACCCCTGTTTTTTCAGCTAGCGCCATCATTTCAGCAATCACCAGCACATTGCAACTGACAATCATCTGATTACATACCTTGGTTACTTGGCCACTCCCGACACCACCCATATGTGTAAGTTGACTATACAGAGGATTTAAGACGGTTCTGGCAATAGCGATAGCGTGCTCTGTTCCACCTGCCATAATTGCGAGAGTACCATCTACTGCGCCTGCGACACCTCCTGAAACTGGAGCATCTACCCATTCCATTGCGGCTTTATCCTGTAATAATTTAGCCAGCTGGCGCGTTGCTTCCGGGTGGGTGCTAGATAAATCAATCAGTAATTTATGCTGATTAGCATGTGCCAGTATATGGTTTTTTACAATGTTTTCTACAATAGGCGTGTCGGCAAGACAAAGCAGAATAATATCGGAGTGGATGGCTAAATCGGCAATGCTGGATGATGGGTTTGCTCCCGCCTGAATAACGGCATCCAGTTTATCAGGGCTTCGGTTCCAGACATTGACGTTGAACCCTGCAGCTAATAAGCGAAGGGTCATAGGATTGCCCATGAGACCTATGCCAATAAATCCAAGTGTATAGCGATGTTTATTCATGATCAGTTATGCGTGATGTTATCCACAAAAGCTGTGGATAACTTTGTGGGTAGCTTGCAGTTAACTCAGTTAAAACATTGATAAATCATGGCTGCGGTAAGCTGTATGAAAACTGGCCAAATTCATAATATTTATTTTAATTCAATGGCTTATGAGTTTTCTGAGTTGACTTATGGAAAAAGCTGATAGCGTTTCTAAGTGATTGAAATTCAGATATATCCTGTGGATAAATCTGAGCAAGTAATAATGCTCACTCCAGCTGTTCACTATCTTAGTCGGTATCTTGTAGTTTGACGGCAGTGCCATAGGCTAATATTTCAGATGCATTGGTCATAATCGCGCTGGTTGTAAAGCGAATATTTACGATAGCGTCTGCATTACGTTTTTTGGCTTCCTCTACCATTCTTGCAATCGCAACATCTCGGGCATCGGCCAACATTTCTGTGTAGCCGGCAATTTCACCACCTATAATGCCTTTTAATCCGGCCATCAAGTCGCGTCCTATATGTTTGGATTGCACGACATTACCAACGACAACACCAAGGTTTTCGGCAATAAGCCTGCCTGATATTTCGGGGGTAGTTGAAAATTGCATGGTATTTTTCCTTTCGTTTATAAATAAAATCAATCATTGGGTATTTTCTGCTTTAGAGGCAGATAGTTCGGGGACAAACAAGGCAGGATCTACTTTGGTTTTATTTAAGTAGACATTCCAGTGTAAATGAGGTCCGGTGACTCGTCCCGTTTCTCCAACTTCACCTAATTTAGTGCCTTGTTCAACAATTTGGCCTGGTTTAACGCTTATTTTAGACATGTGGAAATAGCCGGTAATCAGGCCTTGTCCATGATTCAGAAACACGGTATTACCATTGTAATAGTAGTTGCCAGTGTCAATCACTAAGCCGGGGGCGGGCGCACGGATCGATGTACCTTTAGGAGCCGCAATATCCAGGCCGCTATGTGGATTTTTGGGTTGATTATTAAAAAAACGTTTGAGGCCAAAAGGACTGCTTAAACGACCTTGTACCGGTAAGCTAAAGGCTAGGTCATCAACAGCTTGTTGCGTCCAGGTGTTTAAAGCCTTATTGATGGCTGGGCGTTCGCTGCTAATACGCTTAACATCGTCTGGGTTTGGGTTAACCATGCGCTTGTTTTTGACGGTGATATATTGTGCGGGATATTCCTTGTCAGCAATATCAAACTTTAGTTCTCGTGTTTCAGTGTCCGATTTGACCTGTATTGCATGTTGTCCTGCTTTAGTATCAAGGGGAATACCAACAACAGCAACCCACTGGTTAGTATTTTCGAGTACTAAAACCTGCTTTTTTTGGAAAAAAACCTCTGGTGCAGGGTTCTCGACAGAGCCTAATTCAATATTGACAATACCGCCAGGAGCATAAAGCTGTTTGGGTAAGGTATTGCTCTGTGCAAACTGGGAAAGCAAAAGGAGTAGGGTGAATAAAGCTTTATTCATGGTTGATTTCCTGTATTGTGCTGCTGAATGAACCTGATTTTAGCCGCGTTTTAATGCATTGTCCGGCTTTTAATTGCTGCGTTGAACTGATAATCTTGTTTTGCTCATCAGTGCTTAAAGAATACCCTCGTTGCAGTGTGGCTAGAGGACTGACAATATGCAACGTTTGGCTCAGGTGACTGAGTTGTTGTCGTGAGTCATGGAGTGTCGTTTTAATAGACGAATTCAATCGCGCATTAAGATTAAGATACTGATTTTTTAACTGTTGTACTTTATGTGTCGGGCTAAATTGCCACAGGTATGCCTGTTGTGCTTCCAATTTAGCATTGGCTCGGTTTAGCTGGTTTTGTAATGCTGAACTTAAACGCAATTCTATTTCATCCAGTCGCTGTGATTTGATGTCCAGTTGTTTGCCTGGGTGCTGCTGGTTTAAGTTTTTAGTTAGCCATTCTAGCTGGCGTTGATGTTGTAATACAATATTATGTATCAATTGTTCTAAGCGATATTCATAGCTTTGAAATTGCCTCAACCAAAGTTGTGCATCAGGTGTAGAGTGCTCCGCTGCTGCTGTCGGAGTGGGGCAACGCAAATCGGCGACATAGTCGGCTATCGTGGTATCGGTTTCATGCCCTATGCCGCTAATAATAGGAATATGGCTTTTAAAAATCGCTTTAGCAACCATTTCTTCATTAAATGCCCATAAATCTTCCAGCGAACCACCGCCTCGCGCCAAGATCAATACGTCACATTCCTTGCGTAGATTTGCTGTGATGATTGCCTGATTAATCTCATATTTTGCGTCATTGCCTTGTACTGTGACTGGATAAATCACTACAGGTATGGCGGGGAAGCGCCGCGCCAGCGTTGCTAAAATATCCTGTATCGCAGCGCCTGATGGAGAACTAATGATTCCTATTGCTTCAGGTATTTGCGGTATTTGTTTTTTATGTTCGCTGGCAAAAAGCCCTTGTGCAGAAAGTTTTTCTTTAAGTTTTTCATAGGCTCTACGCAATGCACCATCACCAGCTTCCTGCATTCGGTTGACAATTAATTGGTAATCACCGCGCGCCTCGTAGAGGCTGACATTGGCGCTGGCTTGAATTTGCAGACCGTTTTCAGGGGTAAATGGAAGCTTCTGTGCCTGACTCCTGAATAAGGCACAGCGTACCTGGGCGTTCTCGTCTTTTAAAGAAAAATAAAGGTGTCCCGATGAAGGGCGACTTAAATTCGATATTTCGCCTATCACCTGAATCGAAAAAAATGCTGTTCTAACAGTGATTTAACATTACGATTCAGTTGCGTAACGCTAAAAGTTGTCTGCCTGGCAAGTGCGAAATCGTCCATTAATTGTGTTATGTGTTAAGTCTGGTTTAGGTGTTAAAAGGTGCTTATTTGAGGTCATAAATACTTTCGATAGAAGGACTATGCAGTTCAAATACGAGTTTGTAAGCATCATTGAATAAATCATAAAGCACTATGCAGAGTATTGTAGAATAATCTCCATTATCTGTATATTGATTGGAGTATTGATGGGCTGGTTATATCTTATGGGGGCAAGTATTGCCGAAATTTTTTTTGCATTAAGTCTTAAATATAATGAAGGATTTACCAAACTGATTCCTTCGATTGTTACCGCAGTAGCGGGGGCGGGTAGTTTTGGCCTATTAATATTGGCCATTAAAACCTTGCCACTAGGGACGGCTTATGCGATTTGGACGGGGGTAGGTGCTGCTGGAATAGCGATCGCCGGCATTTTCCTGTTTAAAGAATCGGTTGATATTTATCGCCTCTCTTCTATTGCGCTAATTATTGTCGGTGTTATTGGTTTGAAGCTCTTTTCTCATGAGTAATATGTTACATATCATTAGTAGCACAACCGGTCAAGATGTTTTGTTTGAGCGGGTTGCCAAGGGTGATGTCGTATTATTTGTCGCTGATGCAGTGCTCGGGCTGCAGAAAAATTCGCAATTGGCAATAAAACTGCGTCTTTATGCTGTGCAGTTTGAATGTTATGCACTGGAGCCCGATATGTTGGCAAGGGGGATTGATTTAGATGATGGTTTAACGCTAATCACAGTAGTTGATTATCCAGGCTTTGTCTCTTTAACTGTTAAGCACGCAGTGATTAAAACATGGCGTTAATGCATCATGGCAAGCTGATTGCGACTACAGATCAAGGTTTTTTGCTGGATATGATGCAATGGGATGAAGCGTTGGCGGTTGTATTGGCTCGCTCAGAAAAGATAGAGTTAAGCGCCGAACACTGGGAGATTCTCTATTTTATACGCGATTTTTATCAACAGTATCACTATTTACCAAATGCCCGTGTTTTTAGTAAAGCGATCAAACATGAGCTTGGAGCCGATAAGGCGAATAGCCGGTATTTACTTGCGTTATTTCCTGAAGGACCACTGAAATATGCATGTAAGATTTCCGGGTTGCCAAAACCGCCGAGTTGTTTGTAAGTGGCTTATTGCTGTTTAAAACGGTGAATTTGGCGGCGCTGTTTTTTATTGGGGCGCTCTGCCGTGTCAGTGTGCATAAATTGATGTGCTAAGCGTCTTTGTTCGATCTCTTGCGCGCGTTTTAACCGACTGGTTTCCGTTTCGGTATACAGTAATGCCGCTTCAGATGCGGGTCTTCGTTGGGCATTGATGCCTAATACGGTGATATCCCAGCTAAATTGATCTTTTTGGATAACAAGCTGGCTATTGATTTTAACCTCTTTGCTGGGCTTGATGCGCTGGCCGTTTAAGTGAACTTTCCCTCCCGAGACTGCTTCAGCAGCAAGTTGGCGCGTTTTATAAAAACGCGCCGCCCATAACCACTTGTCCACACGCTGGGATTCAAGTTGAAGCATTGCTGAAATTAGCTTTCAGACCAGGCTTTATAGCCGCCCGCAAGACTAACCGCATTTTTGTAGCCCAGTTTGTGCAAGCTCTCTGTTGCCAGTGCAGACCGGCCGCCTGATTGACAGTAAACAATAATGTTAGCGTTCTGTTGACCGCCAAAAGCAGGGTGGTTGCTGATTTGAAATTCAAGTACACCCCGTGGAATATTGATAGCGCCAGGTATTTGCCCCGCCGTAAATTCAGCGGGCTCTCTGACATCTAAAAAAAGGTGATCAGTTAAGGCCTGCCTGGCATCAGCTACGGTTATTTCAGTGATATTTTGTTTGGCGTTTGCTACCAAATCCATTGCAGTCATTGTCATGGAAAATTCCTGATAATTGATAAGAATATGTATATTAGCAAATTTTGATATTTAAAGGCTAGTTTTTTCGTTTTTGTTTAGATATGGGTTAAAATGGCAAGCCTGTTTACTATTATATTAGGATTGATTGTGAATCTAGAGAAAATTATTTTTGGTTTTTTTATCGTCTTGTCACTTACCTTAAACGTCGGGTTTGTGATGGGAGAATACAGTAATCCTGAGCATCATAGTGTTTTTGAATTGTTTGCTGTAGTTGTTGTTAATTTGATTGCGACCGGCTTAAAATTAGGCGACCGCTCGCAAATTGGTGCCTTACTCCTGGCAACTAGTCTGGTGGCAGACTTTGAACTTGTTGCCGCTGCATTACAATGGACCTTTGCCGTGCATGTAACACAAACAGGGATTACGCCAGATGTGATCACCGGCATTGTGGCTCTTGCTGGGGGGGCTTTAGTTGCCAATGTTATTTCCGTTGTGATTCTGGTTTCAGAAACCTTGATTGCCAGAATGTAAACACCTGCCTTTTTGCCTACTCTTACCTCCTAAATCATAAGCCTATGTATACCAGTAATGAGCTGAGTCGCGTTAGTTTTATTGTTATGCGCGAAATGCGTGTTCCTCTGATAGCGTTAGTAGTGGTCTATTCAATAGCTATATGCGGTATGGTGTTTATTCCCGGACCTGAAATAAATGGGGAGGTAGAGTATTTAAGCTTTTTTCATGCTTTTTACTTTATGACTTATACGGCAACGACCACAGGCTTTGGGGAAATCCCATTTGCCTTTAGTGATGCCCAGCGCCTCTGGGCAATCCTATGTCTTTATGTCAGTGTTGTCACCTGGTTTTATGCGGTCGGTAGTATTGTTCGCCTATTTCAGAATAAATTTTTTATCCGTGCTGTTGAGGAATGGCGCTTTGCTCATAGAGTTAATCGTATTGCATCGTCTTTTTATATTATTTGCGGCTTTGGTGATACCGGTAGTGTGCTGGTAAGAGGCCTGAATGATGCGGGCTTACATGCTGTGGTTATTGATAAAAGTGCGGAGCGTATACAAGCTTTATCGTTACGCAATTATAAGATATCCGTTCCAGGTCTCTGTGCCGATGCCAGCGTTCCCAAGTTTTTATTGGAGGCGGGCGTTACTAGCAAATATTGCAAGGGGGTGGTGTCAATTACCAGTGATGAAGATATTAATCTAAAAATTTCAGCTATTGCACGTTTATTGAATGCAGATATTGGTCTTTTTACTATGTCAAAACTTGATGCGTTTGAAGAAACGTTAGCCACCATTGGCGGTGAAGTGCATATTATTGATCCCTTTAAAACCTTTGCTAAGGTCTTAAATGCCTGCATAAATAACCCTGCCTTCTATGCCTTAAACAATTGGCTGGTGGGAGATAAAGACGCGAATCTGGAATCATTTGTACATCCTCCTGTGGGGGGGTGGATAATCTGTGGTTACGGACGCATGGGGATGGAAGCTAATCATGTATTAACCATGAATGGTGTAAGAACTGCCGTTATTGATCCCCATTCGCGAAAAAAAGAAGAAGAAATTGAAACTTATGTCATTGGCAGAGCTAATGCAAAAACTTTGAAGTCTGCCGGGATAGAAAGTGCTGTAGGGCTTCTCGCTGCTGCCGATGATGATGGTGCGAATTTAAGCGTGTTATTAAATGCGCGTAGTCTTAATAAGCATTTGTTTACTATTGTCAGGCAAAATAGTTATCAAAACGAGCTGGCTTTCGAAAAGGCTGATGCTGATATGATTATGCAGCCTACTTTGGTGACAGCAAGAAAAATTTTATTTTTATTGGTTGCACCATTATTAAAGCATTTTTTTCGCTATTTATTAGCCAGAGAGCCTGGACGAGACGAGGTAGTTAGGCAGGTCATTGGTGTTTTAAGAGAAAAGATTGGCAAAAAAAAACCAATATTGGCGACTATCGATTTTACGCGTGAAAAAAGCACAGCGGTTATTCAATGTTTAGATGCGGGTGAAGTGGTAAAGCTAGGTGATATTATCGCTAATCCACAAAATCGTGAACAAGAGCTTGAGTTAGTGGTGTTTGTTATTCAGTCTGAGGGGAAACAAATAATATTGCCGACAAAGAATCATAAACTTAAAGAAGGGGACCAATTGCTTTTCTGTGGTACAGTCAAAGCCAAGCAAATATTAAAAGCCACTATTAATAATGAATATACGCTGCATTATTTACGCACAGGAAAGTTCAAGCCTTCCAGTTATTTTGCGCAGTGGTTTGCCGAAAAATTTATCAAAGCTTAGGCCTTAATAGCGCGATTTAAAAACATAAAAATGACTAAAGAAATAACTCGATGCGCTTTATGTGGACTAGCGGTTGAAATCCAGGGCTTTGATGTGCAGACAATTGAAGGTATAAAATTATTCTGTTGTGCAGGGTGTTTGTCAGTATATCGTTTATTGAATGGCGATAAAATAAAAGAATAAAGGCCCCAAAATTGATACCCTCAAATTGCTTCCATCTTGTAGCCTGATTTAGCCCAGGATAACACACTGGCACTGTCTTTTTTCCACTCCGCGAGCACAAAACGTTGCGCTGCTTGGCCTTCTATCAGTAGGTCGTGCACAGCTGGTCTGTGAGTATGTCCATGAATTAAACGATTGACATGATGTTGTCGCATAACTTGTTTTACAGTGTCCTGATTGACATCCATTATATCTTGTGATTTTTTGCGTTTATGCAAGTAACTGCGTAAACGATACCAGCGAGCATACAATAGTCTGAATATCAGCGGTTTGGATAAAACGTTTTCTTGCCATTCTGGCGAATGTGATTTAAGGCGGAATGCCTGATAAGGCAGGTCGTCAGTACAGAGTAAATCGCCGTGTGTCAGTAAAGTTTTTGTTCCATAAAGATCTATTACACTATATTCATCCAGGAGCTTGACGCCCGTTTGGGAGCTAAAGCGTTGTCCGATAAGAAAGTCACGGTTGCCATGTATATAAAAAACCGGTATTCCCTGAGTTGTAAGTGCATAAAGCTGCTTTTTAACGCTGTTGATAGGTGGGCTGAAGTCATCATCTCCAATCCATGTATCAAATAAGTCGCCTAGAATATATAAAGCCTGAGCTTGGATTGCTCTAGTTTTTAAGAATTGAATAAACTTGCGTGTTACTTCCGGACGTTCAATAGTCAGATGCAAGTCTGAAATAAACAGTGTTTCATTAAGCATAATAGATAGAGGGGAGGCGGGTCGGGTTAGATTATTAATTGCAAACCATTATAAAACTAACCCAACAAGAGGATGTGACTTATCCGGCTACTTATCTGATCTTGTTAAGATAAGTCATAAGCTTTATTTAATAACTTCAGCTTTTTCAATCACGATGTCAGTTTTAGGCACATCCTGATGCCCATTGCGGGTAGCTGTCGGTGCATTTGCCATTTCGTCAATAACGTCCATGCCTTCAATAACTTTACCAAAGACAGCATAGCCCCAGCCATTAGCAGTAGGTGATGTATGGTTTAAGAAATCATTATTTTTATAGTTAATAAAAAATTGTGCGGTTGCTGAATCAGGGACACCGGTACGCGCCATTGCTACCGTACCACGATCATTTTTTAGACCATTGTCAGCTTCAATTTTAATGGGTGCATGGGTTGATTTTTGTTCAAAGCTGGCATCAAAACCACCCCCTTGTGCCATAAAATCGGGGATAATACGGTGAAAAACGGTACCTGTATAAAAGCCCTCTTCAACATACGTTAGAAAGTTTTTTACGGTAATCGGCGCTTTTTCAGGGTATAGCTCAATAATGAAATCACCTGCGGTAGTTTGAAATTTGACTCTAGGCTGTGTTTCTGACATTTTGTTTTCCGTTGCAAAAGAAGTAATTGAAGTTAAAGAAAGCATCAAACAAAGAATTAAAGAACGCATAGTACTCACTGTAAATAGATGCAAATTGTAAATTCTATGTGTTTTGAGCTTGAAAGAGAAGTGTTAATATTAGAAAATTAGTTGGTTAAACTCAACTTTACATGAGTCTTGAAAATGAATTATTCGGAATAATAACACCTAAATGTTAAAAATATATAATACCCTGACGCGTAGCAAAGAAGTTTTTACTCCAAGAGTTGCAGGAAAAGTGGGCATGTATGTCTGCGGCATGACAGTTTATGATTACTGTCATATCGGGCATGCACGGGTCATGGTCGTGTTTGATATTGTTGCGCGTTATTTGCGTTATTCAGGGTATGATTTGACTTATGTGCGCAATGTGACTGATATAGATGATAAAATCATTCACCGAGCTAAGGAAAATAAAGAAGAGATTGGTGCACTAACAGAGCGGTTTATTGATGCAATGCATGCGGATGAGACTGCATTGGCAGTATTACCTCCTGATGTTGAGCCCAGAGCGACAAAATCTATGGATGATATTATCCTGATGATTACCGCTTTGTTTGAAAAAGGGCTGGCGTATACAGGGAGTAACGGTGATGTATTTTACGCGGTGGATAAGTTTGCCAATTACGGTGCTTTATCCGGAAAAAAACTGGATGAGTTACAAGCAGGTGAGCGCGTAGAAATCGAACGGGCAAAGCACAACCCCTTTGATTTTGTGCTATGGAAAAAAGCCAAGGCAGATGAGCCTTACTGGAATTCGCCTTGGGGTAGAGGTCGGCCTGGCTGGCATATAGAGTGTTCTGCTATGGCGACACGATGCTTAGGGCATCATTTTGATATTCATGGTGGTGGAATGGATCTGCAATTTCCGCATCATGAAAATGAAATAGCACAATCTGAAGGCGCAACGGGTGAAAAATTTGTTAATGTTTGGATGCATAATGGGTTTGTGCGCATTAATGAGGAGAAAATGTCCAAATCATTGGGTAATTTCTTTACTGTCAGGGATGTATTAAAGCAGTATCGTCCGGAGGTGGTGCGTTTTTTTGTGATGTCCAGTCATTATCGTAGCCCACTTAATTATTCAGATGAGCAACTGGATGATGCGGGAGCTGCTTTAACGCGACTTTACACGGCCTTGCGCGGTGTTGAATGTGTCCCAAAAAATATTAAGACTCACTATAGTGAGCGTTTTAAGCAGGCAATGGATGATGATTTTAATACACCGATTGCTGTAGCTGTTTTATTTGATATGGCGAGAGACTTGAATAAAGAAAAAAATAATAATAACGAACTTGCAAGCCAATTAGCCGCTGAACTAAAAGAGTTGGCCAATGTTTTAGGTATTTTACAGGATGCTCCAGAAAGCTTTTTGCAAGCTGGGGATGCTGTTCAGGACGGAGGGCTGAGTGAGCATGACATAGCTGAGTTTATAAAGCAGCGCTTGTTAGCAAAACAAAATAAAGAGTGGGCGCTAGCTGATAAAATTCGCGATGATTTAAAGCAGCAGGGTATTGTTCTGGAAGATGTAGCGACTGGAACCAACTGGCGGCGTGAATAAGAGGTTTCTGAGATAATGAACCTTATCAGTGAATTATAAATATACTTTCATAAAGCCCTTAACCACTCGTTGGAATTACATTCGATATGACAGAAATAAAAGACCAATCCTTACAGACATTTCTTGATGCATTAGCCAGTAAATCTGCTACTCCAGGCGGTGGCAGTGTTGCAGCGTTATTAGGTTCACAAGCAGCCGCTTTAATCAGTATGGTGTGCAATTTAACTCTTGGTAAAGCAAAGTACGCTGAAGTTGAAACGGATATGCAGTTATCGTTGGCTAAAGCTGAATCTCTCCGCGTCACCTTAACGGCTATGATTAAGGCTGATGTCGATGTGTTTGATCAGTTAATGGCAGCGTATGGTTTGGCAAAAGAAACAGAGCAGCAACAAATAACTCGCAGTCAGCAAATTCAAATGATCTTAAAAGAGGCCACCCTAGTGCCTCTGGACTGTGCTAAAGCCTGTGCAGAGATCATAACATTGAGTCAGGATGTCGCCGATAAAGGGAGTTTAAATGTAATAAGTGATGCGGGTGTGGCTGTTATGTCGGCATACGCAGGACTAAAAAGCGCGGCACTCAATGTTTATATCAATACTTCAGGACTTCAAGACAGGGCTTTTGCGGAAGAAAAACTCGCTGAATTAGAACTGATACTGAGCGGCGTGGATATAAAATCAGAAGAGATATATGCGTTGGTTAAAAATAAATTATAAAAACAAAATAATTAATTGACGCCATTAAAAATTAAGATATAATAGTCAGCTCTTTAGGGCATTAATTACTTGCGTAATATTAGCTTTAAGTTTCGGGGTATAGCGCAGTTTGGTAGCGCGCCTGCTTTGGGAGCAGGATGTCGGGGGTTCGAATCCCTCTACCCCGACCAACTATGCGCTTGTAGCTCAGCTGGATAGAGCATCGGCCTTCTAAGCCGAGGGTCGCAGGTTCGACTCCTGCCAAGCGTGCCATTTTCTTAAAGAGTCACCATTATGGTGGGCGTAGCTCAGTTGGTAGAGTCCCGGATTGTGATTCCGGTTGTCGTGGGTTCGAGCCCCATCGTCCACCCCAATAAATTCAAGTGTTTCAAGCATTTTTGCTCTTCTCCTTATTTTCATGCTGTAGTAAATTTGTCACAGTTTTGCAGTTGTTCGCATATTCTGAAAGGTGTGCAGATGAAAGGTGAGCATATCGCCGAACCATTTCATAAGAACTCCATCCGCCTAATTCTTGCAATATATGTAAAGGTGTTCCATTTTGAATATGCCAACTAGGCCAATACGGTGATCATATCCAGCGGAAGTTTTCAATACCTACTCTTACTAGCGCTACGCTTTTTAGCGTGGTTAATAAAACCGCTTACATTTTTTTCCCTTGTATGTAAAAACAAAAAGATTTACCAAGCTAGATTTTGTAATTTTGCTCTGATTACGTCAATAGGCTTAGGGCATCCTTTTTTGGTGGTGGTACTAAGCTTTAGGTTAGTGTAATTATTTAAATAGGGGTTTGGGGGGGTTGCCAAGGTGAATTTGGCCATTGCTTTTAGATGCTCTGGCAATTCATTTAAAAGTTTTGCTGCTTCAATTTGGGTCAGCCACCTAATTCTAATTTTAGGTTCGGGCAAAGATTTTATAAAAGGGGCAGAATCTAACCATCCCCATTCTTTAATTGCACGATTTAAAATAGAACGTAAGACCGCAAGCATTCTATTTACAGTCGCGTTTGATACGTTTTCTTTTTGCCTTTTATAAATTAGATCAGAAATAATATCGGAATCTATATCATCAAGGTAGCTTTCAAATAAATAAGTGTGCAACCACCTCAGGAGTCGTTTATCATCTTCTATGCTCTTTTTGTGTGACTGCTCAGTTAACCATCTAGTAACAGCTTCTTGCCACGTATGACGGGGTTTACTTCCCAAGTTCTTAACCCGCCATGCTTCGGCTTTTAGCTGGTCGTGTAACTCTTGCGCCTCCCGTTTTATTTTAGTCCTAGCAGAGCGTTGTATTCGCTCGCCGTTTGGTGCGGTGAATTGAATCCACCAAGTTTCTCCGCGTGTGTAGATTGACATATGTTGTATTCCTCCGGTTGCTGTTTTTCATTGTCAATTACTCGCAGTTCTCGCCCTGGTTCAGGATAACGCCCGCTTACCCAATCTGCAAGATGTTCTTTGATAAAAATCCAGCGTTTACCTGCTTTCCGGCTTGGAACTTCTTGAGACTTTGCTTTACGCCTTAAAACTTCGGGGTTCATTTTAAGAAAGGTTGCGGCCTCCTTTAAATCAAGTGTTTCCATTATTTCAATCCTCCACGCATATTAGAACAGCTTAGACGGTCTCTATAGTTTCCAGGCAATTCATTGATGTAGGTTTCTGAATAAAAGGCCGTGTCATGCTCATTAATTCTGTCAGGATACTAAGTGTTATTTGATACCCGTATTGAAGCAGAGAGGGTGTTGCAAGCTATTCCCCTAAACTACGCCATTATATTACCCCATAAGTAATATAATGGCAATAATAAAGGGGTTGTGTAAATGGGTTTTAGCTTAGGGATATTACCTTAAAGGTATTTACAGTAAAAATCAGAGCAACTAACTGAAATCCAAAAAATAACACCTAACAAAGGTAAATACGAACTAGAAAAACACTCGTAAACGCAAACATGGGCAAACTGCATAAACTTCATTGTAAATCTAAGCGACAAAGCTTGAGCAGGATTAACAGAAGAAAATTGAAGAAAGAAACAGCGATTACTGCATTAATAACAGCATTGGCGTGCATTCAGAGCCTAGCAGTTTATCGTATTGGCTACCCACCAACTACTATAAGAGCAGTAGTCAATAAATAGTCTAAGATTTGAAATTACTCAATGCGGTTAAGGTGTGGGTTTTGAGAAGGGGGACGGGTGTTTCCAAAAATTAAGGTCATATCATTAAAAAGAATTGCATTTAGCGTAGTCATTTTGCTTTGACCCTTAACTTCGTATTTAATGACGTTAAGACCTTTTTTATCACGACAGTGAAATTTTTTCTTTAAGACTGATTTTTGAACATCCTTCCAGTCATATTTATTGCCGGTATGCTTTGAAAAATCCTGGAATATTCCTGGTGTTATAACAATACCGCCATCATTAACGACATGAACTCGTGCTTTAGCTGCATTTATTTTAATTTTTCCTGATAATACACCATCCTGTAACCACTGAAAGAACTGAGAATCGCAGGTTTTGTTTGAATTATCTATCAACTTTATATCCTGATTTTTTAAACCAGATATATTATCGTTTTTAATTATATTTGTATTATTATCAAACACAGCTAGCTTTTCACCACTATCAATTTCTTGCTTTACCTTTAAGTCATTTGTATCTGTGTTTTCATCCAAAGATGAAGGTAGAAACGATGATATATCTAAGCTACTCGATTTTTCTGTATTTTGAACTGTAGTCCTTAGCTTTATTAGGCTCCCTTTGATCGTGATTAATACTTTTTGGCGGGCTAATTTTAGCGTTACTATCCAGTTCGGGTTCTTTTCCCTCAGTTTTTAATAATTCACTTTCGTTGACTTCTTTAGTTACTTTTTCTGAATGGGTAATCATCCCTTCAAACTCATCTGGCTTATTATCTGGATTTAACCATATTTTTTGAAACCGGGATATTAATGACTGTGAGTTCATTCTCCCAGCCGTCACCACAAACAGCGACTTTCCATATCGCTTTGTCACCACAAGGAGTCAGAACTGCCGTGCTCTTGAAGTATGTCATACATGCGCCCATTTTTAGAGGGTAATCCAGTGTGACCTTCTGTGCTAAGTTGATCGCGGATGGCATCAATAGTACGTTTACTCACTAGCCAACACGAATTATCCTTAATCCATCCAGCAGCGCCATTTCTGTTGAGCGGCAAATCACCTTCAAGTAGTAGGACACGTAATGCTGTTAGCATTTTTTCATAAAGAGGTTTCGCTTTGCTTATACTGGCGGTAGCGTTGCTAGAGTCTGCGCCGAGGTTGCTGGCAACTGATTTGCTGTCTGCAAGTGAGACAATTTCACCAATTGATAAGGCATTTTCGTTATCACCAGAAACACAGGCCAACCACTGCATGAAAATAGTCTGATGACTACTTAACCATTCCATGCCATAGGAGGATGATTTTATAGGTTAATAATAACGAGGCTTTTTCATGCAAATGATATTGCCTCTTTCTGACAAATCGACAGGTATACCATTTTCCTTGTTCATCTAAAAAATACGACCAGGGAACCCATTTGCTCATTTTGTGATCCTGATCATAAATATCAATAATCTGGTCAACGACAGGTTTGGCCAGGTCATGACAAAGAGCGGCTAAAAAAATAGCATATGTCCATATGTCGAGCTCAACAGAAACATCCTCTGCATTATTATTGGTTGATAAAACGTAGGATTGACGAAGTTTTAATGCGGTAACACAAACATCCAGCGTGTGTGAAAGCATGCCTCCGGGGGTAGCATGATGGTGAACTTCAGAAGCGGGAAGTAACTGTACTAAACGGGCAAAATTATGAATACTTGATTGATAATATTTTTTAAAATTTGACTCAGAGAGTCCTGCCAGTTCATTTAAGCTAGCTATTTTTCCTGCATGAGCTGCTATTAATTCATCAACAGGCAGGATGGGTAATATTC
>CALOCH010000024.1:0-16307 GCA_942491615.1 uncultured Gammaproteobacteria bacterium
GGCGAAACCATTGTCGCAACGGCTAACCATCCGTTTTATGTTCCTCAGTTAAATGATCCTTGGGTTGATGCGTTTGATTTAGCCATTGATAATATTTTATTTAATAATGAACAAAACCCTGTAGTTATAAATTCTATTGAGCGAGAAACTAAGAAAGCAAAAGTTTATAACTTAACGGTTGCAAATGATCATACATATTATGTGTCTAAAGAGCCTGTTTTAGTTCATAACTTTGTGGATTTATTGGAAATCTGTTCGATCAATGTACAGGGTGGTATGCGTAACGATAAAAGATTACGAAAGAAAAAAGGGAATCAATTTGTTGGCAAAAGTGGTGGGCTACAGCAAGCTGAAGAAGAATTTCAGTTTCGATGTCTAAAAGGTTTTCAGTTCAAGGAAGTTTTAAGGTTACACCAAATGGTTCGTATAATGTGACCTTTAAAGATGGTACCGTTATGACGTTAAAACGAAGTGCAGAGAAACCAACTATTTATCTAAAAATTGAAGGGAAAACTGGGATGCGTTCAGATATTATATTGATTAGGTTTGAGAGAATATGACATATAAAAAAGTGGTGCCATATAAAAGTGTTTTTGGATGAGGTTAAAGATCTTGACCTTGAATTTGTTGTGATTAATAACTATAAAAATGGTGGCTTAGAAATAAGTTTTTCATGCCAGAACTCTAAAGAATATATAGATAAAGTAATTAAATATGGAAATTTGAAAAATTATATGTTTATGAGCTCTGTAGATGAAATGTTTCATTTATTGAATGGTGAATGCGAAGGTGATTTGAAAGAATGCCAGCTAAGCCCTCTTCTTGTATATATTGAATCTCCTATGTTAGATGAAGATGATGGATTTTTATATTCAGATGAGAATTTAGCAAAACATTTTATGTTTTATACAAGTGAAGACGTAATTGAAGTTGTTTCTGAATCAATGCCTGAGTTCGAAGTTGTTAATAAGGAAAGTGAAGAAAGTATAAAAATAAAAAGAGATTGAGATATTTGGGCTCATCCCTAAAAAAATGGGCCAGGTCTTTTCCATGCTACATTTAATAACTAACCTATTTTATTAAAAGAAAAAGTCCCACTAAGCCCTGCAACAGCAGGGCTTATTTATTTTAGCTACCTTATTATCTCAGCCTGCTTTCTGCTGTTTAATCAATGCATTAATTATCAAATAATGCATAGAGAAAAGTGCGTCAGGGGATTTTTTTAACTATACTTAAAATGCCTTGTGCAATGCTCTTTAACATACTGACTCTATTAGCAAAATCTGCTATTTAAGCCCAAACCTGCGTCAGGCCTTTGCAACCGTGCCTATGCGCAGGTGGTCAAGGAAACCAATGCAAACACAGGCAACATCACCGACTATCTGTATGGCGATGACCTGATCAAACAGACCCAGGCGGCGAATGATCGTTACTATCTGTATGATGGCTTAGGCTCAACCAGGGCGCTGTCAGATAGTACAGGAACTATCACTGACACCTACAATTACGAATCCTTTGGGTCACTACTAAATCAAACTGGATCGACACCAAACGATTATCTGTTCACGGGCGAGCAGTATGACAGTGGTTTAGATAATTACTATCTCAGAGCCAGGTATTACGACCAGAATGTTGGTCGGTTTACGCAGATGGATACATGGATGGGTAATAACCAGTGATCCTGTGACGTTACATAAATACTTGTATGCAAATGTTGACCCTGTGTATTATACTGATCCGACTGGTAACTTCGGATTGGCTTCATTTGGAACAGCAAGTAATATTCGTGGTACATTAACGACTACAAGTGTCCCTACTTTTTCAAGAAGTGTGAGTTTGGCTGCATGCGACTTTACAAGTTTCAGGGCGAGAGTAGCAGGGAAAAATCTGCGTTACGTAAATTGCGTAAATGTATACGAGAAAAAAATAAATGTGGTTTACGGGCAAATATACTTATAGTTGGTTATGATAACCCAGATATAAAAGATCATATTCGAGATGCTCAGACTCCAGAAAATGTGGTTCTTACATATCAACCAAATAGCAGGTGGGTAACCGGCGTTGGTATGCTACAGGTGGAGGTACCACGGGATGTAGAACAACCTTACACCATTAGGTAAGCCAGTGCGATGAATATCCATTCTTTAAAAACTAGATCAGGTGGACCTCGTAAAGCAGGTGTCTCAACAAGGTGGGTATCAGCTGGCCAGAATATGTCTGTTGGTGGTCATTTTGGCTCTTTCTCTTGCTCGAAATATGAAAAGTAGAGATAAGTTTGTTGTAGTTACAAGTGATGATTTACCAACGGTGGCATTGCTGCTTGCTAAGAAATAGAAGGAATTAAAATTGAGTGTTTTAAATATTAAAGAGTTTACTGGAGAGCTGCCAGTTATTAAAAGGCTGAAGGTAGGGCTTAAAAAAAATTTCTAGTCACTAGCAGTAATGATATATAGGTAAAGCAAAGTTATTCTTTCAAACTATTTATTTTGGTTAGATAAACAGCAAGAATCTATTGATTTGCTAGATAGTTTTATTTATCAAGTTAAACATATGTCAAATAAACAAGATGTATGGTCAAGTAATGGCCAAGGAATTATACTGAGATCTTATATAGCAGGATTAGATAAAGATTTTAATACTCAAAATCAATTAAGACAATTAATAGCTAATGATGATTTTATGTCTGATCGTAATAGTCGTTATGAGCTATATCTTGAGGATATCTGAAGACCATGAAGATAATCTTGAGTATGCAATGTCAGAAACACAAAAAAATATAAGTGTGAAGTTATTGGGCAAGAGTGGCTTGAAGTTTTTATATTATTGCGAAATGTTGCCTTTTTATAAAGAAGATGCACCAAAAAGTCTAAAAGAAGATTTAAGAGTAATTGTTGATAAGTGTTATTTGGAATTAACAAATGCGCTAAAAGGAATTTAAGGGTCAGCCATTAGTAGTTCCCAGTCAATAGGCAACAGTTATTTTTTTACGGTTTTTATCCGTAAAAGTTAGTCTTCTGTTAAATCTAGGAAAAAACTTCTGGGTCAGAGAGCAATTATTTCTAATATAGATCATTGCTAATATACCCTCACACATTGTTAAAACACTGGAAACCACACCCAGTTAACCGCCAGATAGCAATAATTCCCAGAATATAAAGGCGAGTTTGTAGGAACTCGCTTTTTTTATATTTATATTCAAGTGGAAAGGTCTGGAACACTGGCAGCACTTTTCTGGATTCGGTGGCAAGGGCAGTCTGGAATGGTGGAAAGGTTGGGCTGGAATATGCACTACATGTGCAATATCTGTAACTTTGAAATTAACAAGGTCGCAACTACGTAATTTACTATCTATAGCAATATTAAATAGTGCTAGGTCACGTTTTTTATTGGTTATTTGTAATCGAATGCGGATAGCCCATATATCTCATTTAGTTTTAGAGGCGGTTTTTTCTGCCCCAATGAGTTTGCCTTTATTCCAAAGGGGTAAGATGTTGCTGATTGTGTGTTAGATATAACATTGCGGTTCTCCATATTGATGGTTAGAACCCATTAAGACTAATGAAATATTAGTTAATTAGGGTGGCTGTGAACGTCTTTTTGATCAGATTTTCTTTGTCAGCAAAATTCATTTAATGTCGCCTTATGATTGGATGCAGACTAATTAACACGAGACTTTGACCGTCAGCTCATGGCCGGTCATACGGTCTTACAGAAATATTTGATAATTCATATATACTAGAATTATTCTACTATTATTTAATTAGCCGACGATGGATTGTCAGTTTTATAGTTTTCTGGCAATGGATGTCAGGCTATCAGCGCCCAGGTCATGGGTGCTTTTTTTGTCTCTTGTCGACCCTGTAAAAATTAATACCGTTTTGAAATGTAGGATAATAATGAACGATAATCGGAATTTTCTCAGCGAGCTCAATAAGCAAGGATTTATGCGTCAGAAGTTGGTGTCTGCCCATAAATCTATGCGGAAGAATCTTCCATTTATATCCCGTATAGCCATCACTTTATACGATCCCGTAACACATATACTTAAATCATATTTGCACAGCAGTGATAACGATGCCTCGCAAGAACACTTTGTGACTCACATTGATAATATGACCTCGCTGCAAGAGATTATAAAAAAGGGTCTTCCTCGTGTTATCAAAAATCAATTGACCTTTGAGGATGTCGGACAAGAAAAGATTATGAGAATTGGCCGTAGTGGTTATGCAGCAAGTTACACAATGCCAATGTTTAATAATGGTGCATTTTTTGGTTTTATATTTTTCAATACTACAGACAAGGATGCTTTTAGTGAAAATGTACTGCAGAAAATTGAGATGTATGGACATATTATTTCGCTCATGGTCATCAATGAATTATCAAATATTAAAACCTTAATAGCAGCGCTTAAAACAACAGGCCATATCACCCATATTCGTAATCCTGAAACAGGCAGTCATCTTGATAGAATGTCACGTTACAGCCGTTTAATTGCCTGTTCACTATCAGACAAATACAATTTGGATGACAGCTATATTGAACATATCTTTATGTTTTCTCCTCTGCATGATATCGGGAAGATTGCTATTCCAGATAGCATTTTACTTGCAAAGCGTAAACTTAATGAAGTTGAATGGAATATCATGCGATCACATGTAACCAAGGGACGTGAAATGATTGAAAGTATTATCACTAATTTTGGATTTGAAAATATCGAATATGTGGATGTGTTGCGGAACATTGTTGTATTTCACCATGAGAAAATTGATGGAAGTGGTTATCCATCTGGATTAAAAGGCCCTGAAATTCCATTCGAAGCACGGGTTGTTGCTGTTGCCGATATTTTTGATGCGCTCAGTAGTAAACGTTCATATAAAGATGCATGGGATAATGATAAGGCATTCAAAAAACTAAAAGAGCTAACAGGAACACATCTGGATAAAGATTGTGTTAATGCGCTAATAGAAAATGAAGAAAAGATTAATTATATTCAGGAAAAGTTTAACGAATCATAATATTAATCAGTATAGATAATATCTTCAGTGAGGCATTTCTTTTAATGACCGCTAATGATTAAACAATTATTAAAACTCAATAAACGTATGGGCCTGCTTTATCGTTGTCTATGATAGGCGTAAATAAATGATGATGAGAATAAGTACAGCATAGTCGCCCATTTAAAAGTCAAAAAACGTATCCTTGATGAAGAAAATTGTTATCTTTAGATTATTAAACGAAAAGACCCACTGCGCGAACAGTGGGTCGTGGTGTGATGCCTTAGGGGCTCGCTAATACCACCTGTGCTTTCGAAGAAGCTATTCCAGTATATAGAAAAACGCATAGTTTTACTAGTTGCCCCTTAATATCTTTCATGAAATATTAAATGTAACACAAATGGTGAAATCACCAATGAAGTGTGATTACCTGATATTGTGTTTGTACGTGCTTATGATCGTTGCCGTTTTGGTCAACTTGAGCATGTAGACGCACATTTCAGGCGACGGTAAAGGCTAATTACGCCAGGCTGAGGGCTTATGCCAGCAAGGATGCACTCAGCTTTCAAAATAATAGTAGATTTTACCAGTACCTCTTGGGATGTCCCCAGTACCCCTAATACCCTGCTAAACTAGATGATGCTTCAACCATGAATAAGCAATAATACTATGGAAGAAATGCAATCGAAAATTAGTCATCAAGACAGTGGTCCTGAACGCCCAAATTCTACGCGGCATTATTACATTTGGCAATTTTTCTCAGTGTTTGTCATCGGAGCGAGTATTGGCTGGATAGCAGGCCTAACTGTTGCTCCTGTTACAGTGACTATTCTTACGAGTATTCTTGGGTTGGCGACCGGTGTAGTGGTTGGATTACAAACGTTGCAACGAAAAAATGATTCATCAGAGCAAAAAGATTATTTTATTGATGCACGAACAGACCTTTTGCCAGGTGTTTTTGACGCTCCCTTATGGCCGCTTATTCTCCTTCGAGGTAATGAGTTGACAGGGCGTTGTCGACCGATGTCGTTGATTTACGCGAATAAGCAGGATAACATAATATCCATTGTCTGTTTCAAAAAGAGGATATTCCCATGCTGCAACGTTTCCATATCACGTTTGGGGAAAAACGAACCACGATTACAGTGGATACTATACTATCTGAAATGATGGCCATTCATTTGCATCAAAAACCCGGCACAGAGGAAGCACATCGAGTCGTGCGGCTATGGTTACAGGATACTTTAGTATCCCATCTGGGAAGTTACGAAGGCAGAAATAATGCAAGCCAGTATGCTAGACGATATTTAATCGAAGCCATAGCGGATAATAAAATATCCAAAAAATGGGTAAATTGGAAGTACGAATTCGATGAGTAGATAAGCTTTAATATATTAAAGGAGATGCAACGTAATGATGCCTGTGCATGGCGAATTGTTACTCAAGCTACTGCCGAGGGCTATACCAGCTTCCCGCAGCAGCTTGAGTATCAATTCGCCATGCACAGGGTTTCAGACGACTGGTGCCCAGCAGGATACACAGTTAGAATGTCATGAATCTGACTAGGCATATAATAATGGCTGATTTCTTTTTGAATTACGGACTGTTTCTAGCAAAGACGGTAACGATAGTCGCGGCGATTGCCGCGCTGCTGCTATTAGCCATGTCTCTCGCGGGCAGAAAACAGGCGGAGAAGAAAGAGACCCTCGAAGTTAATAAAATCAACAACAGATACGAGGATATGGCCAAGGCGATGAACGCCGGCATGTTGCCCAGGAGCAAGTTAAAGCAGTATCTCAAAATGGAAAAGGTAAGGATGAAAGCGGCCGATAAAGATATCAGGGGCGGGCACCGAAGAAAACGACTATTTGTACTCAATTTCCACGGTGATATACGTGCGTCAGCAGTGGCTTCACTGCGGGAGGAGATAACTGCTGTTTTAACGGTAGCCGGCGCAGATGATGAGGTTTTTTTGCGCCTGGAAAGCGGTGGCGGTGTTGTTCATGGCTATGGACTGGCGGCTTCCCAGCTGATGCGCTTGAGGGAAAAGCAGATCCCACTCACCGTTTCCGTCGACAAGGTTGCAGCAAGCGGCGGCTATATGATGGCCTGCGTGGGTCATCGCATCATCGCGGCGCCGTTCGCTATCATCGGTTCGATAGGCGTGATAGCGCAGCTACCCAATTTTAACAAAGTCCTCAAAAAGCATCACGTGGAATTCGAGCAGTTCACGGCCGGGGAATTCAAAAGAACGGTTACGATGTTTGGTGAAAATACGGATGAGGCGAAGGCAAAGTTTCGTGAAGAGATAGAAGATATTCACGTGCTGTTCAAGGATTTCATCGTCCAGCACCGGCCCGATGTCAACATCGTCGAGGTGTCTACCGGAGAAAGCTGGCCGGGAACGCGTGCCCTGGAAAGAAATCTGGTCGATGAGCTAAAGACCAGCGATGACTACCTTCTGGAGAACAGCCAACACGCGGATATCTATGAAATCAAGTATGTCTGCAAGAAGTCATTGCTCGATAAAATAGGTATTCAGCTGCAGCGATTGGTCGATAAATGGCAGTACGTGTGATATGCAAAGGTCTCTATTAATCTACTTAAGTTGACAGTACCCACAATAAGCTCCTTATTTTGATCAACGTGCAAATAATATTATTTAGCATCATATTCTAACTTATCTTTATTTGGGTCATTAGAAAGTCCCTCTTTAAACTTCCTTTCAATAATTTTACTCGGCAGTGATGATTTGCCATCAAGATAACGCATGGCCGTCCTGGTATCGCGCCATCCAATCCACTCTTTAAGCTCTGCAACCGAAGCACCCGAATCGATTATCCAGTTAGCAATGCCTCGTCGCATGCTGTGCGTACTGTATTCACTCGTATCATATCCCGCATCCTTTATTAATCGAATAAACACCTTGTATATAGAATTCTTGTGGATGTGGGATTTTGATATTTTCCCCCAACGTGACACTTTAGAGAACAAAGGCAATTCACTTTCTCGGTAATTCTTGACCTCGACACCGTTACAACTTATCTCAAGCCAATCACGAATTGCGTGCATCGGGCAAAGATTTGACAACACTTCTAATTTTCTTGTTCTACCATGGGCATCTCTATCTGTTTTCGATTTAGACAGGTACAACTCAAAATAGGGGGTATCGGCGTCCCAGTGAAAATTTATATCACACACACGCAGGTTAATTAATTCATCTGATCGAAGCCCAAACCAGAATGCCGTCAACAATAGCGCCTTATCCCTAACCGATCGTAAACGATTACTGTGATTGTCGTCATCACGATTAGCGATCACCTTGTCTAAATTTAGAATGATTTTTTCAATGATCCGTAACGGCGCTGGTTTCGCCTGCTTCGGTGCACGGCCATATTTACGACGTATTCCGCGCATGATTCTTCTTACCACTTCAGAATCATTCGGATTATGGTTAAAACCGTTTTCTCTGTGCCAGCGACCAATTAATACTCTGCGTTGTTCTAATGTCGATACACTGAGTTCACCGGCATAAAACACCAGGTAATCTTTCAGAACCTCATCCGTGCAGGGGAGTGATCCACCATAGACAGTCGTAAAATGTTCCACCGCGTTTTTAAACGCTCTTTGGGTGTTTTTATTCTCTGACGCATCCAGGATCAACGCTTCTTTTGCAAGCACATCGATTTCAGCGTACTTACCAACAAAAAATGGATCTGAATCTTTTGATGTCGTCATATTATTAATTACACGTTATCTTTATTATTGTCGATGATGGGCTGGGTACTTTTTGTTATGTATGGCGCTACTTAAATATGTTTTGATGGTTCCATTGACTGATGCAACACATCAATACTATCTAGTTGGGCAGGCTGAACGCGGTAGTAAATTGTATGAGGCCTACAAAATCACTATGGTATCCAGCTTTCAGGTCTTCTCGTCTTATTGTGCGTGATGGCTTTTCTGCTAACGCCTGCATCCGATGGCGAATAGTTTGAAGGGTGGTTTGGGTTCTCTGAGGGCCGACGTTTTTATTCGAGTAGGCTTTAATGTTCCTCAAACTATGTTGAGCTTCAGGCGAAAGAAAATAGTTTGTCATTATTCGATCAATTCTTGCATAAAGGCATCGCCATCTATGCCTTTGCCTTGATCGAGTTGCGTTTCACCAACAGGAAAGTTTCTGTCGTAGCAGGTCTAATTTGGCTTCATGCTCTTCAAGAAGGCGTAGACCCGCTCTTACCGCTTCACTCGTTGATTCAAATCGCCCTTGTTGGATTTTGTTTTCAACAAATTCGCCAAAATGTTCACCTATTGTCACGCTCGTCTTTCTTTGCATCATTCACTCACTTTATGTATTACATACTAAGTCAGGCACCGCTAAAGTATCAATGGCTTGATTTATAACGCTGCGTGTTACGTCAGAGTGGTTGAGCGCTTTCGTCGTTAGCCTGGTCAACCAGCAAATTTTCCCCCTGTACTTTTCGCTATTATAGCTTAAAGACGTGATAATGTTCTCTTATCACGTCTTATATATACCCATTTTTACCCTTGTTTTTTTACTGTTTCATGTTATATTTAGTTTGACATTAAATAAAACAGATATACACCGCGCACACCACAACGCCCTCACGGGCGATGCCAGCAACCACCGA
The DNA here is from genome assembly GCA_942491615.1 of uncultured Gammaproteobacteria bacterium. Taxonomy (GTDB): domain Bacteria; phylum Pseudomonadota; class Gammaproteobacteria; order Methylococcales; family Methylomonadaceae; genus Methyloprofundus. The sequence goes on from CALOCH010000024.1 coordinate 9,647, forward strand.
TTGAGGACAGACATTATGGCCAGACCGTCCGTTATTGCCATCAAAGACATTGAAGACGCCGTCGATACGCTCAACGGTCTCGGTAAACCCATCAATCCCTATCAGGTCCGTACCTTGCTCGGTAAAGGCTCGGAAGCGAAAATTGCGTATTTCTTAAAAGGGCTGGACATCGATATCGAGTACCAGGACGAAGACCCGGTCACCAAACGCCTGGTCAGCCTGATCCGCCCGGTGGTATTAGAATTAAATGACCAGTACGATGAATTGGTGGCAAAAGAGAAAAAAGGCTTAGAAGAGTCGCTGGAGAAGGAAAAACAAAAATCTGCTCAACGTGAAGATGAAAGAAATGAGGCGCAAAACAACCATAAACAGGCGACGCTTCGCATTACCGCGCTCGAAAAATCCCTCCTTGAGGCAAATCAGGCCCAGGCCGACAAAAGCGCCAAATTGTCAAAATCAGAACAATCCAATGAAAACTTAAAACAAGCGCTGGTCGCCGCTGAAAATGCATTGATTGAGGTCAGGCGTCACCAGGAACAACTGCAGGCAGAACACACCACATTAGTTTATGCGCTTAAAAATGAGCATGCTGAAACCCTCAAAGGCTATAAAAAAGCGCTTGAACAATCCAATACCAGCATCCAGCAAACCCGTGATCAAGTAGCTGATGCTGAGAACAAAAATAAGGCGCTTGCTGGCACCATTGATGAACTGAAAGAACAACTGAATAAAAGTCGCCAGGAAAACGCTGGGATAATTAGCAACGTTACCCAAAGCAATAAACAGCTCACCGACCTGAAAAATCAAAACAAGCGCCAGGCAGCAGAATTAGAGAAACGGCAGAAAATCATCGATGGAGGCAAACAGGAACTCGCCGCAGCGAAGCAAACCATTATTGGCTTAAAGGAACATCAGGGGATAAATTCGGCGCTACAGACAGACAACCAAAAACTCACTGTCGAAAAGGAAAAACTGCGTACCGAAGTCGACGTTTTAAGGTCTGTTGTTGATAAAAGTCGGTGAAAGTGCTAATGTTTTGGTTAACACTGGCTTCTTCTAGCGCAGCCATATAGGGAGCACGTTTCTCTAATGGAACAACAGTCCATGGATAGCCGCCACCTGCCAACATCACGTTCATCAAAAATCGTCCCATGCGCCCATTACCGTCCATATAAGGATGGATGTACAGTGTGTCAGGGTGCCCGAGGACAACGCGTACACCAGGTTCTGTCTCTTCACGCAATAAGTCAAAGAGTGCGGGCATCGCATCGCCAACAGCTTCACGACCTGGAGGGACGTGCATCGATCTGCGGATATAAACCGGCCCGTTCCTATAACCGGCAAGATCGGCTGGTCGCAGAATACCCGCTGTGACACCCGGTGCAAACATTTCCCGATACCATGTGCGGTGATCATCATAAACGACCATGCCCGGGTTATCACCATGTAGAACTTTTTTAATGCTTTCGAGTACGGTTTGATATGCCTGCCAGTACCCACGTGCTGCTAGCGCATTGCGGTGTTCTGTGTCGCTTTCATTGATATCTGGATTCCAGTTACCGCTACGTACACGCTCGATTAATTCAGGGCTGACTCGATAACCTTCATTTTCAAGCTGGCGATAAGCATCTGTGACGTATGCATCTTCGACCTGCTTGAGATAGGCTTTCGTATCTTTGGGTAGTCCGGGCTTGGGAAACGCTCGATAACCTGTTCTCGCATTTCCTGCCACATCAAACGGATACGATTGACGTAAGGAGAAAGTTCGCGTGGAGGCAGGATCATCGGTGCGGGTGCTTCGAAAGGATCCTCTTCGCGAATTTTGTATCCGGCGGCACGCATGGTGTTTATGATGTCATCAGCAATTCGGTCACGACCAATATTGAGCGAAAAGCGCCAGCGAGTCGTCCGGCTATAGTGCTGTGTCCACCTTCGAGTAGCCGATCTAGCACTTCGGATGCATCACGTATTATTGATAATGCAGCACGCATATCAGTTGGGTGCTGCCTGAATGTACCTGGCGCGCTTGCAACCAGCGCCGCTGATAGCGAGAAAAGTCGAAGATTCTCTTTTCTACACTATCTTTGTCATCTGGCAGGGTAGAGCGTACATCGAGTAGTGAAGTGTCATGTGGTAAAAGGGTAACGTTATTGCGTGCTTTGAAGTTCTGACTAAAAGCTGTTTTGGTACCGTCCAGTTTTCTGCATGAAGCAATAGGGATTGCTCAGGTGAGAGACACCAGTCATTGCCTTTAAGGTACTGCAGAAAGGCGGCACAAAATCGCCAGAAGGAAGCGTACCAGGCAGTACTTTCGCCCGCTGTTTCATCTGGGCGAGCGGCATTTACCAGCCCTTCATGATCTCTTGCAGGAAACCATTCTGGCACAGCCGCTCTCAATGGGTTCGCGTAAGATCGCTTGAGCGTATAGCAATAACGCCATGCTCTTGAAGCTTATGAAGCACTTCGAGAGATTCCGCCAGTTTTTCTGAAGGTTTTGCCATTTCTTTGCTCTATTATTCGTTTTTTGTGGCGCATTAATAATCGCTTAATATGTTATATTAATATTCGCTTATAATGTCAAGTTATTATTCGCTTATTGAGTTGTTCTCAAAACTATTTGTGTCCTTGAGGACAAACAAGCAATAATTTTGCTGTTTTAAGAGCAGTACCATTACTTTTTGAAATGGCCTGAGGGTTCGAATTGGTTCAACTTTAATGGTGTCACCAGATTTCGGATGGTTATAATTTTGGGATAAAACGGTCATTAGGTTGAAATTATACTGTCAGCATATTCAGCCAGGAAAGCGTCATATAGATAGCAGGCTGCACTGAAATAATACGAAGCCGACATTGGCGAAATACCATTGAATGCACCAAAACCACCACATAGCAGCCATTAAGACATAATGCCTTACAAGGGCTAATTCTTTGCAAAGCAGACCTTAAGAAAATAATCCTGACAGAGCATTTTTGTTAAGGGTTGATCAGACACCTGCCCGTAAGTGCAGGCCTGGAAAAATATTCACAGACTCAGCGGGCAGGTGTTTGATAAGCCTCGAGGGAGGAAACCGCGGGATGTGCTGATGCGGTCAATTTTGAATACTGGCCTATGGGGATTAGAGTAGTGACGCCTCGGTGTGAGATAATAAAGTCCCTGTTAACTCGAGCAATAAAGACGGTATAAGCGTTTGGTTCCGGTAAATTATTCATCGTTTTCCAACCGGGTTGCCGATAAAAACACGGGATTTTGAGGGTAAGGCCAAACACGCCCGTTACCGAGTAAAATCGGTTATTTAATAATGCATTACCCGCGACAATAATCGTCCTGTTCCACCTCTCTTTACCGGAGGTGCCCGCGGTTGCTGATTACGCGGGAAGGTTTCAATGATGATCATGGGCGCACCACAGTCTGGACAGGCATAGGTTGCATCCTGCCGCCTGTTCCTCGCTCTGATGCTTATCTGTTGTTTCTTCCTGCGCCGATAGTTCAGTTTCATTCACCTTCAACAGTTTCCTGGCGCGCGCCAGATTGTCTTTGCGATTTGCATTGGCAATTAATCCATAATGTCGGAGTCGATGAAAACCGCTGGGCAGGACATGGATAAGAAAGCGGCGGATAAACTCATCTGCGGTCAGCGTCATGGATGTGTATCGCTTTGCATTCTTGCGCCGATAATCTTTCCACTTGAAGGTGATGCCATTCTCATCCATCGAGAGGAGTCGACTATTGGCAATGGCCACACGATGGGTATAGCGTGAAAGGTAAGTCAGTACCGCTGCCGGCCCGGCGAAGGGTCGTTTGGCATACACCACCCACTCGATCTGGCGTAACGATTTTATCCAGTCCATAAAGTGCTTTTCTTCTTTAATGGCTTGTTGTTCAGCAAAAAACTGTAGCTTGTTTAACAGATAAGCCTGAGTGAGTTTTTCCAGAAACAGCCGTCGGTACAGACGCGATAAAACACGAACCGGTAGAAAGAAGCCTGGCTTGCAGGCAACCCACCGTTCACCCGCAACGGATAAACCGCCGCCAGTGACCACGCCGTGTACATGCGGGTGATGGGTCATGGCCGACCCCCAGGTATGCAATACCAGCGTCACACCGATTTTAGCGCCCAGGTGCTTTGGGTCTTTTGCAATGACCTGTAAGGTTTGGGCAGCGGCCTGGAACAGGAGGTTATAGATAACACCCTTGTTCGCAAAGGCAAGATCACTGATCTGCGCGGGCAGTGTAAAGACCAGGTGATAGTAATCGACCGGCAGCAGGTCTGCCTGACGTGCTTCGAGCCAGCGGTGTGCGGCACTGGCCTGACACTTGGGGCAATGCCGGTTACGACAGGAGTTGTAAGCAATCTGCTGATGATCACAGGCCTGACAAAACAGCACATGCCCACCCAACTCAGCGCTTCGGCAACGCTCAATGGCCGACATCACTTTAAGCTGACCGAGACTGATATGGCCGTGATGTGACTGGCGCCACAGGTGCCCGTGACGGCGGAAGATATCCGCCACCTCCAAAGAGGGACGAGACATGCCGTCCCTCAGGTCAAGGTTTTCAATGAGTCCAGTGGACTTATCACCTCGCGTAAAAGATCGGTGGCAACCTGCGCATAGAGCGCCGTTGTTTCCAGCTTTTTGTGCCCCAGCAATACCTGGATGACCCGTATATCCACCTTCGCTTCCAGCAGGGGGGCAAAACTGTGACGTTTAGTCGGCTCGAATAAACCTCAGTTCGGATTATTCGAGTAACATGTGACAATCTATCTACTCATATGATTATGAAATCCACTGCTTGATACTCGGAATAATCGAGTTGTTGATCACACTGTTTTGCGTCTTTGTTAGCTGTGAACTAGATATATTTCTTCTACAGATCTGACCCAAGAAAAAGCCTGGCACGCAACTCAAAACCCAGCATTATCCCCGATATCAGCTCTGTTTCTATACTCTGATTCAGTCTCTCAGATCCCGTGCCTGCTACTCGGAATAATCCGGAACTCGGCATTATGCCGTAAGATGTGCATTGAAACCCGTTTATCAATCTCGGCATCAGCCGCTGCGAATTTGCAGACACGATTGAGCTGGCGAGCAGTCAAGTGGTTGACGGGGTTTTGTCCGGGAAATAACCAGCCGCCCTCAAGCATCAGTCCCTGAGTATGGGCAAAGTGCCACCAGGCCCGCAAGTGTTCAAGCAGTACCGGTGAGAGCATGGCATAACGATCTTTATGGCCTTTGCCCTGTTCAATGCGCAAGGTCATGCGAGTGCTGTCAATATCACTGATCTTGAGCGCAACCACTTCACTGACGCGTAAACCTGCGCCATAAGCGACAGACAGGGCTGCCCGGTATTTAGGGTTACCGGCTGCATCAATCAGGCGGGTGACCTCCTGACGACTGAGTACCGTGGGTAATTTACGCGGCACCGGTACACTGCTCATTTTGAGCATGGTATCTGCACGATTTAATGTGGTCTCAAATAAAAACCGCAGGGCGGTAATCGTCGCGTTCAGCGTGATACTTGAAATGCCTTTATCGACTAAGTGTAACTGGAAACGACGCAGCTCTTCGGCACTTGCAGTAGCCGGAGAATGCCCCAGATAAGACGAGAGTTTTTTTACCGCACGGATATAGGCTGACTGTGTTTTGGGTGAGAGTTTGCGCAACATCATGTCTTCGATCATGCGCTGACGTAATCGACTAACCGCTTGAGTGTTCTGTGTCATGGCTCTGCTCCTAATGTGAGATGAGGCACATGCCTCAATACTCATCATAAGAAACAGGCAGAATATTGATAATCTAGTTGACGACTCCCTTTACCGCGATAGCGGTTTAGTATTGATTAAACATTATTGAGCACTTTGTATGCTTCCATGTAATAATTTAAAAATATCATATAAATATGACAAAAATGTTAAATATGTTAAATATGTTAAATATTTTTGATATTAATACACTTATTGCAATCAAGCCCTGCCATTGTGCGGGGTTTTGTTTGTCTGACAGTCCGATAGGTGCCGATAGGGTAGAAACACTTAAATATTATCAATGTCTGTTCATTTTTTAAACCGACATCTGATACTCTGTCTGAATCGTCCAATCCACCACAAAGCAGACGTCGGTGAAGTTTTACGAAAACTTTGAAAAACACAATAAAGCTGACATTGGAAGAATAGCCTCTGGTAGAGTAAAACCTGTAAAAACCACCAGGTTGCAATGAGAAATGCTGAACTTTGAGCTAGAATTGTAACTATGGATTAAGTATGCAAAGGGAGTTGTCATGCACACAGCAAGGAACGCTGTTAGAGAATCTGGTGTCAGATACAAACGTCATCAACCGGAACTAACATTACTCTACCAAATTATTGAGACGTATTATCCCGAGTTTCTCGACTATATGGAAAGCCAGGGTAAGGCCCTGCCAACACATATAAAAGAATTTGAAGCCTACCTGAAATGCGGCAGATTAGAACATGGTTTTATTCGTGTGCGCTGTGAAGGTTGTCATCATGAAAGGTTAGTTGCTTTTAGCTGTAAAAAACGCGGCTTTTGCCCGAGCTGTGGTGCCAGGCGTATGGCTGAAAGCGCGCTTTGCTCGTTGATGAAATATTGCCACACGAGCCTGTACGCCAATTATTGCCATGGATGGCATGTAGTAGGGCAA
>CALOCH010000025.1:0-14678 GCA_942491615.1 uncultured Gammaproteobacteria bacterium
TTTTCCCCATCTATTCACACCCCAGCGAAACTCAAACCCTAGAAAGTCAAACTTGGGTTTAACTCGTACTTTACAGTGACTAAACTCAATAATTCGAGTCTTGTCTTCTGCAACTTGCAAACCAAAACGTTCTAAACGCTGGCTCAGAGATTTGTAAAATCGCTCAGCATCTTTTGCATTTCCAAAGGCACAGACAAAATCATCTGCATAGCGACAAAGATAGACTTGACCCATGCAATGCTTCCGTACAGTTTCTTCAAACCATTCATCTGTAGTGGTCTAATAAAGCTGTACAAAATGATAGGCGTTATAATAACCCCTTGATAAAAAGATACAGACCTATGAGCAAAAGAAAAAATTATACCCCCGAATTTAAACAAGAAGCGGCTGGCTTAGTCCTAGATCAAGCGTACTCTATACAAGAGGCTTGTGATGCTATGGGCGTTGGTTTATCAGCGATGCGTCGCTGGGTTAAACAGTTAAAAGCAGAGCGCACTGGCATCACGCCCGAAGGTAGTAAAGCTATCACGCCTGATCAACAAACGATTCAGGCGTTAGAGGCTCAAATAAAGAAACTGGAAAGGGAGAAAAGTATTTTAAAAAAGGCTTCAGCTCTCTTAATGTCGGAAGCGTATCAATTTTAGCCCTAATTGATGAATTAAGAGAGCTCTATAAACAACGTGAATTACTGGAAGTCTTTGAAATGAGCCGTAGTACTTATAATTATCATCGACAGCACGCAAATCGTGTAGATCCTGAGCGAGAACGGCTAAAAGCTAAAGTCATTGAACTTCACGAAGCCAGCAGAAACGCCGCAGGCAGCAGGACGCTCTCTGCTCAATTAAAGCAACAAGGTGAATCGGTTGGAAGATATAAGACACGTCGCTTAATGAAAGAAGCAGGGCTACAAAGCAAGCAACCTGGTGCACATCGTTATAAAATTGCAGATAAAGCATCGAGTATTGCAGAAAATCATTTAAATCGTGAGTTTACGGTAGAGAAAAGCAATCAAGTTTGGTGTGGTGATGTCACCTATGTTTGGGCAGGTACGGAATGGTTATACCTTGCGTTAGTCGTTGATTTATATGCACGCCGTATCATTGGCTGGGCATGCTCCAGGAACCCAGATACGGTATTAACCGCACAGGCTTTAACGCTTGCGTATGCCATAAGAGGAGAGCCTAAAAATGTGATGTTTCATTCCGACCAAGGCTGCCATTACACCAGTAAAGCTTTTCAACAACAATTGGCGAAATATGAGATAAAGCAAAGCATGAGCCGCCGTGGCAATTGTTGGGACAACGCCCCTATGGAGCGCTGTTTTAGAAGTTATAAGTCTGAATGGATGCCGAGTACATATTATGACTCTTATGAGGAAGCAGAGAAAGATATCATGCAGTATATCAAGTACTATAATGGTTCTAGACTGCATAGCTACAACGGCTACTTAACACCCATTCAGGCTGAGAGAAAAGTTGCATAAAAAAACCGATTGTTTTGTACGAAATTACTTGACCACTACAACTATGAATGAATCTGACTCCCATACTGTCTTCAGCCATCCTTCTTTTGGTTGGGTAGGCTTACCTGATATTGCTTACTCAGGAACAGTATGGGCCTCACAAGTTCTCATCATTTTCTCTCTGAACATGTCACGCTTTTAAACACCGGCAAATCCTCCAGAAGCTTACCATTACGATTCCTTTGTATTAGCTTCCGTCGATACAATAACGTCGCCATTTGCTTTCTCGGTCTTACGATGCTAAAACAGCTTCAGGAATGTGCATATCCCCTGTGACCTATACAGTTCTCTGTGTACGCTTCGTCTCACCTTTGTTCGCCTTTGCCGCAGTCGTAACCGCTAACAACGCTCCGCCGGAGACGCAACACTCGATACTGGTGGTTGGTTAGACCTTACAAAACCATTCCTTTAGTTTATCCAGACAAGGACTCTCACCTTGCAAGAAATGACAAGCTTCGCTTGTCGCACTGTATCTGACTCTGATTTTTTTCAATTTAACTAACAGATAATCTTATAGGCAGGTGTTTTTATGAATGATTTAGCAACTGAACAAAAAGATCCTGATAAATTACATGAGTTAAAAAGATTAACTGCTACGGTTTATTTATGTCAGGCACTAAGCTTTATATTTGCAGCTGTACCTTTATTAGTAGGTGTAGCGATTAATTTCTTTAAACGTGATGAAGTTCAGGGAACATGGTTGGAATCGCACTTTAACTTTTCAAATAAAAACCAGCTGGGTAGCGATTGCTGGGGTTGCAATATCAGGGCTTACTTTTACACTGGGAATAGGTATATTTATCTTGTTTATAACTATATTTTGGTTGGTTTATAGAATCACTATAGGCTGGCTTGCGTTGACGGATGGCAAACCTATTAATCAAGCTATCAATACTGATTAAATTTTCCTGGTTGCTCAGCGGCCTAGTACCCTACTCCTTAAATAAATAATTAATAATCTATCTATCCGGTCAACGCTTTCCCTTGGTATGTCCATTTGAAGAATTTTGCCATCGTTTCATTAATATTCCAAACCAGATTTCAATTTGGTTCATCCATGAAGCATGCTTAGGCGTATAGTGAAAGACAAGCTGAGCTGTAAGTAACCTGCAGGCTAATCTTCTTTTCTAAATTCACCTTCTAGCACATCAGGCTGAGATTTTTCTTTATACTTAGGCGCGACACCTGCTGATACCAAGCGTTTTTCAATAATATACTGCGCGATTTTTTTACGCATTGGCGGAATCAAACAGGCAAAGCCGATGACATCGGTAAAAAACCCCGGTGTTAATAACAGTGCACCGCCTACTAATAATATCGGTCCTTCAACCATTTCATACGCTGGAATTTCGCCTCGTTGTAAATTTTCCTGAAATCGTTGCCAGGTGGCGATGCCTTGTTGTCTTAGCAGACTAGCACCGATAACGGCGGTAAGTACCACTAAAGCGATAGTTGGAAATATACCCACTATGCCACCTATTTGAAGTAACAAGTAGATTTCAATAAAGGGGACGATTAAAAACACTAAGAAGACTAATTGAACTGGATTCATAGAGGGCTCTTTTGATTTAGGTGGCTAAGGACTTATTTATTGACTGTGTTTATTAAACTTACAATAAGGGCTTTTTTGCAAAAAACAAAGCGAATATAACAATATAAGGGCGAAAGCTTATTAAGCAGTGGATTTTATTCTCCTCACCCCTTCTTGTTAGAGAGAAGGGGTAGGGGAAACAAGCAAGTGTTATAACTCATTGTATTTTAATTTTAAAAAAGTTGTGTAGATATCTATACCTTGATGCTTACTGCCTTTATCGGTTAACGTCTTTGGCTTGTTGTATTTTCCTGGCAATGCGCTGCCTGGCATCATCCGATAACTGATAGTGCTTAGTAAGCGAACTGTTTTCAAATGCCCCTAAAACTTTATGCATAAACTGCAATTGCCGTGCGTAGCGACGACAGTTAAGACATATTAGCAAATGAGCCTGCATTTTTATACGAACATACCACGGCAATGACGTATCCATCTTCCGCGAAGCCAGTTCTATTATGTCTTTACATTGATACATATTTATTCCTTACTAAACCAGTTTGTGTCCAGGCATTGTCTTAGCTTTACGCGGCTACGCGATAGAGTCACCCAAAGCTGGTTGTCTGTATCAAACCCTAATATAGCGCAGCATTCTTCTGTTGCTATACCATCAACGGTGCGTAATAACAGCAGATCAGCCATGCGCTGTGGTAAGCGCGAAAGACATTCATTAAACACAAGCCAGAACTGTGCATCGTGCATACTTTTTTCAGGCGTTCGCCATTCAATCAAATTTATTTTCCAATGACCTTGCTGGTCAAATTGATAGGCGAGAACACCTTCTGCTGTTTCATCGTCATTTAATGCCGTTATTTCATGACGATTTTTCCTAAAATGATCGATGATCTTATGCTTTAAAATACCCACTAACCAGGTTCGTACTGTCGATTGGCCTGTAAATCGCTCAATCGCCTGCAATCCTGCCAGCAAGGTTTCCTGCACCAAATCTTCTGCCGTTGCTTCTGAGTGTACGCGTATCAATGCGTAGCGATACAAAAGATCACCATATTCATTAAGCCAGTTCTCCGGTGATGTATCTGTTTGAGCCATAAAAATATCCATTCAATAAATGCCTATCATTATTATAAATGATAGACATTTAGCACTTCTGGTTATTCGATAAACACCTACCCCCGCTTCCAGGCATGAAATCTGGCGACCCACTGTAATAGTGTTTCAGGTTGATGATTTTTTTTCCAGACACCTGCCACATATTTATTCGCTTCTGCCATCGTCGGATAAATATGAATCGTACCTAACACTTTATTTAAGCCTAATTTATATTTCATCGCTAAGACAAATTCGGCAATTAAATCTCCGGAATGTTCTCCAACAATAGTTACCCCCAGAATTTTGTCTTTACCCGGTACGGTCAGAACCTTAACAAAACCATGCGCCTCACCATCAGCAATCGCCCGATCTAAATCATCAATCCGATAGACGCTGGTTTCATAAGCGATACCTTGCTGTTTTGCTTCTTGTTCATTAAGACCGACACGCGCTACCTCCGGATCAGTAAACGTTGCCCAGGGAATAACAGAATAATCAGTTTTAAATTTCTTTAAAGAGCCAAACAAGGCATTGACCGAGGCATACCATGCCTGATGCGCTGCGGTATGCGTAAATTGGTAAGGTCCGGAAACATCACCACAGGCAAAAATATTAGAAAAATTAGTCTGCTGAAAGTCATTAATTTGCACTGTCCGTCGATCGGATAATTGCACGCCCAATTCCTCTAAGCCATACCCTGTGGTATTGGCAATACGACCAATGGCTAATAACAATTGATCAAAAGGAATACGCACTTGCTCACCCTTATATTCGGCAAGCAGAATTTTTTCGCCATTTTCGACAATAAATTCTTTGGCGGTATGCGCCAGCTTGACATCAATGCCTTCTTTAATAAAACGCGCTGCGACGGCTTCCGAAACTTCAATATCTTCACGTATTAACAAACGCGGTGCCATTTCTACCTGAGTCACATTAACACCTAAGCGGGCAAAGGCTTGTGCTAATTCACTGCCAATCGGTCCACCTCCCAGTACCAACATACGTTTTGGTTGTTCACGTAAGTTCCAGACGTTATCTGAGGTTAAGTAATCTATTTTATCCAGCCCCGGAATGGGCGGCACAAACGGACGGGCACCCGCAGCAATCACAATAGAACGCGTGGTAATCGTTTTTGTACCTTCTGCAGTCTTTACTTGCACTTCCCACGGCGAAATAATTTTTGCTTCACCGATAACAACATTAACACCTAATTCTGTATAACGCTCGACTGAATCATGTGGCGCAACGGTTTGTACAACAGCTTGCACACGTTCCATCACCTCTGCGAATTCAAAATCGGCGGAGATGTCATTAATTCCAAATTCTTTTGATCGCTTCAGCAAGGATAATAATTTACTGGATTTGATCAAGGCTTTAGACGGAACACAACCAGTATTTAAACAATCACCGCCCATTTTATATTTTTCGATTAAAGTCACTTTCGCTTTAACCGCTGCAGCGATATAAGAGGTAACCAGCCCAGCGGATCCCCCTCCAATAACCACGATATTGTTAGCGAATTTTTTGGGTTTCTGCCATTGTTTATCCATTGTCTTTATTCCTTATTGCCGCTACTATTTTCTTAGCTACCAAAGGAAAAAGCCCTAATAATATAAAGGAAGCAAGTATTGATGGCGATAAAATACCCGCCAAAGATTTCACTTTTCCCAACTGTGTACCTGCGTTCACATAAACCACTGTGCCTGCCAACATACCTACCTGGCTTATTACGTAAAAAGTCCAGGTTTTCATTTTGGTTAAGCCCATTAATAAATTAATCATAAAAAAGGGAAATACGGGAACTAAACGTAAAGTGAATAAATAAAATCCACCTTCACGCTCCACCCCTTCATTAATGGTTTTTAATGAATCAGCAAATTTTTCTGTCACACTATCACGAAATAAAAACCGCGCCGCCAGAAACGCGAGGGTCGCGCCGATAGTCGAAGCAAATGAAACAATAAAGGTGCCCCATAGCACACCGAAAACAGCACCACCCGCTAATGTTAAAATTGTCGCACCGGGAAGAGATAGGCCAGTGACTGCAATATAAATCAAGGCATAAACTACAATCGCTAAAGTTGGATGTTCAACTCGATAATTTGCTATCACTGCTTGCTGTGCTTTTAGGCTGTCTAAGGTTAAATAATGGCCTAAATCAAAGTAAAAAAAGGTGCCTACAAAGACAGCGATAACAATCAGCAAAATGATGCGGGAAGAAGTCATAGTATTTTTATTAGAATGAATTATTTTATTATAAGTCGTAGGGTAATATAAAAACTTACAGTGAGAGTAAATTTACTCAGCATCCCTTTATCTTTTTTTTCCAGGGTATGCATAGCTTTCCCATGCAACCATTAATTTATGCTCACAGCGAGAGCATTGAGTGCTTTGTTTAATTGATCTGCTGTCATCGACTCTAATGGAAATGTCAACATTTGCTGAATGCGCTGCTCTAATATCCGATAAGTGTCTTCAAACGCAGCAATCAATTCTCCTTCAGAACCCTCAACATGACTAGGATCATTTAGTCCCCAGTTTACGCGTGTAGCCGAATTTAAATAACCAGGACAGACTGCTTCAGCCGCATTATCACACACAGTGATAACTACATTTATTTCATGCTCTGAGAACTCATGCAACGCCTGGCTTTTGTACCCATCAGTAGCCAACCCATGGCGTTCTAAAGTGGCTAACGCGTCAATATTTACTTTTCCCGTGGGGTGGCTTCCCGCAGAATAAGCAGCAATCCGGCCTGCGCCTAAATGATTTAGTAAGGCCTCCCCCATCACACTACGGCATGAGTTTCCTGTACAGACAAGCAGAATATTTAACATATTATTTCTCTCGTAAATGCGTTTAGTTGTTTAAGGCGTTAACCGACCAGTCATAAGCTATATCCGCATCAATAGCGTATGACAATGGCAATTCAGCACGATAACTGCGGATAAATGTCTCTACGCCCCCTACTTTGTCGAAGTCCTGCTTAAACCATTTAAAAATCTTAGACACCACAACTTCATCCTTAGCGATATACAAACCTTTTTTATCATTACGCAAAAAAGCGTTGGTTTGTTCATCTAGCTGTTTATTGAGTTTCGCTGCGGTATAGGGCTCGTTTCTTAGATCAGGGCAACTCACTGATGCGCACACGATTGCTAAATGAATACGCGCCTCGCCCATGGGCCGAATGTATTTATGTTCAATATCGTCTAAAGAAACACTTTTACCGCCAATAACGCCAGCCTCTTTCCCCCAAACTGGACTAAAAAAGCTGCCGACATCTTTAATACTCTCTAAAGGCCAGTGATCAACTACCATTTTTATGGTCAATATATTATAAGTATTAATATAAAACGCTAGAGTTTCCTGTCTACCGTTAAGTGATTCCACTGGATAGGCAGAAATCTGTTGATAAACCTTATCTATCATTCCACTTTTTTTCAGCGCTGAATAATCTACCAAGGCTAATCTTACTCCGTTTTTTTCCCCCTGCTTAACAGCACTATTTAATGCACTCGCGTAATCTCGCCAATCGGGTTCTGCTGCTGCCACATTACTGGCTATTATTAAACCCACCACCACTTTCAGAGCTAAATTTTTCACAAATCACCTGTGCTGAATACTATTCGTTAATACAATAAATGCTTTTTTTATAAGTCGAAATGCCAGGTAAAACCTTACATTTTCATTACCGCCTTCATTTTCAAACAAAAGTAGTTTACACTTTTAGTTACAAACTTAAGAAGGGAAACCTTGCAGGTTCCTATTCCCATGCTTAGCCTCACTGTCATTAAGTTAAGAGTTTATTGATTTATAATCAATGTCACATTGTAAGTTGGGTTAGATTTTTATTGCAAAGCAATAAAAACGTAACCCAACATAAGTGCATAAGCCCACTTTTGACTACTTCGCGCGTTAAACCAGACGAGCTTAGGGTAAATAGCTGCGTCGCATCGGGTTCATATATTTAATTTTTACAGGTTTATTAATGACTGATACAACTATTTACCAAAATTTACAGCAACTAGGCGGTCAAACCGAACTACCTGATAGCCCGGAAACAGCACTCATTGAAAGCGTTACTAACCCGCAAGCCGATATTGATTATATGATACGCTTTGTCGCGCCTGAGTTTACTTCGCTTTGTCCTTTAACCGGACAACCGGATTTTGCCCATCTGGTGATAGACTATATCCCTGCCACGCACTTGGTTGAGAGCAAATCATTAAAACTGTTTCTGGGTTCGTTCCGCAGTCATGGCGCTTTTCATGAGGATTGCACTATTAGTATTGCACGGCGTTTAATTCAAGAAATTGCCCCGAAATGGTTACGCATTGGTGGATACTGGTATCCACGCGGCGGCATTCCAATAGATGTATTTTTTGCACAGGGCGAAATTCCGCCAGGGGTTTGGGTCCCTGATCAGGGCGTACCCAGCTATCGTGGTCGCGGCTAATTTGGCTTTACAACTTAGGAGAAAAAAATGATCAGTGCTGTTTATGCCTCTTTGCTGGCTTTACTCATCGTATGGCTATCTATCAAAGTAATTAACGTCCGGCGTACTCATAAAGTGCGACTGGGTGATGGTGATATTCCGGAGTTACGTGCAGCAGTGCGCGCACAAGGTAATGCAACCGAATACATTCCTATCTTGCTTATTCTGCTGATATTGCTTGAATTAGCAGGCGCTATGCCGCTTATTATTCATCTGGCGGGTGTGGCCATTCTCTGTGGTCGCTTAATTCATGCACGCGGTATTTTTAAAGATGCTATGCCTTACCGGGTATTAGGCATGCAAATTACCTTATATACCCTTATTTTGCTGGCTTTAGCCAATATAGCTTATTGGCTGTACAGCTATGTCATGATAGCCGGATAACCAAAAACGCTTCGCGCGTTGGACATCAGGCTTAACTTTGCCTGGCGCTTGCTATTTAGCGGGGGCTGGCGGCGTATATCGCTTATCCAGAGCGTTATCTATTTTCACAGTAAGGCTCTCAACCGTTTTTACCGTCAGCTTTGCATTCGGCCCTTTTGCCTCTGAAATATAGTTACCTATCAATTTCGCATCGCTAACACGAATTAAATGCCCCATTAAATAAGCAAACAAAAAGCTGGGCTTATGTAATCGTCCGACAAGCACATAATCAGCGCCGAACTGCCTGGCCAGCTTTGCCGCGACATCATGATGATCAAATAAATAGCCGACACCGCCTTGTGCCTGTTTCTGACTCTCGGCATCAATACTAATAATCACATAATCCGCTTTTCTAAGCTCTGCCTCCAGTAACGGCTTTATTGAGGCAGTACGTTTAATTTCAGCCGGTATTCTCGGAGCCAGCGTTAAATCTTTAAGCTCAAAATCAAGAATGGCAATCTTGGTCTCTGCATAGACAGGGGCGCTTAAAAGGCAAGCGGTCAGCATAGCGGACAAGCAAGCTATGTATTTGTTACGATTCATATTTGACCCTCGTATTGATTATTTTATATCACCCCAGTTTTTAGGCTGGGTTAGATTTTTCTTGCGAAGCAATAAAAAACATAACCCAACAGGTGCTAACCGGTCAACACACCAGTACAACTCGACCCTTGCCCTGCGGTACAACCATAACAATGCTCTGCCACACTAATCGGCAAGCCTTCGGGCATCTGTGCAAGTAATTGTTGCAAATGTGTAGGGCTACCCGTTAAGGGTAACTCTAGCATTTGATTAAAATCACAGTCATAAACATAGCCTTGCCAGTCGACGCTGAGCAAACTTTTACACATCACTTGTTCAAGGTTTGCCGCCTGATACGCCTGTTTTAACGAATCGAGATAGTGGTCAAACTCGCCTTTTGCCAGTAGTACCGCACCAAAGCGTTGGATTGGCATATTGGTAATGGTAAATAAATGATTAAACTGCAAATCAAAATGTTCGCTAAGAAACTGGCGGTATGCCACTTCCAGTTGTAACTGCGGCGCAGGCAGAGAAGTCCCTTGCGGGTTAAAGACCAGGTTTAAAATCAGCTCACTACCGGGCTGCCCATAACCCAACGCATTCAGTTTTTGCAGTGCCTCAATGGACGCAGTAAATACACCTTTACCACGCTGTGCATCGACATTATCCTCTAAATAACAAGGCAACGAAGCAATCACTTCCACCTGCTGCGCAGCCAGAAATTCAGCCATCGACTCATAGCCTGGCTCAACTAAAATAGTCGGATTACAGCGATCCATTACATGCAAACCCTGCTTTCTGGCTTCGTTTACCAACCAACGAAAATCCGGGTTCATCTCAGGCGAACCCCCGGTTAAATCCAGATATTCAAGTTTATATTTATCTGCAAATTGTAATGCCGTTTGCATCGTCGAACGGCTCATCAATTCAGTCCGATTCGGCCCTGCATTCACGTGGCAGTGCGTACAACTCAGATTACACAGATAACCGAGATTCATTTGCAAGGTCGTTAACTGTCCTCGATTTATAGCTGGAAAATCACTGTTTAGCAATAAAGGTTTTACATCACGCATCCAGTCATGGCTCCTAACACGTTGTTTGGTTTATTGGCAAAGCATCCAGAAAACTAATAAGTGCCTGTTGTTCAGCCAAAATATCAGGGAGCGCTAACAAAGCATCGCGTAGTGGTGGCAAATCACTGCTTTCATCAACATCCTGCAAAGTAGATAAGGTTTTTATATCACCTAAGGGTTCGATTCTGCTGAAAAATTGCGCCCCGGTATCCGTCTGGCTATACACAACGTCTGTCCAGACCGCATCCGGGACGCTACGGTTCCCGCCAAAGGCCCAAAATCCGCCGTCTATACTCGGCGCAAAGGCAAACCGCGCCTGTTCATCATGCGTCAGCCAGACGGATGCGCGCATCAGTTCTGCGCTCGTCATTTGTGGAATATCAGCTCCAACCAGCAGGACATAATCGTGTTCTGCCAGGAGCATTTGATAAATAGATGCCATACGCTCACCTAAGCCCCCCTCGCCTTGCCATACACAAGCCAAGCCCTGCCAGTAGTGATGCGTTAACCCTGCTTGCTCGGCTACGGCAAAATAACTGCGTACATCCGCTAGTTTGCTCAACTGCCGCACAACAGCAGTAACGGATTGTGCCGCAGCTAAATGAAATGCTTCGGCAGACTCTTTGCCCAGATCGGCGGCCAGACGCGTTTTTACTTCGGAAAGCCCCGGGGTTTTTACAAAGACTGCAATAGCGCCACTCATGCAACCCCCGACTGCAAGATTAACAACACGCGGCACCAGACTCAAGCGTTAAACTGGTATTTGGTGGTGCGCAATCAAATAAACCAAAGTGTACCGATTTATCGCCGAATAATTCAAAATGTTGCGCAAAACGTCCTAAAGCCAGCATATCAAAGGTATTGCCACAAACACGCAAAGGTTTGGCGGTTTCAAAGTGATGATGATCATCCAGATCAAAGGCATGAGGGTGCTCTGGAATAGTCCCTTTATAAATGGCAAGTTGACCAAAATCTTCACAGCGATCTTCCAGCGGCACTTTAAATGCGCGAATAGTGACAGAACGAAACTTCACCATACCTATTTTCGCTGCTACTTCAGGGTCTTCCAATGCAACCGGGCTACTACTGACTTCGCGCACATCAGGACAGCCCAGTTCCTGCATCATGCGGCGAAAATCTTCCCAATATAAAGCCCCGCCCAGGCATTCACCTAATAATACCGGCTCCCTTTTAAGTGCCTGTGGAATACGACGATCAGCATAGATATCAGAAAAATAAAGCTCGCCGCCCGGCTTGAGTACTCGCAAAACTTCAGACAACACTTTTTTCTTATCTGCCGCCAGATTAATCACGCAATTAGAGACAACTAGATCAATAGAATTATCAGCAATCCCCGCAGTTGCTAAATCTTCAATCTGCCCCAGTTTGAAGTCAACATTAGAGCTCGCATAACCGTAACGTTCTGCATGCCAGTCGCAATGCTCTCTGGCAATCAGCAATTGCTCTTCGGTCATATCTACGCCAATAACCCGTCCCGATTCTCCGACCAGACGGGAAAGCAAATAACAATCACGCCCGGTGCCACACCCTAAATCCAGCACTGTCGCTCCTGCTAAAGCAGGTGGAAGTGGCGTGCCGCAGCCATAATAGCGCGCCACTACCTCAGGGTGTAAATCAGCGAGTAACGGCCGTAAATGCACAGGAACGGCATCCAGTGTGCAACAGGCACTGGTTTTTAAATCCTGACTGGATTTTAATACTTGTCCATAATAATTTTGTACTGATTCGCTGATGCTGGTGTCTTTCATATAAGCTCCAAAAAGTAACACGCTATCGCTTGTTGGTTTATTGTATAGCGATGGCGTACTTAAATAATATAATAAGTCGTAAAGAGACAATCATCCTTACAATAAAGTTGAATATTCGACATCTTTCATTTTCCAGTTAACACTTTGGCGACAAACTTAAGACGAGATACCCTACGAGCTCTCGTTCCCAAGCGGAGGCTATGAAAGTATTCAGAATAGTTCCCCTCCTTATTAAGGAGGGGCTAGGGGAGGTTTTATATTTTAATAATAATCAAATAATATCAATAAGCTATGTTTTTATAGCGCCCCTCAATCCCCTCTTCTCAAGGGGGAGGCTAAAAGAACAACACTTTTGTTATTTTTTATCTGGGAGCGCGGGTGGCGGCTCACCGCATAGGTATAGGGTTAATAAAAAGCGGGCAAGCTGCCCGCGCTCCCAGCGTTTTAAAAAAAGTATAAACGACTTTGCAGCCAATATGAAAGACGTCGAATATTCGTTGCTCAAGTTTTTTTGTAAAAAATTTATTTTACCAGTAGGTAGGGCATGCAAACTATCAAAACATCAGGCTTGATGAACATTGATAGCAAGTAAAGCTAGAATTGATCATAATGTCCACCGATGGCAAACACATAAATAGACTGATCATCATATTTATAAATAATCCGATCTTTTAAACTTATTCGACGCGACCATAAGCCCGTAAGATTATGCTGCAATGTCTCTGGCTTGCCCATCCCAATACCCGGATCATGACGCAGAATTTCTTTTAACAACTTACACAGTGATGCATGCAGCTTTTTATCTTTTTGCCTCAGTTGCTCATAAAGCTCCCATGTATTGCCTTCAAATACCAAAGATCTCATTGATCTCTCCAGGCACAGGTCTATATCCTTGCTTGCTTGCATGAGTGACTGATGAAATCGCTATTTGCTGCATTAAATTCTTGTTTTATAAAACCAGCAATGTTTCTTGTTCTCGTTCCCAGTCTTCTGCACTGATAACAATAAAATCTTCGCCATGACGCCGCGTCACTTTTATGGGTAAATGACTATGAACAACTTGCTCGACAAAGCTTTTTAAATTATCTCTACATTGATTTACACTGACAGTATCCATGAATTAAACTCTCCCACTATTGTAGGGAACTGCCGTACAATATAGAGCAAATAAATGTATGATACAAGTTTTATAAATTGCTATTATTCTTATTAAATTTTAGGGCTTTCAGTCTTCCTGCTTACCTTTTAGGAGTGAAGATTTAATCAAACTGAAACCGGAAAAATTTATTTTTGCAGGCCGGATTAGCTACTAGCGTAGTGTATAACCTTATTCGGCAGATAAGGCAACTCAGACTTTGGCGGACTAGTTTTTTTGAATAAAATTCATCATGCCTGATTTCGGATATTATTGAATTTTTGTTCCTTTAGACTATCCACTTTAGACGGGGCAAGAAGCATCATGCGAGTCTCGTTCCAATACTCTGCATCACGAAACGCAAAGTGGCTCCCTATTTCGTTCCCACGCAAAACGTGGGAACGAGAAAATATTTCAGCTGAGACTAGGTGTGGGATTGCAACAAAAAACTACCAATGCGTAATTAGACCTCCTGCTTTATCCCAGGCTCTTGCACCTGTATTGGTAATCTGTAAATAGCCGTCACCTGCTTGCGCTGTACCCGCTCTTGGTGTCGCTCTGAGCGTATAAGTATTATTGGTAATAACAGGCACAGCCAGATCATACATCACAACACCATCGACACTTATCGTATTTGGGTATACATTCGGTACAGCACCATCGACGCCACCATCACGATAATCTGAACCATTTTGCACATAGAACCGTTCCATGGCACTAACAAATGCCAGTAACTCACCCTGAGCGATGGATCTACGGCCTCTTTTTATATACTCTGTATAACTAGGGTAGGCAATTGACGCTAAAATACCGACAATGGCAACCGCTATAAGTAACTCTATTAAAGTAAACCCAGATGCATTTTTTTTCATTTTCACTTTCTCAGATAACTCGCAATTAATAAAACACCTAAATATCGTTCGTACGCTCTGCGACATTGCCACTAGGTAATATGCATGAAAAATCTTAAGCAACCTTCCAGGGCGCAGGTCTTTGGTTTGCCTTTTATAAGCAGCCTGAAGTGTTGCGCCCCCGGTTGACAGTTTTATTTTATTCGCACGTTCCTAAGGACAATTTGCTGCATAATTACCTTTGGTA
>CALOCH010000026.1:0-237729 GCA_942491615.1 uncultured Gammaproteobacteria bacterium
CAATAACCTTTCCAAATTCCCACCCAACTATTTTTATCCAAAATACTATTCTCTGGCTCAACTCTTTTGGTTGAGGCCTTCCAACAATAATCATCAACGCCCCTGACAGGTTGTAAGTGGCCGGGCTGTCCGAATCGACCATACGGTCGGCCCTCGCAAAACCAACCAGGCAAAACTAGTGGTGGTTGGATTGTCCACCCCTCCGCCGTCATCTCAATTGATTGCAACATTGGCACTAGCTGTCAATGGAGCTCACTAATCAGACCATCGATCGATCAGGCGAGATGGCCGACGGGCCGGTTGCGACAAGTGGTACCAGAAGTGGGGTACAATTGGCCTCAGCTTCCGGTCACCCGAGTCAGGCAGTTGATGCGCAGGATTCCAGACGTTTTGAAGACATTAGAGGTAGGGCTGTTTTGCCAGCCGCCTCAGGCCAGGTGTGTGAGAGTAGAGATGAACGTGACAGACCGATTTGTGGTAGAGCTCCATTGTCCACAGCTTTTGATAGATCCAGGCAGACAGGTAGAGTTGGAGATAGACAGGCATCCTTCATGGGTGGTGTCCAGGAAGATGACTCCTCTTCCTTGGTTAGTGCTGGTGGATCCAGGTATACCGTTGTGGATCGTGCTCCACCCGCTCTGGATAGATATCAATTATTTGACACTCCAGTAGATGGCAGTCAGCGATTGAGCGAGGGGGCTCTAAGGCGTCATAATGAGATTATGTCCCCCGATTTTGGTAGAATGCAAGCTTTTGGACAGGGTGCCCTTCGTTCCGTGTCGCAGGCTAGTTCGCGGAGAACGACTGCTAGTATTGTAGAACTCCGGAACCAGATGGATCAGAATCAGCAGGCGGTAGAGCAAATAGCGTTGGCGGAGAGTCAGCGGGCGATGGAGGCTAAAATGGAGCAGATGATGAGTCTGCTCGCTCAGCAATCACAAGGAGTTGCACCTGTGGTCCAGCCACCTGTAGCGGCCATTGCTGCCCCAGCTCGTAATTCCAGTCCACCCACCTTGTCTCCCCCCATTCTAACCAGTGTTAGTGACTATCAACAGATACGCCGGCGTACTCCGGTAGATAATACTTTTAATGATCAGTTCTCACGAAGAGCTGCTGAACAATTACAAGAATTGACACATGAATCGACACAGCCACCTCTTGTGGTTGTGCCTGATCGTACTAACCGTACTGTAACTCAGCGAATGCCAGAGATGGGTCCAGCATTTTTGCCCATCCAAGACAGTTCGTCTGACTTTTCAGATATTGAATCAGATAGTGTGACACACCGCCGACCGAATCCAGTTGGACCGGTCAAGCGAGAGGTCCATAGACCTCGTGCCAAGGCACACGTCACTGAAAACCGCGTTCCATCCAGGAATAGTTTTACTAAGCGTCGTTCGGGACGTGAGGTTTCGGATGAGGTCGCCATTTGTGATCCTCGTCCCCCTGCACGTGCCCCTGTTAGGGAACGTTCCAAGAGTGCTCATGCCACCACTTCGAGGCGGACTAGGAAACATAGTGATTCGTCAGGTTGGGGTAGCTTAGATATTAACTATGATCCAGATAGACGACACCACAAACCATCACGCAGGTCACCTGCGAGTGACAAAACTCATAATAGAGATGCGAGTCGTGGAGATAGGAATCGTTACAGATCGGTTTCCAGATCACCTTATCGTGGTGATGCTAAGGATGATGTGGGCAGATGGTTTCACAGATCATCTCGTCATTCGCCCACTAGGGAAACTTATTGTAAACGAGGGAATCATAAATATGATAGTGATGGAGCCGGACGTAGGGGAGACCTTCGCGGGTCGAACCGTCGTTCGCACTCCAGAGAGGATGCTTATAGCGACCCGGGTAGACGGTCACGTCGACCATCACCTGCACATGATCGCTATCGTCGCGATGAACGCGAGGATAATCCTAGGAAACCACCTCCACCTTCTTCTGACCCACCTAAGGTAGAGATAGAACCAGTTAACCATCCATATAGGCCAATCTCTATTCCGAGACGAGAATGGATCAAGTGTGATAAGTATGATGGCACTGTAGCATTGGATATTTTTCTTTGCCAGTTTTATACCTGTGCGGAGTATAATAACTGGACAGAGGTTGACAAACTGGCTCAGCTAAAGGCTGCGCTTAAAGGGCGCGCTGCCCAGATTCTTTTAGGATGTGTAGGGGTGACCTTGTCATTTACTGAACTTGTGGGGAAATTGCAGGCTCAGTTCGGCACTGCCGAACAGTCTGCCCAATTCCGAATTCAATTGCGCATGCGTCGTCGGGCAAGGGGTGAGTCACTCCAGGATCTGTATCTGGATATAACCCGACTCGTGACCTTGGCATACCCGGGACCCAGAACTGAGTTGGGGGATAGTCTGGCTGTTGAGGCGTTTATTGACAGCTTGGACGATGGTGATTTTGAAGAAAAGATGTTGGGTCGGGGTCCCAAGGACCTTGACTCTGCATTTCGCATTGCATTACAGCTTGAGTCACAGCAGCGTGGCCGTCGTCCCACCGACTACCAGCAGGGTAGGGGACGAGTTCAGCCACGTAGTAATAATGTTGTCAGTGCCCCCTCCCAAGATAATGATGTCGTTCAAGAGGTAAAGAAGATTGTAGAGGCATTGGAGACCAGTAATCGTCAGCGGTTCCAGCAGTTAGAGGAAAAGTTGAATCGAGTTGGGTTAGGTTCGAGTTCAACCGGAGGAAATAATGGGAACCGTCGTGCGCAGTACCCACCATTGAGGGACCAAGGGGGGCGTCCCAACGGTAGATTCCCTCCCCGTGGCAATAATGATGTTGCACCAGCCGGACTCAGGTGTTTTTACTGTGAGGGGCAAGGACATTACGCTAGTTCATGTCCAAACAGACGAGAGGGTGCCACTGGAGGTACCGCACCACCTAGAGATAGGCCGCCCCCTATTTGTACCTATTGCAACCGACCAGGACACGGGTAACTGTTATCGACTCAATTGATTGATAGACGTCAGGATGATAAGCTTAATACAGAGCCTAAAGTAGCAGAAGCTTCTGGCTCCGCAAGAGCTAACGTTGCCGGCGTGGTGGTGAGTAATGCGAGCGTTGCGGACAAATTTGAGGTCGGCTACCCAGCCTACCTGGAGATGTCCATTGAGGGAGTCAAACATGACTTTCTTTTAGACACGGGGTGCGAGGCCGCTATAGTGCCTGCCTCGTACGTTGATTGCAGGAAGATCCGGCCTAGTGATCTAGATGTTTATGCAGCGAACGGCGGTGGTATTCCCACCCTCGGTAAGATTGATCTAGAGTTACAATTAGGTAATAGGGTTATAAGCACGACTGTGCAGGTGTCCCACTATGTCACCGAAGCCATGTTGGGAATCAAGTGGCTTACGGACTCGAAGGCTCGCTGGAATTTCGCGAATGGGTTAATTAACCTAGGAGGTGATGTTTATCCGTTGAAGTCACGACCGTTGGGAGGACGTGTATGTAGGAACGTAGTTAGGCGGGCGCCTGCGAAGCCCAAGGAAGATGACAGTGACATGCTGACCTGGTTGTTTGATGACGGTTGTGATGACAATTTGGCAACGGATGCAGTTGATGCGGAAACACAGGCGGGTGAACTTGCTAGCCCGGACGATGTGCCGCTGCTAGCCGCTGGTAGACAAAGGCGCATCCGGAAGCGTGGGCGCCGGAGGCCGACATCGGTTGTCGGTGGTAGTGGAGATGAGGGAGGAGGTAGTGCGATCTGGGCGTCAGGTGGGTCGTCCTCGACGGATGACGATTTTGTGTAGTGAGTAGAAGTACTCGAATGTCTACGACAGATAGACTTAAAACTTAGCTGCGAAGGAGGGTAACATCGGGAAAGAAGAGTTTGATGACTAGTGTGGGCGGTGCCAACTAAGAGTCGTGTGTAGCGATTATGTCTACGACAGATAGACTTAAAACTTAGCTGCGAAGGAGGGTAACATCGGGAAAGAAGAGTTTGCTGACAGTGTGGGCGGTGCCAACGGAGAGTAGTAGTGTGCGGGTCAATAGGAAGGATCATGGTAGTTAAATTCGTGTCGACAAGTGAGTTCGACAGTGGTACCCAGAAGTCGTGTTCGATAGTGCGACAAGTGATACTAAGTGGTTGTGTACGCGACAAGTGGTACTAGTAGTGTTCGACAAGTGATACCGTTGAGTTTCGTTGAAGTTGTGAGGTAGTTGCCTCCGGATTGGAGAGTCGTTGTTTTTGACAGTGGGAGATTTTGCCACTGGACTGTGGATATAGGGAAGGAAGGATAAGATATGCCCGATACCGAGATGTGCGTAAATTTAGAATGTAAAGCTTAGGGAACTCGAGTTGGGACACGTGAAGGGTGGTAGTCCTAGTTATTGCGACCAGTGTTCTAGTCTTTCCGTTCATAGTCCAAGGATTGTATGAATGGCTCACTAAGTAGCGCGTCTACCTGGCCAGTATAAGATGCCACGCCTATTTCAAGCGTAGTCCAGTTGATGTTATAGGTTGTGAGTTGCCCTGTTGTGAGTGGTATGCTGTCGTGGGCATTCCGAAGCATACACCACACGTTGTTTTGAGAGTAACCATTCAATTGAAACATGCTCATATTTTTGGGGGAAGTCTTTACCCTGTTCCTTCCTTTTCCATTTTTCTGGGGGGGTAAAATTCTTTTTCGGGAGAGTAGTTGTAATCAGTTAGTACAGTTGAGATTGTCCGAAGAGCGAGATTTTTGATGGATGAGGGAGAGTTGTTTTTTATGCTCCGTCACGATTGAGACGTTGGCGTCGACACTCCGCAACGCCGCAGGCGTTGTCGTCGATGTGCTCCGCCATGTTCAAGACGTTGGTGTTGAGGTAGTTCGCAACGCTCAAGGCGTTGGCGAAGATGATTAACCGTATATTCTTATTTACTCCGCAACGTTCAAAACGTTGGCGATGATGATCCGCGACGCTCAAGGCGTTAGCGTAGATGAATTACCGAGTATTCTAACTATGATCCGCGACGCTCAAGGCGTTAGCGTTGATGAGTAACCGTGTGTTTCAGTATTGTAACTTCTATTTATACTCCGCAACGCTCAAGGCGTTGGCGTAGAGGAATAACCGTTTGTGCTAGTATCAATCCGTAGCGCCCAAGGCGTTGACGAGTGACAATAATACCAATTTTTGATTGTAGATTTACCGATTGTGGACAATTGCATGATGCAGAGGCATAGCCTCAGTTACTTTACTTAACTATAATATTGATGATGATGAACAGTGATATAATTTAGAGGCATCGCCTCAGAGACTTTCTTAATTAATGATGACGATAATCATGTTTTCTTTTTCGTTTTATATACTGCATATCCACATGCGGGCCTTGAACAAAGTGTTCTTTTGTATTATTTTTCTGTTCAACCGTATATCCACATGCGGACCGTTGCAATATCGTTCGTTACCGGTTATTTTAGCTCATTTTATCTGTATATCCACCTGCGGACGATTGAACATAATTTTTCCGGCGCGGAAAGTAACTGTCGCCGTCGAATCGTATTTAGAGTAATCCGTCATCATCATCTGTTTTCGTCAATTGTGATAATTAAGCAATGTTATCTGTTTTGTCAATTGTATAATTAAGAAACTATGTGTTGTAGTTGTGTTGTTCCGTTAGTAGAAGACTTTTTGTGAAGTGGTTCGAGAGGTGTGTTTGTGCGTCGTTGTGTGAAGACGTTGTGTGTTTGTTGTTGGAGAGGAGTGTGAGCGTTGTTGGTGAGGACTCTGGATGCTTGCAGCTGGTCTTGGTTGAATGAGGTACTGCCCACTGTCGTAAGTAAGGTATAGCAGAGAACAGAGTCGTGACTTGCGTTTCGCTGGGAGGTGTACAGATCGTCGTGCGTCAACAAGACTAGTCTGTTAAGTAATTGTCTTGAGCATGCCTCGCAACATCGGAGGCTGAGTTGCTAGTTAGGTAGATCGATAATACCTCCTCGAGATGGAGATTCTTGAGTGAGTGAGAATACAAGTGAACTTGCTGCTTCAGTCTGAGCACCCAGCTCCGCGTCGACTGAAAGCAGGCAAGTCAGTATCGAATCTGAAGTCACTCCTATATTCTCTGCGTCGTCGACAGCAACTTCTGAATCGAGGGTGAATCGAATTCACTCCGATACTCACCGCGACAGGTGAAACACACTGTTCTACTCGTGCGATACCCGTGTGAAACAACCCACTCATACTCGTGTATGAGATACCCCACTTCTGCTGGTGTGAGAGTTTCGACGCCAACGTCAGATACCCACTTCTACGCGTATGAGAGATTTGATTCGGTGGTGCCGAACTGAACGAAACCCCATTTCTGTGCGTGTTACCCCTTCTGCTATTGTGGGAAGTTCCACAAACCCCCACTTCTGACGTTTTCGACGAGGGTGATACGTTCACTCCCAAGCCCCCTTCTGACTTTGGGTCGAATCCCAATTCTGCGTGTGACACACGTTCCGTCGGACACACCGACAAAACCCCGCTTCTGACGTTTTATGAGGAGTGATATGACCGCTCTGTAACCCCACTTCTGACGTAACCCCCTTCTGACAGTTCGACACCCCACTTCTGAGCGAAGAGACGTTTGAGCCAGCATCTACTATGATGATGTCTGACGTTTTTGTTTTTATATGATGACGTTTGATGCAATCACTTTTGATATAGAACTTTTGTAGTTAAGATCATTCCACAGTGTATACGTATGATGTCAGCTTGTCTAGGTGTTCTTTAACATCGCATGATCAATGCGTAGGACTCTAGCACCTTGCGGGAAGGGCCCCCGGGAAGTAGCCATTGACTTCCAAAGAGCTGAATCTGTGAAGAGCTGACGTTTGTCTAGGTGTCCTTTAACATCGCATGATCAATGCGTAGGACTCTAGCACCTTGCGGGAAAGGCCCCGGGAAGTAGCCATTGACTTCCAAAGCGCTGAATTCGTGAACAATTTTGAGCATTTTTAAGCATTGTTAGGATTGTAAGACTTTAAGAACTTTTAAGAATTTAGAGTAGAATCTTTTGTAACTGAATGTGATTTTGAGTCAGTTTTTCCGCACACACTTCCAATCGTGAGGACACGATTATTGAGGGGAGGGGGTGGTGTCGCGAAACTGGGTTTCACGATAAAGCTGAATTTCACCATCGCCCCACCATTTTTCTTCACTTAATTCATCTCACTCATTTCACTCATTTCAGTCATTTCATCATCATTTTACATCTTCCTGGCCCCTGGGCGGCTTAGGTGGCTATGTCAAACTACACAGGGTGCCCAGTCGAAGATCCATACATTTTTCATCGACATTTTTCATCGACATTTTCATCGACATTTTTCATCGACATTTTTCATCGACATTTTTCATCGACATTTTCATCGACATTTTTCATCGACATTTTTCATCGACATTTTCATCGACATTTTTCATCGACATTTTCATCGACATTTTTCATCGACATTTTTCATCGACATTTTTCATCGACATTTTTCATCGACATTTTTCATCGACATTTTCATCGACATTTTCATCGACATTTTTCATCGACATTTTCATCGACATTTTTCATCGACATTTTCATCGACATTTTCATCGACATTTTTCATCGACATTTTCATCGACATTTTTCATCGACATTTTCATCGACATTTTTCATCGACATTTTTCATCGACATTTTCATCGACATTTTTCATCGACATTTTCATCGACATTTTTCATCGACATTTTTCATCGACATTTTTCATCGACATTTTCATCGACATTTTCATCGACATTTTCATCGACATTTTTCATCGACATTTTCATCGACATTTTTCATCGACATTTTTCATCGACATTTTTCATCGACATTTTCATCGACATTTTTCATCGACATTTTCATCGACATTTTCATCGACATTTTTCATCGACATTTTTCATCGACATTTTTCATCGACATTTTTCATCGACATTTTCATCGACATCGACATTTTTCATCGACATTTTTCATCGACATCGACATTTTCATCGACATTTTTCATCGACATTTTTCATCGACATTTTCATCGACATTTTCATCGACATTTTCATCGACATTTTTCATCGACATTTTTCATCGACATTTTTCATCGACATTTTCATCGACATTTTTCATCGACATTTTCATCGACATTTTTCATCGACATTTTCATCGACATTTTCATCGACATCGACATTTTCATCGACATTTTCATCGACATTTTCATCGACATTTTTCATCGACATTTTCATCGACATTTTTCATCGACATTTTCATCGACATTTTCATCGACATTTTCATCGACATTTTCATCGACATTTTTCATCGACATTTTCATCGACATTTTCATCGACATTTTCATCGACATTTTTCATCGACATTTTCATCGACATTTTTCATCGACATTTTCATCGACATTTTTCATCGACATTTTCATCGACATTTTCATCGACATTTTCATCATCGACATTTTTCATCGACATTTTTCATCGACATTTTCATCGACATTTTTCATCGACATTTTCATCGACATTTTTCATCGACATCGACATTTTCATCGACATTTTCATCGACATTTTTCATCGACATTTTCATCGACATTTTCATCGACATTTTTCATCGACATTTTCATCGACATTTTCATCGACATTTTTCATCGACATTTTTCATCGACATTTTTCATCGACATTTTTCATCGACATTTTCATCGACATTTTTCATCGACATTTTTCATCGACATTTTCATCGACATCGACATTTTCATCGACATTTTTCATCGACATTTTCATCGACATTTTCATCGACATTTTCATCGACATTTTTCATCGACATTTTTCATCGACATTTTCATCGACATTTTTCATCGACATTTTTCATCGACATTTTTCATCGACATTTCATCTCATATAAAACATAGGCAAAGTTTCATCGACATTTGACTTAAGATAATTTTCATCGACATTTTAACATGTAAAGATAAGGAAATATTTTCATCGACCCCCATAACTCCCCGAGGGTAGGTGCTCGGATTGAGATTGTTGATGCTCGGGATAGCCCAGGAGCCCATCTAACTAGAACCGGTGTCGAGCACTGCCGAGCACTCGATTTGGTGCAGCTGTGGCGCTTTTAGTGAGTTTTCATCGACATTTCATCGACATTCTGAAAACTATAAAAGGCCGAGAGATGCCTGTATATTTTCATTCTGGTCTTTGCCATCAAAGGTAGCACACCTAATCTTATAACATAGGGATAGGGTTTTACATGTTAAATAGTACCATACATTATAGCATATAGGTTTCATCGACATTTGAGTTTCATCGACATTTGACTTTCATCGACATTCCAAATCTTCATCGACATTCCAAATCTTCATCGACATTCCAAATCTTCATCGACATTCCAAATCTTCATCGACATTCCAAATCTTCATCGACATTCCAAATCTTCATCGACATTCCAAATCTTCATCGACATTCCAAATCTT
The DNA here is from genome assembly GCA_942491615.1 of uncultured Gammaproteobacteria bacterium. GTDB lineage: Bacteria > Pseudomonadota > Gammaproteobacteria > Methylococcales > Methylomonadaceae > Methyloprofundus. Next base: position 9,469 of record CALOCH010000026.1, read on the forward strand.
CATCGACATTCCAAATCTTCATCGACATTCCAAATCTTCATCGACATTCCAAATCTTCATCGACATTCCAAATCTTCATCGACATTCCAAATCTTCATCGACATTCCAAATCTTCATCGACATTCCAAATCTTCATCGACATTCCAAATCTTCATCGACATTCCAAATCTTCATCGACATTCCAAATCTTCATCGACATTCCAAATCTTCATCGACATTCCAAATCTTCATCGATAACGCTAAAACTTGAGGCATCATAAATAACATTGGCCCCTCCGGGATTCATTATGGCTCTGTTAAAGGAGCGGGCAATATTATTGCTTGAGCGGGATCTTGGTTGATGCATGTGCAAAATACTGCCGCGCCAGCGTCGAAAATAGGCGCGGTTTACAAAATCGGCAATAATCGGCAAAGACTCCGAAACATCCTGAAAACTTACTAAAAAGTTTGCTGCATAAACGGGTTCAAGAGCTATCGGTATATGGATATCAATGCTGGCAAATAAATCAGAACTCCAACCACCCGTGGCGTTGACTATATTTTCGCAGCCTATCTTGCCCTGATTAGTATGCAGGGCAGTGATATTACCCTGACTATCACGTTCAAAATCGTAAACCTGGCAATGCTCCATGATTTCGATCTGATTAACCTTGGTCGCTTTCTGCAATGCATTCAAAATCTCCGATGAATCAAGTTGCAAAACATCCGGCTCATAAAAGTAAATTTCATCAGGATCAACTCTTATTGCGTCATTGCAGAGATCGGTTACGTCTTTTCTGGAAATCATCTGCAATGAAATGTTTTCTTTTTGCATCACTTTTTCCAACAGTTGCCAGTTATTTATGCCATTTGTTTGAAGATTTTCGGCAATCCAGATTGCTCCGGGCTGTTCAAAGGGGATTTCAATACCCCACAGTGATTTTAGAGTTTTCCAGTGCTGTGTCGCTATTTTTGCCATTCTGGCAGCCATGGCCGATGCATTTGCGGAACGTACAATTGCACTATGCCTTGAGCTTATGCCAGCCCCCAGTACTTTTTTCTCAATAATAGCAACCTTATTTTGCTGCCTTCCTAGTTGTCGGCTAATTGACGCGGCACAGGCAATGCCTAAACATCCACCGCCGATTACCACCGTATTGAAATCTTTAGTCATCATCAACTCCTATTAATAATAACGGTCAACGATAATTAACAACATAAAGTCAACCCATAAATGCAAATCATTTTTCTAATAAATCGACAAGGGATAGGTTATCATAGTTCAGGTTTTTTATATTATGTCAAAAGATAATTAAACGATATATAAGCCCTTAATAGCTGGCTTAAATAGCACAACATCCTATTGATCAAAGTAAAAATAACCTTAAAAAACGGGGACGAGCACTCCATTTTGATGTATAAAATACCTGTAAAAAAGGAGAGAAAATGGCTCATTATTTAATCATCGCGGCAAGCAGCGGCATCGGACAAGCGACCACTAATCTGTTGCGATTAGCAGGGCATACTGTGTTTACAACTGCTCGTGATAATTCAAAAATTACACCCGACGCTACACTGAATGCCACTGATTTTGATGCGGTAGACAGAATCTTCCATCAGGCGGGAGAACTGGATGGCGTAGTCAATTGCTCTGGTTCATTACTTTTAAAACCAGCCCACCTCACCAGTAAAGAACAGTATCAGAGCGTGATCGACGCTTCACTTACTACCTCGTTTGCTACTGTGCGGGCTGCCGGAAAACACATGAACAAGGGGGGGGCAGTCGTACTGGTTTCTTCGGCAGCTGCCATGACTGGATTTGCCAACCATGAAGCTATCTCTGCTGCTAAAGCCGGCATCATCGGGCTTGCGCGCTCCGCAGCAGCAACGTACGCATCATCCAACATACGATTTAACGCAGTCGCACCTGGTTTAACTCAAACGCCGCTTACCGCGTCTCTTACCAGTAATGAGATCTCTCGAAAACTCTCTGAAGCCATGCATGCTTTAGGAAGGCTAGGCAAACCCGAAGATGTAGCACGAGCAATAGTGTTTTTGCTTGATCCGGCTAATGACTGGATAACTGGTCAAGTACTGGCAGTGGATGGTGGCCTGTCGAGTGTTCGCCCAAAAATAAAGGCTTAAATGACCTCTCTTTACCTTATTCTCGGCGATCAATTATCCGAAGCGATTTCTGCCCTGCAAGGCCTCGATAAAGATAATGATTTAGTATCAGACAACCTGATCTCACGGAAAATGACTTGATACCCTGCAAGTCTAATGTAGGTTGGCGCTGAGGCACGAAGCCCAACAAATTCGGCGAAATACCCTGTTGGGCTTCGCAAGCTCAGCACCAACCTACGCATTTAAGTCTCACCTCATTATCTTGAAAAGTCAGTAAGCTTTTGATTTTATTAGACTGGATTCAGGTGTTCTGAGTGTTGTTTTGCGAAGTACCTGAAGGTTTGATATTAAGGAAATGTCTGATGCCCTTAACAGCGCTTAGCGTATCATTCGAAGAGGATTAAAAGTTTTCTGCATATCAGCAATGACAATGGCACGGTGAACGAAGGGTTAGATGCTTTTTATTATTTTCTGGAAAAATCAGCCAAGCTGGCGTATGCTTCTCTTTATAGCACGTCTCTTTGTTTTTTCCATCATAAATTGTGTTTATGAGTATTTCGCAAAATGGTTATTTAACCATTTAGACTTTGATAAATGTGATCTGTAATTGTTTTTATATTTGGGCTTACATTATAACGACAAGCCCAACACGTAACTCCTAAATTCAAGTCATTCGGCCAGGGTTTGATGACCAACCATACCGACATTTGCCGGCGGCTTTAACTGCTTGAACGCAGTGCCTCCAGATGATCTGGTTTTTTACCATGACCTCTTATACTTTCTTTGGTTTTTTTGAATTCTATTAATCCTTTTTTTACTCAACAAGTGTCCGCATCGTTACAAACTCTTCTGCAGCAGGTGGGATGGACTCCGATACTCAGCGGCGCCTAAGATGTCAACCAACCTGTCGCATTTTTCATTGATATAAAACTTGCTACGCAAGTATATGGTGCCTTGCCCCAAAGCCCCAAGGTATTTATGCAAGGGGATGGGCGAGCTGTTTTGAGGAGTGGGCGACTCATTCCTGTTGCTTTATAGTCAGCTTAAGCTGCATTTTTCAATGGTAATTTATTTTCAGTTGCGTTATTTTTATCCTTGCCTGGGTTGAGATAAACATCGCCAATGGGTCGCGTTAAGTTCCTTGTTTTACGTCCATTCCAGCGCTCGGGATGGATTTCTTCCTGGCTTGCTCAATCACCTTCTTTCTGTTTTCCAGTATTGTGCTGCTCAAGGCAATACCATGACGCTGATTAGGTGTCACAAACTTAATTGCGCTGTGTTAGGATGTTCATCGTTATACCTGTGCACTAGCTTTTCTACCCAGTTTCGTCGCTTGTCAATCTGTAAACGGGTCTTCTGGATAGGTGTAATGGTATTTGACCGTTTTAAACAAAGGACTCCGAATAAGGATTATCGTTGACATGACAGGCCTGCTGTACGATGGCGTGATTTCGAGATCAATCATTTTTGCTCTTAATGTCGCTCCTTTCACTGGGCTTCCATTGTCGGAATGAATGACCAGCTGGTTTTTATCTATTTTTTCTCGATAGGCAATATCTTCTATCAAATCAGCAGGGCTTGAATCACATGAACCTGCCAGCCGACTATTTTTCGGCTGTAAATGTCCCATGACCATGTACAAATAATATTACTGTCCCTTTATCGGGCGGAAGTAGCAAGTACGTAATATCCCATGAATAGATTTCATTGGCTTTAGTCGCTTTTTTAGTGACTGGGGTTTCTTGGTACAGCCAGTTTACTTTTACCTCCCCATGTGTTTAAGCTGATTATATTCTTTCATTACCCGGTAAAATGTTGATTCTGAGGCAAAATATATTGCCCTATATCCAATAATGTAGGCACTATTTGATAAGGGGTTAATGCGCTATTATTCAGGTCGGTTAATGACCTCTAGTACTGCCACAGCCTCTGATAACTTGTTGTGCTGCAGGAGCATTATTATAAATTCGTTGGTCTTCGTGAGAAAGCCTCACCCTGGTTCCATCGTTGATAAGTACGGGATGCAATGCCAACAAGCTCACAAGCCAGTTGTTGTCTTGCTCCATTTTGCACTGCTTCATCAATGAGTGCACAGTATTGCTTTGCGATTGGGAAGGCGATTAATCGACCTCCTTTTCCCCCCAGATCGCTTGGCACTTTTTTGATAGCACCAGTATAGCGCTGCAGTTTCAGAGAGTGCTTTGTCCTACGGTTCAGTTCTTTCTGTAGTCGCTTATTTTCTTGTTTAAGCTTTTTTGTCATCCTGGAGACAGTCGTTTGATTTTCTGATAGGAATGCGCGCTTCGCGTGGTGCGGGTAAATTCCATTTTCTCGGCAATAGGCGCTAAGGGCCGTGACAATCCATGATGGCTTCAAAGCGTTGCGTTTTAGTCCAGTTTTGGGGGCTTTTTTCTTTCGACATACTGATTCAGGGTTTTCTAGTTTATTCTTCTTGTCGAAGTGGATCCATCTTTGAAGCGTTGAATAGCAGGTTGTCAGTGGTTGGGATTTGTGCGGTCGGGCTACGGATTGTACTTTAATTCCTTGGGTATAGGATGCCATTTCTGTCTCCTAAAATAAAATTTTACAGGCGACAGGTATGTTGACATAGGGGGGCGGTATAAGTAATGGTTAGGCTCACTTAAATTAAATAATCAATGGGGTCAATAATCAATGGGGTCAGACTCTAATACCGCTACCTGTCAGAGTAATAGCATATAAATCATGCCGTTGCATATTTACGGCGTGGCTTTTTTAATAACGGATATGCCTTAGGTCTTCGTTTAATCGCTCTGGGTTGATTCGGCCTTTCTCGCTGCCCGACTTTTGTTTCGGTCATTGCTTTTAACAAAGGAGTAATAATGTTCCCAAGCTTTGATCCAGTCATGGAAAAACAAAGGTTTGCTGTATTTCGTATAAGCTGTACCGCTGACATAAAGCTGAGGAGACTGGGTTTTTCATCATGTAAGCTGGCGGCCCTAGCTAAGTTCGCGCGAATTAAATTATAAGCCAGTAAATGTTCAGCGACTTCTTTATTCACCATGTCAGCTGTTTGGCAACGCAACATTTCCATACCCATCTGAGTTTTGAGGGTTCTAAAATTGAGCTCAACTTGCCAGCGCTGTTGATATAATTCTGCGAGCGCCTTTTTAGGATATGCTTTTGCCTGAGTCAGAGAAGTGACATAAATAACGCCATTAAAAGAGAATTCACGAATCACCAACTCATTCGGCAGCGCCTCCCAATCGTCATCATCGATCCAAACAGGCTTTCGCTTAGGCTTAGAATAGCGAATCAGATGATCCTTTGCTCCAAGCCGTATTCCGCACCGGAAATCCGTTTTAGAATTAGCTCTTTGCCTAAAAAGCCAGGCGGTTCCCTGCTTATTCAGTAAGGCCATAATTGCGTAGGTGGTGTAATAACGATCGGCAATCAGCAAATCTGATATGCTCAGGGACTGAATTAATTGAGAAAACAGAGAAGTTTCGCCGCTGCCTTTGCCTTGATAGGAGCCCAAAGCATAATCTACACAACTTCCGGTGGTCAGAGATAACAACCCCACCACCCGCATGATGGGAAAGCCCAGTCTCGGCTTTTGGTTGCTTTGTTGCGGATAAGTCTGTTGATTATCTGCAGTATCCGGCATCAGCATCGTAGTGCCATCCACTAACATAACGCGATAACCTCGCCACAACCAATGTTTTGAAGCTTGGCGATGAAGCTGTCGCCCCGAAGCGGTCACCGCTTCTATTAAATGAGCAAGTGATAGGCGGGAGCGTGCTTTACAGTATGGGCCGGTATTGACGGAATTAGCCGAAAAACCACCCTGAATTCTCTCGAGTAAAACATGTGCAACAGATTCTTTACATGAACCGCTTGAACTCAAGACTTGAAATATAAAAGCTCTCAGGGTGATGAGAGGAGTAAAAACTGTATCTCGACAATTGCCAGAGCGATGAATGGCTTGAATTAAATGATCGGGTAATAGATCTCTAAAAGGTAAATCAGGGACTTGAAAAAATGTATTTTTAAATGATCGAATTTGTAACCGAAAACTAATTCGATTATAGTTTACCATGTTAAGCTTTTTCCTGGGATTGATTGTATTGTAGTAAATTCAATTATATCCAATACAAGGTTAAAGCTTAACACTAATTATTCAGACTAATCTTTTGTTTTTCAAATCCTTATCGTTTTACTGGTAGCGGTATTAGAGTCTGACCCCATTGATTTGCCATTGATTTTTAGGTTTGTAAGCTCATGCGTGATTGGAAATTCATACGTTACTCTTTTTTGAGGGTAACGAAATATGAGCTTACACTTTAAGTATTAAGGGTGAGGTTGTTTTTCTCCGCGATAGCGGCTTCGTCCAACAATCACAATCGAGAGGGACATGCCTCCGCAGCCCTGCGTTTGTGGCCTGATGCCACAAGCCTTACACTACTACGGCATGCCCCTCATTGTGGGGGTTATGTGCTTCACAGCGTGAGATGCCTCACAAAATGGTAACTGATGATAAAGTAAAATCACTCAATTGAGAGAAACATTTTTATCTCAATACTCCACCACTAAAAAAACTAAAGAGGATTAATTCTATGAAATATTTATTATTCATAATGACTTTATCTCTAAGCACATCTGTATTTTCTCATGGATTCATATTGAATTCGCGTGCAAAATTATGTGCTCAAGGTATAAATCATAACTGTGGTTCAGTTATATGGGAGCCACAAAGTGTTGAGGGTCCCGACCGATTCCCCTCATCAGGCCCAGCAGACGGGACAATTGCAGCAGCTGGCAGTTCAAGATGGGTCGCTCTTAACGAACAAACCCCCTCGCGCTGGCATAAAGTTGAAATGTCGCCAGGAAATAACATTTTCAATTGGCACTTAACAGCCAGTCATGTAACGAGAGACTGGCGTTATTTTATTACTAAACAAAATTGGGACACAACTCAGCCACTTACCCGAGATGCTTTTGAATTGAATCCTTTTTGTTCCGTTTCTGGTAACTTTCAACGTCCTCCCGCTGATTTTTCTCATACTTGTAATGTACCGGAAAGAAGTGGTTATCAAATTATTCTAGGTGTTTGGGATGTAGGGGATACAAGTGCAAGCTTTTATAATGTTCTTGATGTACAAATGCCTGATGATGGTACTCCTCCATCTGTATCTGAGTTAAAGGATATAGGTGATATCAACCCCAGTTCTGATTTAAAAATAGGGGATATTGTTCGCATTAGATTATTTACTGTTGAAGGAGAGCTTGTAGATCAAGCTATTGAGGTGAGCATTACAAACAATGATCAAGGAAAAAAGAATACATGGCCTAAGTTGTTTGCAGAATTCATTAATAATCAAAATACTGAATTGGAGGCAGGAATAAGAGATGCACAAGGCAATATTGTTCCAGTATTTGGGAAAAATGATGTTTTTACAGATATGTCTTCAGCTATTACTCGAACTGAAATTGAGGTCGACTTAGCTGAAGTAGGTGCTGCACTGGATATTAGTCTGCAACAGACTGCATTTAGCACGGGTGAGCCCATGCAGCTGGTGTTTGATGTGACGGCTGACCCTGCAATGAGTATAGCGGCAGAACTATTTTTTCAGGGGGCTAGAGTCGGCTATCAAGAGGCTCCTCTTTCGAGTAGCACTCAGCTTCAAATAGATATACAAGATCCTCAAATTGGCTCTTATGAGTTGATCATTATCGGTAAAACAGCAGATCATCAACATATTGTGCAAGAGAACTTTACGATTAACGTATCTGATCCTGCTGATTTTGTTTATCCTGACAACATTGGGAGTTATCTTGCAGGTGACTTAATTCGAGGCCAAGATGGAAATACCTATCGATGCCTCATTTCCGGTTGGTGTAATGGTAGTAGAACCTACTATGCCCCAGGCCTTGGATTGGCATGGAGCAGTGCCTGGGCGCTTGTAACTGAAGGACCAGCTCCTGAAGTAGAAGTAGAATTTACATATCCAAGTGGTCGTGGTCAATATTTGCAAGGTACGATTGTCAAAGGTTCTGATAATAATCTCTATCGCTGTGATATTTCTGGCTGGTGCAATAGCCAAAGTAGTTTTTATTATGCACCTGGGACTGGGTTAGCATGGGATAGTGCTTGGTCATCTCTCTAAGGAATCACGATAGCACATAACGAATAAGGATAGATTGTGATCGCGCAGCGAGCCACAATCTGAACCGTTTGTTGGACAAGCCCGGTAATGAGAGTCAGTGTTTTGTTGAATCTGCTCTATGAAAATAGCTTTTAGCTGGTCAGCTCGTAGGCTGGGTAGAGCGATAGCGAAACCCAGCATTTATAAAAAAACACCTAAATCGGGTAAGGGCTAGTTTTCCTCCAGCCCTCCCCACACCGCCCTGCGTGCGGCTCCGCACAGGGCGGTTCATCAGTCATTATGAGTAATGAAACTTAACCTATTGCGCTTCAACCGTGTAGTGGTCTAATAAAGCTGTACAAAATAAATATTTTGCTAACAAGGCGTTTCACCCGATGCCTTTCCGCGCCGCTCGTTCCTCGCTCTGCTCCAAGGCACAGCTGAACTTTGAGTTATATGTTTACTGAAACTGGACATGAGGTATTATGAAGTTTTAAGTGTATTGAGGGTATCATTTAACTTTTTAATTTCTTGCTGGGCCAGAACTTGTTCTGTTACGTCGTATTGAACGCCCAAAAAGTAAATCAGCTGTCCGTTGTTATCAAAAAGTGGTGTAATTGACAGGCGGTTATAAAAAAGCTCACCATTTTTACGAAAATTTTTCAGTGTTACTTCAACCGGTTTACTATTTTTGACAGCATCACGGACTTTTTGTAACTCCTCCTGATCTCTTTCCTGTCCCTGAAGAAACCGGCAATTAAGCCCTATTGTTTCTTCATTGCTATAGCCGGTTATTTTTTCAAAGGCTTTGTTAGCATAGACAATCGGATTATCTTCCTTGTCTGGATCGGAAAGAGTAATACCATTGACGGAACCATCCAGAACCTGGGTTAAAATCTGAGGGATAATACCTGTGTCTTTTTCTACTTGAAATATCATAAATGCGCTCCAGTTACTTTGTTTTTTTGCTTATTGGCAGGGTCATCATATTCTTCAAACCAGTTAGGCCCTTTTTTCTGGGTCAGGATTCAATTAAATTTTTCAGATTTTTTACGGTCCGTTTAGCGCCATCTTGAACGGCAATCTTGATCAGTTTTTCAAAGGGCAACATAAACATTTCAAGTTTGAGTAATTCAAAAGTAAATGTTACCCGCGTGCTTGCAGCAGTACTGTCTGTGTCAAAGTCATAACTGCAGCGATAGGCATTGGAAACACCTTCAAACACTAATTCCTCATCAACTTTATAAGTCGTAACTTTAAAAGTAGATTCACTACGCTGTCCATTGTCAATGCGCACTTGTCGAACCAGGCTGTTCAACTGTAACGGCGGTTTCGATAGCAGCTCTAATTCTTGTACTTCGGGCGACCATCTTGGATAATTTTCAAAAAAATCGACGGCAATAAAGCTAAACACCTGATCTACCGGGGTATCAATCAAAATACTAGCTGTTCCGGTGGCGGCATGATTTGACGTTAAACCAAACATATTTTGCTCACTCTTTAATAAAGTTTAAATCAATAAAGCCGATGCTTTATTCACGTTTATAATAGCATACCGTAATAAACCTAAAAGAAAATTATGTATGCCTAGAGAATATAAGTATCGACGCCTGACAATAAAAGATCATACTGCGCCTCAATCACTTCTTTGGCCATATAGGCTGGCAAGCCGCTGATAATATTGCGCTTTATACCAACCCAGCCGACGGCATCACCGGGTCCTAAGCTGAGCAAATAGCCAATTTCCTGGTGCATATAGGGTAAGCAAAAAGACAGCACGCCTGCCTCGTGCAGAATGTTCTTGGCTGCGGCTTTGCCTTTGCGTAAAGCTGCTTGTGAAGTCAACAGGTTTGAACCCATGTCGTCATAATACGAGCAATCGCCTGCAGTAAAAATGTGCAACAAGGTTTTACCATTCAGTAAGACCTGACCTGAACTGTTGGCATGCAGCAAAAGTGCAGGCTTATTACCCAGCAACAATAGAGTCAGGGCAGTATCCTGGATTGACTGAACACCGCTGTGGCTATGTTCAAGCCTGATTTCATGATTTTGATGGCCTCTATAAAACTGACTTTTGAGCAATGAAATACGCTTTTCTAATAGGCGTTTTTCAACATAACGGCCGATTGCTGCAGGAAAATTGCCCAGCAGTTTATCACTACCTTCGATCAGATTAAGCTGGTAATCCATATGGCAGCACTGAAGGACATGCGCTATTTCAAAAGCAAACTGAATGCCTGTGGGGCCCGCACCCACGATATTGATGGTTTTATTATTTGCGTCCACTGTGGCGATAAATTGCTCGAGAATATGATTAAAACCATAGGCACTGAGCGCACCAAGGTCATAAACATCATCTTGATGGGTTGATTTGCTGGATAATGCGCCGGTCGCTATCAGTAGATAGTCAAACGGCAAGCGCTCTTCACCCAGATCGATAATTTTTTCAGAGTCCCAGCGCTTTAGCATCGCTTCATCATACTCAATGGCCTGCTGTTTATGAATAAAATCGAAACGCCCGGCTAATGTGCTATAGGGAATTTGTATCTTATCCAGCGGTCGATGGGCGCTTTCATGCAAGCGAGTGATGATTAAATGACAGGGGCGCGGGTCAATCAAAGTAATTTCCGCCATAGGAACTTTTTTTCTCAAAGTGATTAGGGCTGATAATCCTGCATAACCTCCGCCAAGGATGATTATTCTAAGTGCTTTATTACTTATTTTATTTGTTCCGGTGTTCATGATTATTGAATATCAATTTGTATTTCGTTGCGACGAAGAAACATAAGTGTCCTGTTTTATTAAACCATTTCATGGTCATGTGAAGTATAACAACAAAATGACATACGAAAACTTATGCTAAAGTTAGTATAACTAAACAGATATCCTAATCTCGATTTCAGCTGGATCATACTTAAATTTGTCTATCCTATTGAGCAGTTATTCGCTAACAATACGGGACTTAGTAATCTCTTTTAAGCGAACGTGATCGATTTTCCCCACCGAATTTATCAGCATGAAGTCTAATACAACAATCTCTTCCGGTGCCTTATAACCGATTTGTTCTCTGGAAAATTAGATCAGTTTCTGCGTGCTTGGTCGTTCAAAGTCCTCAAGAAAAGTAATATAGGCTCGTACATTCTCTCCGTGGACAAGGTTATGAGTTCCCACCACAGCGGCATTGTCCACTGCAGGGTGTTGCAAGTAATGCTTCTTCGACCTCCTGAGGGCAGATGTTTGATCCATAATGGATGATTATCTGCTTTTTTCGACCACAGAACCACAGATAGCCGTCCTAATCAACTCTCATAACACCGCCGGTATCAAGCCAGTTGTCCCGGATTGTTTCTGCAGTAGCTGCCGGGTTATCCCAATAACCGACCATATTAGAACGCGATTTGATCCAAAGGCGTCCCTTTTCGTTGGTTTGCAGTTCGGTGCCATCCTCATCACGAATAGAAAGGCTGAAACCTGGGTTAAGTATACGCCTTGCCTAATGAGCCGGGCTTATTTAAGCCCGATGGTGGACTCACAGTGTTAAAGCCGATCTCGCTCATACCCCAGCATTCATCAATCATGAGCCCGATCAGTTTGGTGATGCCTTATTCAAGTTCAGCGTGTATTTTATCACCTCCTGCTGTACAAAGACGTAAAGATCCAAAAAAATCTCGGGTTATTCTCTGGTCATGCGCTAAGGTAATTAATGTTGCTGGAAGCATCCACAGCAAAGTCGGTTGATCTTCAATAAATAAAGGTACGATTTCATCGGCATCAAAGGTGGGGGCCGTAATGATCTTGGATCCAAGCGGCCAGGGCCAAAAGCGCCATCCCGAAAACACTAATATGAGAAATTGATCAACCTGATAAAATTATATCATCAGATGTTATTTCATAGGCTTTGATAGCACTGGCAATTAACCACCCCCTGGTTTCGTAGGTGTGAGTAATGCCTTTAGGTTTACCTGTGCTGCCTGAAGTAAAGAAGATAAAACTGGGATCATTAGGTGCCGGATTCGGTAGATCAGAAACCCCTGTTTTTTGTTTGACTAAAGACTCGAAGTTCGGCCTATAATCGTCTTCATAGGCAGGCGATATAGTGCATGAATATTGCATTACGATTGAGGAAGCAAAGAGGCAACACGATCACCCTTGTGCAATCCAAAGCCAAGTAGATTAGCTGCTAAACGGCTGGTGTCCTGTTACAACTCCTGGTATGTCTAACTTGTACCGGTCGAGACGAGAGCTTGATCATTTTGTTTCGAGTTTAACCCAACGTGGAGTATGTTGAGTAAATTTACCGGGCTCCAATGGTGTTCCCTGTAGCGGTATAATAAAATCCTAACTTCTATACAGAGTCTGAGGTATTTACAAAAAATATTATTATAAAATATTTATATAAAACAACAGGGTAATTGGTATTTTTATTTGATTAATACCAAAGTGACGTTAAAATCAAATGCCTTTCCAGAAGATAAGCCAATAGGTGAGCCTTATGTTGATCATTAAAACCTTACATACTCTGATAAAGGAATCTCTCCCCGATATTCATGCAGCACGACTTAGGAGTTAAGGTTCAATAATACCCAAAACCAAGAAAAAAAATTTTGTAGACTAGATTAGCTGTAACCGTTCACCACCTCTTTTTCAAGGTGGGGTTAGGGGGATTAATTCTAAAGTGGGTAGTGAACGTTATCCAGCAGAGGAGGCAACTAGCCAGGAATACGGCTTTGCATTTTGAATAATACTCATCATCATGTCTGATTTCGGATGTTATTAAATTTTCGCTCCTTAAGGTACTGCCCTTTAAATTCAAAGTGGGACTAGCCTTGTTACATAAATCTTGACCGGTATACGATTCTCGATTCAGAAACCGGTTGACGCTATCATGTGAAATTGACATAACTTCTCCTAGTCGGCAGCAACTGCTCTGTTTCGATTCACTTAATAAAAAACCTATATAAATCGGCAAAGTACAACGCGCAGTTGATGGGCGGGTAATTTATCTTATCAGGGTTTGGACTTTAAGTGGGGCTGGAGTTTTTTAGTATTATAGTTTTACATATCCTGCCAATGCGTAACTTCCACTACATTTAAAGATCAAATAAAGCACCCGATCAAAGCAAAGTTTAGTTGCTAGAGACCTTACAGCATAAACAACTCGCGCATCTTTGAGCCGGGATGCGTCGCACGCATGAATGCCTCTCCTACCAGAAAAGTATAAACACCATGATCCATCATGAGTTTGACATCTTCAGGGCTATGAATACCACTTTCAGTAATGACTAAACGCTCATTCGGCACCATTGCTTTTAAGTCCAGTGTCGTCTGCAGCGACGTTTCAAAACTACGTAAATCACGGTTATTAATCCCCATTAAAGGCGTGTCCAGCGTTAAGGCGCGCTCCATTTCGGCTTTATCATGCACTTCCACTAAAATATCCATACCCAGTTGCTTGCTTGCATCAGCCAATTCATGCATTTGTGCATCCGATAAAGCAGCAACTATCAACAAAATGCAGTCAGCACCTAGGGCTCGTGACTCATGTATTTGATAAGGATCAATCATAAAATCCTTACGTAATACCGGTAAGGGACAGGCCTGCCTTGCCATTTGCAAATTAACCTCACTGCCTTGAAAATAATCTTTATCGGTCAAAACAGAAAGGCAGGTTGCGCCACTCATTGCATAGTCTTGAGCAATTTCTACCGGATTAAAATGTTCTCTGATCACCCCTTTACTGGGTGAAGCCTTTTTCACTTCAGCAATAATCGCTGGCCTCTTACTTAAGGCTTTATCTTGCAGTGCACGCGCAAAACCACGCGGTGCTTCAGCATCATTAATTAAATCGCTTAAATTCGCTATCGAAATGCGCGACTTGCGTTTAGTAACTTCTTCCATTTTTGTGGCAAGAATTTTTTTTAAAATATCAGGTGTATCGCTCATAGGGGTGTTTTGTAATAGAAAAAGGACGGACATCCTATTATTAGAAAGGGTATACGGTTTGGTGTTATAAATTCTGACGCCTGCCTAAGCCTGGATATAATGAAAAATCAGGGTGCTGTAAAATTCACTAAAGCATGTAATTTTTCTTTCGCGGCACCTGACGCAAGCACGGCGTCTGCTTTACAAACACCTGCGGCTAATGAATCAACCAGATTCGCGGCATAAATTGCAGCACCAGCATTTAATAGCACAATATCTCTCGCTGGCCCATGCTGATTATCTAATACTGAGCGCAATACGTGCAGGCTGTGCTGTACATCTTTTACAGCTAAGTCTTTTAAATCAGCGCGTTGCAAACCAAATTGTTCAGGACAAACAGTATAGGTAATGATGTCACCATTTTTTAACTCTGCTACCGACGTGTCACTGGCAATACTGATTTCATCCAGGCCATCATGTGCATTAACCACTAAAACATGCTCACTACCCAGGGCTTTAAGCACTTGAGCTAAAGGCTCCAGCCATTGCCTGGCAAACACACCGATTAATTGATTTGGCGCTGCTGCTGGATTGGCCAGGGGGCCCAGTAAATTAAACAGTGTACGAACGCCCATTTCTTTACGCGACGCGGCAACATGCTGCATTGCACCATGATGTTTTTGAGCAAATAAAAAGCCGACGCCGATTGAATTAACACATTGCTCTACCTGAGTAGCAGATAAATTTAGATTAACACCCGCCGCTTCAAGTACATCAGCACTGCCAGAGCGACTGGAAACCGACCGGTTGCCATGCTTCGCTACCTTTCCTCCGGCTGCCGCGACAACAAACGCACAGGTGGTCGAAATATTAAATGTATTCGCGCCATCACCACCGGTGCCACAGGTATCGATTAGATGCTCGCCTTGTATTTCAACTTTAGTTGCAAGTTCGCGCATCACCTCAGCAGCAGCAATAATTTCCTCAATTGACTCACCCTTGCAGCGCAATGCAATAAGAAAACCGGCTATTTGAGCTGAAGTAGCCTCGCCGCTCATAATACTGCGCATCACCTCACGCATTTCCAGACGCGTCAGGTCTTGTTTATCCAGCACGGTTTGTAACGCTGTTTGTATATTCATTGTTTAAAAAGTAGAGTGCATTTTATGCAAGGTAATTCACATCCATACCCGATGACAGATCTATAAACTTGATTTTATTATTTTTCAAGAAAATTACGCAACATATCATGACCATGCTCCGTCAAAATTGATTCAGGATGAAACTGCACCCCTTCAATATCAAACAGTTTATGCCGCACTCCCATAATTTCATCAATATTACCTTGCTCACCCTGAGTCCAGGCGGTTACTTCCAGGCAATCGGGCAGGGTTTTCTGGTCAATGACCAGTGAATGATATCGTGTCGCTATAAAAGGGTTATTTAAGCCTTTAAATACACCTGTATTAAAATGATAAACAGGTGATACTTTACCGTGCATAATACTTTTGGCATGGACAATCTGTCCGCCAAAAGCATGTCCAATACTTTGATGTCCCAGGCAAACGCCCAGTATAGGTAATTTACCCGCAAAACTAAGTATTGTGTCTACTGAAATGCCCGCTTCCTTAGGCGTACACGGACCTGGAGAAATAACAATTTTATCTGGTTGCAGGGCTGCTATTTCTTTAATACTGACTTCATCATTGCGTACCACAATAACGTTAGCACCCAATTCCCCAAAATATTGCACTAAGTTATAGGTAAAGGAGTCATAATTATCGACCATCACCACCTTATTCTGACTCATGAGCATCTACCATTTAATCCAGCTTCTGCCATTGTCACGGCACGGAAAATCGCTCTGCCTTTGTTCATGGTTTCATCCCATTCATTTCTAGGGACAGAATCATAAACAATCCCGGCACCTGCTTGTATATGTAAGGTTTTATCTTTAATCACTGCAGTACGAATTGCAATGGCGGTATCCAGGTTGCCCGACCAGGAAATATAACCGACTGCTCCGGAGTAAACGCCACGTTTAACGGGTTCTAGTTCTTCAATAATTTCCATCGCGCGGATTTTGGGTGCACCGCTCACTGTGCCAGCAGGAAAGGTGGCCGCCAGCACATCAAAGGCATCCTTACCTGCTTGTAGCTTTCCTGTGACATTTGAGACGATATGCATCACATGCGAATAGCGCTCAATAATCATTTTATCAGTTAACTCTACCGTGCCAATTTGTGCCACTCGCCCTGCATCGTTTCGGCCCAGATCAATTAACATTAAATGTTCTGCTAATTCCTTAGGATCAGCCAATAGCTCTTTTTCCAGCGCACTATCTTCAGCTGGCGTTTTACCTCGTGGCCGAGTACCCGCAATGGGTCTGACGGTTACGGTATTCTCCTCCAGGCGCACCAGAATTTCAGGTGAAGAACCAACGATATGAAAATCCTCAAGATTTAGATAGTACATATAGGGCGAGGGATTTAAACAACGTAAGGCACGATATAAATCCAGAGGATCCGCGGCAAAAGGAATAGATAAGCGTTGGGATAAGACAACCTGCATAATATCGCCTGCCACAATATATTCCTTGGCCTTTAGCACAGCTTCTTCAAAACCCTGCTGGGTAAAACCGGAAACAAAATCAGCCTCATCAACCTGCCTGGTAATATGCTGTTTGTTGCTATGCGCTTTTAATTCATGTAATTTTACAACCAATTCATCCAGTCGCGCTTGCGCTTTAGCATAAGCATCCTTTTGCGCAGGATCCGCATGCGTTAAAATCAGCATCTTTCCGGATAAATTATCAAAAACCAAAATATCTTCAGAAACCATTAATAAAATATCAGGAGTTCCAATGGGGTCGTCTTTACCTGTCGATTTTAAGCGCGGCTCAATATAAGCAATTGTCTCATAGCCAAAATATCCAACCAACCCACCATTAAATCGTGGTAAATCCTCTATATCTGGCACTTTAAAGCGCTGTTTAAATTCATCTATCCAGATGAGAGGATTATCATGCTCAAGGGTCTCAACAACGGCCCCTGACACTTCAATGCGAATCTCATTAGCATATATTTTAATCAGAGTCTTGCATGGCAAACCAATAATTGAATAACGCCCCCATTGCTCACCACCATGAACAGATTCAAAAAGATAAGAATAAGGACCGTCCGCTAATTTAAGATAAGCGCTGAGCGGAGTGTCTAAATCTGCCAGCACTTCACGTACGATAGGAATACGGTTATAACCTTGCTTGGCATATTGCTTGAATTGTTCTGGTGTCATGAGGAGTTTTTTAGTATTGCGACGCGGCGGCCTTTTGCAAAAAAAGCTATATCTGAGTGAAAATTGGCAACAGTGTCAAAAATGAATATTGGCAGTATTTTAAACGAATGACGCTGTATTTAATAATGTTATTGCATATATTGATACCTTGGGTAAGTCATAATGACTTATGCACGAATACACTCACCTCCCAATGTTTACTTAACATACTTGCTGAGCCTTGCCATCCTTTTGCGAGTAATTCCTTGGCAATAAAACTATTCAATATGCTGTGCCCGACAAACAAAACGCTCTTAGCACTCTTTGCTTTATCATGTAGGCTATTTGCAGCAATGCTTGCTCTTTGCCGTGCAGTAGACAACGGTTCACATGTGCCCGCATAGCCCATAAACCATAGCACTCTAAAGAACACCGCCCAGACAGCAGGCGATAATGGCGGTGATAACAAGCGAATATAAGGCAGTTCAACCTCTCTAAATAACGCCTGTATGTAATCAATATCTTTTACACCGAGTAAATGAGCTGATTCAATCGAGCGCGGTAAATCACTGCAGATCACGACATTACATTGATTTGCTATCTCAATCACCTTTTTGGGGGGGCTAAACTTGCTATCCAGTCTCGCCTGGTTGTAGGCTGTAATCCAGAGGCCAAATTCATCAGCGCTTATTTTCCCAAACTCCGGGACATCCGGTTTACCATGTCTTACTATGACAATTTTCAGCACCTGCGTTAATATTTGCTGACTAGCATAACAATTCAGCCAAATGCTGGATACTCTCGATTTGGTAATCGGCACCTAGCTCAGCATGACGATAGCGCCCTATATAACCATAAGGTACTAATGCAGTCTTAAAACCCGCATTTCTACCTGCCTGTATATCACTCACAGAATCACCCACCATTAATGCATCATCGCTTGCGACATCAACCGCTTTCGCAGCTTCTAATAACGGCAAAGGATCAGGTTTCATGCGTTGAAAAGTATCCCCTGAGGCAATAAACTGAAAATAATCTGCAATACCCATCTGTGCTAATAAGGGTTGCGTAAACTGAGCCGGCTTATTAGTAACACAGGCTAAATGCATGCCTACTGCTTTAAATCGCTGTAATCCTTGTGTCACCCCTGGATATAATTGGCTAGCATTACACACATTCGCACCGTAGTATTTGCTAAATATCTGCATGGCCTGTTGCAGATTATCGGGCTCTGTTGCTGGCTCAAGTTCACCAGTCAGTGCTCGTTTTAGTAACATCGTTGCACCGCATCCCATCCAGTTTCTTATCTGCTGCTCAGCATAGTTTGCCAGATTTAACTCGGCCAGCATCTGATTAACAGCGCTGGCTATATCCGGAGAAGAGTCCACTAAGGTACCATCCAGATCAAAAACTATCAGCTTTGGTTTGAAATTTGTCACAGTCGCTCTACCATGTTTACACAGAGTGAGATTAAACCCAGTCTGCAGACATTAAAATTTAGATATTGCCGCCTGCAGCCAGATGTCTTGGCTCCAGAACTTTCTCTAGTTCGGTGCGTGAAATATCGGTCATTTCTTGCGCGACATCGATAATGGGTCGCCCCTGTTTATAGGCTGATTTTGCAATTTCGGCGGCTTTAGCATAGCCGATAATCGGGTTTAATGCGGTCACTAAAATGGGGTTTCTGGCCAGTGCATCTTGCAACTTATCGTCACGTACCGTGAAATCAGCGATAGCCTTATCTGCCAGAGCAACACTGACCTGACTAACAATATCGATACTTTGTAAAATATTATAAGCAATCAGCGGTAACATAACATTCAACTGAAATGAACCGGATTGCCCAGCGATCGTGATGGTTGCGTCATTCCCTATCACTTGTGCAGCAACCATTGCTGTCGCTTCCGGAATCACTGGATTGACTTTGCCAGGCATAATACTACTGCCTGGTTGTAATGCGGTTAACTCAATTTCACCTAAGCCTGCCAGAGGACCGCTATTCATCCAGCGCAAATCATTAGCGATTTTCATTAAGCTGACCGCAATGGTTTTTAACTGCCCTGAAAGTTCCACAATGGCATCCTGGCAACTTAAACTTTCAAAAAAAGAATCATTCGGGGTAAAGGCAATACCTGTTGTGACACTCATCGTCTTTGCAAATTTTAAGGCAAACTCTGGATGCGCATTAATACCTGTACCAACCGCAGTACCGCCTTGCGCCAGTTTTTGTACTCTGGGC
Source organism: uncultured Gammaproteobacteria bacterium (assembly GCA_942491615.1). GTDB lineage: Bacteria > Pseudomonadota > Gammaproteobacteria > Methylococcales > Methylomonadaceae > Methyloprofundus. The sequence goes on from CALOCH010000026.1 coordinate 29,131, forward strand.
ATAGCACTGTTCACGCGGGCAATGCCATTGCGAATTTGTAAAGCCCATGCGCCAAGTTCCTGTTGTAGCGTCATAGGCATAGCGTCCATCAAATGGGTGCGCCCGGTTTTAGTATAATCTCGACAAGCCAGCGCTTTAGTCTCAATGGTTTTTGCCAAATGCTCTAAAGCAGGCAATAGCTGGCGCTGGCATTCTATCGCAGCACTGACATGTATCGCCGTGGGGATCACATCGTTACTGCTTTGTCCCATATTGACATGATCATTAGCGCCTACCGGCTCAGCACTTATTTCGCTGGCGAGATGCGCTAATACCTCATTGACATTCATATTCGTGCTAGTCCCTGATCCCGTCTGAAAAATATCGACCGGGAATTGTTCAACATGCTGTCCCTGGATAATCTCTTCAGCTGCCTGAATAATGGCTTCGCCTCTGGTATTATCCAATACCCCTAGTTCTATATTAACTTTAGCAGCCGTTTGCTTGATGAGTGCGACTGTTTTAATAAAGGCCGCAGGCATAGTCAAGCCGCTAATAGGAAAGTTATTGATCGCACGCTGAGTTTGCGCTCCATATAAAGCCGCAACGGGTACTTGCAATTCACCCATGCTATCTTTTTCTATTCTGTAGGTTGAGTTCATTTTTGTTTACGCTTAAGTTTATACAGAGCACGCTAAAAGTGTGTTCTGCTATCAATTGTCGCTCATTTGCGTGAAGGCCTGAATATCTTCTAAAGTAAAAGGCCAGCATAGCGCCTGTTGGCATTCGCTGCTGAGTAATACCGGGATTTTTATCGCATACTCGGCTTGCCATTGTTCTTGCTCTGCAATATCAATTTTTTCATACACAATAGGTATTTGTTTTAATAAATCTTCTGCCTGTTCGCATAAATGACAGGCGGCCGTGCCTAATAAAATATGCCTAGCCATGACCGATATGTTTTTCCAGATAGCCCATTAAAAAAGCGGATACGACAAAGGTAATATGGATAAGCACATACCAGAGTAATTTATCATTGGCTAACTGCTCTACATTCATAAAGACTTTTAGTAAATGTATCGATGAAATGGCAACAATTGAAGACGCAACTTTCATCTTCAGAGAGCCATAGTCATGTGTTCCCAGCCAGTTTAATTTTTCAGTTCCCTCGGCTATATCCAGACGCGATACAAAATTATCATAACCGCTAAACATCACGATAACCGTTAAACTACCGACTAATGTGATATCAATAAAAGTCAGTAATTTTAAGATTAACTGTGACTCATCAATTTCTAGTATATACGGAATAAAGTGGTATAGCTCTTGAAAAAATTTCACTGCCAACGCCATTAATGCAATACTCATACCCAGATAAATAGGCGCTAATAACCAGCGACTTGCATACAGCAAGCGCTCAATAATAAGCTCCATCATTCTATTTCAGTCCTATTTGTGCGCTATCAAACGACTCTTGTGCAACTGGCTCATCTGCTTTATCACCCATCATTGAGGCAATATCTTTTTCTGCGGTATCAATGCCGCTAACGCCTAAATCTTGTGTGAGTTTTTGCAAAATGCCGGCACTAAAAAAGGGCGGCAAGGTCGGGCCTATGCGAATATTTTTAATTCCCATAGAAAATAAAGCAAGCATTATCAGTATCGTTTGTTGTTCAAACCAGGCGATATTAAAAGCAACAGGCAACTCAGACACATGCGCTAATTGCATGGTTTTTTGCAAATGCGTTAAAAAAGACATTAGCACATAAACATCCTGTACCTGCCCGGCATCTAAAAGGCGTGGGATACCGTTTATCTCGCCTAAATCCAGGGTATGAAAGCGATACTTGGTATCACCTGCCGTTAGAATAAGGGTATCTTGAGGTAATGCTTCCACTAATTCCGTGTAATAGCGGCGCTCTTTATGCCGACCATCCACCCCGACTAAAACAATAATGCGTTTAATATCGCCTGCCTCAAGAGATGTTGCAATTTTGTCTGTTAATGCCAGCAAAGCCTTGCGCCCATATCCAGTAAGAATACTCCCTTCCGCAAGTGGCGTAGGGGCATCACACTGCATGGCCTGGGTAATAATTGGCGCGAAATTTTTCTGTTCATGCCGACGCCGATGCTCAATATGCGTAATATCAGGCCAGCCAACCATGCCTGAAGTATAGGCTTTATCGGTATAACCTTTTTTAGGTTGCTGAAAACTATTACTGGTCACTAAAACAGGCCCGTTAAATTTACCAAATTCAGTTTTCTGGTCCTGCCAGGCACCGCCATAGTTTGCCACTAAATTAAAATATTTCTTAAAAGCAGGATAACTATGTGCAGCCAGCATTTCACCATGCGTGTATATATCAACGCCGGTTCCTGCCGTTTGTTCTAATAAATCCTGCAGGTCTTGAAAATCATGCCCTGTGACCAGTATTCCGGGTTTATCCCAAGTATCTATATGCACTGAGGTGGGTTCAGGCTCACCAAATTTTTTACTATTTAGCGCCACCAATAAGCCCATTAACTCAAATCCGTGCTCACCGCACTTGAAGTTCATGGCTAATAAATCATCTAAACTCACATCGGTGCTTAAGCTATATGCAACAACGGTATGCATAAAAGCATAGTGCTCAACTGGGACAGCATCTAAAACCTGAAGATGCTCTAGTAATGCGCCGAAGCCTTTGGTCGCATATATCAGCATTTCCTTGGCCGCATGTAAATCGGCCTGCTCAGCAGACAGTTCACCCATGCGCATAACGCCTTTTGTTTCGCCGATTTTAATCAATTCAGTCTGATCCATGCTGTCATACTGCCACTGAGCTTCCTCTGGAATGCTCTCGTTAAGCTCTCCGAGCTTTGCTAGCATAAGGCGTTTTAAATATTCGCGCCGCTGCACCGTTTCGCAAATTAACTGCACAAAAACATGCGGATCAAAGTTGACATTAGTCACCATTGAGTACCATGCGCGTGCAGTAAATTTGTTGATATTAGCATCGTAAATACCTGACTCTGCAGCTTTGACTGCGTAATAAGACAGGCCCTTTAAGACATAGGTTAGTAAATCATGTAAGCTAGAAACATCCGCTTTTTTTCCACAAATGCCTGCAGTATCACAGGCAATATTTTTTTTAGCTTCCTGGCAATGGTAACAAAACATTTTTTCCCTCTATTCTTTAATTTTAGCTAATAAGACCTTGATATAAATTGTAATAATTAATTTTTAAACGGTTGCGCATTCTACCAGCAAAGCACAGCAGATGCTCAGCTTGAAACTGCTTAAAATAGCTTAAAAATTTACTTTGTTGAATTTTGCGTGGGGTGTCAATACCTCAAGTTTATTAATGTTAATCAGTTCTACCTTCTGACGTATGTCATTATCAAGCAGCAAATACTCACGTTGCTCAACGCTAATGATGTTTATTGCCTTGCCTGTTATGATGTGATTGTCTTTTAAGCGTAGTTTTAGTTGATAGCGGTACAGGCAGGCAATTTCAATATAGTCATGTAATGCGCAAGAAATAAGCATAGTTTACTCAATTTGTTGCTATTTACTCGGTACTCGATAGCCTTCGCAATCAATGCTGGTTTTTTGCATATGTATATCCAGGTTTAAGGCAGTAAGCTGGCCGCCCCATAAACACCCCGTATCGATAGCATAACAGTTATTAGACTGGTGATAGCCCAATGCAGACCAATGACCAAAAATAATTTTCAAATGTGAATTTCTTCTATTCGGTAAATCAAACCAGGGTATCAAATGTTTTGGCTGACTACCTGGTTTGCCACTGTATTTAAAATCCAAACGTCCACTAGCATCGCAAAAGCGCATACGCGTAAGACAATTAACGGTAAAGCGTAGTTGTTCCTGCGCTTTTAATTTATTGCTCCAACGGTCAGGCAAATTACCATACATACCTTTCAAAAATTTTATATATTGATTACCACGCAATTCACTCTCTACCTTAGCGGCCATTTTTTTCGCCATGGCAAAATCCCATTGCGGTGGCAGACCCGCATGCATCATGCAAAAATCATCATTGTAATGCAATAAGGGTCTGTGCCTTAGCCAATACAATAACTCATCGCTATCCTTGGCTTGCAAAATCGGACGGAGAGTGTCCTTTTCGCGTAACGGCACGTGCTTATGGGCAACGGCCAACAAATGTAAATCATGATTACCCAAAACCGCAATCGCAGCATCACCCAGTGATTTTATAAAGCGTAGCGTTTCTAATGAATGCGGCCCTCGATTCACTAAATCGCCAACAAACCAAAGCTGATCATTCTGTGGATTAAAATCAATCTCAGTCAAAAGGCGCTGCAAATCATCATAACAGCCTTGAATATCGCCAATTGCGTAAATCGCCATAACCGTTAGTGCAAGGTGCGTGGAATAGATAAGGTAAATTTTGGAATAGCAGTATCAAAACTCTCACCACTATCGGCTAGCATCGTATATTTACCTTCCATTACTCCCACCGCAGTGGCAATTAAAGCACCACTGGTATAAGTAAATGCTTCGCCAGGCTTTAGATAAGGATTTTTACCTATCACTCCCTCGCCACGGACCTCTTCTACTTTGCCATTGGCATCGGTAATTAACCAATGTCGACTTATTAGTTTTGCAGGTATCTGACCTATGTTAGTTATTTTTATGGTGTAAGAAAAAGCATACTTGTGCTCTTTTGGCCTGGATTGCTCTGCCAGATAACGCGGTTGAACTTCGACCAGGATTTTATTTTTTTTACTCATACTTGATATTTCACTACTGAAATTTTACACAACGCCTACATTCGAGGGCTATTTTATCATTTATAATTAGAATCTTAGATACAATTAGTGCTATAAATCAAACAAAAGGGTAAATTTCCCCTGTAAGCCTATTCGGCTCACCCGGTCTGATTTTACAATAGCCTTAAAATTACCGTCTTATAGCATTTATCTCTCACAGGAACATCATGAACCAACAATCCATTATTGAAGCAATGCGAGTACTCCCGATTATCGATCCAGCATTTGAAATTCAACGGCGTATTGACTTTATCAAAAGTCAGCTCAAAAAAACCCAGTTAAATACGCTGGTTTTAGGCATAAGTGGGGGCATAGATTCGGTGACCTGTGGTCGCCTGGCCCAATTAGCCGTTGAGCAGTTAAATAAACAGCAAAACACTCAAACTTACCAGTTTATTGCAGTGCGTCTTCCGTATGCAAACCAAGACGATGAGAGCGATGCACAGTTAGCCATTCAGTTTATTCAGCCTGGCAAAAGCATTACAGTTAATATCCAGGCCGGCGTAGACGCTTTGCATAAAGAAGTATGTGACTCGCTACAGCAACTGAATTTGTTACCCAACTCTAGCGAAGCGCTTGACTTTAGCAAAGGCAACGTCAAGGCGCGAGCACGAATGATTACTCAATATCAAATAGCAGGACTACTAGGCGCGCTCGTTATCGGCACAGACCACTCTGCAGAAAATATTACCGGCTTTTTTACCAAGTGGGGCGATGGTGCTTGCGATCTTGCACCGCTCTTTGGTTTAAATAAACGTCAAGTTAGACAGCTAGCAAAAAACTTAGGCGTTCCTTCTTTATTAATTAAAAAAGCACCGACAGCAGACCTGGAAGATCTGAATCCAGGTAAAACCGATGAGCATGCTTTGGGCATTAGCTACGAGCAGCTAGATGATTTTCTTGAAGGGAAAGCAGTGCCTGAAGACATTTGCCAGTTAATCATTAGCACCTTCTTGCAGACTCAGCACAAACGCCAGCCGATACCTACTTTGTATGATTAAAGCAGGCAAAGTAAGCCGCTGCCAACGGTCGGTGGGCACATTGCCCATCGACTATTTTAAATTTAATGACAAGGGAACGCGACACTGTGGCGCGTATCATGTGCAGCATTATGGGCAATATTCATAGGTGCAAAACCCACCATAAATAATATGACAACACCTAATGCAGTAGCAGCCAATAACTGCAAATTTTTTGTTGAACCGAGCGATATGCTTTCGAAAGTATCAAGGTTATTAGAGTTCATAGTAAGCCTAAGTCAATGAAAGTTGGGTTGTAATGACGCATCATCATCAATCATTTTGTGGCATAGATAGCCACTTGCGCCACCAATTATAAGCCATAACAACGCATTTGCGATACTGGTATGCAAGACAAACTGTTGCCAAAGCACGGTGAGTTCGGCAATTGCTAAAGGGTCAGGATGACTAAAGCCATGCATTACAGCAACCGGGGCACCTATAATATGTGGCAGCATAATCAAGATCACTCCAGCACCTTTGTAGTAAAGCCGGCTAAAAGCAAGGATAGCTAAACCTATCGCGGTGGCGATTACCGAGAGAAACCACCAGTTTTGACGCGCATTTAAGTCGGCGGCTTCCATGCCTGGAATTTCAGGTGGCAGCCCTATGCTGGGTGCAACAAACAGGGATAAATAAGCCGCGACTCCCCACGCCATGCCTTTAAGCAGCGAACTAGTGCTGCTAAAAACCATCATGGCAGCGAGCAGTAAACTATACCCCAGACTCATCAGAAAATTCGCTAATAAAGTGTAAAAACTGCGTTCAATACCTTCATCGGGTGCCCATTCCTGAAGATGTCCGGTTCCATGCAAGTCAAGTGGTTCTGCTGTCTCATACAGCTCAGCAGCAAAAATCAGTGGATTGATAAAATAAAATTGATACAGGCTAAAACCTATACTGGCGATTATTGCGCTTAGACAGGCAACTAAAAAAATTTGACGGAAATACATAGGACGTATTTTAAATAAAATTAATCATCGAAACCGAGCATATCCCAAATAAAGGGCACAACCACAACATCGCTAGGATCAGCTTCGGGGAATTGGGGGCCATCAGGGTAATTGTACTGATAGATTCTGCTGCTATCATCAGCTAATTCTTGCAAGCCTAATATTTCATAAGCTTTTATCTGAATTTTCAGTGCGTAAGGCACAGCAGGCGTGTTTGGGTAATTCTGAATAATATAGTTGCTACGGTTAGCTGCAGCAACAAAGGCTTCTCTATCCATATAAAAGCGAGCAATATGCAATTCATGCCGTGCCATTGCATTTCTTAAAAACACCATACGTTGCTCAGCGTCTGCGACATACTGACTGTCAGGAAAGCGGCGTAGTAACTCTTCAAAGCTAAGATAGGCTGTTTCAGTAAATAGCGTATCTCGTTGAGTCGCATCAGAAGGCGTATACCGCTCTAAAAAACCCAATTGACGATTAAAATTAACCAGCGCCTTTAAGTAATAGGCATAATCAACATTTTGATGTCGTGGATGTGTTTTTATAAAACGGTCTGCGGAGGCAATAGCGGCTTCGGAATCACCATTTTTATAATAGGCATAGGTCAGATCGAGCTGAGCTTGTGGTGTGTGTGCTCCAAAAGGGTAACGTGAGTCGAGTTGCTCAAGTATTTTAATTGCTTTTTTATAATTTTCATCGGCTAGCTCTTCTTTACTGGCACTAATAAATTGCTCTACCGTCCAGCCTGCATAATCATCTTCTTTTTCATTAGAAAAGGAAGGCAAAGAGGGAAAAGAATTACAGGCCTGTAAAAATAGCGGCAAACACAAGATAAAAGCTAATTTATAGAAAAATGATGGCATAGATACAGCGACACGTTGTAAGATTGATTGACGACAATTTTTTATTACTTTGCTTTATTGTAAAAGAATTTGGTGTATATAAATACACTGGATAAAGATAAATACACTTTTTAGCTTACAGCAACACTCTTTCCGGAATACATTTTATATGGCGATATTAACAGCTGAAGTCCCCTTTGAATCAGCAGGTAAACGATTAGATCAGGTTTTAGTGGATATTTTTCCTGATTATTCAAGAAATAAACTGCAAACATGGGTTAAAGCAGGGCGTGTTACTGTCAATGCACAACAATTAAAAGCCAAAGATCGTCTGGAAGGTGGCGAAACACTTATTCTGGATGCCGAAGCAGAAGAAGTTACCGAGTATTTAGCTGAAAACATTCCACTGGATATCATATATGAAGATGATGATATTTTAATTGTTAATAAGCCTGCAGGCTTTGTTGTACATCCTGGTGCTGGTAACTGGACGGGGACTTTACAAAATGCCTTACTCTTTTATCTTCCTGAAGCAGTCACTATTCCCCGCTCCGGCATAGTGCATCGTATTGATAAAGATACCAGCGGATTATTAATGGTCGCCAAGACACTTGCCGCCCACCACAGTCTGATTGAGCAATTGCAGGCACGAGACATTCATCGTGAATATCTGGCAATTACAATTGGTCGAATGACCGGAGGTGGAACACTTGACGAACCCATTGGACGACACCCAACGGAACGCAAAAAATTTGCTGTCCGAGATAATGGCAAACCTGCGATCACACATTACCGCGTTATTGAGCGGTTTTTACGTAACACCTTGATACAGGTTAAACTGGAAACCGGGCGTACCCATCAGATTCGTGTCCACATGGCACACATACGTATGCCTCTGGTAGGCGATCCCATGTACAGTGGACGCTTTCAAATGCCTAAAGACTGCGGCGCTGACTTAGAGCAGGTGTTACGTCAATTTAAGCGCCAGGCCTTACACGCAGAAAAACTCGGCTTAATTCACCCAAGAACGGGCGAGTATCTTGAATGGCAGCAAGCAATCCCAGAGGACATGCGAGCATTATTAGCCGCACTCAGAGCAAACGATGCATTGGATCACACCTGATTGGCCTGCCCCCAAACATATACACGCCGCAACTACATTAAGAAGCGGGGGCATAAGTCTGGCAGAATTTAGCAGTTTAAACCTGGCCGATCATGTAAATGATAAATTGCAGCATGTCCTGACAAACCGGTTATATATCAGCAAAATGCTCAAATTACCTGCGGAGCCAGTCTGGTTGCGGCAAACACATGGAACGCTGGCAGTCTGCGCCGACCAAGTGAAGGGTTGTCCGGAAGCCGATGCCAGTTACAGCGCAAAAACGAATATAGTCTGTAGCGTATTAACGGCCGACTGCCTTCCAGTGTTACTGTGTGCTCAGCAAGGATCAACAGTCGCAGCGATACATGCAGGCTGGCGAGGTTTATTAAATGGCATTATTGAAAACACGGTGCTTAACATGCCTGACAAGGAGATACTTGCCTGGCTAGGTCCTGCCATTGGCCCACAATGCTTTGAAGTAGGAGCAGAAGTACGTGACGCCTTTATCAGTAAATCCAGAGAATTTTCCAGTGCTTTTACTGTTCTCACAGAGGACAAATATTTAGCCGATATATATCACATCGCAAGAATAAGGCTCAATGCTCTGGGCATACACCATATCTATGGCGGTGATTTTTGTACAGTAAGTGATCAACAACGCTTCTTTTCCTATCGCCGTGATGGACAGACCGGACGTATGGCAAGCTTGATATGGAAAGAATAACTGTTCTATAAATATGATCGCAATCAGCACTTAATCAATAGGTGTAAATTATGACGACATTTTGCAAACTAAGCGTCTACCTTTTTCTACTTACCGCCACTGTCTCTGTCAGTGCACTTAATGTAAACGTTGAAGGCATACGAACCAATAAAAAAGTGCTATTGATTGGATTGGACGGCGTGCAGTTGGCGACGCTTAAAAAGTTAGACACACCCAATATAGATAAATTTTATATAACTCGCACTTATGCCGGTGGCATTACTGGCACCTTATCGGAGCAACCCACTTACAGCGGTCCAGGGTGGAGTAGTATTCTGACAGGCGTTTGGGCAAATAAGCATAATATCTATACTAATTTCACTACAGCACGTGATAAAAAATTTCCCAGTTTATTTCGCAGAATTGTCGAAACATATCCTGACGCAATAATGGGCAGTATTAGCAGTTGGGGTGCTATTCATGATTTTTTTCATGATGACCTGAGTTTATTAGCTTATGCCTCACTGCCTGAAAATGACACACAGGTTGCTCAGCAAACTTTACAGTTTATGTCTGATTACGCGCCTGACTTTACCTTTATGCATTTAGGCGCTACTGATAATATCGCCCATATTTTTTGTTTCGGAGAACAATACAATAATGCCATTCTTAAAGCAGACAAAATCGTGGGTCAGATAGTTGATTTTATAGCAACCCGAAAAGAAGACTGGCTGGTTATTCTGGTGACCGACCATGGCCGCAAGGCCAATGGCTGCCATCATGGCGGACAAACAAACAGTGAAAAAACAGCCTTTATAGCAACTAACAAAAACAAATATACACCTCCTGAGCCACTGGATAATGATATTTACAGTTATCCGGCACAGACCCGTATCGCCGATATTGTGCTAAATTTTCTTAATATTCCCGCCAAACCCGATAAATCGGCGAATGCTTTGCGCATCACAGCAGCCATCAACTGGTCAGTAGACACCACTTACTTTTTTTTAAATAATGGGTACGCTATCAAATACAATAAACAAACTGATCATGCGTTTGCTATGGAAAAAATCAGCGATCTTTCCTGGCCTGGACTCAGCTCTTATGCGCAACATATCACAGCCGCGCTAAACTGGTCCGAAACTCGCGCGTTGATGTTTCTGGATAATGGCAAATTTCTTACCATTGATAAAGCGGGTAAAAAGGTACTGGCAGTTACAGCAATAAACGAGCAAAACTGGCCTGGACTAGAGCGGTATGCCGATCGTATCAGTGCAGCAATAGACTGGTCTGATATTACGGCCTTTATTATTTTAAATAATGGTCAATATCTTTTTATTGATAAACAAAAAAAACGTATTTTGCACATAGCCAATTTAGATAATCAGGCAACTCCAGGGCTTGAATACTTTGCAAAAAACATTAGCGCAATAGCTGGCTGGTCGCCTAAAGATGCCTATATTTTTCTGCAGGACGGACACTATTTAAAATTCGACCGGTCTAAATATCGTGTTATTTATCATGATGATATAAATACCTATACCTGGCCAGGCATTTAAACGGCTTGATGGCAAAACTATGCACCAGCAGCATGCAGATCAAAAGCATGACGAATTGCAAACCTTAACGTTAAACGATGATCTATTAGATCATCTTCGTTCACATAACCACTACGACGGCTTGGATTATCAGAAAGAATAAACTATCTACCTTGGCTGCCGAAATAAGATGTTTATTACTGCGATTATCAGCCTGATTACTGACTTTAAAAATCATAGGACCTGCTAATCTAAGTTAGATGCGATTAGCGGAGAACGATACATCAAATTTCCGGATGAATTGATCTCAAAACGGATTAAACCGCTTATCTTGCTAGCGAATCATGCGACATTCCATAACTCAAAACATGTGCGAGAATTTGTTCATGCTCACCGGGGTCAGCTCAGGGCCTTCAATTTTGCCAAAGCGAACCTCCTGCAAGCTTTTCTTTTGAAGTTAATAAGAAAGAAAATATGGGTATCGATTAATTAATACTTGCCTTCTATTTCTTTTAGTGACTAGAAAATATTGTGTCATCCACAAAAATTATGAACTCTTGCATAATCTTCTACTAATTATGCAATTTAATCATTCTTCTATTCATACTGCACACTGCTAACTGATTCATAACACAAATAACCGTTAATTCTGTAGTGTTTATTCTAAATTGTTTTATTTGCAACAAAAGCTAAATCGTTTTAGCTCATCTTTGTCGGTGTTCTGTCGCACTATCGACATAAATGACTGCATCATTATAAATAAATAATTTCAATATGTTATGTATATATGCAGGCTATTTATTGACTCTCTTCAGCTAATTAGCCAACAAAATATCCACCCCCTTTTTTTTGGTTCGATATTTGCTATTACCTTTGCTGAAACCCATTTTTATCAACAAGAAGAGGACTGTGTATATGTCAATCGTTCCAATTAAAGAGTTTTCAGAAATGGCAAAAGCCAATCCTGAAATAGCAGTGAAACTAAAAGAGTGCTTAAAAATGAAAGAATTATTTGCACTGGCTAAAGAGCATGGCTTTGAGTTTGATGAGAATTCATTGTACCCACCCAATGAGCCTCAATTTACTGAAGATCAACTGTCTGAAAGATTAGTTAAAGCATTATTAAGAGTGTAGTCGAAAAGAGCGAAGTACGGTTGTTGATTGCTTTACTCCGCTCTCCCGCACCCATCATTTAGGAGCAAAGCAAAATGAACAGTCATCGTTTACTTCCACTATTAGTTGCGAGCATTACTCTAATAATGAGTCCTTGTACCGCTTCCGAATCGGTCAGTGTCGCTGTCGCAACTAACTTCACTGCGCCGATGAAAGCAATTGCAAGCGCATTTGAACAAGACACGGGGTACAAGACGCAAATTTCCTACACTTCTTCTGGCAAAGCGTTTGCCCAAATAAAAAATGGCGCACCGTTTCAGGTTTTTCTCTCTGCTGATAGCTCCAAGCCCGAAAAATTAGAACAAGACGGAATGACTGTCTTGGGCACTAGATTCACCTATGCCCTTGGCGCGCTGGTTTTATGGTCTGCTAAACCCGATTTCATAGATGCCAAAGGTGCCATATTACAACAAAATTCCTTTAAGTATTTAGCCATGGCAAACCCAAAATTAGCGCCTTATGGTATTGCTGCGCAGGAAGTAATGGAAAAACAAGGCGTCTGGTCTAAACTACAAAGTAAATTAGTTCAGGGTGAAAACATTTCTCAAACTTATCAATTTGCCCTGACAGGTAATGCTGAATTAAGCTTTATAGCGCTCTCCCAAGTCATAAACCAGGGCAAGATAACCAAAGGTTCTGTTTGGCTTGTGCCTGCTGCGTTACACAAACCTATCCGCCAGGATGCGGTTCTCCTGGCCTCTGGTAAAAATAATATTGCTGCGACTGCTTTAATGAATTACTTAAAATCAGCCAAAGCCGCAGAGATAATTAAATCTTATGGTTATCAATTGTAACGATTAGGCAACAAGCATATGTTGAGTAGTGCTAATCTCACTGCGATTTTTCTGACCTTTAAATTAGCGATGGTGGTCACTTGCCTGTTACTGCTTATCGGCACGCCTGTTGCCTGGTGGCTTGCGCGCACAAAATCACGATTAAAAGGGGTTATTGGTGCTATTGTTGCGCTACCTATCGTATTACCTCCCTCTGTCCTTGGTTTCTATTTATTAATCAGTATGGGCCCAAATGGGCCGGTAGGACAGCTTACGCAATTCTTAGGCTTAGGCACTTTACCATTTACCTTTGCGGGCCTTGTTATTGCATCAGTGTTTTACTCTCTGCCGTTTGTCGTACAACCCATTCAAAATGCGTTTGAAGCGATAGGTGATGCACCTTTAGAAGCCGCTGCAACGCTACGCGCTGGGCTATGGGATCGGTTTTTTCTGTTGCTGTGCCTTTAGCTTTGCCCGGATTTTTTACCGCGACTGTCTTGGGTTTTGCTCATACAGTTGGTGAATTTGGTGTGGTATTAATGATTGGCGGTAATATTCCTGGTGTGACGCGCGTTATTTCTGTTCAGATTTATGATTATGTAGAGGCAATGGAATATGCCCAAGCGCATGAATTGTCTAGCTTAATGCTGGCCTTCTCATTTTTGGTATTACTGGCCTTATATACCTTAAATCCGAACAAGAAGGATTAGCTTATGAGCACCGGAAGTATCACCGCTTGCTTTAAACTGGATTTCAATAAATTTTCTTTAGATGTAGATCTTAAGCTTCCCTCTCATGGCGTTAGCGCTTTATTCGGTCACTCCGGATCAGGCAAAACCACCCTGCTAAGATGTATCGCGGGGCTTGAGCGGGCAGGCGGACATCTTTCCATAAACGGCGAAGTTTGGCAAAATAACGAGCTGTTTATACCCACCCACAAGCGTCCGCTGGGGTATGTCTTTCAAGAAGCCAGTTTGTTCCCGCATCTAAGCGTACTGGGTAATTTGAAATATGGAATGCAGCGCGTATCAGCGGCTAATTCAGCGTCATCCCTGGATCAATCCATTGAATTATTAGGCATTGGACATTTATTAGAACGTAAACCTGCCAGGCTTTCTGGCGGGGAACGGCAAAGAGTCGCTATTGCTCGCGCACTGGCGGTTAATCCTCGTATTTTACTAATGGATGAGCCACTAGCAGCGTTAGATCTGGCACGCAAAAAAGAGATATTACCCTTCTTAGAAGGCTTACGTGATCAGCTAAAAGCACCGATACTTTATGTCACTCACTCTGCCGAGGAAGTTGCTCGTCTGGCTGACCACTTAGTTGTGCTGCAAAAAGGTCAGGTCCTTGCCAGTGGCACTCTTACTGAAACACTGTCACGTTTAGACCTACCTATACAACTAAATCAGGAACCCAGTGTAGTACTTAAAGCTATTATTGCTGAACGTGACCAGCAATGGCATCTGGCTCGCGCTGAATTTCCTGGTGGCAGTTTGTGGATGAAGGATTTGGGCTTTGCTATAGGCCGCGCAGTTCGTTTGCGCGTACTTGCGCGCGATGTCAGTCTGACTCTGGAGCAAGCAGAATCACCAAGCAAAAGTAGTATTGTCAATGTATTACCTGCGGTTATCAATGAGCTGGGCGAAGGTGAACACTCAGCAATAATATTGGCTAGAATTCAAGTGGGAGAATCAATTTTACTCTGCCGATTAACCAGCCGTTCAGCCCACGCATTAGAACTTTCAGTTGGCAAGTCAGTCTCTGCACAGATTAAATCAGCTGCGATTATAGACTGATCACGGCTTGCAGAATTAGATTTGAGGTGAACCACGCTTTTCTGCTCATCTTCACCGTCATTAAGCCCTTATGTTGGGTTACGTTTTGATCACTTTGCAATAAAATATAACCCAACAGCCGAACCTGCGCTTAATATATTGATTTTAAATCAATAAACACTTAGCTTAATAGCAGTGCAACTCACTCTTTGCGCTATCTCTTTATCTGCCTGGCAAGCAAACTGATGGGATGTAAAATTTCAAGGCAGGTTTTACTGTGCGTAAAGGTCTTTAGGTGTAAAGCACACCCAATATTAGAAGTTACCACATAACCAGCACTACTTTCGTCAATCTGTCGCCATTTTAAGTCAACTAATGCATCTGCATTTTCCGGGTGGCTTAACATATAACTACCTCCTGCTCCGCAACATAAATTATTTTCAGCGAGCTCACTGACCTTAAGCTCTGGTATTCTGCCTAACATAGCATAAACAGCATGTTGATTTTTTAAGACATTACGTTGGCTGCAGGGTTCATGAACTAGAACCTCTTTGGCACAAGGTTCTAATGCCAGGTTTGATGACCAGTTATGATTAATAAATTCAGACACTTCATGCAGTTTACTTTGGAAAGCAAGTATCTCTTGCTCATCATTTTCTAAAATACGCTGATATTCCTGAAATTGACTACCACACCCCGTAGCGCAATAAATAACGGCCTGCACCGATAAAGCATTAAATACCTCAAGATTATGACGCATCAATTGTTTTGCATTTTCTGCTTCGCCGTTATGCAGATGGATAGCCCCACAACACCTTTGTTGCTCAGGAACCAACACTTCATAGCCCAGGGCATTCAATACCTGAATGGCATCATCCAAGGTTTGACGGTCAAAATGATCAGCCAGACAACCAGTAAATAATGCAACGACACCTCGCTTTTCTGCTACTGGATAATGTGCCTTTAAACACTTTAAAGTAGGCAAGGGGGCAATATTATCGGCACGACTTAAGCCTATTAGCTCCAGTATTCCTAGTTTTCTTGATAAGGTTTGCAAGCCGCTGAGTTGAAAAAATTTCACCAGCGGCAGCAAGTTGTTAAACCACTGCTTTTTAGCTACCAGATTCAAGGCTATACGAGCATAGAAATGCACGGTTTCTGGGCTTGCTAACTGCAATTGTGCCTGGTCAAATAATTCGCCATAATCCATTTTACTGGGGCATACCGCTTCACAGGCACGGCACTGCAGACAATTCTGTAAATGCAGTACATCTATGTTACTGACGTCTGCTTGTTCAACCAGTAAACGACTTAAAGTGCGTACTCGCTGCCTAGGACCTTCTTGTTCATCTTGAGTGAGTTGATAAGTGGGACATGAATTTAAACACATACCACAACGCATACAATCCATTGCATCCGGGATAATAGGCCCTGAGGGCGGTATATAGGTATCGGCACTCTGATCAAAATCCATTAACTCATACATAACTAATCACTCATAAAATGGCCATAGGCTATACGCAATAGTGCCATCTCAGTAGGAGAGCTACCTCTTAGTGCGGTTAAATTCTGCATTTTACAGTGCCTTTTAAACATCAATTCATGGGGCGGATCGAGCAATTTAAAGCGAGCCATATACACCGGTACTATGCCTTTCGGCGTTTCAACTTGCTGATAAAAACCAGGCTCGGCAACTAATAAATCATCATCTAATTGTAATTGAGCGTTTATATTCTTAATCAGCTGTGTAGGATAGAGTTCAATTAATTGCGCAACACGATCTTGCTCTTCTACGATACTGGAAAGTTTAGGTAAAGGGGGAAAGCAGATATCGCCCTCTTGTTGCTGACAAAACAGCACCAGCGCACTGATATCGCCCTTATAACAAATGATGAGATGGCTGTTATTTTCCATAAGTGTGAGTGTTTGCAGACAGCATAATGTCTATGATGTAACCGTTCAGCCCCCTGCTTGTTAAGGAGGGGCTGAACGGGTTACTCTATGATGATTGTTGTTGATCCCAAAGTGTTTTATAGCCGCTATCTAAAAGCGATAAAAGATGATTAATATCACTCAATTCATCATATTCAGAAAAACGATTAATATTACCTTCGCTGTACCATTGATCCATCGCTTGCGTAAGTGTTTGTTTTCTTGTGTAGGTCGCTGCGATTTTTTTCTTAAACCAAAGTAAATTATTATCTTCGCTTAAAGCCAACACCTTGTATCTGACGCCCGTTTCAAAAATACGCACCCCGCCACCTTCCGCAGCGGTTTGATATAAAGCATGTGGATCAACCACCTCAACACCCGCCAAATAATCAATACCAAACTGATACAGTTCCGGTAACCAGGGGAGTGTTGGCCCCATCAAGACAGTTTTAGCCGATTGTGCAAGCTCGGCTAAGCGTGGAAACGTCTTATTAACTAAACTGCTCGCTGATAAAAACACCCAGTCAGCTTCAGCTAATATAAATTCACAGGCTGGATCAGGCAAATCACCGGTGACAGGTGTACGCTCTAAAACCTGCCAGCCATATTGCTCAACATAATGCTCAATGCCAGGATAATGGCCAATAACAACCACTTTGAGATTCTGAATTAACGGTAAAAAATAATCAAACACCGTTAAATTAGCCGAGCCTTTTTGTGCTGCTAATAATTCACAATCGGGCAGATCTGATCCCTGATTAATACTGCAATTAATCGCCGCCATTGCCGCTGTCGCCTGGTAGGGTTCCCACTGCATTATGCCTTGAGCCACATCTTTTAAAGGTTTGCCTGCAAGAGTGCCTGGCCATTTGAGTGTGCGTGTCGGGGCAACGGGTGTCATTGCAAGCCCTGAATGTAAGGTATCATGCTGTCTGGTCTGACAAACAGTCCAGACTAAACCGATACTGATACGCTCAATTATGTTGCTACGACTACAATAATCGAGTAAATATTCATAAATTCGCTTAGGGTCTTCCATAGTGGTCGATTATTCCAAAGCCGCTAATAACTTAGCTTCTGTTTTAATGCCATCGGCATTCCCCCAGGCACTCATAGCTTCGACAAACCACTGCTTCTTGGTTGGGTGCGGTTTAACAATGTCATATTCAGCATAAAAGGAAGCATCGCTATTAAACTGAATCTGCCCAATACGTTGCTGATGTGCATCGTACCAGCTGCCAGTCAGATTTTCTTCAGCAGTATAGGGATCTTTAGTGAGTGAAAATTCGGCACTATCAAAGGCAAGATGACCACTAATATCATCATTGGAAAAACCAAGTTTAAAGATAGCCGCCAGCATTTCCTGACAGATTTGCTTGCCAAATATCTGGTATTTTTCAAACTGGCTTTGTACCTGAGCTTCCATATTGATTAATCCTCTTCCAGTCCTTTAGCCAAATCCAGGATCACTGAAACCCCGGAGCGATCTTCAGGATCCAGTTCCTGCATAATATCTAAAATAATATGTGCCTGTGTTTTTTGATCTAAGCGAAGTTTTATAAATGCGAGTGCCTTTAGTGTATACAAATAAAACAAAGTCGTTTCATTCGCATATAAATCCCATTTCGACTGTTCACGATATAAACGATGAAAATCTGATGGAAAACCGCCCTGCCTGGCCGCTTCTTCAAGCCCTGCCATAATAAAATTTTCAGACTCTTTAAGACGAGCCTGATAAAAATAAAATTTATACAGTGCAAAATAACTTTGTAAACAGTGTGAATCAAGATTAAACGCTTGCATAAATAAAGCTTCGGCTTTTCGCTTATCATTTCTGCTCGCAATCACAGCAGACTGAAGTAATACATTCACTGATTCAGGCATATCTGGACTAAACATGACCGCTTCGTCGATTAATCCCATACCCGCCATGACTACCATACCTCAGTTGGAACGATAAGCTTTTCTACAGGCTTGTCGCCTAACAGATGCTCTTCGATAATAGTCTTCACATCGTCTTTGCTGACTTTTCCATACATTACGCCTTCTGGATAAACGAGCACGCTTGAGCCCATCATGCACGGTCCTAAACATCCTGTATTAGTCAATGCAATCTTTTCAAACAAATTACGTGCTTGGATTTGATTCATAAACTCATTCATAATCTCAGCGCAACCTTTACTAACACATGAGCCTCTAGGGTGTCCTTCTGCGCGGCTTTGAGTACAAACAAAGACATGTTTTACTGGTCTAGGCATGATTATTCCTCTCTATGCTGCTTGTTTATGTTCATGCGTAAAGCATGATTTAGGGCAGACTTTTGAGCAGGCTTCACAGCCGATACAGTCCATGCGATTTTTCAGACTCATGACCATACTGTTTTCATCATCATCTTCAAAATCACCATAATCATCATCAAAATCTTCAGGATCAAGTGCCTCAGACTTTTCCACCAAGTCAAACACATCCCGCGGACAGACTTTAAAACAGCGTCCACAGCCTATACAAGTTTCTTGATTTAAATCAGACACATACGATGGCGTCCATACAGTTCCGCCAAAGGTTACACCGGTAATATTATCTGCCATGGTTCTCTCCTATGCCGTTTCGGACTGCGCTGCCATCAAGGCCTGGTTTGCTTCATCCCATGCTTTACAGGCCTCAAAAGTGGCCTCTGCGATACCCATAAGATCTTTATAGGCTGCTGGTAAACTATCTTCAATCAAATCATGCAACTCCATTGCCTGTTCACTCGCCAGGCGTTTGGTTTTTTTTACGTTCTTTTCAAGTTTTTTTATCTCTTCAGGACTCATCGTTACCTCCATTAGTCAGTCGCTGGGCCAGGGTATTTTTCTAATAAATCTTTCGCTTTAGAAATCAGTTTGTCACTTTGCTCACACATGGCTTCTACACTTGGAAAGCCAAAACGATGCGTATCACGTAACACCTTATCAATAACGATTAACTTACCCACCATGACCAAAGCGCGACCAAAACCTTCATGTGAAATATTCACCAGGGTGACAGCCATCAGATTAGTTTCATGTTCTAAGGTAGCTGCAAGCGCACTATAATAGGCTTTGATTCTAGCTAAAGTAATTTCATCAGGATCGCCAATAACAGGGATTTCTTTTTTACGCTCTTTGGTTAAAATTAAAGGATCAAGAATCTTTGCATTTGACCAGCCATCATAAGTCCCATAAGAATCTAGAGCTTTTAGCTGTTTTAACATTTCACCAATAAAAAATTTATCCAGAAAGGGGTCATTTTCTTCTACTACTTGTAAGACTGCACTCACATTAATTCTCCAGGTTGTTTTTGTTGTGTTACGCGTATTGTTTTTAGACATAGGGTGTGAACCCAAACTGTCGAAATTCATAGGTTTTATTCATATTTCACTTTTTTGATTTATGACTACCAACCTACTTATAGGATGTGCCGACGTAGAAGGCGCATCGCTGCTGACTGATGCGCTTCGTTCAGCAGCATCCTATGATTTTTATAGCCATTAATCAGACTTAGAATCGCTGAAATAAACAACTTATTTCGACAGCCAAGTGGTGAACGTCATCATTCTATTTATGCCTCATTAACAGGCTTTATTCCTGCCAATCCTCTTCGGCCATGTCATTAAAACGCTTTGGGTCAACAGCACTTTGTTGTTTTATCGCTCGCGCCAACCAACTGGAAGGTCCTACACGTAATTCGTTCTGCAGATCATCAAGTAACTTTTCTATTGGGCTATCATCATTGACTTTAACCGGCTGAATACCGAGCGCAACTAACTGCTTAACCGCTGAAGCACCGACAGCCTGACAATACACAGCCGCACAACCTTGCAATAAATCAAACTTAACGGCAAGCTTGTCTTCATTGCCATCCTGATCTAATGATCCAAATTGTGCAGCTTCAAGAAACTCAAGCTGCTCGGGGCTAATTGCATAAATAGCAAAAGATTTAGCTGAACCAAAATGCTGATTGACATGTTTCATATCCGTGCTGGCAAAAGCAACTTTCAATGAAGTACTCATAGACGACTCCTCTAGTTCACTATGTATGACCTGCATACGCCGAGTTAATGACATGATTGCGTTTGCTCACTTAAGGGTTTTTGTGCATACACCGAGTGATACTCGGGTATTTCTTCATGCGTAAAGTTGATAACTAAATTAGCTAAATCAAACAGTGCCTGACGAGCACCACGGTAGCCCACCCAGGTTTTTTGATAGCCACCAATAATATCGAACTGCGGAAACCCCGCGCGTAGTATGGGTACGCCTAATCTTTCAGCGGTTGCCGTCGCATGTGAATTACCGATCACTAATTGTGCATTATGCTCTTTGGCAATTAATTCTAAATCCTCTAGATCACCAATTTTGACCTGAGCAGTAGGCAAATTAGCTAAGCTCTCAGCAGGGCTGGGCGATACCGCTGCCACAACTTCCGCTCCCATTTCTTTGAGAAAATAAGCAAATGCATTCAGTTGATCAGGATCGGTCGCTAAGGCAACACGCAATTGGCCCAGCATAAAATGCGTATCCAGCATAGCATCTTGTAATTGCATACGCTGGCGCTCTATACGTTCAGGTACCTCAAGACCACTGATATTTGCCAGCGCATACACCAAAGCATCATTAGCAGCCAAACCATACAGATGTTCAAGCTGATAACTGGGGACACCCGTTTTCTCTGCTAACAACCCACCCGCTCTGTACATCGATGGCCCTATGACCAAAGTTGCCTGAGCTTCCCCTAGCGTTGCCATTTCTGAAATAGGCGTACCGCCTATGGTCACCGGTGAAAATTCGTCTTCAGTTAAGGCTCCATCTAAAGAGTCGGCAATATTGGGCACAAAGACCGGGCGTAAATAAAATTGCTCTAACAGATAGGTTAAGGCTTCTATATCGCCCGGTGTCAACATCGCACTACACAAAACATTGACCTGATGTTTACGATTGCCCGGCATTGTTCCTGCCTGCTTAGCATCCGGCACTGTGACACGAATAATTTCGGTCACTGTAGCGGCATAACCCGTTTCTGCACAGCCTGTAAAATCGGGGGTATTAACCGCTACTACGGCAACATCAGCATATTCCGGATATTTAGCCCGAAATTCGATTACATTGCGCTGTACATCTGCGCCTTGCGTTTCCGCTAAACCAGTGGTTAATACTGTAATTAAAGCGGGTTTGCTTTTCTCGGCAATATTTTTTAAACCTTCGACGACATTTTCATCAGCGCCCATGACTGAACTACCTTGGTCCATCGCGGTTGTTTGCAAAGGAATAGGTTCACGAAAATGACGCACAAAGAAGACTTTAGCAAACGCTGTACACCCTTGTGAACCATGCAACATCGGTATCGCATGATTAAAACCCAGTGTTGCCAGAGAGCCACCTATAGGCTGGCTGGCTTTTAGCGGATTAACCGATAAGGCTTTTTTACGTTTAATGATTTCAACCATCTTAAGCCGCCTTATCTGATTTCCACGGAGCAGACGCCCGCACTGCAGGCCAAACCGGACTTTCAATCGTTAATGACAATTGCCTGACTAACTCCAGCATTCCTTCATAACCAGCATAGCCAAATTCACGTTCTTGATTAATATCTAAAAAAGGCACTTTCGCTTTCAGAGCGGTATACATATTTCGACCGCCGGCAATGAGTATGTCAGCTTTATAGTCCTTAACCACTTTCAAAAGTGCTTTGGGACTACCATCATCGATCATCATCGTTTCTTCACCCATTAATTCACGGATTCTCGCTTTATCTTCTTCGGTAGATTTTTTAGTTCCTGTTGCCACCACAACCATGCCTAAATCCTGTAAGGCTGAAATCACTGACCAACTTTTTACTCCACCGGTAAATAATAAAACCCGTTTACCGTTTAGGCGCGCTTTCCATGGAATCAGCAACTCTCTAATTCTTGCTTCTTCGCGCGCTATCAGAGCTTCCGTTCTTGCCGTTAAATCAGCATCATTAATAGCTTTGGCGAAATCACGTAAAGATTGACTGGTATCGGTAATGCCATAGAAACTGCCTTCAAACCAAGGCGTTCCATAGCTACTTTGTAATTTACGCGCGACGTTAACCATGGCTTTAGAGCAGACCATCATATTGACTTCGGCTTTATGCATGGTCTGTACTTCGCGAAAACGGGCATCACCCGATAAAGTGCATAGCACGCGTAAACCAAGTTCATCTAGCAAGGGTAAAACATGCCAGAACTCACCCGCTATATTATATTCTCCAACTAGGTTGACATCATGAACAGTGATACCTGCTCGTGCCGAACCCGCAGGTAAAGTATCAGGCTCACGCGTCCCTATGACATGTTTGACCATCGCATCGCCTGCAATACGGTTACCTAAATTTTTGGTTCCGTAAAATCCAGCACAATCAATGGGGACCACAGGCACACCCCAGCGTTCCTCAGCCGTTTTACACACGGCATTGAGATCATCACCGACTAAGGCAGGCACACAGGTATTATAAATAAACACTGCAGGTGGCTGATAACTGTCTATCGCCTGTTTAATAGAGTGCAGCAAACGCTTTTCACTGCGCCCCATAATAATATCCTGCTCGGTCAAATCAGTGGTCATGCCAATCCGGTACAATTGCGAGCCAGATGATCGCGTACCCCGGTTATCCCAGGAACTTCCAGCACAAGTAATCGGACCATGAACTATATGTGCGACATCAGCAATAGGTAACAAGGCAATCTGCGCACCGTCAAAGGCACACCCTCCGGCTGCTGACCCTGGTTTCGGTTTGGCACAACCGGACTTCTCCTTTTTATTATGCTCACAAGCCGGTTCGTCTAATAGCTCTGCAATATCTTTGGTCGATTTCATAACGGGCACCTTTGATTGTATATCAACAGATAAAGCAACCAATGTGCCATTTTATAAACGACTGAATTTACTTGTTTTATGCAGAAATTTTTTGTAGCAAACACGACAAAATGAATGAATTAGCGGATAAGTAATGCGACAATGTTTTTACAAAATATTCTATTTAACGAAATTAACAGAATCTGCCTTATGAAATTATTAGCATCTATAGGAATCGCCTTACTTTTAGTTGCCTGTCAGCCCACAAAACAGGCCAGGCTAGTCTATCCACAAGGTATCTACCCGCAACCGGAATGGACAGCAACTGAACTTGAACAGAATATTGCCATTCACCATTTATCCCGAAACACCCACTCCAGCACTCATATCATTCGCCTGAAAAATAAAGAATCCCCGCACTACCATGACTTTCATGACCTTAATTTATCGGTCTTATCAGGCACAAGCATTATTCATTTTAAAGATCACCAAGTAGAGCTGGAAGCAGGTGATGTCATTTACATTCCGAAAGCAAGCTACCATTGGGCTGAAAATACCTCACCTAACGCCAGTGTTGTTTTTGCCATTTTTTCACCCGCGTTTGACGGCAAAGATAAACGTGAAGCAGATTGACCGGCACACTAGCCATCTAAGGAATATTCACCCGACTCCAGCATGCCCTCCAAAATACTAAACAAGCGTTGCGGACTGACCAAACAGCCAGCACCTGAAGGCCTGGGCATAATATCCAAGAGCACATCTTCTCTGGCGAGTTGGTGTAATATCTGTTCCATAAAGAACTCCAGTGAAACTGCCGCTGATACATACATGGCCCATTTCCCCACCGCCGCTTCTTCGGCATAACGCTTGTATGGCCACACAGGCTGCGTCACTTGCTCTCCTTCTTCCTGTATAAACTTCGTGGAATTTTCTTTTAAGCCCCAAACTTCCTCGGTTTCAAAAACACGATACAAAAAATATTCCATTAGCTCTGCATCGGTCATCAGCGGAACAGCCGCATATTCATCTTCATAAGGTTCGTAACGCATAGGGTTATTCCTGTGGTAGCTAGAAAAATCTATTTGAAGCAAAAAATAAGCCAGGGAAACAAGTTAAGATTAGCCCCACTAAATAGAATATATTTTAAAAGTGGCAACAGCGATATCACTTAGCAAAAATTTCGCAATTTTTAGTACTTCAGCTAGGATAAATTGAACATTATGCGATTATGAATAATGGCTGATAAAGGCAAATAGACAACATTGCGTCCATTTCTGATATGACAGTATTCTGTCTAATAAACCGTTAGCACAAGAAAAAGTGAAATGAGAATTAAAGGAAAAATAACATCTTGGAAGGAAGAAAAAGGCTTTGGTTTTATCACTCCTACTGGCGGTGGAAAACAAATTTTTGTTCATATCAAAGCCTTTCATAATCGAAAAAAAATACCTGCGATAAATCAACCTGTCACCTTCACTCTCTCAACAGATAAACAAGGTAGATCTTGCGCTGAAAAGGTGACTAGAGCAGGAGAGGTGTTATCTAAGAATACTAAAAAGGGAAACAACTATTTTGTTATTTTTGTTCCAATATTATTTGCTGTGTTTGTTGGCGTATCTGCATTAACAAATAAGATAGAGTTTCTAGTATTTCCATTTTATTTAGCAATTAGCCTACTTACCTTTATCCTGTATGCAGTAGATAAATCAGCAGCACAAAATGGTTCATGGAGAACACAGGAAAGTACTTTACATTTATGTTCATTGGTCGGAGGTTGGCCAGGAGCAATGATTGCGCAACAAACACTGCGACACAAGTCCAAAAAACAATCTTTTAGAGCAGTATTTTGGATAACCGTTATGCTAAATATTGGTGTATTTATTTGGTTGAATACTTCTGATGGTGGTGCAGTATTGAGTTCCATTATTAATAGTGTTTGATAATGCTAACATGTTACTCCAGCTGACTGCGGGAAGCGCAGCTCGTTTTCAAAGGTCAGTTTTTTATCAAAGTTCACCGTGTTGTTGGAGTTAGTTGTATATCCTCCAGCGCGCGGCCATTAGAGTGTTAAAACGAACTACATAAATATCGGAGAGAGATTGCTTCATCAGAGTATTTAAGGCTTTAATGTCCCCCGTCCCTATGTCAACATAGGGCCTACCTCATTGATTTTAAACCCGATGACAGCTTTATCGAAAAATACGGGTACTTCCTGAAAAGTTTTAAAGAATTTGCATTGAATATTAGGGTATGATACAAAAATTCGTGGATAAATAAGGTCATCTACGTCTAATTGTTTGAACATTCAAGGCCACATCAAAAATGTTCAAATTTTATCATTAAACTTAATAACAACTATAAAACTGGAGAGACTTATAATGAAAAAAACTCTATTAGCAATGACTACATTGGCTTTAATTACTTTAATGCCATCCATATCAATCGCTGGCGAATCTGATACGTGTAAAGGGTGTCACAATGGTTCAGTTGCTCCTAGCGTTGATGCTTTAAAAAGTAAATTCAAAACCGTTGATGGATTAGTAGCAGGCGCTAAAAATTCTCAAAACCCCATGATGAAACCGGCCCAATCCGATGAAGCTAAATTAAAAGCGGCTGCTACGGAAATCATGAAATAATAAATTGAGCCATCCAATGCAATAAATCATTAAAACAATTAGCAGCAGGGAATCTCAAAGAATGTGCTTTGGGAAAGCCTCAAAAACGGGCTTCTCCTGAAGCCAGCTCAATATTTTAACTATTCTGTTTATACTAACCGGGGGGGCTATTGGTTGGCGAAAGAAAAAAGTAAATAAATAATTTAAGTTTGCTCTCTGTCCTCAGTTACATTGCAATTAACTGACCATCATGCCAGCCATACCTCACTCAAATTTTCCACAAAATCTGTGCTCAACTGTGCTTTCTAGATTCAAGGTGACAGCATGGTATCTTTTAGTTGATTGCCGTAAACCTTATCAAGTAAGGTTTAACTACTATATAACAAACGCATATAGTGGCTATGCACTTAAGACGGGGCGAGTCTCGTTCCAATGTTGTGTATCACGGAACGCTGTTTCATTCCCGTATGCATTCCTACGCGGAGCCTGGCCTGGGAGCACCAGCCTGCAAGGTGACCCGTGTTAAGTATGTAGCCGAAATAACAATTTATCGATCTAATTTACGGCACCTTTCATTTTCCAGTTAACACTTTTGTTGTTTTTTATCTGGGAGCGCGGGCAGGGCAGCTTGCGCGCATAGGGTTAATAAAAACGGGCAAGCTGCTCGCGCTCTCCCAGCGTTTTGAAAATAAAAAAGTGCAAACTACTTTGAATATGAAAGCCCCCTTATTTAGCACAGTTATCCGCCAAGATCTGTATTATAAATGGCCGCATGGAAACAGTTTTTTTTCATAGAAATACAAATTTACCTGAATTTGCGTCCTATGATTTATTACGTTCAGAAGATGATTATCAAACGCTTGATGAATACTATAAAAGCTATATTGAATTAGCTCAACGGTTTAATATAGGACTTGTTTTTCAAACACCTACGTGGCGTGTATATCCAGACTGGGGATTAAAAATTGGTGATTCACTGGATGCGCTTCATCATTTTAATCTTAAAGCGGTAAAGCAGATTAAACAGATTGCCGTTTGTTGTATTTGAAATAAAACCTACTATGCTTCTTTTACCCTTTTTATTAGTCAAACAGATAGTTATAGTTAAAATTTTAAAGCATATTACAAAAATTTGGGAAGCAGCTTATCTGTTCACCTCATCCTAACCCCTCCTGGTTAAAGAGGGAGGTTGAACGGTTACGAAGCTGCTTAAAGCCTATGAAGCCTATATATGAATAAAAACTCCATATTTCTATTTAGCGTAATAATCATTGGCCTATTTTTTAATAAGGGGGAGGAATATTCTTATGCAATTAAATATCTGATAATGGCGATGTTATTTTTTCCATTTCTGTCAGTGTCCTTTCCAAAAGATAAAGTAGTGTACTTGAATGTTGCCATTATTTTTCTTGCGATGCTAGTTTTGTCAACTGCCGCATACTCTCTACTGATTAACTACGATGCACAAATCGCGACAATAGCATTTTTAATTACTTTTACGCCAACAGCGACAGCTGCACCCGTTGTTATGAGTTTTTTAAATAAAGATGTTGATTATGTGATTTTGTCAGTTGTCGCTACAAACTGCTTAGTTGCTTTATTTATTCCATTTATCCTGCCTATTATCGCCCCTATTCAAGAAAACGTTTCTGTCTTGAATATCCTGATATCCACTATGATGGTTGTAGTAATACCCTTAATAATATCTCAGCTAATAGTGAAGGTATCCAGTGAATTGGCAATTAAGCTTGCTAGCAGAAAGAATATTCCTTTTTATATTTGGCTTAGCGTATTGTATCTTGCAACATCAAAAGCATCTGCGTATTTATTTAGCGTCTCATCTTCTTATACCATCGTACTTGAAATAGCAGCAATATCGCTTGTCATTTGTATAATTAATTTTTTATCTGGAAAATATATAGGGGGAGAAAGATATTCAATAGAAGCAAGCCAATCATTAGGGCAAAAGAATACCATGCTAATGATCTGGATTAGCTTGGAATACATCAACCCAATTGCTGCTCTAGGCCCTGTTTTTTACCTGATTTATCAAAATATCTACAATTCTTTTTTACTTAACAGCCATTTTCCAGAAAAGAATAAAGACTTAACACCCACCCGCTAAACGAGAAATAGAACCATAAACTGCGTTTTGGACTACGATGCAAAACCGTAGGCCGGATTAGCTTATCTAAGCTCCGCTAAATAAGAAAATCCGACCTACAAAAATCATTTTTCCTGGTTTGGGGCTTTATTGAGCCTTCACTCCTGAGTATAAAGATTCACCATAAAACGCACAATTTTCGTGTGTAAGTAGAGGGAGCAATAAGGTCCGGGTTGAGCAGAGTTTGAGACGTTGAGAGTTTTGCTAAGCAATTTTATTGGCTTGTATACTGGCTACAAGTTTAACTCGGGAAAGCTTAAACTCATAGAGTGCACAGGCTTTTTTGCAAGAGAGGCTGTCCGGCTTTAAGTGGTTAGCTTGCACACTTAAACCTGTTGGATAAATTTTAGATAATCACCTGACTTTATTAAGGTCAAACGCTGCACATCATGATTAAACAGATAAACCCATGCAATAATACGCTGTCCGTTGGCTAATGAGATTGTGTGCTTTGCCCTCTGATATTCATGAGGTTCAGGGTACTGTTGTGTACACTCTTCATAAGCATCTATTTGGTGCAGTATGTGTTTATCCTTTATTTTATAGATTTCACCATATACTTTATCGCTCTGCTGAGCTGACGCTATTGCGCCTGGATAGCCATTTACCAGGTATAACAGTCCTTGCAGATAGCCATCAGCATGGTACTCACAGCGCTTAGCAAAGTCTTCAAACACACAGCTTACCAGTGCTTTGCGTAAAGTACCGTAAACAAAAATAAAATCATTGTTCACACAAGGACACTCCGTTTTAACAAGGCTTCAGTTTAGTAATAAACTAGCCAGTCATTCGGCAGACCAATGCTAGCCATGGCTGTTCTGCAAGCGGTTTATCCGCTGGACGATAATAATGCTGCATAATTTCAAATCCTGCTGCCTGCAAATAGGACTTACTCGTCTCCAGCTGCATAAAATGTCCATATCTTTGTCCATTCCAGCCTTCATTATTGCCCCGTGGAATAGATAAAAATAAAATCCCGTCTGGCCTTAATGCACATCGCAATTCATTAAGCACGCGAGCAAGTTCACTACTTGGAATATGAAACAATGAAGCATTAGCAAAGATACCATCAAATGCCTGGCTGGGTAGAGATAAACGAAGGAATTGCTGATGCAAAATTGGGCATTGAGTATACGCCCTGGCCATCCGGCAAAAAGCAGCGCTGCCATCTAAACCAACCGGTCTATGCCCTAAATCATTAAAATACTTAACATCACGCCCAGGCCCGCAGCCAAAATCCAGAATATCAAGAGACTTCCCAGCGGGAAATGGCGCTAAAAACGCTGCATAATTTTGCGTCACATCATGCGCTTTGGTCGCCTCCCAAAACGAATCCGCATTGTTTTCATAATGTTGTATAGTGACAGACTCAAGCTCATTAAGCTGTTCATTATCAAGTGGCATTGCTCCCTCCTTATTTTCTGCCCTTATATTAACGCTCAGTCCCAAAATGGTGCAATAGTCTAATTATCAATCCATGATATGAAAAAAAATGCGGTCACCGTTTATTTTATATTGAAATAAATCAACAACTTAAAAATAATTAAAAGTCGGCATCAAAAATGCTTTATTAATTATGCTGGTAATGGACTATAAGCAGATAAATCATATTATGCCTAGTCGGAACTGACCTGTGTAGATTTCTTAAATGAATGTTTAACCTACTTTCATTGCTGCAAACACTGTGTTTGCTGTTAAATGAGTTGACCAGACATACTCCTGGTCAGGAGATAATGTTATGAAGAAATATTTAATTAGTATCGTACTATTGGGATCATTATTGAGTGCGGGTCTATTTTACTATACTAACTTCAATAAAAGCCCTGATGATATGGCCGATCTGGCGTATTCTGATTTTGTTAGAAAAATACACAACGGCCAGATTGAAAAAGTTGAGATTACCGGTAAATATATTTATCTACGCACCTCATCTGGGGAAGAATTTGTCACATACAATCCAGATGACCCCCAGTTAATTGCTAGTTTATTAGCGGCTGAGGTTCAAATCAGAACACCACGCCCGGCTCATCAATCGCAATTAATGCAGATATTTATTTCCTGGTTTCCAACGCTCCTGCTGATAGCCATTTTGTTATTTTATATGTCAAAAATGCAAAATAATAATGGCGGTGGATACAATACTTTTCAAAAAAATAAAGCCAAAGTTTTTGCCGAAGACCAAATCAAAATCACCTTCGCCGATGTGGCAGGGTGCGAAGAAGCCAAAGCAGACGTTGAAGAACTGGTGGCTTTTCTAAAAAATCCACAAAAATTTCAAAAATTAGGTGGAAAAATACCACGCGGTGTTTTGATGGTCGGTCCTCCTGGCACGGGTAAAACCTTAATTGCCCGTGCTATAGCGGGTGAAGCAAAAGTTAAATTCTTTTCTATTTCTGGCTCAGACTTTGTCGAGATGTTTGTTGGCGTCGGTGCCGCCAGGGTAAGAGATTTATTCAAGCAGGCTAAACAGGATTCACCCTGTATTATTTTTATCGATGAGATTGATGCGGTCGGCAGAAAGCGAAGTAATTCAGCTGCCGGTAATAGTAACGAAGAACGCGAGCAAACTTTAAATCAGTTACTGGTAGAAATGGATGGCTTTGCAGGCAGCGAAGGTATTATTGTTATTGCCGCAACTAACCGGATTGATGTTCTGGATGATGCTCTGTTAAGACCTGGTCGTTTTGATCGGCAAGTTAATGTCGGACTGCCTGATGTTCGTGGTAGAGAACAAATATTAAACGTGCACTTGCAATCAGTTCCCACTGCTGAAGATGTCGAAGTCAGTTTTATTGCGCGGGGTACGCCCGGATTTTCAGGTGCGCAACTGGCTAATTTGGTCAATGAAGCGGCCTTGCTTGCAGCTCGCTGTGACAGAGTTGCCGTAACCATGATGCATTTGGAAAAAGCCAAAGACAAAATCTTAATGGGTGCTGAGAAACGCACAATGATCATGAGTGAAGATGACAAGCGTTTAACGGCTTATCATGAGGCGGGGCATTGTATCGTTGGACGACTAATGCCTGATCATGATCCTGTCTATAAAGTCAGTATTATGCCCAGGGGCCAAGCATTAGGAATCACCATGTTCCTGCCAGAAAATGATCAGTACAGTGCGAGCAAGCGTAAACTGGAGGGTCAAATCTCCAGTTTATTTGGTGGTCGACTCGCTGAAAAACTTATTTTCGGTGCTGATCGAGTCACTACAGGCGCTTCAAATGATATAGAGCGTGCAACTGAATTAGCAAGAAATAT
Source organism: uncultured Gammaproteobacteria bacterium (assembly GCA_942491615.1). Taxonomy (GTDB): domain Bacteria; phylum Pseudomonadota; class Gammaproteobacteria; order Methylococcales; family Methylomonadaceae; genus Methyloprofundus. Next base: position 60,590 of record CALOCH010000026.1, read on the forward strand.
GGTCACCCGCTGGGGCTTATCAGATAAGCTTGGGCCATTAGTCTATGGCGAAGAATCCAGTCAAGGTATCTTTGGCCAATTAGGTGCTCAAGGCAGTTCCGTTTCGAGTAATGTTGCACAAATGATTGATGAAGAAATCCGCTCGATAATTGACCGCAATTATCAACGTGCTGACGAAGTTTTGCAGCAAAATATCAGTATTCTTCATAATATGGCTGATGCCTTGATGAAGTGGGAAACCATCGACAGCAAGCAAATTGATGATTTGATGGAGGGCAAAGTAGCGCGCCCGTCATTGACATATGCTAAAGCTAGAGTATATAAGCCGCTTGAAGTGGAAGCTGATGCCAAGAATACTCATATTCCTGTATATACCTTGCAGAATTTAAACTAATAGCCTCCGTGAGTGCAAGGATGCAAACCTAGCCCGGTTTTTTACTTACCGGGCATTTTTTTATTCAAAAAATAGGTAAAGCCAATTTAAATGGCTGATATAGCTCAAGATCCTACTTAAATTGCCTGCTTTTTCTTAGTTCTCAGAAACTAAAACTAAATAGAATCCTAAATCAAGCATGATGTGTATGATTCAGAAATGCAAAGTCGTAGGCCGGATTAGCTTTTTTATTGCGCAGCATTAAAAAACGTTATCCGGCAAGGTATCAGTTACCTTATATACTGGATAACTTAATCTACGGCTCGGCTACGGATTTAATACGGGACAGGCAGCATTCAATTTCGTTCTAAAGCTTCAAGGCTGTGAAAGTTTTGTTCTTTTAGACTCCCCTTGAGAAGGAGGGGGACTATTCTGAATACTTTCACAGCCCCTACGACTAGGAGCGAGAGCCTGTAGGGTTTTCCACTCTTAGATTGGTAGCCCTACGCTACACTAAATAAGCGAGTCCAGCCTACAGAAATACGCTTTCTTGATTTCGGGTTTTATTGAGTCTTTACTCCATTGTTGGCAAACAAAACAACGCATCTTCAGCATTAAAGGTTCAGAGTGGTTTCCTCGTCGTCTTCAATAATGATTGCCTGCTTTAGTTGACCATTATCAGAGTAGTGATAGCGATGTTCCATTTCGGTTTCACCATAAACAATTTTACGACAGATGAATAAACGATTATCCGAATCAAAGTGACCTTCGAAATAAGTATTACGGTTATTCATACTTGCTTGTGGAATTTCGCCGATTAAATTGAGTGGTAATGTAATGCCACTGTAGCTGGCATAAAAACGAATGCATTCTGTCTCGGAATTCATATTGTCACTCTTCCGAACCAAAACAAATTGAGTGATCTACGCAAACTTCACAGGAAGGTGCTCTACATAAGAACAGCCCTTCTGCTTCACAAAGTTGCTTGTAAAGAAATTTCTTCCATTTCATATTTTTGTTATTACGTTTAGCTAAGGCAGGAAAATTATATGTTAGAAAATTTGTTAACTCGCTACGCTGCCAAAAACCCATGTCCTGCCATAAATGATCGCTGCCTAAACACGCAGAAACCACTAAATCAATCAACCATTTATTCTCATCACCCGGGTGCTGATTGAAAACGCATAATAACTGCACTAGATCTTCTTTCTCTAACATACGCGTGTAATCCAGCTGACTACCCGATACCGCATGTTCAGTGATACAACAATGGGGGAAATAAGTTTCCATTAATATAGAAAACTGCACCGACTCCAACCCTAAAGAGTCCGGCAACACACTTTTACCTGTTAACCAGCTAGCCAGTATTTTTGCAAGCCACTGATGGTTTGGGCTAACGTCCTTGTTAGCTAACAGCATTTCATAAATGTGTTCCCGACTTCCACTTAAAGGTTGAAGCACGGACGTCATCGTTTAATACTCGACGCGTAAATCTTCGTCGCGCACAATCATTTGGCAAGCCAGTCGCCATGGACTAGGCAAGTCATCAACAATCATTTGCTCCATTTCATCCTTGGTTAATTTGCCAATTGAACGTAAAACAGTTTTCTCTTTTTCAGTCAGTGGGCCGCCCATTAACGGCTTATCTCTAGCCTCAATACTGGTGACTTTTACGACACAGGTGCCGCATTCTCCATCTTGGCATTCAAAGTTGATAGCAATTTTATTTTCTCTTGCTATTTTCAGAATACTTTGAGTATGACTGCCTGCAACAGCATACACAGTTTTATCTCGGTATTCAGGATTGGTAAAGGTTACTAAAGCCATTTTTTTTCCTCTCTATGTCAGTTTATCAAGCGGGTTTTACTGAAATATCACCGCCTAATACTTGTGCCTGACAGGCTAGACGGTTATGTTTTCCAGCCATATTTTCACGCAGTACCTTATCTTCAAGTACTGATGGCTCAGATAAATTATCCCAGCCTTTGGTTACTTTCATAATGCAAGTACCACATTCACCTTCACGGCATCCGTAAGTCAGTGCTGCTCCAACTTTTTCAGAAACTTCGATAACTCTGGTTCCCGCAGGAACGGAGACAGTAACATTGATATCTTCAAAGGTGACATTTGCTTTTGGCATATTTATACTCCTAGTGTGTTTTTATAAAAAATTAGGCTAAATCAGCAAAATCAATGACTTTGGGCTTACGTAAGCCCATCAGTTCTTCTGCCAATTCCTGCCCAAATTGGGTGCAGCGTGCAAGCTCTTCCTCGGTCGGAATAAGCTTTATGCGCATACCTTTTACGGGAACTCGTAATTTGAGCCCTCGCAAGCGATCTTCAACCAGCTTAACGGCTTCACCTGTCCAGCCATAAGAGCCAAATACGCCACCTACCTTGCTTTTTAGATTAACCACAGCCAGTGATGATAATAAGTCCCATACTGGCTTAACTGAGTCACCGTTAATAGTTGGTGTCCCCAAGACCAAACCATCCGCATCTTCTATAAGATCAACAAAGGGAGCGACTTCGCCGCCTTCTAAGTCATACAATGATACGCGTACACCTGGTATCGCCATGGCACCTTCATAGATCGCTTCAGCCATGCGCCTGGTATTCCCGTATGAACTGATATAAAAAATCAGTAATGATTTTTCATTTTTAAGATTTTTAATGCCTTTCGATGGTTCTGATAATTCACGATAACGTTGCACATAACGCATGGGTTCATCGCGTAAGATTGGCCCATGGGTGGGCGCAATCAATTCAGGTTGTAAGGGTTCAATTAAGGCTAAGGCACGGATTACATATTCTTTGAAAGGACGCATAATATGCGCATAGTAATATTCAAAAGAAAATCTAAAGTCACCAGCCTGATCATTAAATAACCGCGAATCACAGAAATGACAGCCAAAGACATCACCGGAAAACAGCATCTTTTCTTCCGGTAAATAGGTACATTGGGTGTCCGGCCAATGTAAATAAGGCGTATGTAAAAACGCCAGCGTTCTGTCCCCAAGGGAAACGGTATCACCGGTCATAACGGGCGTGAAATTGAATTCATCATCTCGTTTTAATAGTGCCTTTAACATGGCTTGCGCTTTTTGAGAAATATACAATTGTGCCTGGGGAGCACGCCGCATTAACTCAGGTAATGCACCGGTATGATCTGGCTCTAAGTGATTTAAAACGATCACTTTAATTTCTGCATAGTCAACAACTGATTCCAGGCGCGCAAAAAACTCATCAGCAAAGTTTTCCTTCACGGTATCAATAATAGCGACCCCTTCGCTACCACGAATCAAATAGGAATTGTAAGTCGTGCCATTAGCGGTTTTCAGAATAATATCAAAGGTACGCAAATCGGGATCTAAAGCGCCAATCCAATAGACACGCTCTGACAGTGAAACCGCGCTGGGAGTCAAGGGTGCCTGCTGAATTACATTGATATTAGCCATGATCACAACTCGGTTGTTGAGTTTTTGGACAGCTCTCAAGGTCATCATGAGTTTGCTTAGCTGATAACCCTATCCACTGATCTACGTCCTGCTCAATAAAACCAGCCATTTTTTCGCAGCCCACCTGCATCAATGGCCTGCGTATAAGCAATGGATCTGCTTGCATTAAGTTTATTGCTTGCTGTTCATCAAGCGTGTCGGGATTAATAATGGCTTGTTTAATCGCTGGGGCACTATGGTTAAACCACTGAGCTACTGGTTTCCCAGAGAAAAACTCACGCAGTAGCTCAGGGCTTGATGACCAATCTTCTGCTAATAAGTCTTTTGCAACAACAATATGTCCTGCTGCACGCAGCAACTTTTTTTGCCGGCTATTATTAATACAGCCCGGCTTTTCATAGAAGATTATTTGCGCCATGTCATTAACACCTTAATGCGCTTGTAACTCGGCCATCGCTTCAGCCATTTTTTCTGGCGGAATCCCGGTTAAAGAACCCGGTGGATTGATTGCTTCGCCCAAAGCATCAAGTATAGCTCCCTCAATAGGGCAAATCGTTGCACATTGCGGGTCAGCATAATCCCCCTCACATTCAGTACATTTTTTGCTATCAATTAAAAAATGCGGTTTCGCTTCATAAATTGCGTTACTGGGGCACACAGGCTCACAAGCAAAGCAATTTACGCAGGATTCAATAATGGATAAAGACATAGCTTGCTCCTAAGCATTAGCGCGTTTTTGTAGTGTAGATTCATCCAGTTTTCCAGCTTCAGCCATTTCCAGATAGACAGCCATTACAGCTTCTTCAATATCTTCCATGGCATGCTCACCGTTAGGCTGTATGCCAGCCGCTTCTAGCTGTTCCCATGGTTCAAAACCAATTTTTGAACATAACACTACTTCACAACCCTCTAAGGTGCGAATATTCTTTTCTAGTGCTGTTTCAGCTTCACCACAGGAATCATCGCCACTACAATATAATTCAGTCTTACGATGGCTAATAAAACGCGTGCCTGCAGAAGAGGCTTCATAAATCAAAAACTCTTTCGCATGGCCAAAATGCATATTAATGACCCCTTGACCACTGGTTGCTACAGCCATCAAGACCGGGCGTGTGTTCAGCACCAGTAACTCTTGCTTGTGCTCTACTTTAGCAGCACGTTTTTCATTCATTTCTGCTTCAATCGCTTGATGAATAACTTTACGTTTAACCATCGCCTCTTGATAATCGATTTCCATCTCTTCAATCTTATCTAGCGTGAATTCATCACCCCGATCTTCGCCCAGCATACCTACGGCATCGGCACGACATTGACGACAATGCCGCATCATATTCATATCACCTGAACAAGAATCCTGCAGAGCTTGTAATTCATCAGCCGTTGGGCCACGCTGCCCCATAACACCATAAAAAGTGCCATGCTCTGCCTCTGCAATCAAAGGCATCACGTTGTGTAGAAAAGCACCTTTTTCTTTAACAATGCGACTCACTTCTGCAAGATGTTGATCATTAACGCCAGGAATCATAACGGAATTAACTTTAACCAATATCCCCTTAGCAACCAACATTTCCAAACCTTTTTGTTGCTGTTCAATCAGGATTTTTGCACCTTTTTTACCTTTGATACGGCGGTTATTCCAATAAATCCACGGATAAATTTTCGCGCCAATTTCAGGATCAACGGTATTGATAGTGATCGTTACGTGATCAATATTATGTTTGGACAATTCTTCTACAGCATCAGGCAATGCCAAGCCATTTGTTGAAACACAAAGCTTAATATCGGGAGCATCTTCGCTAAGCTGGCGGAATGTTTCAAAAGTACGTTCCGGATTGGCTAGTGGGTCGCCAGGGCCGGCAATACCCAATACCGTCATTTGTGGAATATTGGCTGCAACTGCCATGGTTTTTTTAACCGCCTGATCCGGCGTTAATAATTCAGAAACCACGCCAGGACGAGACTCATTTGCACAATCATATTTACGATTACAATAATGACACTGAATATTACAGGCTGGAGCTACCGCTACATGCATACGCGCAAAATAATGATGTGCATCCTCTGAATAACAAGGATGGTTTTGCACTTTTTCACGAATTTCATCAGAAAGATGATCTAATTGATCATCGGTTGAGCCACATGAACCGGCTGAGCAGCCGCTTTCACCTTTGCTTTCGGGTTGGTCGTTGAGTACTGGCAGTTCCATGAATCACACCTCAAAATAATTTTATGTATAGTGGGGATTTAGCACGGACTATGCCAAGCCGCTTAATATTTCATATCTATATGTTTTATATGCAAATAATATCTTTAAAATACTATTTTTAACGTATTTTGTTATAAACCTAACAATAAATTTGTGGGACTTTGTACTGATAAGCACAATGTTGATTTAGCGCTGCTCAGGTCACTACTGAGTTAACGTTTTTTTGCTAATAATTTGCACTGCAAGCGTTGTACTAATACACTACCAGGCTAACTCTTGTTTTAGATTTTATATTCGATGGATAAAGAAGAATTTCAAGACATCATCACGGCACAAGATGACTTAATTCAAGCGCTTGGTGTAGATATTTGGATTGGTATGGAGCCGACCTTTACGCGGCGTTTTGTTGAAAATCCTGAATGGTTATCAGAAGCATTGGGGCCAGAAAAATTAAAACATGCCTATGCCCTGTTGAATGAAGTATACAAACGTCAGCCTGCAGGCGTGGTATTACATACATTAGGCAGGCAATATGCCAGCGAGAACCTGCCGCGCTGGAGTATAGGCTATTATCAAAACAGAAATAACCAGTCTATCTGGGATGGTCCACCTGACCCAGCTCTGATTAAAAACTCCAAAGAAAATGTCATAGCCAATAGCAACGATGTTGTCTCATTCTGGCAGGCACTCAATAATGAACTACAGCAGTCTTGCTGGGATTCGGCGTGTTTTCAGGCCCAGGATGATCTGGCACACCGCATTTTATTTCGCATTGATGATGATCATGTCGATGTAGACATCAAGAAAAAACCCTTGCTAGCGTGTGCCTCTATACATACTTATAAAATCCCGCTAGATGGCTTACAAGATGAACTCGCAGCCAATGGTGATTTTCTCTTAAGCATAGGACTGCACTCTACCGAAAGCCCGCACCATGATGGTACCAGTGTGGTCATTGAGTTGCCTGCCATGCCAAATGTAAAATCTTTTGTGCAGTTATTGAGCCACATTGCCCAGGCCGCTAAACAAGCCTCACTTCAATCCCTGGTGATTCAAGGATTTCCACCACCGGTTGATGATACGGTAGCATGGGCTTCCATTACCCCCGACCCCGCAGTCATAGAGATCAATCAGGCACCAGCAGACAATGCCGCGACCTTTTATAAGTATTGTGAATTGTTTTACGCTTGCGCAGAAGCGGAAGGGCTCGCGCCTTATCGCTTATATTATAATGGCGTGGTCTCAGATTCTGGCGGTGGTGGCCAATTTACCCTGGGTGGTCCTAGCCCGTTAGCCAGTCCTTTTTTCCGCTATCCACAATTATTGCCGAATCTGATTGCTTATCTGAACGCTCATCCTGCCCTTTCCTATTGGTTTGCTCCGCCTTCGATTGGCAGCTCAAGTCAGTCACCACGGACAGATGAAGGACTCGCCGACTCATTTAGTGAATTATCACTCGCCGTCGCACACTTAAGTACTTTGAAAAACCCTTCACCGGAACTTATCTGGCGTAGTTTAAGCCCTTTTTTAGTCGATCCTTCCGGCAACTCGCACCGTAGCGAATTAAATATCGAAAAACTCTGGAACCCCTATTTGCCTGGACGTGGATGTTTAGGTTTAGTTGAGTTTCGGGCCTTTAGCATGTCACGCAGCCCAGAGTGCGCAACAGCTATCGCAGTGCTCTTACGCAGCCTGGTCGCGATGTTAAGCCAGCAGAATAAAGTCGTTGCATTGCTGCATCACGGTTCACTGTTACATGATAAATATGCCTTGCCTTTTTATCTGCAACAAGATTTTCAAACCATATTTAAAGATTTAGAAGATTCTGGGCTGCCATTACACGATTCAATCAAGGCTTTACTGATAGAAGAACCTGTGCGGCAAATAGGTCAAACCGTGTTTAACGGCTGCCAAATAGAATTACAGCAAGCTTTGGAGTTTTGGCCATTAGTCGGCGATGTCGCCTCTCAAGAAAACGGCGGTTCGCGTTTAATTGATGCCAGCACAACACGCTTACAATTTACTTTGCGCCTGACTGCGGAGAATCCTTTGCAGCTTGATGGCTGGAATTTATCGATTGATGGTTATCATATTCCTTTGCGTCAGGAACAAACAGCTGAAGGTTCGATAAAAGTCATCGGTCTGCGCTATCGAAATTTTCAACCCGATATTGGTTTGCATCCAAGTATTGTCGCAAGAAGTGGTATTGTTTGTCTGCTTTCCCACCCGGATTTGCATCAAGCGCTGCAAGTTACTTATCACGAATGGCATCCTGAAGGGCTTGCTTATGCAGGCCTACCTGAAAATATAGCCGAGGCAAAACAACGCTGTCAGGAGCGTTTTACCACCCAGGTTATTAGCGTCAAAAGCAATCATATAGCGAAAACCTTGCCCGAATATGCAGCAACTGATTATTGCCTGGATCTGCGTCGATTGGCTGCTGAAACGAATCATACTTGAGTATTTATCTGCTGCTATTATAAAGTTTAGCATGTCGGGTTAGATGTTTATTGCTGTGCAACAAAAATCTAACCCGACCTACACGCATAATGACAGTGGGGCAGTCTCCTGGATATACAAGATCTAAGCATCAAGCTTTGCTTCGCAAGTCTTTAATCCGCTATCCATCCCTCTAAATACCGAACAACGTTTAAAGACCTCCAACGTAGGTGCTAACTGTTTTTGCGCACAAAATTTAGCTGCTAGTTTAGTCAAGCCTTTAATTTCCCTGCCGGTCGCGGTGGAAAAAGTATCCGCTAACTGTTCAATAACAGTCGCATCAATGCTTAATTCAAATTGCTCGGTCATGACTTGCCATATCTTCATCCGGTCTTCTCTATGGGGGGGATGATAGCTAATCATCGCAATACAACGAGAAATAATTGCTTCATCGATATCATCAATGCGATTTGTAGTTAAAAACAGCAATCCATTAAAATACTCCAATACGCGTAAAAAAACACCCACGACAGCATTAGACGACAGACTATCACTGCGCCGACGAATATAAACATCCGCTTCATCAATTAACATCACGGCACCCCAGCGCTGCGCACGGATTAAAGTCTCTTGTAATGCTTTCTCCATTTCGGCAACATTTAAACCTAACTGCCCCGAATGAACACGGTACAAAGGCCGTTTGATGATTTCTGAATACACCTCAGCCGTCAGTGTTTTACCCACACCCGCTGGCCCAGCACATAGCACCGTCGTTCCCCCTGACTTACCTTCGACTATATCATCCATTAACACATCCATCTCAGCCGTTAGAATATCAATCAGGTCAATTTGCTCAGCAGGTAGAACCAGTTTATTTTTCAATTCGGGTTGATATTGATAAGGCTTTAATTCATCAACATGCACCCAGACATGGTGGTGTAACTCCAAATGGAACATTAAAATATAGCCATGCACGGGTAGTTCAGTAAATAAATCTTTAGGGATGGCATCTTTGGTCTCTTCCGCCTGTTTTTCTATGTTGCTGTCGTAACGGGTACTTTTAGCTGCCCTGCGCAAAAATCCACCTAATATGTCTCCCGAAGCATCTAATGATAAGACACGATCACTAATGATATTTTCATCATTCACTAAACGAGTGCTACCGCCACTAGAGGAAAGCACCACACTATTTTTACGGGTCCAGTCGCTACTACGATGACTGGCACTTGGATCCTCGGCATAAATACCGGTGCCTTTTGCCGAGAACTGCTCACCATAGCGTGCCCGCCAATCAAAATATCGTTCTATACTTTGATCATAAGAGGCTATCAATGCCGGCGTCTCCCTTAAATAGCCTTTCATAAGAAAGATTTCACTGATGGACTGCTGTTCAATATCTTTACGCCGCAGTATGATATTTTCTATGGCAATTTTACCGCGTGAATTGGCCTTTAATTCAATCAGGATTCTGCCTGATTCTTCCTCTCCAGGTGGCGTATAATCAAGTCGGGTAATCAAATAAGCCATCACTTTTCCCGAAGCCATTACTCTAAACAACCAGCCTTTCTCGGCTCCCTTAATCAAGTATCGAGCAATGTCTGGCACCAGCAATTCTAAATCATCACTTGAATATTTATGTTCATCATCATGCATTGCTTTTTGCAAGGTAGCTATCATCGCCGCTTGCTGCTGCTTTGCCGGTCCCACTTGCTGATACAGGCTCTGCAAATAACTCAACTCTGAATTCGATAAGTGATTAAATGGAATTTCTACTTTATTACCGAAGCGTAATTGTTCCTTGAGTTTAGTCAACCCTGGAAACTCTGCTAATAACGCATTAACATACGTTTTTTCAATCTGTAGTTTCATTGCTTAAAACCTCGCGCTAACGATTAATAACGATAAGATAATGAGGTACGCAACTCATCACGCGCACTGTTCTTGATAAGGGTTTATTAACTGAGTCATCACTTTATCCAACTCAGTAAAATCCCCTTTTTCGGCACACAGAATAACCTTGGTCAATATACTCTCGCGTAAAATATAAGCTGGATTTACCTGATTCATGGCTTCTCTGCGGGCATTATCTGACGTCGTTTGCAAAGCTAACCGATCCTGATAACGATTCAACCAGCTTTGCAATAAATCCACATCAGTAATATCAGGAAATAAATTCTGGCTATTACACGCTGTTTCAAATGAGGCAAGCGCACGAAAGAAATGAGTATAGTCAGCGCGGGTATGCGTTAAAACACGCAGCAAGCCATTGATCAAATCCATATCAGCATCATGCTCAGTGTCTAGACCTAACTTCTGCCGCATCCTCAGCAAATACTGCTGTTGGTAGGTTTGTCGATACAGACGCAGTAATCCTGCAGGTATGGTCGGTGTGGCTAATAAGGAGCTTAATGCCTGAGCAAGTGCCAGACAATTCCAGCGCCCAATATCCGCTTGTTGGTCAAACTGATAACGGTTTTGGTCATCAGAGGGGTTCGGCCTGAAAGCAGGAGTATACGCTTCCATAAAACCAAAAGGCCCTAAATCCAGCGTTTCCCCACTTAAAGTCATATTATCAGTATTCATTACACCATGCGTGAACCCTACGCTTTGCCACAAGGCAATCAGTTTTGCTGTACGTTTAATAACGATTTCTAAAAATTTAATCGGCCGTTGTCTTACTTTATCATTCAATAATTCTGGAAAGTGCTGCTCCAGCACAAAGTTAAACAGTTCCTTAAGCGCAAAAAAATCATCACGATGATGAAAATATTCAAAATGACCAAAGCGCAGATGTGATTGACTCATTCTGACTAAAATCGCCGCTGTACTATCGCCTATTTCAGTTGCACTCCCCAATAAACAAAGCGCCTGTGTACATGGAATACCCAACCCGTTTAATGCTGCACTCGCAAGATATTCACGAATAGCCGAACTCAGCATATAACGACCATTTAAGGTGCGCGAATAAGGCGTCAAACCCGCGCCTTTCAGTTGAATTTCATAGGTCTTGCCAGTACTTCCTTGAGCCTCGCCCAAAAGAATAGCGCGACCATCACCCAGTTGAGAGGTAAAAATACCAAATTGATGCCCTGCATATACCGTTGCTATCGGCTGAATTCCAGGAAAAAGCGCTTCACCGTTAAAACAACGCAGTAACGCATCAGTGTTTAATTGCGCAGCATTTAACCCCAGCAATGGCGCAAGCTGCGCATTACAATGCACAAAATAAGGATCGCTCAATGGCGTTGGTGCAACTCGCTGGTAAAATGCGGCAGCTTGCGTTAACCAACTGTTCTTCCAGGTCAGCATCTGCATTAATTATCCAGCGCAGCGTAGAGTACTTGTGCGATATGTCGCGGTTTTGCATAACCGCCATTGATAATTTGTTGCTGACACGAAAAACCATTAGCGACAATGCTTGCCTCCGGTTCTGCTGCTAATGCAGGATAAAGGTCTTGCTCTGCCATTTGTTTTGCATACTCAACATGCTCCGACTCCAAGCCAAATTGACCTGCCATGCCACAACAACTTGCTTCAATCTGCGCACTGTCGAGCTCAGGAATTAAACGTAATACTTTGCGCATTGATTTAATCGCTCCCACAGCTTTTTGGTGGCAATGACCATGCACTAATAATTTTTGCTTACCCAAAGATTTAAATTTTAATGTCCAGCGTTTAGCGGTTTGCTCCCTGGCTATAAACTCCTCAAATAACAACACTTTTCCCGCTAATTGCCTCGCAGCTTCGCCTAAACCTAAAGTCAGATATTCATCTCTTAGGCTTAAAATGCACGATGGCTCCAGACCTATAATCGTTCGATTAGCCTGTAAATGAGGACTTAGGGCAGCTAATAAGCGCTGCGCCTCCTGTCTGGCCTGCTCGATCATACCATTTGCAAAATAAGTACGGCCGCAACATAAGGGACTGACATCGCCCGAATCTTGCCCTGTTTTATCTAACACATAAACTCGGTACCCCGCTGCATTTAAAACAGCTAGAGCGGCGTCGGCGACTGCAGGGTTAAAATGTCGATTAAAAGTATCCACAAACTAAACCACCTCGGCTTTCGCATTCCCTGGTGGCGTTTTATTCGTAGCGATAAATGGCTGCTCTGCCAACTCAGGCAAACTTACCTGCGCACTAATACCAAAAAACTGCTCGCCCAAACGAGCCACTAATGGTGACCGATTTCGCCATTTAATTAAACTCGCAAAGTGTGGTATTTTGACAATTAATTTTGGCAATGCTGCAAATAAACGACTACGCAAGGGTATGCCCGTTTCACTATAACGCTGCGCTAAAAATTCGGCTTTAATCAGCGACATATCCACTTCATTTTCACATTCCCGCTGACAGCCTTTACAGCTAACGCATAAATCCATAGCCTCCCTTAGTTCCGGGTGATTAAATGGCATTTTGCCAAACTCACCATTAAGAGCCGATTTAAGTAATTTAACCCGCCCTCCGGTCGAAAATTCCACTTTATCGCTAATACGAAAGCTTGGACACATCACCCCTCTGCCCTTGTTCTCACAAGCACGACTGCCTATGCATACTGCAATCGCTTTGGCGTAATCATCACCCATTTTAGGTATATCCGCATAGGCATCGCCCATGCCCGCCTCTTTATATACAGACCAATCAAGAAAAAGTTTCATACTGCCCCTATAGTATTAATACAATAGATACAGCAAGTTAAGTGCCAGTCATTTATTATTATTAAGTGATTGTTTTTAAAGCAATAGGGCAGTTAAGTATTTGTCGCAAAACTGACATTTTTGATTTTTTAAATAGCCCTGCACGCAAAGCATCGAGGTAAATTCGCAATATCAAATTTTGGCATCTTGCATTTTTCCAGTTAACACTTTTGTTGTTTTTTATCTGGGCGCGTGGGTGACGCGCCCGCATAGGGTTAATAAAAGCCGGCAAGCTGCCCGCGCTCCCAGGGTTTTGAAAATAAAAAAGTCTAAACTCAGAACACCTGAATCCAGTCTAATAAAATCAAAAGCTTACTGACTTTTCAAGATAATGAGGTGAGACTTAAAATGCGTAGGTTGGTGCTGAGCTTGCGAAGCCCAACAGGATATTTCGTCGAATTTGTTGGGCTTCGTGCCTCAGCGCCAACCTACATTAGACTTACAGGGTATCAAGTCATTTTCCGTGAGATCAGGTTGTCTGAAACTACTTTGAAGGCAATATTAAAGACGTCCCATATTAACTTATTTGTCAGCACTGCTTGTGTTTGCTAACGGCTTACTTAGCACTCGTGTGTTATCTTTATTTAACGGGTATATTGTTAGTACCCTACCTCTTAAACAATTAATAATATCCGCAACCAGGCATGATGAGTAGTATTCAAAAATGCTGCATTACAATACCTGCCTGCTTGATATTGCCTCTGGACCTTTGTTAAATAATTCATGAGTATCAACAATATAGACTTGCAGGATTTTAAGTGTAAGTTTTAAATTGCTTTAATTGGTTTTTCAAGTAAAATTTGCTATCCATTTTCTGGTCCTGACGGATTTTCGTTCCTGACGGTTAAAAGGGAAGTTTGGTGCGGATCTAATCCAATGCCAACGCTGCCCCCGCAACGGTAAATAAGTTTAAAATCATCGAAAGCCACTGTGCTATGCATGGGAAGGTAATGATTTTAGCAGTCCATACTTATAAGCCCGGAGACCTGCCTGAAAATTTTTATTTGGTGCAGCGGAGGGCTGTTGACGGAATGAATTAGCCCTTCTTAGCTGTTTTTTCATTTTTATTTCCTCTACTGTGTTTTTACACTTTTTTGCGCGGGCGGCGCAGAGGGAATTATGCATAAATTTTTTATTGCCAGTCCTTTCTTGTTCAGCACATTTCCTACAGCAGTAGCGGCAGATAACACCTTAGCTCTTGCTCCCTTAACAGTGACCGCTACGCGCAGCCAACAGGATTCACGGCTTGTTTCTAGCACGGTGATTTCTCGTTATGATATTGAACGTAAACAATTTAACAGTATTGAGCAGGCTTTGCGTGGCATTGCCGGTGTTAATATTGTCAATAGTGGTGGTTTAGGCAAAAATACTTCAGTCTTTTTACGTGGTACCGAGTCCGATCAGGTTTTAGTGTTGATTGATGGCGTACGTGCGGGCTCTGCCACATCGGGCGGTGCTGCCTGGGAGCATTTACCGATCAGCGAGATCGAGTCTATTGAAGTTATTCGCGGACCCAAATCTAGCCTGTATGGTGCCGATGCTATCGGAGGGATTATTCATATCCATACTCGCAATGCAATGGCCTCCACCTCAGCAATTAATCCAACACTCTCTGCAGGTGTTGGAAGCTATGCTCATTATAAGATTGCCGGGGGAGTGTCGGGCGCGGTTGATCAGGCTTGGTACAATACGCATTTCAGTTACCAGCAGACCGAAGGCTTTAATTCTTGCGCAGGAGCCTTAGCTTATGGCTGTTTCACTAATGAACCGGATAGAGATGGCTATCAGAATTATGCAGGATCGCTACGCCTTGGCTATCATTTCACCGATTGGTTGAGTATAGAAGGACATGCGCTGTATAGCCGTGGGCATAATGAATTTGATGGCAGTTTTGTGAATGAAGCTGATTTTGCACAACTTATTTATGGTGGCAAGGCGACTATACAGGCAATGGACGTCTGGCGAATTGATTTAAGCGCTGGGGTAAGCGAAGATGACTCAACTAATGATTTGAATGGCATGCAACAAAGTATTTTCGATACCCAAAGAGCTTCATTTTCGGCACTGAATAATTTTAGTTTGACGCCTGAACATTTGCTTTCTTTAGGTTATGATTTTCAGAATGACAGTATTGATAGCACCGAGAGCTTTGCAGAAACATCGCGGAACAACCATGCCGTTTTTATCCAATATCAAGGCGCGTTTGCTAAAAATCAGTTTATTCTGGCTTATCGTAGCGATTTCAATCAGCAATTTGGACAAAATAGCACCTGGAATGCTTCATGGGGTTATGCTTTTGATAGTGGCATTATGGTCTCAGCTGCTTATGGAACTGCTTTTAAAGCGCCAACCTTTAACGAACTTTATTTCCCCGGCTTTGGCAATAGCACGCTAAACCCTGAAAAGTCGCAAAGTTATGAAATAGGCGTTAGCGGCGAGCATAATAACTGGAATTGGTCGCTTAATGGCTATTTGACCTATATTAGCGACATGATTGCCTATGATAATTCAATCTTTGCACCTAATAATTTAAGTGCAGCGCGGATCATGGGTTTAGAACTAATGCTTGGAGGACAGCTTTATGGCTTTGATTTGCAGGCAAATTATAGCGTTATGGACCCGGAAAGCATGGATGCAGCTACTTTTGGCAATATTTTACCCAGACGCGCGCAACAGATATTTCGCTTTGATATAGACCGGCAATTAGGCGCTGCCAGTATAGGCAGTACTATTAATGTTGAAGGACGACGCTTTGATGATTTGCAAAATACGCGCTATATTGATGGCTTTGTTACCTGGGACTTAAGAGCAGAATACCAGTGCTTTGAGAGTGTTACTTTGCAAGGCTCAGTGAATAATATTCTGAATGCCCAATATCAAACAGCAGCAGGGTATAACTCCCCAGGCGTTACCGTTTTCTTTAATTTACATTATGCACCCACAATTTAAGAGGTTTATATGAACTGGATACAACAAAATACTAACTATTTAATTATTTTTGCACTTGCAATGTTGATGGCACTCACACGAAGCGATCATTTTGGTAGTGTGATAACTTTACCTGATGCGTCCTTGGCAGTGTTTTATTTAGCAGGCATTTTTACGGGTGGTATGGCAAGCTTTGCAGTGTTATTGACTGAAACTGTTTTACTGGATTATGTTGCGATTACCTACGGGCAAGTCAGCGATTATTGTATTTCTCCCGCCTATGTTTTTTTAATGCCTACTTATGCGCTTATGTTATTTGCCGGACGCTGGAGTGCAAAGTACGCAACATTCAGTAGTCGTGACCTGAGTCATCAGTTTGGCTATTTATTGCTGGCAACTTCGTTTGCCTTTTTAATTTCTAACGGGAGTTTTTACCTATTTTCAGGTAAGTTTCCAGCGTTATCAGTTATGGAATATACGCAACGAGTGGCAAAATATTATCCTGGCTTATATAAGTCTCAACTGTATTCTATAGTTTAGTCGTGCTATTTTTTACCAGGCTTGTTGCTACATTTTGCAAAGAAAAATACAAAATGGCTTAATTAGCAAAGGTTGACAGGTAAGATTACACGTCTTTGATATTGCCTTAAAAGTAGTAGTTTACACTTTTTTTTTCAAAACGCTGGGAGCGCGGGCAGCTTGCCCGCTTTTACTAACGCTATGCAGGCGAGCTGCCCACGCTCCCAGATAAAAAACAACAAAAGTGTTAACTGGAAAATGCCTAAGATTAGCATTGAAATTCAGATAGCTAAGCCTCCGTTTCGAATGCTCCTGCCAGTCCAAACTGAGAAACTTTGCGACAAAACCAAATAAGCCAACCGAAACAGGAGAGTGACATGAAAGAAGCTATTAAACAGCAAGATCTTAGCAGCGAGTTCTATACCCCTGAAAAGTGTTACATCGTTGAATTGTCGAACACGGCTGATGATCCAGAATTATCAATCGCTAGAGCAAGAGTGAAGCCAGGGGTGACTACTCGCTGGCATCGGCTCTCAAATACAGGCGAACGCTACTACATCATTCAAGGTAGTGGCCGCGTTGAGGTTGGAAATCTGCCGGCGCAAGAAGTGAATACAGGTGATATCGCCATTATTCCACCGATGTGTCGTCAACGGATCACTAACATCGGTACAGAGGATTTAATCTTTCTGGCTCTTTGCACTCCTCGTTTTTCGACCGAAACTTATGAGGATATTGATGAAAACCCGGTGTAGGTCTTGAAACCAATGTCTAAATCACTTGGAGCATTGAACCCCGAGCGTACGCTAACGAGGTTAGGTTTTGTTGCAAATAGTCCCAATCTTAATGCGTCTATTGCACAGGAAAAACTACCTTGCCAATGCCATGCACTGTTTATACAGCAAGTCTCATTATGACTTGCTCCCAATCCAGTTTCTAACTTGAAAACCAGTGGGGGGCAGTCTCGAATGCCTTTACTTAAAATAGTTACTTTATAAACCACAGCTTAAGAACGACTATTGTAACTTCATTAATCACAGTTAGTCCAAGGCCAAATCATATCTGATAGCTGTGCAATAGGCGGGAAGTCAATCTACGAAAAAGCTCAAGGCTTAAGATTGGGTCGGTTTTCCCAGAAAAATCAGTTATTACTATGATCGTTTTGTGTTAAATAATCTTGTGTTTAAAAGATATGTTTAAAATACAAGGATGGGTAGAATGAATCATCTGCTTATTAGGCGCATAATGACTGGTAAGAGCGTGTAGAGAAACCCAACAATGCCTCGTTTGACAGCTATGCTGGGTTACGTTTTTATTGCTTTGCAACAAAAATCTAACCCAACCCAGCGTAACGCATTGATTATATAACAATAGACTCTTAGCTTAATGGCAGCCAAACAGGATATATACTTGAATGAAACTCGAGTGAAAAATGCTGTACGATAAGCAAAGACCGTCGCCCTGAAAAGTAAATATCCTCGCTCTAAGAACGAAGATATTTACCTATACCCTTTGTAAGATTCTATTGCTTATTATTTAATAACGACTTAAGGATTATTTTTAATATAATCTGAAACATAATCTGCAATAGCATCTTCGTCACTCGATGATAGGTTACTTAATCTTCCCATACCGCCCAGATTTTTAAAATAGCAGAGTAAATTGAGGAACCATTTTTAGATGCTAGAAAAGCACTAGAATTAATTGCATGACAAGCTACACAATTTTTATCATAGAGATCATGCCCTATTTGTACCGTTGTAACCGGAGTAGGTGTGCTGGTTATGCTATTCAGATAAGCTGCTATCTCTTTTAATTCTGGATCTGTCAAATTCAATGCTCCCATACCACCTGTATTTGTCACTATGGCTCCTATTATCTCTCTATAATCGACTGATTTTGTACTACTAGAACCACCAATCGTATGACATATTGCACATGATTTTTCATACAAGACCTTACCTTTGACTTCAGTATCTGGTATTAGAGTTAACGTCGTTAAGGAAAATAAATATTTAGTAGCCTCTTGACCATGATAATCAAATTGTGCCTTATATTTTTTAGTACCAAAGGACAAAACAGGTATGTCAATTTGTAATGTCGGAGAAACTTTAGTTTCCGTATCTGCTCCAGGAGCATTAACAACCGGAGAGTTGCCATAGCACATACATTAAAAAATGCAAGTACCAATGAAAGTATTATTGTTTTTAGTTTAAACATTAGTTATTCCTTTTTTTGATTTAATTTATGATTTTGTGAGCATGATGTTTTTCAGGCAAGCAATTGATAATTAGGTATTTATTTTACAAAAAACTTATTTTACGATATATCAATAATATGAATACAAATTCATGATATTTAACCTTACTGTAGTAACCTTATTTTTATTCAAAAAATCAATGGGGTCAGATAAATCAATGGCAAATCAATGTGTCAGATTCAGTTGATTTGTAAACCAGACTTCAGACACCGTCGACGATTTGGTTATAAACCTAAACTGCTATGCAACACTCACCGTTCAGAACTCCTGTGTGAGCCAATGGAGAATGTTATTTTTGCACAACTGTAGCTTACACTGTCGGATCACTGTGCACATCAGGCTTACCCTGATTTTTCTATGGGGGATTCCCCTATGGCATGAAAATTTAATAATATCCAAAACCAGCTATGATGAGTCTTATTCAAAAATACGAAGCCGTAGGCCGGATTAGCTTTTTTATTGCGCAGCATTAAAAAACGTTATCCGGCAGGGTGTCTATGCTAAGTTAGATAAGCTAATCCGGCCTACAAAAAACGTTTTCCTTGGTTTCTGGTTTTATTGAGTATTCGTCCCTATGCGGCAGAAATAAAAGCAAAAATAAAAGAGGAGAAAAGGCTTAATCGGTGCTGATATTTTCAACCCATTGGGTGGCACGTAGCGTCAACTGGGCTGCAGACTCGATAATCAGTTTATTCTTGATATGTTCGCGGTGAGATTCGATGGTTTTAATGCTCAGGGATAAGTCCTCTGCCATTTCGCGTGTTGTGCGTCCTTTACCGATCAGTCGAAACACCTGCAGTTCACGGTTACTGAGACTATCCATCGGCGAGTCAGGTGCCATGGCTTGTTGATTCAGGTATTTGGTAGCAAATTGGCTCTGTAATTGAGCGCTCATATAAATTTCGCCGTTCAGCACACCGCGGATGGCTACCAACAGCGTTTCGTCGAGCTGCTGTTTGGTGACATAGCCAGCCGCACCAGCCCTCAAGGACCGGAGGGCATACGTTGATTCATCGTGCATCGTCAGCACCAATGTAGGGAGTAGCGGATAGCGCACTGTTATATCTTTGACCAAATCCAGGCCGCCTCTCCCACCGAGTTCAAGATCAACAATTACCAGATCGGGTTGCTGCGTTTGAATGCTCACAAGCGCTTCCTGATAACTGCCGGCTTCCCCACAAACAATAAGATCGGGTTCAAAATTGATCAACTCAGAGAGCCCACGGCGTAGCAAGGGGTGATCATCAACAATGAGTATCGTCCTTTTACCCGGAATACCTGCTTCAGATGTTGTTACGGACATAATCCAACTCCTCACTGGCTTCGGACGTTTCGAGCAATGGAAATACACAAATAACCGCCATGCCTGACCCGGTGCGCTGTTGTACCTTAAGGCTTCCGCCAATCAGGCGCGCCCGATAGAACATCGTATGCAGCCCAATCCCATCTGAATCAGACGGGTTCCTGGACATACCCACGCCATTATCCAGGATACTCAGGGTGCCTTGCTGTTCTTTTAAGCACAAACTGAGTTGGATGTGTCCTGGTTTTCCATGGACAACAGCGTTGTTTACCGCTTCCTGGGCAATGCGAAACAGGTGGCCTTCAACTTCGCTATGTAGCCGTGGAAATTCACCATCGCACATGAGTGTGCTGGAGATGCAAAACCATTGCTGGGTATTGAGCGCTAAGGTTTCAAGGCTTCCTGAGAGACCTATGTTGTGTAGACCAATTGGGCTGAGTCCGTGTGCCAAGTCGCGGGCCTGGCGAATGGATTCGTTTAACAGTTGCTTGATTTCGACGGCTGCGGCAGATGCTGTGGTATCGACATGCGCGGCCAGGCGCTTGGCAAGCGTCGAACTTAGGGCTGCAATACCAGCAAGATTTTGGCACAGGCCGTCATGCAGTTCTAAACCGAGGCGCTCTTTTTCTCGATCAGCAATTTCAAGGATCTCCCGTTCCTGTCGTTTCTCTCGGCTGGTGTCACTCGCTATAGCGAAAATCTGCTGGCATTCCGGTACCACCCACATGCTCCATCGCAACCAATGGTATGAACCATCCTTATGACAGCAGCGATTCTCGAAGAAGTTTGTCTCCTGGCCTTTGACAAGCAACTCAATCTGCGCGCGCATGACCTCACGATCATTGGGATGCACGAAATCGAGAAAGGGTTTAGCCTTCAATTCCTCCACCGCCCATCCTAAACGACTTGTCCAGATTGGATTTAAGCGCTTGAAATCGCCATCGAAACATACAATGCATTGCAGGTAGGGCGACTGTGAGAAAAACGATCTGAGTTCGTCGCTTGTATGCTCTGCAGCTGTGGACTGAGCTGTTTCAGTATTGCTCTCTTGACGAAAGGTAGCTGACTCCTCGATGAGTTCAGCTTTGCTTGATGCGTGTTGATCCATATTTGATCCTGATTCTCCGCTGTGTAGTTGGGCGACAGTGGTCGCCACATACTCTTGGTCAGGGGCTATCTAAGCAAAAGAGAAACAAATGTATCGGTCAACAATGAATTAGAATCATAACGTTCTTTTTCTCATTATGACAGTGTTTTGATCAAAATTATCTTTAGCATCATTCAAAAGTCACCTGAAAAATTCACCCGGGCATTCATTAACGGGCTCAGGTGATCCACTATCAACTCAGCCCGTCATAGATTGCATCCAGTAAAGCTTAACTTCATCTAACTGATACGTTTAAACGTTTATTATTGGTGCATTACAACGTGGATTTTGCACAATTGTTAAGCAACATTTTAAGACCGGGACACACAGGGCCGGGCAGAAGTCAGACGGCGCGGGAGGCCGGGGAGGGGTGTCGACCGGGCGCAGGGCGTGGGACACTCAAAGTCGGAGACGCGGGACACGGCCGCCGGCGGGGGCCAAGACCATGAAAATAATAACCATGAATGCATGGCACCAGCAGACTAAATAGCCGCGGATAAGCAAGGGAGCGACAACGCATAATCCAAGATATAACCAGGGAGTGGTAATCGAAAGGCCCCGGCAAGCCGACAACGAGAGGGTGCTATCAATAACAGGCGGGGGTATGCAGAAACATCAATACAGCCACCAGACGGGAAACCGCCCCGAGCAATGATCAAACACAATCCGAACAAGCCCAAACAGAGCGACCGGCAGGGCGGGATCGCAGGCCAGCATAAGGACGAGGAAAAAGACGTCACAAAGAACAAAATGGGATCCAGGGAGGCTATGTCGCGCACATCAAAATCGCGGGCGAAGTCAACCGCCAGCAAGGGGACAAATCAATATCGACAAACGCGGAGCCACCCCAACGGAGAACGAACGCGGGCGCAACCACAATAGTGTATCGGAAAATACGGGCGCCCGCCGGAGACAACAGCCCAATCCAAATCCCCAAAGCCCGGAAACCGCGGGCAACATAGCGGCAAATCACCGGAACGAAACCCCCAGGACAATAAAGACAGAGACGCCGCCGAAATAACGCGGGGAGCACCAAAGGGAACCGCGGAGCACGTACACACCAGGGAAGAAGAAGAAACGGGAAGGGGGGGACCGGGGGAGGGGGGGGCAAGACGCCGGGGGGGGCCAGAGACCACACGGAGAGCGCCCGCCAAACAGGCCGAAAAGCGGGGAGCAGAAGGGGGGCGCGAGGGGGAACGCCAAGGCGGGGGCACCGGCACCGGGCCGGCGCGAGCACGAGAAACGAAGGGGGGGCACCTAAACTCGGGGAAAACACCACACGGAACCGAACCAGGCAGGAAAGGACGCGGAGCCAGGGAGAGGAGGGCGATCCGCACGCGGCGGAAGGGGATAACAGGAAGCGGGCGGGGAAGGACACAGACAAAAGGACCGCTGGGCGCAAAAAAATAGAGGACGGGGAAACCGGCAAGGGCCAACAAAAGCCACCAAACGACAAACACCGGGAAAATAATAAAAAGGAAGAGGAATACAGCGAGGGGCAGAAAGCACGGCAAATGACAAAGCACCTCATTAGGCATTAATTTTACGAGGCGAAGAAAAGTTATTCTATTGCGCTCAGAATCGGGAAATTTTCAAGTAATCCGAGTGTCACGATAGGCTCAGTAGCATGTTCTCTAGAAGCGGGGATTTGCCAAGAAAGTAATTTAAATCAATACCACCGTATGAATTGTCCAGGAAATGAGCGGTATTTTTAGTTAACTAAAAATCAGTTCGAATTGCTAAATTTTCCAGGGGAACTAATTTTGATTTTTTTATCATAAATTCAAGGCTTAAAAATACGGAAATTTTATACCTATTTTAAGCGAGTAACCTGATTTATAAGGTTATTTTAATGGTACTAGTCTAATATCAATAACACGAGGGAATAAATATGAAAAAAGATAACGCCTTAATCTTGATCAGATTCGCGATAAATGAAATTGGGATAATGAAAGGAAATTAAACTCAATAGTTGACTAAAATAGCGAGAGTAAAGAAGGAATCGAGGGACCCCGATAGAAATGTGAAAAATGGAAAGAAGGGAATAATGGGCGAAAGGAGAAGGGGGAAGGAGATAAGATCAAATCCAGCATCAGAGAGATCAAGGCGTAAAGAAGGAAGAAGAAACAGCAGTTGGATGGATAAGAGGGAGGAAAAAGAGAAAAAAATAAACTAATAGATAGGGAGTGAAAGAGAAATGTGGAGAAACTATAATCAAGTGGTGGGAGCCGAAACTTGACGAAATTGAATTTAGGGAACACCCAACGATTGTTGATGATTCTCAATATGGTCAACTTTGTTCAAAAAAAAAAAGAACTAGGGAGGAGGAAAAAGGAGGGGGGGGAGGGAAAAAGGGAAGGAAAAAGGGGGGAGGGAGGGGGGGGAGAGGGGGGGGAAGGAGGGGGGGGGGGAAGGTGGTGAGATAATTGATTGTATGAGATAAAATTTAGATGTCAGCTTATTTAAACTTCAATATCTTCATAAAATATTGTTTTTTATAAAAAATTACATTTAATAAAAGGCATTATAACTATTGGCATAGTGAGTGCTTCAAATTAAGGTGCCGATAAATTCCAGGCTACATACTTAACACAGGACAAGCAGCATTCAATTTCGTTCCAATACTTCGAGGCGGTAAAAGTATTGTTCAGCCTCCTCCCTTGGGAAGAATGAGAGGGTGATAATGCTCATTGAAACTGAGCCAGAAGATGAACATTATTCAAAAATACAAAGCCGTAGGCCGATAACGTTATCTACGTTCCGCGAGATAAGCTGATCCGGCCTACGGAAATACGTTTTTCCTGGTTACGGTTTTTATTGGGTCACCATTCCTTAGCTTTAAATTTCCAGTAACGCTTTTTCCAGATGATTAACGGTACGATCAATATTATGCAGTTTATCTAAACCAAACAAGCCTATGCGAAAAGTCTGAAAATCATCTGGTTCATCGCACTGTAAAGGCACTCCAGAGGCAATTTGCAAGCCTTGTTGCTGAAACTTTTGCCCATTTTTAATAGCGGCATCATGCGTATAAAAAACGACGACACCCGGCGCTTCAAAACCTGCTGCCGCAACACTTTTAAAACCTTTGCTTACTAGCAATTGACGGACTCTCTCTCCTAATAACTGTTGCTCAATACACACTTTGTCAAAACCATAAGCCTCAATTTCTTTCATGGTTTGATGAAATTGCATTATTGCATCAGTTGGTAGCGTGGCATGATAGGCGTGCCCGCCATTTTCATAAGCCTGCATAATGTGTAACCATTTTTTTAAATCGCAGGCAAAGCTGGTACTGTTGGTCGCTTCCACTTGTGCTTGAGCCAGGCTATTCATCATGACCAACGCGCAACAAGGAGATGCACTCCAGCCTTTCTGTGGTGCGCTAATCAGCACATCGACCCCGGTTGCATGCATATCCACCCAGATTGTACCGGATGCAATACAATCCAGGACAAAGATACCACCGGCGGCATGAACGGCATCGGCAACGGCGCGAATATAATCATCAGGGAGCATCATTCCCGAAGATGTTTCCACATGAGGCGCAAAGACTACCGCTGGTTTCTCTCGAGCAATCGTCGCCACAAGCTCTTCAATGGGGACAGGCGCAAAAGGGGCTTCTGCATGTGCCTCAAGCTGACGCGCTTTTAATACGATAGATTCAGATGCAATTTGCCCCATCTCTAAAATTTGTGTCCACCGATAACTAAACCAGCCATTACGAATGATCAGACATTTTTTATTTGTTGCCAACTGACGCGCCACAGCTTCCATACCGTAAGTCCCACCACCTGGCACCAGTGCCACGGCGTCGGCACTATAAACTTGCTTAAGTGTTGAGGAAATATCTTGCATCGCACCCTGAAATTTTTGCGACATGTGATTGAGCGAGCGATCGGTGAATACGACTGAGTATTCAAGCAAACCTTGTGGATCAATATCAGTGTTTAAACCAGGCATTATCTTCTTCCCATGATGTTTAAAATATTAAGAGCAAGGCATGTGCCAAAGCCAGCCATAACTGTACGTCGAAAACAGTCTTAACACAAGAAGACAAAAGCCTCAGCCATGACTTGTGTTGCTATTGAGCCGAATTAATTTTACAAGATATCAGGGCGCTTTTGCGACACACTAAAGCATAGATTAATGGAGTAACTGTCATAATCCCGACAATCCAGTATGCTGAATGGCACAGCAACCCATCATATATGTTTAACCTAGTTTATTGGCTTACTTTTTTACTGCTGCGCAAAAATATCAACCAGCTATATGGTGTAACACATTGATTATCAAGTTTTAATACTAAAATTTATGGTGATGTCGCAGGCCATAAGAACGGGATTTGAGTAGTGGGCTACCAATTTAAGACAGGACACCCTACAGGCTCTCGCTCCCAAGCGGAGGCTATGAAAGTATTCAGAATAGTCCCCCTCCTTATCAAGGGGGAGGCTAAAAGAACAATACTTTCATAGCCTCAGAGCATTGGAACGAAATTGAATGCTGCTTGCCTCGTGTTAAATCAGTAACCCATTTTAAGACAACATTTAAGCCTTGAAAAAGTGCTAAGGAACAACAATTAAATAATATACGAAAGTATAGGATGTATTTCGGGTATTATTTAATTCGAACTTCTAAGTACCCTATATTCCGAATCGTAGCGGGAATTGTCTGCTTATATCAATAAGCGACGCAAAGCGTAAAGGTCATTCAATATTTACAAGTGAATTACACAATTAAGCTTGTTGCTTTGTTAACCGAGGTAAAGCCTTTACTTTTGGGCATCTTTCATTTTCCAGTTAACACTTTTGTTGTTTTTTATCTGCCCGCGCTCCAAGCGTTTTGAAAATAAAAAAGTGTAAACTACTTTGACGGCAATATGAAAGACGTCTGGTTTTGTTTTAAAAAAAATCACAGCTATTTAGATCTTCAGCAGTCAACTCAAACTCAAAAATCGCAAGATCTTGCTGCATATGCTGAAGAGAAGTAGTCCCGGTAAGCGGTACAATACCAATCTGGGTCAGGTAACGAAAAAAAACCTGTGCGGCCGTTAGCTGATATTTTTGCGCAAGAGCCTTGATGGTATTGCTCGCCAGAATGTCTGGATTAGCCGTCAGACTCCAAAAACTCTGATAAATAATGCCTTGGCTGACACACCAGTGGCGAAGTTCAGTATCATAATCCGTGTCTTTATATAATCGATTTTGTACAATCGCGGGCTTTACTTCCGCATCATGATAGAGTGATTTTAATACCTCAATATCATAACAATTACTGATGCCTAACTGACTCGCTGCACCCGTTATTTGAATTTTCTCCATGGCTTGCCATGCTGTCATCAATTGTTCATGGGGTGCTATAGGTGAATGCAACACGAATGAATCAATATAATCGGTCTGACAATTCTTTTTTGATACGGCAAAAGACTGTGCCACCTGCAAATCAACCGGAGCCTGTTTATCATAAGGTATTTGTTTTGGGTCCTGACCCGAAAGCGGGGTGAATTTTGTCTGTATAAACAAGGATTCACGCTCAAAACCCTGATTTTTTAGTTTTTGCAGCGCTACTCCAACTTGCGGCTCGTTATAATGTTTTGGTTGACAAGCAGTATCAATTCCTCTGAATCCTGATTGAATCGCCTGCACAACAAGTTCGGCTGTGCGTTCTTTTTTCCAGGCTGTACCATAAATCATAGGTGGCATTTTTACGCCAGCCGTTGTTGTTAAGCAATGTCGATCGTATACCATTTAATCTATTCCGTCGTCACTAAGGCTATGTTTGCCAACCTTTCTTGTACTGCTTGCCGTACTTCTTCATCCTCATCATTGCTCATTTGTTGCAATAATGATAATCCAGCGCGTAATGCTACCTCATAACGAACTGTCCAGTCACTATCCTGACTGATTATTTCTAAATCATCTATCTCCATACGTCTGGCAACAATGCGGCGTATTTCTACTTCACTATCATTCGCCATCAGTGTCAAGCTGACACTAGGAATGCGCTCTGCAACGGCTTTACGTACCTGATCATCGTGGTCAATCACCATGCGAAACAAGCGACCTTCAGGTAAACGTCTCGCCACATATTCGCGCACTAAATAATCTGCATCATTTGCCATAAGCTCTAGTTGATCCTCCGGTAAACGATCTGCGACGGTTATTCTCACCTCACGATCAGGATCATCCAGCAAATCAGTTAACCATTCCAGAGGGACGCTATAAGCTAACACACGCCTAACCGCCTCATCAGGATCGGTCATTAACGGTTTTAAAAGTTTAGGCGGAATATATTGTGCAGCGATGGCCCGACGCTCCCAAAAGTCATCGTCAGTATAATCCATGGCGTAACTGGGATTCGTGCGGAAAAACCGATCAATTTGCCGGCCACTTTCAATGGCGACACAGCAGTCACCCAGTTTACAAAGCCCTTTGCTTAGCAAAGTATGCTGATAACAACACAGCGAACAATCAGCCAGGGGGGTTGTATCCATGACGTCTGGTTTCTGAGCATTCAAGTTCATTATGCAAGCTCCTTTACTGTTTCAGGCAATAATTCTGGTGTAATTTGTGCTAACCAGCTTTTTATGCGTTGTTCCGTTAAATGCGCTTGAGTTCGCTGATCAACCACTAAACCAACAAATTTATCATCGATAACTGCGTGAGAATGTTCAAATGTATACCCTTCCGTACTCCAGGGTCCGACAATATCAGCACCGTATCCGTAAAAGAATCGATACAAATGAATCATTGAACTAGCAAATCGATCTGCATATCGTTCTTGCGCACCTAAACCGAATAAAGCAACCCGTTTTCCTGAAAAATCAACATCGTCCAATTGCGGTAAAAACTCTTCCCAATTAGCTTCTAAACAGCCTACTGACATCCCGGGTAAATCACCCATGCCATAACTAGGCGTGCCTAGAATCAAGGCATGATATTGCAGTAGATCCTCGGCACTGGTGCGATTCACATTTTTAGGTTTATCTGCTAACTCATTCCCCAGAAGACTATATATTTTCTTAGCGACTAATCGTGTACTGCCCGTATCTGTGCCGAAAAAAATGCCAATTTTATTCATGAATCACCTCTATTCAGGATTGTTGATATTACTCATTATTTAAAAACAAGCAAATCTCGATCCAAAGGAGATATGAATTTATTTAGTAGCAAAATCAGTAAGATATAATCAATTAATCGCAGATTTGTGGACGCCTTTAGGCAAGTAAGCCTACAAACACAACAATTGCTGTTAAGACGCGAAACATTAAACACTTAAAAAGTACACCTTATGCCTGCGTAAATAAGGTGTAAACCTTCATAGCAGCTACACGTTTTAAAACAAAAAAGTTACGATGGCGTTTAACTTACCCTTATCGATAACGGGCATGGCTAATAGTTTTTTTGCTGTATGTGCATCTTTGCTTTTCTGCAAAGGCATATCACCGATAAAAGGGACACCCGTCAACCAGACTTGACCGATAATAGTCTCGCCCTTGGCATACTGTTGCGCTGAAAATGTATTTACTGCATCGTCATTTTCAGCGTTATAAAAGGTTTGGCAATAAAGTTT
Organism: uncultured Gammaproteobacteria bacterium; assembly: GCA_942491615.1. GTDB lineage: Bacteria > Pseudomonadota > Gammaproteobacteria > Methylococcales > Methylomonadaceae > Methyloprofundus. Next base: position 89,492 of record CALOCH010000026.1, read on the forward strand.
TTCATGTGCATCATCAGGCACCCATATTTGCAGGCCCTTGGCTATAGGTGTCTTTTTTGCGGATAAAAAAACCATAATATAAATCTGCGCCGCCCCCATATGGACAGGTATAGCAAGCCCGGTTGATATGCCTGCCTCCCTGGCATCCTTCCCCCTGATAAATGAAGTTGATTCACCCAGATCATGGTCTAGTATAGGCGTCCCTTTTTGCCAAACTTTCCCCGGTAAACCAAACCCTTTCATAATCTTCGTTTTTCTTGAAATAAACTCAAAATAATCCAGAGTGCCATAATATCCAGCAACCACACCTAACTCACACGACCTGTCAGGATCGTTTGCCCATACTTCAATAGCGCCAGCATGGTCTTCATTATCGCCGCATAGAAATACAATAACCGCCATTAAAAATTCACCCGCCATAACCGGCATGCCAATGGCACAGCTTAGGCCTGCTTGATGCGCCTCTTTAGTGCGCTCAAATAAGGAATTTTCAAGATCATTAATAACCACTGGCTGACCTGTCGCCCAAACAGTGCCAGGCAAACCTTTTTGGTAGGAAAATTTTATTGTTTGACTTGTCTCTTTGAAAGCTTCGAACTCATCGTAATAAAAAGCATTAGCCAACTCTAATTGAGTACGTTGATTATTTAGCACCCAAATCTCGGCTATTTTTATAAATGTTTTCATAACTAGAGTTCTCCTATCAACCTGCTGTATGGTGATTATCAATTACTCGCTACAATAAACATTCAATCAATAAGCACCACATGTTTATCAGCGACATATATATTGCCTTCACGCTCTAGTAATTGTATTGCTTGTAATTTTTGTCCAGCACACACAGGACTAAGACACTCCCCGGTCGTTGGTTCAAAGACAAAACCGTGCATAGAGCAACTTAACAATGTCCCACTGGCATGAAAAATAGTCTGTTTCTCACAGTCTAAGCGCCGTTGCATGTGCATACAGTGATTAACAAAGGCATAAGCTATTGAATCATAATAATAGAATATTGCCGAATAGTATTTTTTTCTAAATTCTATATCACGGACAATATATTCAACCTTAGCTAAGTCATCCGTTCGACAAATAAATTTGAGTTTTGAAGGTTTCATTTTATAAAACATCCTTATCGACTTGATGAGCAAATTTTTCGTGTAACGTTTAAAAAGAGATAAAAAGATAAACACTTAGAGCGTAGCGGCGGGTAGGATTAACTTTTTTATTGCGCAGCATTAAAAAAGTTATCCGACAGAATATCCCTTACTTCATAAGCCAGATAACGTTATCTACGCTAGATAAGCTAATTCGGCCTAAAAAAATGATTTTCATGATTTTGGGAATTATTGAGTCTCCAATCCTCAAGTTTGACATAACAACCAGGGTAAAAAAGAAATACCCTTTACGGCATCTTTCATCTTCCAGTTAACACATTTGTTGTTTTTTATCTGGGAGCGCGGACGGCTTGCGCGCATAGGGTTAATAAAAGCGGGCAAGCCGTCCGCGCTCCCAGGGTTTTGAAAATAAATACGTGTAAACTACTTTCAGAACACCTGAATCCAGTCTAATAAAATCAAAAGCTTACTGACTTTTCAAGATAATGAGGTGAGACTTAAATGCGTAGGTTGGTGCTGAGCTTGCGAAGCCCAACAGGATATTTCGCCGAATTTGTTGGGCTTCGTGCCTCAGCGCCAACCTACATTAGACTTGCAGGGTATCAAGTCATTTTCCGTGAGATCAGGTTGTCTGACTTTGAAGGCAATATGAAAGACGTCCACTTTACTATTGATTATTCAGCCTCAACTGGAGCTACTCGACTTGTTAACACTTGATCAATTAGTCCATAATCAAGCGCATCCTGTGAACTTAAAAAATTATCCCTATCGGTATCTTTGGCAATTTTTTCTATCCGTTGGCCGGTATGGTCTGCCAATACTTTATTCAACTTTTCACGAATACTTAATATTTCTTGCGCATGGATAGCAATATCCGACGCCTGGCCTTGAAAGCCACCTAAGGGCTGATGAATCATAACTCTTGAATGCGGCAAGCTATACCGTTTACCTTTAGCACCGCCGGTTAAAAGTAATGCACCCATGCTTGCAGCCTGACCTATACACATGGTACTGACATCGGCTTTAATAAACTGCATGGTATCGTATATCGCCATTCCAGCAGTTACCGAACCGCCAGGCGAGTTAATATACAGATGGATATCTTTATCCGGGTTTTCCGATTCCAAAAATAACAACTGGGCAACCACTAAATTAGCCATGTGATCATGAACCTGACCCACCAGAAAAATAACCCGTTCCTTGAGTAAGCGCGAATAAATATCATAGGAACGCTCACCTCTAGCTGTTTGTTCAACAACCATAGGCACTAAGCCACTCGCTTGTGGTTCCATAAACTGACTTTGAAAATCATGCATAGTATTAGCCTTATAATCCCATTTCAGTCTTCTTGATCATAATGAAAACGTTTGCGATCTTCAGCAGAAATACCTAGAATTTTCGCAAACCAGGGAGGTGGTGCATCGAATACTGCCTGGAATTCAGCTAATTTTTCAGTCGCTGCTATGACTTCAGGCACCTTAATAGGGTATATATCGGCACGGACAATTTTCGCAGCTGCCGGGCCACCCACAGATTGCATAAAAGCCACATGACAATCTTTAATAAGATTCACACGAAACAAATTACGATCATCGGAATCATCCGCTTCAATTGATGAACGTATATCCACCAAACGCATGTCATCTTTGGATAACTGATAAATCAAATAGCGAAGACAGGAGCCAAAGTGACCATCCAGGGCTGCGCCATTATTAGAACACACCGCTACTCTGATGGAATTTGGCATATCGCCTTGTTGATATAGTTCAATCTCAGGAATATTTTCATCCTCAGCTTCTTCACCCCATAAATATCGAACGGCTAGCTTAATATTTGCGAGTCCGATAGCGATATCTTCACCATCTTCTTCACCATCATGACTACCAATGCCGGTTTTTAAATTAGTCACTGTCACTGACTTTAATTTTTCATCAGTCAACGGTGCACCAACCCTTGCATGCAATAACTCCAGCAAGTCACTTACCTCGACTCCAGGTAAGATACGCGAGGCCAGGGCAATGCGTAGAGCGAGCTTACGATCTAACTGTTCCATAATAAAACCTATAGTTTATGAATTAAAGATTAAACAGCCGCTTAGCGTATTACTTAATTGCGGCACGCAATAATTTCAGAGAGGGTAATGTTATCGCCAAATCCATTGCCGTCATGCCCTCTTGATTTTCCATAGATAAATCTGCGCCTAACTCGACAAGTAATTGCACAATATTATCCTTACCACTCGATACGGCATAAGTTAATGCAGTATTACCCATCAAATTTTGATGATTAATAAAACATCCTTTTTCTACAAGCAGACGACAACATGCCTCATTTTCTGCATAACAAGCCGCCCATAGTGCATTATTGCCGTATTGATCAAGCCTGTTCATATCAACGCTATATGCGGCTAAATACTGCAAAATATCTTCACGCCCTTGCTGGCTTGCCAGGATAATAGGGTATTCAGCATAAGTATTTGCAAAATCTGGCTCAAGTACATTAAACCCGTACGACATGAACCAACTCTGGATATTTTCAAACATAGCATTCCAAAAAAACACGTCCCAAACAACATCAGATTATTAAAGCAAACTGCTTTATGCGGCGGCCTGGCTTTCTTTCCAACTTGCAAATCCACCCGCTAAACTGAAAACATGTTTAAAGCCAAAATCCGTAAACTGCTCTGCTAAATGCTCACTCGCATGACCGTAGTAGCAATAAATAATAATCTTTTCCTCTTTATTGCCTTTTGTGAGCATCGTTTCCTTTAATTGCTCATGCAAGCACATAGCATTTTCTATATGCGCTATCCGATAATCTTTCATATCACGACAATCGAGTAACTTGGCGGAATTATCTTCCAGGAGTGCCTGCATTTCAGCGACTGAAATTGTCTGGAATTTTTTCATAACGAATACCTATTGATACTTTAGTTAAATTAAACCGGACCAACTGACGAACTTTTCTTAACAACAATGGTCTTATCTAAAGCAGCATCCAGGCTAATCGCCTCTTTTTTAGTATCAAAACTTTTTGCTTCATCAAAGACAGTAACGACTTTATCTTCAGCCGACTGGCCTTTCAGATCACCCTTTTCTATATAAAGTAGCTCTAACAACTCATTCCAGATCATACCTTCCTGGTAGGCAATAAGCTGAAAAGTCATGCCATCACATTCAACTTTAAGATTTTCCGCAATATTTTTGACATAAAAAAGAAAGACAGTATCCGTTGTTAAATCAGCCTTATATTCCTGAAGAAATATCTTCAAGGTACTTAATTCAAGGATTAAACCAGCAACAAAAATCAATTTTTCCCCGCTTTCCAGAATAATAGCTTGCTGAATAACAAACTCGGGGGGTTTACGGTCAACATCAGAACCTTCTCTGAACTCACCTTTTTTTAAGGTTAAATCACCACGAAACGCTATCGTTCCAGCTTGTGATGTTGCGCCTAATACTGAAGTAATCGATATAAAGCCATTGGTGTTATAACCTTCAAGTAACATGTTTAATCTCCAAGTTTAAATTTAATGTATTGCAGCGCTGCTATCAGCGCTTAATGATTCAATCAAGTAGTGATATTCATCATAGTGAAACTCTATTTTCAGCTCTTCAAAAAAATCGTGTGCGCCTTCAACTGCATCTTGCATTACCGCAACAACATAATGCTTCGCATGGACTGATTGGAGTAATTTTCGTGGCACTGAAGATTCGATTTTTAAAGTATTGGATTTGGCATCAAATGAATGAAAGCGCATCCCTTCAAACGCCGGTTTCTCGCCTACACCTGACATTAGAAAATACAGATCCAGATTGGGATTACTCGCTTGTACAGGATGATTCCTGTATTGCGCTAAATCTATCGCCACTTTTGTCAAGGCTTGATAAAAAGGTGTTTCATCAAGTTGACGGTCTGGTAAAAATGCACTAACAAATAAAGCCATATCGCCACCTCTTTTAATAGTTTATTTATATTTAGCAAAACGCTTGCCATCCATGATGTTTTTTATTCCCTTTCTCGATTTAAAAAAATACTACATATTTATTAATAACTTAATATAAAAAAACAACAAGTTGTATACTCAGATTATCGCGCAATCAAATTTCCCAGCGTTGGTTTGTAGCAAAACCTACAATTATTAAAAGAAAATTTACAGCTTTAGTGATAAAACGACAAAATCAACTAATGAATGAACACGAAATAACTCAAGTAACTGAAGTGGTAGCGCAGGTCTTAAGCCTACCTTTAAGGCTACCAACTTAAAATGAGATATTTCTGCACTTGCAGGGCGTGGCTTCAGCTCGCCAATGCCCAGCAGCGGAGTAAAAGGCGGACTGAAGCCACGACCCGCAAAACTTTGCCTTCCCACCATTCATAAAATAATCATTTAATCGACACCACTTATGCTGGCATAAACCCTGCTGATCAATATAAAAGCCAATTCGAAAAATAATGAGCAGTGAAAATCATCAACTCAGAGTAAAAATCTCAGCTAATCCTAATTGTGCATGATGGGATCGCTAACGATGATGAAGAATTTATTAAGGAATGAAGGCTAAATAAAACCCGAAACCAGGAAAAGCGTATATCTGTAGGCCGGATTAGCTTATCTAGCGGAGCGTAGATAACGTTATCCGGCAGATGAGACACAAATACCCTGCCGGATCGTTTTTAAAAGCTGCTCTATAAAAAAGCTAATCCGGGACGTCTTTCATATTGCCTTTAAAGTAGTTCACACTTTTTTTTCAAAACGCTGGGAGCGCGGGCAGCTTGCCCGCTTTTATTGACCCTATGCAGGCGAGCCGCCCGCGCTCCCAGATAAAAAACAACAAAAGTGTTAACTGGAAAATGAAAGATGCCTAATCCGGCCTACGGCTTTGTGTTTTAAATAAAACTCATCACGATTAGTTTCGGATATTATTAACAATCGTTGCTAAGCTAGACTCATAACCATAGTTATGTATTGGAGGAGAAGATTATTATTGTTGATAGCTGCCCTGAATTAAATCTAATTGAAGGTTTTTACGATACCATCGAAAGTGATCGACTATTTCAGCGCTTATTTGATGAGCAGGACTGGCCGGACAATCTCTATACTGTTACCGGCCGTCAATTTACTTTACCCAGATTACAAACCTGGCATGCAGATACTGGCATCAAACAACCTTCAGCGCTTTGCCATCAGCAGCAAAATACTTCAGCAACTGCGAGGAAAACTCAAGACCGATTTTCTGCTGCTCCTTAATACCGGTATCTTGCGTGGACACAATAATTAACTCATCGGAAGCGTTAATTTTAATATGCAGTAAATGCTCATCTCCCAGTCGTTCAACCAGCACAACCTCTCCCGACACATTGCCTGCTTCACTGATTTGAATATGTCTGGGACGAATACCCAGGGTAAAACCCTCATCCTGTTTGGTCTCAAAAGAAGCCCTGGCGACCACTTCCCCACTGCTTAAAACAACTGCATCTTTTTCCATGTGAGCAGGTAACATATTCATTTTCGGTGTACCTATAAACTCGGCAACATACTGATTGATGGGATTGTTAAATAACGCCTGAGGTGTGCCGATTTGTTCCACACCGTTGGTACTGAATAAAACAATTCGATCTGCCAAAGTCATCGCCTCTACCTGGTCATGCGTTACATAGAGCATGGTTGCATCAAGCTTTCGGTGCAGATTGAGTAATTCAATGCGCATATGATTACGTAAACCGGCATCCAGATTCGATAAAGGCTCATCAAATAAAAATGCTTTCGGGTGGCGCACTATCGCCCTGCCGATAGCAACTCGCTGTCTTTGTCCCCCGGAAAGCTCTTTAGGTTTGCGTGCCAGTAAATGCTCGATGCGCAGTAATGCTGCCGCTTCATATACCTGATCCTTTATTTGCGATCTGGATACCCTGGCGAGTTTTAGTGCGAAACCCATATTTTCAGCGACGGTCATGTTGGGATAGAGCGCATAATTCTGAAACACCATAGCCAAACCGCGTTTAGCTGGCGGACTCTGATCAACCCTTTCATCACCTATCCATATTTCACCCTGCGCAATTGACTCCAATCCGGCAATTGCCCTTAATACTGTAGACTTTCCCGAACCGGAAGGACCCACAAACACAATAAATTCACCTTCCGCAATATCTATGTTAATCCCATGGATTGCAAAGGCTTTATCACCGGAACCCAGTTCTATTCCTACATTTTTCAACGTTATATTTGCCATTATTAATGTTCTGACCCGACTCTGATTTTCATGAATTTATGTTGTCTTACTTATCCAGTTGCCGTACAGATTGCAAATAATGAACTTTCACCAAATCCAGACTTACATCACCCTCTTTGCTAGAAAGGTGAACATCAAGCAAAGGCGCTACAGAAAATATCCGGCTGGTCAAACTAAGCTGTGCACGATGAGCAAAAACGTCAACGGAAGACTGATGCAGAAAAATGCTAAACTGCAAATGCTCGTCTACGCTTATTAAAGGAACAGAAACGTGTCCCTGAATGATATCATCTTCTGCATAATGAACGGGGTTTGTTCAATCAACTAGGAGCGCATAATTTCCGGGAAAAAACAAATGCATCACGTCGCATCATTTGCATTCAAAGATTCAAGCTCAAACGCCAGTAACGGGGGTTGCATAGTCACTCAACGTGCTCTGCCCGGAGGCGCCCCTGAACAGATAATTCTGCTATGTAAAGTAGTATCCAGGCAAACAGTGAAGGAGCTTTAGTTATGCTTAACCCGTTACACCCTGTCATCAAGATTTCACTTGTGCTCTTTTTCCTGCTATTTGTTAAAGCAATTTACGCCAATCCGGTAATGCTTAAACTGTGGCGACATGAAACAGGTGATCAGGAACTGAATGCCAGTATTCAAGCCATTAAACGCTTTAATGCAGCACAAAACCAGTGGCATATAAATTACGCAACCTTGCCTCAGAGCTCGTATACAGAATCAATTACTGCCGCTGCTCTGGCAAAGCAATTACCTTGTATTCTGGATGTCGATCAACCCACCGTTCCGAACTTTGCCTGGGCAGGACATTTGCTGCCACTGGACACGCTGATAGATAAAAAGACACTCAACAAGCTGACACAGGGCGCAAAAAGTTTTTATAAAGGTCAGCTCTACAGTATCGGTCAATTTGATGTGGTACTCACATTATTCACTCGAAAATCTATTCTGCAAAAACTGAACATCCGGATTGCAGACATGAATCAGCCCTACTCAGCCGATGAATTTTTGCACATATTACGTAAGCTTAAAAATGACAATGTTGTCACCTATCCTCTGGACATTAACACCCTTTCAAAAGGAGAATGGATCGCTTATGGATTCAGTCCATGGCTACAAAGTGCAGGAGGAGATTTGATTGACCGCAAGAATTTTATCCAGGCTGAAGGCATTCTTAATGGCCCGAAATCGATGCAGGCAATCCATTGGTATAAAACCCTGTTTGCAGAGAAACTTGTAGAAAGACAAACGGTTGATGATCAGGGCTTTCTTCAGGGCAGAGTCATCTTTCATTACACCGGATCCTGGTCGGCAAAAGATTACACAGATGCCTTTAAGGATGATCTGCTTATTATTCCGCCCATCGATTTCGGCAACGGCCCTAAAGTGGGTTCCGGTTCCTGGCAATGGGGCATAAGTCGAAGCTGTAAACACCAGGAAGCTGCCGCAGCATTCCTCAATTTTTTATTAAAACCGGAAGAAATTGCAAAATTTTCTGATGCAACAGGCTTAGTCCCTGTTTCTGATGAAGCAGCAGCATTGACCCAAAATTACAGGCAAGGCGATAAATGGCGCAAGTTTTATGAATACAGCAAAAGATATTCAGTCGCACGACCAGAGACACCCGCTTACCCTATCATATCCTCCAGCTTTGAAAAGGCAATGCTGGATATTCGCAATGGAAAAAATGAACTGGATGCCATCGATGCAGCTGTAGATGATATTGAATATAATATTCTACGCAATCGCGGCTATGGATTTACCACCGGAGAGTAATCATGGCTTTTAAACCCGAATCACCCAATCTAGCCGGAATAATATTGTGCTCTCCAGCGATGCTGTTGCTAATATTTTCCGTCATAGTGCCATTTTTTATAGCCATCGGTATTACCTTTACTAATCAGCGATTACTGAGCCCTTACCCGACAGAATTTGATGGACTGAATAATTACACACGATTATTTTCTTTAAACATTGTCCAGGTACCAGTAAAAACAGGATCCGATGGCATACCGCTGCTAGCAGAATCAGGTCAACCCGTTTACCAGCGCTTGCGCACCGTGCTAAGAGCTGACCCAAAATATCGAGGATACAGACAACTCAGCGAATTCAATCTTTTCGACAATAAATACTCACTTGTTGCCAGAGACCCCGTTTTTTATAAATCATTACTCAACACCTTCAAGTTTGTAGCCCTGGTCGTACCACTGCAAAGCCTGATTGCTTTGGGACTCGCCTTGTTAATTAATCAAAAGCTTCCAGGACGCACACTGTTCAGAACCATGTATTTTGCACCGGTAGTAACATCCATGGTGGTGGTTTCCATCGTCTGGTCATTTTTATATAACCAGAACTCCGGATTATTCAACCAGATGATTCTGGCTATTAGTAACGGGGCCATACAAGGACCCGACTGGCTGGGAGACGAGTCTCTGGCTCTACCATCCATTGTATTGATGTCGGCCTGGCAAGGCGCCGGATTTCAGATGTTAATCTTTCTCGCCGGCCTGCAGTCGATCAATACTGAGCTATACGAGGCTGCGTCACTGGACGGAGCCAATGCGTGGCAAAAATTTCGCTTTGTGACTTTGCCTGGTTTACGTAATACAAGCATTTTCGTCATTATCTCTACTACCATAGCCGCATTTGGCCTGTTTACCCAGGTTGATGTAATGACCAGTGGCGGGCCTAATGATGCCACGTCAACATTAATTTTTCATGCTGTTAGAACAGGCTTTCGTGAACAGGACGTTGCCTACGGCTCAGCAATCGCTGTGGTGTTTTTTATCCTGGTATTAGGCATATCCCTGATCCAGAAAATCATTGCAGAGCGGGGGAATTAATCATGCAACAAAGTGCCCGGAATCGAATTGTTAATACCGTCATTATGTTGCTCACCAGTCTGATTTTTGTCGCACCTTTACTTTTCATGATCTCTTCATCCTTTAAACCGGATGCGCAGATATTTGCAGACCTGCGCTCATTCAATGCTTTTTTACCCACCGGCGACATATCGCTCATGAACTATCATAACGTGTTTGCGAAGAGCCAGCTGCTGCGCTACTTTCTCAACTCAGCATTTATTGCGGGTACTACCGTATGTCTTGGGGTCGTTATTAATAGTATGGCTGCTTACAGTTTGCAAAGGTTAAACTGGAAAGGACGGCATTTAACCTTGAGTATTATCCTTGCACTGCTCGTCATCCCGTTTGAAGTCGTCGCTATTCCATTAATGCTGATATCCGCTAATTTACCCTGGATTGGTTTTGAAAATGGCCAATTAATGCTGCAGCAAAGCTGGTTTAATTCACTCCATGTGCAGATTATTCCATTCATAGCCAATGCGTTCTGCATATTCCTGTTTTATCAATTCTTCAAAGACATTCCCAAAGAGCTGGATGAGGCCGCCAAAATGGATGGAGCGGGCGTATTGCGTATTTACTCACAAATTATTATGCCAAACTCAAAACCGGTGATCGCTACGTCTGCAATTATTTTGTTTCTGGGTATGTGGAATCAATATCTATGGCCGACTCTGGTCATCCAGGGCCAGGAATACCGACCTGTTATGCCAGGTATCCAGCAGTTTTTTGGTCATACCAATTCCTGGGGCGAAATAATGGCGTACGCTACTTTAATTACATTACCGGTATTACTCGTTTTTATTTTCTTCCAGAGACGCTTTGTTGAGTCTGTGGTTTCTTCAGGAATCAAAGGATAGATAATTATTTACTATTTTGAGATGAAAGCGTTTCAGGGTGTTAAACCAGATACTTGCTTACGCAGAATTCCTTAACCGGTATAAAATTTTTTTATACATCTCAATTGGGTTTGGTTAAACCGATCTTCATTCATATCTTTAACGTCCGGTATATCCCTATTGATTGCTATTGATTGCTAAGGCTGTTTAATGCTTCAAGATATTTATTCCTTAACTCACCTTTTTCTAGGTGTGCTGCCAGATTAATCTTATTCGGCAAGTATTTAAAGCAAGCATACAAATCTTCACACCTTCTTTGTCCTGTAAAGCCCTAACACTTCCGTTTGTGTAATAGTCCGCAATACCTTTGAAATTATCACTGTAAATCATCATCAGCACTTGTTAGTGTTTGCACATCAAAAGCGGCGCTAGTTGCAGACAGACAGCAACCGTTTCGCGGATCTAGCTGAATGGTTTTATCTTCAGCCCAAGGAATAATATGACTTGCACGATTTACTGTTTGAATATTTAAACCGGTAATACAACACGACTGGTTGTAAATTTTTAAAATAATTTTTCTAAAAACATGCTGATTAGAGCGGGTTTTGACAGAACGAATAACATTCAGCCCTTGTGTCTGATCTAAGCCTTCTACTACCAAAAATTTGGGGATTAAACTCATACATCGAGTTTAATAGGAGCTCATTTTCATTTCCTTCATAGGCATCAAAAATATTGAACAAACGCTGTTCATAACTATTTTCAATAAGAAATGATTCGTAACTTTTAAGCGCAGCTGAACAATAACCATTCTGCAAATAACTTTTAGGAATACCGTGAATATTCCATGCACTCTCGCATTTCTTTGGCTCGGCGAGTACAAAATAAATACAACTCAGTGGACACGATCAACCGAATCAATCGGTCCATGTGTTTAACAATCAGTGAAATTGGTAAGCGCTCTCTTTTCGAGCATCTCAATATAACAAGTCTAAAGCTCGTATATAAGATATGGCTTTACCACTACCAGGTGATGTTACTTGATTTTCGGATGGAATTGGGTCAAAATCTGATTTATAGTCTGGCATTCTGTTTATGCACAGTAAAAATAATTGTGAAGGAACAATGGGAACGAACTATTTAATTTTGGTGGATCAGCCAGCTTTATTGTGGTAATTTCTTGCTTGAATTTTCCATTTCAAGCTGGCTGACCCTAATACCGCTACCAGTGAGACATTAAGTTGTTGAATTATAATGATTAAGTATAAATACTTTTTCATGTTATCTAAATATATGATCGCTTTAGAAACAATGACGGACAGTTGTATATTTTTTTTCTGGTACTTCTAATAAACGATTTTCGTAAGCCATTATTTGTCACTGTAGTGTTAATTATTAAATCATCAATAAATCTATAACATATTGATTTATTGATGATTTAACTGGACTGGTAGCAGTATTACTAACTGCCCCCTTGATTCGCCTTGATCTATTGTAGCAAATTTAATATCAATGTAAATGCGACAGGTTGGTTGACATTTAGCGCCATATATTCCCAAAGGTTTAGCCATTATACACAGCATATCATGGTCTTCGCATGACTGCCTAATAAAATGCGCCGAGTATTAGAAGAAGCTAGCCATTTTTCGTTAAACTAAGCTTTTGCTAATTTGCTATGTATTTGAGAGTCATTAGCTTTCTTAGCTAACTTTATTTGGCGCTGATGATTATGAAAAAACTTTTAACCGATCATCAATTAGTCGATCACAGTTTAAATTAAATACTGTAATTGTGTTGCTCACTAATTCGTAGATGTATTGAATGCATTATCTTTGATATACGCTGCGGTACGCGTTAACTTTAACTCGTTCATGCTTTTTCAAAATCGGATAAAGTGATTAGCAATCATGTCAAGTGGGTTCAGGAGGTACCCTGTATCGGCTGCTTTGATAAGCTTCCTTCGCTTTCTAAATGAGCCTTATGGGCATCGCAACTGAGATTGACGGGTAATCTGATGGGTTTCTTTAGTATCGGAGCCACTACAGACACCAATCACATTGTTCCAGTCTAATGCCCAATTTAAATGAGGGGCGCTTTTGTCCGATTTAGAATGATAGTGTTCAATACGTTTTTTGTGAATAATTATTTTTAAGGATCTCTTTTATGCAAGCGGATGATATGTTCTTGATCATTAAAGATTAAATCTTTTAATGCTGTTGTAATCTTGTCCAGAGTTATGATGTTCAAATATTTCCCATGAATTATGTGGGTTTAAACGAAAATGGGTTAGTGCATCTTGCGAATTGATTTACGAATTTTTTCAAGTTCAATTCCCAAAGCGCGATTTTCAATATATAAATCTAATTCTGTTAAATCTGGCTCTTCGTCGCCAAATGCTTCATCTAGTTGAAGTCTTATTTTTGTGCTTTGCGCACTCCCAGTCATCATTATAAACCAAGCTTTTATATTCGGCTAAAGCAAGAGTATGAATCATTAGGGTCGGTTTCGGTTTCAAATGCTCGTTTTAATAATCGTGATGACTTACCTCTACTACCTTTTTGAGGCACTACATAAACCTTTACCATTCTTAAGTATTCGAATGCAATATCATCTACTGATGTCGCTACAGGATCATGAATGCAAGTAATAAACTGAATATTAGAAAAGTTTTTAATAAATTGTAAGTATAACGGATTACGTCATGGATAAATGCAGATCAATTTCATCAATTAAAACGATTCCATTGCCTTTTAAAGGGTTATCTAATGATGGATTTAATAACACTAAACGGCAATACCGGCACCAAAGCCAGTAATGATTTCTCGCCTTGGTGATAATCGGAAATATCCAAGGTGACCTTTTTTTATCAACTAACATCGAGGATTTGATGCGTTGATGCGTAATTACTAAAGTCAGGCATAAATTGATAAATTGCCTGAGTGATATGCTTAATAATAGTGCTTGATTGTGCTGAAGGTTCTTCCGTTATTTGTGCTTTTAACTGGTCAATTTTTTGTCTTTGTTGCCAAGTGTCACAAACTTCAAGAGGTGATCCAGCGTTGTTTGTCTTTCCATCTCTTAATAAGTCAATTGCTTCCAGCTCTGCTTGTACTTCTCAATGGTGATTAATAGACTTTGATTCTGCTGGCCTGTTGCATTATTCAGGTCTTCTATATATAAACCAGCGAAAGATACTAATTGAAAATCAGCACTACCATTAAGTGTTTTGTTATATCCATCAAACTTAGTCCAGCCCTTTTGTTCAGAAATTTCATCAAAGGGTGACGTATCTTTTTTATTGATTTCAATGGTGCGTTCAACATTATAAAAGCCATAGAAAACTTAAATTGATCATTTCTTGAATGTGCTAATCATAAATAGAGGCGAGTTGTTTGATGCTTTTTCGAAATATGACTACCTTGCCTAGATTTAGACAATTCAAGTTCATATTGTGTAATCTTGTAATTGGAAGTTGACTGACAATAGAGGCGTACTTAGCGATACTGTTGTTATTGTCTAATTCACTAACGAGTCTCCTACAATTATCCCGCTACTACGAATGCTATTAATTGTCCTAATTCTAATTTAACAGTGCTTCTAAAATGGTGGTTTTGCCCGCACCATTATCACCAATAATGGAATCGTTGTTAAGTTAGAGGTATGTCGATATTGATGATGTACCGATCTCTAAGCTGTTCAAAAACCCGAAAATCAGTGAGTTTTAAGGATGTGGAATGTAACGATTGAGGTTGAAATAAATCTAATGCTTGTGCATAGAGAGCCAGCTTGTTCGTACTTTTCTACAGATTGCCCTTGCTCATAGTCTTGTGCTAATTGGAATAAAGCATTCATATCGCCTTTATGTGCTTTATTTTCCAATGCTCTAATGGTTTTATGTTTTTTTCTATTTTCGGATTGGTTCATCTTCACCCACCACGCTGGTAATAATTTGGTTTATTGTTTCAAAAGAATATTTTTTTATCATTCTCTGTTTAAAATCAGGTTCTATATAACAAGCAAAGGCAAGTAAACCTTGTAAATAATGTATATCTTCTGTGGGAAGTTGTCCTAGGCTAAATTGGTGAATTAAGGATGAAATATAGCGTTTTTTTTGTCGACCAATGGAAAGTTTATTCTCATTTGTTAAAGTGATGCCTGTTATATGTCGGTTATGCGCTTTTGATGAAAAAATGGTCTTGCTTTCATTCACAGTAATCACGCCATTAAAATGTTCAACTAGCAGTTTTTTAACTAAATGAGTTATTTCAAATAATGTATTTTTGGTATTGCTTGAAAAGCTTATATCGTCCGCATAACGGGTATAAGTAATACCTTGCTTCTGACACTCTGTATATAAGACCTGATCAAAAAAGTACATAATCACATTGGAAATAAAAGGCGAACTAGGCGCGCCAATACTTAAAATAAGTTTACCGCCACTGCGCTCGCTGGGATTCCAAAATAGGATTTAACTCTAAAATATAGCTGTCTTCTTGTATTGGATCAATTTTCAGTTTTTTTAAGTATTTCTGAGAAAAATAAATCTGGCGTAATACTGTGAAAAAAATTCTGAAAAATCCATTTTAATAGATATTTGGATTTTTGATGTTGTTCAGCATTTTATTTAATGCCTGTGTTCTTTTTGTAAGCAAAAGCTACATCGTGAACAGGAAGCGATTGTTCAAGTAAGCTTATTAATGCTCTTTGGTATTCTTTTAACTTTTTAGCTGGGTGGGCAATGGTACGTTTGCCAGAGGTCCTTTTAGGGATCGTATAAATTTTATACATTTTTGGCGCGGATAATACAAATTTGCTTATTTCGTGGTTTGGAGATCGAAAGTTCCGTATCAAAAACTGATAAAGTTGCATTAATGGCCTTTTTAGGTGAAAATTCAAAAACATTAACAGGCTATAAAACCTGCTAATGTTTCTAAATGATGAACTCTTTACTTAAAGGAAGCGGAATATGTTTTCTGCGCTTCTGAAACGAAGAATGAGTGTAAGAAGCGCAGAAAAATGTATTACGCAACCTAAAACTACTCAATTGATAAATTAGAGTCTGGCTAAACGCCCGACTAGATCAAAAAAATTAATCTAAAAACACTAAAGAGTTGCTTTTTATTATACTTTTGTACCTTCTTAGCAAATCCTCTAATTAATAGTCGCACTGACAGTCAGGTCTTGCAATCACGCAATTTATGCAATTTGATGATCGATTGCAAAACCCGATTGTTTTCCTACATAAGGGGTCAAGAGTAAACCTGCCCCTACTCTAGGGATCATAAATGAAAACTAAGAGCTAAGGGGTCAGCGTGGTAATGCTCGTTGTGGTGAATTTTTTCATTTTCCAGTTAATGACTACCCCAAATTCCGCTACCAGAGTCGTCGCAAATTGGTCAGGTCTTGCAATCACGCAATTTGGTAGATCGATTGCAAAACCTGCCCCTGTTTTTCCTATGTAACGGATCTTGTAAAAACCATATTGTAAACTGTGCAAAAAACTCGACATATTTCAGTGCTTGATCTTCTATTTATTCTCTATTCATGGTTTTATACTCAATACACTTATATTAATAGCGATAACTTTGCACAATATATTTTAACGTTAGCAATCCGTCTGCAATCATACGGCCGACTCAACCGGACTAGCAGTTTCTTCAGCCATTTCTTCATAACAGTTGATCAGCTCTAAACGACCGTCTTGATCTTCTATAACTGCTGCGCAGCTTTTAACGAAGTTACCTACTATTGACAAAAAAAGAGTCAAAAAACAAGGGACCCTATATGACCCTTGACCCGCAGAATTTTCAGCGGTTTGGGCGTATAATCTCAATATGAAATCAAAAAGTCTTGCGGTTAACTCGCAATATCTAAAGCCTGCAGAGTTTCTTTTGTTATCTCTCCTGCAGTTAGTCCTTTCTGATTTTGAAAGCTTTTTAGGGCATTCATTGTTCTCGAACCAATTAGTCCATCAACAGGGCCGGGGTTAAATCCTGCATTCAATAAGGCCTGCTGGATTTTTTTCACTAGGTTAGGTGTGACTTTTACACCGTCTGTCACATTACTTACCGCTGCCGTATTTATTGCGGCTGTATTTGTGGTTTCGGTTTTGGCCATTTGCATCAAATCGGTATTAACGGCCGCTGTTTTTTCAACGGCCTGTTCTGTCGCGTTAGTTGCAACTGACGCACTTTTGTCGACTATTTCTGTTGTAGTATCGACAGCCGTCTCAGGAGCTGATGCGGGTTTATATTCGGAAATAGCCGGTGTATTTTGTTTGGCTGTCTCTTTCTGTTCATCACTGCAACCAGCTAGAAAAACTGTTGTTGATAACAGGGTAATGAGGGTAGTGCTTATTTTACTGATATTCATGGTGTAAGCTCCTGATACAAAAATAAAAACATTCTAAATTGACTGTGTAATAATTTTTTAATAAATTAGCTACTACATTATCGGCTCTTTTGAATTTCAAGTGGGCAAGCAATTTGGTGATCGATTGCAAAACCTGAACATCCCTCTGACTCTGTTTTTCTATTCATATTTTTAATAAAAAACAACCCCATCCTTTTTCTTTTGCATTAATTGTTTAAATCAGCCACTATTTTTTTTAATTCAATGATTAATGAGGGAATATCATCTTGAATAACAACTCCATAAGGTATCATTATCAATTCCTAAATATCCCTGAATCAGTCTATTTCGAGTTGCAATAATTTGTCGCCAAGGTACTGAGGTATTCCGTTCTTGTATTTGTTTAGGTATATTATTAGCAGCTTCACCAATCAATTCTAAATTACGCACTGTAGCATCATAATTTAAACCGGTTTGTTCAAATGTTTCCAGGTCCAACCCTGCGCAATAAATCACAACATTTTCAGCGAAGCTGAGCATATACTTCGCACGGCCACGGTTGCGGTTTTCTAGCGGCCGATTTTTGCTGATAGTTGCGTTGCTGAAACAGTTGCGTAGCTAGCTATGCGCCTGTTTCAGCGCCTTGCTCTCAACAAAAATCGACTCGTTATAAAATCCGCAACCGTCACCGCGTGAAGTATATCATCCAGATAAAAGCGCCATTCTCTCTCAGACATTAATGGCCTCTCGCTCAATATAGGGCTTCAATTCAGGGCGCAAAGCTTTATCTGTTACTAAATCAACAGGTTTCCCTAATTCATCTTCCAAAAGAAATTGTACTCCAAAATATTTTTTAGAAGTTGCTGGAGCATCAAACGAAACAACAATATCAATATCACTACCTTCCGTTGCCTCATTACGCACAGTAGAACCAAACAAAGCTAGACCCGTTACGCCAAAACGATTGGCTAATTCCGGTTTTAATCGAGTTAAAATATCTAATGCTTGCTTACGCTTCATGTTTTCTCTCGACTTTTTTTATGTTTAAACTCTTCGTGGGAATGCAATTTGTGACTCTGCAGAGTTTATAAGTTGACCAATATAAATTCAGGGGTTATTAAAACCGCATCCTTATTCATAATGCAGAGACTCTGCAGTAGAAATCCTGGTTGCAACGATGGCCGGGTAAATTGCAGACAAGCAGCAAGACAGCACAGCAAGAACAGAAATGCCGAGAGTCGCATTTATGGACCAAACGTATTGATAATGAAACAGTGTAAAGTGATCTAGAAAAGACACAGTAACATGACCTAATACCGTCCCTAAAACGATTGCTAATATTGCACCTACAAATCCGACAACTAAACCTTCCATCAGTAATAATCTGAACATTTGCAGTCGATCAATGCCAATCATTTTTAATACGGACAATTCCCGGCCCCGGGAATGCACCTGAATCAATAGTGTATTGATAATGCCTATACATGCTAAAAACACAGTCATTATTAAAATAAAATCAAAAATAAGGAAATCTTTATCAATTTCCTGTTGTTGCCAGTTTGTTAAATCCCGCCCCGCTTTGGTGAAGATATAATAGGGTGCAAGTACATTCCGATAGCGCATTAACAAGTTAGGCCAGTCAGCGTTGGCACTACGTAGCTGTGCGTAGTTACCTAGCGATAAATCCAGGTTATTTTTAAATAAAGGGTTACCATTAGCAAACAAAGCAAAAGACTTTATATCAACATATTGACCGTCCTCACCCAGTGTGCCAATTGCGTCACTGATTTCAACGATCTTGAAATAATACTGTTCATTTTTTGTTCCCAGCAATAAATAATCGCCTACGTCTGCACCAAACCGGGCCGCCAGCGTCCTGGAGAAAATAACCTGCTGCTTTGCAAAGAGTGGCTTACCCGCTACTTTTCTATAGCGATTGAAATCATCTACATCAATTATCCTGAAGGGCATTGCTCCTTTAGCCGTATTGGAAAAACGAAACAGGTACATTTCATAGCGATTGAGTATTTGCTGCAACTTGATATCATTCACAGCTATCGCAGAATTGCGTTTATAAAAAAAATAAGGCGTTATCGCCTCTGATGACCATGTGTGGATCTCATACTTTAAAGTCCGGGTAATGGCATGCAGACTGGTTAACAAGCTGAAAACCAGTACCACCCCGATAATGGAAAAAACAAATTTCTCACTGGTTAAACGAATACGACGCACAGTCAGCAAGCTCTCCAATGGCAAAATGGGCTTAGTGAGTATTTCGATAAGACCTACGCTAAAGCGTAAAAACGGACGCGTCCACCATAAAGTAACTATGGTCAGGATGACAACAAAAATAGCCTCAAAGATAAAAAAATAAACGACCGTCAACCAGGACTCTAGAAATGGTCGAATAACCAAGTAACTGGCAATTAACATGGGAGGAATGAGCCAGCTCATTCCTCCCAGTCTAAACGCAGTTTTACTGATTTCATCGGCCACAAAGCGAGGCTTCAGTATCCTGGATATCTGAAAACGATATAGTTCTCTGATGGGCGCGACAACACCAAGTAACGCAATAGAAATACTGATTAATGCAATAACACACAGCTCATAATTCGGGATTATGAACCCAGACATCGGTACTCGTCCTGTCGTGGAAATACCCATTTTCAATAATAGAAATGCAGCGGGAAAAGCTGCAAGCAGACCCATTAAGGTTCCCAATAGTCCTAACACCAGAGTCTCAAGAGCCAGAGAAAGTGCTACATTTTTCTTATCTTCACCCAGACACAAAAGTAAAGCAAACTCTCTACTACGTGACTCAACCGAAAAACGCATGGTATAAAAGACAACAATCGCACCAATAAAAAAAGCCAGTAAGGAGGCCATTCTGATGGCAAGTCGCATGGTCTGATAATCCTCCTCACCTTTGGCAGTTGGGCGGGTAGTCTCAGTGAGTGCATAGCTAAGTTCTTGCGGTGGCACGCTTGCGTTTGCGAGTGCTTTTTTCTGTTGTACTGATTGCCGGTCTTTTATAATCTGAATTTTAGTAATGGGTAAGGTAAAAATGTGCTCGGTTTTATTTTCTTTATTATCACTCTGCTGATTAAGCGCCATCTTCTCAGCAAGCGCCTCATGTTTAATGGTGGTACGAGCAGTGTTTTGATCTACAATTAGAATGGTACTGACCACACACATTCCGGTAGCAACGCCCATAATCGTTGCAAACACAACCATACGATGATATTTCATGCTTTTAAGGGCTAAGTTAAAAGCCAGATTGAAATTGAATCTAATACTATTCACTGTCTGTTTAGCAATCATATATCTAGTTCTAATAAGCGACTGAAGATCGGTGCTATATTGTCTGTTGCCCCTTTTTGTTCAAGTTCACCCTGAATATATCCATCTTTCAGAAAACATATTCTATCCGCCCAGGCTGCGTGCTCCGGGCTGTGGGTCACCATTAACACACTGGTATTCTGTTGTTTGACCGTGCTTCTCAATATTTCCATTATTGATTGACCAATATGTGGATTTACATTACCGGTAGGTTCGTCAGCCAGTAATAAATCTGGGTTATGCACTAAAGCACGCGCAATTGAAACCAGTTGCATTTCTCCGCCAGATAACTGATATGGATAATGATTTTTGCGCTTTTCTAAGCCAACAGTTTGCAAAATCTCATCAACCCTATGATTATGTTGTTGCTGTTTATTGTTGGCGATTAAAAAAGGTAAGGCGATATTCTCTTGAACATCCAGCGTAGGAATTAAGTTAAAGAACTGAAATACAATGCCGATCTGAAACCGACGTAGCAGAGTTCGTTGTCTTTCAGACTGGAAGTTGACCACTTCTCCTTTAATTTTAACGATACCCTGATCCGGGCAATCAATACCTGAAATACAATTCAACAGGGTTGTCTTTCCGGAACCACTCGGCCCCATGATGACAACTATTTCTCCTGTGCCTACTGATAAGCTGAGCTTATTAAGAACCTGTATTTTTCTTTCACCAAGTTGATAACTCTTGGATAACTGTTGTATGTCTAACATCTTTGTTTGATTCATATGGTAAGTATTTATACTTCAAGTAGTTAAGACCCACTTGGTGTTGGTGTTAATAGCTCTTCAGAGTATAAGCCATCGAAACAGGTATTAAGTACTCACGTAAAATTATATTAACACTTTTATTTTTAGGTTTCGTTTAAGGATGGGTACTTAGGAATGAAGGCTAAATAAAGCCCGAAACCAGGAAAATTGTATATCTGTAGGCCGGATTAGCTTATCTAGCGGAGCGTAGATAACGTTATCCGGCAGATGAGGCAATTGATACTCTGCCGTATAACGTTTATTAAAGCTACGCTATAAAAACGCTAATGCGGCCTACGGCTTTGTGTTTTGAATATAACTCATCATGACCAGTTTCGGATATTATTAACAATCGTTCCTTAGCTGGTCATATCACAGTTTCTATACCCGTTCCATTAATCGGCAAAATCAGTTATAAGAAAAACCTAGTCTCCACCATGCGAAGTCAGTATATATTCCCATAATACCTAATTGGATATTCAGATCAATTAAAGTAATAGTAACCAAAGGCCTATTCATTGGTGACCAAACGAGGACGTGAATATGCATGTTGATTTAGATGGAATTAGTTTAACTGGTAGCGGCATTATTGGCTGACTCCCTTGAAGCTGTGAAAGAGGCAGAGGGAAACTCCTCGGTCTACTCGACGTCGCTCTCATCACTTACAAGTTATTTATAAAGAGAGTGTCCGATGTCCTTCAGACACTCGGCGTAACCTCACCAGCAAGTGACTTGAGATTAGGCGTTCTAAAATGCTTGCATCATCGTGGTATAGCATTAACTTCTCCAACTCTGGATATTATCCTGAACACTGAACAGCTAGCCCAACATGTAAAGTAAGCAAATATTTGTTGGGCCTTCTATCGTCTGCCCAACCTACCGCGCTGGCTCAGCTCAATTTAAGGATAGCGAAATGCCCCGCTTTCGAGACGAGGCAGAGACCCTGTTGTAAATCGGTTAATCTGCCAAGCCATGGTGTCGAAGCCACATAATCGTAGATCATCGCGCACGACAACATCGAACATTCGGGAAGACATTGCACTTAGACTGTGATAATAACCGTCGAAGCAATTTACAGCAAGAGGGTCGATCAGGTCAGTTCACTCAGAAAACAACACCGTGCAGGCAGACAACCCGAGCACGGAGGTGATCTCCAACATAATCAGGCCCGTCGCAGCAGTGCTCCTACCGAGACGAAATGGAAGCGATAACGCGCCGGCTCCTCGCGTAGCCGCCGCTCAAGTCTATCATAGATGATGTCTATGAGATCGCGATTGGCACCTTGACCAACAACGGCAGCCTCGAGTATCGGTTCGCTAAAGGCTCGAATAAAGCCCGCATACTCTTGCGCCCAAGCCGCTGAGTCCCCATTCTGCTCGAACGCTTGATTGAAAGGAACCGGGCTTTCGAGAGTCTCGGCACGCTCGATTTCGAAACAGGTCGCGAGCCATGGATCTTTGATCAGTGGGGCGAGCAGTGAATCAAGCGTGCGGTAAACGACTGGCAGGAAAAATTCACGGTGGACATCTACAGGAACGACCCCTTCCGCCACGAGTTGTGAAAGAGCATCGTGGAATGCATCGCAGATACCATGGCCGGTGGAGTGCTCCTCTCCACTGCCAAAAACCTGAATTAATAGAAGTCCACCGCTCGGAATCTCTGCTGCGCGCGCCTGGTAGAACGCTGCCATGTCCTGCGCCGCCAGCTCATGGATTGCGGCGGTCTCCTCGGCAGAAACAGCATAATCAGCCCCCACGGCATACGGCGAAGGATCGACAGCCGCGACATAGTTCGGAAGGCCGGAAGGCTTTCGAGAAAGCCAACCCAACATATTGAAGCTTGTAACAGCATGGGCCGAACCGTCGGGCATAAGCCTCTCGTATCCGGACCCGGCAATCACACTCGGGTACACCTCGGATTGTGAAAATGCGGGCCCCTCGGATGGAAAAATATTTGCGACGAGGCGATTGTAGTCGCTCGTCGGAAGATCGCTCAATATGGGTTGGATCGGCAGAGGGCTCCGGCGACGCAACGCATCAACTAGACGCTTTTGAGCGGAGATGGCATTGGCGCCCTCCGACGATCCGATGTCGAGCAGACGCAGAGATTCTGCGGTATTGAGTGGGAGCTCCATACTAGAGATTGCCGCCTCCAGCCAACTCACATAAGGCTCAAGGGCTAGACGCTGTGGACTCGAATGGGCATCATAGAAGCCCCCGCTTTTCATTCCGGTTGTAGATGGCATAGTAGTCGAAGAAAATTTAACTGAATTAGAAGATTTACAAAAGTTTAGTTGGATTTAATTATTGTGTATTCATAAAATCTTGCCATACAAGGCTTAGATCCAATTCTTTTAATACTAGCTTGGCCAAGCCAAAAACGCTAGAAATTGAAGATACATCATAAGCAGGTTTGCAGTCAAGATATAGTCTCTTTACAATATGAAATGAGCCTGAAACAAATCGAGATTCTGTCCCCCCTATGCCACATATTATCTGTCGGCTTACAATTTAATCATTAGGAGACAAAAATGATATCAACCTGAGGCTGTCGTATTGATAGTTAGCGTCTCGATCGCTTGCTAGCGCCCAGGTTGTGCTGAACAACTCAAGCGCAACCAACTCTTGACAAATTACGTATCTTCTGCTAAAAGGCGATTAATGCTTCATATCAATTGTAATTATCTTAACTGATAAAATTCTCAGGAGAAATTTATGTCTGTTTTTGCATGTATTGAGGTCAAGGAGGATGCGCTGATAATACGAAATTTCGCTATTGGGCAACGCGTTCTGTTTGTACTGTTTCTTCTGACCTATGGCCTGCTCTTATCCCAACCGGTGTTTAGCGATCAGAAACCTGATCCTGCAGTTGACTACACCCCCTATAAAAAATGGACGACGCCTTTCGGTCCACCAGCAGCGGATGTGCTCATTCATCCATCCAACTTTCTCGCCTGCAAGGGTGCCAAGATAGCCCTTTGTTACTATTCGGGCCCGCCACCAATAGCTGACGAAGCTGATCTTTCCTGTACGATCACAAAAGATAAAAATGGCAATCAGTTTTCCAACTGCAGATGCATCGAAATTGAAGATGGACCCTATTTTGTGGACATCAATGCGATTCTCGATAAAGACGTCTACCTTAAAACAGTTGCAGTCTGTGGCAAGGGTGGGCAGGACTGCCTGGGCAAGGTCAACAAGGCGCCGGTTTGCAAGGAGATCAATAACGGAACCTTCCTGTCAGATGCGAATCCTAAGCCCACAGCTATCTCCACCTTCAGTTACCAGTTAAATTCGGCTCCCGACTATCAGATCGGCTCTACCAATTGTGCCGACAACGATGCGGGCTTGTACTCGGGTTGTATGACCGCCCCCTGTGTGCCAACTGGCAAAACTGTCAAAATCTGTCATGCCGTTCCGGGTGCCGACGCTGGCAAAATATGCAATGAATTGCCGATTGCCGAATGTACATGCCCCAATTTCAACGGACCTTTCCAGATAGGTAAATCCGATAGAAACTGCTCGCTTGAAGAAGGCTTTACCTGGTCAGCCGCTTTCTCACCTGCACAGCTATTAATTAGCAAGGTACAAGCCAAAATTCAAGCCGGACAGTGTATTCCTGATGCGCCTGGCGATATCGGTTGCCCCTTGCTAGTTCCCGTTACTGATGATCCACCCACTGCCCACATCCCAAAACCACCGCAGAACATCAATTGTAATAAAGTATGCAAAGAATACCGGAACACCGCCGTCGATCGGGTCGAAGTCGGATTTACCTGCGATGCGACGGCTTGTACTACGCCCATTGGCTCCCGCGACTTAAATAATGTCGCTCTGATACAGGACGCCTGCACCGGTATCAATTCCGGACGAAAGGGCAATCTTACTGAAACGCTCAAGTTGGAAGCGGAGGTGGGATGTAGTTGCTGTGCCAGCCAGATTTGCCAATGTGATCCGTCGCCTGCGACCGATAAAAAAGTAATTGAGCTTAACGAAGCGCAGCGACTCCTGGGTATTGAACCTCAGTGCGATTACAACGGCACACTGTGCGGTAAACCCTGATAAACATTCTAATCATAGGAGAACCAGTCCCACCGGCAAGCTCTTTGGGCATGGGGAAGCCGCAGGTGCTTCCTCTACTGCTAATAATGAGTCTTGCCGTTCGGGATCTGCTTTTAACGGAATAACGAATAACTGCCATTTTTCAACACTTCATCCCAAGATTCTTGCGCTTGAATGCAAGGCAAGCACTCAACCCCAGGTTTATTCGAGTGAGTTATTCTATTTAAAAAATTGCCACTAAAACGGTATGGGGTGCGTTGGTTTGAAAAATTGATTTGATCTGTTCTTTATGGAACGATTGTTAATAATATCCGAAACTAGTCGTGATGAGTTTTATTCAAAACACAAAGCAGTAGGCCGGATTAGCTTTTTTAATAGCGCTGCTTTAAAAAACGTTATCCGGTAGGGTATTTGTGCCTCATCTGCGGGATAACATTATCTACGCTCCGCTAGATAAGCTAATCCGGCCTACAGATAGATACACGCTTTTCCTGGTTTCAGGTTTTATTTAGCCTTCATTACCTATGAAAGAGTAGTTTACTAGTAGGTTTATAGGTTCTCAGAATACAAATGGCAGCCAAACCCACCTTGGCTATATTCTAGGAGATACCGCGTAACGGTGTCGAAATTAACTCGCGCAATGAGCGCAATATCTTTCCGCATTGGTGGCCACGCGAAGCATAGTCAATCAAAATGATCTTAACATTTTTTATTTTTTGAATTCAGGTAGGAAGGGTAGAATGAAATACCTGCTTTTTAGGCATTTAGTGACTCTTACGAATCGCAAAAAGACGTTCTGCCCAGCCCACCTTTCCAATAGCTAAACCTTATATTTATCCATTGCTTTGATGATAGACAGAGCCTTGGCTACTTTTACTTTTGCCTCATCATCCAGTTCGCTATTTTTGTAAATTTTTTCTAAAAGTTGCTCTTCAACGAGCGCTTCTTTAACCCAGCGCTTAACCATTCTGTAGTTATTTGCTACTTTTGCCTGCTCGCCTGTTTTAGGGTTTTTCATTTCCACTGTACGCAATTCAATTTTGGGCGCAGCTGTTTTCTTAATTTTAGCTTCGGTGGGTGAGCCCGTTTTCGCAACCGCCTTGTCGGGAGTTGATTTGGCCGTCGATTCCTGAGGTTTAGCGGGAGATTTGCGCGCTACTTCAACTTCTTCAGGTGGAACAGGTGATTTTTTGGTGCTGGCAATATCGGGTTTAGTAGGCTGATCAATCTGCACTTCATCATCACTTACACCATAGATGACATAGGCGATATAAATAACCGTTAACACAAAAAAAACTTCAGACATAGTACTCCTCTCCCTTGATATTATTATTTTTTAAATCTTGTGCAATCATGAGTATATGGCAAAGTCAGTTAATACACCAGAATCATACGTTAAAATCTGGGTTTGTCGCTTTATGAAGCGATAAAAGGCGCCTTGCAACTTAAGTGCTAAAAACCAGTGAATAGCTTATTTTTATTAGTTGACCAATAAAGTTCCGACACCCTGGTTGGTAAATAACTCAAGTAAAACCGCATGTTCCACCCGCCCGTCAATAATATGTACTTTATGCACGCCGCCTTTTAAAGCATCTGTTCCACAACGGGTTTTTGGAATCATCCCGCCTGAAATCGTGCCATCAGCTATTAAGCTATCAATATTTTTTATTGTCAGTCCCGTCAGCAATTTTCCCTTTTTATCCAGAATACCAGGGATATTAGTCAGCAGGATTAGCTTTTCGGCTTTTAAAACTTCGGCGATTTTACCCGCAACCAAGTCCGCATTAATATTATATGAGCGACCATCTTCACCAACACCTATTGGTGCAATAACCGGAATAAAATTACTCTGACACAGCATTTCTACAATAGCGGGATCAATAGAGCTGACTTCGCCCACATGACCAATATCAACAATTTCAGAAGCCTGCGTTTCTTGATTAAACTGTTTCATTTCGATTTTGCGGGCACGGATAAAATCACCATCTTTGCCGGTTAAGCCAACCGCTTTTCCACCCGCCATATTGATCAGATTAACAATATCCTTATTAACCTGCCCACCGAGTACCATTTCTACGACATCCATGGTTTCACTATTGGTAACGCGCATACCATTAACAAACTCCGTATCTATCTCCAGCCGCTCCAGCAAATGACCTATTTGAGGCCCCCCGCCATGTACCACGATAGGATTAATACCCACTAATTTCATTAATACAATATCTCGCGCAAAACATGTCTTAAGATTTTCATCGATCATCGCATTACCACCGTATTTGATGATAACAGTTTTACCCTTGAATTTCTGTATATAGGGTAAGGATTCGATCAGGACGTGGGCAATACCCTCAGCAATTTGCTCTTTCATAAACAGTTAAAATGGTAAAGATAAATCAGGTTTGATAGTCAGGAGTAATTGACGGAACTGCTCCTGGATTCGATTGAGTGCTGCTGGTGTTTCGCCTTCAAAACGAACGACCAGGGACGGAGTGGTATTGGATGCGCGTACCAGCCCAAAGCCATCGTTAAAATCGACGCGCAGTCCATCAATATCGGTTATTTTTGCATCTGGAAAATCAGGGTTATTGAGTAGTTGTTGCATAATCGAAAAATTTTCCCCTTCCTGTAGATTAATGCTTAATTCAGGCGTGTTGGGACTATCTGGAAAGTCTGCGAAAACCTCCGTGCTACTGCGTGTGTCTTCTGACAGGATTTCAACCAGTCGTGCAGCTGAATACAGGCCATCATCAAAGCCAAACCAGCGGTCATTGAAAAACAGGTGCCCACTCATTTCACCCGCAAAGGCAGCGCCAGTTTGCTTGACTTTGGCTTTCATAAAGGAATGACCTGTTTTCCAGATAATAGGATAACCGCCATATTTTTTTATTTGCCTAGGTAGATTCTGGCTGCATTTTACATCGTAAATAATGTCTGCGCCTGGCTTTTTAGCGAGTATATGTTTGCTAAAAAGCATCATTTGCCTGTCAGGCCAAATAATATTGCCACTGGCGTCTATCACGCCTAACCTGTCACCATCCCCATCAAAAGCGATACCTAAATCAGCCTGATAATGTTTTACAGCTGATTTCAGGTCTAATAGATTTTCAGGCTTACTTGGGTCAGGGTGATGATTTGGAAAACTTCCGTCTATTTCACAGTATAGCTCGATGACATCGCAGCCTAGCGTTTTTAACAATATCGGCCCGAGTTCGCCAGCAACGCCATTGCCAGCATCTATTACGACTTTCATCGGTCTTGCAATATGAATATCGTCTGTTATAACGCCAATATACTCATTGGAAAACAGCGTGTTTTCAGTTAATGTCCCAACCTCATTCATCTGAAAATCATTATTTTCAATACGTTTTTTTAATGCCTGTATTTTTTCACCCGCCAGAGTTTCCCCTGCCAACACTATTTTCAGTCCGTTATAATCAGCCGGGTTATGGCTCCCCGTTAGCATAATCCCAGAATGTGAATCATGGTGATGCGCGACAAAATATAAAACAGGTGTCGGCACAGTCCCTATATCGATTATATTTATCCCGGTTGACAACAGGCCATCCGCTAAAGCACCACTAAGCTCAGGACTGGAAGTGCGTCCATCTTTGGCAATGACTAAGGATGATATGCCTTTATCTAGTGCTGTACTGCCTACAGCACGGCCAATATCGTACACTATCTTTTTGGTCAGTGTTTTATTGACTATGCCGCGTATATCATAAGCACGGAAAATTGTATTATCTGCTTTTAACGGTTTTTCAACGCTATCAGTGTTTTTTTTTGAATCCTTTTTTTCGTGATTGCTGCCGTTAGTTATTTCAGGTAATGAAATAGCTGAGCCGACTTTTGTTTTGCGTCCTTGCTCTTCAAATTTGGCAAACTCTGAGCTGAGAATGTCAGAGTGCCCGGATTCTTCAAAAAAGTTATCTAAGTCCATTTCATCTTCACCTTGAGCGTCATTTGTCGCCGAGCTTTTGCCATCTAAAACGCGTTTAAACTGAATGATATTTGCAACGAAATTACTCATTTCTTTTAATTGCATGGGGTAATTGCCATTTGCCCTACCAGTCATTATATCTTTGGTTGCTTTTAAAACAGACCTCATGTCTTCGATGAGCAGCGTCTCTAGTTGTCTGTAGGCAATATAGGCAACAAGCGCTGAAATAAAGGTGGGAATAAGAATAATACTGAGGACCAGCGTAAGCAAGTCCATCTCGAGGCTTTCATCGGACCAATAAACTATATTCCAGCCCGTATTATTGATATTCACCAAAGTATGCACGTCAGATGTCTTCAGGCTGCTATTGCCTTGAGAAAATAAGACAAAATCAGCTTGTTTCAGCTCTAAATAAATACGACTATCCACAGGTATATTAAAAATATGTTGCAGCTCATTAAAGTTGATGCTGGCAAGAATGACGGCAATAACCTTATCATCCATTTTAACGCCCTGAGTGAATGCGAGGTGACGATTTTCGCCTTTCTCTCCTTGAATTAAGGGAAGTTGCGGTTTTTGAAAAGTGCTTTTGACCAGATCCAGATCGGCATAGCCCATGTGCGGAACAATAGAGGTATCCGGTTCATTGTTTGTTGCAAATAAGAGCCTGAAAGCCATCGTTTCAGGAAAATAAGAGCCCATTCGC
Organism: uncultured Gammaproteobacteria bacterium; assembly: GCA_942491615.1. Classification (GTDB taxonomy): domain Bacteria; phylum Pseudomonadota; class Gammaproteobacteria; order Methylococcales; family Methylomonadaceae; genus Methyloprofundus. The sequence continues at coordinate 119,698 of CALOCH010000026.1, forward strand.
TGAATAATTTGTTTGGTCTGATCCATATCAGAGCGCTGTATCGCGCTGATAAGTTCAGGTGATTTTGCCATATTCTGTAGCGTTTTATTTAACACCGAAGTGTAGATGCTTATACTTTGAGCAATGCCTTTTGCCTGAGTATAATACGCCTCATTTTTGGTTTTGTTTACAGATGCCTGGGAAAGGAAATAAACGCCCATGCCTGCTATTGCCGTCATAAGAAAACTAACCGCTACAATAACTATAAAAATACGTCCCATTTTAATTCCTTGTATGCGTTTAGTGACGACCTGTATGTCCAAAGCCGCCTGTGCCCCGGTCCGTTGCGTCAAAGTCAGCTACGAGTTCAAACTCAGCTTGTACCACAGGCACAAAAACCATTTGTGCGATGCGCTCAGCAACACCAATGGTAAAGGCTTGCTGTCCTCTATTCCAGCAAGAAATGAAAATTTGTCCTTGATAGTCAGAATCGATTAAACCGACTAAATTGCCTAGGACAATGCCGTGTTTATGTCCTAAACCCGAACGAGGTAATAAAACAGCCGCCAGATGATGATCATTGATATGGATTGCCAATCCAGTAGGAATTAAATGAGTTTCTCCCGGTAATAGCGTAATGTCAGCGTCCAGACAAGCGCGTAAATCAATGCCCGCCGAACCATCAGTAGCATAGCCAGGCATGGGAATTTCTTTGCCAAGGCGTGGGTCTAATAGTTTAAGCTGTACTTTCTGCATTTAATCTCTCGCTAATTAATGTTAATAATTGCCTGGCTAATTGCGACTTATCCGTCATTTTCAAGGTTTTTTGGCCATCACGCCAAAAGACTTGCAACGCATTCTGATCAGAATCAAAGCCACCCTCAGCCTGGCCCACCCAATTAGCGGCAACCATATCCAGGTTTTTACGCTGTAATTTATCACGAGCATAATACTCAAGACTCTGCGTTTCCGCAGCAAAACCAACGGTAAAGGGTTTGTTTTTTAAGCATGCCACACTGGCAACAATGTCCTTGGTTCTGTGTAAGTTTAGCTGAGTATTACTCTCTAGTTTCTTGATTTTTTCGCTCTCTACGTTAGCAGGGGTGTAATCAGCGACAGCCGCCGCTGCTATCAGAATATCCTGACCTGTAATTTCACCCATCACAGCAGTATACATTTCAGCAGCGCTCTCAACTAGCCGTGTTTTTACATGCTGAATGGCCGGTAAATGAACTGGACCACTAATTAAAGTGACTTCTGCGCCTAAACACTGCGCCTGCTCTGCTAAGGCATACCCCATTTTACCTGAGCTTCTATTGCTAATATAACGAACCGGATCTAAAGGTTCGCGGGTTGGTCCTGCAGTAATCAATATCTTTTTACCTAATAAAATAGCAGAGGTATGCTGCGTATTTAAAAACTGTACTATCGCTTCCGCTTCCGACATACGCCCCAGACCTGTGTCACCGCACGCCTGGCTCCCTGCTTCAGGACCTATAGATATAACATCGTGTTGTCTTAAGCGTTGAATGTTTTCCTGGGTAACTTTTTTATGCCACATTGCCTGATTCATCGCGGGTGCTATATAAACTGGACACGCAACAGCCAGATAAAGGGTAGTTAATAAGTCATCGGCAATTCCCAAGCTTAGCTTAGCAATGCAATTTGCGCTAGCAGGCGCAATCAGCAAGACATCAGCCCAACGTGCCAGATTAATATGCCCCATTGCATTTTCCTGATGTTCATCCAGAAGTTGAGTGTGAACCGGATGCCCTGATAATGCTTGAAAAGTTAGCGGCATTACAAACTGCGTTGCTGCCTGCGTCATGACAACACGAACTTGATAGCCCTGTTTAACTAATAAGCGGGTTAGTTCAGCCGACTTATAAGCCGAAATACCGCCACTAATCCCTAAAAGTACACGCTTCAATGTCAAGATACTCTAACTGGCTTAAAAGTATTATTATGGCAAGACTTAGGCTTTTCTTCTATAGTTAAATGTATTTTATAAAGATTTTGCAACATAAGGGTAAAGGAATGCGTATTACTGATTGGCCTGCCGATGAAAGACCCAGAGAGAAACTATTATCTCAGGGTGCTAAAGTGTTAACAGATGCCGAGTTACTAGCCATTTTTTTACGTACTGGCATTATGGGGAAAACAGCTGTTGATCTGGCGCAGGATTTATTAATCGAGTTTGGGTCTTTGCGCGCGCTTATGCAAGCAGATATTGCCACATTTACCCAGGCAAAGGGGTTGGGAAATGCTAAGTATGCCCAGCTTCAGGCGGTTCTGGAAATGGCGCGCCGGCATACTTTTGAAGAACTAGATAGAGGAGATGTATTGACTAGCCCCGAGGCAACACGCGCATATTTAAGTCAACAGTTACGGCATTACCCTTATGAGGTGTTTGCCTGTTTGTTTTTGGATAACCAACACCATATTCTGCAATTTGAAGAATTATTCAGAGGCACCATTGATGGCGCGAGTGTTTATCCCAGAGAGGTTGTGAAAAAAGCGCTGGAGCATAATGCTGCTGCGCTAATTTTTGCCCATAATCATCCCTCAGGGATTTCAGAGCCAAGTCAGGCAGATAAGCAAATTACACAAAAGTTACAACAGGCGCTGGGCTTAATGGATATACGCGTACTGGATCATTTTATTATCGGCGACGGCATACCTTATTCATTTGCCGAACATGGTTTGCTATGACAATCCGGTGGAGTGAAAAAGCACAATATTTCAGAGGCCAAATTTAGTCTGCTGTTAATTTATGTTCAGCTTCATGATATTTTTGGCTGCTGATAGCAAGGATATCCGCTGGCAATTTCGGGCCCGGTGGCGTTTTATCCCAGTCCAGCATTTCTAAATAATCACGAATAAATTGTTTGTCAAAACTAGGTGGACTGATCCCGACCTGATACTGATCCGCAGGCCAGAAGCGTGAAGAGTCAGGGGTTAAAACTTCGTCAATTAAATATAACTTACCCTCATTATCCAGGCCAAATTCAAATTTGGTATCAGCAATAATAATGCCGCGTTGTTTAGCGTAATCTGCTGCCGTAGTATATAGCGCTAGACTGGCATCGCGTACTTGATTGGCAAGTTCTTTGCCTAATAAAGGAAGTGTTGCTTCAAAGGATATATTTTCGTCATGACCACCAACAGCTGCCTTGGTCGATGGCGTATATATGGCTTCAGGGAGTTGCTGTGCCTGTTGCAGATTTTCAGCTAATTTTATGCCGCAGATACTGCCTGTTTTTTGATAATCCTTCCAGCCTGAACCAATTAAATAACCGCGTACAATGGCTTCCACAGGGAGTGGCTTTAATTTTTTAACTATAATGCTCCGGCCTTCTATCTGTTGCCGTTCGGCAGCATCTGGCACAACTTCCTCCAGAGTCAGGCTGGCTAAATGATTGGGTATAATGCCCTGCATTTTCTTAAACCAGAAATTTGACACAGAGGTCAACACGCGCCCCTTGCCTGGAACAGGGTCTGGCAAAACAACATCAAAAGCAGACAGGCGGTCTGTTGTGACAATCAGCAAATGATGCTCGTCGATATCATAAATATCGCGTACTTTGCCGCGTGTATGTAGTTTTAAGCTAGTGAGAGATGATTCGTATAAAGCAGCGGGAGCGTTCATATTATCTGACGAGGTTGCATAAAAAGATGCTCACTATTTTATATGAATAAGTATCATGCTGGCTAAAATAATGTGTCCTCGGCTGGGCTAATAGTTTTCGAAAGACAATAAGTTATTGCTAATCTGGAGTCCGTAAGGTGGTTAATGACTTGCTAAGCGAAGAACCCGCTTTTGTGGCATGAAATCCAAAAATCTATTATGAGGCGCGCGGCAGCGCGCCATGGTGACTGTATCTTTATTTATAATAGTATTGAAATATCAGTCAATTGCACTGTCCATAATACTTTCTTTGGAGAACTTGGTGGGCCTAAGCAACTAAGCTGCAATTATTGCTAAATCATCGTACAGGCGTTTCTTTTTCCAGCCAACAAAGGCACTGTCATCGAAAGGTAGGTCATTATCAATTGCATGTTCATAGCAATTTCTAAATACACGTGCCGTACGAAAAGCATGTAGCTCATCATCAGGACTTATGCTTTCTACATTGCCAACTTGAAATGTTTTATTACGCGATTTTGAGTTGCAAACCCAGAATACCGTATAACAAAGATAGCTTTTATCTTTTCTTCTGTCATATTTGATAGTGCGTGACACGCCTGTTAAACCCGTTGTTGTTTTATTTTTGGGGGGTTTTAGAAAGCGGGTTCTGCTGCCTTTAAGGACAACCAGCATTTGATCTCGCCAGGCAATAGCTGCAGCTATAGACTTATTTTTACTGCCCCAAAGTTTATGCGAAAAATAACGACTGTTCTCTTTGCCGCGTCGAACAATACGTACTTGAAATCCAAAGGCATCGGGTTCGGTAATATGCTTATGTTTTATCATGGTAAAATTTTCTTAATGTTTCCTCTAAAATGACACTCAATCAGTTATAGTTTTTTAATTTATAAAATAGATTTGTTGTGTTTTTGAAAAGTCCCGTTTGAAAATATCCCTGTTAAATAGGCATCTAGTTTATCAATTAAAAAATATTTTTCATTATTCATTGAATTTTTACAAATCTATGCTATATAACAATTCAATATAGTGAAGCTTAACTCTTTTCTACCAGTAAAAACAAGATATTTTTCATCGATTTGAGAAATACCCAGCGTTTTAGTGTAGAATTCGTCAAATCCACCTGAGCGTGGGTATAATCAAAGTTTTTATAATCAAAGCACTAAGCTAAGGAGACACACATGAGTGTATTAGTAGGTAAGCAAGCACCCGATTTTACGGTTCCTGCTGTTTTAGGTAATGGCGATATTGTTGATTCTTTCAGTTTTTCAGCTGCAACAAAAGATAAATATGCGGTTGTATTTTTTTATCCGTTAGATTTTACCTTTGTTTGCCCTAGTGAATTGATTGCACTAGACCATAGAATGGATGAGTTTACTAGTCGCGGTGTGGAAGTGATTGCTGTTTCAATCGACTCTCATTTTACGCATAACGCATGGCGCAATACAGCGATCAATGACGGAGGTATTGGTCCGGTCCGTTATACAATGGCAGCCGATATTGCACACACCATCGTGAAAGATTATGACGTAGAAGCAGAAGTACCAGCTGTTGCTTACCGCGGAAGTTTCTTAATTGATAAAGTCGGTATGGTGCGTCATCAGGTGGTTAATGATCTTCCGCTCGGTCGTAATATTGATGAAATGTTACGCATGGTTGATGCGCTACAATTCCACGAAGAGCATGGTGAAGTTTGCCCTGCCGGATGGAATAAAGGTGATGCAGGTATGGATGCCTCTCCAAAAGGTGTGGCTTCTTACTTGAGCGAGAACTCTGACAAGCTATAAGACAGGTCTTATTAGCAGCACAAAAAAGCGGGCTATTATAATAGTCCGCTTTTTTTATATGGCAAACCAAAGCATATCTTTCTATTTAGCCTGTCGTTTTAGCAAGCATCTTCAATAATTGTATGCGGGTAAAATAGACGACAAGGCAGGCAATGACTATGGAAATCAGTGTTTCACCAATGATCAACATGGAAAGCGCAAAGCCTAATATAAAGCCTATAACGCCTATAACGGCCCACTTAATTCCATTCTCACCCTTTTTTTTGCCTGTTTGGTAAAAAATGATTATCGTGGCTATGACAGCTAGTTTTATTAAAATTAACATAATCAATTCCTGTTTCGTAATTATGGATGACAAATAAAGCGGAATAACTAAACAGCTCTTTGATATAAAAGCGCATTAGCAGGTCCGCCATTAGCGACACTTTAACGTAATTTTACAGCTTGAGGCTACTATAATATCATCACTTATTGTCGCAGATTCTGTTAAGTCGGCTTGTTGTATTCGTTGCCGTGCATTAAGTTTAGATATTATCGGCGTGCTTTTATACTGCATCATCTCGGTTAATACCCGGCGACACATCTATGATTTCAGCGTTATCTAGGAAGTGAGCTGGTTTTCAGCAGGTTTTTGTTGTACTCTTGAACAATATGCATAGGGCATTAAAAGTGAATATGACGCTAAGCCAGCGCCAGTTAAAATAGTATATATGTAACCTAGGACAAAATGAAAAGAGCGATTATTACCGGAATTACGGGGCAAGATGGGGCTTATTTGGCAGAACTGCTCTTGGCAAAGGGATATGAAGTTTATGGCACATACCGTAGAACAGCGTCCACTAACTTTTGGCGTATGGATGAACTGGGGATTACCCAGCATCCCAATTTACGTTTAGTGGAATATGATTTAACAGATCTAGGTTCTAGCATTCGCTTATTAGAAAAAGCCAGGGCGGAAGAAGTGTATAATTTAGCCGCACAAAGCTTTGTTGGTGTTTCCTTTGATCAGCCACATACCACTGCACAAATTACCGGGATAGGTGCTTTAAATCTGCTGGAAGCGATCAGGATTGTCGATCCCAAAATTCGTTTTTATCAAGCATCAACATCTGAAATGTTTGGTAAAGTGCAAGAAATTCCGCAAAAAGAAACCACCGCATTTTATCCGCGCAGTCCTTATGGCGTCGCTAAGCTTTATGCCCACTGGATGACAATTAATTACCGTGAATCTTATGCTATGTTTGCATCTAGCGGGATTCTGTTTAATCATGAGTCACCGTTGCGCGGGCGCGAATTCGTAACACGTAAAATCACCGATAGCGTCGCGAAAATTAAGTTAGGCAAGCTAGACGTGCTAGAACTTGGTAATCTCGATGCCAAGCGTGACTGGGGTTTTGCCAAGGATTATGTCGCAGGCATGTATCTTATGCTACAGTCTGATCAGCCGGATACCTATGTGTTAGCAACTCAGCGTACTGAAACAGTGCGAGATTTTGTCACACTGTCTTGTAATGCAGCAGGTATAGCGCTTGAATGGCAAGGAACTGCGGCAAATGAAGTTGCCATTGACACAGCATCAGGAAAAGAAATCGTGCGTGTTAATCCGGCATTCTACCGTCCGGCTGAAGTTGAGCTACTAATAGGTGACTCTACAAAAGCAAAAAATGAATTAGGCTGGCAAGCCAAGACCTCTTTAGAGGCGCTATCAGCGATGATGGTTGAGGCAGATTTGCAGCGCAATACCCACGGATACTCATTTTAGCCATGCGTATACTTGTCACGGGTTCAAGCGGTTTTACCGGGCAATATGTTAAAGCAGCATTAGAGCGCAATGGACATGAGATTATTGCTTTAAATAGCGATCTGGGAAACCTCGTTGGGCTTATGGGCGAAGTCGTGGATATACACATGGATGCAGTTATCCATTTGGCCGCTATTGCATTTGTCGGGCACGGTGACGTGAATGATATTTACAAGGTAAATGTACTGGGCACACGCAATTTACTGCAGGCATTGGTTCACTGCCCACATCCAGTACAGCATGTTTTAATTGCCAGTAGCGCCAATATATATGGAAATAGCTCCGCGGGAATATTAGATGAAAAAACACCCGCAAGCCCTGCAAATGATTATGCTGTTAGTAAATATGCAATGGAATTAATGGCTGGCCTCTGGTGTCATCGCTTACCTATCACCTTTTTAAGGCCTTTTAATTATACTGGGCGTGGTCAGGCAAGCGTTTTTTTAATTCCAAAAATAGTGTCTCATTTCAAGACAAAAAGTCCAGTTATTGAATTAGGCAATCTCGAAGTGTGGCGCGAATTTAATGATGTGCGCTTTGTTGCTGATTGTTATGCCAGACTTCTTGAATTGCCCGTTATAACATCGGGCCAGGCGATAAATATCTGTACCGGTAAGGCCTATTCTTTATGTGAAGTGATAAGCCTGTGTGAAAAAATCACCGGGCATACCATTGAAATTCAAGTAAATCCCCAATTTGTGCGCGACAATGAAGTGCGTGTCCTGAAAGGGAGTAACAAGCGCTTACAACAAACAATTGGTTTTGTTGCTGAATATGATTTACAGCAAACTCTAACATGGATGCTAGGCGCATAAGCAAACGCTTCAAAAGATAACCAGGGTAGAATAGCTCGCGGTTTCCACCCTAGATAACATGTAACGTCATACACCTCAAAAACACATTGTAAGCATTCAGTCCCCCTCCTTAACAAGGAGAGGTTAGCGGAGGTTTTATTAGAACCTAAATCCTGCAAGCCTATATTTGGCGATCTATTAACATTATAACTCACATGGTTAATCGGTTTTTTACTGCCAATTTACCCCTGTTCAATATTCAGGTAATCAAAACTCCCAGACTTCATTCGTCCATAAGTGAAGTCTTCAGTATTGCGCGCACATTTCCTGAACTGAACGCAATAAATATCCTGTCAATGTGCCTGACCTTTTAATCAGAATGACTTCAGTTCGGTTTAACGCTAAGCGAGCAACTCCACTCTCGAGGATATAATGATCTGAGCATCATTGAGTTCTTTAAAAAATCCATAAAAATCGTCGTTTCAACAGGAATCCTGACCCAGCCGGTGGTTACTTTATGTAGCACACTATCGGCCCATACCGTCGTCACTATTGCCATGGATGTTAATCCACCTATCATTCCTATCAGAATAAATAGAACCGCATCAGATAAATGATAGTCTGCATTATCACCCCGCAAGTGTAAAACGTTTTGTTCTAGCGTTTTTGCAAACCCAATCTTGTCTAAATATTTCACGATGGGAATAAGTCCAGCCTGGCTTATCAATCCATGTGCTGTGGATTCCATATACTATCCTAATTAGTCGGGTACACTCAAAAACTATATGAACGATCATCAGTTAGTGTTAAGAATTTCAGTTTTAACATGGGCTAGAGTTCACTTAAACAACTCATCCAAAGTTAATTCATAACTTGATGAAAATATATCTAAAAAATACTTAACCTCTGGCAAGGTAATGGATTCTAATTTAGCCTCAATATCTTTTTCAGCAATAGAAAATTCCTGGTTTCCAGCGGCCACTTCCATTTTACATTTGAGGTAAGCTGAAATAGTATCAGCGGCTTTAATAATGACTTTATGATCTTTAGGTAACGCTTCCTCGATCATTGATGTTCTGTAATCTTCTTTAAGGCCTTCAGGAAGTAAGTTTAATAATTCATACTCTGCTTTCTTTTCAATGGTTTTATAAGCCTTGGTTATTTCAGGCGAATGATATTTGATAGGAGAGGGCATATCACCCGTAAGAACTTCGCTACAGTCGTGATACAGCGCTGCAACAACTATAGCGTTTACATCAAGCTTGCCATCAAAATAACGATTTTTTATTAAAGCTAAAGCATGGGAAATAACCGAGACTTCCCAGCTATGTTCCATTACATTCTCAGCAACTGCATTACGCTTTAAGCCCCAGCGTTGCAGCCAACGAATTTTACTGATGTAGGCGAAAAAATGGCTTTTCATTATGATTGTCTATTTAAAGTGATTGTCCACGAAAGACACGAAAAACACGAACCTTAAAAGCTCTTGTTACGTGCCTTTGTGTTTTTGATGGACTGTTCTTTATGGCACTAACGCCTTAACCGTGGCTTGCATAAACTTTTCTGCATCGCTGTAGGATAGTGTGAATTGTTGTTCTACTTTGTTAAGGATTTTTTGTCCACGAAAGGCACGAAAAACACGAAAAACACGAAAATTTAAACCTAAATAACTGTTATGTATATTCTCAGTAAGCTGCTATTATTCATCCTATAAACCGCAGTTGATTTGATATTTTAACTGTAATGCATTGAAAATTAATATATTATCTGATAATTCACACTAACCATTTTGGTGAGATACAAAAAATTGCAAACTATTCAATTATAGATAATATCTTCAGTTTTTTATTTCAACTGCGGAATTTGGGTTCATGGGTGCACAAACATAAGAATTTAAATCTTTCGCTCTTTTTTTGTGCCTTTCGTGTTTTTCGTGGACACACCTTTACTTATTTTTGGCTCTCCCTGATTTCGCGGGGTGATTACTAAGTACTCACGAAAAATTAATTTAACTAAAAATGTATCATAATAAGCTAATTATTTTATTACCCATGGTTTTTGATGATTTACATAGATGAACTCACGACAGAAGAAATTACCACATTAAATGAGATGCATAAAAACCATCCGCGTTATTTAAGCAGGCGGCGATCTCATGCTATCTTATTAAGTCACCGGGGAGTTTCAGTTCCGGTGATTTGCTCGACATATAATGTATGTCGCCAGACGGTTTCAACGTGGTTTTCTAAATGGGAAGAATTTGGAATATGTGGGCTGATTGATCTTCCGGGTCGAGGACGCCCAAGTATTTTAACCGATAATCAAAAAAACAATATTGTAAAAAGAGTTAAGAAATCGCCTCGATCGTTAAAATCAGTTCTTGCTGATTTGGAGGTAGAGTAGGCATCACAGTCAGTATTGATACGATAAAATTGATTTGTAAACAAGCTGGCCTTGTCTGGAAACGGGTTAGAAAATCATTGCGAACCAAGCGAAATCAAAAAGATTTTGATGTAGAGCAAGAAAACATAAAAGAACTACTACAACAGCATAAGGATAATCAACTCAATTTATGTTACTTTGATGAATCGGGGTTCACACTGGAACCTGCGTTCCTTATGCATGGCAACTGTCAGATCAAACAATCGAAGTTCCTAGCTCGAAAAGTAAACGGCTCAATGTATTGGGCTTTGTTAACAGAGATTGTGAATTTGATTCATTTGTCTTCGAGGGAACGGTTAATACCTCAGTCGTGGTGGCTTGTATTGATGAATTTTCTAAGAACTAAAATCCCAACCGTCCTGATTATTGATAATGCATCCACTCATACAAGTAATGAATTCAAGGAAAACATTGAACGCTGGACAGAAGCCAATTTAACGATTTATCCTACCCTCCTACTCACCTGAGTTAAATATCATTGAGATTATTTGGCGTAAAATAAAGTACGAATGGCTACCTTTTTCTGCCTATGAATCTTATCAATCGCTGGAGCGGGAACTATTTAATGTACTTGCAAATATTGGGGTAAGTCATAAAGTGGCATTTTCATAAAGGTTAAATTTATTTTACATAGGTACTTATCTAGGGTTAACAGGTATTCCTGGAAATTTTTAACCTATACAATACCCTATAAAATCATGATATTAAAGAAATAATCACATTTGTAATATTGCATTCAAGACTATATGTTGAATTTACCCCGCTAAATCGGGAAGAGCCACTTTATTATTGAGAAGCGATATTATCAATCGCTCAAAACTTTATATTGAATAGAATGTTGTGTTGCACTTAAAATTTCAATACTAAAGTTTTTATAATTTATGATATTTTTATCACTTAAGTCGTATTCCAGCTCAATTGAAAATCCAGGTCTATTGATCTGTGTAAAATATTCTCGATATAAAATTTTAATATTATCACCATCTACCCCCATATAAACGATATCTTGTTCGAAAAAATTTATATTTGTTTTATAATCAAGGGGGTTTAACGTTTTGCCTAAAGACAAAAATCTATAATTTCTATTGTCATTGTCAAAGCTAAACTTATAATGTGATTTTACACTTTTAAGCTCATCGCCAAAAAATAACTCAGGATAAACACTTGTTCTAGAATAATAAAATGTATCTCCACTAACATAACCTGAATTATCAATAGGTAAATAAATCATCTGCATCCGATTTCCCATTTTCAGTTGTGTTTGTATCAGACTCAAACCTTCCATTTTAAAAGCTGAGAAATACTTTTTTCCTTTTACAAACTTTAAATTTCCATTGTAGGTTTCCAGAGTAAATGAATCAGCAGGAGAAAAAGTATCTACTAAAACCAGCTTATTATAACTTTCGACAGTTTCATGCATCTCGCTTGGAACATCGCCAAGCATATCTACTTCAGTTTTTTTATAAATCATTCTCTCACCAACTGACTGAGTAATAGATTCACCAATTTGATAACTCCTGATAACCGACCGTTCCTCTGCATCTTGTACTGTATAAACAACACCAATTGAGCAACCGATCAATAGAAACACACTAAACAACGCTAATATTTTCATGATTTTTTGTTTAAGCCTGCTAAAAAATTATCAAACAAAATGAATACTGATTGCTTTCAACTTGTTCAAATAATTTAATGGATAAAATCTTCTACTTACGAATAATACCATATTTTTGATATTGAATTATAACGATCCTTTTGGCAACTGCGAGTGCTGTATGAGTTCACACCTGCTTCTGTGACTTAAATACCTGCTATCCGTCTGATCCGCATGGCGATATCGATCCTGACAAAGGTGTCCCAAGAAAGCAGATAGGCTCGGGTTTTTGCAACGAGTTCGACCAAATGGTGCAGGGCAAACTCGGCTTGGAAGCCAGCGAAGGAAGTCTGACGGCTAACCCCGGTGGCCAGTTTCTGTATGGTGTCTGGGAACAGTTACAGCATCCGGTGATGGATGGTAAAACGCTGTGGGATGAAGTAGAGTCGGCCGATGCCATGGCTCGCAGGGTGTGGTGGAAAGACGACTACATCTCTGAGAACTGGGGCTGGGATTTTGGTCAGGGTAGCGGAGATGGTACGCCTGCTAATCCTTAATCACTCGATCGCGCCTGCCCGGAATTGATTCCGGGCAGGATACTTCAAGATAAGCGGATATATCGGTTAAAGAGTGGAATTACTTTGCAATTTTTGCAGGTAAAGTGATGACGATTCGCTGTATAAATTATTTCTAATAAGAAAAGTTGAAAGGATTGTAAATAATCTTCTGTAACTCTCTTGTTTAAAATCTAAGGTGCACCTTACTTATGGGGGACAAAGGTGCAACTTATGGGTTAACCCACAACGAAAACTCTCTTGAAAAACATCGATACCGTCATGAACACTTACTATCTCCACAATTTAAACACGTCATACAGCCATCCATCAGTACCAGAGCTTTAGTTTGACACTTAGTACAAAGTTGGGCTTGTTCTGGAAAATTATCACTTTCATCCGTTTGTTCGCCATGTTTGGCTTCAAACTCTTTGCGCTTTTGCGCCAGAAATTGCTTCTGGTGCGCTTCCAGTTCCAAGTCTTTTAGCATGCCGATTTGCTTCATGTGTTGCTCGATTGCATGGCCAATTTCAGCGACTAAAGACGGCATATAAACACCGCCTTTTTTGAAATAGCCGCCTTTTGGATCAAATACGGCTTTCAGTTCTTCGACCATAAAGGTAATATCACCGCCTTTACGAAATACCGCCGAAATAACCCGCGTTAAAGCCAGTACCCACTGAAAATGTTCCATGTTCTTAGAGTTAATAAAAACTTCATACGGGCGGCGCTCTTCATGCTCAGTACCCATATTAAGAATCATGTCATTGACAGTGATATACAAGGCATGTTCCGATTGCGGGGTTTTAATTTTATAGGTTGAACCAAATAACATTTCAGGTCGAGCCAGATTCTCATGCATACTTTGGACATCTAGCAAGGGGGCTTCCTCAACGACCGGCTTATCGTCTTCTTTGGCAACAACTTTATAGCCTACAATTTTTTTATCTATTTTTATGCTCATCGTTTTTACCTGGTTTAGAATTTTCCGTAATAGCCTTCTTTTAAGGCATCAAACAAATTAGCGGCAGAATGCATTTCGCCATCGTATTCGACTTCTTCATTCCCTTTTAATTCTAATACATGTCCATCTTCCAGGGTGAATTGATAGCGGGTATTTTCCAAATCCGACTCTTTTACTAATACCCCTAGAAACACTTCGGGATTAAAACGGAAAGTAGTACAACCTTTTAAGCCTTTATCATAAGCGTACATGTAGATATTCTTAAAGTCTTCATAGGGATAATCGGTGGGCACATTTGCTGTTTTAGAAATCGAAGAATCAATCCAGACTTGTGCCGCTGCCTGTACGTCCACATGTTGTTTGGGAGTAATCGCATCTGCAGTAATAAAATAATCAGGTAATTGTTCGTCTTTATGCTCGCTGTAAGGCATGGCTCTGCTATTTATCAGTGTACGATAAGCGAGTAACTCAAACGAAAAAACATCGACTTTTTCTTTAGATTTTTTACCTGCACGAATCACATTGCGTGAATAATGATGCGCAAAGCTTGGCTCTATACCATTACTGGCATTGTTAGCTAAAGATAAGGAAATAGTACCTGTCGGTGCAATTGAGCTATGGTGGGTAAAGCGTGCGCCTTGTTCACTCAATGCTGCGACAAGTTCAGGCTCTATTTCAGCGATTTTTTGCATATAGCGACTGTATTTTGCATGCAGTACTTTTCCTGCGACTTCATCACCGACTTTATAACCATCAGTCACCATTTCCGGGCGTTTATGCAGCATAGAACCAGTTACTTTATACGTTTTCTCTAATGCAGGTGCTGTGCCTTTTTCTTTTGCTAATGCCAGAGCCTCTTTCCAGCCTTCAACAGCGAGTACTTTAGTTACCTCACTGGTAAAGCCTAAGGATGCCTCATCACCGTATTGCATACCTAACATTGTTGCAGTAGAGCCTAAACCTAAATAGCCCATCCCATGGCGACGCTTAGAGGTGATTTCCTCTCGTTGTTTTTCCAGTGGCAAGCCATTAATTTCCACTACATTATCCAGCATACGTGTAAAAATGCGGACCGTTTTACGGTAGGTGTCCCAATTAAAAGAGGCGTTATCAGTAAACGGGTGTTCTACAAAGCGCGTCAGGTTGATAGAGCCTAGAAGGCAGGAACCATAGGGAGGTAAAGGCTGTTCGCCGCATCCACGATTAACAATTGTTTCGGTAATCCATGTATCTGATTTTGGTTCGTATAGGTCATAAACCGTAGCAAAACCAGCTTTTTCAATATTAATAATTTCAGTTGTTGCTAATTGTCCATTATCAAATGTACTGACTAAATCCCCAACTTCTAGCTCATCTAAACGCTTGTCTTTATTTATAACGCCATCACTTAAAGTATGAAAAATATGCGCCTTAGTAGCAAGAAGTATTTTTTCATTGGAAAAGGATACCTTTAAAACAGCCACATTTTCATGCTTTTCTACTGTTTCAACGCTTCCTTCACCATCAATTGTTGAAATAATATCCCCTACTTTGATCGTTTCAACTTTTCGTAATCCCTGTGGGGTCTGTACTAGCGTACCTTCTGCAAGACATGGATTGGTCGCCCGAATATCTTCACAAAACCAGTTATTATTCATTTCATTGACTTTATCAATCAGAATAAACCCAGGTTCAGCATAATCATAAGTTGAGGACATAATAATGTCCCATAAACGGCGTGCTGGCATTGTTTTTGTTATTTTACAGGCAACCAGACCTTCTGCATTTTCTACATAACCTGTGGAGTGAGGTAAATCCCGCCAGATAATCACAGATGCATCATTCAGATCCAGTTTGTCTTCTTCTAGCTCTCTTTGCATGACTGGAAATGACAGAGCCCAGGGTTTATCGGTTTTTACCGCTTCAACGAATTCGGCGGTAATCAATAAAGATAAGTTAAATTGACGTAAACGCCCATCTTCACGCTTGGCACGGATAAATTCCACTACATCAGGATGACCTATATCAAAAGTCGCCATTTGTGCGCCACGTCGCCCGCCTGCAGAGGAAACGGTGAAACACATTTTGTCGTAGATATCCATAAAGGATAAAGGCCCCGAGGTATATGCACCCGCTCCTGAGACATAAGCATCCTTCGGTCTCAGGGTTGAAAATTCATAACCGATCCCACAATTATGAATCACCATTAAGCCGTTATTACCGGCTAAATAATTATTATGCGACTCTACCGTAAAATCATAGAAAGTCTCGCCAATATCTAAATGGCGTTTAATTTCTTGCACTGGACGTAATTGGCGTACAAAATCAATATGTTTATGCAACTGCGGAAAGGCTGTTGCCCAACGATTTAGATATATTCGGCTAACGGTGGTTTGCTCATGTTTGTGATGATAAAAACCATAGTGCTGTTTTTCTAGGTGAGACATGTTTGATGCACAGCTTTCTAACGCGTTTTTTAAGGCTGTCGTCATAACATAGTGGTCATATTGCCCAGCAGTCGTCTGGCATTCACTTATACGCTTCTTTTTACCACTGTCGGACATATACACTGACAATGCTAGTAAAAATTCAGAATCAGAAATTTTGAGCTTATACCCACCTTCATTTTTAATAGTAACGCCTTTATAAACATACGAGTGCGCCTGTCTATGAGTCACATCGGCATGAACTCCAAATAAGGCCAGTAGACTTTGAATTTCGTATGCAAAATCTTGATTTTGACAACTGAAGGCCGCACTTCGTCGCTCAGTATTAATAGTTCCATCCGTATCAATCAAACCGGCAAAGAAAGGTAAAAAGTATTTTTCTGGCGCTTGCTTGATCCATTGCGGAACTTTTAAAGAGAGCGTGTTTTTTCCTATTTGTTGATCAATTAATTCAGTCGCAGCACTTGCTGCAGAGCTCGCAACAGTAAAATCCCAGACAGGGGCATTATTTGCAGTAACTGTGCTAACCATTTTGGCACGGCAGTTATAAAATTTTTCAAAAAACAAAGCGTAACGCTCAACCACTTCTCTTTCCGCTGCCCGAATTTTAAAAACCAGACGTTTGCCATGCATTTCCGCTTTCTGTTGCCATTTCCCACCTAACTGTGAATAATTTATTTTCTTCTCATACACTGAACCGTCACCTAAATGTGCGCCAGCAAACCAGGATTCTAAAGCAGTTTTTTTATCTGCTTGCCAGGGTAATTGGTGATGAACCAGCGCATCAGTTGAGCCGATTTCATCAGCACGAACATACTGTAATGTATTGTCGCGATAAACTAGCACTGGGTGTTTAATTGAAGTGGTTAAGCTGCCTAAGTGAGATTTGATTTCGATATTTTCGTCTTGAGGCACATGTGTAGTCATATGCTTTTGAATCGGGCGCATTTCAAAACGTCCCATTTGCTTGTCGTAACTTAAAATCTGCTTATGCTTTTCCGTTACTGCCTGCTCCGCTGTTACATATCCTTGCTCAGTAACCACTAAAGTATCAGGTGCGACACAACCCGCTTTAAGCGTAAGCCCCGCCTCATGCACTTTCCCCAATATATCGTCCATAGAATCGACAATAGACCCTGAAACGGTACAGTTAATCGTCGACGTAGCGGGTTTGTGTTCATATGCGCCGGCATTGGAAATGATACGTCCCGCAGGAATCACACCCTGGCGTAATGCCCATAAAAATTCTTTATAGTATTTATCTTGTTTGGTTTTACCTTTCTCCACGCTAGACAAGGCCTTGGCAACACGTTGATAAGTTTCATCGATACTGCCATCAATAGCCGCTCCCGATTTGGTTTTCAAGCGGTATTTAGTATCCCAGATATCAACTGAAGCATCTTGAAAGGGAATTTCTGTGATAGCACCTGCATCAGTGTGTTGCTTATTGGTCATTTCTCATCCTGACATCTTATTAGCGCATAGCAATGGCAGATCAATAGTGTCAATGCTGTGCTCCTCTAACAGAAGAACAGTGGCCAATAGTTCACTATTATGCGCTGGGTTTATTTTTTAAGGACGGGCATAATAACACACAATATATAGTGTCTGAATTTTTTTTGAATACTATATAGGGTGTTTTTAATGTTTCCCAGGCTTTTCAAAGGAATAGGTAAATAGCGCGTAACTTCTCATTATCCACCGACAAATATTAAAAATTTGCTTTACAATCCACTCCAAGATCTCACCCAAACCTGAACTGCCAGTGATAACTAAAGACGATCGCATACCACTCGTTGATGTGTTGTTAGAATTACTTGCCTGGCAACAAAAGCAGATTGATGAATTAGAGCAGGAGATATTAGTGCTTAAAGGTGAAACAACAAGGCCTAAAATAAAGCCAGGTAAAATGGATAAAGAGCAAACTTTAAAAAGATGATAAGTCCTCTACAAAAAAGAAAAAAGGCCCATGGCGCATTAAAAACGAACACCTGAAAATAGATGAAACTAAAATGATTCAACCAGATCAAATTCCAGAGGGATCTCGCTTTAAAGGGTATCAGGATCGTATTATTCAAGACATTATATTTCAAACTCACATAACGTGTTACCGTCTGGAAAAATATATAGAGTCATGGATTAATCAGGCAAAGCCGATCTAACGTAACCATTCAGTCCCCTTCTGTCATAGCTAAGATGCCTATATAGATAATTGCGTTAATTAGAGGCATCATAATAGAGTCAAATTG
The DNA here is from genome assembly GCA_942491615.1 of uncultured Gammaproteobacteria bacterium. Taxonomy (GTDB): domain Bacteria; phylum Pseudomonadota; class Gammaproteobacteria; order Methylococcales; family Methylomonadaceae; genus Methyloprofundus. The sequence goes on from CALOCH010000026.1 coordinate 137,934, forward strand.
TCTTTATCTATCATTTATCCTAATGAAATATTTGCACAAATGATTATTTTGGTAGGCATTTCTTAGCAATAAGTAGCATAGTTAAAGCTGCTTAGTCACCTAGCATGCAATGACTTGTCTCTTTTGTTCTTACTGTTCAACAAAGGCACGTTCAATGACATAATCACCGGGGTCGCCTATGCGAGGCGATACAATAAAGCCTCTGGAATTAAGTAAGTTTTCCGTATCATTTAGCATTTGCGGGCTACCACAGATCATAACTCGATCATCTATGGGATTGAGCGAAGGTAAATTTATATCCTCAAACAACTTGCCCGAGTTGATAAGGTCAGTCAGGCGACCTTGATTGATAAATGGTTCGCGGGTTACTGTGGGATAGTAAATCAGTTTTTGGCGCACTTCTTCGCCAAAGAATTCATTGGTCGGCAATTCGCTTTCAATAAACTCAGCGTAAGCCAAGTCGCTTACATTACGCACTCCATGAATTAACACTACCTTGTCAAACCGATCGTAAACTTCGATATCTTGAATCAAGCTTATAAACGGCGCTAAACCTGTCCCAGTAGCGAGTAGGTATAGGTTTTTTCCTGGCTTTAAATCATCAATCACCAACGTCCCTGTTGGTTTACGACTGACCAATACCTCATCGCCTACTTTCAAATGTTGTAAACGTGAGGTCAACGGGCCATCAGGTACTTTAATACTGAAAAACTCCAGATATTCCTGATAGTTAGGACTGGCAATACTGTAAGCTCTTGTTAGTGGTCGGCCATCGACTTCTAGTCCTATCATCACAAACTGTCCATTTTCAAAACGTAAGCCAGTAGCTCGTGTCGTTTTAAAGCTAAATAGGCTGTTATTCCAGTGATGGATGCTAAGTACGGTTTCGGTAGAATATTTGCTCATATGTGTGATCTATGCATTATTTAATTGCCGCAGTAATAGCGGGAATAGTGTCAAACAGATCGGCTACGAGGCCGTAGTCTGCGATTTGAAAAATGGGGGCATCAGGATCTTGATTAATAGCGACGACAATACGGCTATCTTTCATGCCGTAGGTATGTTGTACTGCGCCAGAAATACCCACTGCAATATAAAGTTCAGGTGCTACGACGACGCCTGTTTGCCCCACTTGCAGTTCATTGGCTGCAAAGCCTGCATCTACAGCGGCACGCGTTGCCCCTAACGCAGCGCCAAGTTTTGCGGCCAAAGGAGCAAGTAGTTGTTCAAAGTTCTCTGCGCTACCGAGAGATCTACCACCTGATACAACGACTTTGGCTGAACTTAAAGCGGGGCGGTCTGATTGTGAATGCTTTGCAGAGATCCAGCGCGTTTGAGTAAAAGGCGCTGGCACATCAATGACGCTGATTTCAGCACTGCCACCCTGGCTGACTGCAGCAAAATAATGGCTGCTATGAACAGTCAATACCTGTATTGTATCTTGGCTTTGAATATGGGTCAGTATGTTGCCAGCATAAATTGAGCGCACATAACAATTTTCAGCTTGGATTTCTAACACATCTGAAATCATTGCCACATCAAGTAGAGCCGCTGCACGCGGCAAAGTATTGCGGCTAAATGAGGTATGCGCGGCCAATATCACTCTGTATTCAGAACTGATGCTGACCAGTAGTGTGGCAATATCTTCGGCCAATGGATTTTCTAAATGCGCTGCCTCAGCTTTGATTACCTTGGCGACGCCGCTAACTTTGGCTAGACTGGACGCAATAGTCTCCAGCGCACTACCGACAAGCAATACATGCACTGGTGCTTGCCAAAACTGTGCAGCAGTAATCGCTTGCAGGCTAGCTGGATTTAATTGCTGGCCATCGTGTTCGGCTAATACAAGTATATTCATAGTGTAATTCCTTCATCATCGAGCAATTTGTGCAACAACTCATCTACGCTGGAAACCATCATGCCTGCTTTTCTCGGAGCAGGCTCGGCAAACTTAAGCAACTTAAGACGTGACTCAATGTCTACACCCAAGTCAGCAACCGGAATCGTGGTTATCTTTTTTTTGCGCGCCATCATTAAGTTTGGCAACTTCACAAATCGCGGATCATTAAGGCGTAAATCAGCAGTGATGACTGCGGGCAAGCTCAATGCTAGCGTTTCAGTGCCACCGTCAACTTCACGCGTCACTTGCAACTCGTTATTTTCGAGTTGCAAGCTAGAGGCAAAAGTCGCTTGTGGATAGTTTAATAGCGCTGCTAACATTTGTCCTGCCTGGCCCGCATCATCATCAATCGCTTGTTTTCCAAGAAGTATTAAATCGGGTTGTTCTTGTGCGATTACCGCTTTTAATAATTTGGCCACTGCTAACGGTTGTAGCTTGTTGTTGGTTTCTACCAAAAGGGCACAGTCAACACCCATGGCTAAAGCATGACGCAAAACATCTTGATTGGCACTACTGCCCAGTGATACCGCGATAATCTCACTGGCTTGACCTTGTTCTTTAAGTTGTAAGGCAGCTTCAATGGCATTTTCATCAAAGGGATTAATGCCCATCTTGACACCATTAGTCGCTACATCAGTTCCGTCAGCATTAATGCGTATTTTTACGTTGTAATCGACCACGCGTTTGACCGCGACTAGTATTTTCATGACCGTTTCCTTTTTGCAATTTCTGTAAGTTGTATAGTAAAGTATGTCTATATATTTGTTAAATGAATTATATCGATAATATATATCTATAAAATAGATGAAAATACATATCAACTATGAAATATAGCCTAAGACAATTAGAGGTTTTCGTTACCGTTAGCCGTGCGCAGAGCGTATCACGTGCAGCTGAAGAGCTCTCCTTATCGCAGTCTGCTACCAGCTCGGCTCTGGGTGAATTTGAACGTCAGTTTAATTTACAACTATTTGATCGCATCGGCAAAACTTTGCGTATTAATGAAACCGGTCAACAACTATTACCGCGTGCCGTGGAGTTGTTGGATCGCGCGCATGAAATTGAGGTTTTATTGCAAGGTAATGCCTTTTTCGGCCACATAAAAATAGGGGCGACTTTAACGATAGGTAATTATTTAGCGAACATACTTGTTGCTCAATTTTTACAACAACATGCTGAGAGCCGCATCCAGTTACAAGTACATAACACCCGCACTATCGTGCAACAAATTGCCAACCATGAGTTGGATCTTGGCTTGATTGAAGGCGACTGTCATCATGCCGATGTAGAAGTGCAGCCATGGATTGCTGATGAGTTAGTGGTTTTTGCAGCGCCCGATCATCCTTGTACTAAACTGCAGCAAGTCAGTATGGAGCAGTTATTGCAGCAGTCGTGGATATTGCGCGAAAAAGGCTCAGGTACCCGAGAGACTTTTGATCACGCATTTCATAATTACCATGCGCGTGTCAATATAAGACTTGAACTAGAACATACTGAGGCAATTAAACGCGCAGTGGAATCAGGCCTGGGTATAAGCTGTATCTCGCGCTTAGCATTGAAAGACGCTTTTCGGCGGGGTAGTTTGGTGCAGCTAGCCACACCACAACTGGATTTAAGTCGCTTTTTTTATATACTTTGGCATAAGCAGAAATACCAAACTACAGGCATGCGCGAGTTTATTAGTCTTTGCCAAAAAATCAGTGCCGGTGTAGCGCGTAGTGATTTAGTTAACCTAACAGAATTTTTTAAAGGACAAGCATAAAATGAAACGTGACGTAATGCATTATGATATTTTGATTGTCGGAGCCGGTCCTGCTGGCCTGTCTGCGGCTATACGAGTAAAACAATTGGCGTTAGAAAACAGTAGAGAAGTCAGCGTCTGTGTATTGGAGAAAGCTGCGGCAGTCGGTGCGCATATTGTCTCTGGTGCGGTGTTTGATCCGATTGCGCTGCAAGAACTCATTCCTGATTGGCAAGCATTAGGAGCACCAGTGCATACCAAAGTGAGTCAAGATCAATTTACTTTGCTGGGTAAAAATCAGGCTTGGATGATACCCCATTGGCTATTACCTCCACTAATGAGCAATGCGGATAATTACATCATTAGCTTAGGTGCGCTTTGCCAATGGTTGGCCGAACAGGCGGAAGCATTAGGCGTGGAAATTTACCCCGGATTTGCCGCGCAACAAGGCTTGTATAACGAGCAGCAACAGCTGGTTGGTGTGATTACCGGTGATATGGGACGCGATGCCAAAGGAGAGCCAGGTCCGCAATTTACTGCCGGTATTGAAATCAGAGCTGAATATACACTGATTGCCGAAGGTGCTCGCGGCTCGTTGACTCGTGAAATAGAGCAATATTTTGATTTGCGGAAAACCTCATCCGCTGAAAAATATGGTCTGGGCTTTAAAGAAATCTGGCAGATTCCTGCCCAGCAACATCAGCCAGGCTTAGTGCAACATAGTTTGGGTTGGCCGCTTAACGCAGATACTGGCGGCGGGTCTTTTGTCTATCATTATGGAGAACAACTGGTGGCTGTAGGGTTTGTGGTGCATTTAGATTATGCCAACCCTCACTTGTCACCGTTTGATGAATTTCAGCGCTTTAAAACCCATGGCACTATGCAGGCTTTGTTGCAAGGAGGGAATCGTCTAAGCTACGGTGCACGAGCCATTAATGAGGGAGGAATACAGGCTTGGCCGGAGTTGATTTTCCCCGGCGGGGCTTTTATTGGTTGTAGTGCAGGCATGGTTAATGTGCCTCGCATCAAAGGCAGCCACAACGCCATGAAATCCGGTATGCTGGCTGCAGAGGTCGCGTTTTTTGCGTTAGGCCAGGATTCCGAACAAAGACTATTGCATGACTATCCACGTGCATTACGCACATCATGGCTGTGGCATGATTTAGACACGGTACGTAATATCAAGCCCATGCTGTCCCGATTTGGCACCTGGGGTGGCTCATTACTGGGTGGCATAGAGATGTGGTTAGCGGCTTTTAAGGTTCGCCTGCCATGGACTTTGCAGCATCAGTTGGCCGATCATGCCTGCACACAGATGGCTAAGGATATGCCACAAATTGATTATCCCAAGCCTGATGGTGTTTACAGTTTTGATAAACTGAGTTCAATTAGTCTCAGTAATATTGCCCATGATGCAAATCAACCTTGTCATTTGCAGTTATTGGACCCTACCGTCCCAATACGGGTTAATTTGGCCTTGTATGGCGCACCGGAACAGCGCTATTGTCCAGCTGGTGTTTATGAAATTATACAAGCGGACGGAGTACCTGCACTGCAAATCAATGCGCAAAATTGCATACATTGCAAAACTTGCGATATCAAAGATATGACGCAGAATATTGTATGGGTGCCAGCTGAAGGTGGCAGTGGACCTGCTTATACCTGCATGTAGTTATGCCAATCAAAATCAATATTTATGGCGACAACATAGCCGATGAATCGACTAAGCACATTTAGGAGATTAATTGACTAAAAGTACTGTTTATTTTTGATAACCACTGAAACTTTTGCTTGAATAGCATTCCACTTATCAACGCCACTGGGTAAATATCACTAGGGTGATCCTAATCTGGTAACCGATATAAAATTCCTTCTATTGTTTACCTAAGGAGTGGTTTATCATAGGGATCCATTCTCAACATGATAGGTTTCAATTGTAAACCAGAGTTCATCAGTTAACTTGTATCGCGGCATCATTAGCTTATTTTGATTGGAAATTATACAAAGAATATGTGTTTATATCCTTCAATTTCAACGTTTGATGACGCAACGGCAATAGCCATTAAATCTACACTGAATTTAAAAGATGTTATAAAAAACCATTGTTCGATGCCTGTTATATGAGTCTTCGACTTCTCCATTTTCAGAGCAACTATTACTAAATCTTCACTATGATTAAACGAGTCATTATTATCTTAATCTTATCCATCGTGATTTTTGGTGGACTTTTTGCTTTTAAATTTCATCAGCAACAGGCGTCGCTGAGTCTGCTTCAAGCGCCACCACCTGCTGTTGTCGCTGTGAGCGAGGTGAAGCTGATAGAATGGCAATCTACTTTGAAGGCAGTGGGTGATTTGGTCGCTGTATCAGGCGTTACTGTCAGTAATGAAATAGCCGGAATGGTCAAAGCCATTCATTTTAACTCAGGGCAACATGTGAAAAAAGGGCAACTACTGATTGAGCTGGATTCCGAGACCGACTTAGCTGAATTGAAGGGTTTTCTGGCAGAGCAAAGACAGGCGCAAATTCAGTTTGACCGGAGTAAAAAACTGATTGACAAAAATTTTGTATCCAGATCTGATTATGACCAAAATCTGGCATTACTCGATTCTGCGAATGCTGCTGTCTGGACCAAAAAGACCCTTATTGAGAAAAAGCAGATCCGCGCCCCTTTTTCCGGTGACCTGGGCATTCGCAAAGTTAATTTAGGACAGTTTCTGACACCTGGATCTGCAATTGTCACACTACAGCAGGTGGCGCCCATTTATGTCGACTTTCAGATATCCTCTCGCCATCTTAGCAATTTAAGCCCGGGACAAGAGGTTAAGTTAAGTGTGCAGGCTTATCCTGATCAATTTTTTAATGGTCAAATGACTACCATTAGTCCGTTAATCGATACGCGTACCCGCTCGGTTCAGATACGCGCAACCCTGGCCAATACTGAACGTCTTTTACGCCCCGGGATGTTTGCTGAAGTACAGGTGTTAGCAGACCAAAACAGACAGGTATTAATCCTGCCGGATACCGCAATCACCTATAATCCCTATGGCGAGTTTGTCTTTGTTATTGAAACCGGTGAGCAGGGATTAACAGTACAAAGCCGCCAGGTCGAAACCGGCATCACTCAAAATGGCCTGGTTGAAATTGTTAAAGGTTTAAGTCTAGGCGAACAGGTGGTCAGTGCCGGGCAAATTAAACTGCGCAACGGCATGTCAGTTGTCATAGATGCAAAGCAGGCACCCGGTGAGCGAACAGAGGAAGTGCTACAGTGAAATTTACCGATATTTTTATACAGCGCCCGGTACTCGCCAGCGTTATTAGCCTGCTGATTTTGGTGATCGGCCTGCGCTCGATCACTGCAATGGATCTGCGCCAATATCCGCAAACCGAGAATACCGTAGTCACTGTAACCACTTACTATCCAGGTGCTGACAGTGAATTAATCAAGGGGTTTATTACTACGCCGTTGCAACAAGCTATCTCTGAAGCAGATGGTATTGATTATTTATCTTCCAGTAGCCGACAAGGCAGTTCGACTATTGAGGCACATATGCGCCTCAATTATGATCCAAATGCCGCCGTTGCAGAAATTCAGGCCAAGGTAGCGAGCCAGCGTAATGTTTTGCCCGCAGAAGCAGATGATCCAGTCATCACCTCACAGACCGGTGATCGTACTGCACTTATGTACCTGGCGTTATACAGCGATAGCATGAAACCATCGCAAATTAGCGATTATATGCTGCGTGTGGTACAGCCAAAAATACAGGCAGTACCGGGTGTCGGCAAGGCTCAGTTATTGGGCAACAAAACCTTTGCCATGCGTCTCTGGCTAGATCCTGAGCGCATGGCTGCTCTGGAAATAACGGCGGAAGACGTGAGCGATATCATAGGTGACAATAATTATCTTTCCGGTGCCGGTCAAACCAAAGGCAAATTTGTACAGATTGATTTAAGTGCAACGACTAACACACACTGTACAGGATTTCAAGTCGCTCGTGGTCGGCAATCGTAATGGTAGTTTGATTCGCTTGGAGGATATAGCTGAGATAGAACTGGGTAGTGAAGATTATGACTCACTTAACTGGTATCAAGGCAAAATTGCCATTTTTATGGGAATTGAACAGGCCCCTGGTGCAAATCCGTTGACAGTTGCACAGTTAGTACGCAAAGAATTAGTCGAAATCGAAAAGGACTTGCCAGAAGAACTGCATGTTTTATTGCCTTACGATGCCAGTCAGTTTATTCAGGATTCGATTGATGAAGTTTTTCGTACGCTGATTGAAGCGGTGATCATTGTATTGTTGATTATTTATTTATCACTCGGTTCTTTTCGAGCCGCTCTGGTGCCCTCTGTGACGGTGCCTTTATCACTGATCGGTGGCACTTTCCTGATGCTGTTAATGGGGTTTTCCATCAATCTATTGACCATGCTGGCAATGGTGTTGGGTATCGGACTCGTGGTTGATGATGCGATTATAGTCGTTGAAAATGTGCATCGGCATATCGAACTGGGTTCTTCCAGATTTCAAGCGGCCATCATCGGGACGCGTGAACTTGTAACTCCCATTATTGCGACGACTGTTGCTTTAATTGCTGTCTATATTCCTATCGGATTTATGGGTGGTCTGGTCGGAACTTTGTTTACCGAATTTGCTTTTTCATTAGTAGGAGCGGTTATTATTTCCAGTATCGTAGCCCTGACCTTAGCGCCTATGCTCAGCGCCAATGTACTAAAAGATAAAGGCAATAGCGGAAAATTTGAACACTATATTGAATATCTTTTTAACGCGTTATCTGAGAAATATCGGCGACTATTGCATATCGTCCTTGAATTTCCGTGGCTGATTCTCGGCTTTGCTGTTCTGGTCATGATCAGTATTTATTTCATGTTTACGCTATCACAGAAGGAACTGGCACCGGTAGAGGATCAAAGCATTCTTTTTTTCATGGCGAGTGGACCACAAACAGCCACCCTGGAGTATGACAAAATCTACTCCCAGGAATTGCTGGAACAATTTAAGACTATTCCGGAGTATAAAGAAAGTTTTTGGTTGCTGGGTTTTGGTGGTGATAACAGTGTCGTATTCGGCGGTTTTAAAATGCCTTCAACTTTTCAACGTAAACGATCACAAATGGAGGTTCAGCCAGAACTGCAGGCCAAAGTAAATCAGGTTGCCGGTTTTAAGACCGCGGTGATACCGCGCCCCAGTTTACCCGGGTCGGGCGGTGGTCTGCCTTTGCAGTTCGTAATCGTAACCGATGCCAACTATACTCAGCTTGATCAGGTAGCGGATCTAATACTCGCTAAAGCCATGCAGAGTGGCCAGTTTAGTTTTCTAACCAAAGAAGTCAATTTTGATCGGCCCAAAGCCACTTTAGTTATAGATCGCGACCGAGCAGCCGATTTGGGACTTACGATGGAGGAAATAGGCAGCAATCTGGCAACTTTATTAGGCGGACAATATGTAAACCGTTTTAGTCTGCAAGGGCGTAGTTATAAGGTTATCCCTCAAGTGCCTGACTCATCTCGCCTCGATACCAGCAAGTTTGATGAATATTACCTGCGCACTGCATCCGGGGGGCAGGTCGCTTTGTCATCGTTGGTGCATATCGAAAATTCGGTTGAGCCGAGTAAAAGAACGCAGTTTCAACAACTTAACAGCCTGACAATGTCGGGTATGATGGCACCGGGCGTGACTTTGGGAGATGCCATGGCCTATCTGGAGCAACAGGCAGACGAGATATTTCCACGCGGTTACAGTTATGACTACACCGGTAGTTCACGTCAGTATGCACAACAAGGTTCTTCACTCATCATCACGTTTTTCATGTCCCTGTTGATCATTTATCTGATGCTTGCAGCGCAATTTGAAAGTTGGCGCGATCCATTGATTATTCTGATTTCTGTGCCACTGTCCATTGCCAGTGCTCTGGCTTTTATAATGCTCGGGGTTGCTTCGATCAATATATACACTCAGGTGGGATTGATTACCCTTATCGGTTTAGTCGCGAAAAACGGGATTCTAATCGTGGAGTTTGCCAATCAACTGCAAATCAGGGATGGCCTAGCGAAATATGAAGCAATAGAACAAGCTGCCAAGATTCGCCTAAGGCCAATTCTAATGACCACAATATCCATGATTGTCGCAATGGTCCCGTTATTGATTGCATCTGGACCAGGTGCCGCGAGTCGTTTTGATATTGGCATGGTGATTGCCACAGGCCTGGGAGTCGGTACTTTGTTTACCTTATTTATTGTACCGGCTTTTTACCTGTTACTGGCACGCGACCGCCAGCTTGATCCCATGCACGCTGTACAGATCGACAGCAAGGAATTCAAGGAAGACACTTAAGAGATGTATCTCTAAAAACTAATGCACACCCTAACGCCACCTAAATGGTTTTTTGATAGTGTTAATTGACCTCCGTAGGCTTGTACAATATTTTTTACAATAGATAGCCCAATGCCATATCCAGCAGTTGATTGGTCTGCGCGCACACCGCGCTGCAATAGCGCATCAACTTTTTCCGGATTAATCCCTATGCCGTCATCATCAACACTTATCAACAAGTGATTTTTTGTTTGCTCAGCCTCTATAACTATCTGTTGATTCGTCCATTTAAAGGCATTCTCTAACAGATTGCCCAGCACTTCCATCAGATCACCTTCATCGCCCCTAAATATCAAGCTGCTATCTACAGTAACTTGCACAGCGATTGCTTTATCGGCATAAACCTTTTGCAATGAACTCAACAAACGATTGATAGTAGACAATAGATTAACGGACGCACCAAGTTTGGTCTCTCCAGTTGTTACCGCCCATTGCAATTGGTATTTCACAATAGCATTCATTCTATCCAGCTGCTCTTGCATAGTAAGCTTATCCTGTTGCTGCACATCCGCATGTAAGCTCACCTGTAAAACAGCTAACGGTGTTTTTAGGCTATGTGCTAAATTGCCCATCGCATCACGATAGCGTATTTTCTGTTGTCGTTCTTGCTCTAAAAGTAGATTAATATTATCAGTTAGTCGCTCAATCTCTTGTGGATAGTGCGCTTCAATCTGCTTCTGTTTACCTGTTTCAATACGATTAAGCTCTATGCCTACTTTATGTAAAGGTGTCAGTCCCCAGCGTAAAATAATAGCCTGGCTACATAATAACAATGCCGCCATTGCAACAAGCCAACCCCATAAGGTTGTACGGTAGCGATTAATTTGCTTATCAAAGGAACGTAAATCTGTGATTAAACTAAAGGTTAATTCGACGCTACGCGCCTGTGTTGTCCAAAGAACGGTATAAGCCATACGATAAAATCCATTGTCATCAACAACAATTTTGCTAAAGTTTTTTTCACCTTGCTGCAGTACGATAGCTTTAGGTAGCACAATGCCAAGCGACGAAGATGATTGCCATAAAATTTTTCCTGCAGAGTTGCTGATCGTCGCATAAATACCGGAAGCTGGCAGACCTAGTAAGGCATCCAGTTCGTTTGATGGCATCATAACTTGCTGATTTTCCACTTCAGCCGCTGCCATTAGTGCAAATAACTGGCTGCTCATCGTGTCGCGCAAAGCACTTTCAGTGCTTTCGAAAAAAGCCCGCTCTAATGCGAAAGCTGTCAGGCAAATAAAACTCAGCAAGACCAGTGCTGCGCTTAAGTTAATACGCGTAGTAAGAGACATCTTATTGCTGATCGAAAAGCGTAAAGCGATACCCTCGGTTACGCAAAGTTTCTATCGGCTGTAAGTTTCCACTTGGATCAAGTTTTTTACGCAAGCGCCCCATAAGCACTTCAATCACATTACTGTCTCGATCATTGTCGTGCGGATACAAATAATCCGCGAGACGCGCTTTAGAAACTGCTTCATTAGCATGGCGCATTAAATAATCAAGCAGGCGATATTCAAAAGCAGTCACGTCCAATAGTTCATTATTTAACCAGACTTGTTCTGTAGCTGGATTTAACTTTAGACCGTGGCAGATAAGTTCTGCAGTTGCCGAACCAGCCGAACGGCGTAACAAGGCTTTTAGTCTTGCAATGAGCTCTTCCATTTGAAACGGCTTGACCAAATAATCATCCGCTCCCGCCTCTAGCCCTTCAACTTTTTCCTGCCAGCGACTTCGCGCAGTTAATATAAGAATAGGTAATACCGATCCTTGCGCACGTAGAGCTTGAATAATCTCTATACCGCTCATTCCCGGCAAGCCCAGATCAACAATCGCTGCATCAATTGGATACTCAGTGGCAAAAAAGTAACCTTCATTACCATCGCTACTGGCATCAACTATATAAGTTTCTTGTTCTAAGCTTTGCTTAATATGAGCTTGTAAATCAGGATCATCTTCAATCAGCAGTATACGCATCATTACCGCCTTTACTTGATCTTGCCACTGCTTACATCAACTTGAGTAATTTTCACCTCTCCATTATTGAGCAATATTTTTACTTGATAGGTATCACCTTTGCGCTTTACACCTAAAACTCGCCCCGCATTAACTTGCTGAGCAATGCTCGCTGCTTGTTGCTGGCTTATATTGACAGGAGTCGCATAAATATTACGACTCACCATCAATAGAAAGGCAATACATAAATATTTAATTAAAATTTTCATTAAATCAGCCTAATTTGTTCAATCGCTAGAGTTTACACTGAGGTCTTACTTGGACGCAAAACTCATTTGCATTACCAACGACGGTCAAACTAGATCAAGCAACACAAGATCCCTATAACTCGTTTTGATGTAGCTATTAATCACGTAAAATAAAACTAAAATTACCGCCCTGTAATCCTAATAAAATGAATGCTGGTTGATAATGATTATGATGCTTTCTGTGCCAATTCTTATAAGCATGCTTCTCATAATGACGATACTCATTATGCCGATTGTGTTTATTATAATAATGGCGTTCATCATGGCGACGATCATACTTATCATGTGAGTTATTGTTATACCGTGCTTGAGACACATGATTATTACTATGATCACGTCTCTCAGCCATTATTATAGTAGGTGATAAAATTAGCATTATTGCGACTAAAGCAGTTGTTTTTAATTTTGTCATTTTATTCATTTTCTTGCTCCTGGTAATATTAAGTAAACGGAGTAATTTTCCGTTGTTTATACTTTACCGTGGGAAGCCTGAATGAAAGCTGAACAAGAATAATTAATTAACTGGTCCCTCTTTTAATTACATATTACATTAGCTAGCAAACACAATATAATCACTCTATTAATAATTAGCTTTTCAATATCCTTTAACGATTATGATTAAAATTGGTCACAGACAAACAAGTCCCTAGAGATGCAAAAGTCGGTGACTCTTTTGACGTGTTTATGTAAGGGTTCAGATTCCGAGATATACTGGCTACTTGCAAAAAATCTTTTGTGCAAATGGATGGTGTGGCTTGGTTAAAAGTAGTATCCGTTAACCATGCAGGGAATTTTTAGATTGGTGTTGATTTATAATAATTTTTAGTCTGTAACGCTCCGCTTGGCAATGCTCAGCGTTGCGTGACGCAGAGCATTGCAACGAGGCTCGCATGATGCTTAAACTGCATAGTCCTTTTCCAATGCTCTTATACCATCTTGCTTGGCGCAAGCGATTCCGAAAGTTGTAATAGCTTTAGAGTTTGTAGATGTATCTGCTCGCTAACATTTTGATCCAGCCGTTCTAGCCAGCGCTGCGGTATTGCAGATAAACCATATCTGGCACCGGCGAGCATACCTGCCAATGCGCCTGTGGTATCCGCATCATCTCCCTGATTCACTGTCGCTATCAGGCAGTCTTCAAAATTATCACTAGTGAAAAAATAATGCAAAACGGTTTGTAGCGTATGCACAATGTAGGCAGAGGATTTACCCGGATAAGGGGTGTAGCCAAATTCAGGATATTGCCAGATGAGTTTAGCGGCTTCTTGCTGACAGTCTGAATGCTTGCCGCCTTTAATCAGGTGTTGGACCATGCGCCCCAAAGACAACGTTGCGGCATCAGATAAAGGATTGTTATGAGTAATATGGTTTTGTTGCAAACTCCAGTCAGTAAAGTAGTCTGGGCTATTCAGTGTTGCCAATACAACGGGTAAATTACGCATACAGGCACCATTGCCGGCGTCATCGCTTCTTATTGTGCCAAAAAATTCTCCCTGGTCACGATATCGAAGAATACCGCGTCGGCAGGTATCACCAATATCCAGTGGATCAGACTCCAGCCAGGTGACAAAATGATCTGCAACGCTTGTAATATTCCAGCCTTGATGCGCAATCAGTGCTTGTCCGAGAGCCAGTGACATTTGGGTGTCGTCGGTGACTTGTCCAGCCTCAAGCCCAAGCCAGCCACCGCCAATAATATCTTTATGCACGCCGTAGTGTTTATGTATACGCTTAGCTGACATAAATTCCACGGTAGCGCCTAAGGCATCACCGCAGGCAAATCCAAGATAAGCGGCTAATGCACGGTTTAAATAGGGTTCTGTTATCATTTTGATGCATTAATGGGTTATTTTTACTCGGTAGTCACCACCGATAACCAAATATTCTGATTCACCATGCAAAGCATGGCGTGGTAGTAATTCATTGAAAAAAACCAGCTTAACCATGGGTACTTCTACTTCCAGTATATAAGCGCCAAATTCGCCAGCAATATTGCGGTTATCGGTAAAAGAAGAAATGTTGTTAAGTCGGATGATTTTATGCTGCGTGCTATGGTTATTGATTAAAATCTGCCTATCTAAAGAATTAACACCGCGATAAAGTGTTTTATGTTTTTCGTCAGGAAAATAAAAGCGATCTATGATCCACTGGCAATATTCGTAGAGTAGGTCGAGCTGCATATAGATGCAGTTATTGTGATAGCGGCAGTTCATTTTTTCTTCAATATAAGTAGCCCAGGTTTTACCGATAAAACTGGCTATATTTTCTTTATGATAAGTGGGAAACAGACCAAACCGACTTTCCACCCAACCTTTAAAAACGGCACCTTGGGCATTATTTGAATCCAGCCCCCAATCTTGAATAAGCGTAAGGTAGCTGCTTTTATAGCGCCGTCTTCCTGACAGATCATTATTTAGTCTTTGCTCGGTTTCAAAACCAAACACGACACACATATAGTCTTGAAACAGTTGACCGCATACTTCACGGTTGGTTTGCTTGTTTAATAGTTCAAATAACCCTGTTGCTGCCTCCCGAGTCCCTGCTATATGCAGGGGCTCGGGATGCTTATTAAATATAGGGTTAGCAATATAATGAGTAGGTAAACCGATTAAGTTTGTGCTGTGTCCGTGTTGCGTTATATTCGGCATTGATAGAGGAAATTAGCTGTCGGTAGCATCTAAAATAAAAGTACCCTATATTACCGTATTGTAATCAAACAAATAATCATTTATGCACTCTGTTTCAGTTGCGAATTATGGCCGACACAGTCAAGAAACTCGGCTACATCCATATCAATAATATCCAGGCCTATTTTTGCACAATAGCGTACCTCCTTCGCTGTCGGATTTTTATTTAACACCCAGCCACGTCTGGATTCATTTGCTGCATAAGTAATATCACTCATTACCATGCGCTCAGAATCACGGTTGAGCGGCATACCGAGTAATAGGTATTGTTTGCCTTTGCGGTATTCTTTAAGAAAATCAGGGATAGCAAAGCCCCCCATCAACTCAGTAATGTAATCGACATAATCAGCATCGGAGGCAATGTAATTAGCATCAGGCAAGGGCGTGCCCATCGGTTTAAAAAGAATAGGTAATTTTGGATTAATCTGTTCTTGAGGGGTCTCGAAGTAATTTTTACCATCATAATAATAAAGTCTAAAGCGAAAACCAGTTGTCACCCTTGCTACACCACAAATTAACAGGTGCTCTTCCTTTACATAGCTTTGTTGTAGTTGGGTGTCACGATTGATATCGATAATATAATTAGGCTTCCACTCAGCTAACCAGTCATGTAGTGCGGCACGGGTCCATTCAGTTTCGGCATATGTTCTGGAAAAAAACTGACCTAAAAAATTACGGCCTTTTTTTAATTCTTTATTCATGGCGGCACGAGGAAATTCATACATTAACTTGGGAGCCATAGGTTTACCATCATTCATTGCATAAATCAGGCTGTCACTATCGGCTGGCATCGGTTCACCGTTTTGTCTGTTTACGGCATCAAATAGAACACCAGGACCAAGATAAGGAACAACGGTGTTGTCATACAAACCGCTTAGAATTTCTGACATTGTTTCGGAAGACATGGCTTACTCCATTTAAAGATAATAATTAAATAGCTTAAGCAAGTATTAAACCAAATGACATATTATTAATATGGATATTAATGAGATAACAGTAAGTCTTTATTTTTTAAGTAATATTTAGGGTGTATTGAGAAAATAACAAAAACTCAATAAGATAAAAACAAGGTTAATGTGTGTCGTGTTTAGCACAAGCTAACAATATTATTAATGAGTGTACAGGATATTGCATACCACAATACGCAGAAAGGCAGGTGTCGCATTTGCTAATGCTTAAAGGTGCATAGCTACTTATACTTAAATATAAAGGGAAGGTGTTTGTATGTCCCTAGAAAAACCCTGCTGTGAGTAAGTCTACAAGCTGACTGACAAAATGTTTGTAATGCGACCAGTAATCTTTCCTGACTGAAACTAAATAACCTTTTAAAAACAATAAGATATTATGTTTTTAAAGAGTTGGCACAGCGGTTGCTATATCTCTTGTGTGTTAACTAGAAAGACCTCAACAGGAGAAGATCATGGCGTTACGTCAATGTGCAATATATGGTAAAGGTGGTATCGGTAAATCAACAACAACTCAAAACCTGGTTGCAGCGATTGCTGAACAAGGTAAAAAAGTAATGATTGTAGGTTGTGACCCTAAAGCGGATTCTACTCGTTTAATCTTACATTCAAAAGCTCAAACTACGATTATGAGTTTGGCAGCTGAAGCGGGTAGTGTTGAAGATCTAGAGCTGGAAGATGTATTGAAAGCGGGTTACGGTGACGTTAAATGCGTTGAATCAGGTGGTCCAGAGCCAGGTGTTGGTTGTGCAGGTCGTGGTGTAATCACGGCGATTAACTTTCTTGAAGAAGAAGGAGCTTACGATGATGAGCTTGATTTTGTTTTCTATGATGTTCTTGGGGATGTTGTGTGTGGTGGCTTTGCCATGCCAATCCGTGAAAACAAGGCGCAAGAGATTTATATCGTTTGTTCAGGTGAAATGATGGCGATGTATGCTGCTAACAATATCGCAAAAGGTATTGTCAAGTATGCAACATCAGGTAGTGTACGTTTAGCGGGTTTAATTTGTAACTCACGTAACACAGCACGTGAAGATGAATTAATCATGCAATTAGCAAGTAAAATGAACACGCAAATGATTCATTTTGTACCACGTGACAACATCGTACAGCGTGCTGAAATTCGTCGTATGACGGTTATTGAATATGATACGACTGCAAAACAGGCGGATGAGTATCGTGCATTAGCAACTAAAATCATCAATAACACTGATTTAAGAATTCCTACCCCTATTACTATGGATGAGTTAGAAGATCTGTTGATGGAATTCGGTCTAATGGACGAAGAAGATGAGTCTATCGTAGGTCAAACTGCGACAGCCGAAGCTTAAATCATTAATCAAGTTGTAAGCAGGAGAGTGGTATTAATACTGCTCTCCTCATCCTTAAAAAGCGCGTCGGGAGATTACCCGCAGCAATAGGAGAACAAATATGTCTGCATTAACAAAAGAAGAAACAGAAGCGTTGATTCAGGAAGTCCTTGAAGTTTACCCTGAAAAAGCGAAAAAAGATCGTACTAAACATTTAGCGATTAACGATCAAAGTTTAGAAAAATCAAACAAGTGTATTACTTCCAACCGTAAATCTCTCCCTGGCGTGATGACCATTCGTGGTTGTGCCTATGCGGGTTCTAAAGGGGTAGTTTGGGGGCCGATTAAAGATATGATTCATATCTCACATGGTCCTGTTGGTTGTGGTCAGTATTCTCGTGCCGGTCGTCGTAACTACTATGTAGGGACAACGGGTGTGAATACATTCGGCACAATGAACTTTACATCTGACTTTCAGGAAAAAGATATTGTTTTCGGTGGCGATAAAAAACTTGCCAAATTAATCGATGAAATCGAGGTTTTATTCCCTTTAAACAAGGGTATTTCGATTCAATCAGAATGTCCGATTGGTTTGATTGGTGATGATATTGAAGCGGTCGCCAAACAAAAGAAAAAAGAGCACGGTAAAACTGTTGTTCCGGTTCGTTGTGAAGGTTTCCGCGGTGTTTCACAATCATTAGGTCACCATATTGCAAATGACGCGATTCGTGACTGGGTTCTTGAAAACCGTGATGGAGACGAGAGCTTTGCAAAAACAGATTATGATGTTGCTGTTATTGGTGATTACAACATCGGTGGTGATGCATGGGCTTCACGTACCATTTTAGAAGAAATGGGCTTACGCGTTGTTGCGCAATGGTCAGGTGACGGTACGATTGCCGAGATCGAAAAAACGCCTAAGGTTAAATTAAACCTGATCCATTGTTACCGTTCGATGAACTATATTGCAAGGCACATGGAAGAAAAATACAGCATTCCATGGATTGAGTATAACTTTTTTGGTCCAACTAAAATCGCTGAATCATTACGGGCTATAGCCGCTCACTTTGATGACACAATCAAAGAAGGTGCTGAAAAAGTGATTGAACGTTATAAATCGGAATACGAAGCGGTTATCGCTAAATACAAACCACGTTTGCAAGGTAAACGTGTGATGTTATACATCGGTGGTTTACGTCCACGTCACGTCATCGGTGCCTATGAAGATTTGGGAATGGAAGTGGTCGGTACGGGTTATGAATTCGGGCATAACGATGATTACGATCGTACCATTAAAGAAATGGGTAATGCTACGCTTTTATACGATGATGTTACAGGCTTTGAGTTTGAAGAATTCGTTAAGAAAGTGCAGCCTGATCTTGTAGGATCTGGCGTTAAAGAGAAATACATTTTCCAGAAAATGGGTGTGCCTTTCCGTCAAATGCACTCCTGGGATTATTCAGGTCCTTATCATGGTTATGATGGTTTCGCTATTTTTGCCCGTGATATGGATATGACGATAAATAATCCATGCTGGAGCAATGTTGTTGCGCCATGGCATAAAAAAGCGCTTAATCAAGCACCAATCGCAGCAAGCGCCTAATTTTCAAGAAAGTAGGGTACGCATTACGTACCTTATCTTTCGAAGATGTATTATCGGTACACAATGCGTACCTTACCAGTCATTCTCAGAACGTAGTCCACAGATTAGTGGCACGTAGGAGTCCATCATGAGCCAAGATGTAGAAAATATACAAGCCAGTTATCCTTTATTCAGAAATGATGAATATAAAGATAACCTAAAAAATAAACAAGATTCGTATGAAGAAAAGCATGCGCAGGATCTTATTGAAGAAACGTTTCAATGGACGACCACTAAAGAGTATCAGGAAGTCAACTTTAATCGTGAAGCGTTAACAGTTAACCCTGCTAAAGCATGTCAACCTCTGGGTGCGGTGCTTTGTGCCTTGGGTTTTGAAAAAACTATGCCGTATGTACATGGTTCGCAAGGCTGTGTGGCTTATTTCCGTACTTATTTTAACCGTCATTTTAAAGAGCCTATTTCTTGTGTGTCTGATTCAATGACTGAAGATGCGGCGGTTTTTGGTGGCCAGAAAAATATGATGGACGGTCTTGAAAATGCTAAAGCATTGTATAAGCCTGACATGATTGCGGTATCAACTACCTGTATGGCTGAAGTTATTGGTGATGACTTAAATGCGTTCATCAACAATGCTAAAAAAGAAGGTTATGTAGAACAGGAGTTTCCTACACCTTTTGCCCATACGCCAAGCTTTGTGGGTAGTCATACTACTGGTTGGGATAATATGTTTGAGGGTATCTTAAACTACTTTACCCGTAACTATATGGAAGATAAAGTTGTCGGTTCAAACGGTAAAATTAACATCGTACCTGGCTTTGAAACCTATTTAGGTAACTTCCGCGTGATGCATCGCATGATGAAAGAAATGGGTGTCGATTACACCCTGCTAAGCGATCCGACTGAAGTTTTAGATACGCCAGCTGATGGTCAGTTCCGTATGTATGCAGGCGGAACAACAATGGAGCAAGTCAAAGATGCACCGAATGCAATCGACACTTTATTGTTGCAACCCTGGCAGTCAGATAAAACCAAAAAATACGTTAAGAATGTGCTGCATCAACCGGCTACACCGATTAACATCCCAATGGGTTTAGAGTGGACGGATGATTTTTTAATGACGGTGTCTGAATTGACAGGTAAGCCAATTCCTAAATCTTTAGAAGTCGAACGTGGTCGTTTTATGGATATGATCACCGATTCACATGCCTGGTTACATGGTAAAAAATTCGCTCTTTATGGCGATGCCGACTATGTTATGGGGATGACTAAATTCTTATTAGAATTAGGTGCAGAACCTACTGATGTTTTGTGTAACCACGCCAATAAACGTTGGGTAAAAGCACTGCAGAAAATCCTGGATGATTCACCTTATGGTCAAGATACCAAGATCCATGTAGGTAAAGATTTATGGCATTTCCGTTCTTTAGTCTTCACTAATAAACCTGACTTTATGATTGGTAACTCATACGGAAAATTTATTGAACGTGATACGCTGCATAAAGGTGAAGAGTTTCAAGTACCATTAATTCGTATAGGTTTCCCAATCTTTGATCGTCATCATTTACATCGCATGACAACGCTAGGTTACGAGGGGGGTATGTATATATTAACGACCTTAGTTAACGCGGTACTAGAGCAGCTTGATAAAGAAACAATGGGTATGGCTACAACAGACTATAACTACGACTTGGTTCGTTAGTTAAATCCAGGTACGGTCGGTGGACTCTATGTGACGAATAGAGAGTTCATCGGCCCTTTTATTTAGGAGAGTATTTATGCCTAGTATCATGCTTAGAATAAGAGAAGATGGGAAACTACTTTTCTATGTAGCAAAAAAAGATTTAGAAGAAACAGTTGAATCAATTGAGTTTGATACGCCGGATAAATGGGGCGGTGAAGTCGTGTTAGGTGATGATTCTCGCTATTATTTTGAACCCATGAGTCCTCCCCCCAAAATACCTATTACTCTGCGAGCAAAACGAGTAGATTAAAAATTTTCAAACAACTAAGTTTACTAAGGTGTGTTTAATAGATTAACCGCCTTAGATATTAACTATATCAGGAGTAATATAATGGCTAAAGTTGGAATTTTCTTCGGAACTGATACTGGAAATACACGTAAGATAGCAAAAGAAATAGCTAAGAAAATTGGCGATGAAGCGGCTAAGCCACTTAACATAAATCGTTCAAATGTAGCTGAGATGCTTGAATATGATTTTCTGATTTTAGGCTTGCCAACCTTAGGTGATGGCGAATTACCTGGCTTAACTGCAGGTGCAGAATCTGAGAGCTGGGAAGAGTTTTTACCTGATTTAAGTAGTGAAGATTTAACAGGTAAAACCATTGCGTTATATGGCTTAGGTGATCAGGTAGGGTATCCCGATAATTTTGTTGATGCTTTAGGTATTCTTTATGAAGAACTTGAAGACAGTGGTGCCATATTTGTAGGATCATGGTCCACAGAAGGTTATGAATACACCAGTTCGCGTGCAGTCAATGATGAAGATGAATTTTATGGTCTGGTACTTGATCAGGAAAATCAGCGAGAAATGCATGAAGAAAGGTTGGCTAAATGGATTGAGTTAATCAAGCCTGAATTTGGGCTTTCCTGATTTATTAAGTGTGATTGCTGAGTCATACAACTAATGGAGATGGCTGATGGCCTTATATATTGAGCAAGCTGAATGTATATCCTGTGGTGACTGCGAACCGGTTTGTCCTACTAAATCGATTAAAGAAGGTGCTATTGTTTATGAAATTAATAAGCAAACATGTAATGAATGTGCAGACACCGGCTACGATATACCAGAGTGTGTGCGTTTGTGCCCCATAGTTAATTGTATTTTGCCTTTAGTCGAGTAAGTTCAATGAATCAGTCAGTTTTGTCACGAGAATTGGCTTTAAGTATCGGGCTAGCTGCAAGAGCATTGCCCGATATTAAACCCAAACAACTGATTAAGGCTTTAGTGAATAGTCTTAGATTTCCTATCACTGAACAAAAACTCAAGTCGCTAACACTTAAAAAGTATCAACAAGCCCTCGCAGATCTATTACAGAAATCCAGCAATATAGATAAACTTGAAAAGTCATTGGCGTATTTACACGCTGTTAATAAAACCAATCTACCAGAGATCTGTAAACCTCCTATTCAGCAGTATTGCGAAGGTGATATGCCTAATTCCATACGTGTCGCTATTGTCAGTGAGGATGGTGTGCATGTAAATGGACAATTCAGTGTTTGTGAGCAATTTTATATTTACCAGGTATCCGCATTAAAACAGCAACTCCTTCAGGTACGTGCTACCGAAACACCGGAAGCCAAAAGAGCGATACAGAAACATCATTATCGAGCAGAACTTATTCAAGACTGCCAGGTACTTTATAGTTTTACTATTAGTGGTGTTGCTGCTGCTAAAGTGATTAAAAATGGAGTGCATTCGCTGAAAGCGAATAATAACGCCGTTATTACCGACATACTCGAACAATTACAATATGTATTATTAACATCCCCGCCACCCTGGTTAGCAAAAGCGATGGGGGTGGCAAAAGATCCATTAATCCATAAACAAGAGGAGTAATCGCTATGATTAGTCAAGAAACACTCTCTCAAATCTCAAAAAAAATAATAACGACTGGTATTGATGAAAGTATTATTTCATTGCTACGCAGCGAGTATGCTTCTGTCCATTTTACTTATTGTAGTGATGACGATATTCCAAATAATGACCCCGTTTTAGAGCATGAGCAATTTAATCTGTATCTTATCAATGGACAAGATCATTGTATGTGTCTAACGGACGACTTTGATAGCGCTACAGGTATCGTTGTCGCAGAAGTATATCCTGAATGAGTGTCTTTGATGAGTGAATCTTCTTCAAATACGCCCATTGCCGATTGTAGTTTGTGCCCTTTTCGATCTAAAACGCTACTCATGGGAAGATGTATGCCAGGCGATACCTGTTTGCCCGTTGAAAGTGGTCGCCAGATTGATCGTTTTTTTCGTATCAATCCACAATATGCTCCGCGTTATTTACAAGATCCTTTTTGGGAAAGAAGAGCAATAGCTGTGCGTTATTCACCCTTGGCAACTTTATCAGTTGTCATGAAGGACGAAGATGAAGTAGTCAGGCGTGCCGTTGTCTTTCGTTTACCAGCACACCAGTTAGAACAGTTTATAGATGATCCGGATCGTGAGGTTAGGATGACAGTTGCAGATCGAATTAATTTAGAACAGCTGGAATTACTGGCTAATGATGAAGATTATATAGTTCGTTTAACTGTCGCAAAGCGCTTGCCGCCGGGGCGTTTATTTCGCTTTATCAGGGATGATGATTTGCAGGTTAGAAAAGCTGTCGCAGAGCGTTTGCCAAAAGTAAGCTTAGGCTTAATGTTGCATGATATAGCCCCTGAAGTAAGGCGTATTATTGCTGAAAGAGTGACGGACGACGAGGCTATCGAGTTTCTAAATGATGAAGATTGGATGGTGCGCTTTACAGCCGCTCAGCATGCGCCCATATCCACATTGGATAGTCTGCTAACTGATGCTGAACCTGATATACGTGCTCTTGCCAAACAAAGATTAAATAAAACGAATCTGGATACAAAAGATGACTAAACACGCGGTTGAGTTAAGAGGCCAAAAGATCAGTGAATTATGTAAAAAACTCATTCCTGGCAAAGACGATTTATCCTTATTAACCAAGATACAAGCCTTGACCCCTGATCATACGGTACGTTTAGCCAGAACGGGTGATGAATGGTATAGAATTGGCGGTGTGGTTGATAGTCAAGGCAATCATGTTGCTAAGGATTTAATCGAGTGGGTAGAACGTACCTTTCTTGAATGCGGGCAGAACTTTCAAACCCTGATTGATCATGTTCTGGAGCAAGAGTATCTGGCAACTCGACAAACCGGAAGAACCTTGTACTTCGTGATTGAAACAGGCTTGTTAGCTGAAGATTTTATATTATTAGAAATAGACAAGACACTCGAAGTGGTCGATAGATTATTAATAAATGAAGATATACTTCCCGAAGATCTGGAAGATATTATTGATCCATTAAGCCCTGCTACAATTGAAAAGTACAGTGTAAGTCATGCACGTTATCAATATCGACGCAAGACGGATATAAAACTGTTTATGGAAACTCTGACTTTGCATCATGTAGATGAACACCCTGTGCAGCGGTTCATGTATGACTGGAATCGCAGCAGTGCCCGCCTACACATTTTTTCTCGTGACTGGATCATCCGTCCTTACCAGCATACCGGAAGGTACGGCGAACAAATCGTTAATGCTGAGATCATAAATATTCATAATAAAGAGTTACCCCATCTGGAAGACCTCGTCGGCAAGCAAGGTAAGAACTTAAGTGATTTGTTAACACGTTTCGATCGTCATGCAGGCTACCCCTTTGCCTGGTTTTTTTACATGATCAAAGGCAAGCTGGTTTCCCCGCATAATGGTGAAGCCGTTTACCAGGATGTTACCGGCGATTTTGCCTATCTGCCTGAGCGCGATGAAGCCATAATAAGAGACTGGATAGCCTCACCTTATAGCGTATAGTAAGACATTCTATCTTTTCTCATTCCCACGCTCTGCGTGAGAATGAGATGGCCGCCCTCTACTCTTTATTTATTTTCCAATTGCACCTAAATCCTGTAAACCCATATATAGATGCCTAATAATCCTAAAAAAATCAGTTAAGCAAATGCCTGCCGATTAAAATCAGCATAAAATTGACAGTGAAACTTAACCATGTTGCCTTGCTTTCAGGCATAAGTTAAAGCACCAAGTGGTTTTAAAATGCCCCCGTTTAGGTATTTCTTCATCGCTTCACTTAAAATTCTGTACCAGCAGTGGATCGGACTTAACTGCAGCGCAATGACTTTGAGTTGATTAAAAAAATCATTGATTCTTTGATAAGTTTTCTGGAAATAGCTGACTCTGCCATGTGTACGGGTGATAGTTAAGGTCTTTTGTCCCGCGAAAGTTGTTTGTTTGCCTATACCATTTAGTAGCAGCGGTCTGGAAACAATCGCTTCAAGATGTTTGTCAGGCTCTGCCAAACGCATAAACAAAGACCACCCGTTATAAACCAATGCAATCATTCGAGCCATCAATCGGCAGGGTTTGAGTTTTTGTGTGACAAAACCACCCCAGCCTCATTGGTTTTTGACTTCATCAAAGTTATTCTCGCAGTCGGCCCGATCGCGATAGTGCTGAACAATTGTCACTACGCTGTTCGTGAGCGAGGTCACCAAGACGCTGTATTCAAAAGCAGCCATGTTTTCTGCAGGTTCAACACACGAGAGTTGTTGTGGAGTCCTTTTGGCTGTGGTATTTAAGTGCTGAATGATTTTATTTTTGAGGTCATTGCCTTTATTAACTTTACATATTCCTATGGAGGCACCTGTGCTTATGGCTTCCAGTTCTTGATTAAATTCATCGGCAATATCATCAATCGCTTGTTTTAATAATAAGCTTCCGCTGCGAATAATACTGATCTGATCAGCACTTATGTTGGGTTACGTTTTTATTGCTTTGCAACAAAAATCTAACCCAACCTACACTTAATATATTAATTATAAATCAATAAAATCTTAGCTTAATGGCAGTGACGCGGAGCTTGAAAACAGAAGCCTGCAAGGTGTCCTGTCTTAGATTTGTAGCCAAATATTTAATTAACTTTTGCCTGGACTTCCTTGATACATCTTTAATTTATATGCTCATGGGTTGATTGGACAATTTTAAATACCCAGTCATGTTTACAGCCTTCAAAAAGCGCTCAATCTGAGTATTTTGTTTTCTCATTGTGACAGAGCAAGGTGCATCTCTAAAATAATCTTTGCACTGAATTCGATTTATTATCACTGCCAGCAACTTACTATTCTTAACTTAGTCTGGCAGCAAATAAGGTTATATCATCGCGTTGTGATTCGGCTCCCTGGTGTTCATTCAAGGCCTGTAAAATAAGCTGTTTCTGATCTACTGCAGGCTTATCTGCCAAGGAGCTTAAAAGCTCGAATAACTTTAAAGAACCGAACTTTTTATCTTTCGCGTCATGTTGATCCACTAAACCATCTGAAGATAAATAGAGCATATCACCTGGAGAATAGTGAAATTCATTTTCTGTAAAAGATCGTTGCCGTTCTTTTTGCAGCCCACCAATCGATTTTCTATCTCCGCGTATACTTTGCAACTGCTGCACTGCTTTATTTGCCAATGAGTTATAAAAGTAGAGCGGTCTTTTTGCTGCGGCATAAATGATTTTTTGTGCCACTAAATCTATCTGACATAGACCAATATCCATACCATCGTGAGACTGCTGTTTTATGTCGTCCTGGCGTAAGGCGGAGCGTATTTCTTTATGTAATCGTTGTAATATTAATGCCGGACTGAGAACTTTTTGCTCTTTAATAATTTTATTTAATAGTGAGTGACCTATCATTGATAGAAAGGCGCCTGGAACACCATGCCCGGTACAATCGGCCACTACGATAAAGATTTTATGATCAGTTTTATGCAGCCAGTAAAAGTCACCGGAAACAATCTGCTTAGGCTTAAATATAATGAAGAAATCCTCTAACGTCTCGGCTATTTTTTCATCCGGAGGTAAAATAGCATCCTGAATTTTCTTGGCATATTGTATGCTTCTGGTAATACTGTGATTATTTTTTTCAATAATGCGTTTAGATTGCTGAATTTCTTTATTTTTGTTTAATAAAGTTTCATTCACCGAGCTTAAAACCTGAGTACGTTGTTTAACCTTCTCTTCCAGGGTTTGATTGTTTTCTTCCAGACGCCTGTATAAGCGTGCATTCTCAAGTGCAATGGCAATTTCTGCAGAAAGGACTTTTAATATTTCTACTTGCTTGGGAGTAAACACATCGGTCGCCAGGTTATTCTCCAGATATAAGGCCCCCATTATTTTGCCTTTATCCTGCAGTGGCACGCAAAGCACTGATTTAATGCCCGCTTGTTTAAGATAGGCATCTGCACTAAATTGCTCATTTTCTGTCGCATTGCTTAAAACAACCAATTCTTTACTGCGCATAACATAACGTACTATGGCAGCAGATATATTGAGAGCATCCTCTATAGGCTGATGCTGTTGACTTAAGATTTCTTGTTCATCTTGCACAGAGCAGGCGGCTTCAATAACCAGTTGACCATCTTCCAATAATATTAATACGCCCTTTTCTGCACCTGCATTTTCTATTAAAAAATGCATTAATTTCTGTATCAGTTTTGCCATCACCAGTTCACCCGATAGCGCTTGAGAGGCTTTTAACAGAGTATTGAGGTCTAATGACGATTCAGCATTACTTGGCATCATAGTAGTATGCCTGGAACTATTCAGTGTTTCTTCAATATCGGCTTCAGAAAAATGTGTGTACGCTGTTTCTAAGGCTCGGGTAAACAGGTTGCTATAATTTTTTTGCAGTAATTTTAGCTTGCCATTTGCGCCCCAGCGATAATAAAGATAAGCCGCTTCACGCATAAAAACAGAGGCAATTTTTTGTTGCTCTCTGCTGAGCAAAAACTTAGCATATAATTCGCAACATAAACTTTCATAGAAGAGTGAGTCACATTTTTTTACCGCTATTAGCGCTGCCTCATAATATTCTATAGCTTCTTTATGCTGGTCGGCGATACGCGCTTCTTCTGCTAATAATAAATACCAGGAGCAAGCAAAATTTTCAGGAAATAGGGCATACCATTTTTTCAGGTCTTTGCGCCCCTTTTGATAGCGTTTTTTATGTTCAACAACCCCATCATATGCATTGCCGGCAAGCATAGAAAGACACATAAAAAAAGTATACATCACGCGCGTATAGGTACCGTCTTTGATAACTTCGTCGGTCATCGTTGGCTGGGTAGCAACATGAATCGCCAGTGAATATTCTTCACGATAATAATGCAATACCATACGACACACGACATGGTAAAAAATACCTGTTGTCGATGTATGATTCCCTGCAAAATAAGCCAGTGCTTCGGCCTCGTCACCTTCTACGCAATCCAAAGAATCTGCCTGCAAGGTTTCTCCAGCCAGATTTTTAAACAAATTTCTGTGTAGTGTATGCACATAATAAGGTTCAATCTGTTTGGCTTTCTGGGCGAATTGAATTTCCTGTTCAGCTAAACTGACCACTTCATCAATTGATCTAGACAACATTGCTTCTTGCCAGAAGCCAAATAAATTAATATAGGAAGCCCAAAAATACTCACCGGTATCAATCAATTTTCGCAAACCCAATTTGCGCGGCGCTTGAATCTCTTTAAAGGTTTGCCCCCAATATAAAGCGAAACTGGTGCTCATAAAATAGCAACGCGCTTCCATCGGTGGGTTATCAACTCGCTCATTATATTGCATCGCTAATTTACCAAACCGATAGGCCGCAGCAAAATCATCTAGCTTTGACCAAAGCAGAGCGTAACCTGAATAAGTAAACGAGGAAATACAATTATTGCCCTGTTTTAAGGTCAGGTTAAACATGCGTAAAATAATATAGGGCAATAAATTAGTCAGTCCCTGCAGATAGGTAGGCGCTATCAATTCTTTTAGTAAACTAAAAACGATAGCACTTTCTTTATCCTCAAAGACAGGCATGGCCATTAATGCGTCATCTTTTTTACGCCCCAGGCTAATCTTTGCACGCACCAGTTCCATCAATAACTGCACCATATCCGGGTTACGTGGCAGGTTGACATTAAAATAACGCAATGAATCCAGTGCAATATCAATCGCTTTGTCCATTTGTCCTGCACCGCCATAATGCAAGATCAGGATATTATTGACATCAACTTTGTCTTCAATACGTCTGCATAGTTTTAATAACTCACTGGCTTGATTAATGGCGACATTAATTTTGGCTAATAAAAAATTACATTCTATGATCCCTTTTTGCAAAGCAAAATAAAGCGGGTAATAATCGTCGATTGCCAGCTTTTGCAAACAATGCGCCCCATGACGGTAATATTGCAACGCCGGTAGATAAGCGGTAGACGCTTTAGCCTTCTCGGCTATCATTAAATTTAACTTTGCCAGTTCAACGCGCTCATCTTCATCGTCAACCAGAATGATACTTTTATTATAATGTTCTACTATATCGAAATAATAATTCTCCAGTTTATCCGTCGGTGTATTGTGTAACAATAAACGCCCGATTTTAAGATGTAGCGCCTCTTTTTGATCGTCAGTAAGCAAAGAGTAAGCCGCCTGCTGTACCCTATCATGAATGAATTGCTCCCAGATACTGGCATCGTAAACCGCGATACTTATCGGCTGATCATCCATATTTTTCAGTAAGGCATGCTCATCACCATCGGCCAACAACAAGCCGGCCTTAACGGCTGGCCAAATTTCTTTAGCCGTCTGCGCCAGGGTTTTCTCGCTAATAAGTGCTAATACCTGCAAATCAAATACACTGCCGATACAGGCGGCAGAACATAGTAGTTGCTGACAATTTTCAGGTAACAGCAACATTTCTTTAACCAATAGATCTAACACATTCGCAGAACTTTGTTGTTGTTCAATTTTTTGCAGATCCCAGCGCCATGCCTGACTGACACTATCAAAATTTAACAATGCGTCCTGGTAAATATTTTTTAGAAACTGGTTAATAAAAAAAGGATTTCCCGCTGTTTTTTCCAGCACCAGTTTTGCCAGCGGTTGCGTTATTTGCTTATCCGACTGCAGCATATCAACTAGTAATTGCGTAATATCATGCAACTGCAAAGGTTTTAACATTAACTTAGGTACCTGAAAGCCGGTTTTTTCAAGCTCATCAATCGTGACGGTTAACCGATGATGCTGATCGACTTCATTATCACGGTATGCACCTAGCAATAAAAAATTGCTTTGTTCTTTATTTAAAACAAATAACTTGATCAAGCTTAAACTGGCTGAATCAGCCCACTGCAAATCATCAAGAAACAACACCAAAGGGTGATTATTTTTGGTAAACACCTGTAAAAATTCTTTAAACAAGTGATTAAAACGATTTTGATTCTCTTCTGTACCAAGATGTGCAACAGCTGGTTGAGCACCAATAATTTGCTCTAATTCGGGAATGACATCAATCAATACCTGACCATTTAGTGCTAACACTTCTTGTAATTCTTGCTGCCAAAGCGCTAACGCCTCAGGTGACTCTGCAAGCAATTGCTTTATTAAACCCGTGAAGGCTTGAGCAATCCCCGAATAGGGGATATTACGCTGCAATTGATCAAATTTGCCAACAAGAAAATAACCTTTTTTCTCAACAATCGGTTTGTGAATTTCATTAATTAAAGCAGACTTGCCTACCCCTGAATAACCACTGACCAAAAACAGCTTACTTGCACCTATATTGATATCTGCAAACGCACTCAGTAAACTTGCAATCTGCTGTTCACGCCCATATAGTTTTTGTGGAATCTCAAAACGATCCGAAATATCTTTGCGCCCTGGCTCAAAATCATTGATAACACCTGACTTTTGCCATTCTGCCCAGCAAAAATCCAAATCATGCTTGATTCCCAAAGCACTCTGATAACGATCTTCGGCATTTTTTGCTAATAATTTAAGAATAATGGCAGAAAGAGCAGGGGCAATAGCCGCATTTATATTTGTTAATGCTTTCGGTTGTCTGGCAATATGACAATGCACCCAGGTCATGGGGTCATTATTTTCAACATCAAAAGGAAACTCACCGGTTAATAATTTATATAAGGTGACTCCGAGTGAATAAAAATCCGACCGATAATCAATAGAACGATTGATACGGCCAGTTTGTTCAGGCGATATATAAGGCAAGGAGCCCACTAATAGCTCAGCATTCTGATTTTGTTTTTCGCGTGATAATTCACTGGCAAGTCCAAAGTCAATTATTTTAGCTGATTGTGTTTTCGCATCCCACAGGATATTGCTCAGGCTAATGTCCTTATGAATAATAGAATGCTGATGCATCTCAGCAATCGTCTGAGTGATTTGTGTCGCTACTGTAAAAAAAAGTGCTAAAAAATCTTTGCTATCATTCTGGACAACAGAGCTTAGATCATCACTCGGGACATACTCAATCACCAGCACCGGTTTGCTACCCAGATTTTCCAGACTAATGACTTGGGCTATACCGTCAATACCATTCAAAAGTTTATGAATAGCATATTCATGTTGAAACCTTGCAATATCATGATGGCTAGGATAATCATTTCTGAGGGTTTTAATCACCACTGACAGATTATCCTGTTCCCGAATAGCTAGAAATATAATATTTTTAACTGATTCATAGAGCGTCTCCGAGACTCTATAACCAGGAAGCTCTAGATTCATTTTTTGCCTAATTATATAGCTTATTACTAATTGTTAATCTAATGCTATACCGTCTTGAAAAGCAAGTTTTTCCTGATTTTTTTTAAGTATATTCGATAATTGATACACTTCTTTTAAAATCCCTTGTTCAATATATTCGCCTAGCAATTCAAGCAATAATTGATAATCTTCAACGTGCATACTGTGCATCAGTTGTTTTATATCAAGAAATTGCGCCATATGTTTTAATAAGAACTTAATATCTGCCTCCTGCATGGTCAAGGTAAACAATTTCTCGCATAAAATAGGCCCCTGATCACCCAGTGGCCCGCCTTGCTCAAATAACCGAATAAACTGATCGAGCATAGTCGAGCTGGCATAAGACAGAAAATGTGTAACAATTTGATCCAGTAATACTTGAGAGCGGGTATGCAGTTTTAGTTTTATCAGTTTTTTTAGTTGCGCCTTACTCAACTGATCTGCTTGAATTGCTGGTAATAACTGTCTGGCGTAATGCTTATAATTTGCGACGATATATGACATCCCCCACCCACAGGGTGAGGTCCAGCATCCTGCATCACCAATAAAAGCAAGCCGGTTTTCAGCTACTTTTTGTGATGATGCGCCGCCAGAAGGATACCAGCCATGCTTCCATTCCTTAATGATGACATCATGAAAATTACGTGTTGAATCCTCTTTACGCAGCACATGCATAAATTCCTCTTTCATTTCATCTTCTGCCATCTTACTTTTTCTAAGATAGAAGATAAAAATAAAACAGGTTTTTTCATCCAGTATTTCATATTCCAGAACCGGTCTTCCTTGCTCCATGGATGCATCAAGATCGGCATTACTATCGGTAAATGTTCCCCAGAGCATATAATCTCCAGCTTGCATGTCATTTAAACCATTTGGAAATTCAGCGATACAGCCTGACACCGACCACCAGTAATAATTATCAGGTATCGCATATTGCCTGAGAATGGGTGAGTTGTAACCAGACGCATCGATTAATAACTTGGCTGAAAAATCACCTTTGGAGGTATTAATAACAACTCCGTCATGATTGATCTTACAATCGTGATAAAAACATTCGAGTAAAATATCAGACCCTTGTTGTCTGATAAGTTCTCCCCAATAATTCAACAATTCATGCTCTTTTGCATAATAATACTCAAGATTTGCATCCCATGTCTCTACCACGCCTGCATAGGTTTGCGTTGTAAACCGCCTGACACCACCCGCAGTAAATTGTTTTATATCCCAGCATCGCCATCCTCTACTGCCAATTTAGGGATAAGCTAGCTTCTAGCGACTCCTTGTACCGTCGGTTTTTTGTCTATAATCAAAATATTGAGTTGTTTGGATAACTCAGAGCCGACAGATAATCCTGCAGGTCCTGAACCAATGATAATAGCATCGTAATGATTATTCATTTGTAGCCTCTTCTTTTTTATTACTTCTCAGCAACCTTATTATGTAAACAGGAAACGGATATAAAATTTCCAGTCGAGTGCTCACTGCCATTAAGTTAATGAATGAATACATATTAAATATCATGTTACAGTGCTTATGTTGGGTTAGGTTCTTATTGCTTTGCAACAAAAATCTAATCCAACCTACATCAATACATTGATTATAAAATAAATGCTTAACTGAATGATTGTGACTCTAATGCTCAAACTACCAGCAGATAAAGTATAGTTAACTTATCGGATATTTTTTTATAACACCTAAAATCATCTCGACTCATAGCCAATTTGGTCACTCGCACCTAAGTGTGAGTGCCTAATACACAACTTCTATCATTGGCACTTCCCACTGTTTAACTTTACAGCGCGTTTGATATGGTGCTTCGCTATCCGTTTTATAACGGGTAATCATGGCGATAATATGCGCTGATTGAATCTGATTCAGGTGCTGCTGCCATTGCTGTTGTGCTTTTTTGGACAGCACCGCCACCGTTTTATCAGCTTTCTGTATGACAATTTTGTCATTTTGATGGCGTATTTTTACTTCAGAACCAGCACCCAATTCGGCTAATACCCGGTGAATCGGGTGATGTTGTGAAAAGCTACCGGCATAGCCTAAATCCAAATCCTGTAAACCCAGGATGCAATATTGCTTAATTTCTAGCGGAACGTCTGCAATCAATTCACCCTCACTTTGCTGTGTTACGAGAGAGTCACCGTGTAAGGCTTGCAGATAAGGATGACTTAAATCCAGCCGTCTCAATAAGCACAAGGTCTCTTTGGCGCGAGTCATCGCAACATAATATACCCGGCGTTGCTCTTCTGTCGCAGGTGTTACCCAGCCGCCATCCAGAATAAACACATGTTTAAACTCCATGCCTTTAACCGAGTGTACTGTACTCAGAAAAACACCTTGACCCAATCTACAGTCACGGCCTTGCTCTGCTAAAGACTCATACATATACTCCAGTATATGTTGTTTGCTAAGCGCTGCATCATCCGTTTCAGTTTGCCAGTTCTGCAATATCTGTTCAAGCCGCTTTGACCAAAGATTATCCGGCAGTTGCTGTAAAATTTGCCTGCAATCACTGGCTTTATACAAAGAGCGTTCACTGTCTTTAAGCGCATTAATTAAATGTAGAGTTTCTCGAATACGCAGCAGCGGTGGCTGATTTTCTTTGGGCAATGCCAGGCTCAGTGGAATACTCTGTGCTTCCAGACAGGCTCGTAGTGGATTTAACAAACGCCAACTGCTGCTTAATAACGCACACTGCGACCACGCTAAACTATTATCCAATTGCCGCAAACGCAGCAACTCTTGAACTATGGCTTGTGCTTGCTGGATTTCACTCTGAGTTTGCAATATCTGCACCCTCCCCTTTACTACTAGATCGAGATTTTCCCAACGACCACCCGCTGCTAGATTTTTACGTCCCTGATTAATGCGGATCGGCTGTTGCTGTTTCATGCGGTCTTTATTTACCTGTATTAATTGATTTGCTGCATTGATAATATGCTCGCTGGATCGATAATTTTCTAATAAATAATGTTTACTGGCCTTATAATCCTGTTCGAACTGACGAATAAAACCTATATTAGCACCTCTAAATTGATAAATATTCTGATCATCATCACCCACCGCTAAAATCGTCAATTTATTCTCTTCATCCTGATTTCGCCCTGTCAATGCAGAAATTAACTGGTACTGCAATGCATCAATATCCTGATATTCGTCTACAAGAATAAAACGATAGCCAGCTAATAAGCGATCACGCATCTCATCACTGTCTACATTCATGCATGGATGTTTGCCGTTCAGCAAATCAATCGCCTGCTGGATCATATTTTGAAACGATGCCTCGGTGCTTTCTACATCACGGTCATTGATTCTGCTTAAGGCATGACCGGAGAAACGCAAACTTAGTCCATGATAGGTTTGGATAGTGACCGCTTTGGCACTATTGCCAATCAAATGAATCAATCGTTGGCGTAGCTCATTTGCTGCATTACGGTTAAAACACAAGACTAAAATACTACTGGCGGGGACTTGTTTAACGCGTATTAAATAAGCACAGCGATGAATGACTACCCGGGTTTTCCCTGAGCCAGGGCCTGCTAAAATCAGACAATTTTCCTCTTCACCACTAGCTACCAGAGATTGTTGCAACGGGTTTTGTAAATCACTTACGATACGCTGAAACGATTGCTGACTGGTTGCACGTTGCAAAATGTCCTTTCGCCCTTTAAAGTATCGCTTAACAAATTCAGTTTTATCCTGAGAAAAATAAGCCAGTACGAACGCCAGCGCATGACCTATTTTTTTCAAACCGATACGCGCATACTCATTCATGACATGCACCTGAAAAATACGTTCGTCGTAATGCTGTGCTAAAGGTTCGTAATCGCCCTTGTTATAACGCCGTCCTTTGGATTCAGCTAACACCTTAATAGTCATCGATTGTTTGAATACCGCCAGACCTTTTTGCAAGGTGATGATTTTTTGTTCATGCAAAAAATTCAATCCTCGTTCTACAGCCGCCAGCGCATCTTTTATCGCTGAATGCATTTCGATATCCTGCTTTAGTGCAAGCAATATATCTTCAACTGCAAATTCAACCAGTAAATCGGCAGTGGCTGTTGTGCCTTCTGGAATTTTTTTTAAAATAGCATACAGCGCGATTTGCGCGATAGCCTGTCGTCGCCGCACTGTTTCCTGCACAGCATTCCAGCCACGATTAAGTTTTACCCGATACTGATCCCTTGCATAATGGCGTAAATAAAAACTGCCTTTATTAGCCGCCATGCCTTGCCCATCCTTACTCAATGAAACCAATAATAAACGTATCACTTCAGGGTTACAGTCTTTAAATCCTAAATCTATTAAATGCTGATTGATATGTCTTAATGATAAAAGTTGCCATGCATCAGTATCCGCATCAGGTGCCTGTTCCTGCAAAACCTGAATCAGTGCTCGTTCTAACTGACAAACCTGATCTAATAATGCGCTTGATGCATTACTCACCTTATAACGCACAAAAGCACTCAGCAGCATATTTTTCTGAATCAAACCATTTGCTGACATATCATACAAAGTACGAATAACGCGCTGGCTGGCAGTATCATGTTCTTTATCCAGTGCACTATCTTTAATAAACTCCGCAGATAAGGCCAGCTCATCCGCACTAAAGCCTTCATCTACCTCAGCATTAAACAAGGTCTCCAGAATCGCCAACCAGCGCTTTTGCTGGCGTTCCGATAAATTTAAACGCGCAATTTTTTGCCTGGCCTCAGCCATATCTTTAGCCAATGGACGGCCCTGAAAAACCTGGGTCTTGTTCTCATTGCGCTCAATAAATCCGGCGCGTTCCAGCCAGGATACTGCAGTAATGACTTTCGTTGCTGCATTATATTCATCAGCCTGAAAACTGGTTTCAACCGCCTCATCCTGCAATAATTCACCGGCAGTCAATACAACATTGCCCAATTTATCTTTGCGCGTTTTTCTCAGTCCTCTTAAAATCTGCGCAATATCCCGTTTACTGATCTGTGAAACCGCCGAAAGACTGAACTGCGTATCAATATCTGTTTCATCAAATAACAATACACACTCCGCCTGCTGCTGGTCCCGGCCAGCTCGACCTGCTTCCTGTACATAGTTTTCCAGTGAGCCCGGTATATCGGCATGAATCACCAGACGCACATCTTCTTTATCTATCCCCATCCCAAAAGCATTTGTCGCGGTAATAATACGTGTGTGTCCATTGATAAAATTATCCTGTACATGTTGTTTTTCAGCGGCATTTTTACCTGCATGAAATGCTTCTACCTGCCAATCATGCAACTGTAAAAACTCGGCAATTTTTTCTGTTTGTTTTTGCGTAGCACAGTAAATAATAGCGCTTCCGCTTGCATGTGAATCAAGTCGATCATGCAATAAATGATTTATACGTGCATATTTATCTGCTTGATTCACAATCTGTACCTCAAACTGCAAATTATCCCGTTCCACTCCACCGGAAAACAGCGTTAAATCCTGCGCTAAATTTGCGTTAAAGTAATCCCTGATTTCATCTTGTACATCCTGTTTCGCTGTTGCAGTAAAACATTGTACTGGAGGCAGCAGTGCTTGCTGTTTCGCGGCAAACTCCTTGATAAATCGGGCTACATATAAATAGTCTGGTCTGAAATCGTGCCCCCATTTGGACAAACAATGTGCTTCATCAAAAACCCAGCAACCAATTTCCCTGTGTTCAATCACCTTTTGAAAACCGGCATTACGTAACTGCTCAGGCGAGACATAAAGCAAAGCAATATCGCCCATTTGTACCGCTTTTAATACCTCGCCTCGTTCAGGAGCAGTCAATAAACCATTTAATGCTGCAGCACTCGGTGCGCCAGTTTTATTACGCAGATTATCGACTTGATCTTTCATTAAAGCCTGTAATGGCGAAATAATAATGGTTAGCACCCCTCGGCGCTGATAACGCACTAATGCCGGTAATTGATAACATAAAGACTTGCCGCCACCGGTGGGCAACACGGCAAATATCGGCATATCATTCATGGCTGCCTGGACTATATTTTGTTGCAAACTTCCTCCCTGATCGTTTTCAGGCTGCGGACGAAAAGATGAAAAACCAAAATAGCGTTGTAGCTGCGTTACCGGATTGTGCATTTCCTGACAATAAGCACAATCTGCCGCCTGGCAAGAAATATCACGCAACTGACGCAATGCAGGGGCAACATCATGAAACTGTTGCCGTACCCAGGCAGGCAATACCGAGTTTCCGCCGGCGACACGTAACCAGGCGAGGCAATACGCCAAAGCAGGGCGATGTTCCGGGTTGGGTAGGTAGGATAGAATGACCGTATTAAATGCAGATTTACAGACTTTGCCCTGGGTTAATGACTTGCATAAGTCAAAAACAGCACTGACTTTTAAAGGTTCAGCGCCCATTGCCAATAGTGCTTGTTGTAAACCTATAAAACGAGGATTCTCGGAAAAAGCATAATAATAAAAGGATAATAATGCAGATTCAGCTTGCTGTTCTTGTAGGGTTTGCCATTGATCTTCGAATAATGACAGCGCAAGTTTTGCATCAGCCAAGGGATCATTCAGACTGTCACGCACTAATTTATAGTTTTTGACTAAGCGATGATAGGGGTTTTCAGGGAAAGCTAGAGGAGATAAAAACAGAGTATCAATGACCGGTTTTTCAAATACAGCCAGCATAGGGTTGATAGCACGGCAAATAGGCACATCATGCAGAATGATATTATGACCCAAAATATAGTCGGCCTGTTGCGCAAAACTATCAAGCTCTAAAAGCACCTGTTGTATAGTAAACGGCGCGTGTCGCTGAAAAGTCTGATCCTGATAAAGCGCAGCCAGCGCAAAAATCTCACCGTTTTCATTACACTCTATATCCAGGCTACAGATGCTACTTTTTAGCTTATTCCAATCCATGGTTACGCCTTTATATCAATAGTGATGCTATACACAGTCCCTCATTTTACAGTTATTGACAGGTTTCATTGCCTAATGAATCTTTGTAACAATTAACTGCTTTACCTGATTTATTTCTATAGTATGTATTGCCAAACGAGTCTGTCCGGCCTTTAACGGTATTACCGTTTTTGTCCTGCCAGGCTTCATTGCCAAAAGCGTCTTTGCGCCCTCGAAGCACACCTCTATTATCTTTGTATGTCGTATTACCTAAGGCATCTTTTTCTTCCCTGATAGTATTTCCCTGATTATCTGTCCACAATACATTACCCGAAAGATCTTTTCTTCCGAACCAGGTACGACCATTATTGTCCTGACAGATTTTATTGTCGAATGAATCTGTTTGACAGTTTATATCTGCATGAGCAGTGCTCATTATTACCAACAGCGTAAGTGTCAAAAAAAGCGTCGCTAGTTTCATTATCTGCTCCTTATTTAACTGAATGTCTACCCAACCGCATGCATGCAGTTAAGGAGCGACAATTTAATAATCTCCGAAATCAGGGGTGATGAGTTTTATTCAAAAATGCAAAGCCGTAGGCAGGAAGTGCTTTTTTTATAGCACAGCTATAAAAAACGTTATCCGGCTGGGTAAATTGCCTCATCTGCCGAATAACTTTATCTACGCTCCGCTAGATAAGCTAATCCGGCCTACAGAAATACGCTTTTCCTGGTTTCAGGTTTTATTGAGTCTTCATTCCTAAATTTTGTCGTTTGCCCACTGGGTATTCAAATACAGTTCTTCCACTTTTTGCCTTGCCCAGGGCGTTTTACGCAAAAATTTCAAACTAGAAGAAATACTAGGATCAGTAGTAAAACATTTAATCGCAATACGACTTCCCAGTTCCTCCCAACCATACTCCTCAACTAACTGGGTAACAATTACCTTCAGCGTTAAACCATGCAATGGATCCTGAACGTGTTCTTTAGTCATTTGATTGCGTGGCATCAGTAGATTGCGCGCTTACTTTATCTTCCGCTTTTTTTACGCGGATCTTGCTACTACCAACATTCTGATTATTTAACGTCTTCATCGCAGCTTTCGCTTCACCGATCTTTGGCATTTCAACAAAACCAAAGCCTTTGGATATCCCGGTATCTTTATCTAGCACTAAAGTACACGACTGTACTGTACCAAAAGGTTCAAAAAGCGTTTTAATCTCAGCTTCTGTGGTATTACGAGGGAGGTTGCGAATCAGTAATTTCATGGGAATAACCGTCTGTTAAATAGTTTGATTATACGCATGTCATCTCTAATACGCAGAGGTTCATGCAAGTTAGCTGATGGGTGTGCTACGGATTGACTTACAAAGCAGAAGTATTGATTTTTTTATTCACTCATAAAAGCTGAGACTTTATTTATAAAAATTTTTAAAGTACTCGAATGAATTGGCGAAAGAATGCCAATAAATACGCATAGTACAATATGATAATATTCGTGTCTCTACCGCCATCTAATCGTTGCGTATTATAAAATTTTTTTAATAGCAAATTGACAATAAAGTTATATTCATACAAAAACATAAATATAACACATATATTTTTAGGAATAAGCCATGGCTCAACTACATTTTTATATCCCGGATGCAGTAGCAGATAAAATCAAAATCAAAGCGGAACATGCCCATTTATCCGTGTCCAAATATCTTGCAGAACTGGCAAAACGCGAAGTAGGCAACCAATGGCCTGAAGACTATTTCGAAAAGTTAGGTACATGGAAGGGCGAACCCTTGCAGCGAGCCAGTCAAGGTACGACGTCTTTCATATTGCCTTTAAAGTAGTTTACACTTTTTTTTCAAAACGCTGGGAGCGCGGGCAGCTTGCCCGCTTTTATTGACCCTATGCAGGCGAGCCGCCCGCGCTCCCAGATAAAAACAACAAAAGTGTTAACTGGAAAATGAAAGATGCCCAAGGTACTATTGAACAACGGGAAACATTAGACTAATGTACCTGCTTGATACCAATGTGTGTATCCATTTGTTAAATAATCGTCATACACAAATAGAAAATCATTTCCGTCGCTCCTCTCCTTCTAAAATTGCTCTATGCAGCATTGTAAAGGCTGAATTACTTTTCGGTGCAAGGCATAGCAAACAGGTAGAGGCTAATTTACAATTACTGAATCATTTTTTTGCACCTTTAAGCAGTCTTCCATTTGATGACAGATCTGCAGAAGAATATGGATTAATACGTGCAGATTTAAGCGCTCAAGGGAAAATAATAGGGCCGAACGACCTTTTGATAGCCGCTATTGCCAGAGCGCATGATGCGGTTTTAGTGACACATAAGACTAAAGAGTTTTCTTGTATTACCGGACTACGATTAGAAGATTGGCAAGAGTGATATTTGGCAACAAACTTAAAGCGGTACACTACATACTTGTAGGGCGTGGCTTCAGCCCTACAGTTTTCAATATGTCCCGCGTTAAAATAGTAGCCCGCAGCGGCGAATAGAATATGTTTATGAGCTTGTTTCCGTACAACTGATCAAACGTAGAGACATAACTGGTGAGCAAGCAGGAGTACCTGCTAAAAATTCAGACGATGACTATTGGCTGTTTGAACTGGGGAGAGTGAATAAAATGGCATTAGCTATTGACGTTTCAGGCACTAGAGATTTCAAGTTCAGACTTGCAAACATTGATGAATTAATAAAAGCTAAAGCCTGGACTGATCTACCAAATCATTATGCTTTTTTGCAAAAGGTATAAACTTTTTGCAAATTGGTAGGCAATTCGTGGATACTGTAGACAAACAAACCCGATCCAGAATGATGGCTAATATCAAAGGTAAAAATACCAGACCTGAGATTATCATTCGTTCTTTGTTACATCGCCAGGGCTTTCACTTTTGACTTCACGATAAATCACTACCCGGAAAACCTGACCTGGTTTTAAGAAAATATAAAGCTGTCATTTTTATTCATGGCTGTTACTGGCATAGGCATGAAAACTGTAAACTCGCTAGCATACCAAAGCAAAACAGAGATTTCTGGATGAAAAAATTTGCTGCAAACCTACGCAGAGACGGAGAGGTTTATTACCAATTAAAATTACTTGGCTGGAGAACATCAATCATCTGGGAATGTGCGATTCGTGATAAAAATAATTTAACTAATTACATTAGAACCCTGGGCTGTTGGATAAGATCAGAATCCGAATACCTTGAAATTCCAGAGCCATTTACTGAACTTGATAACACTTACTTTTACCATTAATTTTTACACTGCAACTTTATTGCATACATACTTCCTGATCCCAAATCACAAACCCTCAACCTCAAACCCAACCACACACCTTTGTTCTTTACTAAATTCCACACCGATTAAATGTATCGGTTCACTCTGGTCACGATACTTATCGGCATAGCCTTTATCTTTTAATTGCTGTAAGGCTTTCCCTTTTGGTACTTGTTCCACCACTTTAAATTCAAATAAATAGATATGACCATTGAAACGAACAGTCATATCAATCCGGCCTTGGTTGCTGGTGTCTTCAAAATAATCGCTAAACCCAGTGCGGCAAAGTGAGAATAAAATACGCTGGCATAATAGCCTTCATATTGCGCAATAGGATTATTTCGATACCAGTCATGTCGAATACTGGCGAAAAAAGCGTTAAACAGTTCTTTTAAGCCATTGCAATCGACTGCCTGTAGTAATTGCAATAATCGTAGTCGGTTATTAAATACTTGCTGGCCATCGGCTTCATAACCACAGAGTAAGGCAGAATTAAGACTGGTTTCAACTTCTTTATTTGGGTAGCCTAATGTGTAGACCCAAAAGCCGGTAGCAACCTCTTCAACTTTGCTGAATGTTAAATAACCGGTCTGGAAAAGCAGGGCATCACTGTTGATATGATCGACATCAAATACAGAAAGTAGATCCAGGGTGGTTTGTTGCCTGGCTAAATTCGGCGTAAAAAAACCACGCTGACTGAGTAACTTAATTAAAAAAGTCGGTGTGCCTGTTTCAAACCAGTAGGGCTTATAGCTGCGTTTTTCAAATAACAGTAATATATCGAATGGATTGTAAACCGACGCACCTGCCCAGTTGTAGCCGTTATACCATGCGCGAATTTCCTGTCTGTCTAAACCCTCCAGTTCAGGCTTAAAAATAGTGTCAATATCTTCATCGGTATAACCACAGATCGATGAATAAACTGGATACACGGTAATATCATTAAGATTATTTAAACCCGAAAATAGGCTGACTTTGCTGAATTTTGAAACTCCTGTCAACATGGAAAATCGAATATGCGCATCCATATCTTTAATCACGGAATAAAGATTGCGTAATCCTTCGCGCATTATTTTTGCCGTTTCGGGCTGCTCTAAATTATCTAAAATAGGTGTGTCGTATTCATCGACCAATACCACAACTCGTTCACCTGTTACTGCATGTGCTTTGCGAATGAGTTCAGCTAAACAGGCTGCGACTGTTGTTTGTGCACAAACTAAACCAAGTGCTTGCTGGTTAATACTTAATTGTTCTTGTATTTTTAAGTTAAGTTCTACGTGACTGTTGACAATCCCCTCCCCCAAAACTGAAACGAATAACAGGATATTTTCTTGACCAATCCCAATTATTTTCAGCATATAAACCATTAAATAATCACTGATTAGCTGTAAATAATTCTGCGAGTGTGTCTATCAATAATGATTTACCAAATCGACGTAGACGAGATAGAAAGTAATACTTTCCCTGTTCAAGCATATGTAAAGCTAAGGGCGTTTTATCGACATAGTAGTAATTTTCTTTGCGTATTTCACTAAAAGTCTGAATGCCGATCGGCAGTTTTTTTTAAAAATTTATCATAGTGACTTAGCCAATGAGATAGAGCGTCGAGGTTCCAAAATATGCCTTAGGAACGAAGGTTAATAATATCCGCAATCGGGCGTAATGCGTTTTATGCAAAAATGTAAAGCCGTAGGCCGGATTAGCTTTTTTATAGCACAGCTTTAAAAAACGTTATCTACGCTACGCTAGATAAGCTAATCCGGCCTACAGAAATACGCTTTTCCTGGTTTCGGGTTTTATTGAATCTTCATTCCTTAACAGCTTAAAAACGCTAAAGGTAAGCTGTGCGCACCCTCACTGCTATAAGGAGCTTGTTGGGTTACGTTTTTATTGCTGCGCAAGAAAAAATCTAACCAAACCTACAGTGTACTTCTTTGATTATGAAACAATAAATACTATCTTTCTGCTTTACTTTTTTTGTATATCGCTGATCTGTGACTTGATATATTTTTTATTATGCTCCAGAACTTCAGTTGAGCGCTCGTTCATATCAACTCGCCACCAGGCTTCTTTTTTCTCATGCTGATAAGCTAATTTATCAATGGATAATAAATCATAAATATTCACCCATTAAACATCGACTTTAAGCGCAAGGTTTGGGTTAAAGAGATAAGTACTCACGAAAAATTAATTTAACTAAAAATGTATCATAATAAGCTAATTATTTTATTACCCATGGTTTTTGATGATTTACATAGATGAACTCACGACAGAAGAAATTACCACATTAAATGAGATGCATAAAAACCATCCGCGTTATTTAAGCAGGCGGCGATCTCATGCTATCTTATTAAGTCACCGGGGGGTTTCAGTTCCGGTGATTTGCTCGACATATAATGTATGTCGCCAGACGGTTTCAACGTGGCTTTCTAAATGGGAAGAATTTGGAATAGTGGGCTGATTGATCTTCCGGGTCGAGGACGCCCAAGTATTTTAACCGATAATCAAAAAAACAATATTGTAAAAAGAGTTAAGAAATCGCCTCGATCGTTAAAATCAGTTCTTGCTGATTTGGAGGTAGAGTTAGGCATCACAGTCAGTATTGATACGATAAAATTGATTTGTAAACAAGCTGGCCTTGTCTGGAAACGGGTTAGAAAATCATTGCGAACCAAGCGAAATCAAAAAGATTTTGATGTAGCGCAAGAAAACATAAAAGAACTAATACAACAGCATAAGGATAATCAACTCAATTTATGTTACTTTGATGAATCGGGTTCACACTGGAACCTTGCGTTCCTTATGCATGGCAACTGTCAGATCAAACAATCGAAGTTCCTAGCTCGAAAAGTAAACGGCTCAATGTATTGGGCTTTGTTAACAGAGATTGTGAATTTGATTCATTTGTCTTCGAGGGAACGGTTAATACCTCAGTCGTGGTGGCTTGTATTGATGAATTTTCTAAGAACATAAAAATCCCAACCGTCCTGATTATTGATAATGCATCCACTCATACAAGTAATGAATTCAAGGAAAACATTGAACGCTGGACAGAAGCCAATTTAACGATTTATCCTATCCCTCCTTACTCACCTGAGTTAAATATCATTGAGATTATTTGGCGTAAAATAAAGTACGAATGGCTACCTTTTTCTGCCTATGAATCTTATCAATCGCTGGAGCGGGACCTATTTAATGTACTTGCAAATATTGGGGTAAGTCATAAAGTGGCATTTTCATAAAGGTTAAATTTATTTTACATAGGTACTTAATGACCGCGTTTGATACGAAAGAATAGTTTCCGGTTATTTTTTTCGTCTTTACTGATTTCATTTTTAGATAGAATACTGGAGAGATACGCCCGTTTTTTTACGTCGTTCAGGTAAAACACTATTGGGCATATACTCAACCGCATCAACAAAATCCTGACTGGAAAAAGCTCCGGCCATATTGATTACCTTTTCAGGTAGTGCACGATAAA
Source organism: uncultured Gammaproteobacteria bacterium (assembly GCA_942491615.1). Classification (GTDB taxonomy): domain Bacteria; phylum Pseudomonadota; class Gammaproteobacteria; order Methylococcales; family Methylomonadaceae; genus Methyloprofundus. Next base: position 182,789 of record CALOCH010000026.1, read on the forward strand.
ACAAGGCAATCATCATATTGAGCATAAAAAACTCCATTTGATGTTTGTCTAATTTTATTAAGCGCCCATCAACCTGTAGACTGATACTGGTCGGCTCTAAAATGTAGATAGGTTTCAGCCAGTTTTTTACGTGCAAAATTTTCATCACCTGCCGCCTGAGACAAGGCTATTTGTAATGCGGTAAAACCATTTTCATCGACTTTTTCGGTATCCGCTCCTTGTTCAAATAAAGCTTTTATAACTTCAATATTCCCCATCAATGCAGCGACCATTAATGGTGTTTGATTAAATAGATTACGGAAATCGGGGCCATATAAATTAGCTTGCTTGAGCACTGCATCCGGTTTTTTAAAGCTATAAGCCGAATAATGTTTTTGCTGTAATAACTGTAGTCCCTTATCAGAGTTTCGTGCGGGTTTAAAATCCGCTTTGATCAAACTGTTAAGTAACTTACGATCTTCATAAACCAGGGCGTATTCAAACAGTTCTAATTTGGCTTTTTTATTGTCTTGTGCAAATGCTTTTTGTTGCAATTCATCTAAACTTTTACCTGTAATCACAGTCCAGTCAGGTGTTTTTTGTTTGAGAATTTCCGCCCGAATACGTTCGGCCTGTTCTTGTTTTCCCTGTAACTCCAGCTTATGCGCTTCTTGTCGCCAATCATCCAGACTGGAATTACTATCAGCAATTTCCAGAGTGGCCTGAGCATTATCCAGGCCCAGCAGGCCGAGTAATTTCTAATGAGTAAACCCCCAGCTCTGCTGGGGGACTATTAAAGTTTGACAATTACGGGAATCATCGTGAGTCTCCTTATCTGTGAACCGCATAAAGTTCAATAGATAAGGAAACAAGCGATGAATACATCAATAGTTTAAATCATACAAAATGGGAATGTAAGTATCATATAGTTTGGATACCCAAATATAGAAAGAAGAGTCTCTACAAAGATTTGAGGAAATATATTGGTGCTACTCTAAAAGATTTAGCACTCCAAAAAGAATGTAAAATTTAAGAAGGGCATTTGATGCCAGATCATGTTCATATTTTAATCTCGATTCCTCCTAAATATTCAGTGTCACAGGTTGTTGGATTTATTAAAGGGAAAAGTGCAATATCGATTGCTCGAACCTATATGGGGAGAAGAAAAAATTTTACAGGGCAGAGTTTCTGGGCAAGAGGTTACTATGTTTCCACAGTGGGTAGAGATGAGGAAACGGTGAGGAATTATATTAAGCATCAAGAAGACGAGGATAAGCGAATAGACCAACTGGATTTATTTTAAGGCACCGCCACCTTTAGGTGGTAAATGAATTAACCCGCTTCGAGCGGTTCACAATTACAAGCCTCCGGCTTTGCCGGAGGTATTTGACTGTTGTTTTGGCGAGCTTTCTATCCAGTACAGGTTTTTAATCGCGCGCGTTAAGGCGACATATAGCGAGTTAATATAAAACTTGTACACCTCTAATGATTTGTCAGTCTTATCTTTAGCGCGGGAAAATTTTATATCTTTTTCCAGATCTTCCAGGGTGACGCCTTTACTTATTTCTCGATAGCGTTGCTCTTCCTGTGACAGAAAGTTATAGAGAGTAATATTGTCATATTCCAACCCTTTGGCTTCTTGTATGGTAAATACCAGAGGCGTACTAAAGTGCTGTTGCGCCATCGGTTTTTGCTCGGGGTTCATAACAATAACCGCGAAGCGGGTTGAGGCTTTGGTTTTCTTATCCAACTCTTGTTTGATATGCTCGTTATCTTGCAAAAAGACCACTTCACCTTGTGTATGACCATTATTTTCAACCAGATAGTGACTCTCTTTATCAATCGAGCCAAAGCGGTTATTTTTAATTTTCAGTATTTTATTGGCAATCTCGGTCACCTGAGGTGAATTCCGGTAATTGGTATTTAAAATACGAATCAGATGTTCAGCACTGCCCAGATCTTCTTGCTTATAAAACAGACTTTTTACTTTTGACCAGGAAAAAAAGTTAGGATGAACAATCTGATTGGAATCGCCACACAATATAAAATCATGCGCCTGGTGCAGGGATTTAATAATCAGATAAAGCTGAATATTGGTGAGATCCTGTACTTCATCAACAATAACAAAATCATAACGTGCTTGCAGTTTATCTAAATATTGGTGACTAACAATATTGCTATCGTAAAGATTATTATCTTGTAAAAAACTCAGGTATTTTTCAAAAATACTGTAAACCGTATCACGCTCTTCTTGTAAAAAAATGGTTTCTTTTATACCTAAGGCTAAGTAATCTTCTCTGCTGAGCCAGCTTTTATCCGTTGCAGGCCCGGTAATAACGCCACGAAATTCTTCAAATATTTTGTGCGCATCATTGAATTGCTTGCCTTGTTGATAACGGCTGAACCATTGCTGAAAGCTTTGAAAATTGACGGGCTTGCCTTTAGGAACATGAATACTTTCTAAAAATTCCTGAAACGATAGAAAGTCGACTTGCTGATCTTCATTATCGTAATGATGCGAATAATATAAATCACGCGAATTTTTCACCAGATAGGCTGATTGCGTGACATATAACACATCACCCACGGCATGTTGTCAGGGAGCGAAGGAGAACGCAATATGAAAATGTAATACTCGGACCCCGAATCTAAAAGTTTTTGTTGCCCCGCCCCCCGACCCGACCGCGGGGGGGGAATATCCCAGCAAAAGGACCCGAAAGAGAAGCACACCTTTAAACCGCAGTAAAAGGCGCAAATTTGCACCCGTGCAAGCCAGCAAGAAGGCCAGTCAAAAAAAGGCGCAAAAACCGCAAAATAGAATAGGGGCGGCGGAGGCGGGGACGGTATAAAATATGGGGAACGTAAAGACTACGGAGATATGAAAATAAAAAGGAAGAGGTCTAAGAAGATGTAAAGATTCATATGGACTGTTTATGTGTCGGGTTTAAGATGCAGTGGGAAAATGAGGGGGTTTATCTCAGGGGACGTAGGGGGGGTGGGGGCGGGTGTGGGTTTTGGGGGGGGGTATTTGTGGGGGGAGGATAGTATATCAAACCCGTTAAGATTTTAAGGGGAGGTTGGAGATGATTTCGGCGGTATGCACACCCCTTGTATCGGTACTGCTTTAGGTGTGGACTCAGTCCTCAACAACGCGCGGGTAAAAATAGCCAGAAGCACGGGGGAACAGTGTCGGGGTCTTGTGTGGTATGCGTAAATACCAGAGGAGGTAGAGGCTGAGCGGTCGGCTGCCGAGTAGAGGGGGACCTCAGTAAGACGAGAGGGGAGAGTAGTAGTGGCCTATAAGAGGTATGTCGGGGAAAACCCTATAGAAAGATTATCCGCGGAGGGGTTGAGAGTTTTGGGATTTGGAGTGAAGTAAGGGGGGGGGGGGGGGTATAGTATAAAACCAAGAGAGGTGACGGAGAAATAAATTTTGTGGGGTATGGTGGGTATGGAAAAGTATGGAGATTTTGGCACAATGTTTGAGTTCTTGGGGGTGGGAGAATATCATGATAGATAATTTGAAAACAGTTTTGCAGCGCAAAAAACGGACATGAGAGCTAACCCAAACTGGAGGAGATTATGGTTTAACATTAAAGCCTGTAGATATGCAAGGGCAATGAAAAGGCCGGGTTGAAAATGCGGTGGGCTAGTTAAAAAGAATCTAGGTGGATATCAGTAAGGCCAAAACCGGGAGTGCAATGTACGAACCAGGGAACGCAAAAAGCAGCCGATGTCGGAGAGGTTAGTGGAATCGCAATCCCAATATTAGTATGCGCTGAAAGTGGGTTGGTAGGGCTGTAGAATCGTATCAGGGGATATGAGCAGACTGACATTAAAGATCTATCCGAAAGAGCGTATTTATCATCAGGAGAAACCAATACCCGCAGTCCGAGTTGCGGATCAGGATATTGAAGACCGACATCCCAAAGGTACTCAAGAAGCTCGTCGTCAGAAGAGAAAAGCCGTTCAGGTTTTATGCGCTCGCCTAGGCGGGTGATTATTATCAGCAGATGGAACACAAGCGATTGAACGCGCGCATCATGGGAAGATCGTAGGCCTAAGTGAAATCTATGGGGCAGATGCTGCTCGGGCAATGGAAGAGGTTAGAGGGTTTCAGTGAGTATATTAGAATTTATTAGACAGAAAAGAACACCTTACCGGGGTATCATCAATCCGAAGAAGACTCGCGGATATTACGCTGAAAGAGATCTGAATCTCTATCACCGGAGAAATCATGTGGACCGTTATGACTCAAAGTCACTATAACACACCAGAAACGCCGCCGAGAAGACTGAGAAAGCAATCCAAGTAGCGCCAGAAATAGTCACCGAAAAAGAAATGAAGCTTCGGGGAAATTAAAGTACCTAAAATTACCGGGGTTGGTAGAGAATTATGAGGGGGTTAAAGGAAATAAGGAAAGTGGTCTATGTGAATATCTGGGAGTTAATTGAGTGTGAGAGACTTTGAGGAGGAAGAGCAATTGAGCGTATGGGAATCCGCCGTTCTGTGCTAAAAACGTGGTGGTAGTTTCACTGGAACTGGCCTAAAAACATTAATCAGTTACAGGTAAGGATCTGTTTCGTCTGAGTTTATGAAGACATAGAATGTTATTTTACCGGGGGGGGCAGGAAGAGGGGGGGGGGGGGGGGGGGGTGGGGGGGGGGGGGAAAAGGGGGGGGGGAGGGGGGGCATGTTTCATTTTTTCCAAGGTCAGTGCCGTTTTACCACTACCAGCAGAACCAATGAGAACCAGGGGAGGTTGTAAAGCATAAACCGATTGTTGGCTGTCATCAAAAGAGACAATTTTATCCAGTAGATTAAAGCTTTGGTGGTTTGGATTGACATAAACCAACGCCTCTGCTTTTAGCTCATCAGACGTTTTAATGGTAGGAATTTTATCTTCATCAAGACTGACGTTCTGGTTTAGAAATCGGGACTTTTCATACTCATGATTTTTAATGTATTCCAGAATCAGAGCGTAGGGTTTACCTAAATGTTGATAGATAGCAAACAGAATTCGGTCATTACGATTAAGCTTGGCACGATATAAATTATCACCGACTTTTTTACATCAGCAGAGTCAAAGTTATCATTTTCCAGGAATTTAATCAGCTTGCTTAAGCCTGCAATTGATTTAGGGTTGAGTTCGTTATAGAGAAGGACTTGCATAAATAAAGTGGGGGATAAATTTGTTAGCTTGTTTGATTTTTTAAAAACACGATGACTTTCAGTTATTAGTTAATAATAAGATGATTCAAAAAATTTATCAGTACCAAGCATATCGACATACTCTCTAACCAAGCCTCTAAAATCTTCAGATTGCGCTAAATAGATCCATTTATCAAATCCGCTGCGAAAACAAAACCGTTCTACTAGGAATATTCGTTTTTCTTTATCCTCCAGGCAAAATCTAAGCATCGCTGTATAATTTTGATCCATGACATTAGTTAAGACTCCCATTGCATCACTGGTACTCAAACCTTCGCGAATTTTCATACCTTGCAGTAAATCAGCAAATATTCCCTGGACGTTTTCTACTTCCGCATTAGATTCATAAATTGTTATGTATTGGTCTTTACAATCTATCCGATAACGCCTTGTGCGTTGCAAAGCCTTCACCTGATTTTTAACAAACTGTTCCTCTAGTTCGCTAATAAGGCGAGAACGTATTTTGCGCATAAATACCTGAGCATTTTCCGGGTGTTCATATATTTCATAACCCTCGGGTACCCTATCAACTGAGCTATCTTTTTCCTTTAATGAAAAATAATATTGAGGCTTCCCTGATTTTGTTTTTCCCGCACTTAAATAATAAGTTTTTCCAGCTCGATTGGTATATTGTAAAGTCATCTTCACTCTCCTTGCTTTAGCTTATTTAACTGCTCTAATCAGTTTCACCAAGTGCGAACTTTCTGGTAAAACCTCAACTTTAGAGAATCCACAGGCTTGGACTGTCTTCACAGTTTCCCGGTTTATATTGGCACCGACCAGGCGCACGGTAAGCGGATTCAATAGATTCATTATCAATGCGATAAACTTATTGGTACTCAGCACATGCTCTAGCAATAAAACTTCACCGCCTGGCTTGCAGACTCTTTTTAATTCCAGTAAACCGTGTTTAGGTCCTGGAACTGAACAGAATAAAAAGGTACCGACAATACTGTCAAAATGATTATCCGGAAAATCCAGCCCTTGTACATCCATAATGGCTAAGTCTACAACAACGCCTAGTTGGTGGCGTTTTTTTTCTGCTTGCTTAATCATGGCAGGACTAAAATCAATAGCATTGATTGATTTGGCTGGGTAGTAAGGAAAGTTTTTTCCAGTACCGACTCCAACCTCTAGGATTTTTTCACCTGAGACTTTTTGCCAGATGCTAGCCCTTAAATCAGCAAACATCATCTTTTCCATCATACCTTCAATCTTGTCAAAATAAGGGGCAATACGGTCGTAGCGTTTTTTTATTATGTCTGTTTCAGTTTCCATAATCATTAGGCCTTTTAGTGTGAAGTTTTGTATAAAGTGCTAAAGGAAGCTTGAAAATAGTTCCCCAAAAAAAACAGACCCACTATACTGCTATAGGTGCTGAAATATGTGGGTGAGGATCATAGCCAACTATTTCAAAATCTTCAAAACGATAATCAAAAATACTCTCTGGCTTACGTTTGATAATTAATTTTGGCAATGCTTTTGGTTCACGTTGTAATTGAATTTTCGCCTGCTCAAAATGATTACTGTATAAATGACAATCGCCAATTGAAATAATAATTTCCCCCACATCAAGATCACATTGTTGCGCAATCATGTGGGTAAAAATCGCCAGACTACAGGTATTATAAGGATTACCTAAAAACAGATCGTTACTACGGATATACAGGGAACCGCTTAATTTACCCTCGGCAACATACCATTGATAAAGTAAGTGGCAGGGTGGTAAAGCCATTTTTCCATGAGCTGCATTTTGCTGCGGGGATCGGGTTTCATCGGGCAGATCGGCAACATTCCAGCCACTGATAATATGACGCCGACTGTCGGGGTTGTTTTTAATGCCGTTAATCAAGGCTGTCACCTGGTCATAACTTTCGCCTTCTGCGCCTTTCCAATTTCTCCATTGTGCGCCATAAACAGGGCCGAGTTCACCTGTTTCAGTCGCCCATTCGTTCCAGATTGAGACACCATGATCATTGAGATATTTTATATTGGTATCGCCTTTGAGAAACCAGAGTAACTCATAAATAATGGATTTGGTATGCAGGCGCTTGGTCGTGACTAAAGGCAGCCCTTCCTGCAAATTAAAGCGTATCTGACGACCGAAAAGAGACTTTGTGCCTGTTCCTGTGCGATCCCCTTTTAAACAGCCCGTGGTGAGCGTTTCTTCTAATAATTCAAGATATTGTTTCATATTACCTTCTGATTCCCAAACTCTGCGAGGGAATACATAATGCGACGCACTGCGTCATATTGGATGTGCTCGCCTACAAAATGAGCATACGCTAAGTTAGGCGCTTTTAATCAAGCTGGATGTAAGCGTTCAATCCGCCTTCTTAACAAGGAGGGGTCAGGGGGAGGTTTTAATAGAAAAACTGTTCTTAATCCATGTTTTCCTGATGGGGATATGAACTGTTACACCTGGATTTATAAGCCAGCCTTAATAAAATTAGGCCTACTAAGATCATAGGCGTAGACAAAATCTGTCCCATTGTTAACCAGTCCATGGCCAGATAGCCTATGTGCGCATCTGGAACGCGGTAGAATTCTACAATAAAACGAAAAATACCATAGAACAAAGCGAAAACCCCTGATACCGCCATATAAGGCCTTTGCTTACTGGAATAAATCCATAAAATCAAAAACAGTACCCCCCCTTCTAATGCTGCTTCATAGAGTTGCGAAGGGTGTCTGGGTAAAGCGCCTGCTCCTGGAAAAACAAATGCCCAATAAACATCTGTTGTTCTTCCCCATAATTCTGCATTGATAAAATTACCGATTCGACCTGCCAAAAGTCCAATCGGAACGACAGGTGCTATAAAATCAGTTAACGCGAGCATGGTGCAATGATTCTTTCGCGCGGATAGCCACATAGCAAAGATAACACCCAGTAATCCACCATGAAATGACATACCGCCTTCCCAGACTTTAAACAGCATTAATGGGTTGGCTATAAATTGAGGGAAATTATAAAAGATAACATAGCCTATGCGCCCTCCAAGTATAACCCCCATCGCTGCATAAAAAACCAGATCTTCTAAAGCCTCCGGCTTTATTGGAGAATAGTCCCTACTAACTCGCTTAGTTAGCAGTAACCAGGCTCCACCTATGCCGATTAAATACATAAGTCCATACCAGTGAACTTTAATGGGGCCCAGGCTAATTGCAACTGGGTCTATAATAGGGTAAGTAAGCATGTTATTTTATTTATTTGGTAAATAGAAAAAGGCAGATTAGGTTATTGCTGGTTTAATATCAAAAGCCACGCAGACTCTTTCCTGATCCGAACAGAAAGGAATCGTTTGATGAAATAAAGACGACGGAAACAAAACCAGGTCACCTACATTAACATCCACAATCTGACTGGGAAAGTCATCATTTAATCTCGGATAATCATCTCCATCAGTGCTGTAAGAAAAACTTCCTTCATGTCCATTCATGCGATCAGGTAATTTAAGATAAACACAACCACTAATCCAGCCCTCCTCGTGTATATGCGATGTCAGATGTCCGCCTTGCTTCATTTTTATAAACCAGGAGCTGGTAAACTCAATATTTTTAGGAAAGTCTTTAATCAACCTATTTCGGGATCCTGCGAAATATTTTCGATAGTTTTTAACTTTTTCAATTATTAAAGTCGCCAAGCTTTGAAATGAAGCTTCAGATCGTAATAACAAGTTACCGGCTGACTGAATGCCATAATATAAGCGTGATTGTTGCCTTTCCGCTATTGCTAGGTGGGTAATATCATGCACCAGATCTTCAAGTAGAGAATTATTCTTATCTATTAATTCATCAATATGCGTTTTTAACACAAAATCCATTGGATTATCACAAAAGGTGTACTGGTTTTTTTGCCCAAAATTGGTCGCATAATGTGTAGACAAAGTGCCCAATAAAACCGTGGTATGTTTTTGCTTTACAATCAGGTTATCAAACTTTTGCTTAAATAAATCAAATTGACGCGATTTATAAAGACATTGCAGCGCCCTTTCCTGACTATCAGCAAAATGAGAAGCTTCAAAATAAGGAATTGCATCCTCAAGTTTATCAACCAGACACAAATATTCACCCATATTATATTTTGCCCGGTCATGATCAGAATCAATTTCCAAAGCTTTTTTATAACTTAAAATAGCCTTATCCATTTCACCATAATCACGCTGGGTTTCTCCCAATGAATTCCAGGCATCAGCAAAATCCGGGGCAAGTGCCAAGGAATTTCTAAATTCTTCACGTGCTGCTTTATGTTGCCCCAAGCCATACAACACAGTCCCTAAATTAAAGTGAGCTCTAGCATCAGGATGAAGGGATAAGTTTTTCCGGTAACATTGTTCTGCTTCTTCCAGCAATCCTTGCTGTTGCAGAACAGCACCTAGATTACCCTGTGCCTGAAAAAAGTCAGGATCTAAGGTAACCGCTTTTCGATAATATTTGGCTGCATCACTTAAAAAGCCCTGAGATTGTAGTAAGGTGCCTAAATTAAAATGTGCTGAAGTCATATCAGGTTTTAACTTAATGGCTTTGCGATAACTAGCAACCGCATCTTTCACTTTATCCAGCTGCGTTAATAAAATCGCTAGATTGAAATGGACTTCTGCAATACCCGGGTCAACTGTCAATAACTTCTTGAAACTACTGGCCGCTTGCAACAGCTTACCTTGATGTTGCTGACAAAGACCAAGAACATTCAACAAAGAGGGGGCTTTGGGATATTCCTTAAGCATTGATTCAGCTATCGATTCAGCTTGTTGCATATTGCCTGCCTGAAATAACTGGTGCAAGCTATGTAATTCTGCTGGAGCAGGTTGCTTAGGAATTTTTTGCGGCTTTTTCATATTAATTCAGTTTATAAAAATATTGTAAAAAAAGCACTTATACTTCTAGAAACACGCAGCCTCGACCACGCGAAGTATAAACTAGCGTTTCAAGTTATCCAGACTAAATTCATCAAAATATAGAATCAATACACCCAAGCCAATTCAAACCAAATAACTGATTATAGGCATCTCAGAAAATAAGAATTGATCCAGTGGTCCCCATACACCACGCCGAAACATAATAGCCACAATAACAACAATCACGGTGCTCATTAGTAGGGTAGACAACTTTAAACTGAAAAATTTTCAGTTTTTGTAAATTATTATTCATTGCTTAAAGTTTCATGGGTCGGCTAAATTAGCAAATTTCATCTAATTTCGAACGTAAAAACGGCTGTGAACTGATACTTCTTAATCAAATGGATATTATCATTATTACTTACTCATTCTGCAACATCTAATAAACTAACTCGTTAGATTAATCATCTAAGCAGCTGTTTGTTTGGTTGATATATTTCCTGTAAAAATCAGGAATTTTTTGCTGACGAATGGGATACCAGAGTGATTTGGGTGATGAAGAGTGGGATATAATTAATGCAATATTATATGCCCTGAAAGGAGGCATTACTTGGCGAATGACCTTCCTCCTTGGCAAACCGTTTATGATCATTCTAGTCGTTGGAGCAAGCGCGGAGTATGGGAATGAGAATTAGTTTTAGATCAATTAAACCGTAAGGCTCGTAAGTACTCACGTAAAATTATCTTAACACTTTTATTCTTAGGTTTCGTGTAGGATGGGTAGAGCGTCTTTTTGCGAAACCCATCATTCTACAGGAGTTGATGGGTTTCGCTACGCGTTCTTACGAGTCATTACGTACCTATGAAGCAGGCGTTCCATTCTACCCATCCTGCATAAATGTTAAATTAATTCTGCATAGGTACTTAGCATATAGTTTATCCCTTTTATATTAACTAACGATTAAGCTTAATATAAGTACCACGTAAAATTATCTTAACACTTTGTTATTCTAGGTTCATGAGCTCATTAAATTTGTGACAGTGACTCAATGACTGTTATCGAGGTAATAGCCATCCTACAAAAATGATAAATTAATTCTGCAGGGTACTTAGCACTTAGGCATACACTTTATATGACTCATTAAATTGCAGTGAATCAATTTTATCGAGGTAATAGCTAGATAAATAATTGTATTAATATTATAATGTAGTTACTCATACTTTTTATAGGATATAAAAGTAGTATTTTTTTATGATTTATGTCGCTTATTTTGTCATGACATATTTAGATATCAAGATTAGAGACATCCAGTGCATTTTTTACTATAAAATCCCTGCGTGGTTCGACTACATCGCCCATCAGTGTGGTAAAAACTTCATCCGCAGCAATCGCATCGGCAATGTGTACCTGTAACAACACGCGCTGATTGACATCAAGCGTTGTCTCAAACAATTGCTCGGGGTTCATTTCTCCGAGACCTTTATAACGCTGAATATGCTGGCCCTTTTTCACTTCGCGCATCATCCAGCTAAAGGCTTGTTTGAAATTATTAACCGCTTGCTTACGCTCACCCATCTGGATATAGGATTCATCACTAAATAAATCGTGAGTGTCTTCTATGTAGGTCGCTATTTTTTTATAGTCATTACTATTAAAAAAGACCGCTGCGACGATAAAAACTTTCTCGACACCGTGCTCATTTTTATGGATAGTTAAGGTGTAATCTTCAGCATGACGAAAATCTAATTCAATTGTAAAGGTAGCTTTACTGACACGTTTATTCAGACCTGATTCAACAATACTGAGCCATGAACTTAGTTGTGTTTGATCTTGTTGCATCTCTTTTGTGAGTGCTCTCACATGCGTGAGTTCTTCTAAAAAATCATTATCATAACGTCTACCCATACGGTTTATGACTTCTTCAGCACTGAGATATTCATTAGCTAGTTTTTCTAAACCTATACCTTTAATTTCCGGTGTTTCACTATTACTTACTAACTGTGTTTTTTCCAACGCTAATTGAATGAGGTAAGCATTCAACTCTGCATCATCTTTAACATAGCGCTCTTGTTTACCCTTTTTGATTTTATACAAAGGCGGTTGTGCAATATAGATATGCCCACGCTCAATCAATTCTGGCATTTGTCGATAAAAGAAGGTTAATAATAACGTCCTGATATGTGAGCCATCCACATCAGCATCGGTCATGATAATAATACGGTGATAACGTAGTTTTTCAGGATCATATTCGTCTTTACCGATACCACAGCCTAAAGCGGTAATAAGTGTGCCCACTTCATCGGAAGCAATCATACGGTCAAAACGCGCTCTTTCTACATTAAGGATTTTTCCTTTTAGTGGCAAAATAGCTTGCGTCCGTCTATCTCTGCCTTGTTTGGCAGACCCCCCAGCCGAGTCTCCTTCGACAATAAATATTTCAGAAAGCGCTGGGTCTTTTTCCTGACAATCCGCTAATTTTCCTGGTAAACCGGCAATATCCAGTGTAGTTTTACGACGCGTTAGTTCTCTTGCTTTGCGCGCAGCATCTCTGGCTCTTGCCGCGTCAATAATTTTATTGACAATTGTTTTGGCAACACCTGGCGTTTCTTGCAAGAAGTCATTCAGTCTTTCACTCATCGCTGATTCAACAAGTGGTTTCACTTCAGAGGAAACGAGCTTATCTTTGGTTTGCGAAGAAAACTTCGGATCAGGTACTTTTACCGATAATACTGCAGTGAGACCTTCGCGGGCATCATCACCTGTTGTCGCTACCTTTTCTTTTTTTGCTAAACCAGTTGCTTCAATATATTGATTGATAGTCCTGGTCAATCCACCTCTAAAACCAGCTAAATGCGAACCACCGTCTCGTTGCGGAATATTGTTAGTAAAACAGAAGATATTCTCCTGATAGGAGTCATTCCATTGCATCGCCACTTCGACCGTGACGCCTTCTTTTTCGACAGTGAAGTAAAACACTTCCGGAAACAACGGGGTTTTATTTTTATTCAAATGCTCAACAAACGCTTTAATTCCACCTTCAAATTCAAAGATATCTTCTTTACCACTACGTGCGTCTTTTACATGAATTCGTACCCCTGAATTTAAGAACGACAGTTCACGTAATCGTTTAACCAAGATTTCATAATGAAATTCAACATCACCAAACGTATCTTTGCTTGGTAAGAAAGTAACCTTTGTCCCTTTTTTATCTGTCGCTTCCATTTTTTCTAGCGGCGCAACAGGTTCGCCATGCTTATACGTCTGACGATAAACATAGCCGCCTTTACAAACCTCAAGATCTAACTTTTCCGATAGGGCATTAACTACAGAAATACCCACCCCATGTAAGCCCCCTGAGACCTTATAGGCATTGTCATCAAACTTACCCCCGGCATGCAGTACTGTCATGATCACTTCGGCTGATGAGCGCCCCTCCTCGGGATGCATATCGACAGGAATACCACGCCCATCGTCAGACACTGTGACAGAACTATCCTCATTGATCGTTACATTCACTTCTTTGCAGTAGCCTGCTAAAGCCTCATCGATTGAGTTATCCACCACTTCAAAAACCATGTGGTGCAAACCTGTTCCATCATCGGTATCCCCAATATACATTCCAGGTCTTTTACGTACAGCATCTAAGCCTTTTAAAACCTTAATATTAGAACTATCGTAATTATCCGTGTTGTCGCTCATGTTTGACCTTATTATTATTATGTTCCACGTGGAACATGTTTGTTTTGCTTATGTTTAATGTTTCACGTGAAACATACAGTTTTTTATTGATTGGTAGTATCGCTTAAGTTAATTTCTGAAACCCTACCTTGTTTCACGTGAAACATTTTATAGTTTCCAATTAACTCTAATTCACCAAATTCTTTCTGCTCAGTTGCTGTAATAAAAACTTGCACATTCATGCTCGCCAAGAGATCTAATAATTTGCTTCGATTTGCAAAATCCAATTCAGCAACTGCGTCATCAATCAATACACACGCTGATTGAAAACCATTATTTATTAAATGCTCTACTTGTGCTAATTTCAAGGATAAGACGAGTAATTTTAGCTGTCCACGTGAAACAAAATCTTTTGCTTTTCTTGATTGAATGAGTAATTTAAAATCTGCTCGATGCGGACCGCTATGCGTAAAACCATACCGTAAGTCCTTGTCCAGATCATCTGTCAGTTTATCTAGCAATACGCTTGGATCATCCCAACCTTGCATAAATTGTAATTCAAGATTTTCTAGCCCTAAAAAATGTTGCGTAATCGTTAAAAAAAAGGGCGTAAGTTCTGCTAAATATTGCTTTCGATAATTAGCCACTATTGTACCGTATTGCTGCAATTCATGGTTCCATACATTTAGCTCTTTAACACGGCGAATCTTTAATAAAGCATTTCTTTGATTCAGTGCACGTTTAAAATGACGCCATTGCTTAAGGAAATCCACATGCTGATTAAAAACCCCCCAATCGATAAATTCTCTGCGTAGTTGCGGTCCGGCATCGAGTAATTGGTAGCTCTTAGGATGAATAAGTTGCAAAGGTAATGCATAGGCCAGTTCGGAGCGCGAATGCCTGGTTTCTTCATCAATACGAATCTGTACATTCGTCCCGTCGTGTTGTATCCCCAGAGTTGATACGTGTCCATTAGAAAAATGAACTTTACCCGAGACAATCAGATGATGATGATTAAACTGAATGACATTTTTAACCGTGTTAGTACGAAAAGAATTCGCTCTTCCTAAGAAGTAGATCGCTTCAAGCAGGGAACTTTTTCCACTCGCATTATTGCCATAAATTAAATTGATTTTAGGCGCCGGTTTAAGGGTTGCCTGCTCAATATTACGCAGATGGTATATGTCTATTTTCTGTAGACTCATAACACCTTACAAACGCATAGGCATAACAATAAATTTATAATTATGATCGTTAGGCTCTTCAATAAAACAGCAACTGGAATTTTCGGCTATCGTTAGCACGGCGAGTTCTGAATCCAGATTGGCAACTGCCTCTAAAATATATTGTGAATTAAAAGCAATCGACAAAGCTTGCCCTTGATACTCAATAGCAACCTCTTCATCGGCCTCTTCGTGTTCAGGGTTGTTAGTTGTAATTTGTAAATTATCACCTTCAATAACAAACTCTACCCCTCTAAATTTTTCATTTGAAAGAATAGCCACACGCGTTAAGGCATCTTTTAAAAGCTGTTTTTGTATATGGATCGGGCTATTGAAACTTTGAGAAAACACTTTACTAAAATCTGGATATTTAGAGTCGACGAGTTTGGCTGAAAAAATTAAATTATCAATTATCACGCGGATATTATTACGGGAAAATTCTATCTGTATATCCAGCTCCTCATCATCCAATAGGCGAACTAGTTCCAATACGCCTTTTCTGGGAATAATAATACGCAACTCTAAACCAGTTTCTTGCTCAATAGTATCTTCATATATTGCCAGCCTGTGTCCATCAGACCCCACCAGTTTAAGTTGCTGATTAAAGATACTGAGCATCAGCCCATTGAGATAATAACGAATATCCTGATTCGCCATACAGAACATCGTTTTATCTAAAGCCATTTTAAAATGCCCTGCCTGCATAGAAAAACGGCAATCCATCAGACTCATTGCAAAATTTGGATATTCTTCTGCGGGTAAGGTGCTCAGCATAAAGCGACTACGACCCGATTGAATTTTTAACTTATTCTCTACTAATTCAAATTTAATATCAGCAGCAATTGGAAGTAGACGACAAATATCTAATAGTTTTCTTGCAGGAATAGTGATGCTTCCAGTGACGTCATTATCTAAAGCAATACTAGCTACGATCTGTACTTCTAAATCAGTCCCGGTCAATACTAATTGATTGTTATCAAGATTAAATAACACATTAGCGAGTATCGGCATGGTTTGCCTTTTTTCGATAACATTGATAATTTTTTGTAGAGGGGCAAGTAATAGCTCTCTATTAATTATAAATTTCATAAAAGAATATATTATTTTATTACTATTATTAGCTAGGCTTCTGCTTGTTGAAAAGTCGTTTTATAATTTTAAAATCAGTATTTTACCCTGTTTTTAACTTTGTGCCTAAGCTTAGAAAGCCTTGTTGTTAAGTTAAGGATAAATACGGGCTTTAAATATAAATACAACTTGTGCACAAGAATCAAGCAAAAAAAGCGACAGACTTATACACAGCAGCAGAAACGCAGAACGATTAACCCGCTCTGCGCTAGCGTACTCATCATTTACCATTAAACCCCAGCAATTTCTTATTAATAATCATTTCACTAATAGATTCTGGAACATGGTTCTCCCAGTCACCGCGCCCTTTTTTGATATCGTCATAGATTTGAGAAGGATTGATATCCAGCATGTTTTCGTCAAAATTTTCCAGTCCGACTAAATATCCATTGTCTTTGCAGTGCTCATAAAGATGTTGTAATTTCTTGGGGGGTTGAAATGTATTTACCGTTATGAAATCTTCGTCTTCCTGACTTTTAATCGGGTAGATATATAAGCGGGTATTATCAGGAAATAATTTAGAAAAGGCTTCTAAAATTCCCCCCTCTAAACCTTGATAGTATTCTTCAGTAAAAATCAGATCCAGATTTGATATCCCTAAAATCATACCCAATTGTTGTTTAGTATAGCGACGAAAATATTGGCGCAAACGAAAATAACGTAAGTAATTAGAAATCATCACTGTATAGCCTTGTGTATTAAGCATATCAACACGTGCTAAAAAGTCAGCATCATCAATACGATCACCTACTGTTAAGCTGGCCATTGTAATCTCGGCTAAGACAAGAATTTTGCTAGTATCTATATTATCAACTTCTTTAAAGTGCTCCTGGCCGCATTTAGTCATGTCAAGATGCAGTTTAGTTAGAGGCGTAAAAGTACCGCGTATAACCAAAATATTTTTTTTGTACAGAAGTTCACTTGGCACCTGAACAGTACCTTCAGGGCTAAACATAATGGCATGGGTTAGCTTATGATGAACCAGGTGTAAGTTCATTAGCCGATTTTCAACTTCTTCAAAATAAGGACCTGAAAAATTAATCATATCCACTTCAATTCGACACGGCTCTAAATCATCAACCAGGGATTCAATGATTTTTTTTGGCTGGGTAAAATAATGGAAAGCTGCATGAATTAGATTAACTCCTACAACACCTAATGCCTCTTGTTGTGAACCGCCATCATTATCCAGCATACGAACATGTACGATAATATCGCTGGGTGTTGCACCTGGGTATAGTTGTAAGCGGATACCCAGCCAACCATGACATTCATTTTTTTGGAGATAACTTTTTGCCGTGACAGTCGCTGCATAAGAAAAAAACGTGGTATTTTTTGGGCGAGTATCGGTGAGTAATTCTGTTACCGCGGTGTATTCTTTTTCCAACATCTTCACCAGGCGACTACGAGTAACATAGCGCTTGGTTTCTTCAGCGCCATATATATCATCGCTTACTTGCATATCATAGGCAGACATTGTTTTAGCGACTGTACCAGCGGCTCCTCCTGCCTGAAAAAAGTTTCTGGCAACTTCCTGGCCAGCACCAATTTCAACAATGGTCCCATACTTACAATTATCCAGATTGATTGCTAAAGCTTTTTGTAACGTTTTTTGAGTTTTTTCGCGATCAGACATGTTAGTTAAACCTTATAGAGATTAATTTTAAAGACAGTATGCCATTTTTAGTAATAATAATTAACTATACTTTATATAAACTTATTATTACTATTAGTAAACGATTTAGTTGGGGATAAATGGTATTTGTTTCCTACAATCAGATGCTTATCCTGTGGGTAATTTTGTGAAATAGTTTAGTGTTAGATGTTGTAAAAGTGTATATAAAAACACGGAAAGAAAAACAATACAGCTTAAGCGCAGTTTAAAACAGGGGTTGATAACAATTATGTACACAATCAATCCGAGAGTAACCGTTCAACTTCCCCTATGAAACCCAAGTGATTGAAAAGTTTTTTCTAATAAATCCTTTCTTAACGACTCCTTGTTAAGGAGGGAGACTGAACGGTTACATCTTTTTTAACGGTTTGTTCATTAAGAGGGCAGAGGCATATTTTATTAAAGTTAAGCTAAACAACTGTTAATCACTCTAGCAATGTTCATTCCAGTTGTCATTTATTGACGTTTTGCAGAAAAGGCAGGGTAATTTTATAAACTAAAGCGTTTAACAATTCGCTGTAACATAAGTCTCTGGTCGCGTTTGTGTTATTACGTAATTTGAATTAAAGGTTGGCTTGAAGATTATAGCCAGAAGTTCCATGGCTAAAAAGCAAGTCAAATAGTTAAACTAATCCTTGCTAATTATAATTAAAGGATTAAATATATAAATTTATTATTACTATTAGTAGTTAAAAATCTTGTAGATAAGTACAATTTTAAACTAAAAATCATATTGTTAGACTGTGAGTAAGCTTGTGATAAAGTTTTGTCATAAATGTGACAAAGATGTGGGTTAAAAAGCCATTAAAATTAGCGAACAAGTAAAAAACAGTTGTCCATAGGTTTAAATAACAGCTATATCCACAGTCTACATTGTATCTTTACAATAACTGCAGTAGATAAGGCGCAATATGATTGGCAATAATGGGTTGTGCTTTTTCATTCGGGTGTAGGCCATCGTGTTGCATTAAAGATTTATCTAAAGCAACCTCTTTGAGTATAAATGGCACAACAAGAATGCGTTGTTCGCTAGCTACTTTTTGGTAACTGTTGTAAAACATATCGGTGTATCGTTTGCCATAATTACTCGGTATACGCATACTCAGTAATAATACCTGAGAACCTGCTTGTTTTGCTTGCTCAATCATCGCACCTAAATTAGCTTGCATCGCGTTGATGGGCAAACCACGTAAACCATCATTAGCACCTAGTTCAAGTATAAGGACTTCGGGTTGATATTGTTTTAGTAAGCGAGGTAAGCGCGCCAGCCCGCCTGCCGTGGTATCACCACTAATGCTTGCGTTATGCACGGTATAATCAGGATGACTGGATTGCAGTTTTTTTTCCAGTAAAGCAACCCAGCCGTGCTGTACTTCAATACCATGATTGGCGCTAATACTATCGCCTAAGACAAGAATAGACTTTGCCTGTATCGCTGTAGAATATAAAACAACCATTCCAATCAAGAAAAATTTAAACATAATGAACTCCCAAATAGATAAAAATAAATCAAGTATTATTGATGTTGATAACTTGTGTAAAACAGTATTCAGCACAGATGCTTCTTTGACTATCTTGTCATCAGTTAGCTTTACAATCAAACCTGCTGAAAGTGTTGCTATTATAGGCGCATCCGGTTCGGGGAAATCGACCTTATTGAGCTTGCTGGCAGGGCTGGATGTCGCTAGTTCAGGGACAGTAAAAATACTGGGAAAATCTTTAAATAAATTAGATGAAGATGGTCGGGCAGCCTTGCGTAATCAGGCGATTGGGTTTGTGTTTCAGTCTTTTCAGTTGATGCCAAATTTAACGGCTTTAGAGAATGTGATGTTGCCATTGGAATTAATGGGCAATAAAAATGCCAGACAGATGGCCATTGATTTACTGGATCGAGTCGGTTTAAGTCCGCGCTTAACTCATATCCCCAGTCAATTATCGGGTGGAGAGCAGCAACGAGTTGCTCTGGCGCGCGCCTTTGTTACGTCGCCGAAAATTTTATTTGCAGATGAACCGACTGGGAATCTGGATAGTAGTACAGGCGAAACTATTATAGATTTACTGTTTGAGTTAAATCAGGAAAATCACACCACCTTGGTGTTAGTCACTCATGATCAGCGGCTGGCTCATCGCTGCCAGCGTATTATTGAATTAAAAGCAGGGTGTATCGTATGAATGGTTTGCGTCTGGCATTTCGATTTTTGCGCAGGGACAGTCGTTCTGGTGAATTAACGCTTTTGATGCTAGCACTCATAATTGCGGTCACTAGCTCAACGGCAATTAGCTTATTTGCCAATCGTATTAATCGCACCATGAATTTCCAGGCAGCTGAATTTTTAGCAGCAGATCTGGTATTGAGTAGCCCCGATCTGATTAGCGAAGATGTGATAAAAAAGGCAACGGCTTTAGAATTAAAACAATCGCATGGCACTGAGTTTTCCAGTGTACTAATAGAAAATGATGAGTTCTTATTGGCTGGCATTAAGGCAGTGAGTGCTCACTATCCCTTACACGGCTATTTAAAAATAAGGCAGAATAGCTTTGCTGATGAGCAAACGGTATATCAAGGACCTAAACAGGGGGAAGCATGGGTAGAATCACGTGTGTTATCTGCCTTAAAGCTAAAATTAGGCGATTCACTTTATGTTGGTGAGAAAGCACTTACTATTGGTCAGATTCTAAGCTATGAGCCGGATAAACGTGGTGATTTATATAGTTTATCGCCTAGGGTGATGATCAATGTCGATGACCTGGCAGCCACCAGAATATTGCAGCCGGGCAGCCATGTGCACCATTTTTATCAATTTGCTGGCGCAGAGGGGAGTATCTTGAGTTTTAAACGCTGGCTACAGCCTCAGCTTAGCGTATCGCAGCGAATCATGGATGTTTATGAAGACAGACCTAATCTAGGTGATGCTTTAGCCAAAGCCGAGCGCTATTTAGGTTTGTCCAGTATAGTGGTGATTTTAATTTCCGGTGTTGCCATTGCGATGGCGACGCGGCGTTATAGTGAAAGGCATTTTAATAGTACCGCTATTTTGCGTTGTTTAGGTTATAAACAGCGTGACGTCTTGTTATTGTATTTATGGCAATTTTTATGGATTGGCATAATTGCCAGTGCCATAGGTTGTACTCTAGGTTGGGTCACTCAGGAATTACTGTTACATACTTTACGTGAACTATTGCCTGCAAAAATAGCCGCACCCAGTTTGCTTGCACTTGTACTGGGTATGCTGGTAGGGATTGTGGTGTTGTTTGGCTTTGCCTTACCGCCGTTGTTACGTTTAAAACAAGTGTCACCTTTGCGAATATTGCGTCGCGATCTGGTACCTTTGCCTAGCAGTGCCTGGCTGGTGTATGGTTTAGCGCTCAGCCTGTTGGGCGTATTAATGACGCAATATACTGCCGATCTGCAGTTAACTCTTAGTATCATTACGGCATGCGCACTCAGTTTATTGCTTATTGCAGCATTAGTGTATGTCATATTAAGTGCCAGTCGGTGGCTATTGCCCCATGTTAATTTAATCTGGCGTTTCGGGTTGCAGGGATTAGCCAGAAATAGACAGGCAAATATTGTGCAGATTCTAGCGTTTAGTATCACCTTGCTGGCAATTATTTTAAGTTTTACTGTACGTACTGATCTAATCAACGACTGGCAAAAACAATTGGCAGATGATGCGCCTAACCATTTTGCACTCAATGTTTTTGCAGATCAGCAAAACGCATTGGAAACTGAGTTATTACAGCAAGGCGTTAAAGTCAGTCAGTTTTATCCGGTGGTCAGAGGTCGTCTAGTAGAAATTAATGCCCAGGCGGTACAGCAAATAGTGACAAAAGATTCTCAGGGTGAACGTGCAATCCATCGCGACCTCAGTTTAACCTGGGCACAATCGCCACCGGAGGATAATAAAATTCTGGCAGGTGAGTGGTCAGCAAAACGTCAGCCAGGGCTGGTTTCAATAGAAAAAAAATTAGCCGAAAGCCTGAACGTAAAGGTTGGTGATATACTGACTTTCACGATTGAAAGTTCGCAAATCCACGCACAAGTCGATAGTATTCGGAAAGTCGATTGGGATACCATGAAGCCTAATTTCTATATGATGTTTTCACCCGGTAGCATTGATCAATTTGCGCATACCTATATCACCAGTTTCTATTTACCTGCAGAGAAAAAGAATGTTTTAAATCTATTGATAAAACATTACCCAGCAATCACGGTATTAGATGTGGATTTATTATTGCAACAAATCAAGCGTATCCTTACCCAACTCACTGCAGCGATTAATTATTTATTGTATTTTGCACTGATTGCGGGATTTTTAGTGTTATTCGCTGCGGTTCAGACGACTTTAGATAGCCGTATTTATAGTGGCGTATTAATGCGTACTTTAGGTGCCAGGCGGCGCTTTTTACAAATCATACAATGGATCGAATTTAGCGCATTGGGGTTTATTGCGGGAATACTTGCCGTATCGATGGCACAACTGGTGATTTATGCTTTATATCATTGGATATTGAAGCTGGATTTCAGTATAAATCTGGGCTTATGCCTGATATTTCCACTCGCATCCGCTTTGCTGATTGGCCTGGCTGGATTTTGGGGAACGCGTTCGGTTGTTAATCAATCACCGATGAAAGTGTTGCGCGAGTTATAAGGCGTCTGTTCGGTCTGCTATGATGGTGTCATTAGCAATACAAAATACTTGGCTGCATTCAGGTATTTATGGTTACTGCTTATTGATAAATGGGTAAAATGCCCTTATCTTACAAAGTAATCATGAATTACCGAAGGTTCGGGATATTTGAACCGCTTTGCAAACAGAAATATAGAGATTACTTAAATAATGAAAACAAAGAAAATAGGATTTATCGGTGGCGGTAATATGGCCCATAGCTTAATCAGTGGGTTAATTGCCAGTGGGCATTCTGCTCAACAAATTTGGGTCGCTGATTTAGATCAGGATAAATTATCCAGTTTGGCAACGCATTTACATGTGAATACTGCTGCTAATAATGATACTTTAATTGCGGAAGTCGATGTTGTGGTGCTGGCGGTGAAACCGCAAACGATTGCTGCTGTGATTAAGGGGTCGATTGATAGTTTGAACAAAGCGGAAAATTTGTTGATGTCTATTGCAGCCGGTATTAACCAGCAAAGTTTAAGCAAATGGCTAGGATCTGATAAAGCGATAGTGCGCTGTATGCCGAATACACCCGCATTAGTACAAACCGGGGCTACCGGCCTACATGCGAATCAGTATGTTAGCGAAGAACAGCGTGATCTAGCAGAAAATATTATGCGTTCTGTGGGGATTTCTGTCTGGGTAGAAGATGAAAATGAACTGGATGTGGTCACCGCTATATCGGGTAGTGGCCCTGCTTATTTCTTTTTACTGATGGAAGCAATGGAGAAATCTGCTTTAGAATTAGGTTTAACACAGCACACAGCGCGATTGTTAATTGAACAAACTGCTTTGGGTGCTGCAAAAATCGCACTGGAATCTAGTGAATCTCCGGGAGAACTAAGAATGCGAGTGACCTCATCGGGAGGAACCACAGAGCAAGCGATTAAAACCTTCAATGAAGCTGATTTTAGCGGTTTGGTTAATAAGGCGATACATGCGGCGCATAACCGATCAATAGAACTTGCTAAAGAATTAGGAGCCAGTTAATGGATGCATCATATTTAAGTAACCCCATCATCTTTTTATTAGATACTGTTTTTTCATTTTATATATTAGCTGTTTTACTTCGCTTTTTGTTGCAATGGGTCGGTGGTGATTTTTATAATCCGATTTCACAATTTCTGGTGAAAATAACACACCCACCGTTAAAACTTTTACGTCGGTATGTACCCGCAGTCGGAAAAGTAGATAGTTCTTCTTTGGTTTTATTGTTGGGTTTGCAAATGTTTTCAGATGCCATTGTGTTGACTTTAAAGGGGATGCCATTCAGTTTTGCGGCACTCACAGTATTGTCTTTCAGCCAACTGGTCTCATTACTTATTAATGTGTTTGTTTTTGCCGTTTTTGCCCGGGCACTCTTAAGCTGGGTGAATCCTGGTACGTTTAACGCCGCTTCAAAATTACTATATAGCATCACTGAGCCTTTATTATCAACTTGTAGACGTATGGTTCCTGATATTGGTGGTATTGATTTATCACCGCTGATTGTTTTAGTAGGACTGCAGTTGACTAAAATGCTGGTTATCCCGCCTTTGCAAGAATTAATCACTTTGGTGAGTTAATGGTTTTTTTATACATTGTTTGCATTGTTGAGCAAATAAAATTAAATGTGTATGTGCCTCTGTAAAGTATAGGATAATGAAAAGTTAGTCACATCTGAATTCAGGTCAATCGCAAAAAATAGCTAATCCATATTAGATGTTTCAATAAATTAGATTATTTAAAGGCTTTTTTCTATGCTTAATTCACATCCACTCCATTATTTGGTATTGATAGCAAGTACACTTGTCTTTCAATCCTTTGCTGAGGCGAAAATGTATCGCTGGGTAGACGAAAATGGGCGTGTGTTTTATTCTGATAAAGTACCACCGCAACAATCAAAACGTGAACGTAATGTACTTAATGATAAGGGGCTTGTGGTTGATACTGTGAAAGCAGCAAAAACGCAGGAACAAATTGATTTAGAAAAACGATTAAATATACTGAGACAAGAACAAGAAAAAATAATTGCCAGGCAAAAGTCAAATGATAAAGTACTGCTTAGTACCTTTCGTAATATGGATGACTTGCGCATGACTTTAGAGGGCAAGCTTCAATCTGTCGATGCACAAAAACATGTTCATGAAAGAACGTTGGAAAATTTACAGGAAAATTTAGCCAGTGCACGTAAAAAAGCAGCGCTGGCCGAGCGAAAGGGGAATAAAGTGCCTGATGCAGTATTAAATGAAATAGCGACGATTGAAGAAAAAATAAGCTCTACTTATTTAGAAATAGCAAAAACTCATGAAAAAAGAGTATCAATTCAGCAAAAATTTGATAAAGACATCGAACGATTTCACTTTTTAACTAAAAATAGTCGCATAAATGCGCAAGACCTGAGTAATGAAACAGCTGAGATAACAGCTGCAAATGTTTTAGGCTTATATAACTGTAAAGATCAAAAAAGCTGCAATCAGGCGTGGGAAGTTGCCAAACAGTTTGTGATACAAAATTCGACAACCCCTATCAATTTTAATACTGATGCCTTGATTATGGGCAGTGATCCAGTAAATGCGACCGATTTAAGTTTATCAGCATCGAAGTCTATACGCAGTAACAATAAAGTTAGTATCTTTTTAGATATACGCTGTCATAGTTCCACTCTCGGTCAGGAGTTTTGTCAAAGTAATAAAGTCAAAAATATACGTGGTTCTTTTCAGTCTTACATTGATAGCAGCTTAAAATAATAAAAATCGGATCAGCCGTATGTGTTCCTAATAAATGATCTAATTCATTTGCCACAGACTCTTTACCTTGCTTTTTAATATTATTTAAAAGATGACACGCTACTTTTAATAGAGTGCTTCGTTTTTAAGATTATGCACCAGCCTCAGTCAAATCTGCACTTATACTCAATAAAAAACTGAACATGAACAGTTTGCTGCATACACTTAAGCAAAAAATAAGAGCTCTTAGCATTGCGGTGATGCGCAGGGTTATCAGGCAGCCGCAATTAAAAGAAATAACATTATGGCTGTTAAACAAAACACCCGTTACCAAAGCGTATTTTAATAATATTGCTTTAAGTGCCGGCCTATCCACCAAGCAGTATAGTGAAATAAGCTTATCTGAATTTAATCATAGCTTGGGCCATGTCGCGATTGCTGATGTCGCAGCTAAAAAAATAACGGATAGCAACTATTTCACAACGGATATTGCGACAAAACTGTGTGTAACATATGAACTAAATTTTGATTTTGATTTGATAGATAAAATCAGGATGGATCAGCAAATCGATTATGTTATCTACTCGGACGATAAATTAAATATCAGCATAGCGCATTTTTATTTAGCGCTGTTATATAGATTTCCATCGGATACTGAAATCAAACAAAGTGTTGATAATGTGAGCAAACACAATAGCTTTGCCCCTCTCATGCAAAAGATAAAAGGCTCTGCTGAATATCAACAACGTGGTTACCACAAGCTAATGCTATGACTATCTATATCAATGTTTCCAATACGTTTAATAGACGTGCTAAAACCGGAATTCAGCGTGTAGTGCGTGAAGTAGTGTCCAGATTGGTATGCAGACAAGATGTCATATTAATTGCTTGGTCAAAATCGGCTTTTTATCAGATTTCTCTAGCACAGGAAGTTGAAAAATTTCTGACAGCGCAAACTTTTACCCCGCAAAAAAAGGTTGATATAGCTGGGTTACAGCAAGGGGATATATTTTTTGATCCAGATGCCTCCTGGGGCGATGCCTATGATATTAAGCAGTTATACCAATTGCTTAAGCAACAGGGTGTTATTTTAACAAAACTGCACCATGATGCGGTACCGGTATTATTTCCACATTTTTCCCATCCTAATACTGTTTTTTCCTATACAGACAATTTTATTGCTT
This sequence comes from uncultured Gammaproteobacteria bacterium, assembly GCA_942491615.1. GTDB lineage: Bacteria > Pseudomonadota > Gammaproteobacteria > Methylococcales > Methylomonadaceae > Methyloprofundus. The sequence continues at coordinate 209,093 of CALOCH010000026.1, forward strand.
CACTGCAATATTGTGATTACTGGTTATGTACTTCGCAAACCGTATGCTCCGATCTGCTTAACATTGCTGATTCGATTGATATAGGGCAAGTGATGACACACGTTATTCACTTAGGCGCGGATTTTAAGCAAAGCAAAGATACCACACAGAGTCTAATAGTGGCTGTTGATTATGCTAAATATATTCTGGTAGTTGGTACTTTAGAGCCGCGCAAGAATCATCAATTGATCCTGGATGTTTTTGATTTACTGCAACAGGAAGATCAAACGATGAATCTTGTCATTGTCGGCAAAAAAGGCTGGCATATTAGTGACATAGTCGAGCGTATACAGAATCATCCAGTCTACAATAGACGTTTATTCTGGTTAAACAATGCCAGCGATGAAGAGCTCGCAGCACTGTACACAAATGCTTATATCACTGCCAATTTATCACATTACGAAGGCTATGGTTTGCCTGTGATCGAGTCTTTGAGTTACGGCTGTGTGACCTTATGCGCACGCAATACTGCAATGGAAGAAGTGGCAGCAGGTGCCGCATATTGTGTCGCCGCTGACACGCAGTCAGTGCTAGATGCGATTAAAGCTTTAGAGTCTCCTCAGATCTATGCAGAATTTAAACATAAGGCAAAACAGTTTGAGGTGCCTAAATGGTGTGACTCTGCCGCAGAAATAGCACGTTTTTTTGATCAGATTCAGCAGTCTGAAGACATTTTATCTGTTCCCAGGCAAGCTATTTACATCTCCATTCGTGCAGATGCACTGCATAGATCGCTAAATTCAGTGATTAAAAATATGCCTTTTATTACCCAGGCAGTGATACTTACCTCAGATGAACACTATGCAGCTATCAGTCAAAAGCTGACTGGTCTCGCGCTTGATGTCAGGTTAATTAAGGAAAGTGAGCTAGGCATAGACACACTCCCGCAGGATCACCTAATTCGTAATACCTATTTACGCCACAAACTTTATGCGCAAGCAATTATCGAAGCAAATTTTATAGCCTTCGATGATGATAGTCTGGTAATAAAACAGGTAGACCTCAGTGATTTTATTGACCACGGTAAACACAAGGCTTATTACTTTTATGATCAAGGGAAAAACTGGCTAGGAGCTTATCCAGTAGCAACCAGCTTTGATCTTGGGCTATGGCGTACAGTAAAATTTCTCACTAATAGTGGCTATGATACCAGGCTGTATAATTCACATATGCCACAAATTATTAATAAGAAAATAGCTAATGTCATTTTAAACCGCACAGCGGGTTTAGGGTTAGATGAATGGAGTAGCTATTTTAATATGGCTAAATATCTCTATCCGCAGTATTTTTCAGACTATCGTTATAGAACAATAGCCTGGCCACCAAATTTAGATTCGTGGCTACCTTCAGTACCACCAGAAAATATCGTTTTTCAAAACTATTATCAAAGCGATGTTGATCTAGTTAAAAAATCACCTAAAAAGATAACCCAAAAATTACATAATTGGCTTGCTGAATACCATGAAAAAAAACGCATACAGCAGAGTATGCTGCCAGTTAACCCAGAAGTTACCATTAGCAATACAGGGCTTAGCTTTAACGCAACAGCAATTAGCTGCCGTAAACAGGCAAAAATCTATATTAAGTTAAATGTTGAAATTGCTCAATTTCAATTCCAGTGCCGCTATGACATGCATGAGATAGCTTTCAGCAATGATTCACTCCCACGCTATTTATTAATACCAGCGCATCTTTTTAATCAAAAAACTGAAAATACAATAAAAATTTCTGTAAGCCTAAATCATACTGGTGAAGTTTTTGAGCTATTAATACCTCTTACTATTGATCAATAGCATTTCAACTACTCTTAGTTAATATTGCTTTTACTCGATGTTCAAGTTTTTAAGCCTGGAAAAACGATAAAAAAGCAGATAAGCTAAATAACAGTTAAAATCTGTCGTATTTCAGCAAGATGTTGATTCAGGCACCCGCAGATTTTATAAAAACCTTTGTAACCGATTTGAACAGCGCCTTAGGAGAACTCAAACCTAATGCCAAGCTAACGTCGTTGCAACAGCATTGGTTAGGATTTTGTTTGACGGCTATCTTGTTAACCAACACGGTTTGTTGGGCAAAGTTTGGGCGCGCAAGCCTAGGAAAACATAAAGTTGCCGCGCTATCATGGATGTTTCGCTGTGCAAAAATTGATTGGCATTGGCTGTTATTAGCCAGCGTAACGCTTATATTAAAGCGTCATGGCATCACAGAGGGAACACTGGTGCTGGATGAATCTGATCGTGCGCGATCAAAACGCACAACGCGCATTCATAAGGTACATAAGCAAAAACATAAGGCCTCAGGGGGATATGTTAACGGGCAAACGGTGGTTTTACTGCTCTTAGTAACACGCACGATTACGTTTCCTGTGGGCTTTGCTTTTTATATGCCAGATCCAGCCTTAACTGCCTGGACTAAAAATGATAAGCGATTAAAAAAGGAAGGCGTCGCTAAAAAAGACCGTCCTGAAAAGCCAGAGCGTAGTGAGGAATACCCCACTAAAACGCAGCTAGCCTTGCAGCTGCTACAAGCGTTTAAAAACACGCAAAATGACTTTAAAGTGAAAGCCGTTTTAGCGGATGCCTTGTATGGTGAAGCGCGATTTATGGATAAAGCCTCGCAAATATTCGATAGCACGCAAACAATTAGTCAATTGAAAGAAAATCAATTGATTGACTATCGAGGCAAAAAGCGTAATTTAAAGGACTATTTCAACACCATTAACTCGGGTGTTGTGATGAATTTACGTGTGCGAGGCGGCAAAGAGATTAACTGCCAGCAAATCAGCAGTGCAAGACTCAAAGTCACTGCACATGGTAAAAAGCGCTTTGTGATTGCCCTGAAATATGAAGGGGAAAGTGATTATCATGTTGGTGGCTAGCCAAATGGCATGGCGTACACAAGATATTATTCAGGCCTACACCTTGAGATGACGTGGAGGTTTTCTTTGAGGACTGGAAGCTTTATGAAGGATGGGGACGGGAAGCCAAACAATTGGATGAAGACGGATCAAGCCGAGGCCTGATCTTGAGTCTGTTGTTTGACCATTGCCTCATCCTTCACCCAGAGCAATCCGCCCGCGCAGAAACAAACTGCCTGCGTATACCGTCGGCAGCCTGCAAAAGAAGTCTCAAATGGATGTTTTTTTTTTACTTGAAATTTATCGAAGAAACTATGCGAGAGCAGCACAATCCAGCGGATAAATTAAAAGAGTTAGCAAGAATTGATGGATGAAGTTTTTCACATTATTGCCGTCTGGGGTTTCTTTTTTTATGGCAGTAAGTGCTCAGTGGTTTATCCCCACGGGTGTGGGGAACACTACTGTTTGCCGGCGCTGTTTGTCTGGTAGACGGTTCATCCCCACGGGTGTGGGGAATACTCACGTGTCCCCGCACAAATAAGAGTTTTTCTACGGTTCATCCCCACGGGTGTGGGGAAACTGTTCTGGCTCTCAGTATGTCTCCTTTCCCGGTTCATCCCCACGGGTGTGGGGAAAACTGAAAGCAGAAGTTGGATCAAGGCATTGTACACGGTTCATCCCCACGGGTGTGGGGAACACAGGGGGGACGGAAGAAAAAAAAAAGAAACGCTGGCCATCCGTCGGGGTGTGGGCAGGGACACTAATTGTGGTAAACGGTATATACGGTTCATCCCCACGGGTGTGGGGAACACTGTGAAGAGGTGATCCGTTGCTCAACGTGTCGGCCGGTTCATCCCCACGGGTGTGGGGAACACATTTATCGTGCCCATGCAATACCGGCTTTCTACTTGGCGGTTCATCCCCACGGGTGTGGGGAACACAACGCAGTCGATGCCGCCCATGACTCTGCTAACGGTTCATCCCCACGGGTGTGGGGAACATGACACCACCGGCGAACGATGGACAAATCGAAGGAACGGTTCATCCCCACGGGTGTGGGGAACATAATCTCATCGGCAAAACCAACTTCAATAGCCGCGGTTCATCCCCACGGGTGTGGGGAACGCGAATTACCATGCCACCTCGAATACACAGTGATGCGGTTCATCCCCACGGGTGTGGGGAACATTTTTGCTCTGCATCTGCCAACTGCTGGGCATACGGTTCATCCCCACGGGTGTGGGGAACATTCAACACCGAGTTCAAAGAGGTCGGAGGCTCCAGTTCGGTTCATCCCCACGGGTGTGGGGAACACACGTGCCTGAAACTAGATGTCGAGTCGTCAGAGTCGGTTCATCCCCACGGGTGTGGGGAACACGCCGTGAGCGCCACTTGACCAAAAGTTCACTGTTTGAATCGGTTCATCCCCACGGGTGTGGGGAACATACGGCTTTCTCCACAGTCCCACACGGTTCGTTTGTCAGCGCCGTGGCGGTTCATCCCCACGGGTGTGGGGAACACTTGGTTGAGAAGCTTCATGATTACTCGACGGTTCATCCCCACGGGGTGGGGACACTCGGGACCATGCACTATTGACCGCCGTATCGACTCGGTTCATCCCCACGGGTGTGGGGAGAAGTTCTTCAACGCCCACTCAAGCTGTTGACGCCTCGGTTCATCCCCACGGGTGTGGGGAACACTCGAGCGGATAGTCTGACTTCGAGCAATACGCCGAACGGTTCATCCCCACGGGTGTGGGGAACAATCGTACTCAATCGCCTGATGCTATGGATCCCATCTACAGCAACGGTTCATCCCCACGGGTGTGGGGAATACTTTCTTGAATTGCAAAGCTCATCGTTTCACCAACGGTTCATCCCCACGGGTGTGGGGAACAACTGTGCAACATTCCGATGAATGGCGGTTGCCATAACGGTTCATCCCCACGGGTGTGGGGAACATGGCCTCGATGGATTTATCATGCAGTCAAACATCGGTTCATCCCCACGGGTGTGGGGAACGCTGTTGAAAAAGCGCTGATTGGTGCGTTGGCGGCGGTTCATCCCCACGGGTGTGGGGAACGCTGCTCCTCTCCTGGTACGGAGTTCTCAACGGTTCATCCCCACGGGTGTGGGGAACATGCGGTTGACAAAAACAGAGGAAAATCATTGACAACGGTTCATCCCCACGGGTGTGGGGAACACTGAATTCCATAGCCTCGGTGACAGGTTCGATAATAATTTGTCGGTTCATCCCCACGGGTGTGGGGAACACATAGTGGGTTCCGGCAGCTTCGTCATAAACGCTAACCACGGTTCATCCCCACGGGTGTGGGGAACAACTATGATGTCAAACGTAACACGACTGCCGCTTGATGCAAACGGTTCATCCCCACGGGTGTGGGGAACGCGGAATGAACTAGCGTGGGCAATCGTTTCCTCCTATGCGGTTCATCCCCACGGGTGTGGGGAACGGAACCTACAAGTACAGTTTACCCGATTTTGCATCTGCGGTTCATCCCCACGGGTGTGGGGAACACATGATTAAATCGCATGTCACATCGTGCGGCAGTACGGTTCATCCCCACGGGTGTGGGGAACATCAACCCCCTTTAAGGAAAAACTGCTTTAATTGCGGTTCATCCCCACGGGTGTGGGGAACATTGAACTTAAATAATTTAATCATGTTATACCGCACGGTTCATCCCCACGGGTGTGGGGAATACTGCCTGGCTTCTCCGCGCTAGGGTATATTATGTATGTGCCGGTTCATCCCCACGGGTGTGGGGAAAACTTCAGCAGCCCCGGTGGCCAGAATGATCTGGGCCGGTTCATCCCCACGGGTGTGGGGAACACAAGACGGCGAAAAGGGACAACCAAAACCCGTGAACCGGTTCATCCCCACGGGTGTGGGGAACACGACAAGCCTTGATAATCTCTCGGTGCCTACGTGGCCGTCGGTTCATCCCCACGGGTGTGGGGAACACCTGAAGGCCACCTCGATCTGAAAAACGAAACGGACGGTTCATCCCCACGGGTGTGGGGAACACGATAGATCGAATAATACGCCATATCAGATAGGAACGGTTCATCCCCACGGGTGTGGGGAACACTACGAAACCGGGACGCATATCATGTGTCCATACGGTTCATCCCCACGGGTGTGGGGAACACTCAATGTGCCGATTCCTAACCGCCAGGACGCAGCGGTTCATCCCCAGGATGTGGGGAAAGGAACGTAGCAGAGGAGAAACAACGGTTCATCCCCACGGGTGTGGGGAACACGCGAAGTATCACCTCTTAGATGAGTAGACTTGCGGTTCATCCCCACGGGTGTGGGGAACACAGACCAAACCGCCGCAAAAAAGGCTGATTCCGGTTCATCCCCACGGGTGTGGGAACGCGTTTTTAACAATACAACAAGAGCCGGTTCATCCCCACACTCGTGGGGAACACACTTATCATACCATATTCTTAAATAAGAGAAATTAATTGCTTCCAATTTTCTACTAATCCAAAATCTACCGACTAGTAATCCCAATTCCCAGTCTTATAGAGCATTTTCATCTTTTTCATCTTTCTCTTCAGGCATAAAAAGAAACGAGTTTTACACCATCCATTTCTTTAGGAAACCTTCTGTTTTTCCCAATGTCATAAAGTCGAACCCTGATTCGGTGTTAGTGCTCCAAGCCATGACCGCATTGCCATCTTCTATCCCCAGTTCGATCTTGGTCCCATATCATCTCCCGTATGCGTCGGGATACCTTCCCAACATAAACCGGCACGGATTTCTATAAACCATACGGCAAGTCTGCCCCGAAGTGCGGAGGTACATTTTCAACCACGATGACCAGCATCGCCTATTCCTTCAGGGTTAGGAATAGCGGGCGCAATATTTTCTTCAGCAGGTTTAGGGAATTTCTATTTCACCTGCGGCTAGCACCTCTTCTATGGTGGGAATGATTTTTTTAAGAATTTTCGTTTGTCTAAATGCATCTCTACACATCAACCGCTATTTCCCGTTCTGGGTCGCGATAACTTTTAGCCGCGATTTTAAAAGCGACGGGGGATAATATCGTCAAACTTAAACAAGTCAGCAATATCATAAAACAAAAGATAAGGGCTTGCCGAGTATGAATAAAGCCAATAGCTGGGGCGTAACCCGCCGCTAATATGGCCGCCTCACTAATGCACCTTATAAACAGTGCGGTTGCCGAACTAATGACAGCGTTAGGCATATCTGCGTTATCCCATGGGTTACGATCCCAGTTACGCCCTTTCCAGGTAACGCCTGCTTGCTTAGCCAGGGATTGATAGGTTTTCTTAACTCGTGAACCTTCAATCCCACGTAATTGCTCGACACTGCGCCGTTCGGGCGGTTTTTCACCAAAACGGATTTCATACATTTTGCGCACAACTTTTAAACGCGCATTATCATCCAAGGCTAACTTGGCCTGATACAGCAAACGATCAGACGCGCGCCACCCGGATGACCCGAAGCATATAAACGTACGCCTGCTACCCCGACCCAAACCAGTAGCGTTCCCGCTCTGGCCGCTAAAGCGACGGCATGATGAGAAACGCGTGTACCTGGTTCGTGCATGATGCAGGCGATACTGCCGATGGGGATATGCGTGCGTATACCTTCTTTCGTCAATCTCAACAAAAGCGCCGTCTTTAACATCAATCTGGCCTTTTTGCAGAAAGACCATAGAAACACGCTCTTTCATGGCGATGGGTTTTAGGGGTGGGAGCATCAGGAATCCGGTAATACCGAGGTTTGAAAGGGTTGATGATTTTTCCAGCGAGTAGGTTTTAAAGTCACGCAAATCGGTGGACAGAATACGTCCATGCCCTAGTGTCTTCCGTCGAGAATAACTAATGATGCATCAGCTAGATCCATGGGTAGATCGGTATATTTTTCGCATTAAGGTGTGAACAATGCGGCTGACATTTGTTTTGCCGTAAAATTTTAAATTTCAATATAATCAAACATCTTCATAGGCTGCTATAAACTCGTAATTGACTGGACATGCCTCAAGACTGCTCTAATTGCAGGAAATAACTGGTTTCTGTGATAACAGGCCAGATTGTAATCAAAGCCCCCTCATCTAAATCTGATCAAATGCGAAACAGCTTGTCGGTGGTGCTCATCTCTTGATTATAACAGAGCGAACCAGAAACCTGTGTCAGTCAATATCGATGTTTTTCATCAAGTTCTTGGTATATATATTCTTTATAGTTTTCCGATAAATCTTCTGGCCCTTCGCTTGTTCCAGCGCACCAGTTTTTGTAGTAATTGCTGATTTTCTTTCCCACCGGTTAAATTAGCTTTTTCTGTTTTTCATAGAGCAAGTCAAGCGCTTGCTTGATAATATCGGTTGTATTTAAATGCGTTCTTCGTTGAATGGCTTGAAGTTTTTGTTCATAACTATCATCTATTCGTGCTGTTATTCTCATTTCTTACCCTCTGTCCGACTATTTGTCATACCAATATAACATTAAGCTTTTGCAATAAAAAGAAATCCTCAGCTATGAAAATTAGTACAGTAAAACGGATATATTGCAGTTTTATTAACTTTTATTACGCAAATCTTGATGTGCTATTAAGTTTTTACTTTATTCACTGCCAGCAATATCTTTTCGCCTTTTCTGCGCCTTAAACAAGGCAAATCATTTTGATATTTATGCATTAATGCTTGGTAAACATCTTTTGCTTCTACTTTTAGCTCGGCTAATGCTTCTTTTCGTAAAATTCGGGCTTCTTTACGGTCTACGTCCAATAAAAGCTGTTGTACGATTTGTTGAGCATTAGATATATAGTGCTGCATCGCTGTGTTTTTTATGCCTGCGACAAAGTTTTTATCGTACCCTACTGTTTTTTTGTCAAACATTTTATTGAGCGCTCGAGATAAGCGATCTTTTATCTCTAACCCAGCGTCAATTACTTTTTCTACGCGCTCTAATTTGTTTTTATCCCAATGTTCAGGCATTGAATATAAATCATAAATGCGACCTTTAAATGAACCTTTTGAAGCTATATTTCCACCAATTAATAAATTAACCTTTTTTCTAGGGGCAAGCTTTCGAAACTGACTTACAATAAATGCAGGTGTTGTTAGGCTTGATTCTGTTTCTCTACCTAAAACATAAGATGAAAAGTCTTGCCAACTTTGCCAATTTTGATCCCTCGCACAAACAGGAAATACACCTTTATCATTTTGCGTAATTGGCGTAAAAGGGTGTGGCCACCATTGCGCTCCACCATCACGCCCCCTCTTTACTGACCATAACTTCCCGTACTGCTTCAAATAACGATATTCATTTATTGATTTATTCGATTGATGACCACCAAACATCCACACAGACAAGACTCATCAACTCACTGAAATCGATATATTTTACGCCAATGCAAATAAGCCGCGTTCTAAGCCTATTTGATGAGCATAATAAATATCCCCCAACATAGGGACTTGCCACATTAACTTATTATTTGGCTCAGCCATTTCTCTTAATGACTCAAAAAAATCTATTGCAACTGTATTTGATAATACAGTCATTTTTAAATTTTCACCTGAAATAAGAGTTGATAATGAGCCACCGCCTCGAATGCCAGTTGCTCCAAACTTTGAAAAACATTCACCTTTAATATTCATGTGTAAATTGTAATTTAATACATGAATACAGTCTGGACACACTATATTTGCCTGCGACACTTCTGAAAACAAACCTGATGCATCTCCAGACCCTCCACATTCAATTCCTGAGACAAGTTTTGTGATGGGAGCAGAATATATCTTGCTTTCGCTTGGCATAGCTGAACGCATAAAACACGCTTCATCAAACCACTTCAAATCAACTTTGCTTAATGCAAGATCATATTGCTCCGCCGTTAAACCATTTTTCAGATAGTCTTTTAATTCATCTAAGTCGGCTTTAATACCACTGTGCTTAATGAGCCTAATAACTGCAACATAGCCAACTGAATTTCATCAAAAGCATATTGCAGTTGATAATCTGTATCAGAAGTTAAAAGCGTTTTTAAAGAAATTTTTCCTGTTGTGGTGGAAATAAAATCATCAGATAATAAATTCATTGATTATCTCCACGGCAGGCACATACATAAACCGTACGCATGGCATTTTTTCTGGGTACACTGGTGGTTAAGTCACGTACCTGAATCGTGGCAATTTGATTTTCTCCTGACACATCACTAAAAATCTGTCCAGTATTAGCCAATGATTTTAGTGCATTAGCAGGATTATCATTATTAATGATTGTTTCAAATAATGGCCGTGTTAAAGGACATGATTTACGTCCTTGAAACAAGGTAAAGACGGGGGCTTTAATTTTTGTTTGTAATAACTCAATCGTTTTGTCATCGGCTGTTATCGCAAATGAGTGTTCACTATCACACCAATATTCCCTATAAGTAGGTTTCGTGCCTTTCTGGATTTTCCCTACTGGGCTGCGAAAATTCTGCACGGTGTGATAATCCACTATTTTCTGTCCTGTATTATTTACCTGCACGGCAATCTTTAGTTGATTAGATAAGCGATACAATTGCTCATGCTGATTACGTGTTATACCTAAAGCAGCGCCTAATAAACCGAGCACCGCTGAGCGTGTCGGAAAGTGATTCACTCTACGATGCACATCAAAGGTTTGTAAGCCATAAGCGGACATCCCTTCCGTTTTTAGAATTAAGGTTTTCATACCTTGTCCTTAATTAAAGTTGATGTCGCTAAGTTTGCTGACTAATTGAATTTGTTCACTTTTAGCAGAATCGGTCATATCAAAGGCGATGGCTTTGGAGTTAAGTTCATAACCAGCAACTAATTTTTCATAGTGTTCAACTAAGCTGTTAATAGATGCTTCCATAACATCATTTTTATTTTTAATCGCACTTCTAAAAGCATTCGCTAAGGATAAAGGCTGATCTGATTCAGTCACCATGACAAAATCTACTGCATGATTATGGGCAGCAAATGTTTTTTGTTTCGCTGGGGGTGAAACTTGGGCAAAGCAGCGCACAACGGTATTAATAATATCGCTTAATTCTTGTTTAGATTTTTGGGTGTTTCTGCAAGTAAATCCAGATTAATAGAGGCATAACGGTAAAACACACCAGAGCTAAATTCTGTTGTGCCAATATGACCAGAACCTTGTTCCGCTAAATCATCACATGCGGTGAACCAGTCCACTTCTATATCTGCACTATGGGTGGGAATTTAAGCTATGGGCGACACTCATGGCGGCTTCTACATTTCTTTGAAAGCAATTAGTATCCATTCTACCCGATAAAGCAATATCGATTCTTGAACGAACAGATGGAAGAAGTTCATGTATCTTCTCTACAACTTTTTTAAATCTCTCTTTTTCAGCTTTTTTTGCTCCTGAAGGCAAACCCTTAATAATTTTTTCAAACTCTTCTGGACACTCTTGTCGTGCAAGTAAAATTAACTCTCTTATTTCACTTACTGAATAAGGTTGCACTGATTTGAAAACTCGAATTTTCTCTCCAGTTTTAACTTTGATATTATTTCCACTCTCATCAACACTATCAATTTCTTCATCTTCTATTTTGATATTTGATTCTAAATTTTTGGGTTTATAAGCCAACATTGTCACTACAGCATCAATTGTAGCTAAATCTTCATCAACAAGATGGTCATTAAGTGTATGAATTAATTTATCAACAAGTCGTGTACGAATTGAAACTTCATCAACCGTTTTACGATAGATGTCACTCTGCCGTATCGCTCTTTTTAGGCATTGGCTAGAAATACGGCTACGGGTCGTGCCGCCAAAAATAGCCGTTTTTTGTAAGCCTGAATCATCTCGATTCATCATTGAAGAAGGGTGAGAAATTAAAGTGTGGATATTAATAAATGTTGTCATGCGTCTATTCCTTGAAATGAATTAATCTTGTTCGGCTAAAATAAAATCTTTTAATAAATTACGTCGCGCGTTATCGCCCCAGTATTGGGCGAGCTTGCCAATGCTGTTTAAATTAAGCTGTTTACAACGTATCAACTGACGCTTGAGGTATTCGATACCATTTTCACCGCTACGACTGATCTGGATAATATGCTGTTCTTTAACACCAGCATGAATCATGGCTTCCGCCACTGAACGCGCTTGTTCTTCATCACTGGCTATATCTACACCGACCAGCAAAAACAATATTCGCAGCGTTTGTTGGTTATCTTGTAAACCGGTCATTTTTAGCACACGAAAATAGGCTGGGGCATTGGCTAGATTTTTCAGATTACAGCGTTTTAATTCCGCTTGATCGCCCTTTCCCAGCCGACAGTAAGCTTGATAAATTTTTTGATACATTAGTTTTCCTTTTATCGTGTTCTGGCAAGTGATAATAAGCCTGCGCCGGCATGTTTTTTACGACCAACCCCCATGACAACTGCATTATGAATTTTATCGGCATCGGTTATTTGCAATATTCCTTCAAAGGTCACAAAGCGAGATTTGTAACTTTTTCGACTATCCACTAATGCTGAGTTCATCGAGGTTACCGTGACATTGGCGCCTGTTAATTTACGCTGCAACCACTGAATTTGTTCTGCCTGATCGTGAAGTTCAATCACATTCCTTGCTTTACTTAATCGTTTGGTAGGGTGCGCAACCAGTTTAAATTTACAATAATCACCATTAACTAAATTCAACTGAAAGGCTTTGCTTTGCAACACTTCTGCCTTATCACTGCTTTTAGGTTCAGTGGATGATTGCAATAAAGCGACAATTTGCCCCTTGTTTTGACTTTCTACCCGAAACAAATGATCACGTTTTCTTTCTGGCGTGTTGGGAAATAGACTCCAAATCGCCTGATGCTGCTCATAACTGTCAGTGGACTTTAAAACCACCTGTGAGATATACATTCATTCAACTCCTTTTATACGTTGTTGCAAATCTTGTTGTAATCGTTCATCAAATACACCTAATTCACTATAAAAAATATCCGAACCCACGATGGCTTTCAGGCAAAAATAATCGTCATCCTTTTTTCCTTTTGCCAGTTTTCTGGATAAAGATACCGTGTTTTTCTCCCTGTCTTGTTGTTCGGCATATTCGCCGCCATGCCATAAACCTCCTTTAGATTTAAACAGAACAACGGCTTGAGATAATTCACCTTCTCGCGTTAATAAGGCTGAACGGGGATCAACATCATTTAGTGGTCGTGAATGTTGGTTACTGATCATTTTGGCAGAATAATAGCTACCCTCTTGTTCACACTTAAATTTTTCAACAATGTCTTTCAGTATAGCCGGCTCATCACTGCCACTTTCCTCACAATGAATTAGGTTAATGGCATCTCGATAACAATCAGGAAAGACAAGTTGCGGATGCGCTTGTAAATATTTTTTGTTTCGGTATAACACCTGAATATTTTTTATAAATATAGCCGCTACCGCATAACCCATCTTCGCCACTTATACTTCAATTCCCCATTATTTCAATGAGTTAAATTTTTCAATCGGTCTCAGTTGGCACTACAGATTTCTATCAACGGTTGTTTTATATTTTCCTATCGGGTCAGGGTTAATGTTCAAAGCAGTGTATATTTGTTTTTGTCTAGCTTCTGCTTTACCTGTGGGTTCTCAAATAAATAGTGTCACTATCAGTAGGCAAAGTAATGGTCGGCGTTGCTGGGTCACAAACTGTTGCTCACCAGCTTAAGTGAATTCCCGCACCTGAGTTGTAGCAAGATGCACAAGGTGGTAAGCCAATAATGTGATGAACAAGTGACCGTACGATCGGTTGATCCCGTCGAGTTGCTCTTCCGACCAGTCGGGATATTTGTTCTTAAACTTATCTTTTTGATCGCTTTCTGCTTTACGTTTCCATTCTATGCGGTGGCTTTACTTTTGTGTATCAGCCACCACGTCAATGATGTAATCTGCGGCAACGCGACTATGTTTTTCGGTGTCAATCGTTTAGTATTTTATCGTATTTCTTAATAGTGCCTTTTTTGCTCAAGCCTTCGTGCAGCTTTGTCAGGCTCTCTTCCAGCCATGGAACGTTACGGATGTTTTGTTCTTTTGATTTTAGGTCCGATGAATGCATAGCTTCTTTGGTTTCTGTATCCCTTCACGATAACAACAACACGACTGTCTTGGGTCTTCTGACCGGTTATCGAGGGGGGGGGGGGGGGGGGGTGACTGGCCACTACCGGCTTCCTCACAATGAATTAGATTAATGGCATCTTCGTCTCGCAGCGGAGGGGGGGGGGAAGAGTCATGGGGGGGGGGGGGCGCGGCCTAAGGTCACTAATGGACAATCCGTGCATTCCGGAGCGACCGAATTTTGCCTGTGGGTTTGACACATCGCATGCGCTCACAATCAGTATTGGTCAAATCATACAAAACGATCTTACGGTTTAAATCAAATAAGGAAAATAATGTTTGATACTTGTCACTGGCAGCATATAAACGTGCCAGGCTGGTGTTGCCATAATCATGATCCAGCAACTCGCCCAATTCTGTCCGATTTTGCAGCCAGTCATGATTTCAATTCACTCGCCGGGTGAAACCGCACGACCTATAATGCTTCCAGGGGGGGGAAACCCGGTTAATGAGGGGGGGCGGAGTTTTCCACCAGTTGCAGTTGCGGATGCGCTTGTAAATATTTTGGTGTTCGGCGCCTATGCTGCGAGCATTGACACTCGACATGATTTTTATCAATATAATAATTCTCCGTTTGTTTTTCCGAGTTTAGCGGTTCAGACAATTTTGCCGCTATCAGCCCGCATAAGCGTTGAGTAAGTACAAATTAACAGTTCTGCCTGACGAGGGGCCGAGCCTTGTTGTAATTGCTCTACTTGGCAGTCAGTATGGGCCAAGGCTAAATAGACAGTCCGCACCGATATTAAGTAACGGGTAATCGGCGGGTGATATAAATAACGCACTACCGTCTTCCAGGTTTTTTTGTTTTTGTTCTTCGAATATCACATTGGTGCGCTAAAACCAGGAAATGCAATAGGCCCAAATTAAATGGCACTACAAAGCGACCAAAAAACGCCCTTTGATTTTAAAGAAGTTTTTTGGTAAAAATAAGGCATGAACAATAAATCAATGACTTATATTAGTAGAGCATAGAGGATAAGCGTTTAAAATGTTCTACTTGACTAAATCAGGGCATAAGGTGATAAATAACGGTTCTTTTATCACATTGGTGCGCGGAAATAGCCCTGCGTTCTCATCTATCCGATCATGTCTCCATAAACGCCCCATGCGTTGCATTAAAAACTCAATCGGTGCAATTTGACTCACCAAGATATCAAAATCTAAATCCAATGATTGTTCGATGACTTGTGTCGCAATCAGTAATCCGCCTTTACGTGCAGAATCTTTACCGTATTTATTTAAAACATACTTTTCTATGCGTAGGCGATCTTCTATGGTGTATCGTGCGTGAAACAAATCGATTTTAATGTTCGTTTGCTCTGCCAGCATGGAATAAATTAATTGAGCATCGTGTACGGTATTACAAATTAAACCGACCATTGCCCCTGCTTCAGCCCAATCAATTAATTGCTGACATTGCTGTTTATCGGGTATTTGATCAGGGCTTATCCATACTTTATTTTGCACCTCTTTTTCTTCAGGCGATTCCTTTACTTCATAGCTCGTTGTTTGTCCTTGTAAATCGACATGCGTGATTAATGGATATGCATCATTATTTGCCTCGCCCTGATAGCTATCAAGCAATTGCCTTTTTAAATGAATTGGCAAGGTAGCAGATAACAAGATAACGCTGGAATAGGCTTCATGCTGTCCTTTTAATACTTTTTCAATCAGCCCATACATATAAGCGTCAAAGCTATGAATTTCATCCAGGATTAAGACTGATTTTCGCGTGCCAAAGGAACGCACAAACTGATGTTTAATACCTAAAACGCCCATCAAAATCTGATCAACCGTTGCCACCGACATAGATCCTAAAAATGCACGTTTGCTGGATTGATGTAAAAAACCGTTTTCATCAGGAATCAGATATTTAGCTTTACTGTGCGCTAACGTCACGGAACTATCAGGAAATAACTTTTCAGCCGCATTTCCAATGCGGTCAAATAAGCCATTCTCCGTTGCCTGTGTTGGCAAACCAAACACAACACCATCAGCCAAGCCGTTTTGTATTAATACTGAAGCATAGGCTAAGGCAAATTCTGTTTTGCCTGAACCTGTATCCGATTCAACGATTGTCAATCCTGTTTCAATCGGTAAACCAGCTAATAAACATTGAATTCCTCGTGGCTGATATTGAGGAAATAAATAATCAAAACCTGCACCCTGAATGAGCGCTAACATACCGGTTTCTTGCAATGCTTTTTCGGCTCTAGGTAACGCCTCTTGATAGTAACGCTTCAGATCAATAGTTTGATCTTGAGTAAAATTAGTGATGGATGAACCCACCCAATCTGAGACACTACACAAGCCAGCCAACATGCTTATTTCATCTATTTGTGGAATTTCATCCAGATTAAACCAGTCTAAACAAAATGCTATCCATTGATAGCGGGCTTGCCGATCCATATCTATGAGTTCTTCATCAGCATCAGGCTCCATAAAACGTATAGATTCATCACAAAATCCATGATGGCCTGCAACCGCTTTCATATTGTCAGAATCACAAAATTCTTCTGAAAAATAATAATAGCCGTATGAACCATGTTGATAGGCTTCATTATCTACTTCATAGTCATCGTCTTGTAGCTTAATTCGCAACTCAGGAACAAAGTTTTGAAACCTCGCATCAAACTTGCCTAAGTCATGCAATGCAATAAAGAATAAGACAATGGATTTAGATTGCTCTGTGCTTAGCCCTGTTTGATGAGAAATTTGATTTAAAAGCACAGCAGATTTTTGTAACCAAATATCCGCGACAGCCACTACATCCAAACAATGATAAGGCAACAAATGATAAGCCGCCTGACTGCCTTCATCAGCTTTTGCTTTGCCCCAATATCGGTAATACAATGCTTCTGTCATTACTCATTCCTTGCAATAAACTTTGGTTGGTTTTCATTATCCACACCCACTGCCTCATTTGGTGAGGCAGTGATATTTTTTTTGCATTTTATTTATTTCTTCTTCAACAGCGTCTCTTAAAAATTGCGGTGCAAGCACTTCGACTTCTGCGCCATGCTTGAGAATATCCATAATTAACTCGCGGCTGTCGCTAAAGGGAATGCTAAGTTGGTACTGGCCTTTGTCTAAGTGCTGCCCTTGCTGATCTGGATGCCAAAGTTCATCCGCGACCCAGTTGGCACGTTTTTTACTGAAGACTAATTCGGCGGTATATTTGGCTTTTCCGCTAAAAATACCGTAGGCTGAATTGAGGAAGTTTTGTAGTTGGTTTTCTGGGATTTGTAGCGCTATTTTATCCAGTGTTTTTGCTGAGTGGACACTATCAACGGAAAAAATACGCAGTTGGTTGCGCGCATGACAATGGGCGACTAAGTACCAGTTATCACGGTAATAAATGAGTTTTTGTGCGGAGATTTTACGTTCGCTTTGTTCGCCATCGTTGCCTCGAGCATGGTATTGGATATGTATCTGTTGCTGGCTAAAAAGTGCACTTGTGAGCCGTTTAAAACAGCTATCGTCTTTGAGCCGCCGTCCTGGAGTGCTAAATTGAATTTTGTCGGCGATCACCGGTTGGGGGCTATTTTCTTTGCTGAGCATTTCATTGATTCGTTGCTGCGATGCTTCGATTTGCTCGCTGAGTATGCCAGGGCTAATATTGTGCAGTATTTGCTGACAAATTAATAAACCATGTAATTCTTCACTATTAAACCAGAGACCCGGTAATTCATAAGGTTTGTTGAGCGATTGCTGATTATAAAAATAGCCATTAGCTTCACGGCTATATTCCAGCGGGGCATTGAGGTAATCGCGTAGGGTTTCGATACTGCGATCAGCTGTAGATTTAGAGCATTCTAGCTGCTCCATGATTTGTTTAAGTGCAACGGGTGTGCGGTGCGCACTAAGCAGTCCGTGTAGCCGGTATATCCTGTCGAAACGATCCATTGTTCTTCCTTGTTCAATTTGATTTTGGCTAAGGCATATTCCACTAAAAAGGTGATTGGTACCTCAGCGCGTATTTTAAAAGTTCTACGAATCAGATTTTAAGCCGCCCCAACATCAGATTTATCATCGCAATGTGAAGAAAAGCTGCGTTAGGGTCGGTTAGCACTTCGTAATCTTTACTCTATCGGCGGTAGCAATAAAGCCAGGCAAAGGTTGTTTCAATGACCTGGCGACGTAGTAATAATCTAAATCCTTGCGTATCGTTCGAGCGAAAAATGGTTTGTAAAACAATATGAACGCATTGCGCTACGCATTCCATCATATTGATACTACGATAACCACTATCAACCCAAGTACGGCGTATTTTTTACAACTACCTGTAAATGATTTGAATAAAAGTTTCACCTCCCGTTCTTGAACCGAAGCTGCAGTAACCACAACAACCATAATTAACCCAAGTGTAGCAACCAAGATATGGCACTTCCACTCTTGAATTTTTCACCGCATCAAAGCCATTTATGCCTAATATAATAGATATTTTACCACTTTGGTTATCCAGTGGAACCTGCTGTGGGATGTTTATGACGCCTCGCTTTCTACTTGCCTCTAGCACGCAAAGCATTATAAAGACACTGCCGTGTATTATTTTTAACCATCACGACTTTATCAGGAAATCCACTTTGGTTAATCACCTGTTTAAAAAGGCCGTTGCAGCTTCTTCATCACGCCGCTTAGAGAGTATAAAGTCAAGCGTATCTGCTTATCAACGGCTCTGTATAAATACACCCATTGTCTTTTAACTTTGATATAAGTCTCATCCATGCGCCAGGATTGACTTGCTCCTCGTTTCTGAGATTTAGCTTTTAACTCAATAACCGGTGAATAGCCAATAACCCAGCCATAAAGCGTTGCATGATCAACTGTTACGCCTAGCTTTGCTATTTTAATCTCTAAAAATAGGTCATTGTCTCTGATTTTGCTAAACTTTGCGACAGAACCGAATTGCTGCCTGAAAACAGTTATGCTATTACCCTCTTAGAACAAGCAATAACAGAGCAGCGCATACTGAAAAACATTAAGAAAGAGCAATTTTTCCTTAAAGAGCAAGGTTTATGGACGCAGTACAATTCAATCAACTGATTAAATCGGTTAAGCTCGGTAAATTAGTAGGTAATGCTCGCTATTTACATATCAGTGCATTTCATGAAATACCACCGGAATTAAAAGACTTTATTATCTTGATTGCTAATGCATTGAAAATCCCTGCAAGCGATTGGAATATTATTAAGCTACATACCCAACAATTTCGTCTTTCTTATCTAAATTATCCTCAGTTTTATGAAGACTCTTATCCAGCCTTACACAATAGTATTACTGTTGATTTAGACAATAAAACCCAGAAAATCGCAAATTACACTGCAACTGAAAATGCGCCTATACTGCATCGCAAAGAACTGTTTATCAGCCCTGAAGATGAACATTATGCAGAATTTGTTAGTATCACCGAAGAAGGCGAAACTGCTGGACTCTATGAGAACAGTCGTATCATAGGCTTTAAAAAATCCTGGGAACGCGTTATTCATCAACATGGCTATGAATTAGTGGATGGGCGCTTATTTCGATTAAGTGCCGTGATAAGTGCAGCAACACCAGACAACAAGATTGACCGTCATAAAACAGCCATACAGCGCCAATCATTGTCTGCCCCCATGAAAGCTTTAGCAAAACACAGCTACTTAAACGGTGAATATACCGTCTTTGATTATGGCTGCGGCTTAGGTGATGATTTAAAAGAACTCGAAGCGCACGGCATTGATGCGGCTGGCTGGGACCCCAAGCACCGCCCCGAAGTAGATCGCTTTCCTTGCGATTTAGTTAATATAGGTTTTGTTATTAATGTTATTGAAGATCGTGAAGAACGTATCGAAGCCATTCATCTTGCTTTTGAGCTCGCGCAAAAACTATTAGTGGTTTCAGCGATGATTGCCGGCGAAGCGCATATCCAGAAATTTACACCTTATAAAGATGGAGTAATTACCTCACTCAATACTTTCCAGAAATATTATTCGCAATCTGAATTACAAGGCTTTATTGAAAATACCCTCGATGAAAATGCCATTGCGGTTGGCCCTGGTATTTTCTTTGTCTTTAAAGACAAATTAGAAGAGCAGTTATTTTTAGCAGACAGGCAGAAACGTCATCACAACTGGAAACAAATCACCACTCGACCGACCAGCAGTAAAGAAAAGTTTGAGTTGGTATATGTTGAGCACGAAGCACTTTTTAAAGACTTTTGGAATACCTGCCTAATTTTAGGGCGCATTCCAGCCAATGATGAATTTTCTGATACAGATAAAATCAAAGAACTCGTTGGCTCGCACCATAAAACCTTTACCCTGCTCGATAGCCTGTTTGAAGATAATGATTTTGTACAAGCTGAACAGTATCGTAAAGAAGATTTATTGGTTTATTTTGCCTTATCTCAATTTGATAAACGTAAACCGTACACGCAATTGCCTGATCAATTACAACTTGATGTCAAAGCCTTTTTTGGTAATTACAATAACGCCATTGAAATCGCTCGTGAATTATTATTTTCTGTGGCGAATACCGAACTGATCACAGAGACAAGCTTAGCCGCACAACACATCCTGCCCGCCTGCAGCTTGCTAGCCAATCATTCGCTGACCTTTCATAAAGACTTTATTGACCTATTACCTGCTGTGCTGCGCGTTTATGTCGGTTGTGGCGTTCAGCTTTATGGAGAACTGGATGACATCCAATTAGTAAAGATTCACTTCCATTCAGGTAAGGTATCCTTTATGGGTTATGAAGATTTTAATGATTCACCGCTACCCTTATTAAAAGAGCGCATTAAAGTCAAATTAGCGCAGCAATCTGTCGATTATTTTGATTATGTAGAAGAATACGCGCAGCAACCCTTATACTTTAAATCGCATTATCTCACTGAAGATTACCCTAACTACAAAAAACAAGTCAGCTTCGATAAAAAAATCGCTCTGTTTTTACCGGCAAATAATCGTTATGGTATCAAGCTCGATACGTTAAAAACTATCTTAGATAATAATCAAATGGAAATTAAAGGCTTTCGCTTTTATGCCAAAAGTAATTAACCTTGTAAATATGGATTTTGAATCCATATTTACAAGGTTTAAAGTGATTTTTTCAAGAATCCATTAAGAGCGTCAAAAGCTAAAACTCAAGAGCATTCAAACCAAAAGCAGATTCTGCCTTCTTTTCATTAAAAGCATTGACAAAAAATTACAATTTACTTAAGGTGTCAATTTGTCACCAAACTTAAAAGAAAGATACCATGTCCACCATCAATAATGAGCGTATTACCGCAAGAGTAAGTGAACAAATCAAAGAAACACTGATAACTGCTGCTGACTTAACAGGAGCAACACTCAATCAGTTTTTAGTGCAATCAGCCCTTGAAAAAGCAGAAAGCATCATTGAAAAAGACAAAATAATACACCTTAGCAATAAAGATACTCAGCTCTTTTTTGATATACTGGAAAACCCACCAGAGCCAAATACAAAACTAAAAAATGCAGTTACAAATTACCGAGCCAACATTCAGTGAGTTCAACTATCAACATTGAGCCGCTAACTAAAGTACATAATAGAACTGAATTTGATTGCGGCACCCAAGCATTAAATCATTTTTTGCAAAAAATAGCGCATCAACACATGGATAAAGGCCTATCTAAAACCTTTGTTCTTATTGATACAGAACAACCGACAGAAATTATCGCCTACATGAGCCTCGGCATGTGTGAAGTGCTAACTGAAGACATTCCTCACCAATGGAAAAAGAAATACCCTGGCAGAATTCCTGCCGCCAAATTGGTAAAATTAGCTGTTTCTATTGATCAGCAAAGAAAAGGGTATGGCGAAACATTATTGATTGATGCAATGCAAAAAACCTTAAATGTAAGCAAAATAATGGGGCTTGCTGGGTTATTTGTTGATGCCAAACATAAGCAAGCAAAAACCTATTATCAGCAATTTGGCTTTTTATCCTTACCTGAACAGCTAGATAATCTATTTATGCCACTATCAACTATAGATAAAAGCTTTGCAAGTAAGAATATATCAGATGCAAACTAATGCCTGAACAAAAGAAATTAAGAGCCCTCCCTTGAATAATCCAATCTATCTCGACTACGCCGCCACTACACCCGTTGCACCTGAAGTTGCAGAATGCATGATGCAACATCTTACTGCCGATGGGATTTTTGCCAACCCCTCATCAATACAGCACTGTTTTGGTGAACAAGCAGAAATAGCCATTGAAAATGCACGATCAACGATGGCCAGCTACCTTCATTGCAAAGCAAAAGAACTGATATTTACTTCCGGTGCAACTGAGTCCAACAACATTGCTATTAAAGGAATCGCTTATAGCAGGCGAGATCACGGCAAGCATATTATTACCGTTGCCACAGAGCATAAAGCTGTTTTAGATACCTGCAAACAATTAGAAAAAGAAGGTTTTAATGTGACTTACTTAAAGCCTGATATGAATGGCCTGATTAGTATTGAACAACTAAAAAATGCCATTACAGAAGCCACCTTATTAGTTTCCATCATGCAGGTGAACAATGAAACAGGTGTGATACAAGATATTGCTGCCATTGCAAAGCTCACTACCAAAAATAACGTTTTATTACATGTGGATGCCGCGCAAAGCGCAGGAAAAATAGCGATTGATCTAAGCCAATTACCGATAGATTTATTGTCACTCTCTGCGCATAAATTTTACGGCCCTAAAGGCATCGGTTGTTTATTTATCCGTAACCACGCAAAAATGCACTTACAACCGTTAATACACGGCGGTGGTCAAGAATACGGACTACGTCCAGGCACTTTAGCAACGCATCAAATTGCGGGCATGGCTAAAGCGTTTAAATTAGCTAATGATCGATTAAATAAAGATACTCAACATATAAAATCATTACACCACGTATTCTTAGAACAATTAGAAAATCTTGGCAGCATCGTACTTAATAGCAGTACTAAATCCTCATTACCCAATATTATTAACATTAGCTTCAATAATGTCGGATCAGATACATTAATTATTGCCCTGAGAGATAAAATCGCCATTTCTTCTAGCTCCGCCTGTAATTCAGGCGCCATTGAAGCCTCTTATGTTTTAAGGGCTATGGGGATTGAAAGCGAAAGACTTTACTCTGCGGTAAGATTTAGCTTTGGGCGGTATACAACAGAGCAAGAGATAAATCAGGCGGGAGGAATTATTTGTACTGAAGTTAGGCGACTAAGGACACTTGCAGAACAATAACAACGTTGACCCATTCCCAATCTGGAGCTTTAACTCGCTTCTAAGCTACAGATTGGGAACGAGAAACACCTTATGTCAATGCGTCTTATGATTTAGTCAATAATTCTAATTCACCCAAAATAGCCCACAAAGGACGATCATCCGGATCCTCTAATATCTGAATTAGATAAGGAATCCCTGCATTTGCTAAGCCTATGCAATAATTAAATATCGCTTTATTATCGGCCAAAATATCAAAATCTTCTGTTATACCTAAAACAACTAAGCGCATGAAATCTGCTCGTTTAGGGTCGCGAGATAAGATTTCACCAGAAATTGGCGTATAAGTATCTGTCCCTTTAATAGGTTCTAATTCTTTATTAACCGCAATTAAAAATGCCATGAACCAGAAGTCTACCTGTCTTTCAAAAGGTGTAAACTCAGGATTCCATTTTTCTTGTTTCCCCTCCCTTGCCTCACCTGTCTTACAATATTTTTTAATAGCCTCTTGATACTTCTTAGGTATATCGATCGAGAATGCTGTAAATGGATTATTACTCATGATTAATTCCCTACCTCGTCAATATTTTTTCTAGCACAGACTACACAAGATTCACGGTGATTACAGGAACAACGGACAACCCCAATATCTATTGCTGTCGATGGATTAACCAACATTTTTGAATGTGCTGGATTGGTGAGCGTGTAAATTATGCCTGCTTTGTTATCAAGTATACTTTCTACGCCTTGTATTTCATCATGCGTTAGAAACAAAATAATTTGCGAACCTTCCTCAAGTGTTTTATTTAAAACCGATTGCTTTACATAACCAGACATCATACCTAATGGTGTATCAATGACATTAGGCGCTTTAACTTCGCTGACCTTTGTTAAAGCTAAGATAAAGGCGAGGGTAATTGCCCTTCTTGATGCACCATTCAAATCTTGATCAGGATTAAGCTTATGTCCATTTGATCCATAGACTAAAATATCAAATTCTTCTGTCAATTCTGCTTTAGTAATTGTTGCTAATTTATTTACTTCTGGGTCTGCACCAATCATATCTAAAAAAATACGATTCATTTCATCACTCACACGTTTAACTTCATTTTTTCTCAAAAAATCAAATATATTTTCAAAAACTGATTTAGTTAAACGTGAAAGCTTTAATTTATCAGTTGAGGTATCATTTGTATTTAGTTTACCTTCAACGACTTGTTGCTCTCTTTTTAAATCTGAAATTCGCTCTTTAGCCGTACTTATGTTTCTTTCAAGCCCACCTATGTCAACTCGCGCTCTATTCAACTTACTTTTTAAAGTCTGCTCTTGCTGCCTAAGAGCCTGTAACTGTTCATCATTAATTTTATCTTTTTCCTTTTCCTTTTCTTGTAGCCTCTGCTCTAAATCACCAACAGAAACTAAACTTTGCTCATAATTTTCACACGCAGCACTATATTTTATTATCCATTTCTGCCTAACTGAAGTATCAAAAGGCTCACTTCTAACGCCATAAAAAAGACTAGATGCAGATTCCTGAAGTGCATCAGAGCTACGACTTTTTTCAATAGCCGCTTCGATAGACTGATGTCGTTTTTGACCCTCTGCTGTCTGTTCAGATAAATCTGCCCCACAAAAACAATTCGTTCGATCCAGTAACTCTTCAAGAATAGGTATGTTAACTTTAGGTAATTGCTTACTTTGACTTTATTTATTAAGAATTTCTAGGCCTTTATTAGCGGGCTTCATAATCATTGAAGCACTCATATTGGGATTTCTCATTATTGATGACAAATCTTTTAAGGCCCTATCTGCAGTGTCTTGACTACGCGTAATATTTTTTGTAACCTTGTATTTCTCTAACCAGTTTTTCTTTGTCGCCTAACTTTAAAATATCTTCTATCTTTTTTTCTGCATCACCTAGTTTTTTTTCTCCATCAGTTATTTCGTTTTCCCTATATTTTTTAGTTCTTCACTCCATTCGTCTATATCTTCACTATAACCATCAAGCTGGTCATTTATTTTTTCAGATTTCTCTGCATAATCTGTATTATCAATCTTAGACTGAAATTTTCTTGTTGCAGAATCTATATGTTTAGCCGTTTGCTCTAACACTGAAAGTCCTAGCAAAGCCTCAATAGCATCCTTAACACGTTTACGCTTTGCACCCTGAGTAGCCGCAGCTTCAATAAAAGACATAGCACTATCGCCATCAGTAAAATAAACATCTTTTAATGCTTCAGGAATAGTCTCTTCAATAACTCCTTTTATTTGTGAATCAGGAACTCTATTAGATCCTTCGGGGGTTACCTTATACAAACTCACCATCTCAGATTCACGTTTAACATATTCGGAAGTTGATGGATATTCAATGCAGCTTCTTAATAATCGATAACGCACTTGTTTAACTATTTGTCTCCCTTTACCCACCGATACAACGCGCTGTGTTTCATATTCATTTTCATATGAAATTTCAACTTTACGCTCCTTATTAGCTAACGCATCAGAAGGGTACAAGGTATTTAGCACCCTTATTAGGAAGGGCTGATAAAGAACCATAAAGCCCCCAAATTAAAGCCGTTTCTGAGGTGGTTTTTCCCGTTTCATTCGCTGCACGAATAACAGTAAGCGGTTTATCCTCATCCGTTGAAAAATCTAGTTGTAAATCTTTTAATAATCTAAAGTTTTTTATATGTGCATGAATTAACTTCATTAATTACCCTCTGCTTTCCATAAATCAGCAACAAGGCTCATTTCTGACATGATCTCTTCAATCAAACTCTGTCCGCTTGACGATTGAGTTGACTCCATCAAATAAATTTTATCCATTAATTTTTTTAGCCTTTCACATTGGCTAGTAGATAAATCAGGTAATTTATTAACTTCCTGCTCAATCAAATCAGACATTCGCTTATAATTTATACTCATTAGGTCTCCAATAACTCCAATAATTGCTCTACTACATCTGCTGTTCCATTTTGTTCCAAGCCATTTTGACAAAGCGAATCAAAAAACTGTACACGTTGTAATTCTGACTTAATCAAACCCTTTAAATCCAAATCTATGCTGTCATTATTAACTGAAGGCATCACAACAAAATCATGAATAACCGCTTTTTGCTTATGCGTTTTTGGTGACTGCCTTAAAACACGGCCTAATCGTTGCACCCATTGCCTCTTAACCGTATTACTCGCCAGTAAAAAAGCCGTTTCTGTTTGCGGTATATTAAAACCTTCATCTAAAACACTCTTAGACGTTAAAACCTTTAATTCGCCACTATCAAAGCTTTGAATCAAATGAGCTAATTGCTTTTTATTTGCTGTTTCTTCCGCAGTCATCTGATGAAAATTTATCCGTTTATTGTTAAGTAAAGAATTCACCTGATTAAGCTGCTTGGGATCTTTATCAGTACAAAAAACAAGCGTTCTAGTAAGTTCCATCTTACTGAAAATTGAAGCTAAAACGGATACCTTAGCTGCAGCACTTTCAACAATTTTTCTACGTTTAATGCATAACGCCTGCCATAATTCTTTCTCATGAGAACCATTAGCTAACTCTGCTGCATAGCTTAGTCTTTTTATTTTAATGGTTAATTCTGCCCATACCTCCTCCTCATACTCATCTAGTGTGACTTGATGCACAAAGTAATCAAAGGGAACTAAACAAACACCGATAGCCTCGTCTAAACCAAATTCAAAAACAACGGATCCAAAAAATAATCCAATAAAAACTGCGTTCCTTCTTGGTCAAACTGCCTCTTAAAGGTTGCCGAAAGTCCTAAACGATATTTAAAAACATCTGGAGCCACATTTTGAAACCCAATACTCCCTAAATTATGAACCTCATCCCCAATCAACATTAACGGTGTGCACTTTTCGGCTTTATCCAAAAGTCGGAGCATGTTTTCAGACTTCAATGCCTCGTGAGTCACAATCATCACTTCGCATTTAGCACTTTTTAAGCGTAATCGACGTAATCCTGAAGTTACTTGTTGACCTAACTGTTTGCCTTGAGTTTTTAATGGTTCAACACTAAACGCCTTAACATCATCTGCCCACTGATTAAGTAAAGCGATAGTAGGCACGGCAATAACAACTAATAAACACTCTTCTTTTGCAGCAATAAGCGAAGCGGCAACTAAAGCGGTTAATGTTTTTCCTCCTCCCGTCACAATGGCTAATATCCCTTGCCCATCATTATCAATCCACGCATCAATTGCCTTACCTTGATGCGCGAAATCTCCAGAAGTGTAATTAAGCCAATCAGGAATAATTAAAGATTGTCGAATGCACTTAGATAAACTTTCTTTTTCTAAAACTTGTTCTTGAACACTCATATTTACAAACTCACCTTCAACCCCGCACTAAACTCATGCGGATCTAACTCGGCTAACTGCGTCCACACTCGCGTTCTTAACGCTTTCGCAGGATTTAGCACATAAGCTTCATAATCAGCATCATCAGGATTTAACAATAACAACTTGGATAAGCCCGCCGCCAAACGCTTAACCGCTTTAACATCTCTACTATCACCGGTTAAATGCGGTACATTACCAAAAGGAAACTCCACCTGGCTAACCGTACGTAATTGATGCAAATACTCACCAAATACATCCGCTTTAATGCCTAAACCTTGTGCCGCACTCTCCGTGCTAAAACGTGGAATCTTCTAACCCGCAATAATGCCGTGAAACCTATCTATTAACGCACTGTCATGAAACATATCAGGCAATTGACGAATATAATCACTACGTTTCGGTGTACCCTCATATAAACTAATATTCGCCAACACCATTAAGCCACATTCACTGCTTATTTTTCCTGTCCTGTGGAATAACGTCCCGATTCTAAATACTCTTTAAACTTGGCATGAATCTCATCCGCCCCTGTAAAATTTTGCACCTCATCCAAGACTAATAAATCATGCTGATTACCCAAGAATCCTAGTTCTTGGGTTCTTAAATTTTTAAATAACTGCGCTCGACTGATTGTGCCACTGTGTAAATTGACATAACGACTAAGGTTGTCATAAATAAATGACTTCCCCGTGCTTTTAGGGGCAAGCTCCATCATATTTAGATTATTTTGCACAATCGGTAATAAACGTAATAACAAATGTTCTTGTGCCTCCTCAGAATAGAAAAAGGCTCATAGCCCATCGTTCGCAGTAATAAATAAATCCATTCACGGGTACTAAATTCCTGCCGTGCTTTGACTAAATTAGCTAAATTCACTTTTCCTGATTGCATGGGGTTAAATTCAACCAACTCAATAACATTATGTTTACCTTCTGGACGTACATATAAACGCCCTGCGCCCCATTGTCCCCCTTCAAGCATGGATTGGTTCTTATCTAAGACATCACTAGAAATTGACGCATTATTTTCATCC